>CAVPMM010000015.1:0-819958 GCA_963706525.1 uncultured beta proteobacterium | reverse complement strand
GGAAACACAGAGCATCTAGGCGACGGTTTGCGCACTCGGGGGATTTAGCCGTGCCCCAATCGAACTTTCAATTTGACAGGGGGAGGGTGGAGATGTTCCTTATGCATGCCTTTATGGCAATGGCCATCGGGAATGCGAAGGGAATGGCGGCCGCAAAATAGCTTGCCGCGGTCCCCGGGAACGGCACCGCGATGCGAATCGCAGGCACAAAAAAAGAGGCCACTGCTGCAAAGCAATGGCCTCTCGTCACGCGCTACATCAACCGCAAATTTTCCGGATCGTATTGTTTATGCCGGATCGGTTGGAAACAGAAGCGCTTAGGCGAAATTCTGGTTGACGAAATCCCAGTTGACCAGGTTCCAGAACGCTTCGACATACTTCGGACGCGCATTGCGGTAATCGATGTAATACGCATGTTCCCAGACGTCGCAGGTCATCAGCGGCTTGTCGGCGCTGGTCAGCGGCGTCGCGGCGTTCGACGTATTGACGATGTCGACCGAACCGTCGGCTTTCTTGGCCAGCCAAGTCCAGCCGGAGCCGAAGTTGCCGACGCACGACTTGGTGAAGGCTTCCTTGAACGCATCGAACGAACCCCATTTGGCGTTGATTGCCTGCGCCACGGCGCCGGTCGGTGCGCCGCCGCCGTTCGGTTTCATGCAGTTCCAGTAGAACGTATGGTTCCAGACCTGGGCCGCATTATTGAATACGCCGCCGCTGGATTTCTTGACGATGTCTTCGAGCGAGGCGTTTTCGAACTCGGTGCCCTTGATCAGATTGTTCAAGTTGGTCACATAGGCCTGGTGATGCTTGCCGTAGTGGTATTCAAGCGTCTCCTTGGAAATGTGCGGAGCCAGTGCATCCATGGCGTACGGCAGGGCGGGAAGGGTGTGTTCCATGATGAGTCCTTTCTGTGGTTCGGAGGAATTATTCTTTTGGCAAACGCCAATTGTAAGGCGGAAGCGCGGCGACTGCAGAGATGGCGCTACAACGCATGACGGATTGTAGGAATCCTTCGGCTGCCGCCGGTTGCGCTAGCTCAGACGGCTTTCATTCGAGTGTCGGCTGGACGCTGGCGATGCCCAGTTCGGCGCTGCCGTGCGCCACCCGTACGGTAATCGTGGTGCGTGGATGGAAGGCGGCGGGTGTGCGGATCGGGCGGCCGGCGGCATCGCTGACGATGGCGTAGCCGCGCTCCAGCGTGCGTTGCGGATTGAGCAATTCCAGTTGCGCCGCCAGCGAATCCAGCCGCTGGCGCCGTTGCGCCAGTTGCGCCTGCAGCCGCTCGGCGAGCCGTCCGCTGCGGGCCGCCAGCGCCAGCCGGTGCGGCGCCGTATCGGGCAACTGCGCGCCGATACGGGTGCGCAGGTGGGCCAGCGCAAAGCTCGCCTGCGCCAGCGGCGTGCGGGTGGCGTGCAGCATTCGCATTTGCAGTCCCTGCAGCTTGGTCCGTTCGTGGGCGATGGTGGCGGACGGACTTTGCAGCCGTCGCGCATACCAGTCGAGCGTTTGCGCGCGCTCGGCCAGTTGCCGCTTCAATTCGCCGCCCAGGTCGTCGGCGTAGGTTCGCAGGGTGGCGAGCCAGTCGGCGCGCGGCGGCAATGCCAGTTCGGCGGCGGCGGTCGGCGTCGGCGCTCGCAGGTCGGCAGCGAAGTCGGCAATCGTGAAGTCGGTTTCGTGGCCGACGCCGCAGATCACCGGCACCGCACAGGCGGCAATCGCGCGCGCCACGCCCTCGTCGTTGAACGACCACAGGTCCTCGATGCTGCCGCCGCCGCGGCATACCAGCAGGATGTCGCATTCGGCGCGCCGCGAGGCCGCCTCGATCGCGCGGCGGATTTTGTCGGCGGCGCCGTCGCCCTGCACCGGCGTCGGATACAGGATCACGCGCACATGCGGCGCGCGCCGCTGCAGCGTGGTCAGCACGTCGCGCAAGGCCGCCGCCTGCGGGCTGGTGACGACGCCGACGGTGCGCGGAAAGCGCGGCAGCGGCCGTTTGCTGGCCGGGTCGAACAGGCCTTCCGCCGTCAGCTTGTCCTTCAGCCGCAGGAAGGCTTCATACAGGTTGCCGACGCCGGCGTGGCGGATCGCCTCGACATTCAATTGAAAGTCGCCGCGCGCCGCGTACAGGGTCACCAGCGCGCGCACCTCGACCCGGTCGCCTTCGCGCGGCACCATGCCGGCGTATTGGGCGCGGCCCTTGAACATCACGGCGCGCACCTGGGCGCTGTCGTCTTTCAAGGTGAAATACCAGTGGCCGGAGGCGGCGCGCGTGAAGTTGGAAATTTCGCCGGCAACCCAGGCCAGCGGAAAATTGCGCTCCAGCATGCGCGCCACCGCCAGGTTGAGAGCGGATACGGTGAGCACCGCCGGCGCGGCGTCGGCAGGCAAAGCGTCAGGATTCATGCGGTCTTTCGAGAGGAACACGCTCAATAATATACTGCCGACGGCTGGCGACGCCCCGTGATATCCCCTGCCTGTTTTCCAGGCAGGAAAATAAATTCCTTTGAAATCAAGCGCTTTGGGTAGCGTGGCGCGGCTTGTTCACAAGCTTATCCACACAAGGTGTGGTCAACTCGCCGACCGTCCTGGCGGCGCCGGCGCTTGCTCACATTGGTCCGACACGTTACATTCTGCATCCAGACAATCGAAACAATTTAAGGAGTCCCTTTGCTTGCCATTATTGAAGCCGCCGGTTGGCCGATCTGGCTGCTGCTGATTGTCTCGATCGTTGCCACTACGCTGATCGTCGAACGAAGCCTGTATCTGCGCCGCCAGCGTATCCTGCCCCCAAATCTGCTGCAGGAAGTGGTCCGGGTCTATCACAATGGCAAGGTCACGCCGGAAGTGGCCAATCACCTGGAACAGAATTCGCCGCTCGGCCGCGTGCTGGCCGCCGGCCTGCGCAATGTCGAGGCGCCGCGCGAGGTCATGAAGGAATCGATCGAGGAGGCGGGCCAGGCGCAGCGCCCATGAACTGGAGCGCTTCCTGACCACGCTCGGCACCATCGCCACGCTGGCGCCGCTGCTGGGCCTGTTCGGCACCGTGGTCGGCATGATCGAGATTTTCGGCGCGCAGAACGCCGACCGGCACCAACCCGGCGCAGCTGGCGCACGGCATTTCGGTGGCGCTGTACAACACCGGCTTCGGCCTGGCGATCGCGATGCCGGCGCTGATCTTCTACCGCCACTTCCGCGCGCTGGTCGACAGCTTCATCGTCGACATGGAACAGCAGGCGGTGAAGTTCGTCGACATCGTGCACGGCACGCGCCGCTGAGCGGCCGGGAGCGACGCGACGATGAATTTCCGCAAACGCAAGATGCGCGAAGATCCGGAGATCAACCTGATCCCGTTCATCGACGTGCTGCTGGTGATCGCTGATCTTCCTGATGGTGACCACCACCTACAGCAAGTTCACCGCGCTGCAGATCACGCTGCCGACCGCCGACGCCGAAAAGGCGCAGCAGCAGCCGCGCGAGATCAACGTCGCGGTCGATGCCCAGGGCCGCTATGCGATCAACAACGTGGCGGTCGCCGCACGCGATCCGGCGCCGCTGGCCGCCGCGCTGAAGGCGGCCGCCGGCGAATTTGCCGACAAGCAGCCGGAACCGGTGATCATCATCAACGCCGATCAGTTGTCGCCGCACCAGACCGTGATCAACGTGCTGGAAGCGGCGCGCCTGTCCGGCTTCGCCAAAGTCACTTTCGCGGCGCAGACCAGCGGCAAGCACTGAGCGCGGGCGCGCTCCTGAACACCTGCCGTAAAAATCAATTGATGGGAGTATGCTGTTAAATCAGCTGATGCCGCGCATCAACATTGCGAGATTTTTAATACTGGGCATAGTATTATTTCTCTTCGCTTTGTGCCGGAGATGAAGGAAATCACTTGAGCATCCCGCATTCCGCTGTCGCCTCGGCCGTGACACGCGCCTGGCGCCGGCGCGGGCCGCTGGCCTGCCTGTTGTGGCCGCTGTCGCTGCTGTTTGGCGGCCTCAGCGGCGCGCGCCGCGCGCTGTATCGGCGCGGCTGGCTGCAGAGCGACACGCTTGCCGGTGCCGGTCATCGTGGTCGGCAATATCTTTATCGGCGGCACCGGCAAGACGCCGCTGATGATCTGGCTGGTGCAGACGCTGCGCGCCGCCGGTTATCGGCCGGGCGTGATTTCGCGCGGCTACGGCGCGCCGCAGGCGCCGCCGCAACTGGTCGGCGCCGGCGCCGGCGCTGCTGCGGTCGGCGACGAGCCGCTCCTGATCGCCGAGCGCGGCGGCTGCCCGGTGATGGTGGGGCGCGACCGCGCGGCGGCGGCGCGGGCGCTGCTGGCCGCCTGTCCCGAAGTCGACGTGCTGGTCGCCGACGACGGCCTGCAGCACTACGCGCTGGTGCGCGACATCGAAATCATGCTGTTCGACGAGCGCGGCGTCGGCAACGGCTGGCTGCTGCCGGCCGGACCGCTGCGCGAACCGGCCTCGCGCGCGCGCGATTTCACCGTGGTCAACGCCCCGGAGACGGCCGCGCTGCCGCCGCACATCGGTGCGCCGGCGTTTCGCATGCACCTGGTGGGCGTGGTCGCCGAACGCCTGCTCGACCGTGCCCAGCGGCTGCCGCTGACGCCGCTGCTGCACATTCCCGATCCGGCGGCGCCGGCCGAGGCCGAGCGCCAAGCCTCGCGCGTGGTGGCGGCCGCCGGCATCGGCAACCCGGCGCGCTTCTTCGCCATGCTGCGCGCCGCCGGCCTGGCCTTCGACGAAATGCCATTGCCCGACCATTACGCATTTGCCGACAATCCGTTTGCCGCCGAGACCGCCGATGTCATCCTGATCACGGAGAAGGATGCAGTAAAATGTAGCCGTCATGCCGCCCTCAAAAACGACCCGCGGCTGTGGGTCGTGCCGGTCACGGCGCGCATCGACGAGGGCGCTGGCCGAACATATTGTGGAGAAATTGCGTGGACACCCGACTGCTTGACATCCTGGTTTGCCCGATCTGCAAGGGGCCGCTCGAATACGATCAAGACAGGCGCAGGAACTGATCTGCAAGGGCGACCGCCTGGCCTATCCGATCCGCGACGGCATCCCCATCATGTGGGCCGAAGAGGCGCGCGACCTGAACGGGCCCCCGGTCGCGGTGCCGTCGCCGAGCTGATCCGCAATACTCACGCCGCGCTTTCCGCAAGGCGCCGGCGCTTGCCGAAAAACAAAAAAATCCCCATGTCATTCACCGTCATCATTCCCGCCCGCCTGGCGTCGACGCGCCTGCCCAACAAGCCGCTGGCCGACCTCGGCGGCAAGCCGATGGTGGTGCGCGTGGCCGAGCGCGCCGCCCGCTCCGGCGCGGCGCAGGTGATCGTCGCCACCGACCATGCCGACATCGTCGCCGCCTGCGCAGCGCATCGGCGTGGCGGTGCGCATGACGCGCGCCGATCACCTCGTCCGGCACCGACCGCATCGCCGAAGTCGCCGCTGCACTGCAACTTGCGCCGGACGCGGTGGTGGTCAACGTGCAGGGCGACGAACCGCTGATCGAACCGGCGCTGATCGCCGCCACCGCTGCCGAAATCGGACCGAGCGTGCCGATGGCGACCGCCGCCCATGCGATCGCCAGCGCCGCCGAGCTGTTCGACCCGAACGTGGTGAAGGTGGTGCTGGAGCGCAGCGGGCGGGCGCTGTATTTTTCGCGCGCGCCGATTCCCTGGCATCGCGACGGCTTTGCGCAGGCGCGCGACAGGCTGCCGCCCGGTTACGCGCCGCTGCGCCATATCGGGCTGTATGCCTATCGCAATGATTTCCTGCAAGCCTATCCGGCGCTGGAGCCGGCGCCGCTGGAGCGCATCGAGGCGCTGGAGCAATTGCGCGTGCCTGTGGCACGGCTATCCGATCGCGGTCCACGTTGCCGCCGAGGCGCCCGCCGGCGGCGTCGATACGCCGAAGATCTGGAGCGGGTGCGGCGGCATTTCCAGGTGTGAATCGACGGAAATCGTCGTCAAAGCGTCGGCGCGGGGGAAATTCTGTGGTAAGTTTCGGACAAGGCAAGTACGCTAAAAAGCACATCTGATGGTGGCCGCGCCGCACTTGGTCTGCCACTGCAAAAAAATTCAAACTCGTTTTAGGGAATAACATGCGCCTCATCCTTTTAGGAGCGCCTGGTGCCGGTAAAGGCACGCAAGCCACTTTCATCAAAGAAAAATTCAACATTCCGCAGATCTCGACCGGCGACATGCTGCGCGCGGCGGTCAAGGCCGGCACGCCGCTCGGCATCGCAGCCAAGAAAGTCATGGATGCCGGCGGCCTGGTGTCGGACGACATCATCATCGGCCTGGTCAAGGACCGCCTGAAGGAACCGGATTGCGCCAACGGCTACCTGTTCGACGGCTTCCCGCGCACGATTCCGCAGGCCGATGCCATGAAGGACGCCGGCGTCGCCATCGACTACGTGCTCGAAATCGACGTGCCCGATGAAGCGATCGTCGAGCGCATGAGCGGGCGCCGCATGCATCTCGGCATCCGGCCGCACCTATCACATCAAGTTCAATCCGCCCAAAGTCGAGGGCAAGGACGACGTCACCGGCGAGGACCTGATCCAGCGCGACGACGACAAGGAAGAAACCGTCAAGAAGCGTCTCGCGGTCTATCACGACCAGACCGAAGTGCTGCTCGACTACTACAACAAGTGGGCGCAGTCGGGCCAGCCCGGTGCGCCGAAGTACCGCAAGATCGCCGGCGTCGGCCCGGTCGAGCCATCCGCGACCGTGCCTTCGCGGCACTCGCGGAATAACCGCAAGCGGACCTCGTGTCCGCTTTTTTTATACCCTGCAGCCGCGATGATGGCCCCGGTGTTTGACCGATGGGGCCGCGGCGGACCCGGCCAGTCCAGGTAATCATGTTCAAGTAGGCCAGCGAAAAGATTTGCAGTGCGTCGTTTCTTATGAAGCGGCGGCAACGCGATTGGCAGCGGCGGCAACGCCGTTGTGGATGTTCGGCGGTTGGTTCATTTTGCTTGGATGTGATAACAAGGAGGAGGAATATGGCAGCAGGGTTATTGTTCGCTGTAGTGTGCGGCGTGATCGCCGTCATCTACGGTCTGATGTCGCGCAGCTGGATCCTGAAGCAGGACGCCGGCAACGCCCGCATGCAGGAAATCGCCGCCGCCATCCAGACACGGCGCGGCGGCCTATCTGGCGCGTCAGTACCGCACCATCGCCATCGTCGGCGTGGTGCTGTTCATTATCATCGCCATCGTTCCGGGTCTCGGCTTGCACCACCGCGATCGGCTTCCTGATCGGCGCCGTGCTGTCCGGCGCCTGCGGCTTCATCGGCATGAACGTCTCGGTGCGCGCCAACGTGCGTACCGCGCAGGCGGCCACCAAGGGCATGAACGAGGCGCTCGACGTCGCCTTCAAGGGCGGCGCCATCACCGGCATGCTGGTGGTCGGCCTCGGCCTGCTGGGCGTGACGCTGTTCTTCTGGATGCTGACCGCTCGGCGCCGCACGGCGCCGGCATTACGGTCACCCGCATGACGTGATCAAGCCGCTGATCGGCCTGGCCTTCGGCGCCTCGCTGATCTCGATCTTCGCGCGGCTGGGCGGCGGCATCTTCACCAAGGGCGCCGACGTCGGCGCCGACCTGGTGGGCAAGGTCGAAGCCGGCATTCCCGAGGACGATCCGCGCAACCCGGCGGTGATCGCCGACAACGTCGGCGACAACGTCGGCGACTGCGCCGGCATGGCGGCCGACCTGTTCGAAACCTATGTGGTGACGCTGATCGCCACCATGCTGCTGGGTGCGCTGCTGATCAAGGGCGCCGAGTTGCAGGCGGCGATCTATCCGCTGCTGCTGGGCGGCGGTCTCGATCCTCGGCGTCGATCGTCGGCTGCTCGATGGTCAAGGCCAAGCCGGGCAAGAAGATCATGTCGGCGCTGTACACCGGCCTGTGGTGGGCCGCCGGCCTGTCGCTGATCGGCTTTGCCGCCGTCACCTGGATCGTGCTGGCCGACGAGCCGATGCGCGGCGCCGATGATGGGCTCGCGCCGTGGTCGGCATCGTGCTGACCGGCCTGATGGTCTACATCACCGAGTACTACACCGGCACCGACTTCAAGCCGGTGCGCCACATCGCGCAAGCCTCGACCACCGGCCACGGCACCAACATCATCGCCGGCCTCGGCGTGTCGATGAAGTCGACCGCCTATCCGGTGCTGGTCGGTGTGCGCGGCGATCCTCGCCTCGTACTGGCTGGGCGGCCTGTACGGCATCGCGATCGCGGCCACCTCGATGCTGTCGATGGCCGGCATCATCGTCGCGCTCGACGCCTACGGCCCGATCACCGACAACGCCGGCGGCATCGCCGAAATGGCCGGCATGCCGGATTCGGTGCGCGCCATCACCGATCCGCTGGACGCGGTCGGCAACACCACCAAGGCCGTCACCAAGGGCTACGCGATCGGCTCGGCCGGCCTGGCGGCGCTGGTGCTGTTCGCCGACTACACGCATGCGCTGGAATCGGTCGGCACCAGCATCAGCTTCGACCTGTCGGATCCGCTGGTGATCGTCGGCCTGTTCATCGGCGGCCTGATTCCCTACCTGTTCGGCGCGATGGCGATGGAAGCGGTGGGGCGCGCGGCCGGCGCGGTGGTGGTCGAGGTGCGGCGCCAGTTCCGCGACATCAAGGGCATCATGGACGGCACCGGCAAGCCGGAGTACGACAAGGCGGTCGACATGCTGACCACGGCGGCGATCAAGGAAATGATCGTGCCGTCGCTGCTGCCGGTGGTGGTGCCGATCCTGGTCGGCATGCTGCTCGGGCCGGCGGCGCTGGGCGGCCTGCTGATGGGGGCGATCGTCACCGGCCTGTTCGTGGCGATCTCGATGACCACCGGCGGCGGCGCCTGGGACAACGCCAAGAAATACATCGAGGACGGCAACTTCGGCGGCAAGGGTTCGGAAGCGCACAAGGCGGCGGTCACCGGCGACACCGTCGGCGATCCGTACAAGGATACCGCCGGGCCGGCGGTCAATCCGCTGATCAAGATCATCAACATCGTCGCCCTGCTGATCGTGCCGCTGCTGCCGGCCGGGGCATTGTTTGGTACCAGCGCCGCGCTGTCTTCGACCGGTCCGCAGCCGGTCATGAGTGCCGCAGCACCGGTCGTGCCGCCGGTCGCCACTTTGAACCAGCGTGAAGCGCCGGCCGGATTGACGGTGGTGCCTCTGGCCAAGCCGTGACGCCGGCGCGCAAGCCTCTGCCCGACGCCGATTGAAGGGCGAGGCAGGCACCAGAAAAAGGCGGCTCCGGCCGTCTTTTTCCATTCCGGCGGTGAAACCTCGCTACAATCGCCATCATGACGTTTACGTAAGCGTCATGCCCATTTCCCGGTTCCCGGTTTTTGCAAAAGGAAAACAAGCCATGCAGATTCAAAACAACGTATTCATCGTCACCGGCGGCGCCTCCGGCCTGGGCGCGGCGACCGCGCGCATGCTGGTTGAAAACGGCGGCAAGGTCGTGCTGGCCGACGTCCAGGTCGAGCTCGGCGAAAAACTGGCGGCCGAGCTGAAGGGCAAGTTCGTCAAATGCGACGTCACCTCGGAAGCCGACGGCCTGGCGGCGGTGCAGGCGGCGACCGCGCTGGGCACGCTGCGCGGCCTCGTCAATTGCGCCGGCGTCGCGCCGGCGGTGAAGACCGTCGGCCGCGACGGCCCGCATCCGCTTGAAGTGTTCCAGCGCACCGTCAACATCAACCTGGTCGGCACCTTCAACATGGCGCGGCTGGCGGCCGATGCGATGGGCCAGACCGACGCCGCCGAATACGGCGAACGCGGCATCATCATCAATACCGCCTCGGTCGCTGCCTACGACGGCCAGATCGGCCAGGCCGCCTACGGCTCGTCGAAAGCGGCGGTGGTCGGCTTGACCCTGCCGATGGCGCGCGACCTGTCGCGCAGCGGCATCCGCGTGATGACGATCGCACCCGGCATCTTCGAGACGCCGATGCTGCTCGGTATGCCGCAGGAAGTGCAGGACGCGCTGGGCAAGATGGTGCCGTTCCCGTCGCGCCTGGGCAAGCCAGCCGAATATGCGCATCTGGCCAAGACCATCATCGAAAACGTGATGCTGAACGGCGAGACGATCCGCCTCGACGGCGCGATCCGGATGCAGCCGAAATAAGCGGCAGGGCGCTCCCCGTTCGATAGCCGCAGCGCGGCGCCGATCCTGGCGCCACGCTGCGCATGGCTGCTCAGACTGTGCAGCGCCGGTCGCGGACTACGGCGGGCATTGCGCGAGTTCCCGACCGCAAAGGCAGTGCATCGGCGTAAACCATGCAGTAGGGAGTATGTTGCAATAATTGCCATTTCAAGCCCGGGATAAGCTGTTATTGCCGGGAGTATATGATTTGGGAAAATCTGCTGGCGTTCCCTGCGCCGGCATTCCCAAACTTCCCTCCGCCTGTTAATCTCTTGTCATGCAGAAACAAATCAAATCGGCGCTGGTTTTGACCGGCGGCGGAGCCCGTGCCGCCTATCAGGTCGGAGTACTCCAGGCGGTATCTTCCATGTTGCGCGAGGCCGGCTGGGCGCCGCAGCGCAACCCCTTCGATGTCTTGTGCGGCACCTCGGCCGGCGCCATCAACGCCACCGCGCTGGCCTGCCGCGCCGACGACTTCTCCGAAGCGGTCGAAAAGCTCTGGAAAGTCTGGGCCCACTTCACGGCGGAGCAGGTATACCGCGCCGATTCGCTCGGCGTGCTGCGCACCGGGGCGCGCTGGCTGTCTGTGCTGTCGTTCGGCTGGCTGTTGCGCAAATGGCATGCGCAGCCGCCGAATTCGCTGCTCGACAACACGCCGCTGGTCACCCTGCTGCACCGCTTGCTCGATCTGCCGCGCTTGGATGCGGCCTTGCACAGCGGCGTCCTGCATGCGCTGGCCGTGAGCGCTTCCTCCTATACCGGTGGTAACCACATCACCTTCTACCAGAGCGCGGCCGATATCCAGGAATGGACGCGCAGCCAGCGCCGGGCGATCAAGGATCAGATCGGCGTCGAACATCTGCTGGCTTCGTCGGCGATCCCCTTCATTTTTCCGGCAACGCCGATCTACTGCGACGGCCGCCGCGAGTATTTCGGCGACGGTTCGATGCGGCAGCCGACGCCGATCGCGCCGGCGATCCATCTGGGCGCCAGCAAGGTGTTCGTGGTCGGCGCCGGCCGCCTGATGGAACCGGCGCTCGACGTCTCGCCGTTCCCGAAGTATCCGAGCCTGGCCCAGATCGCCGGCCACGCCATGTCCAGCATCTTCCTGGACGGCCTCGCGGTCGACATCGAACGCCTGACCCGCATCAACCAGACGCTGTCGCTGCTGACGCCCGAACAAAGGGAAAAGACCGCGCTGCGGCCGATCGACATGCTGCTGATTTCGCCCTCCGAACGGCTGGACGACATCGCCAGCCGCCACGTCGGCAGCCTGCCGCGGCCGGTGCATGCGATGCTGGCCGGCATCGGCGCCACCGAGGCGCGCGGTGGCGCCCTGGCATCCTACTTGCTGTTCGAGGCCAGCTATACCTGCGAACTGATCCGGCTCGGACAAAAAGACGCTTTTGCGCGCCGTACGGATGTCCTGAACTTCTTTGCCGATTGATGACTGCGGCAAGGGCAGGCGATGCCCCTCGGCGGCCGGATTGGAATTGGTTTATACCTGTTGATTCGTTTTGTACAACACGTTACCCTACGTGATAATTGATTTGTGCTGTTGCAATACTGCCAACAAAAAAGCACGCGGAAGATGATGTCGAACGGTCAGTTCCTGAAAAAACTGGTTCTTTTATTTGCGGCTTGGCTGCTGTGCGCGGCCACCTTCGCCAAGCAACCGGCAACGCTGACGCTCGATTTCCGTGCGCGACTTGCCGGTCGAGGCCCAAAAGACGCTGGCATTGATCAAGCAGGGCGGACCATTTCCCTACGCCAAGGATGGCGTGGTTTTTGGCAACTACGAAGGCATACTCCCGAAGCGGGAGCGGGGCTACTACCACGAATTTACCGTGAAGACGCCACGCGCCCGCAATCGCGGTGCGCGCCGGATCGTGGCAGGCGGCAATCCCGTCTCATCCGGCGAATATTATTACACCGACAATCATTATGTGACTTTCATGCGCATACAAGAATAAGGAGGCGGACAGCATGCTGTCTGCAATAACCGCCGCAATGAATATGGTCAATACCGAGGGAGAAATGAGTTTATTCAAAACTGTGCCACCCAATGTCGTGCAGTCCATCCGCGCGTTCCGCGTGACCGACCTGCAAGCCGAGGCCGCCCGTCTCGGTCAGCATTTCCTGTATGCCTGGTGCGCCGACGCGACCACCAAGCAGCAGGTGCTGGCGACCATTGCCGAGGCATTCTATTTTCCCAAGCATTTCGGCAAGAATTTCGATGCGCTGGCCGATTGCCTGACCGATCTGCCGCACAAGGCCGGGCCCGCAACCCGGCTTCCTGGTGGTGCTCGAGCAATTGCCGAACACGCCCAAATTCGACAAGGAAGCGCGCGAAACCTTGCTTGACGTATTCCGCGACGCCGCCGACTTCTGGGCGGAGAAAAAAGTCGCGTTCCGCGTGTTTTATTCGTTCCAGTAAGTCCGCCTCGACCCCGCGCCCGCCAAGGCGCAATACCGATTTTCTCTGGGCTTGCCTGCCGTGCAGCAGGTACAATGCGCGCCATGAAACGCATTGTTATCCTGATTTCCGGGCGCGGCAGCAACATGCAGGCGATCGTCAACGCCGCCCGCGCCGAACGCTGGCCGGCCGAAATCGCCGCTGTCATCAGCAACCGCTCCGATGCCGAGGGACTGGCATTCGCCGCGGCCCGCCAAATCCCCGTCGCCACCGTCATCAGCAAGGATTACCCGGAACGCGCGGCCTTCGACGCCGCCCTGCGCACCGTCATCGACAGCTATGCTCCCGACCTGGTGGTGCTGGCCGGCTTCATGCGCATACTGACGGCGCCGCTGGTCGACCATTATGCCGGCCGCATGCTGAATATCCATCCCTCGCTGCTGCCCAGCTTCCCCGGCCTGGCGACCCATCGGCAGGCGCTCGAGGCCGGCGTCAAGCTGCATGGCGCCACCGTGCATTTCGTCACCTCGGAACTCGACGGCGGTCCGATCGTGGCGCAGGCCGCGGTGCCGGTACGGGACGACGATGACGAAGCGCGCCTGGCGGCGCGCGTGCTGGCCGAGGAACATGTCATTTATCCGCGCGCGGTGCGCAGTTTCGTCGAGGGCAAGCTGCGGCTGGAGCGCAACCGGGTGCGGATCGTCGAGCCGGCCGCGTCCGGCGGCACTCAGGAAAGGGTTGTATGAGACTCCCTCCCGCCATCACCACGCACACCGAACAGGTGTTGCGCGAAATCCTGCGCTTTACCGGCCCGGCCGACGGCACCTTGTCGCGTTATTTTCGCGAAAATCCGCGCCTCGGCGCACGCGAACGCGGCGTGATCGCCGAAGGCATCTACGGCCTGCTGCGCAACAAGTCGGTCTACACCAACTTTTCCGAATCCGGCCATGGCCCCGCCATGCGCCGCCTGGCGTTGCTGGGGCTGGCCGACGCCGTCGGCGTCGATGCGCTGGGCGGCTTGTCGGAAGAAGAGAGCGCCTGGCTGGCCCGGGTCGGTGAAATCGACCGCTTGCAACTGCCGCCAGCGTTGCGCGCCAACCTGCCGTCCTGGCTGTTCGAGATGCTGGTCGCACGGCATGGCGAGGCCGAGACGCTGCGCATGGCCGAGGCGCTGAACACACCGGCGCCGCTTGATCTGCGCGTCAATTCCCTCAAGGCCACGCGCGATGAAGTCATTGCGGCGCTGGCCGAAGCGCCGATTGTCGGCGAACCGACGCCGTATGCGCCGCTCGGCATCCGTATTCTGAAAAAGCCGTCGATCCAGAATCTGCCCTTGTTCAAGAGCGGAGCGGTGGAAGTGCAGGACGAGGGCAGCCAATTGCTGGCGCAGGTGGTGGGCGCGCGCCGCGGCGAAATGGTGGTCGATTTTTGCGCCGGCGCCGGCGGCAAGACGCTGGCGCTGGGCGCAATCATGCGCAACACCGGACGCCTGTATGCCTTCGACGTCTCGGCCAAGCGCCTGGCCAAGCTGAAGCCGCGCCTGGCCAGGAGCGGCCTGTCGAATGTGCATCCGGTCCAGATCGCACATGAAAACGATGCCAAGATCAAGCGTCTGGCCGGCAAGGTCGACCGGGTGCTGGTCGACGCGCCGTGCACCGGCCTGGGAACCTTGCGCCGCAACCCCGACGTGAAATGGCGCCAGACGCCGGCGGCGGTAGCGGAAATGAATCTGAAGCAAAGTGCAATCCTGGCCAGCGCCGCGCGCCTGGTGAAGCCGGGCGGCCGTCTGGTATATGGCACTTGCAGCTTGCTCGATGAGGAAAACGATGCGATCGTCGCCCAATTCCTGGCAAGTCATGACAACTTTGTCCTGGTGCCGATGAAGGATGTGCTGGCGGAACAGAAAATAGCGCTGGAGATGGGCGACTATCTGAAGCTGTTGCCGCATCTGCACCGGACCGACGGTTTTTTTGCCGCCGTGCTCGAGCGTAGATGAGATCACGCGTGGTTTTCGGCGTCATCGCCTGGCTGGCGATGGCGGTTCCGGTTGCGAATGCGTACGCATTCGAACCGCTGCCGCGGCCGACGCCGGCGCACGGCACCGTACAGGCTGCATTCGCGCCATGGAACGATATCGAAGGATTGATCGTCGACGCGATCGGTGCCGCTAAAAAGCAGGTGCTGGTCCAGGCCTATCTGATGACCAGCAAGGACATGGCGCAGGCATTGATACGCGCCCATCGCCGCGGCGTCGAAGTGCGCGTGCTGATGGATGCCGAGCAGCTGGCCAAGGTGCCGGCGTCGCAAGCCCTGGTCCTGAGCGACGCCGGCATCCCGGTCTGGCTCGAAACCGGCTACCAGAACGCGCATAACAAGGTGGTCATCATTGACGGCGATTCGGATGCGCCGGTGCTGATCACCGGAAGTTTCAATTTCACCTGGACGGCGGCGCATAAGAACGCCGAGAACGTGCTGGTGGTGCGCGGCGAACCGCAGCTGACGGCGCGCTATGCCGCCAACTGGGAGCGGCATCGGCGCGACGCCACTCCCTATAAACACTGATACCGACCATGTTTGCCAGTCTCTTGTCCGATCTGGTTCGCGATTTTCATACGCCGAGCATCGTGTGGCAGCTCGGCGCACTGGTGCTATGCACGCTGATCGGCTGGGGCTTGTCGCGCGCGATACGCAAGGTGTTTACCGTGCCGGCGCAGCAGCCCCGCGTGGTGCGTCTCGGCGTCGAAAGTTTTGCGCGCGTGCTGTCGCCGCTCCTGATCCTGATCCTGCTTGTCGCGGCCAAGGCGCTGCTGGCCGAATCCCAGCGCGTCAATCTGCTGCGCCTGGCGATACCGCTGGTGGCATCGCTGGCCTTGATCCGCTTCGTATTCTACGTATTGCAGCGCGCGTTCGACCGCAACGGCGCGCCGGGCGGTTTCCTGCGCGCTTTCGAAAAATTCTTTGCGGTGCTGGTCTGGACCGGCGTGGCCTTGTATATCACCGGCCTGTGGCCGGATTTGCTGCATGAACTGGAACACACGGTACTCCCGGTGGGGCGCTACCAGATTTCGCTGTTGTCGATCCTGCAGGCGCTGGCGTCGGTCGTCGTCACCCTGGTCCTGGCCTTGTGGGCCGGTGCGCTGCTGGAAGACCGCCTGATGCAGCTGAACACCATGCATTCGTCCTTGCGTACGGTGGTGGCGCGCATGGCGCGCGCCTTGCTGGTGCTGATCGCGATCCTGATCAGCCTGTCGCTGGTCGGCATCGACCTCACGGTACTGTCGGTATTTGGCGGCGCGCTGGGCGTTGCGCTCGGCCTCGGCCTGCAGAAAGTCGCCAGCAATTACGTGTCCGGCTTCGTGATCCTGCTGGAACGCGGCATGTCGATCGGCGACATGGTCACGGTCGACAAGTACTATGGAAAAGTCACCCAGATCAATACCCGCTACACGGTGTTGCGCGGGCTGGACGGTGTCGAGTCGGCGGTGCCGAACGAAATGTTCGTATCGACGCCGGTGCAGAACCACTCGCTGTCCGATCGCGCGATCCGGCTCTCCACGCAATTGGTGGTCGAGTATTACCACGATGTCGAAAACCTGCTGTTGGCGCTCGAGCAGGCGGCGGCCGGCATCGAGCGCGTCTCCGCGGTCACGCCGCCGAGCGCGCTGCTGATCAAGTTCGGGCCGGATGGCCTGGAACTGGAGATCGGCTTTTGGATCACCGATCCCGAAAATGGGCGCCTGAATGTCTTGTCGGATGTGAACCGCGCCGTCTGGCGCACGCTGAAAGCCCACAAGATCCGCATCGCCCATCCGAAACGCGATTTGACGTTGCGGGATGAGCGCTGGCGGCAGGAAGCGTCTCTTGAAATGTCGATTCCCGAACTCAAGTTGTAAACGGCGTACAATGCGGTCAAATTTCGCCGCCGCCATTGCCGTACACAAGGCGCCGCCTCACATGGAGTATGAATGTTGAATACCGTTTTCGATGCCATTGTTGACTTCCTGATCAATGGCCTCGTTGCTGCCAGCGGTTGGCAGATCCTGATCTACACGCTGGTGGTCACGCATATCACCATTGCCGGCGTGACGATCTACCTGCATCGTTCGCAGGCGCATCGCGCTCTCGATCTGCACGCGATTCCCAGCCATTTCTTCCGTTTCTGGCTATGGCTGACGACCGGTATGATCACCAAGGAATGGGCGGCGATTCATCGCAAGCACCACGCCAAATGCGAAACCGAGGAAGATCCGCACAGCCCGGTCACCCGCGGCATTAAAAAGGTGCTGCTGGAAGGCGCCGAGCTGTATCGCGCCGAATCGAAAAACCGCGAAACGATCGAGAAATACGGCCACGGCACGCCGGACGACTGGATCGAGCACAACCTTTACAGCAAGTACAGCTGGCAGGGCGTCGGCCTCATGCTGATCATCGATGTGCTGCTGTTCGGCGCGATCGGTATCACGGTCTGGGCGGTACAGATGTTGTGGATCCCCATCACGGCGGCGGGGATCGTCAACGGCATCGGCCACTATTGGGGTTATCGCAACTACGAGTGCGCGGATGCGGCCACGAATATCTTCCCGATCGGGATTCTGATCGGCGGCGAAGAGCTGCATAACAATCATCATACGTTCGGTACCTCGGCCAAGCTTTCCTCGAAGTGGTATGAGTTCGACATTGGCTGGATGTATATCCGCCTGATGGAAATGGCCGGACTGGCCAAGGTAAAGAAGGTCGCGCCGGCGCCCAAGTTCAATCGCGAGAAGCTGGTCGCCGATATCGAAACCCTGCAATCGGTGCTGGCGAATCGTTATGATGTCATGGCCAAATTCGCGAAGTCGTTGAAGCGCACCTGGCATGGCGAGCTCGAGCAGATGGCCGCCAAGTCGCAATTCGAGGCAGGATTTCTCAAATCGTCCAAAAAGCTGCTGCGGCGTGCGCCGGACAAGCTGCAGGGCGAGCACAAACAGCAACTGACCGAATTGTTCGCGCATAGCAAGGCGCTGCAGACCATCCACGAGATGCGGACCGAACTGGTCGCTCTCTGGGGGCGCTCGCATTTCACGCCCGAACAGCTATTGCAGCAGTTGCAGGACTGGTGCGCACGGGCCGAGGCTTCTGGCATTCAGGCGCTGCGCGATTTTTCCCTGCGTCTGCGCAGCTATGCTTGAGGGCAGCCCGGATCGCTGCGCCTGACTGAACCGCTTGGATTCCACGACACAAAACGCGACGGCTTGCCGTCGCGTTTTGTGTTTTAGCGCCTCCTTTTCTTGCGCCCACTTGCGGTCGAGGCGCTGTGCTCCGCCGCAGCGATATTCCGTTCAGGCAGCTCGAGCATTGCGGGCGATACCTGGCGCCATTCGCCCGGAAACAGCGGATGCGTGGCCAGCGCGAACGGGCCGATGGCGATCCGGATCAGCCGCAGCGTCGGCAATCCGACCGCTGCCGTCATGCGCCGCACTTGCCGGTTTTTGCCTTCGGTCAGCGTGAGGCGCAGCCAGCTGGCCGGCTTGTTGCTGCGTTGCCGGATCGGCGGATCGCGCGGCCCAGATCCACTCGGGAGCTTCGACTTGCGCCGCTTCGCAGGGCAGTGTGGTGAAATCGCCCAAATCGAGCGGCGCCTGCAGGCGCGCCAGCGTGCTTCGGTCGGGTATGCCTTCGACTTGCGCCAGATACGTTTTCGGCTTGTTTGCGCTCGGGGTGGCTGATGTCGTGCTGCAGGCGGCCGTCGTCGGTCAGCAGCAGCAGCCCCTCGCTGTCGGCATCCAGCCGGCCGGCCGGATAAATGCCGGGTATGATCGAGATAATCGGCCAGCGTCTTGCCACGTCGGATGCGGGGAGAACTGGCACATGACCTGGTAGGGTTTGTTGAATAGAATGAGGGACATGCTGGAATCGTCTAAAAACATGGCGCCCAGTAAAATACTGGTGCATAATATGAAATTTGGGTCTTATGTCTTATATAAGACAAGAATCGAGCGACCCGAAGCGCCGTCCATTACCTTTTTTGCCCTTCTCTGGAGAGACAACGATGTATCAACATATCAAGGTGCCTGCCGACGGCAAGAAAATTACCGTCAATGCCGATTTCTCGTTGAATGTACCAGACAACCCGATCATTGCCGTACATCGAGGGCGACGGCACCGGCGTCGATATCACGCCGGTCATGATCAAGGTGGTCGACGCGGCGGTGGCCAAGGCCTACGGCGGCAAGCGCAAGATCAGCTGGATGGAAATCTATGCCGGCGAAAAATCGACCAAGGTCTACGGCCCGGACGTGTGGCTGCCGGACGGAAACGCTGGAGGTGCTGAAGGATTACGTGGTTTCGATCAAGGGCCCGTTGACGACGCCGGTCGGCGGCGGCATCCGCTCGCTGAACGTGGCGCTGCGCCAGGAGCTCGACCTCTACGTCTGCCTGCGCCCGGTGCGCTACTTCAAGGGCGTGCCGTCGCCGGTGCGGGAGCCGGAAAAGACCGACATGGTGATCTTCCGTGAGAATTCCGAAGACATCTACGCCGGCATCGAATGGCAGGAAGGTTCGGACGGCGCGAAGAAGCTGATCGACTTCCTGATCAAGGAAATGGGCGTCAAGAAAATCCGCTTCCCGGAAACCTCGGGCATCGGCATCAAGCCGGTATCGCGCGAAGGCACCGAGCGCCTGGTGCGCAAGGCGATCCAGTACGCGATCGACAATGACAAGCCTTCGGTGACCATCGTCCACAAGGGCAACATCATGAAGTACACCGAAGGCGGCTTCCGCGACTGGGCCTATGCCCTGGCGCAGAAGGAATTCGGCGCCGAGCTGATCGACGGCGGCCCATGGTGCAAGTTCAAGAATCCGAAGACCGGCCATGAAATCATCGTCAAGGATTCGATCGCCGACGCCTTCCTGCAGCAGATCCTGCTGCGTCCGAACGAGTACAGCGTGATCGCCACCCTGAACCTGAACGGCGACTACATTTCCGACGCGCTGGCGGCACAGGTCGGCGGCATCGGCATCGCGCCGGGCGCCAACCTGTCCGATTCGGTCGCGATGTTCGAAGCGACCCACGGCACCGCGCCGAAGTATGCCGGCAAGGATTACGTCAACCCGGGTTCGCTGATCCTGTCGGCTGAAATGATGCTGCGCCACATGGGCTGGACCGAGGCGGCCGACCTGATCATCGAATCGATGCAGAAAGTCGATTCCGTCGAAGAAGGTCACCTACGACTTCGCGCGCCTGATGGAAGGCGCGACCCAGGTGTCGTGCTCCGGTTTCGGCGACGTCATGATCGAGAATATGTAATTTGCAGGCAAGGCCGGGAAATACTCCCGGCCGTATCGCATGTCCCTATGGGTTGCCGCTTCTTGGAGCTTCGACAGGAACACCCAATAAAAAAGCCCCGTTTCACGGGGCTTTTTATAATCACCTTAACAGCCAGCAAATTAAGGTGCCTGAATGTTGGAAGCTTGCTTGCCTTTAGGGCCTTGCGTGACTTCGAATTGGACTTTTTGACCTTCTTTGAGGGTCTTGAATCCGTTCATTTGATTGCGGAAAAGTGAGCAAACAAATCTTCACCGCCATCATCCGGAGTGATAAAGCCAAAGCCTTTGGAATCATTGAACCACTTAACGGTACCTGTTGCCATAAAAGCATCTTTCAAATAAGAACTAATCACACGAGCCGTAAAAGCAAGAAGCCTCGCGTAACGTGCCCCTTCCTACAGCCTGCTCACTTCTTATTGATAGTAGCATAACTCGTCATCTATCAATACGCGGTCATTGTTTGCGCAAAAATTACAAAAGTCAAGCAGCTTTTGCATGCGTGTTGCAAATTATTTCCACAGCGCTGCAAAACGCAACTCTTGATTTTCGCGCAATCGGGACGCCATCTGCGCATACCATCGGAAAACGCGTAAGATGGAAAACAAATGAAACGGCCTGATGTTTACGCATGGCATCAACATTGAAAGCATTAGAATAGAGCGCATGGCAACTAAGCACGATAATGATACAGCTGCTGGAGCGGCAGGACAGCTCAAGCCACCGCCGATGTATCAGGTGGCATTGCTGAATGACGATTACACCCCGATGGAATTCGTGGTGGCCATCATCCAGGAGTACTTCAACAAGGACCGTGAAACGGCAACGCAAATCATGCTCAAGGTTCATCGTCACGGCAAAGGGCGTGTGTGGCGTGTTTTCCAAAGATATCGCGTGTACCAAAGTGGAATTTGTATTAACGCATGCGCGCAAGGCGGGGCATCCCCTGCAGTGCGTGATGGAGGAAGTATGATTGCGCAGGAACTGGAAGTTAGCTTACACATGGCCTTTGTCGAAGCCCGACAGGCGCGGCACGAATTCATTACCGTCGAGCACCTGCTGCTGGCCTTGCTCGACAATCCGTCGGCGGCCGAAGTGCTGCGCGCCTGCGCGGTCAATATCGACGACCTGCGCAAGACCCTGACCAATTTCATCGGCTGACAACACGCCGACCGTGCCCGGCACGCAGCGAGGTCGACACCCAGCCGACGCTCGGTTTCCAGCGCGTGATCCAGCGCGCCATCATGCACGTGCAGTCGGCCTCCAACGGCAAGAAGGAAGTGACCGGCGCCAATGTGCTGGTGGCGATCTTCGGCGAGAAGGATTCGCACGCCGTCTACTACCTGCACCAGCAGGGCGTGACGCGCCTGGACGTGGTCAATTTCATTTCGCACGGCGTGCGCAAGGACCAGCAGTCCGATGCCGCAGAAAGCGTCCGAAGGCGTCGAAGAAGCGCAGGCCGAAGGGCAGCACGAAGGAAAGCCCGCTCGACCAGTTCACCCAGAACCTGAACAAGGCTGGCCGCCGAGGGCAAGATCGATCCGCTGATCGGCCGCGAGGACGAAGTCGAGCGCGTGATCCAGACCCTGTGCCGCCGCCGCAAGAACAATCCGCTGCTGGTCGGCGAGGCCGGCGTCGGCAAGACCGCGATCGCCGAAGGCCTGGCATGGCGCATCACGCAGGAAGACGTGCCCGAGATCCTGCAGAACGCCGTCGTGTATTCGCTCGACATGGGCGCGCTGCTGGCCGGCACCAAGTATCGCGGCGATTTCGAGCAGCGCCTGAAGGCCGTGCTGAAGCAGCTGAAGGACACGCCCGAACGGCATCCTGTTCATCGACGAGATCCACACCATCATCGGCGCCGGTTCGGCGTCGGGCGGCACGCTGGATGCGTCGAATCTGCTGAAGCCGGCGCTGTCCAACGGCCAGCTCAAGTGCATCGGCGCGACCACCTATCACCGAATTCCGCGGCGTGTTCGAAAAGGACCACGCGCTGTCGCGCCGCTTCCAGAAAATCGACGTCAACGAGCCGACGGTCGAGCAGACCGTGCAGATCCTGCGCGGCCTGAAGTCGCGCTTCGAAGAGCACCACGGCGTCAAGTATTCGGCGTCGGCGCTGACTACCGCGGCCGAACTGGCGGCGCGCTTCATCAACGACCGCCATCTGCCGGACAAGGCGATCGACGTCATCGACGAAGCCGGCGCCGCGCAGCGCATCCTGCCGAAGTCGAAGCAGAAAAAAACCATCGGCAAGACCGAGATCGAGGACATCATCGCGAAGATCGCGCGCATCCCGCCGCAAACGGTCAACCAGGACGACCGCAGCAAGCTGCAGACCATCGACCGCGACCTGAAGCAACGTCGTGTTCGGCCAGGACCCGGCGATCGAGGCGCTGGCCTCGGCCATCAAGATGGCGCGCGCCGGCCTGGGCAAGACCGACAAGCCGATCGGCTCCTTCCTGTTCTCCGGTCCGACCGGCGTCGGCAAGACCGAGGTGGCCAAGCAGCTGGCCTTCATCCTCGGCATCGAGCTGATCCGCTTCGACATGTCGGAATACATGGAGCGCCATGCGGTGAGCCGCCTGATCGGCGCGCCGCCGGGCTACGTCGGCTTCGACCAGGGCGGTCTGCTGACCGAGGCGATCACCAAGAAGCCGCACGCGGTGCTGCTGCTCGACGAAATCGAAAAGGCGCATCCGGACATCTTCAACATCCTGCTGCAGGTGATGGACCACGGCACGCTGACCGACAACAACGGCCGCAAGGCGGACTTCCGCAACGTGATCATCGTCATGACCACCAATGCCGGCGCCGAAAGCCTGCAGAAGCGCTCGATCGGCTTCACCGACAAGAAGGAAGCCGGCGACGAGATGGCCGACATCAAGCGCATGTTCACGCCGGAGTTCCGCAACCGCCTCGATGCGATCATCAGCTTCCGGCGCTCGACGAGGAAATCATCCTGCGCGTGGTCGACAAGTTCCTGATGCAGCTGGAAGAACAGCTGCACGAGAAAAAAGTGGAAGCGATTTTCACCGAGAACCTGCGCAACTTCCTGGCCAAGAAAGGCTTCGACCCGACCGATGGGCGCGCGGCCGATGTCGCGCCTGATCCAGGACATGATCCGCAAGGCCTTGGCCGACGAACTGCTGTTCGGCAAGCTGGTGAACGGCGGCCGGGTCACGGTCGATCTGGACGAGAAGGAACAGATCCACCTGGATTTCGCCGAACGGGATGCGGCACCTCCGGCCGCGCCGGAGGAGGCGGTCGAAGTCGAATAGACCGGCACCTTGCCACAAGCCCGAACACGTCTCGTGGTTCGGGCTTTTTTTATGCCTGGGAGGCGGCGGCGGTTACCTGCGTGAGCGCACAGAGGCTGGACGGCCTGCCGCCCAGGTGCACTGGTTGCGCGCCCTGCAATGCGGCGGTGCCGAGCCATATACTCCCTTGGCATGGCGCTATTTTCACACGTAGAACGGAATAATTTTTAATATACTCCCGCCATATAATGATTTCGGCTCAGTGCGCCTGTCGAAGTCGCGCCAGCGCAGCGAAACGAGGGACCAGGGTTTTGGGTGAGCCTGCGGCGCGAAAATCATCCCGCTTCAGGCAGCGCCGGTCCGGGAATGCCCGCTCCCGTGATGGCCGCCGGCCGCAGCACGTGGATTCACGCGGGTGAGTGCTGCCGCTCCGAATCGGTGCCGACCGTCCGCCGTATCCTTACCAGCCTGCGGCCGGCGGGAAAAGTAGGTCCATGCCTCCGGTCGTGCTCGGCGTCGGTCTGGGTTTCATGGGCCGGGACGGAGCCACGATGTCAGTATTGGCGCGCTGTCGCTGCCGAACGAGATCCATGAGCCGCCCGAAGCGTATCAGCCGTTCCCGCTGCCGCCGGCGCAAAGCCCGGCGGCCAGGCCAGGCTGTCCGTCCATTTGCCGCGCCACCCGTCGCGACGGCGCCGGTCCGGTCACGGCACCAGTGGCTTGCCGGCGGCTTGTTTGGCCTTGATCTCGGCGACGGTTTTTTCGATGGCCGCCACCTGGTTGCCGGTGGAGGGATGGATCGCGGTATAGCCGTTCGCTACCGTCGGCGGATATTGCGTCGCCAGCCGGCGCCAGAAGCCCGCGGCCTGGTCGATGCCATAACCGGCGCGCGCCGCCATATACAACGCCAGGGCTTGGGCGCTGGCATCCTGCTCCGCGCTGTAGGTTTTGACGCCGGCGGTGCCGCCCATCATGCTCATGTCGGGCTGGATGCGGATCAAATTGTCGATGATCCCGCTCAGGGTGGCACTCATCTTCTGCTTATGGGCATGGGCCAGCGCATTGTGCGCCATCTCCGTGGCCAGCAGGTAGGCCAGTTCCTGGTCGGAGCGGGCGAAATTCATCATGCCGCGCGTGATCAGGATGCGCCGCCCATCGGCGTAGCTGTTGACATTATCGGTATTGCCGAGCTCGACGCCGAAGGCGCAGGCCATGGTCAGCGGCACGTTCAGCGTCAGGCTGGCGCCGTTGCGCAGCAGGCTCAGATTGACGCTGGAGCGCGCCGCCACGATCGGCCCCAGCACGGTGGCCGCCTGGCGTTCGGCATTCGGTCCTTGCGGCATCGGCTGGCCGTCGACGGCCAGCAGGATGTCGCCGCGCCGCACGCCGGCGCCTACCGCACCGCTGGCCGGCAGCAGGCCGGTGACCTGCAGTCGGTCGTCCAGGCCCAGCACGCTTTGCGCCGCCGCGACAAATTCGCTGGAATAGGAGTATTTGGTTTTGGCGGTGAAGCCGACCAGCTTGCGCGCATTGCTCTTGCATAGCTCGGCGTTATGCACCAGCAGCGGCGCCGCCACGTTGTACAGCCGATCCTGCAATGCGACCAGCGCGCGCAATTCCTTTTGCTGGGCGGTGTCGACGGCGGGCAGCGTGACCGCCGGCGCCGTTTCCGGTGTCGGCCGGGTGGGAGGCGCCTGCGTGGCGCAGGCGCTCAGGAAGACCAGGCCGGCCAGTGCGCAATGCCGCCATCCGCGCGGCTGCAGCCCGCGCTGCTCGAAATCTTCCATGTTCCTCTCCTTGTCAATGGCTGCCGGTGCTGCCGAAGCCGCCGGTGCCGCGTTCGCTGGCGTCGAACTCGTCGACCACGTTCAGCTTGATGCGCAGTGTCGGGACGATCACCAGTTGCGCCAGGCGCTCCATCGGTTCGAGCGTGAATGCGGTCTGTCCGCGATTCCAGGTCGATACCATCAGCTGGCCCTGGTAATCGGAGTCGATCAAGCCCACCAGATTCCCCAGTACGATGCCGTGCTTATGGCCGAGGCCGCTGCGCGGCAGGATCATGGCGGCATAGCCCGGGTCGGCGATATGGATCGCCAGGCCGGTCGGCGATCAGATGCGTTTCGCCCGGCTGCGAGCGTGAGCGGCGCGTCGATGCAGGCGCGCAGGTCGAGGCCGGCGCTGCCGGCGGTGGCGTACGCCGGCAGGCAGTCCTTCATGCGGGCGTCGAGAATCTTGATGTCGATGGTTTTCATGGTGTCGCAAGTGGCGCGCGAAATTGCGCGGATTGGAAGTGGCCGAAACGGAACGGAAACGTCGGGAAGAGGCATAGGCGCGGCTTCAGGCTGGCAGCCGCTGCACGATTTCAGCGACCAGCTGCCGCGCCAGCTGTCGCTTTGGCGGCGCGCGGCAGGCGGGTATGGCCGTGCTCGTCGAACAGGACCAATTCGTTGTCGTCCTGGCCGAAAGTGTGATGGCCGATATTGCCGACCAACAGCGGCATGCCTTTCTTGCTCGCGCTTGGCCGCGCCATACTGCAGCAGATTTTCCGACTCGGCGGCAAAGCCGACGCAGTACGGCCGCGCGGGCAGCGCGGCCACCGTGGCCAGGATATCGGGATTCTGCTCGAAGTGCAGCTCGGGCGCGCTGCCGTCGGCGTTCTTTTTCAGCTTCTGGTCGCTGGCATTGGCGACGCGCCAGTCGGCCACTGCGGCGACCGCGATGAACAGGTGCTGGCTCCGCCACCTGCGCCATCACCACGTCGTGCATCTGCTGCGCGCTGTGCAGACGTCGATGCGCGCACGCCGTACGGCGTCGGCAGGGCGGTCGGGCCGGATACCAGCGTGACCTCGGCGCCGGCTTCGCGCGCGGCGCGCGCCAGCGCGTAGCCCATCTTGCCGGAGGAAAGATTGGTGATGCCGCGCACCGGGTCGATCGGCTCGAAGGTGGGGCCGGCGGTGATCAGCACGCGCTTGCCGGCCAGCAGTTTGGGCTGGAACGAGGCGATCATTTCTTCCAGCAATTGTTCCGGTTCCAGCATGCGGCCCATGCCGGTTTCGCCGCAGGCCTGCTCGCCGGCGTCCGGGCCGAGCAGTCGGATGCCGTCCGCCGCGCAGCGTGGCGACATTGCGCCGGGTCGCCGGGTTTTGCCACATCTCGACGTTCATCGCCGGCGCCACCAAGCAGCGGCAGCGTCGCCGGCCGCGCCACGCACAGCGTCGACAGCAGGTCGTCGCAGGCGCCGTGCGCCAGCTTGGACATGAAATCGGCCGAGCAGGGCGCGATCACGATGGCGTCGGCGCCGCGCGTCAGGTCGATGTGCGGCATGTTGTTGGCGATGCGCGCATCCCACTGGTCGGTGTACACCGGCTGGCCGGACAGGGCCTGCATCGTCACCGGCGTGATGAATTGCGTCGCCGCCTGCGGTCATCACCACCTGCACCGTGGCGCCGGCCTTGATCAGCGCCGCGCGTACAATTCCGCCGCCTTGTAGCAGGCGATGCCGCCGGTCAGGCCGAGAACGATTTTTTTGCCAGCGAGGTCCATGGAAATTCCTGAAATGACGTCGCGCATAGTGTACCAGCGTGCGGCGGCCGCCTATGTGCGCGTCTACTTGTTCACGCGCCGCAGTTCGTCGACGACGAACAGCACGGCGCCGATGCAGATGGCGCTGTCGGCGACGTTGAAGGCCGGCCAGTGCCAGCCGGCCACATGGAAATCGAGAAAGTCGATCACGTGGCCGTAGCACGATGCGGTCGATCACATTGCCGATGGCGCCGCCCAGGATCAGCGCCAGCGCCCAGCAGAACAGGCGCTGGCCGGCGTGCTTGCTTCAGCAGGTAGACGATGAACAGTGCGGCGACGATGGCGATGCCGGTGAAGAAGTAGCGCTGCCAGCCGCCCTCGTTGCGCCAGGAAGCTGAAGGCGGCGCCCTTGTTGTAGACCAGCACCAGGTTGAAGAAGCGAGGTGACCGGCATGCGACTCGCCATAGCTGAACAGGCGCGTGATGGTGATCTTGGTCAGCTGGTCGAGCAGGACGATGATCGCGGCGATGCCGAGCCAGGGCGCCATGCCGGCGTTGGAGGAAGTGGAAAAACGTTTTCTGGTTGCCATATCTGCGCGCTGCGCCTTCAATATTGTTATGGATCACGCCGGGCCGCACGGAGCGGCCCAGCCCGGTCAGGCGAAGCTGCGCTTTTCGCCGGCGCCGAACAGATTGCGTCACGCAGCGGCCGCACAGGCCCGGATGCTCGGCATCGATGCCGACGTCGGCGCGGTAGTGCCAGCAGCGCTCGCATTTCTGCTGCGCCGACGGCGTGACGACGATCGCTTCCTGCTCGGCGTCGGCGACTTCGGTCACGCGTCGCCTGCGAGGTGATCAGCACGAACTTCAGGTCGTCGTCCAGGCTGGCCAGCAGCCGGTACTTGTCGCCGCTGGCCTTGATCTCGACTTCGGCCTGCAGCGACGAGCCGATGGCGCCGGCGACGCGCACCTCCTCCAGCTGCTTGGTGACGTCGGCGCGCACTTCGCGCAGCGCCGCGTACTTGTCGAGCAGCGCGGCGGCGTCGGCCACCGCCGGCAAGCGTCCAGTAGGTCTGGGTGAAGATGGTCTCGTCGCTGGCGGCGTAGGCTTCGCGCGCCGGCGAACACGGCCCAGGCTTCTTCGGCCGTGAACGACAGGATCGGCGCCATCACGCGCAGCAGCGCTTGCGTGATGTGCCAGAGCGCGGTCTGCGCCGAACGGCGCGCCGTGCGAAGTCGACGCCGGTGGTGTACAGGCGGTCCTTCAGGATGTCGAGGTAGAAGCCGCCCAGGTCTTCCGAGCAGTACATCTGCAGCTTCGCGATCACCGGGTGGAATTCGTAGCGCTCGATAGTGCGCGCAGGATATCGGCCTGCAGCTGCGCCATGCTGGCGATCGCATAGCGGTCGATCTCGAGCAGTTCGGCGACCGGCACCGCGTCCTTGCGCCGGGTCGAAGTCGGAGGTGTTGGCCAGCAGGAAGCGCAGCGTGTTGCGGATGCGGCGATAGGCTTCCATCACGCGCTTCAGGATCTCGTCGGAGATCGACAGTTCGCCCGAGTAGTCGGTCGAGGCGACCCACAGGCGCAGGATGTCGGCGCCCAGCGTGTCCGAGATCTTTTGCGGCGCGAGCGTGTTGCCGAGCGACTTGGACATCTTCTTGCCTTCGCCGTCGACCGTGAAGCCGTGCGTCAGCAGCGCCTTGTAGGGCGGGCGGCCATTGAGCATCGACGAGGTCAGCAGCGACGAGTGGAACCAGCCGCGGTGCTGGTCCGAGCCTTCCAGGTAGAGGTCGGCCGGGAACTGCGACTGCGTCGGCGTGCGAGCCGCGCAGCACGGTCTGGTGCGTGGTGCCGGAATCGAACCAGACGTCCAGCGTGTCGTTGTTCTTGACGTACATGCTCGGCGTCGTCGCCCAGCAGTTCCTTGGGATCGAGCGTCTGCCAGGCTTCGATGCCGTCCTGCTCGATCAGCTTGGCGACTTGCTCCAGCAGTTCCGGCGTGCGCGGATGCAGCTCGCCGGTTTCCTTGTGCACGAAGAAGGCCATCGGCACGCCCCACTGGCGCTGGCGCGACAGGGTCCAGTCCGGACGGTTGGCGATCATGCCGTGCAGGCGCGCCTTGCCCCAGGCGGGGAAGAAGGCGGTGTCGTCGATGCCGTGCCAGCGCGGTTTCGCGCAGGGTCGGGCCGCCGTCTTTCGGCGTCATGTCCATGCCGGCGAACCACTGCGAGGTGGCGCGGTAGATGATCGGCGTCTTGTGGCGCCAGCAGTGCATGTAGCTGTGGTCGAACATCTTCAGCTTGAACAGCGCGCCGGCTTCGTTCAGCGTGGCGCAGATCGGCTTCGACGCTTCCCAGATCGTCATGCCGCCGAAGAGCGGCAGCGCACGAGGCGTAGTGGCCGTCGCCCATCACCGGGTTTGAGGATCTCGTCGTCCTTCATGCCGTGCGCCTTGCACGAGATGAAGTCGTCCAGGCCGTAGGCCGGCGCCGAGTGCACGATGCCGGTGCCGGCTGTCCGGCGTCACGTAGTCGGCCAGGTAGACCGGCGACAGTGCGGTCGTAGCCCGGGTCGGCTGTCGGCAGCGGGTGCTTGAAGCTGATGCATGTCCAGTGCTTCGCCGCCGGCGGTGGCGATGATCTTGCCTTCCAGGCCGTAGCGCTGCAGGCAGGCGTCGACCAGGTCGGCCGCCAGGATCAGCAGCAGCGGCTCGCCGTTGCGCTCGGTTTGCACCAGCGCGTAGCGATGATTCGGGATGCACGTTCAGCGCCTGGTTGGACGGGATGGTCCACGGCGTGGTGGTCCAGATCACGATAAGCCGTTGTCCGTCGGCAGCTTGCGCAGGCCGAAGGCGGCGGCCAGCTTTTCCGGTTCGGCGAACGGGAAGCCGACGTCGATCGCCGGGTCGCGCTTGTCCTGGTATTCGACTTCCGCCTCGGCCAGCGCCGAGCCGCAGTCGAAGCACCAGTTGACCGGCTTCAGGCCGCGGTAGACGTAGCCCTTTTCCAGGATGGTGCCGAGCGCGCGGATTTCGTCGGCCTCGTTGCCGAAAGCCATGGTCAGGTAGGGGTTGTCCCATTCGCCCAGCACGCCCAGGCGGATGAAGTCCTTCTTGCTGCCGCTCGATCTGCTCGAGCGGCGTAGGCGCGCGCTTTCGCCAGCACCTCGGCGGTCGGCAAGTTCTTGCCGTACTGTTTTTCGATCTGGATCTCGATCGGCATGCCGTGGCAATCCCAGCCCGGCACGTAGGGCGCGTCGAAGCCGGCCATGTTGCGCGCCTTGACGATCATGTCCTTCAGGATCTTGTTGACCGCGTGGCCGAGGTGGATGTCGCCGTTGGCGTACGGCGGGCCGTCGTGCAGGACGAACTTCGGGCGGCCCTTGCGACGCCTTGCGGATGCGCTGGTAGAGCTTCTTTTCCTGCCATTGCTTGACCCAGCCGGTTCGCGCTTGGCGAGGTCGCCGCGCATCGGGAACGGCGTCTCCGGTCATGTTGACCGGGTATTTGCTGGCGGCCTTGGCGCGGCTCCCGGCTTGGCGGCGGGTTTGGCGGCGGTTTGCTGGATTCGTTATCGGACATGTTGTTCTTTGCTGAATTTTATGAAGCGAGGAGGGCGCGCGCAGGAAAATCTGCCGTGCGCCGCGGCTGGGGAGGGCGGTGCCGCGTCAAATTCGGTCGGTGGCGCAGCGCACGCCGCCTGCGCGCCGGAACCAGGCGCGCGCCTGGTCGGCGTCGCGTGCGATGGCGGCGGTCAGCGTCGGCAGGTCGACGTATTTTTCTTCGTCGCGCAGCTTGTGCAGGAACTCGACCCGCACCAGCTTGCCGTAGCAGTCGCCGGTCGTAGTCGAATACGTGGATCTCCAGCAGCATGCGGCCGCTGTCGTCGACGGTCGGGCGCACGCCCGAGGCTGGCCACGCCCGGCAGCGGCTGTCTGGCCCAGGCCGTGCACCGCACCACGAAGATGCCGGACAGCGCCGGATGCCGGTGGCGGACGCGCAGGTTCAGGGTCGGGAAGCCGAGCGTGCGGCCCGAGTTTCTTGCCGTGGACCACGTGGCCGGAGATCGCATACGAATGGCCCAGCAACTGCTCGGCGCGCGGCGAAATCGCCGGCGGCCAGCGCCGCGCGCACCGCCGACGACGAAATGCGCGTGCCGCCGCTGCATCACCGTCGGCAGGGTTTCCACCTGGAAGCCGTACTGGCGGCCGGCTTCCAGCAGCGTCTCGACATTGCCGGCGCGGCGTGGCGCCGAAGCAGAAATCCTCGCCGACCATCAGCCATTTCACGTGCAGGCCCTTGCACCAGCACCTTTTCGATGAAATCCTGCGGCGGCATGGCGGCGAAATGTGCATTGAAATGCTCGACGATGACGCGGTCGATGCCGGCGTTGTCCAGCGATTGCAGCTTGTCGCGCAGGTTGGCGATGCGCGTCGGCGCCTTCGACGGATCGCCGGCGAGCTGGGCGAAGAATTCGCGCGGATGCGGCTCGAAGGTCATCACCGCCGCTTCCAGATCCAGCTTCGAGGCAGCCTCGCGCACGCGCGCCAGCAAGGCCTGATGGCCGCGATGCACGCCGTCGAAGTTGCCGATCGTCAGCGCGCAGGGCGCGCGCGCAGCCGCATTGGGAAGTCCGCGAAATACCTTCATCACCTGTCGATTCGGGAAACTGTGGCAGAAAGATGCTGCAAAACCTTGAATTATAGATGCTTTCGGCGGCTATCCCTGCGGCCCCGCGGCACACCGCACGCCTAGCCGTGCAAAGGGTCTTGCCGGTAATAGCGCGCCAGCAGCTCGTAGACCTGCGGATACGCCGCCGCCAGCGGCTGCGGCAGAACGAAAAACGTTTCCGAGGCGACAGCGAAAAACTCGGCCGGGTGCGTGGCCGCATACGGGTCGAGCGGCATGTCCGCGCACAATGTCTCGTACTGCGCGGCATGGGCCGGATCGTCGTCGTCGAAATCGGGTGGCAAGCGGCTTTCCAGTGCATCTACCCGCCGCGTGAAGTCTTCATAGGCGGCGCTGAAGCTGCGCTGCCATGCCGCAACGGTAATGCCGGCGTGATACGCCGTCAGAAACGGCGGACAGCCGTTGGCGTTGCCGTCGCCCATATCCAACTTGTGGGCGAATTCGTGGATGACAACGTTATAGCCCGGCGTGCCGGCCTGTTCCACGTCTTCCCACGACAGCACGACCGCGCCGCCGGCATCCACCGCCTCGCCGGAAATCGGTTCATGCCATTCATGCAGCACGCCGGCTTCGTCCATCTCGGCCTGCGGGACGATGAATTGCGAGGGATAGACGATTACGCCGGCCATGTCGCGGTACAGGTCGAGCGTCAGATTGAGGACCGGCAGGCTGGCCTGGGCGGCGATCAGCACGGCGATTTCGTCGGTCAGTTCGAGGCCGCCGGCGCCGGTAAACGTCTTTTTGTCGAGCAGGATTTCGCACAATTGGCGCAGGCGGTCCAGATCATCGGGACTCAAGCGCTGCAAAAAGGGCAGTTGCGCGACGCATGTATGCCACAGCGCAGCGGGAATCTGCGGTTTATCGCGGCGGAAAATTTGACGGAGCCAGTGCATGGCCCCATTGTCGCGGATTTCGTCGCTCCGCAACAATGGTTCCGGTCCGGCTCTAATGGCGGCCCAGCAAACGCCCCAGCAGCGCGCCCGCCTGGCCCAGGCCGCCTTCCGGTACTTCGCCGTTCGGCGTCAGCTTGTCGATCAGGCTGGGCAGCAGGTCGCTCAAGTGGCCGGCTGCCTGTTCCGGCGGCAGCCCGGTCTGCTCGGAGATGTGCTGCAACTCGCCGTCGCCGAGTACCTGCTGCACCTGCTCGGGCGAGATCGGCTGGTTCTGTCCGGTGCCGATCCAGGAGCCGATCACGTGGCCGAGTCCGGCTTCCTGGAATCTTTCCAGCAGGCCAGGCAAGCCGCCGACCTGGCTGTTGCTCGACAGCATGGCAGCGGCGGCTTCCAGCAGCCTTGCCCTGGAATCGTCCGGCTGCTGCTGGCCGCCCAGCATTCCGCGTACGCTGTCAAAAAGGCCCATGATCGCTCTCCCGTGTTGCTTAAACTTTCATCATAAAAGCTGCGGATTCCCAGCGTGCGCCAATCGCGCGCAAGTTTGATCTGGATTTAGCTGCCATGCGCCGCAAGTGCGGCATGCCAAGGGGAGTGTGGAATTGCTGTTGGAGTATGCCTGCAAAATCGCCATTTTATGCCCGGCATGGCCGTTCATTGGCGGGAGTATATGGGGGCGCGGCATAGGCCAGGGCGCAGGAGCGGAGCGCGGCGCTCCTACATTTCGCCCCAGATGGCGTTGAGCGCGGCGAGCGCGCCCAGTCCGGCGGTTTCGGTGCGCAGGATGCGCGCACCCATGCTCAGCGTCAGCACGCCGTGCGCGCGCGCCGCGTTTTCCTCGTCTTCGGTGAAGCCGCCTTCCGGCCCGAGCGCCAGGGTCAGCGGCTGCGGCGGATGATGGCGCGCCCATTCGGACAGCGAACGGTCGGCGCGCGGCGTCAGCAAGATCCGCAGATGCAGATCGCGCTGGGCGATCCAGTCGTCGAAACCGAGCGGCTCGGCCAGCTGCGCGAGCCGGTTGCGCCCGCTCTGTTCCGAGGCGGCGACGACGATGCCTTGCCAGTGCGTCATTTTTTTGGCGGCGCGCTCGGCCGACAAGCGGACCACGCAGCGCCGCGCCGCCAGCGGCTGGATCGCCGCGGCGCCGAGCTCGACCGCTTTTTCCACGATCCAGTCCATTTTCGAGGCCTCCGGCAAGGCCTGCGCCAGCTTCACCGCGTACGGCAGTTCGGCCTCGCGCGCCGAAAACGCCTTGATTTCGGCGCTGCCGCGCTTTTTCTCGAGCGCGCTGAGCGTCGCCGCGTATTCGCCGCCCTCGCCGTTGAACAAGGTGATGGGTTCGCCGACGGTAGTGCGCAACACGTGCAAGTGATGGGCGACGTGCTCGGGCAGGTCGACGACGGCGCCGATCGCGAGCGGCTGCGGGCAGTAGAAACGGGGCATGCCGCGGCCGTTACTTGCGCCGCGTGCGGCGCCCGGCTGCGGCGCCACCGATCGTGGGCCGGCGGACACCGCGCGCCCTCAGGCCGGACGGGTGTATCGGGGATGCGGGCGGGCGGCGGGCGGGCACGGCGGTTCTCCATCATGTCGGGGCGTCAATTTTAAATCCGCAAGCCTCGCTCTGGTAAAATATCGGGCTTTCCTCCCTTCCGTTGCAACCGCTCGCACCGAGCCGCCATTTACCTGAACGACACATGACTTCTCCGCTTCCCACCGACAAGATGGCCAATGCAATCCGCGCACTGGCAATGGACGCAGTACAAAAGGCCAATTCCGGCCATCCCGGCATGCCGATGGGGATGGCGGAAATCGCCGTCGCGCTGTGGAGCAAGCATTACCGGCACAATCCGGCCAACCCGCGCTGGACCAATCGCGACCGTTTCGTGCTGTCCAACGGCCACGGCTCGATGCTGCACTATGCGCTGCTGCACCTGTCCGGCTACGACCTGCCGATGGAAGAAATCAGGAACTTCCGCCAGCTGCATTCGAAGACGCCGGGCCATCCGGAAGTCGATATCACGCCGGGCGTCGAAACCACCACCGGCCCGCTCGGCCAGGGCCTGACCAACGCGGTCGGCATGGCGCTGGCGGAGAAGCTGCTGGCGGCCGAATTCAACCGGCCCGATTTCAAGGTGGTCGACCACCACACCTACGTGTTCGTCGGCGACGGCTGCCTGATGGAAGGCATTTCGCATGAAGCCTGCTCGTTGGCCGGCACCTTGCGCCTGTCCAAACTGATCGTGCTGTACGACGACAACGGCATCTCGATCGACGGCAAGGTCGAAGGCTGGTTCCGCGACGACACGCCGAAGCGTTTCGAAGCCTACGGCTGGAACGTGAGCACGGTCGACGGCCACGACGTCGCCGCGGTCGATGCCGCGATCGCGCAAGCCAAGCACGTCCGACAAGCCGACCCTGATCTGCTGCAAGACCGTGATCGGCCAGGGTTCGCCGAACCTGCGCGGCACCGACAAGGTGCACGGCGCCGCGCTCGGCGACAAGGAAATCGCCGCGGTGCGCGCAGCGATCGGCTGGCCGCATGCGCCGTTCGAGATTCCGGCCGACGTCTATCAGGCGTGGGACGCCAAGACCGCCGGCGCGGCGCTGGAAGGCGAGTGGAACGCCACGTTCGACGCCTACCGCGCGCAGTATCCGCAACAGGCGGCCGAATTGCTGCGCCGCATGAAGGGCGAGCTGCCGGCCAATTTCGATGAAACGGTGAAGGCCTACATCGCTTCCTGCGTCGAGAAAAAGGAAACCATCGCCACCCGCAAGGCCAGCCAGAACGCGATCCAGGCGCTGGCGCCGGTGCTGCCGGAATTCCTCGGCGGCTCGGCCGACCTGACCGGCTCCAACCTGACCAACTGGAAGGAATGCGTCGCGGTGCGCCCCGACCAGGCCGGCAACCACATCAACTACGGCGTGCGCGAATTCGGCATGAGCGCGATCATGAACGGCATCGCGCTGCATGGCGGCTACATCCCGTTCGGCGCCACCTTCCTGACGTTCTCGGACTACAGCCGCAATGCGCTTGCGCATGGCGGCGCTGATGAAGCTCCGCTCGATCTTCGTGTTCACCCACGACTCGATCGGCCTCGGCGAAGACGGCCCGACCCACCAGTCGATCGAGCACGTCTCCAGCCTGCGCCTGATCCCGAACCTGGACAACTGGCGTCCCTGCGACACGGTCGAATCGGCGGTGGCCTGGGCGCACGCGGTGACGCGCCGCGATGGGCCGTCGACGCTGATCTTCTCGCGCCAGAACCTGCAGTTCCAGGAGCGCAGCGCCGAACAGATCGCCGACATCGCACGCGGCGGCTACGTGCTGAAGGACGCCGCGAATGGACAGGCGGCGCGCGCGATCCTGATCGCCACCGGCTCCGAAGTCGAGCTGGCGGTCAAGGCGGCCGAGCAGCTGGCGCAGGAAGGGCATTGCGGTGCGCGTGGTGTCGATGCCGTCGACCGACGTCTTCGATCGCCAGGACGCCGCCTACAAGGACAGCGTGCTGACCAGGGGCCTGCCGCGTGTCGCGATCGAAGCTGGCGTCACCGACTTCTGGTACAAGTACGTCGGCCTGGAAGGCGCGGTGGTCGGCATCGATACCTTCGGCGAATCGGCGCCGGCCGGCGCCTTGTTCAAGCATTTCGGCTTCACCGTCGAGCGCGTGGTCGCCGCGGTGAAATCGGTGTTGGCTTAATCCGGCGTCAGTTTATTGGTTATTCGTTTGCTTACTTTCAGGAGTTTCCCATGACTATTCGTGTAGCAATCAACGGCTATGGCCGTATCGGCCGCAATGTCCTGCGCGCGCATTATGAAGGCGGCAAGAAGCACGACATCCAGATCGTCGCCATCAACGACCTCGGCGACGCCGAATCGAACGCGCACCTGACCCGCTACGACACCGCGCACGGCAAGTTCCCCGGCACGGTGGCGGTCGACGGCGATTTCATGGTCGTCAACGGCGACAAGATCCGCGTGTTCGCCGCAGCGCAACCCGGCCGAACCTGCCATGGGGCGAACTGAAGCGTCGACGTCGTGCTCGAATGCACCGGCTTCTTCACCACCAAGGAAAAGGCGTCGGCCCACCTGAAGGGCGGCGCCAAGAAAGTCATCATCTCGGCGCCGGGCGGCAAGGACGTCGACGCCACCATCGTCTACGGCGTCAACCACGACGTGCTGAAAGCGTCCGACACCGTGATCTCGAACGCCTCCTGCACCACCAACTGCCTGGCGCCGCTGGTCAAGCCGCTGCACGACGAGATCGGCCTGGTCAACGGCCTGATGACCACGGTCCACGCCTACACCAACGACCAGGTGCTGACCGACGTCATGCACGAAGACCTGCGCCGCGCCCGTTCCGCCACCATGAGCATGATCCCGACCAAGACCGGCGCCGCCTCCGCGGTCGGCCTGGTGCTGCCGGAACTGAACGGCAAGCTGGACGGCTACGCGATCCGCGTGCCGACCATCAACGTCTCGATCGTCGACCTGTCCTTCATCGCCGCGCGCGACACCACGGTCGATGAAGTCAACGCCATCATGAAGGCGGCGGCCGAAGGCGCCGCTGAAAGGCATCCTCGACTACAACACGGCGCCGCTGGTGTCGGTCGACTTCAACCACAACCCGGCCTCGTCAGCACCTTCGACGCGACCCTGACCAAGGTGTCGGGCCGCCTGGTCAAGGTGTCGTCGTGGTACGACAACGAGTGGGGCTTCTCGAACCGCATGCTGGACACGACCGTGGCGCTGATGAACGCGAAGTAATACTTTCAGCGCCTGCAAAAACGCCCCGCTGTCGGAAAGACAGCGGGGCGTTTTGATTTGGTCTCATGCGCTCATGCCGCGCGCATGAAGTGCTTCATTTGGCTTGCGCGGAGCGGGAGAAATCCATGATCAGCCTGGTCGCGAGATAAAGCCGGGGCTCGATCGAATCGATCAGGATGTATTCGTCGTCGTTCGAATGCGCACCGAAGGCAAGCAGGCCGAAGCGTTCCAGCACCGCATTCTGGTTGTTCATGCCAGCGAACGCCGCATCGGTGCCGCCGCCCTGGACCGCGTCGTCGATGATGAGCTTCTTGCCGAGCTCCGCATAGATGTTTTGTGCCAGCCGGCCCGTCTCCACAGCCGACTGCCTCAGCTCAAGGGGAGGCCGCCTGCGCTCGAAGCTCAGTTCGACCGTGGTGTCCGGAATCAACTGCTTCTTGACCGTTTCGCGCAGGCGCGCATCCAGGCCGTCGAAGTCCGACACACGGATCGCTCTTACATCCGCCTCCGCTTTGGCTTCCGCCGGAATGACGTTTCTATTGGTGCCGCCGGAGAGGATGGTCCAGTTCATCTTCAGGCCGCGCGACGGGTCGGAAAAATCCCTGGTCTGCTGGATCTGATGCGCCAGTTCATAGATCGCGTTGCGGCCGAGCTCGGGAGCATTGCCGGCATGCGATGCCTTGCCCTTGACTTTCAGCGTCACGGCCGCGATGCCGGCGGTGGCCATGGACAGATGGTCTTTCGAGGCCGGCGAGCCTTCATGGGACATGGTCAGGTCGTGTTCGGCGCCCAGCTTGGTCAGGAGTTGCCGCGACGCCGGCGAGCTGATTTCCTCGTCGCCGTTGATCAACACTGTCAGGGTGCCGTAGTCGCGGAAATCGAGCGCCTTCAGGGCCGCAAGCGTATGCAGGATCACGGCGATGCCGGCCTTGTCGTCGCCGATGCCCAGGCCATAGGCCCGGTTGCCGTCGATCCGGAACGGCTGCTTGGCGAGCATGCCCTTCAAGTACACCGTATCCATGTGCGCGATCAGCAGAATCTTTTTCGTGCCGCTGCCCTTGAGGGTCGCGCGCACCATGCGGCCGGGACGTTCCGGGGTGTCCTGCATGCGGTAGGTGTCCGCGCCCGGTTCGATGAGTTCGACCTGGCCGCCCAGCGCCTGCAGGCGGTCATGGATGAGCTGGGAGATTTTGTCCAGCCCTTCGCGGTCCTTGCTGCCGGATTCGATCGACACCAGGTCCTTCAGGGTGGCGAGCAGCGGCTCCTTCTGCTTCTGGACCTGGGCGAATACCGCGGCGTCCGGCGCGGCGACGGCCAGCGAGGCCCAGCACAAAGTCAGTGCGGCAAGTGCATGGCGAGCATACGAGTTCCGATTTGTTTTCATGTTGCCTTTCTATGCGGAATAAAGGTTCAAGGGGAGGGGAAAGGCATCTCATTCCAGCATTTGCGCCCACAGCCGCTTGAGCTGAGCTGCCTGCCTTTCCACCTGGGAAAAATTGTACCCGTGCGCGCTCAGGGTCGTGAGGCCAAATTTTGTGCTGCAGCTTGCGGAACATCCGATAGGCGTTTGCCACTTCGCCGGCGAGCGCCGCATCGATCAATCCGAGTTCACCGCGCAGCTTCAACTTCGACGCCACGCTGACCAAGGTCTCGGGCCGGCTGGTCAAGGTATCGTCGTGGTACGACAACGAGTAGGGCTTCTCGAACCGCATGCTGGACACCACGGTTGCGCTGATGAACGCCAAGTAAACCGCTTCCGGCGGCTCCTGCCCAACGCCCTGCGCGCCCTTGCGGCCGCAGGGCGTTTTTCATGGCGGTCTCGCCGGTGCCGCGCTCGCCGCGCCTCAGCGCCCCGCGTACCAGCACCAAGCGAGAGAGAGCGGGGCGATCCAGATCGCAAAAACCGCCTCCGTGCCGGCGCGGCTGACCGGCTTCGCCCGGGCCGCCAGCTAACCCTGGGCTCGGCGCCGGCACTCCTGCATGAGTTTTCGTTACCGGAGAGGGTGATGAAGTGGAGAGGGGGCGCATTTGTGCCGGTATTGCCTGCATGGCCTGGCCCCATTGGCCATAGGCGTGAGAACTTGTTGGCCGATTAGATGACTCCTTTATACGGTCGTGCTGTTCTTGGTCGTTTCGGCAATCGCAAAGTCGGCCACAAGCGGAAGTTCAGCGTGCCGTATTGGCTATCTGGCCAAGACTGCAAGCCAAAATTCAATGCGCTGCATTGGGCCCTGAGCCGCCGCGAGGCGCCTTGAATTCGACCGTCCAAAGCAGACACTCCATGTCCCGGTCGCAGCCGGAACCGGGGATGCATGTCTCACGCCGATCCAATCGCTGGGCGTATTTGCCGGCATCCCGGAGTCTCGCAAGCGCGGCGCAACAACAGCCTGGCGGTGTATTCTGCCGCCATGGATTCCCTGATCACCGCTTCCGCACGTGCCCTCGCCGCCGGCGATGCGCTCGGCGCCCTCAAGCGCGTCGCCCTGCGCGACGACCCGCCGGCGCTGGCCTTGCGCGGCATCGCCATGGCCCAGCTTGGCGAGCACGCGCGCGCCCGTGAGCTCCTTCGGCGCGCCGCCCGTGGCTTTGGCGCCCACGAGGAGCTGGCGCGCGCGCGCTGCGTCGTCGCCGAGGCCGAGGTGGCGCTGGCCGTGCGCGATCTCGGCAGCACGCCGCGCGCGCTGGCGGCGGCCCTGGCTACGCTCGAGACGCATGCCGATCACGCCAACGCGCTGCAGGCGCGGCTCATCGCGACGCGCAGGCTTTTGTTGCTTGGCCGCCTCGGCGAAGCCGAGGCGGCACTGGCACGGCTCGATGTGCGCGGCCTGTCCCCATCGCTGGCAGCGGTAGCCGAGCTGGCTGCGGCGGAGCTGACGCTGCGTTCGCTGCGTATCGGCGCGGCGCGGGCAGCGCTTGCCCGTGCGCACGAAGCGGCCGAGCGCGCGCGCGTGCCGGCGCTCCTGGCCGAGGTGGCGGAGGCGAGAGCCGCGCTCGATCGTCCCGCCGCCCGGCGCCTCAGCGCCGGCGGCGAACAGGCGTTGCGCCTTGACGAGGTCGCGGCACTCCTGGCATCCGACGCGCTGGTGGTCGACGCTTGCCGCCGCGGGCTGGGCACCGGCGCAGCGTGGCGGCCGCTGGCACGCCGGCCGGTGCTGTTCGCGCTGATGCGTGCGCTCGCCGAAGCGTGGCCCCGCGATGTCGATCGGGAGGCCTTGATCGCCTGCGCCTTCCGCACCCGCCGCCCCGACGAATCACATCGGGCGCGCTTGCGGGTCGAGATCGGCCGTCTGCGCGCGCTCGTCAAAGCGCTGGCGCACATCGAGGCCACCGCGCGAGGCTTCATTCTCAGGCCGCTCGATGAGCGCGCCGTTGTTATGCTGGCGCCGCCCATCGACGGCGATCAGGCAGCGCTGGTGGCGTTGCTTTCCGACGGCGCGGCCTGGTCGACCTCGGCCCTGGCGTTGGCCCTGGGGGCAAGTCAGCGCACCATCCAGCGCGCGCTGGCCGAGCTTGAGGCCGGCGGACAGGTGCGCTCGATCGGCCAGGCGCGGACCCGTCGCTGGCTGTCGCCGCCGCTGGCAGGATTCACGACAATCTTGTTACTCCCCGCCGTGCTCCCAATGGAATAAAGTTGTCTTGCGGCGCCGGTCCGAGGCGCACCACAAGGAGCCAGCAATGACCCGCAAGACAAGCAAAGACAGACCCCAGGCAACGGCGCGCGCGGCCGAGATCGTGCGCGAATATGGCCCCTTCGCCGGCGCCGACCGCGTGAATGGTGTAACCCACGATGGCCAGCGCGTCTGGGCTGCTACCGGGGCCAGGCTGATCGCCTTCGATCCCGAGAGCGGCGAGCCCACGCGTACGCTCGACCGGGCCTGCGACGCCGGCACCGCCTTCGACGGCACTTACCTCTATCAAATCGCCGAGGAGCGCATCGACAAGATCGATCCCGCCAACGGCAAGGTGGTGGCGTCGATCCCGGCTCCCGGCCACGGGTGCGACTCGGGGCTCGCCTGGGCCGAGGGCAGTCTGTGGGTGGGCCAGTACCGCGATCGCAAGATCCACCAGATCGATCCGGCGACCGGCGCAGTCATCCGCACCATCGAGTCCAACCGCTTCGTCACCGGCGTGACTTGGGTCGACGGCGAGCTGTGGCACGGGACATGGGAAGGGGACGAGAGCGATATCCGCCGAATCGACCCGGAGAGTGGCGCCGTGTTCGAGCGGCTGGAGATGCCGAGCGGCACCGGCGTCAGCGGGCTCGAATCCGACGGGGCAGGCCTCTTTTACTGCGGCGGCGGAGAGAGCGGAAAGGTCCGTGCCGTGCGACGTCCGAAAGGCGTCAAGTCGTGACCGCACACCGCTCGGCCGCCGCATTGAACCACCTCGAACGGCTCTTCGAGCCAAGGAGCACATCATGAACAGCACCATTGCCGAAGCACGTACCGTGAACCATTCCGTCGTCTCCAGTGACCGTTGGACGAGCGAGCGCAAGAAACTGCTGGCGCGCGAAAAGGAACTGACGCGCCTGCATGACCAGATTGCCCGCGAGCGCCGCGCGCTGCCGTGGGAGCGTGTCGAGAAGAACTACGTCTTCGACACACCCGAGGGTCGGCGCACGCTCTCCGACCTTTTCGACGGCCGCCGCCAACTGCTGGTGCAGCACTTCATGTTCGGCCCGGGGTGGGAGCAAGGCTGCCCAAGCTGCTCTTTCATGGCAGACCACACCGACGGCATGAACGTGCACCTGAAGCATCGCGATATCACGCTGGTGGCAATTTCGCGCGCACCGCTGGCCGAGATCGAGCGCTTTCGCCGGCGCATGGGCTGGCAGTTCAGGTGGGTTTCCTCGCATGACAGCGACTTCAACCACGACTTCGGCGTCAGCTTCACGCAGGAAGAACAGGCCAAAGGCGAGGTCGGTTACAACTACGGCATGCGCTCCTTCGCGACCGAGGAAGCGCCCGGCATCAGCGTGTTCTACAAGAATGACGCAGGCGAAATCTTCCACACTTACTCGACCTACGGCCGCGGCGTGGAGGTGATGATGGGGGCGTACAGGCTGATGGATCTCACACCCAAGGGTCGCGACGAGAACGACGTGCCCTACAAAATGGAGTGGGTGCGCCACCACGACCGCTATGAGGCGGCGCCAGGTGTGGAACCGGCTTCTACGGTCGGCTCGTGCTGCCATCGCGCCTGAAGCGCGACGGCTTGAGCGCGTGAGTGCATCATGTCGAACCTTTGGCCATGGCTGGCGGTCGCAGTGGGCGGCGCCCTTCACGGCCTGAATCCTGCCACCGGCTGGATGTTTGCTGCCGCCTGGGGCGTGCGGTCGCGCGATCGGACCCAGGCGCTGCGGGCCTTGGTGCCGATCGCGGCCGGGCACGCGACATCGGTCGCGCTCGTGGCCGCTGCAGTGGCACTCGGCTTGGCTACGGATCGCGTCGTGTTGCAAGCCATGGCGGGCGCGCTGCTTGTCGTCGTCGCAGTGGTTCACCTGTCGGGCCGCAAGGCGAAGCTGGCCCGGACGTCGGCAGGCCATGCCGGGCTGGCGCTCTGGTCGTTCATGATGTCCACCGCGCACGGCGCCGGATTGATGCTGGTGCCGGCGCTCATCCCGCTTTGCATGGGAGACGCGCCGGCCCGCGAGATCACCGCATCCGGTTCGCTGACGCTGGCGCTCGCGGCCGTGGGCGTTCATACAGCGGCGATGCTGGTCGTCACCGGCGTGATCGCCTCCGGGGTTTGCCGTGGTTTCGACAGCGGCGCCCGCTTGCTGAAAAACCTCGGGCGGAAGCCCCCTCCAGCGTCGCGTTGAAAGTGCTGCCTGACCGCGTACTGCCTTGGTGAAGTGCATCGAAGATAGGCACTGGCTGGCGAAGGGCGGCTACAGAGGCGAGCATAGTCAGGGCCTGCGGTACGCGGCATACGGCACATTGCATGAGGTGACCCGAACCAGGCGACCTCAAGGCTGGCATCATTGCCGATGTCGAACCCTCGCCACCCAATCACATGGCCGAGCCGCGGGCAACACGGACCATGATTGGCCGACTGGGGCAGCGCCAGCATCTCAAGCCGCGCCGCCAGATCGTGGATATCGCCTTACGGCACTGCCGCTACGCTGGGCTGGCCAAATTCAAGGGCATCGAGCCGCGTATTCCACTCCGGGATAAAAGCGGGCGCCTGCATCTTTTCTCCGCTCCGTATAAAAAACTGGATCCGGTGAGCGGGAAGCGGCAACTCGAAGGCCGGTACTGCCTAGAGTCCGCTATGCCGCCAGCCGCGGCGCCTCGCCGCTCTGCTTGTAAAAGCCGCAGGCGATGATCAGGTTGCCGGTCTTTTCGAAAAACGCCGATTTCACCAGGGTCTGCTTGGTGACCGGGTGGTTCCACTTGTAGTCGACCCAGCCGGCACCCTTGCTGGCGGCGATCGCTGCCATTTCCTTGATGAAGAAGCGGCCGTCGGTGTCCTTGATGGCGGTGATGTCGGCGCCCAGCAGGCGCGGATTGGTCGCATGCGCGGCCACCGTGGCGCTGTCGAGGTCGTAAATGCTGAGATACAGGTCGCGGTCGCGGAATTGTGCGCTGGAATTGTTGACCTCTTCCAGCATCCGCGCCTTGCCGTTGGCGCGCATGAAGGCGATGCCCTTTTTGACCATGTCGGCCGCTTCGTCGGCGTTGCCGTATTCGGCCGCGCCCAGTTGGAATTCGGCGACCGTCGCCGACAGCGACACCGCCTGCGCGTGCAGGCTGGCGGCGACCTTGGCGGCATCGTCCACCAGCCGGGCATTTTGCTGGGTGGTCTGGTCGATCTGGATGATGGCGCGATTGACTTCGTCGAGGCCCGCGCTTTGCTCCTGGCTGGCGGCGGTGATCTCGCGGATGATGTCGGCCACGTTGCGGACCGCGGCGACCACTTCCTGCATAGTGCGGCCGGCTTCGTCCACCAGCCTGCCACCGGCGCTGACTTTTTCGACGGAGTCACCGATCAGCGCCTTGATTTCCTTGGCGGCGCCGGCCGAACGCTGCGCCAGGTGGCGCACTTCGGCCGCCACCACCGCGAAGCCGCGCCCCTGTTCGCCGGCGCGCGCTGCTTCCACCGCCGCATTCAAGGCCAGGATATTGGTCTGGAACGCGATGCCGTCGATCACGCCGATGATATCGACGATTTTTTCCGAGCTGGCCTTGATCGACCCCATGGTGCTGACCACCTGGCCCACCACGGTGCCGCCGCGCATTGCGGTATCGGATGCCGAGGCCACCAGCTGGTTGGCCTGTTGCGCGTTGCCGGCATTCTGCCTGACGGTCGAAGTCAGCTGTTCCATCGCCGAGGCGGTCTCTTCCAGCGAACTGGCCTGCGCCTCGGTGCGGGCCGACAGCGCCGCGTTGTCGGCATTGATCTGGCCGGAGCTGGTGGCGATGATGGTGGTGCCGGTGCGCACTTCGCTGACGACCTTGAACATCATCGCGCTCAGGTCTTGCAGCGCCTGCAGCAGTTGCGTCGTCTCGCCGCTGCCGCCGGCGGCGAGCGTGGACGTCAGGTCGCCGGCTGCGACCCGGCGCGTGAGGGCGAGCGCCTGTTGCAGCGGGGCGGCGATGCCGCGTGCCAGCCACCATGCCAGTCCGATGCCGAGGACCAGTGCGGCCAGGCCGTAATAAACCAGCAGGGCGGCTTCAATCTGCACCGCCGCCAGCGCGGTCATGCCCCCCAGCGACACCAGGATCGTGCCGAAAGCGAGCGCGAGGCGCCCGGAAATACCGAGGCGTACGAAGTTCATGGGGGTCTCCTCCCGAAGCCGGTTTATGGTGGCGCCGACGGCTCTGGATCGAATGCAGATTCAAGTACACATGCATTCACGGCCATCTGGGCGCACATTGCTCTTTGGCAAAGTTCAGTATAGAGATCGCGGTCTTCCGCGTCTATCGATGGCGCTTGCCACGCCATGGGGGCGGCTGCAGGCCCGGATCAATCATGCGGCCACCGGCCCGTGCCGCGCAATCCGTAGAAATACTGTTGCAAGGGAAAGAGCGCGCCGGCAGCCTATCCCAGAACCACGCTCCACAGCTGCCTGACCGCGGCCGCTTCGGCCGCGATCTGCTGCGGCTCTACCCGCGCGCGCTGCTCGCCCTGCAGGCGGATCTGGTGCTGCAGGCGGCGCATGCTGCGATAGGCGTCGGCGACGCGGCCCGCCAGCGCTGGCTCGATCAGGCCGAGTTCGCCGCACAGTTTCAGCAGGCCGATATTGCCGATGTCGGCCATCAGCTGCGGATACTGCGCCGCGTGCAGCAGCACCAGGTACTGCACGATGAATTCGATGTCGATCATGCCGCCGGCGTCGTGCTTCAGGTCGAACAGCGGCGTGCGGTTCGGATGGGCGTCGTGCAGCTTCTTGCGCATCGCCGTCACTTCCTGCTTCAGCGCTTGCGCCTCGCGCGGCTGGCGCAGCACGGTGGCGCGGATCGCTTCGAATTCGGCGCCGATCGCGGCGTCGCCGGCGCAGAAGCGAGCGCGTGTCAGCGCCTGGTGCTCCCATACCCAGGCGGAAGAGAGCTGGTACTTGCGGAAGTTGGCCAAGGGCGACACCAGCAGGCCGGAAGCGCCGTCCGGCCGCAGCGCGATGTCGATGTCGAACAGGATGCCGGCCGAGGTATGGCTGGTCATCCAGGTGATGAAGCGCTGCGCCAGCTTGGCGTACAGCGCCGGCGCTTCCGGATGCTCGTCGTCGTACAGGAAGATGATGTCGAGGTCGGACACGTAGCCAAGCTCCTTGCCGCCCAGCTTGCCGTAGGCGATCACGGCGAAGCGCGGCGTCTCGCAGATGGCGGCTGGAAAGGGTGTGCCAGGCGGCGCGGATCGTCGCGCCGACCAGGATATCGGCCAGCGCCGACAGGTCGTCGGCCAGGTGTTCGACCGTCAGGTCGCCCTCCAGGTCTTGCGCCAGCAGCCGGAACACCTGCACGTGATGCATTTCGCGCAGCAGGTCCATCTGGCGCTCGGTGTCGCCGGCGGCGGCGTCCAGCTGGCGCCGGCAGTCGCGCGCGAAGGCGGGCCAGTCGGAGGTGGTCTTCAGGGTGCGCTCGTCCAGCATTTCGTCGAGCAGGATCGGGTGTTGGGTCAGGTATTTGGCGGCCCAGTCGCTGGCATTGATCATGCGGATCACGCGCTCCAGCGTGTACGGGTATTCGGTCAGCAGCGCCAGATAGGCGGCGCGGCGCGCGATCGCCTCGAGGAAATCCAGCAGGCGGCCGAGGGTGGCGAAGCGCGCCTGCGGCATGCCGGCGATGAGCGGCAGCGCGGCATTGATCAGCGCCGCCAGCCGATTGCGGCTGGATTCGGGCAGCGACTGCAGGCGCGCCGATTGCCAGGTCAGCAACAGGCGCTGGGCAGCGGCGGCGGCGTCGTCGAAGCCGAGCGCGGCCAGGCAGGCGGTCACCGTTTCCAGCGTATCGTGGTCGCTCAGCGTGGGAACCGGATCGCCGCCGTTTGGCGCATCGGCGGATTGGCCAGGCTGGCGGTCGCTGAAGATGGCGTCGAACTGGGCCGCCACCAGGCGCGCGATGCAGCTGCAGCGCGCGCCAGCAGTGCGGCCGCTGTCGGCGTAGCCCATCATCTGCGCCACGCGCAGACGGTCGGCCTCATTGGCCGGCAGCGTATGGGTCTGGGCGTCGTCCAGATATTGCAGACGATGTTCCAGGTTGCGCAAGAAAGTCATAGGATTCCAGCAAGTGCTCGCACCGTCGGCGGCATCAGCAAGTCCTTGGCCAGCCAGCGTGCGCAGCGTGGTGCGGGTCGAGCGCTCGCGCAGTTCCGGCTCGCGGCCGCCGCGGATCAGCTGGAAGACCTGGGCCAGGAATTCGATTTCGCGGATGCCGCCGCGCCCCAGCTTGACGTTGTCGCTGCGCTCCGGGTGGCGCGTCTCCTGGCGCGTCGACCTCGGCGCGGATCTGGGCATGCATCGATGCGCATCGCATCGATCGACGCCGAAATCCAGGTAGCGGCGGTAAACGAACGGGCGCACGATATTGTCCAGCGCCGCGATATCGGTGGCGCGGCCGGTGACGGCGCGCGCCTTGACCCAGGCGTAGCGCTCCCATTCGCGGCCCTGCACGATCAGGTATTCGCTCCACCATGTTGAGGTTGGCCACCAGCGGGCCGGAGCCGCCGTTCGGGCGCAGCGCCATGTCGACGCGGAAGGTGAAGCCATCCTCGGTGATTTCTGACAGCGCCGCGATCAGCTTCTTGCCCAGTCGCGTGAAAAACTCGTGATTCGACAGCGAACGCTGATCGGGCGCGGTGGTCTGCGTCTCGCCTTCCTCGGCATACACGAAAATCAGGTCGATATCGGACGACACGTTCAGCTCGGCGCCGCCCAGCTTGCCCATGCCGAGCACCATCAATTCCTGCGGCTGCCCCGAGTCCTGGCCCAGCGGCACGCCATGCAGGACGGTCAGTTCCGCCATCAGTGCCGCCAGATGGGTGCGAATCGCGAATTCGGCGAACGCGGTCATGGTCGCGACGACTTCCGCCAGGTCGGCGCGGCCGCCGAGATCGCGCTCGATCAGCACCGCCACCACCAGGTTGCGCAGGCGCCGCATGGCGGCCGGCAGCGCGGCGCCGGCCGCCACCTGGGTTTGCAAAATGCGAGCAAAGTCGGCCGGGCTCAGGGATAATCGGGCAAGATCTTGTACCAGCGCCGCGCGCGCCGGTTCGGCATTTACCCAATGGGTAAAGAACCGCGAGGCGGCATGGCTGGTCAAAAGCGAATTGATCACGGAGGCAGGGTTTGAAAAAGGGTTGTTCGGATTCAGGCGCGAGCGGTTGGTGCATGTCCGCGTCGCGGCGGATGATGCCGGCCGGATTCATTTTATTCCACTTTGACCGCCGCTCCGCCTGATGGCGCCAGAACCGCATAACCGTCCCGCGCCACTCCGCCGCCTGGCCGCCTGTCGTGCGGCACTCGCGTCGGCTTACCGCCATCTCGACCGCTGGGTCCGCGTGCTTCTCGTGGGGGCGCTGAAGCTGGCGGTGGTGGCGTACTTCCTTTTTTGCGCGCTGTTCCTGACCCTGCGTTATGGCGTGCTGCCCAACATCGACCATTACAAGGGGGATATCGAGCAGATCGCCTCGCGCGCCGTCGGCCAGCCGGTGTCGATCGGCACGCTGCAGGCCTCGTGGCATGGCTTGCGTCCCTATCTGGCCTTTACCGACGTCGTGATCCACGACGCCCAAGGCCGAGCGGCGCTGACGCTGCCGGCGGTGGCAGCCACCGTTTCGTGGTGGTCGGCGGCTGTGGCCGACCTGCGTCTGTACGACCTGGAAATCAGCAATCCCGACCTGGATATCCGCCGCGACCGTGACGGCAAGCTGTACGTGGCCGGCATCTTCATCGATCCGAGCAAGAAAGGAAAGGGCGCCGGTGCCGACTGGGTGCTGTCGCAACGCGAGATCGTCATCCGCGGCGGCCGCGTGCGCTGGAACGACGAGCAGCGCGGCGCCCCGGAACTGGCGCTCGAAAGCGTGAATTTCGTGCTGCACAACCGCTGGCGGCGCCACCGTTTCGCGCTGCAGGCGACGCCGGCGGCGGCGCTGGCCGCGCCGCTCGACATCCGCGCCGATTTCACCCATCCGCCCTTTGCGCAATCCATCGCCGATCCGATGCGCTGGAACGGCGAGCTCTATCTCGATCTGCGCAACACCGACCTGGCGGCCTGGAAGCCGTATTTCGACGCGCCCTTCGAAGTTTCGCGCGGGACCGGGGCCGTTCGCGCCTGGCTGCAGTTCGACCAGGCCAGCGTCGCCGATTTCACCGCCGACCTGGCGCTGGAGCATGTCTCGGCGCGCTTCCAGGAAAATTTGCCGCCGCTGAACCTGGTGCGGGTCGGCGGCCGCATTTCCGCGCGGGAAGTGTTTGAGCCGGCACGCAAGTTCGAGCTGGCCTCGTTCGGCCGCCAGGGCCATACCGTTGCCTTGAGCGACCTTTCGCTGCTGACCGAGGACGGCATCAGCCTGCCGCCCACCACCATCAGCGAAAGCTTTGCCGCTCCCCGCAAGAACCGGCCGTCGCGCACCCGCATCGAGATCCAGACGCTGGACCTGAAGGCGCTGGCGGCGCTGGCGGCGCGGCTGCCGCTGTCGGACGCGCAGCGGCAGCTGTTGCGGAGTTATGCTCCGCGCGGCCAGCTGCAGGATTTTTCAGCGCAATGGCGCGGCGCCTGGTCCGATTTTTCGGCCTATGCGCTCAAGGGCCGCTTCAGCGGACTCGGCCTCGACGGCCAGCCGGGCAGCACCGCCGCCGGCGCCAGAAAGGCAGCGTTGCCCGGCTTCGACAACCTGAGCGGCAGCATCGACGCCACCGAAAAAGGCGGCAGCCTGCAGCTGGATTCGCAGAAGGCGGCGCTCCATTTGCCGGGCTATCTTGCCGATCCGCTGTTGCCGTTCGAACAGCTGCAACTGCAGGCGCGCTGGCAGTTTCCCGATAAAAACACCTTGTCGCTGCAGCTGGACCGGCTCGATTTTGAGCAGGAGGGCATGAAAGCGGCATTCTCGGGCAAGCACGTGATGCCGCTGGACGAACCGAAGGCGCTCGGCAACATCGACCTGACCGGAAAAATTTCGAGCTTCAGCTTCAGCCGGCTCGGCCATTATCTGCCGGCCGCGACGCCGGACGGCTTGCGCCACTGGCTACTCGGCGCCTTGCAGCAAGGCGCCGCCAGCGACGTGGCGCTGGTATTGAAGGGCGATCTGGCGCAGTTCCCGTTCCGCGCCGGGCACCCCGGGGAAAAGCCGCAGGGCGAATTCAAGGTGAGCGGCAGGATCGAGAACGGCAGCCTGAATTACCATCCGGGCGAGTTCGGCCGGGACGGCAAGACGCCGGAATGGCCGCTGCTGGAGCAGATCAACGGTTCCTTCCTGTTCGATCGCAGCCGCATGGAAATCAGGGCGCAGAGCGCGAAAACGCAAAATGTGACGCTGACCGGGGTGACCGCCGTCATTCCCGATCTGCTGGTGCATGAGCGCCAACTCGAGATCGAGGGCAATGGCGCCGGCGCCCTCCAGGATTTCGTCGCTTACGTCAATCAAAGCCCGGTGCTGGGCTGGATCGGCGACTTTACCGAAGAGACACGCGCCACCGGCAACGCCAGGCTGGCGCTGAAGCTGTTGCTGCCGCTGGAACATATGCACGATTCCAAAGTCCAGGGTTCGCTGCAGCTGAGCGGCAACGACGTCACGCTGCAGGAGGCGATACCGCCGATCCTGAAGGCCGCCGGCAAGCTCGAGTTCCACGAGCACGGCTTCAACCTGAACGGCATCCGCGGCGAATTCCTGGGCGGCCCGGTGGCGCTGGCCGGCGGCAGCCGGCCCGACGGCACGATCCTGGTCAAGGTGGATGGCGCGCTGGCGGCCGATGGCCTGCGCAAGACCTATCCGGCGCCGGCCTTGCGCGGACCCTTGCAAAGGATCAGCGGCGGCGCCCGCTATAGCGCGTCGATCGCGGTCAAGGAGCGCCACCCCGCCATCACGGTCGAATCCGACCTGAACGGCATCGGGCTCGATTTCCCGGCGCCGCTGCGCAAGGCGCAGAACCAGTCGCTGCCGCTCAAGTTCGAACTGGCCGGCGTGCATTCGGACGATGTGCTGACGGCGCGCGACGAAATCAGGCTGACGCTCGGCTCGGCGATCTCGGTGCGCTATCGGCGCCAGAAACCGGCCGACAAAAACGGTGCATGGCGCGTGGTGGCGGGCGGCATCGGCGTCAATGTGCCGGCCCCCGAGCCCGACAGCGGACTGCTGGCCAACGTCAACATGGAGTCGCTGAATATCGATGCCTGGCGCCACGTCCTGGACGTGGCGGTGGATGCCGATGCGCGCCAGGAGGCCGCCGCGCGCCCGACGCCTTCGATATCGGCCAGTACGTCGACCCGGAGGTGCTGGCGGCGCGCGCCAACGAGCTGATCGTGATGGGCAAGAAGCTCGATCACGTGGTGGTCGGCGCCTCGCACCAGGATTCGGTGTGGCAGGCGAACATCGATTCGGCGCAAGCCTCCGGCTACGTGACCTGGAACCAGTCGAACTCGGGCCGTACGTTGGGCCGGGTGACGGCGCGGCTGTCGTCGCTGATCATCCCGGAGTCGGCCGCGACCGATGTCGGCGAGCTGCTGGAAGGGAAAAACGAGGCGACCCAGATCCCGGCGCTGGACATCGTCGCCGAGAATTTCCAGCTGCTGGGCAAGCCGTTCGGCCGCCTCGAAGTCTCCGCCAACAATGTGCGGCCGACGCCCGGCAGCGACGAGCGCGAATGGCGCATCAACAAGCTGGCGCTGCTCAATCCCGACGCCGAATTCAGGGGCGCCGGCCGCTGGACCACCGGCGGCGGCAAGAACGTCTCAAACCTGACCTATGCGCTGGATATCGCCGACGCCGGCAAGCTGCTCGAGCGTTTCGGCTATGCCCGCGTGCTGCGCGGCGGCAAGGGGCGGATGGACGGCGAAATCAGCTGGAACGGCCTGCCGTTCTCGATCGACATACCGTCGCTGTCGGGGCAGTTGCACCTGGACATGCAGGCCGGCCAGTTCCTGAAGGTCGACCCGGGCGCCGCCAAGCTGCTCGGGGTGCTCAGCCTGCAGTCGCTGCCGCGCCGACTGACGCTGGACTTCCGCGACGTGTTTTCGGAAGGCTTCGCGTTTGACGGCGTGGTCGGTACCGCCACCGTGGCCAAGGGCAAGGTCACGACCGATAATTTCAAGATGCGCAGCGTCAGCGCCACCGTGCTGATGGACGGCAGCGCCGACCTGGCGCAGGAATCGCAGAACCTGCGCGTGGTGGTGATTCCCGAAATCAATCTCGGCACGGCATCGGTGGTGTATGCGCTGGCCATCAATCCGGTGGTCGGCCTGGGCTCCTTCCTGGCGCAGCTGTTCTTGCGCGATCCGTTGATGCGGGCCTTTACTTTTGAATATGAGATTAGCGGCCCCTGGAAGGATCCGAAGGTAGTCAAGGTGGAGCGCAAAAACAGCCAGTTGCCGCCGACGGTGCCGGAGCCGAAAACGGAATCGAAGTCGGCGCCGGAACCGGCGCTGCAATGAGCAAGGAGATTCGGATGAAAGTCGCTGCAATCCAGATGGTTTCGACGCCCGAGCCCGAGCAGAACTTCGCCGCCGCCGAACGCCTGATGGCGCAAGCGGCGCAGGCCGGCGCGCAATTGCTGCTGTTGCCCGAATACTGGCCGCTGATGGGCATGCGCGAAACCGACAAGCTGGCATACGCCGAGCAGCCCGAGTCCGGGCCGATCCAGGCGTTCATGGCGGCAGCGGCGCGCCGCCACGGAGCCTGGCTGATCGGCGGCACCTTGCCGATGGCCGGCGCCGAAGCCGGCAAGGTGCTGAATACAACGCTGGTCTACGACCCGCAGGGCGTGCGCGTGGCGCGCTACGACAAGATGCACCTGTTCAGCTTCGTGCGCGGCGAGGAATTCTACGACGAGGCGCGCACCATCGAATACGGCCGTCAGGCGACCGGCTTCGAGGCGCCGTTCGGCCGCGTCGGGCTGTCGATCTGCTACGACCTGCGTTTTCCCGAGCTGTACCGGGCGCTCGGCGATTGCGCGCTGATGGTGGTGCCGGCCGCATTCACGCATACCACCGGCAGCGCGCACTGGGAAACGCTGCTGCGCGCCCGCGCGATCGAAAACCAGTGCTATGTGCTGGCGGCGGCGCAAGGCGGCCAGCACCCGAACGGCCGCCGCACCTGGGGCCACAGCATGCTGATCGACCCCTGGGGCAAGATCGTCGCGCAATGCGACGAAGGCGAAGGCGTGGTGCTCGGCGCGATCGACCTGCCGTACCTGCGGCAGGTGCGGGAAAGCCTGCCGGCGCTGCGCCACCGCCAGCTCTGACAGGCACGGCCTGGCGCTCTCCGGTCCCATGGTGCAGCCTGCTCGCAGCGCTCGCCCGGCACCCGTTTACTCCCTTCCTCCCGGCGCACAGGTTATCGCCGGGCGGCAAAAAGATTTAATTCAGGGAAACGGAATTTCAAAAGAATTAAGTGTCGAAATGGCTAAAAATTAAAGAATTAATATGTAGGTGCTTTCTCTATAATCCACATCAATGTCCGGTTTCGGTGGCGTGGCGAAGCTTGTTCTGTTTGCCGCAAACTCGAGCAGACGAAAGCCGCAAGGCGATCCTAGTGAAGACCAAACCATAACGGAGTTGACATGAAAAACAATATGTTGCGCGGATGGGTACGCTACGGCGTGGCGCTGGCCGCGGTGCCGGTTTTTTGCTTTGCGGCGGACGAGGAGGTGGTGAAGATAGGCTTCTCCAGCCCGATGACGGGCGCGCAGGCGCCGGCCGGCAAGGACAACGCCAACGGCGCCAAGATGGCGATCGACGAGCTGAATGCGAAAGGCGTGTCGATCGGCGGCAAGAAGGTCAAGTTCGAGCTGCAGGTGGAAGACGATCAGGCCGATCCGAAATCCGGCGTGCAGGCGGCGCAGAAGCTGGTCGACGCCGGCGTCAAGGCGGTGCTCGGACCGTACAACTCGGGCGTGGCGATTCCCGCCTCGAAGGTGTATAACGACGCCGGCATCGTCATGGCGACGGTCGGCTCCAATCCGAAAATCACGCTGCAGGGCTTTCCCTACGTGTACCGGATCGGCGCCAACGACAGCCAGCTCGGCGGCAAGATGGCGCTGTACGCTGCCAAGGAGCTGAAGCTGAAGAAGGTCGCGGTGGTCGACGACCGTACCGCCTACGGCCAGGGCGTGGTGGATGAATTCGTCAAGGCCGCCAAGGGCGCCGGCACCACGATCGTGGCGCGCGAATACACCAACGACAAGGCCACCGACTTTACCTCGATCCTGACTTCGATCAAGACCAAGAATCCGGATGGGATCTTCTACGGCGGCTATTTCGCCCAGGCGGCGGCGATGAAGCGCCAGATGAAGCAGCTCGGCGTCAACGCCTATCTGCTCGGCGGCGACACCTTGTGCAATTCGGAGATGGGCAAGCTGACCGGCGATGCGATGGACGACCGCGTACTCTGCACCCAGGGCGGTTCGATGCTGGAAACGCAATCCGCAGGCAAGACCTTTGCCGCCAACTACCAGAAGCTGTACGGCAGCAAGCCGCTGACCTATGCCGTCTCGTTCTATGACGGCATGATGATGATCGCCGATGCGATGCAAAAGGCGAAATCGGCCGATCCGAAGAAGTACGAGCCGGTGCTGGCGAAGATCAAGTACAACGGCGTCGCCGGCGTCTACGAATACGATCAGCACCACGACATGAAGAGCTCGCCGGTGACCGTGTTCGATTTCAAGAACGCCGAGCCGAACCCGATCAGCAGCTATTGATGGCGGCGTACAGGCTTCTCCGAGGGTTTTAACCAGCCGTCAGGCTGGTTTTTTTTGCCGAACGGAATCTCGATGTTTAGGGAGTATATTAATTTTTATGAATAAATACCTGCGAGGTATATCATCTATGTTGGGAGTATATGATCCTTTGCCAAGTTGGTGCGGCAAGGTGGGGCGTCTGCGGCAGCGCCACGCCGCCGCCGGCGGCGCGCTCGGGACCGGGAACGCCGAGATGTTCTACAATCGGCCTATCGATTCCTTCCCTCTCATTGCGGCGGCGCGCCGCGCATCCAGGACAACATGAAACCATTCGAACCGAATCTCGGCACGCTGGCCGTGGCCCGCGACATCCTGCTGACGCCTTTTGGCCTCGACGAATCCGCGCTGCTGAAGACGCTGGGCGCGATGTTCACGCACAAGGTCGACTACGCCGACCTGTATTTCCAGTTCACCAAGAGCGAAGGCTGGAGCCTGGAAGAAGGCATCGTCAAGACCGGCAGCTTTTCGATCGACCAGGGCGTCGGCGTGCGCGCCGTGTCCGGCGACAAGACGGCGTTTTCGTATTCCGATGAAATTTCCGAACGCGGCGCTGCTGGAAGCGGCGGCCGCCACCCGCACCATCGCCCGCCAGGGCGCCGGCAAGATCAAGATCGCGTCCGGCATGCAACAGGTCGGCGGCCGCGACCTGTACCTGCCGCAACGATCCGATCGGCTCGCTCGACGCCACCGCCAAGGTGCGCTTGCTGGAGAGCATCGAGCGCATCGCGCGCGCCAAGGACCCGCGCGTGGTGCAGGTGATGGCGGGCCTGGCCGGCGAATACGACGTGGTGCTGGTGGCGCGCAGCGACGGCGTGCTCGCGGCCGACATCCGGCCGCTGGTGCGCGTCTCGGTCACCGTGATCGCCGAGCAGGACGGCCGGCGCGAAATGGGTTCGTCCGGCGGCGGCGGCCGCTACGACTACGGCTATTTCAGCGACGGCGCTGCTCGAGCAGTATGCCATCGGAAGCGGTGCAGGCGGCCTTGGTCAACCTCGACGCGCGGCCGGCGCCGGCCGGGCCGATGACCGTCGTGCTCGGGCCCGGGCTGGCCCGGCGTGCTGCTGCACGAAGCGATCGGCCACGGGCTGGAAGGCGACTTCAACCGCAAGGGATCGTCCACCTTTTCCGGCCGCATCGGCGAGCGCGTCGCCGCCAAGGGCGTGACCGTGGTCGACGACGGCACCCTCGCCGAACCGCCGCGGCTCGCTCAACATCGACGACGAGGGCAACCCGACCCAGTGCACCACGCTGATCGAGGACGGCATCCTGAAGGGCTATATCCAGGACACCCTGAACGCGCGCCTGATGAAGATGCCGGTGACCGGCAACGCGCGGCGCGAATCGTTCGCGCACCTGCCGATGCCGCGCATGACCAACACCTACATGCTGGGCGGCGACAAGGACCCGGCGGAAATCATCGCCTCGGTCAAGAACGGCCTGTACGCGGTGAATTTCGGCGGCGGCCAGGTCGACATCACCAACGGCAAGTTCGTGTTCTCGGCCAGCGAGGCCTACATGATCGAGGACGGCAAGGTCACCTATCCGGTCAAGGGCGCGACCCTGATCGGCAACGGCCCCGACGTGCTGAACCGGGTGTCGATGATCGGCAACGACATGCGGCTCGATTCCGGCGTCGGCGTGTGCGGCAAGGAAGGCCAGAGCGTGCCGGTCGGCGTCGGCCAGCCGACGCTGCGCATCGACGGCGTGACGGTGGGCGGCACCGCCTAGACCGGGTGCTCGCCGCTTCGGCGGCAGCGTCAGGCCGGGCCGTCAGTGCTTGATGGCAAATTCGACCCGGTTCGGCTTGCCGCCATCCTTGATGCCGGCCGCGCTCAGCTGCGACGCGGTCAGGAACATGCGCTCGTTGGCCACGCCTCCCTGCTGTTCCAGGTAGCGCTTGACGGTTTGCGCGCGGCGATCGGCCAGCGCCTTCAGTTCGGCGTCGCCCGCCGGCGCGTTGGCCAGCATCAGCTTCTCCATTTCTTCGGGCGGCAGCGATTTGGCGAAGCCGAGCACGTTGCGCGGCTTGTCGAATTTTTCCGCCTTGTAGGCGCGCTCCAGGTATTTGGCATATTCGTTCGGCGCCACTGTCACGTCGCGCATCTGCACGGCCGAACCCTGATCCCGCAAATCCTCGATTTTCTGCGCCCGCACCTGGCGATCCAGGTAGGCGTGGCGCGTGCCTTCGCGGTCGCTGTCGGGATCGACGCGGCCGCTGATTTCCAGTTTGAGCGCGGGGCGGTCATGCAGCGCCTTGGCCAGCGTATCCAGTTTCTTGTTGGCGTCGGCAGTGAGGTTGCTGGTGCCGGGAGCGAATTCGACATAGCTCAGTTCTTCGCTTCCGCCGCCGCCACCGCCGAAGGCGGACGCCAGCAATGAGAATGGCGCGGTGATGGCCTTGGTCAGCACATTCACCAGGGCCCGCAGCAGCACGCCGCCGACGCTGAATTCCGGGTCCGACAGCGAACCCGATACCGGCAGATTGAGATCGATTTCGCCGCGGCTGTTGCGCAGCAGCGCCACCGCCAGCAATACCGGCAGCTTGGTCGCATCCGGGCTCTCGACCTTGTCGCCGAAGGTCAGCTGGTCGAGGAACAGCCGGTTTTGCGCCTCCAGCTTGCCGTTTTCGACATGGTATTTGACATCCGCCGACAGCTTGCCCTTGGTGATCGAGTATCCGGCGTACTTGGCCGCGTACGGCGTCAGCCGCGTCAGCTCGATGCCGCGCGCGCTGGCCGCCAGGTCCAGATACAGCTGGCTTGCCAGCGGATTGAGCTTGCCGCTGATCTCGACCGGCGCATCGCCGTCCAGCTTGCCTTTCATCAGGACGTCGGCCGGCGTCTGCTCGTCGCTGGCGAGCTTGGACACCGAGCCGCTCATGCCGGTCAGGTTGGCGCTGTAATTGGGTTTGACGAAGTTGTCGGAAAAATTGATGTTGCCGCCCTGCAGCGTGATGTGTCCGATGCGCACCAGCGGCGCCGGGCCGGCGGGCGCCGGCGCGGCGGCAGCAGCGGTGGAGGGCGGGGCGACTTGCGTCAGGCTGGTGGTCGGCGCCGTCTGTCCCGCGCCCGGCGTCGCCACGATATCCTGCAGGTTCAGGCGACCGTTCGGATTGACGATGATGCGCGCATAGAAATCGGCCACGGCGACATCGCCCAGCGCCAGCACCACGGGCGTCTTTTCGGTGTTGAGGCGGGCGTCGACATGGGCGAACGAGAGCGACTTCCAGCGCGCGAAATCGTCTCCGGTCAGGCGGTCGCGGGTGCGCACTCCATTCAGGCTGAGCGTGCCGGCATAGCTCAGGCGCAGCGGCTTCTGTTCCGGCATCTGCAGCATTAGTTTGCCGTTGGCATTGACCGCGCCGCTGGTAAAGGTGGCGTTGCTGCGATCGGCGAAATAGGGCTGGAAGGCGGTGATGTCGAGGCGCTGGGCGTCGAGTTGCAGGACGGCGTGGAGCGGCTGCAGGCTCAGCGTTCCTTTCGCATTGACGCTGCCGCGCTGGCCGTAGGTGGCGTTCAGGGACAGCGGAAACGGTGGCGGCGGTGCGCCGGCATTGGGGGCGCCGACGCGCAGCGCGATATCGTCGAGCGCCAGATTGAGTTTGCCCAGCTGTTGCGAGGCCGGCTTGCCGCCGTTCTGCGCCGCCACCAGTGCATCGCTGAAGCGAAGCTCGGATTGTTCGACTTTCAAGTGTTTCAAGGCGAGCTGCCAGCCGGCCGCAGGAGCGGCCGCCGGCTTGGACGCCACCTGCTTGGGCGTCGCCGTCTTGGCCTCGGGTGGCGCCGCGCCGGACAGCGCTGCCAGCAGGTCGATCTTGCCGTGGCGGTCGCGTTCGACCGCCACCTTGGCTGCATCGATGGTCAGCTGATCGGCGCCGGCGCTGCGCTGGCCGAGGTCGAAGTGCAGGCCGGCCAGCGCGATTTCACGGGCGGCGACGCCGGGAGTTTTCTGGCCCGGCAGCGTCACCTGCACATTGCGCAGGCGCGCTTCGGCCTGTTGCACGCTCAGGGCCAGGCCGCGTTCCGGCCACGCCAGCCGATGCGGAACGGTGGCGTCCAGCAGCGTATCGCCGAGCGCGCCGGCAAACAGGCCGGCGAAGTACGGCCGCAGGCGCTGCGGCCGCAGCGCGGCGATCTTCAATTGCCCCTGCAGCGACTTGCCGTCGGCCGCCAGCGTGGCTTCGTAGTGCAGCGTTTCGGCGGCGCCGGTTTCGACGCTGGCCGTCACCTGCGCCGCGCTGCTGCCGTCGCTGTTGAACCCGGTCAGCGCCGCATCCAGCTTTTTGATGTCCAGCGTGGCGGCTCCCGCCGGGCCGGCAGCGGCGTCGCGCCACTGCAGCTGCCCGTTCGAAATTTCGGCGCGCGCCAGCGCCAATCGCAGCGGCTCGCCCTGCGCTTCGGCCGGCTTGGCCGGGGCGCTGGACGGCAGCGACAAGGCGCGCAGCAGATTGAGCGCGCCGTCCTGCTGGCGGCTGGCATGCAGCACCGGCGCCTCCAGCTTCACCGCTGCCAGGCGCACCAGCTTGTTGAACGGTTCGGCCCGCTCCAGTTCCACCGACAGCCGGTCCCATTGCAGCAGCGGGGCGCCGGATTTTTCCTGCAGTTCCACCTGGCGTACGGCGGCATGGCCGCTGACGACGACGCTGCCGGTGGTGCCGCTCTGGTGGAAATCGATGTTCAGGCGGGTATCGAGCAGGCCGGAGGCCAGCTTGAAATTCAATGGCCCCGGCAGCAATGCCATGAACTCCGGCAGCGACAGGCCGTCCAGGTCGATTTGCAGCGCGGTGTCGTGCGTCGGCGCAAACGGCCGCGTCTGGCCGCTCAGGGCAAGTGGACTGCCGTCGAGCTTGGCGCTGAAGGCCGGCTTGGTAAAGATTTCGACGCCGTTCCTGAGGTTGGACAGGAAGGGAATCGCCAGGTCGATATCGGACAGGCTGTGGCGCGACTGCCGCAGCTGGTCGTCGTAGTCGATGCGCCCCTGGCGCAGGTGCATGTTGTTCAGGGCAAAATGGGCGCCGCCGCCGCCGGCCGGCTGGGCGCGGATGCGGTCGACGATATCCGAGAAATTGAAGCGGTTTTCGCCGCTGCGCACGATACGCGCCAGCGGCTGCTCGATGCGGATTTCGGTCACCACCGGCGCCAGCCGCAGCAGGCTGGCGGCCGAGGCATTCATGTACACCTCGCCGACCGTCAGCATGGCGGTTTTGCGGTCCGGCTCGTACAGCACGACATTGCGCAGCGTCATCGACAGCGCGAACGGATTGGTGCGAACTTCGCCGAATTCGAGCCGGCGCCCGATCTGGTCGCCGAGCTTGTGCGCCACGAACGACTTGACCAGCGGCGGCGCGGCAAAGAAACCGAGCAGGGCGTAGACGGCAACGACGACGGCGAGAATTTTTAGCGCTTGCAGGAAGCGCCGCCGGTGTTCCGGGCTGAGATGCAAGTTGGGTTTGTGCATGGGCATCGGTTCCGGTTCATGTGAAGCCGGTATGACAGAGCTGCAAAGCGGCGGGAAATCCGGTCAAGCGGCACTTTGACGGAGTTTTTCCCTTCCGCCATTGTATGGGATGCCGCGTGCGCGAGTTTCGGCGTGAGTTGATTCAGCGCAGGGAAGAAGAGGCGCGGCGGCGACGTTTCCTGTCGATTTTTCAAGATTTGGCGCCCAATTGCCAATCCGGACTTGCAAAATCCCTTGTTTTGCTGCACTATGAATCCAGCACTTGTTCCCAAACCGCAAAAATCATGAGCTTCGCGCGCTTTTTCTTCTACTTTTACTTTAGCTATCCCAGCCCAAAGGCGGTGGAGAAGAGGTAAGCGTTCGCGAGAAAAAGCCCAACCAGAATTCCCGAAAAAACCGCCAGCGATGGCGGTTTTTTTGTTTTCAGCATTGAGTTTCAATTTCAATTGGAGAAAACCATGCCGCGCACCGATGACTTACGCATCCGAGAAATGAAAGAACTGATACCGCCGTCGCACCTGATTCGCGAATTTCCGTGCGCCGGAAAAGCGGCGGAAGACCGTCGGCGGCGTCGCGTATTGCATTGCATCGCATCCTGCACGACCAGGACGACCGTCTGATGGTCGTGATCGGGCCTTGCTCGATCCACGATCCGCAGGCGGCGATGGAATACGCGAAGCGCCTGATGGCCGAGCGCGAGCGCTTCACGGACGATCTGGAAATCGTGATGCGCGTGTATTTCGAAAAGCCGCGCACCACGGTCGGCTGGAAGGGCTTGATCAACGATCCGTACATGGACAACAGCTTCCGCATCAACGACGGCCTGCGCATGGCGCGCGAGCTGCTGCTCAACATCAACGAGCTGGGCCTGCCGGCCGGCACCGAATTCCTCGACGTGATCAGCCCGCAATACGTCGCCGACCTGATCAGCTGGGGCGCGATCGGCGCCCGCACCACCGAGTCGCAGGTGCATCGCGAACTGGCCTCCGGACTGTCGTGCCCGGTCGGCTTCAAGAACGGCACCGACGGCAACATCAAGATCGCGGTCGATGCGATCAAGGCCGCCTCGCAGCCGCATCATTTCCTGTCGGTCACCAAGGGCGGCCATTCGGCGATCGTGTCCACCAACGGCAACGAGGATTGCCACATCATCCTGCGCGGCGGCAAGGCGCCGAACTACGATGCCGCCAGCGTCGACGCCGCCTGCAAGGAGATTGCCGCCAGCGGCCTGTTGCCGCGCCTGATGATCGACGCCTCGCACGCCAACAGCTCGAAGAAGCCGGAAAACCAGATTCCGGTGTGCGCCGATATCGGCCGCCAGATCGCCGGCGGCGACAGCCGCATCGTCGGCGTCATGGTCGAATCGCATCTGGTGGCGGGACGGCAGGACCTGGTTCCGGGCAAGGAATTGACCTATGGCCAGTCGGTGACCGATGGCTGCATCAGCTGGGAAGAGAGCGCCACCCTGCTGCAGGATCTGGCAGCGGCGGTGCGCCAACGGCGCCAGAGCAAAAGCCTGGCCGCCTGAACTTCAAGCTGTACCCGCTTCACCGAAACCGCCATCGCGATGGCGGTTTTTTTATGGCGCAAAATCCCGCGCGCGGCACGATTCATCTTTCCTATTTCGGCAGTTTTCCTATACTGAAAAATCGACAGTCATCATCGGAAGGAGAGGGCCATGTATCACCGGAAACTCTATTTCATGCTGCCGGATGTCCCCAGCGCACGCGCCATGCTCGACGAGTTGCTGCTGGCCCGTATCGAAGAAAAATGCATGCGTTTCTGGGCCAGGGACGGCTTGTTGCCGGACGATATGCCGTCTGCTAATTTCTGGCATAAAACCGATCTGGTGCATGGCGCGCAAATGGGCGCCATGGTCGGCGGCGGGGTCGGCTTGCTGGGCGGAATCCTGCTGGTCCTGTTTCCACCCGAAGGCATCGCGCTGCAGACGATCGCGATCCTGGTGGCGGCCATCGTGGGAGTACTGTTCGGCGGCTGGGTGGCGGGCATGGTGGCTGCCGCCATTCCGAATTCGCGGCTCAAAGCCTTTCAGGAAGGCATAGAAAACGGCCAGGTGCTGCTGATTCTGGACATTCCGTATGCCAAGGTGCCGGCGGTGGAGGAGATGTTTGCGCGGCGCCATCCGGAAGTGCGCTTCGGCGGAGAAGATCCGCACACGCCGGTATTCCCCTGATCAGAAACGCTTGGTCAGGGTCATCTGTCCGCCCTCGCGTCGCATTTCGGTGCGATTGAGGAAGGACATGCCGAGCAGCGCGTAGGGCAGGCCGTTTTCCTGCACCACCGCATCCACTTGATTCAAGACGATGCCGCCGATCCTGACGGTGTCGAGCCGGGTACGGTACACCGGCACCGGGCCGTTGGCGGTGCTGACCAGGCCGCGCTGGCCTTTTTGGTAGTCGATGCCGAGCCGGCGCGCATCCTGCGCCGGCAGCGCAATCAGCGTGGCGCCGGTATCGACCAGCATGGGGACCATGCCGCCGTTGATCTGTACCTGCGCCATGAAGTGGCCGCGGCCATCGGCCTGCAGGGTGACGCTGGCGGCGCCGGCGGCGGGCGTGCGGTTCACGTGCTCGTCCAGCGCGAGCGTCTGGCGCTTGCCGTCGATCTCGAGCGTGACGCTGTCCTGGCCGACCGCCAGCAGCGTCGCGCCGGGCGCCACCGTAGCGCCGAGTGCATAGGTTTTCGGGGCGGCGCCATCGATTACCAGCACCGCCTTGCCGGGGAAAAGGCCGATCACGCCGATCTCGGCACCGTGCGCAGCGCTGGCCGCCAGGACCAGCGCCGAGAAGCATGCCAAACGCAGCAGGGCGGGACCGGTACTCAAGTCGGCATCGCCGGCACGATGCGCTGATGCACATGCATCAGCAGCAGGATCTCTTCCCACGCCGCCGGCGGAAATCCTGCGCGGTCGCCACGATCGTCGATCGTCAGTTTATGGAAATAGAGATTCATTTCGGGATAACCCCACAGCGCCTGGATCGCCTGCAGAATGCGCGGAAACTGGGTTTCCAATGTGCTCGGATACAGCGCGCCGGCATTGCCGGCTACCGGCGATCCCGCTATCGCACCACGGGGCGGAGCGGGAAAACGATAGCGCTGCATGACGGTCGCGGACCGGGGCGCTAGTCGCGGAAGTTGTTGAATTCCAGCGGCAGGTCGGTGACTTCCTTGCGCAGCAGCGCCATCGCCGCCTGCAGGTCGTCGCGCTTGGCGCCGGCGATGCGCACCGCTTCGCCCTGGATGCTGGCCTGCACCTTCATCTTGCTGTCCTTGACGATGCGCACGATTTTCTTGGCGGCGTCGGATTCGATGCCGTTCTTGACCTTGATCACTTGCTTGACCTTGTCGCCGCCGATCTTCTCGATCTTGCCGAGATCGAGAAAGCGCACGTCGACATTGCGCTTGGTCATCTTGGCGGTCAGCACGTCGCGCAGCTGGCCGAGCTGGAATTCGGAATCGGCGAACGCGGTCAGTTCGCGCTCCTTCTGTTCGACGCGGGCGTCGCTGCCCTTGAAATCGAAGCGGGTGGAGACTTCCTTGTTGGTCTGGTCGACGGCATTCTTGACTTCGACGGTATTGGCTTCCGAGACGACATCGAATGATGGCATGGTGTGATTCCTTTTACATGGTGCGGGGATGAACAGGCAAGGCGCGATGGCGAGAGGCGCTTATAACGATTAAACTCCGAGCTTGCCGTGGTTTTTCCCGATATAAGTCAAGCAAGCATTCTAGCCGACAAAAAAGCGGGTGGCTATCGCTGCACCCGGCGCGGAATGCGCCGCAGGCGGATTCCCGCGCCCAAAACATCCTGACCGCCACACCATGAGTTTTCCCCTGCCGCTGCAAGCCGATTTTTCATTGCGCCGCCATAACAGCTTCGGCATCGACGCCCGGGCGCGCGCCTATTTGCGCGTGGATTCGACGCGCCTGCTGGCGCAGGTCAGGGAAGATGGGTACTGGTCGCGTCAGCCGCGGCTGACACTGGGCGGCGGCAGCAATGTGCTGCTGACCGGCGACTTCGACGGCCTGGTGCTGCACCTGTGCACCGAGGGCATCGAGATCCTGGGCGAGGATGCCGACGCCACCTACGTGCGCGCGGCGGCCGGCGAAAACTGGCACCGCTTCGTGCAATGGACCTTGCAGCGCGGCTTGCCGGGACTGGAAAACCTGTCGCTGATCCCGGGCAGCGTCGGCGCCGCGCCGATCCAGAACATCGGCGCCTACGGCGTCGAGCTCGCCGCTTGCTTCCACCAGCTGCGCGCCTTCGACTTCGACAGCGGCGACATCTTCACGCTGGACAAGGCCGCCTGCGCCTTCGGCTACCGTGACAGCGTGTTCAAGCACCGCTGGCGCGAGCGCGCGGTGATCCTCGACGTCAGCTTCGCGCTGCCCAAGCGCTGGCAGCCGGTCACCGCCTACGCCGACGTCGCGCAGCAGCTGGCGGCGGCCGGCATCGACGCGCCCGGCGCGCAGGACATCAGCGACGCCGTGATCGCGATCCGCTCGCGCAAGCTGCCGGACCCGGCGCAGATCGGCAACGCTGGCAGCTTCTTCAAGAATCCGCTGGTGCCGGCGGCGCAGCGCGACGCATTGCTGGCGCGCTATCCGCGGCTGGTCAGCTACCCGGCTGCCGACGGCATGGTGAAGCTGGCGGCCGGCTGGCTGATCGACCAGTGCGGCTGGAAGGGCAGGAGCATGGGAGCGGCCGGCGTCTATGACAAGCAGGCACTGGTGCTGGTCAATCGCGGCGGCGCCAGCGGCGCCGAAGTGGTGCGGCTGGCGGCGGCGATCCAGGCCGATGTGCGCGAGCGCTTCGGCGTGCAGCTGGAGCCGGAGCCGGTGTTCATTCCCTAACGCCGACGGCCGCCGTGATGGCGGCCGTGGTTCTGGTTAACTATGGGAGTATGTTGAAAAAGCGACCATTCTCCGCCCGAGATAGGATGCTCATAGTGGGAGTATATGGTCGCTCCAGGACCGCGTTCAGCCGTAATGGCAAACGTAGTCGACGGTTTCGCTGACTTCGATATCGAAATACGAATCGGCCGGGATTTCGAAGCGCTGGCCGGCGCCCACGTCTTTCCACTCCTGCTCGTCCTTCAGCAAGATCCGGCATTTGCCCGAGGTGACTTCCATCACTTCCGCTTCGCGCGTATTGAAGCGCAGGCTGGACGGCAGGATCACGCCCAGCGTCTTCTTGCTGCCGTCGGGCAGCACCACGCTATGCGAAATGCATTTGCCGTCGAAATAGACGTTGGCTTTCTTGATGACCGATACCTGGTCGAATTGCTGACTCATCCTGTTCTCCCTGAAAGCGTCACTGGTCACCGGACTTGTCCAGGCGCGGCAGCGCCACCGCCGGGTTGGCGGTCAGCAAGCCGGCCTTGCCGTAGATGCCGAGCTTGTCACGCGTGTCGGTAATGTCGAGGTTGCGCATCGTCAACTGGCCGATGCGGTCCTGCGGCGTGAAGGCGCCTTCGCCTTTTTCCATGGTCAGCCGTTCCGGCTGATAGGTCAGGTTGGGCGATTCGGTATTCAGGATCGAGTAGTCGTTGCCACGCCGCAGTTCCAGCGTGACTTCGCCGCTGATGGCGCGCGCCACCCAGCGCTGCGCGGCTTCGCGCAGCATGATCGCCTGCGGATCGAACCAGCGGCCCTGGTACAAGAGGCGCCCGAGCTTGCGGCCGTTCTCGCGGTACTGCTCGATCGTGTCTTCGTTGTGGATGCCGGTGACCAGGCGCTCGTAGGCGATGAACAGCAGCGCCAGGCCCGGGGCTTCATAGATGCCGCGGCTCTTGGCTTCGATGATGCGGTTTTCGATCTGGTCGCTCATGCCGAGGCCGTGGCGGCCGCCGATGCGGTTGGCTTCCATCATCAGCTCGACCAGGTTCGGATAGGCGACGCCGTTCAGCGCGACCGGACGGCCTTCCTCGAAGCGCACGCTGACTTCCTCGCGCTTGACTTCGACTTCGTCGCGCCAGAAGGCCACGCCCATGATCGGCTCGACGATCTTCATGCCGCTGTTCAGGTGCTCGAGGTCCTTCGCCTCGTGCGTCGCACCCAGCATGTTGGAGTCGGTCGAATACGCCTTCTCGACCGACATCTTGTAGTCGAAGCCGGACTGGATCAGGAATTCCGACATTTCCTTGCGGCCGCCGAGTTCCTGGATGAAGGTGTCGTCGAGCCAGGGCTTGTAGATCTTCAGCGCCGGGTTCACCAGCAAGCCGTAGCGGTAGAAGCGCTCGATGTCGTTGCCCTTGAAGGTGCTGCCGTCGCCCCAGATGTTCACCTGGTCTTCGGCCATCGCGGCCACCAGCATGGTGCCGGTGACGGCGCGGCCGAGCGGCGTGGTGTTGAAGTAGGTGACGCCGGCGGTCGAGATGTGGAAGGCGCCGCTTTGCAAAGCCGCGATGCCTTCCGCGACCAGTTGTTCGCGGCAATCGATCAGGCGCGCCTGTTCGGCGCCGTACAGCTTGGCTTTTTTCGGGATCTCGTTGTAGTCGGATTCGTCGGGCTGGCCCAGGTTCGCGGTGTAGGCGTAGGGAATCGCGCCTTTCTGGCGCATCCAGTGCAGCGCCGCGCTGGTGTCGAGGCCGCCGGAAAAGGCGATGCCCACTTTTTGGTTGACGGGTACGGACTGAAGTATGGTCGACATGATTTCTGCTTCGCGTGCTTGAGGTGAATGGAGGTAAGACGAAATGGGGGATCGGCGGGGAGCCGGGCGCCGACTAGGCGACCTTGCCCAGGACCAGGTATTCGAGCAGCGCCTTCTGCACATGCAGCCGGTTTTCCGCCTCGTCCCACACCACCGATTGCGGGCCGTCGATCACTTCGGCCGCGACTTCCTCGCCGCGATGCGCCGGCAGGCAGTGCATGAACAAGGCATCCGGCTCGGCACGCCGCATCTTGGCGGCATCGACGATCCAGCCGTCGAAGGCCTTCAGGCGCGCGGCGTTCTCTTCTTCGTAACCCATGCTGGTCCAGACGTCGGTGGTCACCAGGTGGGCGCCGGCGCAGGCTTCGGCCGGCTGCGCGAACACGGTGTAGTGGCTGTTGCCGGGCGTGACCAGCGCCATGTCGATTTCGTAGCCCTTCGGCGTCGAGACGTTGACGTGGAAGCCGAACACCTCGGCCGCCTGCAGCCACGAATACAGCATGTTGTTGGCGTCGCCGATCCAGGCCACGGTCTTGCCGGTGATCGAGCCGCGCTGTTCGATGAAGGTGAAGATGTCGGCCAGCACCTGGCACGGATGGTGTTCGTTGGTCAGGCCGTTGATCACCGGCACGCGCGAATTGGCGGCGAAGCGCTCGATGATGTCCTGGCCGAAGGTGCGGATCATGATGATGTCGCACATGCGCGACATGACCTGGCCCGCATCTTCCACCGGTTCGCCGCGTCCCAGCTGGCTGTCGCGCGTGTTGAGGTAGATCGCGGCGCCGCCGAGCTGGTGCATGCCGGCTTCGAACGACAGGCGGGTGCGGGTCGAATTCTTTTCGAACACCATGACCAGCGTGCGGTCGGCCAGCGGGTGATACGGCTCGTAGTTCTTGAACTTGCGCTTGATGATGCGCGAGCGCTCGATCACATACTCGTACTCGGCCAGCGTGAAGTCGGAAAACTGCAAGAAATGTTTGATTGCCATAATTGAAAACGGCGGCCAGTGTGGCGCCTGCCGCCGAAGTTTGTAACTACTTCAATTATAAGGGATTTGCCCTGGAACACCAGCCAAGGCGCCTGCCGTCCGAGCGCTGGCGAAAGGGCGGGGTCCGCAATCGCCCCACTTGGCTTAGCGATTCTTGCTTGCATGTCGTACCTGGGATGGATAGGTCATTTCGCTTTGCCGCTTGGGAAAGCGAGGGCGGCGTGCGCCGGATTCTGCTGTCTATACAGCCGTCAATACAGTGTCTGCGACGATTCGTGCACCAGTTGCGCATACAGCGCGTGGCGGAATGGCGTGATCTTGCGCCTTCGAGCGCCGCCCAGGATCGCGCAATCCGGCTCGTTCAGGTGGCGGCAGTTGTAGAACTTGCAGCTGCCCAGATACGGCTCGAATTCGACGAAAGCGCGCTCCAGCATGCCTTCGCTCAGGTGGTACAGGCCGAATTCCTGGAAGCCGGGCGAATCGATGATGGCGCTGTCGTCGTCGAGCGCATACAGCCGCGTGAAGGTGGTGGTGTGCTTGCCGGTGTCGAGCGCGGCCGAAATCTCGCGCACCGCGATGTCGGCGTCCGGCACCAGCAGGTTGATCAGCGAGGACTTGCCCATGCCCGACTGGCCGATCAGGATCGACGACTGGCCGGCCAGCAGCGGCCGCAGCGTGGCGCACGGCGTGCTTCCGGCGCGGTCCGCGCCGACACTTCGTGCAGCGGATAGCCGAGCGCAGTGTAGGTCGCCAGCCGCTCGCCGCGTCTTCGGCAAGCGCGTCGGCGACGTCGGTCTTGTTGAGGATCAGGTGCGCCTCGACGCCGGCCGCTTCGGCCGCCACCAGCGCGCGCGACACCAGGTCGTCGGCAAAGCCCGGTTCGGTCGCGACCACGATGAACAGTTGCGTCACGTTGGCCGCCAGCAGCTTGGACTTGTACTGGTCGGAGCGGTACAGCAGCGTCTTGCGCTCGGCGATCGATTCGATCACGCCCTGGTCGGCCGAGGTCAGCTGGAGGTGCACGACGTCGCCGACCGCGACGTTGGTTTTCTTGCCGCGCGTGACGCAGTGCAGTTTGCTGCCGTCGGCCTCGCGCCAGGTAATGGCGGCCGTGGGCGGCGATGACGGTCCCGGTTGCGTGCGGGTCGAGCTTCGCCATCCGTCAGGCGAACGAATGCAGCGCGATGGCATCGGCCTTGGCGGCGCAGATGAAATCGTTTTCCGATATGCCGCCGCGGCCGCCGTGGACGCTGTGGGTGTCGAACTTGACCTGGCAGTGGTTATAGGTCACCATCAGTTCCGGATGATGGTCCTCGGCGTGGACCATGTAGGCCAGCGCGTTGACGAAGGCCAGGGTCTCGTAATAATTGCCGAACGAAAACGTCTTGGTGAGCTTGCCCTGGGTCAGGGTCCAGCCGGCGACCGCGGCCAGATATTGCATCGATTTGCCGGTCGTCGAGCGCGGCTTCGGTATGGCGCGATCTTTTTTTCAGTAAGGCGGTATTGCTGATCATGGGATACCTCGCTCAGGCGGCGTGGAGGTGGTTCAGTCGACCGATCCGCACCGTGGCGGGCGGATGCGAATCGTAAAACGCCGAATGCAGCGGGTCCGGCGTCAGGGTCGAGGCATTGTCTTCGTACAGCTTGACCAGCGCCGACACCAGGTCGCTGCGCATTGGCGTAGCGGGCGGCGAAGGCGTCGGCTTCGAATTCGTGCTTGCGCGAGCTGATCGACGTCAGCGGCGAGAACAGGAAGGTGAACACCGGCAGCACCAGCATGAACAGGATCAGCGCCATGCGCATCGTTGTTGGTCGACCAGCATCGGATCGACGCCCAGGCCGGCATAGAACCAGGCTTGTGTCTTCAGGTAGCCGAGCAGCGCCAGGAAGGCCAGCGACAGCGCGAACATCACGACGATGCGCTTGACGATGTGCTTCAGCTTGAAATGGCCGAGCTCGTGCGCCAGCACCGCCTCGATTTCCTGCGGCTGCCAGGCGCGACAGCAGGGTGTCGAAAAAGACGATGCGCTTGGTCGCGCCGAAGCCGGAGAAATAGGCATTGCCGTGCGCGCTGCGCTTGCGAGCCGTCCATCACGAACAGGCCCTTCGAGGCAAAGCCGACGCGCTGCATCAAGCCTTCGATGCGCTGGCGCAGGCTGTCGTCCTCGAGCGGCGTGAACTTGTTGAACAGCGGCGCGATCACGGTCGGATACAGCACCAGCATCAGCAGCTGGAAGCCGCTCCACACCAGCCACGCGTACAGCCACCACAGATCGCCGCTTTTTTCCATCAGCGCCAGCACCACCCACAGCAGCGGCAGGCCGATGACGGCGCCCAGCAGCAGCGCCCTTGATCATGTCGGCTGACAAACAGTTTGCAGCGTCATCTTGTTGAAGCCGAAGCGCTGCTCCAGCACGAACTGGCGGTACAGCTCGAACGGCAGGTCGAGCAGCGCCGGAAATCAGCGCGAACGCGACCACCAGGCCGATCTGGTAGGCCATGCCGGCGCCGGTCATGCCGAACAGCTTGATCGACAGCCATTGCAGGCCGCCCAGCAGCGTGAAGCCGATCAGCACCGCGCTGTTGACGAGCAGCGTCAGGAGATCGAGCTTGGTCTTGGCGATGGTGTAGTCGGCGGCTTTCTGGTGGGCGGCCAGCGGAATCTTTTCGGCGAATTCGGCCGGCACCGCGCCGCGATGGCGTCAGCACGTGGCGGATATGGCGCGAGGCAAGCCAGAAGCGCACGGCCAGCGTCAGCATCAAGAAAGACGACGAACAAAACGGAAAACGCGAGTGAAGACATTCTGTGCCTGTGAGAAAATGGCAGGATTGCCAGGCGAAGGAAACAATTATGTCACAAGCAGCCAACCTGCCGGAGTCGCCGGCGGTGCCGGAAATCCCGGCGCGCCCGAACGAATTCAACCTGGTCTGGGTCGATATGGAAATGACCGGGCTGGATCCGGACACCGACCGCATCATCGAAATCGCGGTGGTGGTCACCGACCCGAACCTGAACGTGCTGGCCGAAGGCCCGGTGTTCGCGATCCACCAGTCCGATGACATGCTGGACGGCATGGATGCCTGGAACAAGGGCACGCACGGCCGTTCGGGCCTGATCGAGCGGGTCAAGGCTTCGACCGTGACCGAAGCGGAGGCCGAAACGGCGCTGATCGATTTCCTCAAGCATTTCGTGCCGGCCGGCAAGTCGCCGATGTGCGGCAACTCGATCTGCCAGGACCGCCGCTTCATGGCGCGCGGCATGCCGAAGCTCGAAGCGTTTTTCCACTACCGCAATCTCGATGTTTCCACTCTCAAGGAACTGTGCCGGCGCTGGAAGCCGGAGCTGGCAAACGGCTTCAAGAAGCACCAGAAGCATACGGCGCTGGCCGATATCGTCGAATCGATCGAGGAGCTGCGCTACTACCGCGAGCATTTCATCAAGGGTTGAGCGCTGCGGCCGGGACCAGGAAGAGAAAACCGTTGCCGCTATATCGTTCGGGGCTGCCGTCCCCATGACCGGCAGGCCTGGTGCCGGCCGGTCGGGCACCATCCGGCGTGTCGGCGCCGCCGCAGCATGCCGCTGATCCGAGGCTATTCGAAGCCGATCAATTCCTGAAGAAGCGTCGTTCCCGGCCGGCTCCGGAGTCCTGGATCTGGCCTCCCTTCACCATCGCTTTCAAGGCGAACGTCATCCGGTTTCTCAGCTTACCCACCTGCGCCCTGGTCGGCGTGAATCCGAGGCCATGGACGGCATCGGCCAGGATGGTCGAGCCGGACTTGGGTTCCGCACCCACCAGGTTCAGCCAGTAATCGCCGCCGGTTGCCGGCAGTTCCGCGACCTGGGCGGCAGCGGTTTCGCGCCCACGCCGACCTGCGCCTTTTCCTTGCGTTTGGCATTTTTCGTGCGCGACTTCGCGCTCTCGACAGGGGCGCGTTGGCCCACGCTGGTTTCCGCGTTGACGATGCCGGCCAGCGCTTGCTCCAGCGAATTCACGCGTTCGGCGTAATAGGCGAGCCCTTGTCTGGCGTGGGCAATTTCGGCTTCGATCGCTAGTTGGGCAGTGCGCAGGTTCGACATGCTGGACATGCTGGACTCCTTAATTGTTTAGAAATCGAATTCTAATCGTTGGAAACTCATCTTGCCTGATTGAGTACAATTTAATGCACCATGTGTGCCAATTACATGCCCAGCCAACGGCGGCAGCTGCAGGAATATTTCGCGGTGGAACCACCCGCCGCCGATTACCCGGACGAAGCGTTTCCCGGCTATCTGGCGCCGCTCATCCGGCTGGCGCAGGACGACCCCGATGCCCCCGATGCACTGCTGTGCAACCGCGCCTGTTTCGGTATGGTACCCCCTTGGGCCGATCTCAAATTGGCGAAATCGACCTATAACGCGCGTTCGGAAACGGTGGCGACGAAACCCTCGTTCCGCCATGCCTGGAAGCGGCGCCAGTTCTGCGTGATTCCCACCGAGGCTTTTTACGAGCCGAATTACGAAAGCGGCAAGGCGCAGCGCTGGCGGATTGCCGATGCCGAGGGGCGGCCGCTGGGGATTGCCGGCATCTGGGAGTGGCGGCCGAACGGCGGCCCCGACGACCGGCCGCTGGAGTCGTTTTCGATGCTTACCATCAATGCGGACCGGCATCCGTTGATGCGGCGCTTCCACAAACCCGGCACCGAAAAGCGCATGGTGGTGATCCTGGAACCGGAAAACTACCTAGCCTGGCTGCAGGCTACGGCGCAGGAGGCCGAACAATTTCTGCAGCCCTATCCGGCGCAACGGCTGGCGGCCGAACCTGCTCCCAGGACGGCAAATTATTGATCCACTGAACGAGGCGGCTCGGCCTTATCATTGGTTTCCCCACAGCATTTTTTGAATTTCTTGCCGCTGCCGCAAGGGCAGGGGTCGTTGCGCCCCGTTTTCGGCTCGCTGCGTTCGACGGTGCTGACCGCCGATTTGCGCTGCGGCAGCCAGTAACGATAGATTTCGGGGATCGCATATTCGATTTCCACCGCCAGCTTGTGGCGCTGCATCGGCTCGGCGATCAGGGCTGCTTCCTCTTCTTCGATTTCTTCGGCACCGAGCAGGTAGATCGGGCGCACCATCTGTGCCAGCTTCGAGCTCCAGATCGGCGCCCAGGCTTCCGCGCGCAGGTTGACGCCTTCCCAAAATCCCCAGGCCCAGGCTTCGCCGTCGAGCAGCATGCGGCCTTCCTCTTCGTATTCGCAAAACAGCGGTTCGAATTCTTTCGGCGCCACCTCCAGCGTGACCGCGATTTCGTTCATGAAGCGCACGATCAGGCCGACGATGCGGTCAAATTCCTTGTCGGACTTGAACTTGGGTGTGTCCTTGGGAGATGGCCCCCAGACATGGGGGAGCCACTCGGCCAGCAGCACTTCCTGCGGGCCGACCACCAGTGCGGTCAGGTAGCCGTGCAGGATATCCATCGTCATGCCGTCCTCGGCGCAACGCTCGGAGAGCAAAAACTGGTCGAGTTCGTCGAATTCCTTGTCGGATAGGGGCTGGTCGAGATGCATGGAAAAAGTCCGGAGGCGGTTCAGTGGGCAGGGCGCTAGTGTACTCGCGATTGCCGTACCGCCGCCGGCCGCGCCCCGTACAATGGCAGACATGACGACCCCTCTGCACACCTCTTATGCCGCGCTTTCGCCCGATCTGGTGCTGGACGCGCTCGACAGCGTCGGTCTATACGGCGACGGCCGGCTGCTGGCCTTGAACAGCTACGAAAACCGCGTGTACCAGGTCGGCATGGAGCAGGGGCCGCCGCTGGTGGCCAAGTTCTATCGGCCGCTGCGCTGGCCGGATCAGGCGATCCTCGAGGAGCACGCGTTCGTGGCGGCATTGTTCGAGCGCGAAATCCCGGTGGTACCGGCGTTGCGCCTGGCCAACGAGCGGACGCTGCATGAATTCGGCGGCTACCGATTTGCAGTGTTTGCCAAGCACGGCGGACGCGCGCCGGAACTGGAGGATCGCGCCACGCTGGAGTGGATGGGGCGCTTCATCGGCCGCATCCATGCGGTCGGCGCGCTGCAGGAGTTCGACCATCGTCCGGCGCTGGACATCGTGACATTCGGCGAAGAGCCGCTGGAGTATCTGCGGGCCCACCAGTTCATTCCGGCCGATCTGACTGAGGCTTACCATGCCGTGACCACGCAGGCGCTGGACGGCGTGCGCCGCTGTTTCGAGCGCGCCGGCGCGGTGGCGTGCCTGCGCCTGCACGGCGATTGCCATTCCGGCAATGTGCTGTGGACCGATGCCGGGCCGCATTTTGTCGATTTCGACGACAGCCGCATGGGTCCGGCGATCCAGGACCTGTGGATGCTGCTGTCCGGCGAACGCGCCGACATGACGCGCCAGCTGGCGGATGTGTTGGCCGGCTACGAGGATTTTTACGATTTCAATCCGCGCGAATTGCATTTGATCGAAGCCTTGCGCACCTTGCGCCTGATCCATTACTCGGGCTGGCTGGCGCGGCGCTGGGACGACCCGGCGTTTCCGCCGGCGTTTCCGTGGTTCAACACGCAGCGCTACTGGCAGGACCGCATCCTGGAGTTGCGCGAGCAGATCGCGCTGATGGACGAGCCGCCGCTGTGGCCAGCATGAACCCCGATTTGAGCGCACACTGACACGCTTGATTTATGTGAAGGCATCGCATGAGCATGGAAAAAATCCGTTTCGGCATCATTGGCGGCAGCGGCCTGTACCAGATGGAGGGCTTGCAGGATGTGCAGGAAGTCCGGCTCGACACGCCATTCGGGGCGCCGTCCGACGCCATCGCGCTCGGCGCGCTGGATGGTGTGCCGGTGGCCTTCCTGGCGCGCCACGGGCGTGGCCACGCATTGTTGCCGAGCGAGATTCCGTTCCGCGCCAATATCTGGGCGCTGAAAAAGCTCGGCGTCGACTACCTGCTGTCGGTATCCTCGGTCGGTTCGCTGACGGAGCACATGGCGCCGCGCGACATGGTGTTGCCCGACCAGTTCATCGACCGTACCGTGCGCCGCGACGGCAGCTTCTTCGGCCAGGGCGCGGTCGCGCACATCAGTTTCGCGCAGCCGGTGTGCGCTGCGCTCACGGAGGTGGTGGCGGCGGCGTTTGCCGATTGCCAGCTGGCGCAAACCAAGCTGCACCGCGGCGGCACCTATGTCTGCATCGAGGGGCCGGCGTTCTCGACGTATGCCGAGTCGCAGCTGTACCGCTCCTGGGGCGCGAGCCTGATCGGCATGACCAACCTGCCGGAAGCGCGGCTGGCGCGCGAGGCCGAGATCGCCTATGCAACCCTGGCGCTGGTGACCGACTTCGATTGCTGGCACCCGCATCACGCCAGCGTCACGGCGGAAATGGCGATCGGCAATCTGCTGCATAATGCGGCGAATGCGCAAACCGTGCTGCGCGCCTGCATCCGGCGGCTGGCAGCCGCGCCGCCGCCGTCCGAGGCGCACCAGGCGCTTAAGCAGGCGCTAGTGACGCCAGTGTCGGCGATGTCCGCCGCCGTGCGCGAACGGCTGGCGCCGCTGCTGGCAAAGTATCTCTGACCGAATCCACTCTCATTTCGCCACGCCATGCATGCCACGCTGCCCTTATTGATCAAGACCGATTTTCCCGCCATCCGCCGGCGCCGGCTGGAGACCCTGCAGGTCAACCTCGGCTACCTGTGCAACCAGAGCTGCGTGCACTGCCACGTCAACGCCGGCCCGACGCGCACCGAGCAGATGACGCGCGAGACGGTCGATCTGGTGCTGGAAGTGCTGCGCGCCGGCACCGTCAAAACGCTCGACTTGACCGGCGGTGCGCCCGAGATGAATCCGCATTTCCGCTACCTGGTGCAAGCGGCGCGCGAGCTCGGAGTGGAGGTGATGGACCGCTGCAACCTGACGATCCTGGAGCAGCCCGGCTACGAAGGGCTGGCCGAGTTCCTGGCGCAGCACGAAGTGCAGATCGTCGCCTCGCTGCCGTGCTATTCGGAAGACAACGTCGACCGCCAGCGCGGCAAGGGCGTGTTCGACGCCAGCATCCGCGTGCTGCAACGGCTGAACCGGCTCGGCTACGGCATGTCCGATGCCGGCGGCCTGCAGCTGCACCTGGTGTACAACCCGCAAGGGCCATCGCTGCCGCCGCCGCAGGAAGCGTTGAAGGCCGATTACGACCGTTTTCTGGGCGAGCATTTCGGCGTGCGCTTCAACCATTTGTATACGATCACCAACATGCCGATCCAGCGTTTCGGCAGCACGCTGATCTCGAAAGGGCAGTTCCACGGTTACATGGAATTGCTGCGCGGCGCGCATCGCGACGCCAACCTGGACGGTGTCATGTGCCGTTCGTTGGTGTCGGTCGACTGGCAGGGCTATCTGTTCGATTGCGACTTCAACCAGATGCTGGGCCTGCCGCTCAGGCACGGCGGTTCCGGCCGCGCGCATCTGTCCGACCTGTTGACGCGCGACCTGGACGGCCGGCCGATCGCGGTGGCCGATCATTGCTGGGGCTGCACCGCCGGCGCCGGCAGCAGTTGCGGCGGCGCCCTGGCGCCCGCGGCGCTGGCGGTTCACGGGGATTGATCAGAGGCGCGGCAGCGGCGAGGCGGCGCTGTCCGCGCGCCGGCGTCAGCCTTTCAATTCGTTGATCAGGTCGATGTATTGCTGCATCGCCTCGTCCTTCGACAAGCCTTCCTGCATTTTCCATGCATCCCATTTGGCGCGGCCGACCATGTCGGTCATGCCGGGGCGCTTGCCGTCGGCATCGCCGCTGGTGGCCTGCTTGAACAGCGCGTAGATTTTCAGCAGGGTCATGTTGTCGGGACGTTCCGGCAGGTTCTTGGAATCGGCCAGGGCTTGATCGAATTCTGCTTGCAGGGTCATGGTTTTCTCCAGGTGGCTCAAACTAGGTTGCTGTGATAGTGTGCTGAAAAATCCGGCGAGCATGTCATTCCATGTCCAAATCAACCGTGAACTTTGTCGGCTTCGCTTGCCGTACAACTGTACTGTCTGCGCTTCGCCTTCGCGCTCACGGCTGATCTGAAAATGGAATCAAATGCATCACGCGCGACGCCAACATAGCACACAAAAATCATCCCACCCAGCACTGCGCTAGAGGAGACATTCGATGTTGCCAGCCGTTCCGCCGTCCCTGTACCGCGAAAGAATGTCGACCGTGGATACCGCGTGGCTGCGCATGGATACGCCGGCCAATCTGATGATGATCGTGGCGGTGCTGATGTTCGACAAGCCGATGGATATCGGCCGCTTTCGGGCCACCATGCAAAACCGCTTTTTGCCGTACCGCCGTTTCCGCAGCCGGGTGGTGCACGAGTTCGGCGCCAGCTGGTGGCAGGAGCAGGAAGTCGATCTCGAGCAGCACATCGTCCAGCGCCGCCTGAAGACCGCGCGTCCCGACAACAAGGCGGCGCTCGAGCAGATGGTGAGCACGCTGTCGGCGACGCCGCTCGATCCGGCGCTGCCGCTGTGGCAGATGCATGTGGTCGACAACTGCATCGGTGCCGACGGCCGCACGCGGCAGGCGGTCATCATCCGCATCCACCACTGCATCGCCGACGGCATTGCGCTGGTGGGCGTGCTGCTGTCGATGTTCGATGCCGCCCCCGAGGCGACGCCGCAAGCGGCGACACCGGTGGAGCGGCTGGCGCGCTTGGCCGAAGACAATCCCTGGCTGCAGATCATGCAGCCGGTGACCCAGACCACGATCAAGGCGATCAATCTTTCCACCCTGGTGTGGACCAAGTATTTGTGGATGCTGGCCGATCCGCAGAAATTCATGGGCCGACTGTCGCGCATGGGCCTGATGACCACCCGACTGACGCAGGATGCGGCGCGGCTGGCGCTGATGGCGGACGATTCGCAGACCCGTTTGAAGGGCAAGCCGCAGGGCAGCAAGCAGGTGGCCTGGAGCGAGCCGCTGCCGCTGTCCGAAGTCAAGGCGATCGGGCGCGCGCTCGGCGCCTCGGTCAACGACGTGCTGATGGCCAGCGTGGCCGGCGCCATTGGCGCCTACCTGCGCGATAAGGGCGACGCGGTGGCGGCCGATTGTGCGCTGCGCGCGATGATACCGGTCAACCTGCGCAAGGAGGGGCGCGAACAGCAGCTCGGCAACGCTTTCGGGCTGGTGCCGCTGGTGCTGCCGGTCGGGCTCGAGGATCCGATCGAGCGCCTGGAGGAAGTGCGGCGGCGCATGGACGAGCTGAAGGGCGGGTATCAGGCGCTGGTGGCGATGGCGTTGCTGGGTGTGCTGGGGGCGACGCCGAAGCAGATGCAGAATGAAATCCAGAACTATTTCGCCCGGAAGGCGACCGCGGTGATGAGCAATGTGCCGGGACCGCAGGCGCCCTTGTACCTGGTCGGCAGCCAGCTCGACCAGATCATGTTCTGGGTGCCGCAATCGGGTGATATCGGGGTCGGCGTTTCGATCCTGAGCTACAACGGTGGCGTCCAGTTCGGCATCGTCACCGACGACGCGATCGCGCCCGATCCGCACCAGATCATCCGGCGCTTTGCGCCAGAGTTCGAAAAGCTGGTGATGCTGGCCTTGATGGCGGCCTAGGCGCTGTTTTTTAGGGCTAGGGAGTATTTTTTAAGGTGCCCTATTTTTGCCCGGAAAAACGGCAATTCAAGGCATACTCCCCAGGTTCCGGCGTCTTAAGGGTAGTCGTCGTCGCTGCCGCCGGCCACCATGCCGGCAGTGCCCTTGGCGACCGTGGCCACGGTGCCGACCGCCGCCTTGCCCACCGTGACGCCGGCGCCGACCGCCGTGCCGGCGACCGAAACCGCCGCCGACGCCACGGTCACCGCGGTACAGCCGCCGCTCGATATCAGCGCCGCCGCCAGGCCCAGGCCAGCGGCGAGCCGTACCATCCGGCACATCGGCAACGGCTTCATGCCGGCGTCATACGCCCAGCAATTCCACTTCGAAAATCAGCGTCGCGTTCGGCGGAATCACGCCGCCGGCGCCGCGCGCACCATAGCCGAGCGCGGCCGGAATGATCAGGCGCCGCACGCCGCCGATCTTCATGCCCTGCACGCCCTGGTCCCAGCCTTTGATCACGTGACCGGCACCGAGCGGAAATTCAAACGGCTCGTTGCGATCCTTGCTGGAATCGAACTTGGCGCCGGCGCTGCCGTCGGCGTTGCGCAGCCAGCCGGTGTAGTGGACGCTGACGTGGTCGCCGGCCTTGGCTTCGGCGCCGTCGCCTACGGTGGTGTCTTCGTATTCGAGACCGGTGGAGGTCATGATGCTTGCCATGTCTTGCCTTTCAGGTTTGTTTATACTGGCCGCAGTGTAAACCAAAAGTCGATAGCGCCATGGCCGCCCACCCTGTTCAAACCGCCGATATCCTGATCATCGGCGCCGGCATCGCCGGCGCTTCCGCCGCCTACCACCTGGCTGGCGACGCCCGCGTGATCCTGCTGGAACGCGAGAGCCAACCCGGCTACCACGCCACCGGCCGTTCCGCCGCGCTGTATTCGGAAACCTACGGCAACGCCTGCGTGCGCGCCATCACCACGGCTTCGCGGCCGTTCTACCGGCAGCCGCCGACCGGTTTTGCCGAACATCCGCTGCTGACGCCGCGCGGCTCGCTGATCGTCGGCGCCGCCGACCAGCGTGACCAGCTGCGCGCCACCTACGAGGAAATGCGCGCACTGGTGCCGAGCATCGAATGGCTGGACGCGGCGCGGATCGCGCAGCTGGTGCCGGTGATGCGGCCGGAAGCGGCCGCCTGGGCGGTGTACGAACCGGAGTCGATGGACATGGACGTGCATGCGATCCACCAGGGCTTCCTGCGCGGCGCCAAGGCCGGCGGCGGCCAACTGGTGACCGATGCCGAAGTGCTAAGCATCGCCCGCAGCGGCGGCGCCTGGCAGCTCGAGACGAGCGCCGGCCGCTTTGCCGCGCCGATCGTGATCAACGCCGCCGGCGCCTGGTGCGATGTGCTGGCGCAGATGGCGGGCGTGGCGCCGGTCGGCCTCGTACCCAAGCGCCGCACCGCGTTCACCTTCGCGCCGCCGCCGGACCTCGACACCAGCGCTTGGCCGCTGGTGATCGATGCCGACGAGCAGTTCTACATCAAGCCCGACGCCGGTGTCCTGCTTGGCTCTCCGGCCAATGAAGATCCGGTGCCGGCGCAGGACGTGCAGCCGGAAGAACTCGACGTCGCGATCGCCGCCGACCGCATCGAAACCGCGACCACGCTGCAGATCGGCCGCGTCCTGCGCAAGTGGGCCGGGCTGCGCTCGTTCGTGGCCGACAAGACCCCGGTGGCCGGCTTCGCCGCCGACGCCGAGGGCTTTTTCTGGCTGGCCGGCCAGGGCGGCTACGGCATCCAGACCGCGCCCGCGCTGGGCCGCATCGCCGCCGCTCTGGTGCAGGGGCGCGCCTTGCCCGAAGATATCGCGGCGCTGGGCGTGCAAGCCGCCGATTTGTCGCCGCGGCGCAACGCTTGCCGCCCCGGATAGCGCCGCCGAACGCCGAATTTTCAGGGTTTTGCGGAGAAACATGCGGCGGCGCAATTTAGGCCGAGCGCACTCATTTTTGCGCGGTAAAATGTTGTTCCGATGATTTTTCCGGCTGCCGCCATGTACCGCACCCTGTCTCATTTTTTGAGCCGTTTTTTGCCCCGCTTCTTGCCCCATTACCTGTTTGCATCCCTGGGCCTGTTGGCGGCATCGCTGGCGCAGGCCAACGTGGTGGTGGTGCTCAATTCCGGCGACGCCACCATCAGCCTGCTGGATCAGGCCACCTTCCGCACGCTGGATACTTATTCGGTCGGCAAGGAACCGCATCACCTGATGGCGACGCCGGACAACAAGTCGCTGATCGTCGCCAGCGCGGTCGGCAATGAACTGATTTTTCTCGATCCCAAGAGCGGTACCGTCCAGCATCGCATCAAGGATGTGATCGATCCCTACCAGATCGGCTTTTCGCCGGACCAGAAATGGTTCGTGGCCGCCGCACTGCGGCTGGACCGGGTCGATCTCTACCGCTATGACGGCAACAACCTGAAGCTGGCGGCGCGCCTGCCGCTGCCGAAAATGCCGAGCCATATCGCCTTCGACGCCGCCAGCACCACCGCCTTCATTACGCAGCAGGGCAGCAACCAGGTCAGCGCGATCGACCTGGCGACGCAAAAGATCAAATGGACCATGCCGGTGGGCAAGCTGCCGGCCGGCATTGCGATGACGCCGGACAATAATTATTTGCTGGTGGGCATCATGGGCAGCGACTACGTCGAAGTGATCGACTGGAAAAACCGCAAGACGGTCTCGCGCATCAAGACCGGCGAGGGCGCGCACAACATGCGCGCTGCGGGCGATGGCCGCTACACCTTCGTCTCGAACCGGGTCTCCAGCACCATCAGCATCGTCGACCAGCAAACGCTGACCAACGTCGGCACCATCAAGGTGCCCGGCGGCCCCGACTGCATGGAAGTCAGCGCCGACGGCAAGACGCTGTGGGCCACGCTGCGCTGGGTGCGGCAGGTCGCGGTGATCGACATCGCCAGCAAGAAGGTCATCAAGACCATTCCGGTCGGACGCTCGCCGCATGGCATCTATTTCGCCAATCATTCGGCGCGTTCGTAGGCAGATGATTTCCGGTGTGGCCAGAGTCTGGTTGCCGGCCGCGCTGCTGGCGGCCGGCGCTGCCAGCGCTGCAGCCTCGTCCGTCCCTACCTCGCCGCGAGATTGCCGCGCCACGGTGTACCTCACCTTCGATACCGGCAGCCAGTCGCAGGCCGAACTGATCGCCGCAGATCCTGAAGCGGCACCATGTGCGGGCGACTTTCTTCCTGGCCAACGAAAAGACCGTGAACGGCGACTATTCGCTCGACCCGGCGTGGGCGCCGTACTGGAAGGCGCGCGTGGCCGAAGGGCACGCGTTCGGCAGCCATACCTTCGACCATGTGTACGTGGTGCGCGACCTGGCCGGCGGCCGCATGGAAATGAAACCGCAGTTCGGCGCCGAGGCCGGCAAGAAGGTGGTCTGGAATGCTGCCCAGTATTGCGAGGAGATCGAGCGTGTGGCGCAGCGCTTCCACAGCCTGACCGGGGCCCGCCTCGATCCTTTCTGGCGCGCGCCGGGCGGGCGCCTGACGCCGCAGCTGCAGGCGGCCGGCGCGGCCTGCGGCTATGCCCATGTCGGCTGGGCCGCCGCCGGTTTTTCCGGCGACGAGCTGCCAAGCGACAAATGGCCGAATGACGCGCTGCTGAAGCGCGCGCTGAACGGCCTGAAGGACGGCGACATCTTCATGGCCCATCTCGGCATCTGGTCGCGCCACGAGCCGTGGGCGCCGGCAGTGCTGGAGCCGCTGATTTCCGGCCTCGAGCAAAAGGGCTTTTGTTTTGCCACCTTGCGCGAGCATCCGGCTTACCGCGCCGCGCTCCAGCGGCCGGCCGGCACGGCGGGGGAACGATGATGGAGGTGTTCGGCAGCGCCTTCGCCACGGTCCAGGGCTGGCTGTTCCAGGACGTGGTCTTGCCCTTCATGTACGCCACCGGGCTCGGCGCCTGGACCGAAGAGGCGTTTACCGGCACCGAATGGTTCATGGTCGGCGTCATCGAGCTGGCGCTGCTGTACCTGCTGCTGCGGCCGCTGGAAGCATGGATTCCGGTGCAGCCGAAGCTGGCGCCGGGCGCGCGCCGCATCGATTTCCTGTATACCTGCATCCATCGGCTCGGCATTTTCACGGTTGCGGTTTTTTTCGTCTTGACTCCCTTGTACGACGCGCTGGCCGAACAGCTGCGGCTGCAGGGCATCAGTCCATTCAACCTGGAGCAACTGTGGCCGGGCCTGACCGACATTCCGCTGGTCAGCTTTTTCCTGTACCTGTTCGTGCTGGATTTCTTCGATTACTGGTATCACCGCGCCAGCCATCATTTCAACTGGTGGTGGGGCCTGCACAGCCTGCATCACAGCCAGCGCGACCTCAACCTGTGGTCGGACAACCGCAACCACTTGCTGGACGACCTGCTGCGCGACGTCACCATGGCGCTGATGGCGCTGGTGATCGGCGTCGAGCCGGGCCAGTACGTGCTGCTGGTGGCGGCGTCGCGCATGCTGCAAAGCCTGCAGCATGCCAACGTGCGCATCCATTTCGGCGCCATCGGCGAGCGGCTGCTGGTGTCGCCGCGCTATCACCGGCGGCATCACGCGATCGGCATCGGCCATGAGTCGCGCGGCGAAGGCAGCCTCGGCGGCCATAATTTCGCAGTGCTGTTCCCGGTCTGGGACATCGTGTTTGGCACCGCCCGTTTCGGCACGGCTTTCGAAGCGACCGGCATCCGCGACCAGTTGCCGCCGCCGCAGGGCAGCGGGCGCGACTACGGGCGCGGCTTCTGGTCGCAGCAATGGCTGGGCCTGAAGCGCATGCTGGAATTCGCGCGCAGGGGTTCCTGATGGGCGCGGCGCTGATTGCCTTCGGCCGCGCGCTGTGGTCGCAACTGCATCTGCCGCATGCTGTTGCTGACCTTCATCCCCTTCCTGCTGTCGGCCGCGGTGTGGGCCGTCGCGCTCTGGTTCGGGCTGCAGCCGATGATCGACTGGCTGCAGGACTGGTTTCTGCAGCATCAGGGATTCGGCGTCGCCGGGCGCGTGCTGAGCTGGGTCGGGCTGGGCGCGCTCAAGACCGTGATCGTGCCGCTGATCGCGATGTGGGTATTGCTGCCGCTGATGATCCTGACCGCGCTGATCTTCGTCGCCACGCTGGCGATTCCGGCCATCGTCAAGCATGTCGGCTATCGCTATTACCCGGCGCTGGAAGAGCGGCACGGCGGCACGCTTGCTCGGCAGCCTGTGGATGTTCTGTTCGACCTTCGCTGATTTTCCTGGCGCTGTGGCTGGTGACCTTGCCGCTGTCGGTGATCCCGCCGTTCACCTTCGTCGTGCAGCCGCTCTTGTGGGGCTGGCTGACCTATCGCGTGATGGCCTACGATGCGCTGGCCGCAGCATGCCGAGCGCCGACGAGCGGCAGGCGATCCTGCGCCGGCACCGCTGGCCGCTGCTGTTCATCGGCGCGGTCGACCGGCGCCATGGGCGCGGCGCCGACCCTGCTGTGGCTGGGCGGCGCGCTGTCGGTGATCTTCTTTCCGCTGCTGGCGGCCGGTTCGATCTGGCTGTACGTGCTGGTATTCGTGTTTACCGGCTTATGGTTCCAGCATTACTGCCTGGCCGCGCTGGCGCATCTACCGCGCGGCGCAGGCGCCGCCCGGGGCCGCTGCTGCAGCGCTCTCCGCGGACCCGCAGCCGCTACAATTCAAGGACATCAACTAGCGCGGCCGGCAGCGGCGCGCCACGGGAAGCGGCAATCATGGCTATCGGACTGATCATCATCGGCGATGAAATCCTTTCCGGCAAACGGGCCGACAAGCATTTCGGCAAGGTCGTCGAGATCCTGGCGGCGCGCGGCCTGCAACTGGGCTGGGCCGAATTCATCGGCGACGACCGCGACCGCATTACCGCCACCCTGCGTCGCACGCTGGCCGGCGACGACATCGTTTTTTCCTGCGGCGGCATCGGCGCCACGCCGGACGACCATACCCGCCAGTGCGCGGCGGCGGCGCTCGGCGTGCCGCTGCAATTGCATCCCGAGGCGCGGCGCCTGATCGAGGAGCGCATCATGGACATGGCGCGTGCCGGCGGCAGCACGCCTGACCTGGCGGCGCCGGAAAACCAGCACCGGCTGAAAATGGGCGAATTCCCGCAGGGCGCGGCGATCGTGCCCAATCCGTACAACAAGATCCCGGGGTTTTCGCTGCAGAATAAGGGCAAAGGCGAGGGCCAGGCCGGCGCCCACTATTTCGTGCCCGGCTTTCCGGTGATGGCGTGGCCGATGATCGAGTGGGTGCTCGATACTCACCATGCCGACCTGTTTCATCGGGAGGCGCGCATCGAGAAATCGGTGCTGCTGTACGAAACGATGGAATCGACGGTGACGCCGCTGATGGAAGAAGTCGAAATCGAGTTTCCGGGCGTCAAGGTGTTCAGCCTGCCCAATGTCGGCGATGCCGTCACGCGCCGTCATATCGAACTCGGCGTCAAGGGCGAAGCGACGCAGGCGCAGCTGGCGTTCGAGCGCTTGCTGGCGGGGTTGGCGCAGCTCGGCATTTCCTTCCAGTATTCTTAAGACGGCCTTCGGCGCGGCCGCCGGGCATGGATACCGCCGTGCACGCCCCGGCGCTTGCTATGATGGGCGCTTTCGGCAGCTTATTGCATGGCAACCATGTTCGATTTCATTTTCCGGCGCAAGAACAGTGCGCCCGTTTCCGAACCAACCGTAGCGGCGCCGGCGGCAAAAAATCCTCCGCCCGCCATGGAGCGCAAGCAGGCCGCGATCGCCCGCGCCGAAGCGCTCGACGGCGATGAAGCGGCAGCCGTCGAATTCATCCTGCAATGCGAATTCGCCGACGCCCGCGCCATTGCTGCGCAGCATGTGCAGTCGGCGCCGCTGCTGGAACAGGTGCTGCGGCCGATGCGCAAGATCGACCGCCGCGTCGCCCGCCTGATGCAGCAGCGGCTGGACGCGATCGCGCAGCAGCAACTGGCCGTGCGCCAGGCGCAAGCCTGCATCGACGGCGCGCAGCAACTGCTGGGTGAACTGCATCTTTTGCCGAACCAGGTGGCGGAACTCGACCGTGGCTGGCAGGCGATCGCCGCCGTCGGCGCGGCCGAGTGCGCGCAATACGAACCGCTGCGTGCCGCGCTGGACGCGCGCCTGCTGGCGCAAAGCGCACTGCAGCGGACCGCGATCGATACCCTGGCCCGGCTGCGACAATTGCAGGAAACGGCCGTCGCCGCCATGCCCTTGCCGCCGGCGGAAGAGGTCGCGCGCGCGCTGGCGATTCTCGAAGGGGCGATGGAAAATCATCTGGCGGCGCCGGAGGCAGCCTCTCTGCCGCGCCATATCCAGGCCGATTTCGAGCGGCAATGCACGGCGTTCCGCGTCGCCTGGCAGCGCGCGCAGCAACAGGAGCAAGCGCTTGGCGCGCGCCGTCAGGCGCTGGCCGAGTGGGAAGCGGCGGCGGCAACGCTGAGCACAGCCGAGCTGCAATCGGCATGGCAGGCATTGCCGCCGGTGGACGGCGCCGCTGCCGCCGCTGTCGAACAGCAATTTCAGGCATTGCTCGCCAAGCTCGCCATCCCGCCCATTCCGTCCAAAATCCGCCAACGCGCGCCGCGCCGGGACAGCGAACCGGCGCGACAGCAGGTCCTGGAGCTGCTGCCGGTGTTGGAAAGCGCATTGCAGCAAGGGGCGCTGCAGGAGGCGACCGATTGCGACAGCGCCTTGGGTGCGCTCGACCTCAAAGCCGCGGCCTTGCCCGCGGCGCAAGCCGCGCGGTTGAACGCGGCGCGGGCGGAACTGGCGCGTCTGCAGGGCTGGGCCAGATGGGGCGGCAATGTCTCGCGCGCCGAACTGCTGAAGACCGTGCAGGAATTGCCGGACCGGAAACTGGCGGTGAGCGAGCTGGCCAGGCAGGTCGGCGCCTTGCGCGCGCGCTGGAAAGCGCTGGATGCCACGGCTGGCGGCGCCCCCCGTGAATTGTGGCAGCAGTTCGATGCCGCCTGCACGGTGGCTTATGCGCCGGCCGCCGAGCACTTCAGCCGGCAGGCCGAACAGCGGCGCGCGCACTTGGAACAGGCGGAAGCGCTGCTGGCACAGGTCGGCGCATACGGAGAGCAACTGGAGCGCGCCGCCGCCGATGCCGCCGCTGCGGACGGCATCGACTGGAAAGCGGCGGCGGCTTTTTGCACGCGCATGCAGCAGGCTTGGCATCGGCTCGGCAGCATCGAGCGCAAGGAAAAGAAACGGCTGGATCGTGCCTTCGAAGACGCGCTGCAGGCAGTGCGGCAGCCGCTGGCGCGGCAGCAGGCCGCGGCTGCCCTGCGCCGCGAGCAATTGATCGCCGCCGCGCTGGAGCTGGACCCGACGCGGCGCGAGGCGCCGGACGCATTGCGCGCCTTGCAGCAGCGCTGGCAGGAAATGGCGCAGGCGCTGCCGCTGGAGCACAAGCAGGAGCAGCAGTTGTGGCAACGCTTTCGCGCCGCCTGCGACGGCGTGTTCGCGCAGCGCAAGCAGGCCTCGGCCAACGCTGACCAAGAGCGCCGCCACAACCTGCAGCAAAAGGAAGCCTTGTGCCTGGCGCTGGAAGCCGCACGCGGCCAGGTGCCGGCCTCCATGCAGCAGACGATCGCGGACCATCAGGCCGCCTGGAGCCGGATCGGCGCGGTGCCGCGCGCGCTGGAACCACAGATCGACGCGCGGCGCCAGGCCGCGCTGGCGGCGCTGCAGGCGGAACTGCAACAGGCGCGGCGCGGCGCCTTCGCCGCCGGCTTTGAAGCGCTGCGCGCCAAGCTGGCGCTGTGCCGCCAACTCGAACAACAGCTCACCGATGGCCAGCCTTTATCGGCAACCCAGCGGGAAGATGCGCAAGCGCGCTGGCAGGCGCTGGCGCCGCTGGCGGCGGAGTTCGATGTCGCCTTGGGCGCCCGTTTCGACGCGGCCTGCAGTGCGGCGCAATCGGCGGCCGCCGGCGATTACGCCGCCCGGCTCGACGCCAACCGCGCGCGATTGCTGAATGAAATCCTGCAACTGGAAATCCTGACCGGCACCGACAGTCCGCCGCAATGGTCGCGCCAGCGCTTGCAGCTGCAGGTCGAGGTGCTGGCGGCGAAATTGAAAAACGGCGACGGCGCGCTTGCTGCGCATGCCCAGCTGCTGTCCTTGTGCGCATTGCCCGCCTTGGCCGACGCCGAGGCCGGCGCGCGCATCGAGCGCCTGCTGGCGAAATGCGCCGAGCTGCAAATGACCGGCGTCGCGCTGCAGGCCGACAATGGGCATCGGCTGGCCTCGAAAGCACCAAAAATACAGCTATGACCTTTGGCGCACTCGGAATTTGGGCCGGATGCGGGGCAAGGCATCGGCAGGCGCCAGATTACGGTTTGACTCCCCTAGTCGGTTGCGCTGCCATTCCGGCCAAGGTCCGGCGCCATGCAGGCTCCGCAGTCCCGACTTGGGCCGGCTGTCATGGATATGCCGGCGTTTCCGCGTGCCCTTCCTCCTGCCCATGGCGTCGCTTCCGTACCTCGGCACCCTGCATCCGCAGCCCGGATCGAAAAATGCAGACGCCATTTAATATCCGATAGCCCAGGGTCGCCTTGTACTGATGAGGGCATCCAAATGTGGTGCTCCGCAACTGACCTAAAACCATCGGGAGTAATTTCATGTTAAGCCTTCACACCAATGCCGCCGCGCTGAGCGCACAGAATTCGGTCGGTTCGACCCAAGGCCGTTTGTCGACCTCGATGACCCGCCTGGGCACCGGCTTCCGCATCAACTCGGCGATGGACGACGCCGCCGGCCTGCAGATCGCCACCCGCCTGAAAGCGCAAACCAGCGGCATGGCCGTTGCCATGCGCAACACGCAAAACAGCATCTCGCTGATGCAAACTGCCGAAGGCGCCTTCAACGAAGTTAGCAACATGCTGATCCGCATGAAGGACCTGGCGACTCAGGCAGCCGATGCCTCTGCTACCGACAGCGACAAAACCGCGATGCAAGCCGAGTTCGACTCGCTGACGGCCGAGCTGAGCAACATCGTCGGCAACACGACGTTCGGTGGTGCCAAGCTGATGAACAAGGCTGCTACCTCGACCGAAATCGCCAATGCCGCTACCCAAGCCGCTACCGATGCCGCCAAGATAGGCGATGGCACCGCCGCCGGCACACAAAAAGATTTGGATGACGCGCAAACTGCCTACGATACGGCTTTTGCTGCTTTGGACACTGCCGTCCCAGCTACCGTTACCGCTCTGGCGACGGCAAATGTGACCCTGCAGACCGCGCAAAAAGCACATGATGTGGCAGTGGCGAATGCCGCCAGCTCCGCGGCTTACTCCACCGCAGCACAGGCGGCCGCCACGGCTGGCGATGGCAAATTCGCAACTTCGATGACCTTCCAGATCGGCGCATCGACCTCCGAAACCATGGGGATTGACCTGTCCGCCCAACTGACCGCGATGCATGATGCCCTGCATGCCGTCTTCGACGGGATACAACTCGTTTGGCGCAGCAATCGCCGTTCCCGGCACGGAACTGACCGCAGCCGGCTCGGCATCGAGCACCATCGACAAGCTGCAGGCTGCGATTGATTCGGTTGGCTCGCTCCGCTCCGCCCTGGGTGCGGCCTCGAACCGGCTGGAACACGTCGCCGTCAACCTGTCGAACATGAGCACCAATGTCCAGGCCGCCACCGGCCGCATCATGGACGTCGACTACGCGGCGGAAACCTCCACCATGACCACCCAGCAAATGCTGATGCAAGCCGGCACCGCGATGCTCAAGCAAAGCAACGGCATGTCGTCGATGGTCCTGTCGCTGCTGCAGTAATTCCGCAGCCCGTAGCGCTGTTGCCGGCTTGAGGGCGGCAGCGCCGGACCGGTCGAGCCAACCGCCAGCGCGGTTGGCTTTTTTTTGGCCCCGACGTCAGCTCAAAGCGCGCATGGAACTGGTTGATTAGGGAGTATGTTAATAAAATAACCAACTTATGGGCGGCATTAACGATTCATGTCGGGAGTATATGGTCCTCGCAGAAGACCTCTGCAGCCAGTCGCGGCGACATGAACCTTTGATTCTCGAAGAATGACGGAGCGAGCATGTGGATAGACAAGGCTGCAGCCGTGATTGCCGCGCAGCTGATGGAGCCGCGCTCCGACCGGCATGGCCTGCGGCAGCTTGCCGTCGGCGACATCCTCGAACTGATCGTCGAGAACATCGGCGAGGATGGCGTGCTGGGACGCCTGGGTGACGGCCGTCTGTTGCGGCTGGCCGGACTGGCCGCCAATCTGCGGCCGGGCGATGTCGTGTTGCTGCGCGTGCTGGCTGCGTCCTCGAAGCTGGAGCTGGGATTGCTCAACACCGCGACGCCCGCCGCGCCGGCGTCCGCCGCTCCCGAGCCGGCGGCGATGCGGCTGGACCAGGCCACCTTGTGGCGGCAGATGGCGAGCTCGGCTCAGGATGCCGCCACTCTTGCGGCGTCGTGGCGGACGATGGTGCTCGGCCGTGTGGAAACGCAGATGGCGGCGCGCGCGCAGGGCGGCGCCCCGCAAGCGCCGGGCAGCCTGGCCGAGGCCGGCACCGTACCGCTGCGCGAGGCGCCGCGCGCGCTGGCGGGCGCTGGACATGGCGTCCTGGATGTTTTCGGTCTACGTGTGGGCCGGGCGCCGCGTGTCGCTGGGCCTGCTGGCCGGCGAAGAAGAAACAGCCGCGCCGCGCCGGCGCCATCCCGCCGGTCCTGCGCTGCGGCTGCAATTGACGCTGCCCGGCATCGGCATGGCCAGTCTGCAGTTGCGGCAGGTGGCGGGCGGCGTCCTGCTCGATCTGGCGGCGGAACAGGACGCCGTCCTGGAGGCCTTGCGGCGTGCCCTGCGGCAGATGGTGGCGGCGGTGGGACGGGCTGAATTGCGCGTGCTGCGCTGCCGGCTGATGCGCGTCCTGCCGGGCTCGGGGCAGGCGTTGGATATCGGGCTCGCGCCCGGCGCCTCGCTGGCATCGACGCTTTCACCCGCGCTGTTCCGGGCGGCGGCGGAATTGGCGCTGCTGCTCTCGGCGGCGCCGCGCGCGGCCTCAGCCGAGGGTGCCGATGATGCTGATCTCGCGCTGTTCCGGGATCTCGTTATACGATAGAACGTGCAGGCCCGGCGCGAACAGCCGCGCGTAGCGCGCCAGCAGCGGCCTGATCTGCGGCATCACCAGCAGCAACGGCGGCGTCGCCTGCTGCTTCATCTGTTCGCGCGCCGCCGGCATGTTGACCTGCAGCTGCGACAGCAGGTTGGGGTCGATCGGATAGTTGTCGAGCGCCACCTTGCCGCCCTGGCGCGCCTGGTTCAGCGAGCCGAGCAGCATGTTTTCCAGTTCGCCGCCGAGATTGAAGGCCTTCATCTCGGGCTTCTGGCCGAACAGCGAAGAGACGATCTGGCGGCGCAGCGTGCAGCGCACTTCGGCCGCCAGCAGGATCGGGTCCTTGGTGGTTTCGGCGCTGTCGAGCAGGGTGGTGGCGATCGGCACGATATCCTTGAGCGAGACATTCTCCGCCAGCAGCACGCGGAACACGCGCAGCAACTGCGTATGCGTGAGCGCCTTGTCGAGCGCCGCCGCCAGTTTCGGCGCCAGCGCGGTCAAGCGCTCCAGTAAAGCCGGCATGTCTTCATGGCGCAGCAGTTCCGGCAGGTGATCGCGGATCAGTTTCGACACATGGGTGGCGATCGCGCCGGCCGGCTCCACCGTCTGGTACCCCATGCCCAGCGCGTGCGCCTTGTCTTCCTGCGCGATCCAGGTCACCGGCATGCCGTAGGCCGGTTCGACCCCCGGTATGCCGTCCAGCTGGCCGTACACGGTCGGCGACGGGATCGCCATCAGGCGGTCGGCGAACACTTCGGCCTGCGCCACCACGGCGCCGCTCAGCATCACCGTATATTGCGACGGCTTCAAGCCGAGGTCGTCGCGCACGCCGATCGGCGGCAGCAGCAGGCCCATCGACTCGCTCAGGCTTTGCCGCAGGCCCTTGATGCGGCGCGTCAGCGGCGCGCCTTGCGCCTTGTCGATCAGTCCGACCAGCTTGTAGCCGACCGTGATCGACAGCGGCTCGACCACCGGCAGGCTGTGCCAGTCGAGGTCGGCGTTGCGCTCCTCCAGCAGCGCCGCCTCGACCGCTCGCCATATCGGCCGCGGCGGGCCGGGCGGCGCGTCGGCCGAGCTTCCAGGCGACGAAGCCCAGGACCGCGGCAAATGTCATGAACATCAGCCAGGGCATGCCCGGCACCAGCGCCAGCGCCACCATCATGGCGGCCGCGCTGTAGATGACCGAGGGCGAGGCCAGCACCTGGTCGCCGACCTGCTGCTCGAAGTCGCCGGAGTCGCTGATGCGGGTGACCAGGATGGCGGCGGCGGCCGACAGCAGCAGCGCCGGAATCTGCGCCACCAGGCCGTCGCCGATGGTCAGCAGGGCGTACTGGCGGAAGGCGTCGCCGAACGACAGGTCGTACATCAGCGCGCCGATCGCGACGCCGCCCACCATGTTGATGATGAGGATCAGGATGCTGGCGATCGCATCGCCGCGCACGAACTTGGAGGCGCCGTCCATGGCGCCGTAGAAGTCGGCTTCGGCGGCGACTTCCTGGCGCCGCGCCTGCGCCTTTTCCTGGTTGATCAGGCCGGCGTTGAGGTCGGCGTCGATCGCCATCTGCTTGCCCGGCAGCGCATCCAGCGTGAAGCGGGCCGACACCTCCGAGATGCGCTCGGCGCCCTTGGTCACCACCACGAAGTTGATGATCATCAGGATCACGAACACCACCAGGCCGACCACGAAATTGCCGCCGATGACGACGTTGCCGAAGGCCTCGATCACCTGGCCGGCGGCGTGCGTGCCTTCGTGGCCGTGCAGCAGCACCACCCGGGTCGAGGCGACGTTGAGCGTCAGGCGCAGCATGGTGGTGGCCAGGATCACGGTCGGGAACACCGAGAAGTCGAGCGGCCGCTTGGCCGACACGCTGACCAGGATCACGATCAGCGCCAGCACGATGTTGAAGGTGAACAGCACGTCCAGCAGCACCGGCGGCAGCGGCAGGATGATCATTGCCAGGATCACCAGCAGGAACAGCGGCGTGACGAACTTGTGGCGCCGCACTTCGGCGACCATGCGGTTCAGGAAATTCATGACGGTGAAGCCTCGCTCAGATGGGATGGAACGGTGATTTCGCTGGGAAAGGGCGGCTGTGCGGCGCGCCGGCCGGTGCGGAAGGCTTGCAGCTGCAGGACATAATTGAGCACCTGCGACACCGCCTTGTAGAGCGGCGCCGGAATCTGCTGCTGCACCTGGCTGGTGTTGTAGATCGCCCGCGCCAGCGGCGCCAGCGACATGACCTCGATGTTGTGCTCGATCGCCACGCGGCGGATGTAGAGCGCCATTTCATCGACTCCCTTGGCCACCACGAACGGCGCTTCGGCGCGCGCCTCGTCGTACTTGAGCGCGACCGCGTAGTGCTCGGGATTGACGATCACGACATCCGCCGTCGGCACCGTCTTGCGCACGCCGCGGCGCGCAATCTGCTGCTGCAGCTGGCGGATGCGCTGCTTGAGTTCGGGGCGGCCTTCGTTGCTCTTGTACTCTTCCTTGACGTCGCGCTTGCTCATGCGCTGATTGCGCATGAAAAAGAACGCCTGCGCCGGGATGTCGATCAGTGCAAACAGGATGAATACCGCACACAAGGCCATCAGGCTGTCGAGCATCAGGGCAGCGCCGCCGAGCAGCGCGCGGTCCAGCGGCAAGCCTTGCAGCTCGACATAATCGGCCGCGCCGCCGCGGCTGACATGCAGCAGCACCAGCGCCAGCGTGGTGGCCTTGGCGATGGCGGTGAGCATTTCGAAGCCGTGCTTGGCCGATACCAGGCGGCCCAGGTTTTTGGCCGGACTGAGCCGCTCCAGCTTGGGCATCAGGTTGTTGCCGCTGATGACCCAGCCGCCCGGCACCAGCGATCCCAGCACGATGCACAGCGGCACCGCGAACAGCGGCAGGATCAGCTTGACCAGCAGCAGCAGCGCGCTCATGAAGGCGGTCGACAGCGCGTTGTCGATGGCGCCTTCGCTGTGCAGCGGCAGGAAACTATGGCCGAACAGGCGCGCGGAATTCTTCCAGGTAGCTCGGCACCATGAAGACGAACAGGCGCAGGCTGACCAGGATGCCGATCGCGGTCGAGAGGTCGCGCGAACGCGCCACCTGGCCCTGCTCGCGCGATTTCTTCAGCTTTTGCGGCGACGCCTTTTCGGTCTTGTCGCCGGTGCTTGCCTCAGCCACCGGCCCCTCCCATCTGGGCTTGCAGCATGTCGAGCACGCGCCAGGTCATGCGGATGTAGTGCTCCGGCACGAAGCGGATCATCTGCACCAGCATGAACAGGCCGAACATGGTGGCCACCGCGAAGCCGAGCGAAAACAGATTCAGCGCGGGCGCGACGCGGTTGAAGAGCCCGAAGCCGAGCTGCACCACCATCGTCGAGAACACGATCGGCACCGCCAGCAGCATCGCCGCCGCGAACACCCAGGCAAAGTTGAAAGCCAGCGCCTGCAGCGTCAGCCATTGGAAGCCGCTGCCGACCGGCCACGCCTTCAGGCTGGCGCCGATCACGCCGGTCAGGATCAGGTGGCCGTCGATGGCAAAGAAGACGATGATGCACAGTATGGTCATGAACGTCGACACCACGTCGGAAGAGCTGCCGTTGACCGGGTCGTTCATGGTCGCCATCGACAGGCTCATCTGCGAGGAAATCAGATAGCCCAGCACCGTGATCGCCGACATCGTGAAATGAAATGCCAGGCCCAGCACGCCGCCGATGACGGCCTGCTCGATGGTGGCGACCACGCCATGCAGCGAGAACGGATCGATCGCCGTGCCGCCGCCCGCCAGCGTGAGCGGCAGCATCACCACCGCCAGCACCAGCGACAGCATGATGCGGATCTGCATCGGCAGCGGGCCGTCGCCGAGGATCGGGGCGGCGCTCAGCATGGCCAGGATGCGGCAGAACGGCCACCAGAGCGCGCTCAGTAACGGCAACAGCTGGCTGAAGACTGGTTCCATGAAGACGCGCAGGACCTATCCGACCAGGGTGGCCGCGCGCTGGAAGATGGACACGCAAAAATCCATGAGATAGGCGATGATCCAGCGCCCCATCAAGGTGATCGCCAGCAGCGTCACCAAGAGCCGCGGCAGGAAGCTGAGCGTCTGTTCGTTGATCTGGGTGGCGGCCTGGAACAAGGCCACCAGCAGGCCCATGGCCAGGCCCGGCACGATCAGCAATATCACCAGCAGCATCACGATGCGCAGGCTTTCGCCCACCAGGTCGACGGCGATTTCGGGCGTCAGCATCAGAACGCCTGAACGCTCGTCACGAGCGTATTGACGGTCAGGGTCCAGCCGTCGACCAGCACGAACAGCAGCAGCTTCAGCGGCAGCGAGATCACCAGCGGCGACAGCATCATCATGCCCATCGCCATCAATACCGAAGACACCACCAGGTCAATGATCAGGAACGGGATGAACAGCATGCAGCCGATCTGGAAGGCGGTCTTCAGCTCGCTCAGCACGAACGCCGCCAGCTTGACCGTGAACGCGTGATCCTGCGGCTGGGCGACGTTGGTCTCGCCGGCCAGGCGGGATATCTGCGCCAGCGAGGCCTTGCTGGTCTGAGCCAGCATGAAGCGCGCGACCGGCGCTTCGGCGATCTTCAGCGCCTGTTCCAGGCTGATCTGGTCCTGGTCGTAGGGCAGGAACGCCTGGGTCCAGATCTGTTCGCCGATCGGGCGCATCACCAGCAGCGTCAGGATCAGCGCGATGCCGGTGACGACGCGGTTCGGCAGGCCCTGCTGCAGGCCGAGCGCCTGGCGCAGCAGCGACAGCACGATCACGAATCGGGTGAAGCTGGTCATCATCATCATCATCACGGGCAGCAGCCCGAGCAATGACATGATGATCAGGATCTGGGTCTTGACCGTGAACTCGGTTTTCGCGCCGTTGACGGAAGATCCCAGCAATTCAATGGTGCCGGCCCCGCTTGCATGAGACATCAGCGCCAACAACGACGCACCTAGCGCGACCTGCGCCAGGCGATGGCGCCACACACCGGTCATGGGGTCACGAGATCGAGGTTGAGCCCATCGAGGTCGACCACCTTGAGGCCGTAATTCTCACCGGAAACGATCACTTCGGCACGTCCGATCGGCGTACCGTTGACCTTGATGACGAGCGGTTCGCCGGCGATGCGGTCGAGTTCGACCACGCTGTCGGCGCCGATATTCATCAAGTCCTGCAGCGACATGCGCGCCGATCCGACTTCAAGCGTCAGCGTGACCTGGATCTTGCGCATCATTTCGGGCAGGTTGCGACGCGGCTGCTGCACTAGCGGCGCGCCCTGTTCCAGCAGCTGCTCGTCGATGCCGTCCAGCAAGGTTTCGACCGTATTATTTTCAATCGTGTTCATGAGTTCATTCGATATCTTCAAAAGAGGTCAAACACAGTTTTCCCTTGTGCTCGGCAACGATGGCGGTGAACAGGGAGGCGTCATCCACCAGGACGTCGGCGCGTCCGATACTGACCGGGATCACGTCTCCGACCCGCAATTCGAGCAGCTCCTCAAGGGGAATTTGCTTGCTGGTCAGACAACTGCGTACGGTCAGCTGCAGGCGTGTCGCCAGCGGTTGCGCCGGCGGCGGCGCTGTTTTCGCGTCGGCCGGCGCCAGTCCCTTGAGCAATGTCGCAAACCAGTTGTCATCGAGCGCCAGCCATAGCGTGCCCTGCACCGTGCCCAGCCTGTCGGCGAGCACGATGCGAATGGTCCAGCTACCTTTGGTGGGCGCCGGCATCGGCGCGCCGGTGAAATCCTGTGGCGCGATGAAGGCGTCCTGCGGCTGTGCGTTCGCCTGCAGCCGTACCGCCAACACCTGTGCCAGCTGTTGGCCGAGCGTGACGGCAAGGCGTTCCTCGGTGGCGGTCACCCGCATCTGGACATTTGCTTGTGCTGGAGCGTCGCGGCGGCCATAGCGCTGCTCGAGTATCGCCAGCAGGATCTTGCGCTCGAGCGTGAAGCCAATCCGTCCAACCTGGTTGGTATAGCCGATCCAGCGTTCGCTGCCTTCGGCGTGCTCGTGCCGGGTCAGAGCCACTTCGGCCACTTCGAACGCGGACCAGTAGCGACGGTTGTGGCCACGGTGCAGTGCCAGCCCCAGGTCCTCGCGGAAACAGGCGGCGAAAGTGTCGAGCAGATGAACCGGACGCCCCAGCAGACAGGGATCCAGCACGCGCTGCAGGCACACGCGATCGGTAGGCAAATGGGTCGTCATGACGAGGACGTGCGGGAAGGAGGCCTGAAAAAATCTTTTGGAAAATGGATGTGGGCGAAAAACGCGTTCACTGAAATGCGGCGTTGCACGAAAAAAATTCAAAGCGAATTTCTTTCTTGCTGAAAATATTGCCACACACAAATAATACTACAAGGAAACAATTTCCTTGTGATAAAATTTCCATGTGGAAATATTTTGCTACAGATTTGTGACAAATAGAAGAAATTGCACGGTGAGAAAGCCTAAAGCTTCCTTTTGACGGACTTTGCACTTGTCAATTAAGTCGCTGTCACTTTTTACAAAATCAGTCAATTGTGAAATGTAGGCGCCCTGTTCAATGCGCCGCAACATGACGCAATTCACCATAAATCGTTCCTCATTGCGATGCGCAATTGCTGGTTGAGGATGCCAGGGATGAAAAGGGAGTTCAGATGGGATATGAATTGGCCGGCCTGATCCATGCCGACCTGGCCAGGTTGAACGCCGATGCGCGCGCGCTGGCGGCCAGCGCTGCGATGCCGGTGCAACCGGCTTCCGACCAGACGCCGCCGACCGCGTCTTTTGCACAAAGCATGCAGCAGGCGTTGCACGCGGTGGATGACAAGGAGCGGCTCGCGGCCGCGCGCATGGCCGACGTCGACAGCGGCCGCAGCGACGACCTGGTCGGCGCCATGCTAGCCAGCCAGGAGGCCAGCCTGTCGTTCTCGATGCTGCTGCAAGTGCGCAACAAGGTCATGGGCGCGGTGGAAGACCTGATCAAGCTCCCCCTCTAAAGCACCGAAGTCCATTCCGTGATCACGACACTCAAATCAGGCCTCGCGCGCATGCGCCCGAGCGCCATGCCGGCGCTGCCGCCGTCGCTGCTGAAAAACCTGGGGCCGATGCTGCTGCTGGCCATCGGCATCACGGCGCTGGTGATGATGTATTTCTGGCGCGACCAATCGACCTACAAGCCCGTGTTCGGAGCGCGCGAGAACGTGCCCACCGCCGACATGATGGCGACGCTGGATGGCGAGAAGCTGCCTTACCGCCTGCATCCCGACAGCGGCCAGATGCTGGTGCCCGAAGCGATGCTGGGCAAGGTGCGCATGCTGCTGGCGGCCAAGGGCGTCACCGCGCGCCTGCCGGCCGGCCTGGAGCTGATGGACCGCAACGATCCGCTGGGCGTGAGCCAGTTCGTGCAGGACGTGCGCTTCCGCCGCGGCCTGGAAGGGCGAGCTGGCGCGCAGCATCATGAGCCTGGACGCGATCGGGTCGGCGCGCGTGCACCTGTCGATCGCCAAGTCGAGTTCGTTCGTCGTCAGCGACGGCGAAAAGAGCTCGGCGTCGGTGGTGGTGACGATGAAGCCGGGCCGCACCCTGGCTGCCGAGCAGATCGCCGCCATCATCAACCTGGTCGCCGGCAGCGTCGCCAGCCTCAGTCCGCAACGCGTGAGCCTGGTCGACCAGGCCGGCAATCTGCTGTCGGCGCGCCTTGATCTGACCGACGGCTTCGACGCCAATCGCGGCAATGACAGCGGCAACCGTTTCCAGGAAGAGGCGCGCCGCAATGTCCATGATCTGCTGACCCCGGTGCTGGGCGACGACAACTACAAGGTCAGCATCACCGCGGCGGTGGACAACGACCGGGTCGAAGAAACGCGCGAACAAGTACGGCGACACGCCCAAAGTCACCGGCGAGGCGATCCGCGATGAACAGGACCGCAACCGGCTGGCCCTGGGCGTGCCGGGCTCGCTCAGCAACCGGCCGGTGGAGGTACCGGCCGCGGGCGCCGACAAGCCGGCCGAGGACACCGCCAATACCGCACGCAAGAACGCCACTTCGCGCCAGTACGCCTACGATCGCAGCATCACCCAGATCAAGCGCAGCCAGGGACGCCTCAAGAAGCTGAGCGTGGCCGTGGTGCTCAACAGCGCCGCGGCGCCGAATCCGAAGACTGGCTGGAGCGCAGCCGAAATCGCCAACATCGAAGGCATCCTGCGCAGCGGCCTCGGCATGGATGCCGAGCGCGGCGACAGCCTGGTGGTATCGGCAATGGCATTCCCGCCGCGCGCGGCGCCCGTGCCCTGGTGGCAGGAGCGCGACAACCAGATCGACATCGGCAGCTGGATCGCCTCTGCCATAGGGTTCCTGCTCATCCTCCTGATGGTGGTGCGGCCCTTGACCAAGGCCGTGCTGAAACGCCTGGCGCGGGCGCCGGCCGCGGCCGAAGCGGCCGGCATGCTGGCGCCTCCGCGCGCCGCACTCAGCAATGAAACCGCCGCGCCGGCTCCACTCGACACCAGCAACACGGGCGGCGGCATGCCGGTGGTGCCGCTGCTGGAGAACTACGATTTGCCGCCGCCGGGCTCGCCGGTGGACGTGATGGTGGATCACTTGAAGGTGCTGGCGGGCAAGGAACCGGAACGGGTGGCCGAAGTGGTGAAGCAATGGGTGCAAAAAAATGGCCGACGCGTTTAATCCGAATGAGCTGGCAATGTCCGGCGCTTCCGCATTGAGCCCGCTGGAACAGGCGGCGATCGTGTTGCTGAGCATGGGCGAAGAGCCGGCCGCCGCCGTGCTGCGCTGCCTGTCGCGCGAAGAGCTGCTGGAAGTGACGCAAGTGATGTCGCGCATGAGCGGCATCAAGGTCGAAGCGGTCAAGCTCGCGATGCAGAAATTCTTCGACGACTATCGCGAGCAGAGCGGCGTGCACGGCGCCTCGCGCTCGTACCTGAAGCGCTCGCTCGACCTGGCGCTGGGCGGCGATATCGCCAACAGCGTGCTCAACAGCATCTACGGCGACGCCATCCGGCCGAAGATGGCGCGCCTGCAGTGGGCCTCGCCGAAATGGCTGGCCGAATACATCAGCAACGAGCATGTGCGGATGCAGGCGGTATTCCTGGCATTTCTGCCGCCGGCGCTGGCCGGCAGCGTGATCGACGCCTTGCCGCTGGAAGGGCGCGACCTGGTGCTGCTGAACGTGGCGCGCCTGGATGAAATCGATCGCGATCTGCTGCTGGAGCTGGAGGAGCTGGTGAGCCGCTGCCTGGGCAGCCTCGACATGCAGAACACCAGTGTCGAAGGCGTGCGGCAGGCGGCCGAGATCCTCAACCGCCTGCCCGGCGACCGCCGCCAGCTGGTCGAACTGCTGCGCGCGCACGATCCGCAGGTGGTGTCCGAAATCGAGTTCAGCATGTACGACTTCCTGATCCTGTCGCGGCAGACCGAAGCCACGCTGCTGCGCATCGTCGAAGAGATTCCGCTGGAGGATTGGGCGGTGGCGCTCAAGGGCGCGGAGCCGATGGTGCGCAACGCGATCCTGCAGGCGATGCCGCGTCGCCAGGCGCAAAGCTTCGAAGACATGATGCGGCGTTCCGGCCCGGTGCCGCTCAGCCGCATCGAACAGACGCGCCAGGACATCATGGCGCGCATCAAGGCGCTCGCCGATAGCGGCGAAATCGAAGTGCAGCTGTTTGCCGAAGCGGTGGTGGAATGAAAGGCTGGCGGCCGTATCGCTTCCCGCCGCTGGCACAGCTTGCATCGGCCGATGGGCGCAGCGGCGGCGACGGCCAGTGGCAGGCGGCATTGGCGCAGGGTTTCGAGCAGGGCCGCAGCGGAAGGCTACGAAAACGGATTCGCCAATGGCCGCGACGAGGGTTTCGCCAGCGGCCATGGCGACGGCTTGCAGCAAGGACATGATGCCGCCCATGCCGAGGTGATGACGCGCTTCGAATCGCTGGCCGCGCCGCTCGATGCCATGATGGATGGCCTGCAGCAGGCGCAAGCCGCCTACCAGGCGGCGCAACGCAAGGAAGTGGTGGAGCTGGTGGCGCGCGTGGCGCGCCAGGTGATTCGCGCCGAACTGGCCTTGCAGCCGGTGCAGCTGATGACGCTGGTGGAGGAAACCCTGGCATCGATGCCGCCGACGCGCGACACGATCGAGGTATTTCTCAATCCGGAAGAACTGCAAAGAATTCGCGAGCTCGACCCGCAACGGGCCGCGCGCTGGACCTTGATCGGCGACGCCCGGCTGGAGCCGGGCGAATGCCGCGTCAAGGCCGGCGATCACGAAGCCGACGCCGGCTGCAAACAGCGTCTGGCCGCCTGCATCGACCAGGTCCACGCACAGCTGCAGGAAACGGCCGCTGCCGCTGCGCCCGAGGAAGTGCAATGATCGCCGCCGCCTTGCGCAAGCTGGAGCTCGGCGAGGTACCGGTGGCGACGCCCACCGGCCGCCTGGTGGGCGCCTCCGGGTTGCTGCTGGAAAGCGTCGGCTGCCCCTTGCATACCGGGCAGCGCTGTCGCATCGAGACCGTGTCCGGCGACTGGCTCGACGCCCAGGTGGTCGGCTTTCGCGACAAGACTTCGTACCTGATGCCGTTCAAGAAGGCTGTCGGCCTCACCACCGGCGCACGCGTGCTGCCGTCGACCGACAAGGTCACCCTGTCGATCGGGCCGTCATGGCTGGGCCGCATGGTCAACGGCTTGGGTGAGCCGATCGACGAACTGGGGCGCCTCGGCGGCGAGCATGTGCTGGAAATGCAGCCGCCCAAGGTGCATCCGCTGAAGAAAAAGCGCGTCCGCGAACCGCTCGATGTCGGCGTGCGCGCGATCAACGGCTTCCTGACGCTGGGAAAGGGCCAGCGGGTCGGCCTGATGGCCGGCAGCGGCGTCGGCAAAAGCGTGCTGCTGGGCCTGATCACGCGTCAGACCGTGGTCGATGTGGTGGTGGTCGGCCTGATCGGCGAACGCGGACGCGAAGTGCGCGAATTTGTCGAGCTGTCGCTAGGTCAGGAAGGCCTGCGCAAGGCGGTGGTGGTGATCGCGCCGGCCGACGAATCGCCGCTCATGCGGCTGATGGCGACCGAGCTGTGCCACTCGATCGCCGCCCACTTCCGCGACCAGGGCAAGGACGTGCTGCTGCTGGTCGATTCCTTGACGCGCTATGCGATGGCGCGCCGCGAAGTCGCGCTGGCGCTGGGCGAGCCGCCGGCCACCAAGGGTTATCCGCCTTCGGTATTTTCGCTGCTGCCGCAATTGGTCGAAAGCGCCGGCAACGGCGAAAACGAAGCCGGCAGCATGAGCGCAATCTATACCGTGCTGGCCGAGGGCGATGACCAGCAGGACCCGGTGGTCGATACCGCGCGCGCCATCCTCGACGGCCACATCGTGCTGACGCGCGAGCTGGCCGAGCGCGGCCATTATCCGGCCATCGATATCGGCGCCTCGATCAGCCGCTGCATGGCGCAGGTGGTCAGCAAGCCGCATCTGCACGCGGCGCGCGCCTGCAAGGAAATGGTGGCGCGCCATGGCCGCGTGCGCGACCTGATTCCCTTGGGCGCCTACGTGGTGGGCGCCGATCCGGTGACCGACCGGGCGGTCGAACTGTACCCGCGCATCGAAGCGTTCCTGCATCAGGGCACCAGCGAGCCGGCGCCGCTGGTGCCTTGCGTGGAGCAACTGCAGGAGCTGGCCGCATGAAGCCGACACCGATGATGCGCAGCCTGACCACGCTGATCGAGCTGCGCGAGCGCGAAGTGGAAGGATTGCACGCCGATATCGCCGCCAAAGCGGCGTTGCGCGAGCGCTACCTGGCCAATTTGCAGCGCATGGATGGCTTGTGCGCGGACGGCGGCAGCAGTGCCGGCGGCTTGCCGCCGGCGCTGTCGCTCAATCGCGGCCATTACAAGCAGACGGTGATGCAGATGGCCGACTTGCACCGCATCGATCTGACGCTGCACGAGGCGGACATGGCGGTGACGCAGCGCGCTCTGAATGCCGCGCGGAGCAAGCAGGAGGTGCTGGGCCAGGTGTTGTCGCAAAAGCAAAAACTGCTGGTCAGCGAGGCTGGGCGCCAGGAACGCAGGCAGCAGGATGAGCTGGCGTCGCAGATGTGGTTCCGGGGGCGGCAGCCATGAACGATTTCAGTTCGGCGGCGGTCTGGTCGCCTTGTGACAAGGCAAACCCGCCCGCTTTTCCAAAGGACCCGAAATGAGCACCGCCATCTACGATCCGGTTTCCACCGCTCAAAGCCTCGCGACCGCATATACGGCAGGGCGCCAGGCCTTGATCAAGACTCAGACCACCAATGCGCAAAATACCGCCAGCGCGCTGAATAAGCTGCAATCGGCGCTATCTAACTTCAATACGGCCCTGGCGGCGCTGTCGGGCAAGTCGAGCCTGGTGTCGCAGTCGGCCGTCTTCAGCGGCAACGGCGTCGGCACAGCCACCGCATCGGCGGTGGCTGTGCCGGGCACGTATGCGTTTTTCGTCGAGCAGTTGGCCAGCGCCGATCAGATCGCTTATAGCGGATTGACCAATGCCACCGTCGCCAGTGGCGATATCCTGACGGTCAACCTGGCCGGCGGCGCCAGCTTTACGGTCGAGCCTGGTCGGGGCCGACAGCGATAACGACGGCGTCCTGACAGCCAAAGAAATCGCCAGCGCCGTCAATGCGGCGGCCGGCAACAACTCCAGCGTGACGGCCTCCTCTGTAACCGTGAACGGCGAATCGCAATTGGTGCTGACTTCGACCGCGAGCGGCGCTGCCGGGCAGATTTCCCTGGACACCAGCGGTATCGCCGCCGGCGCGCTGAAGGATGCTCTAAGCGGCGGCAACAGGCTGGTCGAAGGACGGGATGCGATCGTCTGGCTGGGCGCCAAGGACACCGGAGTCAAGCTGCAGCAGAGCTCCAATACATTCAACGCCGTCGAAGGCGTCAGCATGACGTTTACGCGCGCCATGGCGGCGGGCGAAGCGCCGGTCACGCTGACGGTTGCCCTGGACGACAGCGGCACCAGGGCCAATGTGCAAGGCTTCGTCGATGCCTACAACACGCTGCAGACGGTACTGGACAGCCTTACCCACTCCGGCGACGCCGCGGCCGGCGTGCCGGCCGCGATTTTTGCCCATGATGCCGGCGTGCGCGCCCTGCGCAATCACCTCAACAGCACCATCCGCGAAAGCGTCGGCGGCCTGTCCCTGACCGCGTTCGGTGTCACCGCGAACCGAAATGGCTCGCTGTCGCTCGATGGCAGCCGGCTCAAGGCCAAGCTGGCGGCCAACCCGGACGGTTTGGCCACGGTTTTCGGCAGCAGCGCCGTCGGCAACAAGCACGGCGTGCTGGGCGACCTCGACAAATACCTGAACCTGTGGACCAGCAGCACCAACGGCCAGATCACGCAACGCAAGACCGCAGTATCCAAATTGCAGACTTCGCTGGCGCAACAGCAGGAGGCGCTCGACAAGCAGTTCAACAGCGCCTATAGCCGCTACCTGATCCAGTTTACGCAGTTGCAGAGCCTGCAGGGGCAAATGGAGCATACCTCCAGCATGTTCGACGCGCTGTTTTCCGGCAATAAGAAATAAACGGTCCGATTACCAAACTTTCGCTCATGGATAAATACCTTGAATCACGACGCCTATAGCAGTTACCACGCGGTGAACCTGGATGCGCAGACGGCGTCGGCATCGCCGGTGCAGCTGGTGCTGATCCTGATGGATGGCTTGCTGGAGGAAGTGGCGCGCGCGCGCGCACACATCGCCGCGCGTCGCTTCGAGCAGAAGGCGGCCAGCCTCGACAAGTGCATCGAAATCCTCAACGGCCTGTCGAGCGCGCTCGATTTCGAGAGCCGCAACGAAGTGGTGGACAACCTGGGGCGCCTGTATGACTACTGCGCGGGACGCCTGTACGCCGCCGGCGTCAGCCTCGACACCGCGATCATCGACGAAGTCACCGGCTTGCTCGGGACGATCCGGCAAGGCTGGCTTGGGGTGCAGGCCCAGCATGGATAGGGAACGCCGGCTGGCCCAACTGGCCGAACGCCTGCATGCCGCCAGGGGTGCGAAGCACTGGCGGGCGCTGGCGAGTATCGATACCGAGCTGGCGCAGTCGTTGGCGGCCATGAAGGAGCAAGGCGCATGGTCGATGCGCGAGCAACTGGCGTTGTCCGCCGTGCGGCGCGCGCATGGGCTGGCCTACGAAGACTGCCTCAGAGAGGGGGCGCGGCTTGGCAGGCAACTCGAGGAAATGCAAACACACAAGGAAGGCTGGATGGCTTACGCGATGAATCACGACTCCGCAGGGGAAAATTGATGGCGATTTCATTGCCAGCCGCCGTGCCGTCCGTGGTCAACGCCGATGCCGGTTCCTACGCGGCGCTGATTGCAGTCAGCCCGGGTGACGTCGGAGAGGGAGACTTCGCACGCCTGTTGCCGCAGTGGCCCGGCATGGCGGACGATGCCGGCATGGCGATGTCCGCTACGGAAGCGGCCGAGCCAACGGCAATCGCCGACGCATCCGAGGACCCGACCGAAGCCGACACCGAGACCGGCATCGAGGCAGAACTGCCCGGCATGGCTACGCCGATGCTGGCAACGCTCCTGAATTTGCCGCAACCGGTACCGCAAGCAGCTTCTTTTACGACAGACATTTCCGCACCATCGGCGGCGGCCGAACCGGACGCGGTACAGGCGGCAAGGCTGGCGCCGGCCCCGCGCCAGCCAGTGGAGCCGCAGACAACACCGCCGGCTGCACATGCGCTCAGTAGGATCGGCCCCGCTGTGCCGGCAGTTGCTGTTACGCCAGCCAACCGTGACGGCGCCTGCCCCTGCGGCTGCATCCGGACTCTGGACGAGGACTGCCCCTGTGACGGCCCCTGCAGCCGCCACACCAGCCTCGCCGCAGCCCGGTGTGGTCCGTGCGGCTAGCGCGGCCATTGCCGACGCCCCGGTGCAGTCCGGCGATCGCGGCACCGCTACCGTCACATCGGCTCCGGCATGGTCTGTACCTGCAATCCATGCCGACGACGCCGCTGCGCCAATCGTGCGCTTGACCGGCGCCTCGTCGCAATGGCAGCAGCCGCTGCGCCAGGCGCTGGGAGAGCAGTTGCAGGTGCATGTCGAACGCGGCAGCGAGCAGGCGGTGATCCGCCTGTCGCCGCCCATGCTGGGCCGTATCGAGATCTCCATCCGGCATGAAGCCGGTGCCTTGCAGGTCCACATGAGCGCTACCAACCATGAAGTGCTGCGCCAGTTGCAGGGCATCGGCGATGCCCTGCGCCAGGACCTGTCGCAACGTCAGTACAACGAGGTTGCGGTGGCCGTGGCGCCGCATGCGCGCCACAGCGAGGGCGAGGGCCGGCAGCGGCAAGGCTCCGAGCCGCGCGAGCAAGCGCCGGGACGCGCCCTGGCCGACGCTGATCAGCCCGGTAGCGCGTTTGCCCTCTTGACCGATAGCGAGTGAACGATAGATGAAAAAAACCAGATTGATCGCGGCGTTTTTGCTGATGGGTGTGGTCACGGCCACGGCGGGCGGCGCCGCCGCATGGTGGAGCTTGCGCGAAAAGCCGGCGACGCCGGCCGCGACGGCGGCCAACAACAAAGCCGACGATCCGAAGATCGTGCGCAAGTACGTGACGCTGGAAAAGGTGATCGTGATGCTGCGCCGCACCCCCGGCGAATCGACCACCCACTATCTGGCGGCCGACCTCGTCTTCAAGACCACCGACGACAAGGAGAAGATGACCAGGGAACACCTGCCGCTGCTGCGCAGCGTCGCCGTACGGGCATTGTCGGCGTTGCCGATGGAACAGGCCGAGCAGATGACGGTGGATCAGTTCGCGGTCGCGATCGACCAGGCGCTGAGCGCCAGCTATGCGCGCGACCGGCGCGAGAAGCCGTTTTCCGAAGTCATGATCGGCAAGCTCATCATCGAGTGACCTGATGGAGCTGCAAGGCGGATATGGCGTCGACTATGCCGAGCACGCGCACTCTTCCGGATGTGCGCGACGCAGCCGAGGAGGCGCACGACCTGCAGGCGTATCTGCCGCTGGTCAAGCGCATCGTGCGCCAGCTCAATTCGCAGGTCGGCGGGCGCGATCGACCGCGACGACATGGAGCAGATCGGCCTGATGGGCCTGCTGGAGGCATTGCGCCGCTATGGCGCCCCGGATAGCAGTTTCGGCGGCTACGCGGCATTGCGCATCCGCGGCGCGATCCTCGACGAGCTGCGGCGCCAGGACTGGCGGCCGCGCGCGATACGCCAGCAAAGCCACCGGCTGCGCGACGGCGTGCGCGAGCTGCGGCGGCGCCTCGGACGCGAGCCGGGCGAAAGTGAAATCATCCAGGCGCTGGGCATCACGGCCGAAGCATGGCAGGAACATCTGCTCGACGAAAACGCCGAGTTGATCGGCAGTTTCGACGACCTGATCCAGGAAATGGGCGGAATGCTCGAGCACTCGCTCAATCCGGAAGATCAGCTGATCCTGCGCCGCAGTCTGGAGCAGGCGCTGCTGCAGCTCGACGAACGCGAACAGCGGGTGGTGCAGATGTATTACGAATTCGAACTCAGCTACAAGGAAATCGCCGCCGTGCTCGACCTGACCGATGCCCGTGTATGCCAGCTGAACAAGGGCGCCCTGCGGAAGATGAAAAGCTTCCTGCAGGCAGTCTGAACGATCACGCAAAGGAAAAAGAAAAAATGCAACAGATTCTGGGAATTTTCATCGTACTGGCCTGCGTCTTCGGCGGCTTCATGCTCGGCGGCGGCACCATGCATGCAATCTGGCAACCGATCGAATTGCTGATCATCGCCGGCGCCGCCTTGGGCGCGCTGGTGCTCGGCAATCCGCGCCATGTGCTGGGCGAAATGATGGTGCAGCTGCGCAAGATCGTCACCATGCGCAAGCAAGGCTCCGAATTCCAGCGCCAGCTGCTGCTGCTGATGTACGAACTGCTGCAGACCGCCGCCGGCGGCCTGAAAGCGCTGGACGCGCACGTCGAGGCGCCGCGCGACAGCGAGTTGTTCCAGCGCTACCCGCTGATCCTGGAGGAGCCGAAGCTGATCGCCTTCATCGTCGACAATTTCCGCCTGATGGCGATGGGAAAGATCAACAGCCACGAACTGGAAGGCGTGCTGGAGCAGGAACTGGAGGCGATCCACGATGAAATGACGCAGCCGTCCAAATCGCTGCACAAGATCGCCGAAGCGATGCCTGGCTTCGGCATCCTGGCGGCGGTGCTGGGCATCGTGATGGCGATGAACACGGTGAGCGCCGGCGCCAACGCGGCGGAGATCTCCGAGAGCGTCGCGGCGGCCATGGTCGGGACCTTCCTCGGCATCTTCTTTTGCTATGGCCTGCTCGATCCGCTCAGCAACATGATGAAGCAGCTGGTGAATCAGGAAGTGTCGACGCTGGAATGCGTCAAGGTGGTGCTGGTGACCCACGTCTCCGGCAAGCCGGCGCTTGCTGTCGATCGACGCCGGACGGCGCCTGGTGCAGCTCAACATCAAGCCCAGTTTCGCCCAGCTGGAAGGCTGGATCGACGCGCTAGAGGCAGCCGGCACCGCCGGCGACCCGCAGGCGACGCCGCAACGCAGGGCAGGGGACCGGCGTGCTCAATTCGCATAGCAAATCCGAAAAGCGCGAGCAGGCGGTCATCAAGCGTGGCGGCCGCAAGCACGACGACGAGGAGCACGGCAGCGCCTGGAAGGTCGCGTTTGCCGATTTTTGCCTGGCGTTGATGTGCCTGTTCCTGGTGTTGTGGGTGATGGCGGCGCGTCAGCAGGAGGAAATCCAGGAAGTGATGCGTTCGACCAATGGCAGCCACATGGACGAAGGGCGGGGCATCATGCCGGAATCCTTCGGCGGTCCGCGCGGCAGCCTGATCGAACGGTTGCCGGTAATGCAGTCGGGCGAGCCCAGCGAAGGGCGTTTGCGCAAGAAGAACGGCGCCGACAGCCCGAACGGCGAGCAGTTCGCCAAGACGCGTTACGAAACCCCGAGCGATTTGCAGGCGCTCTCGCGCCTGCTGGCCACCCTGAGCGCGGATGCCGGTCTCAGCAGCAACCTGCAATCGGTCATCACGCCCTACGGCCTGCGCGTGATGCTGCACGACACCGACCGTCAGGGCATGTTCGTGCGCGGCAGCGCGGTGCCGACCGACCGCTTCAAGAACCTGCTGCGCAAGATGGGGCCGCTATTCGCGCAAATGGAAAACCAGATCCTGATCGTGGGGCATACCGACTCTCTGCAGTACGCTAACCAGGACTACGCCGCTTTTTCCAATTGGACGCTGTCGAGCAACCGCGCCATGGCAGCGCGCGCCCATCTGCTGGCCGGCCAGCATGTCGGCCGACAGCATCCTGCAGGTGGTCGGCATGGCCGACCGTGCTCCGCTCGAAGTGCGGGACACGACTGCCAGCGTGAACCGCCGCATCGAATTGCTGATCCTGACCAGCGCACAGGCGGCATCGATCGCCGCGATGTTCGGCATGCCGGGCGAGAGCAGGCAGCTGACCCCCGACGTCGACGTGGCATTTCCGGATCGCGACGCGCTGAGAAAGCTGCGCGACCAATTGACCCCAGTGAAAGGAAGCGCAGCCCGTGCCAATTGAACCATGCTGCCGCGAGGCAGATATGGGCCGCGCACACCAGCTGGCAGGCCGCGCCAACATGACATGCAAACCAGACCAAGAGGCCAACGAATGAAAATTGCCGGTGGAAACACATTGTCGGGCCCGGGCGCCGTCAGCCGGGTTGCGGAAACCGCAGCCGTCGATGCTGCTGCCGCTCCACTGGCAGCGAAGCCGCAAGCGGAGGGCGCAGCCTTGCAATCGGCGACGCTGCAGCCGGCGCTGGATGCGCTGCGCGCGCTGCCGGACTTCGATCATGCCAAGGTGGCTGCGTTGCGCGATGCGCTGGCAAAAGGCGAGGTCGCCTTCGATCCGGCGCGCCTGGCCGGCCTGATCCAGCGCTTTCACGGCGGCGACCGATGAACCGCAGCGCTGCGTTGACGGAGCTGATGCGCGGCGTCGGCGAGGACGTGCGCGACTATCGGCTGCTGGCCAGCTTGCTGGAACAGCAGTTCGAAGCGGCGCTGACGCACCAGACGGCACGTCTGGCCGACCTGGCGGAACGCATCACCGGGATGACCACGACGCTGGACCGGCGCCGCGTGCAACGGGTGGCGCTGGTGACCGCGTTGGCCGGCAAAGGCGCTCACATCGACAGCGCCTTCGCTTTGCTGGCCGGCGCGCCGCGCGATGCGCTGCAGAACGGCTGGAATACGCTGGAGGCGCTGGTGCGCGAATGCAAACAGCGCAACGAGCGCAACTGCCGGTTGATGATGGACCAATACAGCATCATGCAGCGCGTGCTGCATGGCGACGAGGCGACCTATGTTCCGGCCTGATTTCGCTCCGCGCGCAACAACCGCCGCCGCGCCCACGCCGCCGCTGCAGCCGGCGATGGCGCGCGGCAGTGGATTTGCGGCATTGATCGGCGAAGTGCGCGCCGATACCGACAATTTCATTGCGAACGGTTCGCCATCGACAGCGTGGGCGTCGCTGACTGTGGAGGCGCAAGCCATGCGTGCGCGCCTGCAGGGCACCAGTGCCGTTGCCGCCAACCGCGCCGACAACGAATCGCAGCAGGCCTTCCTGGCCTCGATTGCGCTGTCGGCCCGCGAAGCCGGACAGCGGCTCGGCGTGGCGCCGGAACTGGTGGCCGCGCATGCGGCGCTGGAATCGGGCTGGGGCCAGCGGCCATTGCGACAGGAAAATGGCGAAGACACCAATAACCTGTTCGGCATCAAGGCCGGGGCCCGCTGGAACGGCGCGGTCGCCACCGCACTGACCACCGAACACGAGGTCGAGGGCGCGGTGAAGAAAAATGAACGCTTTCGCAGCTATCCGGACCAGGCCAGCGCCTTCCGCGATTATGCGCAACTGCTGCTGGACAATCCGCGCTATCGAGCGGCGCTCAATACCGGCAGCGATGCGCGGGCGTTTGCGCATGGGCTGGCGCGCGGCGGCTACGCCACCGATCCGGCCTATGCCGACAAGCTCGAGCGCGTCGCCCGCTTGCTGCAGGCGAGGGATTAGGGAATGGCACGCACCATCTCGACCGGTTCCACCGTGGCGCTTTCGAGCACGCGGGCGCGGATGATCTTGCCGTTGCCGACGTTGCGCACGCGGATCACCGCATCGCGTGCGCCGGCATCGAGCGCTTCGCCGGCCACCGTGACCTCGATCTCGCCGCTGCGCGCGACGATGCTGACGGCGTCGCCGCGCCGCACCAGCCTCGACGGCGCCAGCCAGCCTTGGCGCACCGGTTCGCCGGCGCGGATGCTGCGCCGGCTAGTCATGCCCAGTATGACCTGTGCATCCGACACGGCGTCGGGGATGTTGGTCACGTCGTGCCGCGCCAGCGCCAGATCGCCGGCGGCGATCGGCCGCCCTGCCGGCAATGCCAGCGCCGCCACCTGCACCTCGGCCGAGATGCTGGCGCGCACGATGAATTCATGGCGCCAGCCGTCGCTGCCGGGGCAGGTGGCGACAAAGCGCATGCGCCTGGCCTGGCGGGTATCGACCGGGTCGATGCGCAATGCTTGCCGGCACGCGGCCAGCTTTGGGCTCGAGGAGACCACGTTGAGACTGAGCAGCGGTTCCTGCAAGCCGCTGCGTGCGGCCTGTTCCAGCAATACCTGGCGTGCGCCATGCTTGACCTGCTGTGAGACATCATCGGCGCCGGCAGCTGCGAGCGCGGGCAGCGAAGCCGCTGCCACGGCAATTTTCAAGAGCTTCAATTTCACCATGGGCGCCACTTTAGCATTCGACTCCAATCACGAGGAAAGTCATGAGTATTAATTTCAACGATGCACTCGGCCTTCATCCGGAGGCGCTGAAACTGCGTGCCGAACGCACCAAGGTGCTGGCGGCCAATATCGCCAATGAAAGCACGCCGGGCTTCCAGGCGCGCGATATCGACTTCCGCACGGCCCTGCGCCAGGCCGGCGCCGAAGAAGGCGGCGGGCTGTTCGACAGCGACGGCGCCGATCCGCTGTACCGGGTGCCGTTCCACCCGAGCGCGGATGGCAATACAGTGGAAATCGGCGTCGAACAGGCGGCATTTTCGCAAAATGCGTCGGACTTCCAGACCAGTCTGACTTTCATCAACTTGAAACTCAAGGGGCTGGCAAAAGCGATTGCCGGACAATAGACATGCCATTCAGAGACATCGCCAGTATCGCCGGCTCGGCCATGACAGCCCAGACCGTGCGCCTCAACACGATCGCCAGCAACCTCGCCAACGCCGACTCGGCGGCCACCAGCGAGGGTAGCGCCTACCGCGCCCGCAAACCGGTGTTTGCCACCGTGGCCAGAGAGGCTTTTGCCGAGCATGACACCGGCGGTCGGGTGCAAGTGTTGGACGTGGTGCGTAGCACCGAACCGCTGCGCAAGGCATATGAGCCCGGCCATCCGATGGCCGACGCCGAGGGGATGGTGTACTACCCGAACGTCAACCAGGTGGCCGAGATGACCGACATGATGTCGGCCTCGCGCGCCTTTGAAACCAATGTCGAGGTTCTCGGCCGTCTCAAGGCGATGCAGCAGTCGCTGCTTAAATTAGGGGAGGGTTAATCCATGCAGACCAGTCTCGTCGGCAATAATTACCAGCGCGCTTCCGGTGACGCGGCGATCACGACCGCCAGTGAAACATCGGACATGTTTACCAAATTGCTGGTGGCGCAAATCCGCAACCAAGATCCGTTGGCGCCGACCGATCCCAGCGATTTCGTCAATCAGCTGGCGCAACTGAGCCAGACCGAGTCGCTGCAGAATCTGGCGACCTTGACCAGCAATAACGCCAGCGTTCTGCAAAGCCTGCAGGTGCTGGCGCTGGGTGCGCAGGTCGGCTCGCAAGTGACCGTCGACACCAGCAGCGTGAAACTGGCCGATACCCCGGTCAAGGGCGTCATCACGCTCGACAGCTCCGCCGCACGCACCACGCTGGTGCTGACCGGCGCCGACGGCATCAAGCACAAGCTCGAACTCGGCACGCACGCCGCCGGCGAAGTGCCGTTCACGCTCGATCCGGTGGCGCTGGGCCTGCCGCCGGGGCAATATGCGCTGGCGGTGGATACCGACCCCAAGAGCGCGTCGTCGATCGCGGTCGCCGGCAAACTCAACAGCGTCAAGCTGTCGAGTTCCGGCAGCGTGGTGCTCGACGTTGCCGGCCTGGGCGAAGTGTCGCCAAGCGCCGTCACCGGCTTCCATGGAGCGGCGTCTGCCGCTTCCCTTACCGCATCCAACTGATTTGTAAAGGAACGCATCATGAGTTTCGAAATCGCCCTGTCCGGCATCAAGTCCATCAATACCCAGCTCGATTCCATCAGTAACAATATTGCCAACTCGGGCACGCTCGGCTTCAAATCCAGCCGTGCGAATTTTTCCACCATGTATGCCGGCACCCAGCCGACCGGCGCGCAGATCGGCTCGGTCCGGCAAAGCATCGGGTTGGGCGGCGGAATATTGAATACCGGCGGCGCGATGGATGCCTCGATCAACGGCCGCGGCTTCTTCGTCAGCAAGGCCACGGATGGCAGCCTGCAGTACAGCCGGGTGGGTCTTTTCAATGTCGACAAGGATGGTTACATGGTCGATAGTGCCGGCCGGCGCGCGCAAGGTTATGCCGCCATTCCGGGCACCAACACCCTTGGCGCCATGGGCGACCTGCGGGTGCCGAACGGCCAGATTCCGGCGCTGGCGAGCGACAAGCTGAACTATGTAGGCAATCTGTCGGCGGACTGGACGGTGCCGACCTCCCCGGTATTCGATCCGACCGATCCGCTCAGCTTCAATAGCTCGCTGGTATCCGAAGTCTACGATTCGCTCGGCACCAAACACAGCGTGACGCAGTATTTCATCAAGACCGCTACCAATCAGGTGGAGGTGCAATACACCCTCGACGGCGCCGCCGTGGCGACGGTTACGCCCCTGGACTTCGACACGGGCGGCCAATTGACGACGCCCGCCGGCCCAGTGCCGGTTGCGTTGGGAACTCCGGCCGGTGCAGATCCTTTGACGATCAACCTCAACTATGCCGGCACCACGCAGTTTGCCGGCGAAGCCAGCACCACCAGCAATTTCGCCAACGGCTACGCCTCCGGCTCGGTCACCGGCGTGCAGATCAGCAAGGACGGCACGGTGATGGTGACTTACAGCAATAGCGAAAAGCAGAGCATAGGCACACTGGCGTTGGCCGCTTTTCCGGATGAAAACTCGCTGCAGGCAATCAGCGACAACAGCTGGGTATCGACCAAGGATTCCGGCACTCCGCTGTACTTCACGCCGGGCAGCGGGGTTGCAGGTTCATTGACGGTTGGCGCGCTCGAGCAATCCAACGTCGACATCACTTCCGAACTGGTCAACCTGATGACTTCGCAACGGAATTATCAGGCCAACTCCAAGGTGATTTCGGCCGAGAACGCGATGATGCAATCGCTGATGCAGGCGCTGTAACGGAGGCCGCATGGATGCATTGATCTATACCGCCATGAGCGGCGCCGAACGGGCCTTGCACGCCCAGCAGGTGCACGCCAATAACCTGGCCAATCTCGACACCGGCGGTTTTCGCGCCAACCTGGAGCTGGCCACCAGCCAAGCGGTGCCGGGGTATGGCTACGATGCGCGCCATGTCGGCCAGCTGCAGGCCAATGCGCTGTCGACCCGGCCCGGCGCGATCAAGGAAACCGGACGCGATCTCGATGTGGCGATTGCCGGCGACGGCTTCATCGCGGTGCAATGGCAGGACGGCGAAGCGTACACCCGCGCCGGCGCCTTGGTGGTGGACGCCGCCGGCACGCTGACCGTCAACGGCCGCCCGGTGCTGGGCGATGGCGGCCCGATCGTGCTGCCCGAACACAAGCGTGTCGCCATCGGCGTCGACGGCAGTGTCGCGATCCAGCCGCCCGGCCAACAGACGATGCAGACCATCGACCGCATCAAGCTGGTCAAGGGTGAAGCCAGCGAACTGACCAAGAACCAGGCCGGCCTGATCGTCACCCGCAACGGCAACGAGCTTGCCGGTCGACGCCACCGTCGTCGTACGTGGCGGCCATCTCGAAGGCAGCAACGTCTCGGCAGTGGAAGAGATGGTGGCCACCATGGCGCTGAATCGCAGCTTCGAGATCCAGATGAAGCTGTACAAGGCTACCGACACGATGGCCGAAGTCAGGCAACCGCCTGCTCGGCGCCTGATACCCCGCAACCCAACTTTCCAGGATAAAGACATGAATCCAGCAATGTGGATCAGCAAGACCGGCGTACAGGCCCAGGATGCCAAGCTGCAGGCGATCGCCAACAACCTGGCCAACGTCAATACGGTCGGCTTCAAGCGCGACCGCGTGATGTTCGAGGACCTGTTCTACCAGGTCGGACAGCAACCCGGCGCGCAACGCGACGACAACACGATGGCGCCGTCCGGCGTGCAATTGGGCAACGGCACGCGCCTGGTCGGCACGCAGAAGGTATTCACCACCGGCAATCTGCAGACCACCAGCCAACCGCTCGACGTGGCGATCGTCGGCGGCGGCTTCCTGCAAGTCCTGCAGCCGAACGGCGAGATCGCCTATACCCGCGCCGGCCAATTGCAGGTCGATTCCACCGGCCGCCTGGTCAATGCGCAAGGCCTGCCGCTGGTTCCGGAAATCACCGTGCCGGCCAACGCCACCGCACTGACCATCGGCGAAAACGGCCTGGTTTCCGCCACGCTCGGCAACAGTACGACGCTGACCGAACTGGGCCAGCTCACCCTGGTCAGCTTCATCAATCCGACCGGCCTGCAGGCAATGGGCGAAAACCTGTATCGGGAAACCGCCGCCAGCGGCACCCCGACCGAAGGCAATCCGGGCGAAGGCGCGCTCGGCAAGCTCAAGCAGGGCGCGCTGGAAGGCTCCAACGTCCAGGTGGTCGAGGAAATGGTCGACATGATTGCCGCGCAGCGTACCTACGAAATGAACACCAAGGTGCTGTCGGCAGCCGACAACATGATGCAGTATCTGTCGCAGGCGGTGCGCTGATGCGCAGCGCCTATCTGCTGCCGGTGGCGCTGTTGTCCGCTTGCGCGACGATCGCGCCGCCGCAGGCGACACCCGGGCCGAGCAATGAGCCGCTGCCGGTGGCCAGCGGAGTTGCGCGCAAGGGGCAGTCCGGCGGCGTTTTCATGCCGGATACCTCCTGGTCGCTGATGTCGGACAGCCGCGCGTTCCGCGCCGGCGACGTGGTGACCGTGGTGCTGCAGGAAACCACGCAGGCCAGCAAGACCGCCAATACCAAGTTCGACAAGGCCAGCAGCGTCGGCATCAAGCCGCTGACGGTGGCCGGCAATACCCTGAAGACGGACATCGGCGCGGGCGCGTCACGCGACTTTTCGGGCGGCGTCGTCGAGTACCCAGCAAAACCGGTTGCAGGGCTCGATCACCGTTGTCGTGCACGAGAGTCCTGCCCAACGGCCTGCTGCGCGTGAGCGGTGAAAAAAGCCTGTACCTGAACCAGGGCGAGGAATTCATCCGCGTGCGCGGCTATCTGCGCGCTGCCGACATCGATGCCGACAACCGCGTGTCGTCGCAGCGGATTGCCAATGCGCAGATCGCCTACTCGGGCCAGGGCACGCTGGCCGATGCCAACACGCCCGGCTGGCTGACGCGCTTCTTCGCCAGCCCCTGGATGCCGTTCTGAGATCGAAGTCCATGAATCTACGCTTGTCCCTACTGTTCCTGCTGGCGCTGTTGCCGCTGGCGCCCCACACCCAGGCCGCACAGGTCTTGCGCAATCTTGTGCACATCGAAGGCGTGCGTGAAAACCCGTTGATCGGCTATGGGCTGGTGGTCGGCCTGAACGGCAGCGGCGACAGCACCCAAGTCAAGTTCGCCGGGCAGTCGGTGTCGAACATGCTCAAGCAATTCGGCGTCAAGCTGCCGGACGGCGTCGATGCCAAGAGCAAGAACGTGGCGACCGTGATGGTGAGCGCGGTGTTCCCGCCCGGCTACCGCAAGGGCCAGGGCATCGACGTCACCGTCTCGTCGGTGGGCGACGCCAAGAATCTGCGCGGCGGCACGCTGCTGCTGACCCAGCTGCGCGCGGCCGACGGCGAAGTCTATGCGCTGGCGCAGGGCAACCTGGTGGTGGGCGGCCTCAACGCCCAGGGCAAGAGCGGCTCCAGCGTGACGGTCAACACGCCGACCTCGGGGCGCATTCCCAACGGCGCCAGGATCGAGCGCGAGATCGAGACCGATTTCGACACCCATCCGACGGTGCGCCTGAGCCTGCGCCACCCGCATTTCCAGACCGCCACCAATATCGTCGACGTCATCAACCGCCGTTTCGGCAACATCGCCAGCACGCGCGACGCCACCAGCATCGATGTGGTGGCCCCCGAGAATCCGACCCAGCGCGTCGCCTTCGTGGCCGCGCCTGGAAGCGTTGCCGATCGACGTCGGCGCCGAGGTGCCGAAGGTCGTCTTCAACTCGCGCACCGGCACCGTGGTGATCGCCGAGGGCGTGCAAGGTGCGTCCGGCAGCGGTCATCGCACGGTTCGCTCAAGGTGGTGATTTCCGAAAGCACCGCGGTCAGCCAGCCGCAGCCGTTCGGACGCGGCCAGACCGTGGTCACGCCGCAGTCGGAGGTGGCGGTCGAGCAGGGCAACGGCCGCATGTTCAAGTGGCCGGCCGGCGCCAGCCTGCAGACGCATCATCGACGTCATCAACAGCACCGGCGCCACGCCCGACGACATCATGGCGATCCTGCAGGCGCTGGACCAGGCCGGCGCGATCGAAGGCGAACTGGTCGTCATCTGAGGACTATCCATGCAAACCAATCTGAACCCGGCGCAGAGCGCCGCCAACGCCATAGCCGACCCGGTCAGCGCCGGCCGACGCCCGCTACCGGGAGAAGGCCATCGATGCCGCCGTCAAGTTCGAAGGCTTTTTCATCGCCCGCATGCTGCACCAGATGCGCAGCAGCACGCGCGAAATGGCCGGCGAAGACAGCGTCTTCAAAGACCCGGTCAACAGCGACATGCTCGACATGGCCGATACCCTGGTGGCGGACAAGATGGCCGGCCAGCGCGCGTTCGGCATCGCCGATGCGATCCTGCGCCAGCTGCTGCCTGCCGCCCCGGCCGGCGCAGCCCCGGGTGTGCCGGCAACCGCGGCGCCCGCCCTGAAGCGCGGAGTTTAATTCCAGCTCCAGAATGGTCGCCTGTTCCCATTAATCCCGCCGTGACTCCAGGAAAGAGCGCCGTACCATGAGCATCATCAACAATGCACTGTCAGGATCGCTGGCCGCGCAAATGGCGCTGGACGTCGCCAGCCAGAACATCGCCAACCTGAAAACCGTCGGGCTATACGCGCCAGGGCGCGCTGCTGGCGGCACTCGGCCCGAGCGGCAACAACAAGTCCGCCGGCAAGGGCGTTGAAGTTTCCTCGCTGCTGCGTTTTTCCGACAGCTACAAGACGCACCAGATGTGGCGCGCCGCGTCCGATCTCGGCCAGCGCTCGCTGACGCAGCCTTACCTGACCCAGCTGGAGCGGGTGATGGGTGACGACGCCTCCAGCATCAGCAGCGGCCTTGACAGCTTTTTCGGCGCGCTCAATGCCGCCAGCGTCGAGTCGACCTCGAGCCCGTTGCGGCAGCAGGTCATCACCGCGGCCAAAGGCATGGCGCAGCACTTCAACAGCCTCAACGACGTGATGAGCAACCAGCGTCTGTCGGTCCAGCAGCAACGCGCCGCTATCGTCCCGCAAATCAACGGCCTGGCGCGCGATATTGCGCATCTGAACCAGAAAATCTCAGCTGCCCAGGCCAGCGGCGATCAACGCGTCGTCGCTGATCGATGCCCGCGACCAGGGTATCGACCAGCTGGCCAGCCTGATCGGTGTCCAGGTGATCGATCAGCCCGACGGCAGCCGCAACGTGTCGCTGCGCAGCGGGCAGCCGCTGGTGCTCGGCACCTCGTCTGCCAGCATTGCCGCACAGGCCAATCCGGATGGCTCGCAGTCGCTGAAACTGACGTTCGGCAATGAGACCTTCTTGCTCGACAACGCGAATCTGGGTGGCCAGTTGGGCGGCCTGGGCGACTATGAACAGAATGTGCTGCTGCCGCTGAAGCAATCGATTGTCGATATGGCCGGACCAGCTCGCCAGCAAGGTCAACGCTCAGCTGGCCGCCGGCTTTGCGATCGACGGCAGCGCCGGCACGCCGCTGTTCGACTTCAATCCTGCCAGCACTACCGGCATGCTCAAGATTGCTGCCGGCGTGACGGCCGAGGGTCTGGCGTTTTCGGCCGACGGCACCTCCGGCAACAGCGATAACCTGCAACTGCTGATCGGCATCCACAGCCAGCCGATCACCGCTGGCTTCGATCGGCAGCGTGCTGATCGGCGATGCCGACACCCAACTGGTCGGCAAGCTGGGCATGGACAGCCAGCAGAACCAATCGCTGCTGACCACCGCCGAAACCGTGCGCTTGCAGGCGGAGGAAAACTGGAAATCGACCAGCGGCGTGAACGCCGATGAAGAAGCGATCAACCTGCTCGAGTTCCAGAAGATGTACCAGGCCAACATGAAGGTCATTTCGGTGGCCAACACGCTGTTCGACAGCACTCTTGCCATGATGGGTTAAGACCATGCGTATCGCCAGCGGCCAGTTTCAAATGACCTTGACCCGCACCATGCAGCTCAACGAGGCGCGGCTTGCCAAATTGACGCAGCAGATGTCGTCGGGGCAGCGCGTGCCCTTGCCGTCGGACGATCCGATCGCCACGGTCCGGCTGTCGCGCCTGTCGCGCGAAGAGGCCATGATCGCGCAATACCAGGACAATATCGGCGCCCTGAAAATTCGCCTGCAAAGGAACGAAGGCTATTTGAGCGCCATGAGCGTCGACATGAATCAGCTGCGCGACCTGCTGGTGTGGGCCCTCGACGGCGGCAATACCTCGGCCGACCTCGAGGCGATGGTCGGTTCGCTGCATTCGCTCAAGGAAAGCCTGCTCTACACCGCCAACAGCAAGGACCAGGAAGGACGCTATGTGTTCTCCGGTACCCTGACCGAGGTGCCGGCGATCACCGAGGACCTGACCCAGCCAATCGGCGCGCGGTATAGCTTCAGCGGCAATACGGCCAAGCAGCAAGTAGTGGTCGGCAACGGCATCACGCAAAACGCCAACGTCGACCTCAGCGGGATTGAAAACCTGCTCAACCTGCTCGATAGCGCCATGGATGTATTGTCGGCGCCCGGCGTCAACATCAACGATCCGGTCACCCGTCAGGTGGTGGTCGATACGCTCGGCGGCGTTGACGTTGCGATGGAGTCGGTCGGCGTCAAGATTGCCGACCTCGGCGGGGCGCAGAACATCCTGTCGACGTTGAGCGCCAATCACGGCAACGTCAGTCTCTCGAATCAGCTGGCGCTGATCGAGCTCGGCCGCCTGAATTATGCCGGTGCCGCGTCTGATATTGCCGGCTACACAATGGCGATGGAAGCGACCCAAAAGGCCTATGCCAAGGTCAGTCAGCTGACGCTGTTTGACCTGCTCTGAAGCCGATGCCTGTGAGTCCGCTCGATTCCGTCAACAGCGCCAGCGCGATCCGGCTACGCAACGACAGCGTCGCCGGTACCTCCTTAAGGACGTCCGGTAAGCTGGCGTCGGCGGCAGCGCACGATCGCGCCGCCGCACCGTTGCGGCGCGGCTTGCGCAACTGGGACCCGAAGCTCAATGCCGACCTGTCCAACGCCCAGCGCACGCTGGAATTTCTCGATCAAAGCGCCGCGCGTCTGCAGGGCCTCAAGCTGGAACTCAGTGCCAAGCTGACCGGGCGTTTGCAGCAGAACGGCACGCTGCAACACAAAGTGCGCCAGTTTGACGACCACTGGCAACAGCGGCTGGCCGCTACGGGCGGCAGTCTCGATTCGCAACTTGCTTACGACGGCGCGGCAGCGCCGAGCCAGCGCTTCACGGTACGCGGTCTGACATTGCAAACCTTGCAATCTGGCGCCAGGGAGACGCTCACGTTTTCGCTCGGCGCCGGCCAGCCCTTGCATTCGGTCATCGTGGAACCCGGCCTATCCGAAGAAGCGCTCGTGCAGCGCTTCGACAATGCTCTGGCGCCGGCGCAGATCCGTGTCGCCAAGGGAGATGGCGGTGCGCTGGTGTTCAGCGTTGCGGAATCCGCATGGAGCGCAGTGCGCGACACGCTGGCCATCAAAGGCGATGGCATGCGCTTTCCCACCGGCCAGTTCAATCGCGCCCGTACCGATGCCGAGCCGCCGGCGCTGCAGCCGGAAACGTGGCAGATCAGCGATGTCGAATCGCTTCGCAAGACGCTGCAGCAGGTGGTGCAGGCGCTTGCCCACGTACGTCAGGCCCGCGAAGCGGTCAACCGCGCGCTCAACGACGCGGCGTCCCGCGCACATGCCGCGCAGTCGCAGGAGAGTGCCGCCGTAATCACCAAGCTGACGCAGGACTTCCTGGGTATCTCCACACAACCTGAATATCAAATATTCTCCTCCGTGGTCGCCGCCGTCGTAGGCATCAGTCGCTCGCGCGTGTTGTCGCTGCTTGCACTGCGTACGTGATGCTCGCGTCTCGGGCTTGGAACTCATACCGATGGAAGTTTTGAGCGTACCAAGACCCTCGAATCGCCCAGAACCGCAATCAAGGCCAACGAATATCCAGCCCCTGCCTGCGGTCGATCTGTCAGGCATCAAGTGACCTGATGTGCCGCGGCATTGGGAAACTGTCCACTTCTAAAAGAATCAAGCGATGCAAACAACTGTCACTCCAATTCACATGGCTCCCAATGTTGGGTCAGCCTCCGCAACGCTTCCTTCCGCCCTGGAATTCCTCGCCTTCACGCTGGGCGCCGAAGAATACGGGATCGACATCCAGAAAGTGCAGGAATTGCGCGGCTACGATGCCGTCACCCGGATCGCCAACGCGCCCGACTTCATCAAGGGCGTGGTCAACCTGCGCGGCATCATCGTGCCGATCATCGACATGCGCATCAAGTTCGATCTCGGCACGCCCACCTACGACCAGTTCACGGTGGTGATCATCCTGAACATCGCCGGCCGCGTGGTCGGCATGGTGGTCGACAGCGTCTCGGACGTGATCACGCTTGACGCCCGGAGCAGATCAAGCCGGCGCCGGAAATGGGCGCGGCGCGTCGATACCGACTACCTGATCGGCCTCGGCACGCTCGATCAGCGCATGCTGATCCTGGTCGATATCGAGCGCCTGATGTCGAGCGCCGAGCTCGGCGTGATCGAAAAATTCGCGGCCTGATAACCGCGCTGCCAACTCAATATTTACCGGTTCGGAGAAGTAATGTTCAGAAATATATCAATCAAGCTGCGCCTGTTGGCCACCATGGCATTCATGGGAGTCATGCTGATCATCGGTGGCGCGATGGGCGTCTTTGGCCTGCATAACACGAACGGCTCCTTGAAAGAGGTGTACAGCACCCAGTTGGCCTCTTCCATAGCGATCAACACCTCGATAACCCGGTTGCTCCAGGAAAGGACGGCACTCGACCGCGTCGTCATGCGCCCGGATGCGCCGAACGTGGCTGAGACCCTCAAGCAAGCACAGGAGTTTCGCGAGCAATCGGATGCGGCATGGAAGACTTACTTGGCATTGCCGGCAAGTGCGGAAGAAAAAAAACTATCGAATGAAGTGACCGCCCAACGCGAGATCTATTTGCGCGACGGTGTCGCTGCTTTGCTTGCTGTGATCGATACCGAAGACAAATATGATGGCGAGAAAATCATGTTTGAAAAAATGGTGCCGCTCTTTTCTCCCTTCGAGAAAGGCGCCAGTGCGCTCACCGAATTTCAGTTGAAAACCGCCGCCGCGGCGTATGAGGACAGCCAGTCCATGTACGGAATCTTCCGTATTCTGGCTATCGGCGGCGTCCTGTTCGGACTGCTGGCGGTGGCCTTGTCCGCCTTCTTTTTGGTACGGGCCATCACGCGGCCGCTGCAGGAAGTACTCGGCCATTTCGATGCCATCGCCGGCGGCAACCTGACCGGCCGCATAGAAGCCACGTCCACGAATGAAATGGGCATGCTGATGAGTGGGCTGGAGAAAATGCAGAAAAGCCTGATCGCAACCGTGCGCGAGGTGCGCAGCGGCACCGAAACCATCGCCACCGCGTCGGGCCAGATCGCCGCCGGCAACCAAGACCTGTCGGCGCGCACCGAAGAACAAGCCAGTTCTCTGGAAGAAACGGCGTCGTCGATGGAACAATTGACCGCGACCGTCAAGCAAAATGCCGACAATGCGCGCCAAGCCAACCAATTGGCCGGTTCGGCGTCGAGCGTGGCGCGCCAGGGCGGCAGCGTGGTGGCGCAAGTGGTCGACACCATGGGCGCGATCAATGCCTCCTCGAAAAAGATCGTCGACATCATCGGCGTCATCGACGGCATCGCATTTCAAACCAATATCCTGGCGTTGAATGCGGCGGTCGAAGCGGCGCGCGCCGGCGAGCAAGGGCGCGGCTTTGCCGTGGTCGCGGCCGAAGTGCGCAACCTGGCGCAGCGCAGCGCCGGCCGCGGCCAAGGAAATCAAGACCCTGATCGACGATTCGGTGGACAAGGTCGACAGCGGCGCGGCGCTGGTCGACCAAGCCGGCGCCACCATGGCCGAGATCGTCGAGCAGCGTGCAGCGCGTGACCGACCTCATGGGCGAAATCAGCGCGGCGTCGCAGCCGAACAGACCGCCGGCATCGAACAAGTCAACCAGGCGATCGCGCAAATGGACCAGGTCACGCAACAGAATGCGGCGTTGGTCGAACAAGCGGCGGCGGCGTCGGAAGCGATGCAGGAACAGGCGGGCCAGCTGGCGCAGGCGGTCGGGGTGTTTCAGCTGGCCGGCACGCCGCACGCGCCGGCACGCACGACGCCGCCGCACACCGTCGCGCCCAAGGCCATGCCGGCGCTGGCCGGCAAACCCAAAGCCGTCCCGCCCGATCCCGCTCGACAGGCTCCGGTTCCGGCCAAGCGCCTGGCTGCCGCGCAAGGTAATTCCAACGACGAGTGGGAGGAGTTCTAGCCGGAGGCAATTTCTGCCATGCTGCTCCAGCTACAGCAAGGTGTTTTATCGGCAGTTGCGTTCCGCGCCGGAAGGCGGCATGCCCGTCTCCTGCTTTGCGAAGCGCTGACGATACCCTTGAAGATGAAAGATTTCGTCAAGGGTTGAGTAGCCGATGCATCCCGGTCGGCGCGCCGAGCTGCATCTGTCGTCCAAAAGGGAGGGCGGTGGGTCAATTTCCTCCGGCGCCGCCCTGCAGAGCCTGGCCGATCGGCCCGGGTTGCCCTATCACCGCACTTCTACCTCTTTTCCGATGCGCTCGGGATTCCATTGGAAAGCTATCTGGCGTGGCAGAAGCAAATACGGATCTTCGATTCGCTACTGGATCGGCTCCGCTCGCTGACGAATGTCGCACATGGCGCCGGACTGCCCGACTCCACCTATTTGTCGCGGCTCTAGCAGCGCCGCTATGGGCAACGGCCATCGTTTGCACGCCATAGCAACTCAGTCCAAGTGTTCGATCATGACCACCGCTATGATTGTTGCTCCAATTAAAACCAGCATGGAGACAACATGAAAAGCACATCATGGCGACTGTATGTCAGCACGGGATGCGCGCTGGCTGCGATACTGAGTGTTGCGGCCTGTGGAGGCGGCAGCGACGAACCCGCGCCGGTACCGGTACCGCCCAATCCGCTGCTACGCACTACTCAGTTCGGCAAGGTCGAAGGCATCGCCGACACAAAAAAATCCGCTTACGCCTGGCTGGGCATCCCTTATGCCCAGCCCCCGGTCGGCGCCTTGCGCTGGAAACCGCCCGTGACGCCGGCCAGCTGGAAAGAGACGCGCAGCGCCAAAAAATTCGGTAGCTCCTGCGCCCAGCCCGGCAGCTTCTATGCGCCGCCCAAGGCCGACGACGGCTTTAGCCGCGATATCGGCAATACCTTCGGCCAGCAGGTGGGCTCCGAGGATTGCCTGTTTCTGAATATCTGGCGGCCGGCCAGCGAGGCCGAGAAGTTGCCGGTTGTGGTCTGGATTCACGGCGGCGCCAACACCGTCGGCTATACCCATAATCCTGGTTATGACGGCGCCAACTTCGCCCGTGTCAACAATGCGGTTGTCGTCACCGTCAACTACCGGCTCGGCGTGTTCGGCTGGCTGCGCCATCCGGCCTTGAAGACGGGCGACGCGGTGACCGACTCGGGCAACTTCGGCACGCTGGATTTGCTGAAGTCGCTCGAATTCGTCCACGACAACATCAGCGCCTTTGGTGGCGATCCGGCCAATGTGACGGTGATGGGCCAGTCCGCCGGTGCCTGGAATACTTACGCGATGATGCTGTCGCCGCTCAGCAAGGGCAAGAATTGGTTCCAGAAGGCGGTACCGCTCAGCATGGGCACCAAGATTTCGACGCTCGCGCAAGCCGACACCTACGCCAAGGGCGCGGTGCGCAAGCTGCTGCTGAACACCGGTGCCGCGACCGAAGCTACCGTCGACGCCCGTATCGCGGCCCTGTCGGATGCCGATACGTCGAACCTGCTGCGCTCGGCCAAGTCGGAGGATCTGGTGCTGCTGTCTTCCGGCCAGGCCGACAACATTGGCGATGGCGTGGTGCTACCGGCCAGTGCCGCCGCCGCGGTGGCGGCCGACGAGTACCGCAATGTGCCGATGTTGGCCGGCATCACGCGCAACGAGGGCAAGATGTTCTTGCAGTCGTATTACCAGGTGGACGACGCCGCGCGCTTCCTGATGATGTACGACTTCAACCCGGACCAGCCGAACGCTCCCGGTGCACCAACCATCGCCGACATCCTGAAGCCGGGCACGACGGTCACCGCTTACGAAACCGCGGCGGCGGCCGTCACCAGCAGCACCTTCAACACCCCGATCAACACGGCCTTGACCCTGTTCCAGGCCAAGCAGCCGAAGGTCTATGCCTACCGCTTCGACTGGGCGCAGGGGCCGGAGCCGTGGAAGACGCTGTATGGCGCCGGGCACGGGATGGACGTGCCCTTCGTGTTCGGCAACTTCGACAAGGCCTTGTTCTCGGTCGGATACACGACCGCCAACAAGAAGGGCCGCGAGGCGCTGTCGGATGCGATGTTGCGTAGCGTGGGGGCCTTCATGCGCAGCAGCGACCCCAACCATGCGGGCCTCGGCGTTACCTGGACGCCGTGGACGTCGGCGGGAACGCCCAAGCGGCTGCTGTTCGACGCCACCGAAACTGAGCAGAAAATCACTGTCGAGTAAGGGTTTCCGGCACGATGGCCCTGTTTGAGGGCAGGGTCGTCGTGCTGCCGCGGGGCAGCCAAAATGGGTAGAGGGGGATGTTCCCTTCTACCCATGGACGGCTGCGCACCGAAAACTATCCGGAGAGCGGCCCGGTGCTGGCATCGCGCTCCTCAAGCGATCCAGTTGACGCGCTCAAACCTGCCGTGGAAGGCGGCCGGCATCGGCACCACGCGCGAATTCTTGTAGTCGAAAAAAACAAAGCCCGACTTCGCCATCGCTATCAATGCCTGGTCGCTCGGGCGCGAGATGCGGAAGGTGATGTCGCCGCCGTACTTGTTGAAATCCATCACCCCCACTTCAAACAGCAACTGGTCGCGTGCATGTGCCTCGGCCCTGTAGGTGGTGGCAAGGTCGGTCACGATGGTGCCGATACCGTCTTCAAGCGCTTCACCAATGCCGAACTCGAACAGAAAGCGTGCCCGAGCCTCGGAAATCATCGAAATCATGGAGTCGTTGCCGAGATGGCCGGCGGCATTGATGTCGGTCACGCGTACCGTCAGTCGGGTGGAATAGCAGTACTGTTCTTCCGGAAAGTCGAGTTGCAGGCGGGCCATCGTAATTCTCGGTGATTGTGGGGTAGGAAGTGCCGGCGGATTGTACCGGTTTGGCGCCGGCGAAAGTGTACCCGGCGGCAACCGGATGCGGCCGAGTGGCTATACGCCATGGAAGCATTGCTTCCAGTCCAGCGAAATCCCGAGAAATCGGTGAAAATCCTGCAGTCGCCTGCATACGGGCCATCGCGTAATAAATAAACAATATTCTGAAGGAAGGTATGGCTGGAAATGAATGAAAAAATAAGAATCGGCATTGCGGGTTATGGAAACCTCGGGCGCGGTGTCGAAGCGGCGATCGCACAAAGCCCCGATATGGAATTGGTCGGCGTATTTACGCGCAGAAGCCCGGAAGATATCCAGTTATCGAGCGTCGGGGTGTCGGTGCATCCGCTGGCGGCCATCGAGGATTTCAAGCAGAAAATCGATGTGCTGATCCTCTGCGGTGGCTCGAAAAGCGATTTGCCGGAACAGGGGCCGGCATTGTCGGCCCTGTTCAATACCGTCGACAGCTTCGATACGCACCCGAAAATCCCCGAGTATTTCGCTGCCGTCGATGAGGCGGCCCGGCGCAGCGGCAAGACCGCTGTGATTGCGGTGGGCTGGGACCCAGGTCTGTTTTCGCTCAATCGGCTGTACGGCGAGGCCATCCTGCCGGTGGGCGCCACCTATACGTTCTGGGGCAAGGGGCTGAGTCAGGGCCATTCCGACGCAGTGCGCAGGATTGCCGGAGTGAAGGGGGCGGTGCAATACACGATACCGGTGGCGCAAGCGGTCGAACGCGTGCGCAGCGGTGCGCTGCCCGAACTGTCGACCCGGGAAAAACATACGCGCGACTGCTACGTGGTGCTTGCGGAGGGCGCCGATGCGGCCGAGGTGAGGCGGGCGATCGTGACGATGCCGGATTATTTTGCCGACTATGACACCAGCGTGACCTTCATCACGGAAGAGGAATTGAAGCGTGACCATGGCGCGATGCCGCATGGCGGATTTGTCATCCGTAGCGGGAAAACCGGCGCCGGCAACACGCAAGTGATGGAATATTCGTTGAAACTCGACAGCAATCCTGAGTTTACCTCCAGTGTTCTGGTGGCTTACGCGCGTGCCGCCTTCCGACTCAGCCAGCAAGGCCAAGCCGGCGCGAAAACGGTGTTCGATATCGCTCCCGGGATGCTGTCTCCCAAAAGCCCGGCGCAATTGCGCAAGGAACTGCTGTAATCATTGGCGGCATCAACTGTTCTTTTGATTGCCGCCTGTAAAGCAGGCAAAAAAATGCCCCGGCCCTGAGGCCGGAGCATTAAAACGGTACCTTTACGAGGAGGAGACACAGGTACCGAGGAGACCTGATGCATACGATGCGTTCGTCGATCCAGATTGGAAGCCCATGGGCGCGATTGGTTCGCTCAAGCTCGGAAAATTATCATTTCATTCCGTTATCGGATGGATGATTCTGTACAGTGGGCGCGGGCCCGATGTTTTCGATTGCCTGAAGGAATTGCTCGTAGCCGGCATTGATGTCCTGCAGAGTTTGTTGCAAAAAAGCGACCGATTCTGCGGCCCCATCGGGCGCGCTTTCGATGGTGATATTAATCAGGGCGATCAGGTCGCGATTCGCCTCCATGACGCGTTGTTCCGCACAGCGGCGAAATTCTGTATGCAGACGTTTGATAATCCCGTTCAGGTCGCAGCACGCCGTCGCGGCTCTTTCGGCGTCGGCCGGCGACAGCCATGCTTGCACCTGCTGGTCATCCAGCAGACGCCGCACGGCCGCATTAGTTTCCGCCAACGACACATAGGTGTTGGTGAGATTCAGGTCGATCAATTGCCGCACGCCCTCAAACGCCTTGGTGTGGAGTTCGGTGAGCAAGGCCAGATGCGCTTCGTATTCGGCACTGGCGGCCATACGATACGGATTCGGAGAGTGGGGCACGGCGTGGTCTGTTGGAAGAATAATGCCAGCCGAAAAGTCGGAGGTCGATACGAAATCGTGTGCAACCTAGGCCTTAGTTTAGAAAGCGATCGGCTGCTGTCAAGCCGATCTTTGGCGGACTCGGAGGGGGCGGGGAACTGATGGGCCGCGGGCCGGGCGTCCGCTCGCGCGCATTCGCGTGAGAGAGGCGTGAACAATCGAACCCGCTTCAAACCCGGCGGCAATCTATAATGGCCCGCTGCGCCGATCATGTCCGCCCGAGCGGCACCCCATCCATCGTTTTCGAGTGGTCACATGAGCCTTGCCGCCGCCGCGTCCAAACCTCCTGCAGGCAGCTGGCTTGCAGCCATGCCGCTGGTGTTCGTGGTGATCTGGAGTACCGGTTTCATCGTCGCCAAATACGGCCTGCCGGATGCGCCGCCGCTGACTTTCCTGCTGCTGCGTTTTGCCGGCGTGCTGATGGTGCTGCTGCCGCTGGTGTTGCTGATGCGCGCACCGTGGCCGCTCGGCCGCTTGCGCCACGTCGCGGTGGCCGGTGTGCTGATCCAGGCCGGCTATCTGGCGGGCGTCTGGTGCGCGATCAAGCTCGGCATGCCGGCCGGGCTGTCGGCCCTGATCGTCGGCCTGCAGCCGATCCTGACCGCGTTCGCGGCGCCGATGGTGGGCGAATCGGTGCAGCGCCGGCAATGGCTCGGGCTATTGCTCGGATTGTTTGGAGTCGCGCTGGTGGTGGCCAATAAGATCAGTCTGACCGGCTTGTCGGCCGCCAGCATCGGCCTGTGCGTATTGGCGCTGCTGTCGATCACGCTCGGCACGCTGTATCAGAAAAAATATTGCGCGCACTTCGATTTGCGTACCGGCACCATCATCCAGTTCGCAGCGTCAATCGCGGTGCTGCTACCGTTCGCGATCTGGTTCGAGCATTTTTCGCCGGCACTTGAGGCGGTGCAATGGACGCCGCGCTTCATCGGCGCCTTGTTGTGGTCGATCCTGGCCTTGTCGATCGGCGCGATTTTCCTGTTGTATGCGCTGATCCGGAAAAACGCGGCGACCCAGGTGGCCAGCCTGTTGTACTTGACGCCGCCGACCACGGCACTGATGGCTTGGCTGATGTTTGGCGAAGCTTTCAGCCTGATCGGCATGGCCGGCATGGCGCTGGCTGTGACTGGAGTAGCCTTTGTCGTGAGGAAATGATGCGGGAACAAGCCAATTCGCGCGCCGATTACCGGCACTTTCATCTGATTACTACGCGTTGGAGCGACAACGACGTATACGGCCACGTCAACAACGTCGTCTATTACAGCTGGTTCGATACCGCGGTCAACCAATTCCTGATCGCGCACCGGGTGCTGGATATCGAGCGCAGCCCGGTGATCGGTCTGGTGATCGAAACCCGCTGCAATTATTTCCAGGCGGTGGCATTTCCGGAGCGGATAACGGCCGGTGTGCGAGTTGCGCAAATCGGCAACTCCAGTGTGCGTTACGAAGTGGGGATTTTCCGCGAGAACGAGGAAAGCGCGGCGGCGCAAGGGCATTTCGTGCACGTCTACGTCGATCGCGACAGCCGCCGGCCGGCCGCCATCCCGCCAGCGATGCGCGCGCTGCTCGCGTCGATCCAGGTTCCAGGCGTCAACGATTGAACGTCCTGCGCGCCTTACCCATTCCGTTTCCAGCTTGATTCCATCATGAGCATCGTCTTTCGTGCCGAACAGAAGCTGACTGCCTTGCTCGATCCGCGCCAGGGATTTGCCCGCGCCGAGATCGAAAGTCAGATCCGCTTCGATCCGCTGACCGGGGACAGCGCGCGCATCTGCCACTTCACCGGCATGGCGCCGCAAGTCCCCGACATGGCAGCGCTGGCCGCCACCACGCGCAGCGGCTGCCCATTCTGTGCCGAGCAGGTGCACCGGGTGACGCCCGGATTTCCGCCCGAATTCCTGCAGGGTTTCGCCGCCGCCGGCAGCGCCGTCGCCGACGGCCGATTGCAGCGTGGTGAGGCGACGCTGTTTCCCAACCTGTTCCCGTACGACGACATCTCGGCGGTAGCGGTGATGTCGGCGGCGCACTACCTGGAGCCGGAACGGATTCCGGCCGCGGTGGTAGCCGACACGGTCAAGCTGGCGCGCGACTTCTTCGCGCATTGCGCGCGGCGTGCGCTGGGAGCGCCCGACGCCTACGGTCTGCTGACCTGGAATTACCTGCCGGCTTCCGGCGGCTCGCAAATGCATCCGCACATGCAGGTGGCGCTGAGCGCGCATCCCGGCAACCGCCTGGCGCGCGAACTGGCGGCGGAAAGCGCGTACCAGGAACGGCACGGCCGCTGCTACGCCGCCGACCTGCTGGCAGCCGAGCGCGACGGCCCGCGCTGGCTGATGGCCGACGCTGCGGCAGCCTGGCTGGTGCCGTATGCACCGACCGGGATCGGCGGCGACGCGTTGGCGCTGTTTCCCGGCAAGAGCCGCCTGACCGACTTGTCGGATGCCGACATCGATGCCTTTGCCGCCTCGCTGGTGCGGACCGTGGCTGCATTCAGCGCCCAGGGACTGGCCAGCTTCAACCTGACGTTTTTCCCGGACCACGCCGGCGACCGCAGCGGACGCCATTGGCTGACGGCGCGCCTGCTACCGCGCCTGTATCTGAACAACGCGCTGCACGTGACCGACGCCTCGTATCTGCAACTGCTGTTGCAGGAATCCTTTTGCATGCGCTATCCGGAAGCAGTAGCGCAGCAATTGCGGGACAGGCTGTCGCAAGCGGCGGCGGCTTGAATCGCGGCTGCGTGTCACCGCCCCGGGCGCCGGATAAGCGTGCGATGGTGCATGGCACCATAAGCCCCGCGGCCGCCCGCCATCAGAATATGTGATTGGCCTTTCCGTGCGCCCCTGGTTATATTGCGCCGATAACTACACCAAGGGAGGCCCCATGAAGCAGGTTCAGAAACGCAGCATCGCCGCCGCCATCCTTGCGGCCTTCGCATTCGGCGCGCAGGCCGCGCCGATCACCGTCATCACTTCGTTCCCGAAAGAGATCACCGAAGCCTACAAGAAGGCTTTCGAGAAGAAATATCCCGACGTCAAGGTCGAGGTCTTGAACAAGAACACCACTGCCTCACTGGCTTTCATCAAGGAGAACAGTGCAGGCCAACGCCCCGACGTGTTCTGGGCTTCGGCGCCGGACGCGTTCGAAGTGATGGCGCGCGAAAAGCTGCTGGAAAAAGCCCCTGAGGTGAAGAACAACGCGGTGCCGGCCAAGGTGGGCAACTATCCGATCAACGATCCGGATGGTATGTACTACGGGCAGGCATTGTCCGGCTACGGAATCATGTGGAACAACCGCTACATGAAGGCGCACAAACTGCCCAATCCGGCCGAGTGGAGCGACCTGACCAAGGACGTCTATTTTGGCCACCTGGCGATCAGCGCGCCGTCACGCTCCGGCACCACCCACCTGACGGTGGAAACCATCTTGCAGGGCGAGGGATGGGACGCCGGCTGGTCGCAACTGCTGCAAATCTCGGGCAACTGCGCGGCGGTCACCGAGCGTTCGTTTGGCGTGCCAGACGGTGTCAACAGCGGCCAGTTCGGCATCGGGCTGGTGATCGACTTCTTCGGCCTGGCCGGCAAGTACAGCGGGTTCCCGGTCGAATTCGTCTATCCGAAGGTGTCGACCGTGGTACCGGCCAACATCGGACTGATCGCCGGCGCCAAGAATGCGGCCGACGCCAAGAAATTCATCGCTTTCACCTTGTCCACCGAAGGCCAGGAGCTGCTGCTCGATCCGAAGATCTCGCGCATGCCGGTGCTGCCCTATGAGAACCTGGGCGGCAAGGTCCCGGCCGGCTACCCGAACATCTTCGAGATCGCGCAGAAATCCAAGGTGCAGTTCGATTCCGACCTGGCGCAGGCGCGCTACCACGTGGTGACATCGATGTTCGACCAGACCATCACCTTCCGCCTGAAGGAACTGCAGGCGGCGACCAAGGCGATCCACGAGGCCGACAAGCGACTGGCGGCCAAGCCCAATCCGCAGGCAGCCGCCTTGCTCAAGCAGGCGCGCGACTTGGCGTTCACGCCGGTGGCGGATGCGCAGGCGCTGAAGAAGCCCGGCTTCCTCGAATTGTTCATGAAAAGCGTCTCGAAGAAGGGCGCCGACGCAGACGCGAGCAAACAGCTGGCGGCGATCGAGGAGCAATGGAACTCCACCGCCAAGGCCAACTACCTGAAGGCCGCATCGCTGGCGCAGGAAGCGGCCGCATTGGCGAAATAAGCGCCGGAAATAAGCACCTAAAACAAAGTGGGCCATGCGGAGGGCGTCGCGCCCTCCGCTTCCTGAATCCAGCCATCCATTCCGGCCGCGACAGCGGCGGGAAGAACGAGACATGAACAATCGCTTCCCTCTCGCGCCCACCATCGTCGCGCTGGCCATCGCCGTGCTGCTGGCGGCGTTTCTGATTTTGCCGGTCGGCACTGTGATCCTGACCGCCTTCGGCAGTGGCTCGGGCAGCTTCACGCTGGCGCATTTCTTTACCTTCTTCGAGCAATCGCTGTTGCGCGAATCGTTCTTCAACAGCCTGGTGGTATCGCTGCTGTCGGTACTGTTCGCGACGCTGATCGCGGTACCGCTCGCCTATTTCACGGTGCGCTTCGAATTCCGTGGCGCGGCCCTGATCCAGACGCTCGGCGTGCTGCCTTTGATCATGCCGCCCTTCGTCGGCGCGGTCGCGCTGCAACTGGTGTTTGGCAAGAGCGGTAGCGTCAACCTGCTGTTGGGCGATTGGTTCGACTGGCACCTGCCGCTGATGGAGGGCTTGACCGCCGTCGTGTTCGTCGAAAGCATCCACTACTTCCCGTTCATCCTGCTGAATCTGACGGTGGCGCTGCGCAACATCGACGGCGCGATGGAAGAGAGCGCGCTGAACCTCGGGGCGAAGGGCTTCCGCCTGTTCCGCCGCGTGATTTTTCCGCTGGCGATGCCGGGCTTTTTGGCCGGCGCCGCGCTGGTGTTCATCAAGGTGTTCGACGACCTTGGCACGCCACTGGTGCTGGGCACCACCAACATGCTGGCGCCGCAGGCCTATCTACGCATCACTTCGGTGGGTATCGACGATCCGCTCGGCTATGTCATCTCCTTCATCATGGTGGCCTTCTCCATCGTTGCCCTGTGGATGTCGGCGCGGGTGCTGAAGGACAAGGACTATTCGACCACGCAAAAGGGCGGCACCTCGCTGCAGCGCCGCCGACTTACCAGATGGCAGGCCGTGCTCGCATACGGATGGATCGCGGCGGTGTTGCTGATCGTGCTGTCGCCGCATCTGGGCATCCTGTTGCTGTCGCTGGCCGAAGTGTGGAGCTTTTCGGTGCTGCCGGATGCGTTCACCCTGCGGCACTACGCCACGGTACTGTCCGATTCCGGCGGCATGGTGACCAACACCCTGCTGTATTGCGGCCTGGCGGCGCTGATCGATGTCGTCATCGGCACTGCCATCGCCTACCTGATCCTGCGCACCAGGCTGCCCGGCCGGCGCTGGCTGGACTTCGGCGCCAGCGCCGCGCTGGCGATCCCGGGCGTGGTGCTGGCCATCGGTTACCTGCGCTTTTTCAAGGACGTCCACGTACCGTTCACCGATACGCCATTCACCAAGACTTGGGTGGTGATCATGATTGCTTATGCGGTGCGGCGCCTGCCGTATGCGCTGCGCTCGTGCATGGCGGCGCTGCAGCAGGTCAACGTGAGCCTGGAAGAGGCGGCCGAAAGCCTGGGCGCGACCCAGTCGCGCACCATACGCCGCGTGGTGATCCCATTGATGGCGGGCGGCATCCTGGCCGGCTTCGTGACCAGTTTCATCACGGCGGCGGTGGAATTGTCCGCCACCATCCTGCTCACCGCTTCCGAATCGCAGGCGCCGATGAGCTACGGCATTTATCTCTACATGCAAAGCGTGTCCGGGCGCGGGCCGGGCGCCGCGCTGGGCGTGCTGGCCATCATCATCGTGGCGATCGGCACCTATGCTTCGCATGTGCTGGCCGAGCGCGCCGCTGCACGCAATACGCCGCAACCGCTCAAGCAAGACATTCAGGAGAAGCAGCATGAAGCAATTGAAGAAAATCTCGGTCGAGTGCAAGAACATCGGGCTGTCGTATGACGGCGGCAGGACGGAAGTCCTCAAGGACATCAACCTGGGCATCGAGCCGGGCGAATTCTTTGCGCTGCTCGGTCCTTCCGGTTCCGGCAAGTCGACGCTGCTGCGGCTGATCGCCGGCTTCAACCAGCACCAGCGCGGTCAGCTGCTGGTGGACGGCAAGGACATCAGCGGCACGCCGCCGCATGCGCGCAACATCGGCATGGTATTCCAGAGCTATGCGCTGTGGCCGCACATGACGGTATGGGACAACGTCGCCTTCGGCCTGGTCGAGCGCAGGATGGACAAGGCGACGATCAGGGAAAAAGTCGGCGCCGTGCTGGAGCTGGTGGGCCTGTCCCAGTTCGCCCAGCGCCGTCCGAACCAGCTGTCCGGCGGGCAGCAGCAGCGCGTGGCGCTGGCGCGCACGGTGGTCATCGAGCCGCAGGTGCTGCTGCTGGACGAGCCCCTGTCGAATCTCGACAAGAAGCTGCGGGTGCAGATGCGGCAGGACCTGCTGTCGCTGCAGCGCAAGCTCGGCATCACCACCGTGTTCGTCACGCACGACCAGGAAGAGGCGATGACCACGGCGGACCGCATGGCGGTGATGGACAAGGGCGTGGTCCAGCAACTGGGCACACCTTCCGCTCTGTTCGACTATCCGGTCAATGCCTTCGTCGCCAATTTCGTCGGCACCACCAATCTGCTGGCCGGGGAAATCGCCGCCATCAACGGCGATACGCTGCACTTCCGCGCCCCGGGCATCGGCGACATCACCTTGCCCAAGCATCCGGATGCGCGCGCCGGCAAGGTCGCCATCAGCTTCCGCCCGCACACGATCAAGATGATCGTCGGCGACGGTCTGCGCGACGGCGCCTATGTCTGGTTGAGCGGCGCGGTGGAGCAGAGGGAGTTTCTCGGAGAATTCACGCGCTACCGGGTGCGCGTCGGCGACAGTACCCTGACCGCCGACCAGGCGCACTACACCGGTATGCTGCCGTTTCCGCTTGCCGCGCCGGTACGCCTGGGCATCGATGCGTCGCAGATCCGTTATCTGGCAGCCTGAGCCATGCGCGTTTCCGCAGTTTCCCTGATCCGCTATCATGGCCCCGGCCCGACTGTAGGCGCGGCCGTCATGGACTCGGATTAAGGGCCTTACTCCATCGATGGAAATCTATCAGCTTCGCACCTTCGTCACGGTTGCCAAACTTGGCCACATCACGCGGGCCGCGGAAACCTTGCACGTTACGCAACCCGCCGTGACCGGCCAGATCAAGGCGCTCGAGCAGGAACTGGGCATTGCGCTGTTCGATCGCGAGCCTGGGCGCATCAAGCTGACCAGGGCCGGTGAACTGCTGCTGCCGGAAGTGGAAAAGACGCTCGGCGTCTACCATGCCATGCTCGGCAAGGCCAAGGAGATCAAGGGCGTGATCACCGGGCGGGTACTGATCGGCACACCCGGCGATCCGGATTTCCTGCGCCTCGGCAGCTTCCTGACCGGCCTGCTGACGGCATTGCCTTTGCTGGAAGTCAAGACGCGCTCGACGCTGGCGGAAACCATTCTGGATGGCGTGGCGGCGGGAGAATTCACGGCGGGGTTTTATATCGGCAGCGTCGGCAACCGCGGCGTGGCCAGCCTGCCGCTGCGCGGCGTGCGCTATCGGGTGGTGGCGCCGCCGGCACTGGCGCACAAGCTGTCGGGTTGCGGCTGGCGCGAGGTGGCGGCGCTGCCGTGGATAGGCGCGCCGGAAAAAAGCCATGTCCATCAATTGCTGAACACGATGTTCGGACGGCAGGGCGTCAGTCCCAACATCGTGGTCGAAAGCGACGAACCCGCTTCGCCTCATAGCCTGGTGTGCGCCGGCGTGGGCTTGACGCTGATGCGCGAGGACAGCGCCCTGATCGCCGCCGAAAAAGGCGAGATCGTGATCTGGAGCCACGCCGCCATCGACACCCAGCTCTCTTTCCTGTACCCCGTCGCGGCCGAGTTCGAGCCGATCACCGTCGGCATGTTGTCGGTATTGCGTGCCGCCTGGAATGCCTAGCCGGCGCTCGCGTGTAGCGTCTTCTTAGCGCCAGGGCGGCGCAGCGAAGCTGTCGACCAGAAAATCGACCAGCACCCGGACCTTGGCCGACAGGTGCAGGCGCTGCGGAAAGACTGCGTGCACGTCGGCATCGGGGCCGCGCCATTCCGGCAGCAGTTCGACCAGCTTGCCGCGCCGCAGATGCTCGGCCAGATCCCATTCCGAGCGCAGCATGATGCCGTGCCCCTCCAGCGCCCAGTTGCGCACCACTTCGCCGTTGTTGGAGGCCAGCGTGCCGGCGACGCGCACTGTTTCCGTTCCCGATTTGTGCGTGAATTTCCACACGCCATAGGCGTCGTTTTCCCGGATCACGAGGCAGTCGTGGCTGGCCAGTTGCGACGGATGGGCCGGCGCACCCTGGCGCTTGAGATAGGCCGGCGCGGCCACCAGCCGGTATCTGTTGCGGGCGATGGGGCGGGCAATCAGGCTGGCGTCTTCGAGCCGGCCGAGGCGGATACCGACGTCGTACCCCTCGTCCGCGAGATTGATCGGCTTGTCCGTCAATTGCAGCTGCACCCGTACTTCCGGAAATTTCCGGACGAAGTCCGATATGGCCGGCGCGATATACCGATGGCCGAAGCCGAAGGTCGCATTGACGCGTACCAGCCCGCGCGGTACGGCGCGCCGGCTGGCGATGGTCTGTTCCAGCTGTTCGATGTCGGACAGGATGCGCGCCGCCTCCCGGTAATACAGCTCGCCTTCTTCGGTCAGGCTGGCTTTGCGCGTGGTGCGGTTCAGCAGCCGCACGCCCAGCCGCGCTTCTAGCAGCGCGAGGCGTTTCGAGACGGCGGGCGGCGTCAGGTTCAATTCCCGCGCCGTGGCGGCGAGGCTGCCATTCTTCGCCAGTCGATAGAAAAAGGCGAGTTCGGAGTTCAAGTCCATTATGTCGTTCAAGTAAACAATGTAGTTGATTAATTTTAATTAAAAAATTATGGAACTCATTAAAATTGATCCGCAATTCTGCGGAGGGACGATGTTTAAGGGGTTCGAACGAGCCAGCGTGAAACTGGATGGAGTTTCCATCCATTACCGCAAGAGCGCCGATGGCGATTCCAAACCCGGCTTGCTGCTATTGCATGGCCACCCGCAGACGCATGTGATATGGCACAAGGTCGCCGAATCGCTGGCACAGCGCTTCACCGTGGTGTGCGCGGATTTGCGCGGCTACGGCGATTCGGACAAGCCAGGGCCGCAAGCCGGGCACGGCAATTACTCGAAGCGGGCGCTGGCGGCCGACATGGTGCAGCTGATGGCGCATCTGGGGTTTCAGGAGTTTTTTTTGGTCGGGCACGATCGCGGCGGCCGCGTCGGCCATCGGCTGGCGGCCGACTATCCGCAATGCGTGCGCAAGCTGGTGCTGCTCGACATAGCGCCGACGCTGGCGATGTACGAGCAGACCACGATGGCGTTCGCGCAGGCTTACTACCATTGGTTTTTCCTGATCCAGCCGGCGCCGTTTCCCGAAACGCTGATCGGCGCCGACCCCGAGTTTTACCTGCTCAAAACGCTGGGCGGACGCTTTGCGGGACTGGCGCCGTTTACCGCCGAAGCGCTGGGCGAATACCGGCGCTGCATCCGGCAAGCGGGGGCAATACGCGGGATTTGCGAGGATTATCGTGCGTCCGCCACGATCGATCTGGAGCATGATCGCCTCGACGTCGCCGAAGGCAAGAGGCTTGCCATGCCGTTGCTTGCTTTATGGGGCGCGCACGGCGCGATCGAAAGATGTTTCAAGCCGCTCGATGAATGGCGCAAGCGGGCGGCCGACGTGCGCGGCCATGCGCTACCCTGCGGCCATTACATTGCGGAAGAGGTGCCGCAATTGCTGCTCGATGAACTACTCACTTTTTTGAAGGATTGACCATGACCACACATCGTATCGCGGTGCTCGCCGGCGACGGCATCGGCAAGGAAGTGGTGCCGGAAGGCCTGCGCGTCCTGGACGCCGCCGCGCGCAAGTTCGGCATCGATTTCCAATGGGACCATTTCGATTTCGCCAGTTGCGATTACTTTGCCAAACACGGGCAGATGATGCCGGACGACTGGAAGGAGCAGATCGGCGGCCATGATGCGATCTTCTTCGGGGCGGTCGGCTGGCCGGCGATCGTGCCGGATCACGTATCGCTGTGGGGCTCGCTCTTGAAGTTCCGGCGCGAATTCGACCAGTACGTCAACCTGCGCCCATGCCGTTTGATGCCCGGCATCCCATCGCCGCTGGCCGGACGCCGGCCGGGCGACATCGATTTCTATGTGGTGCGCGAAAACACCGAGGGCGAATATTCGTCGGTCGGCGGCAAGATGTACGAAGGGACCGAACGCGAAGTGGTGTTCCAGGAAAGCGTGTTTTCGCGTCAGGGCGTCGACCGCATCCTGAAGTTCGCCTTCGAACTGGCACAGCGCCGCCCGAAAAAACACCTGACCTCGGCCACCAAATCGAACGGCATTTCGATCACCATGCCGTACTGGGACGAACGGGTTGTTGACATGGCGCAAGCTTTCCCGACCGTAAAGTGGGATAAATACCATATCGACATCCTGACCGCGCAATTCGTGCTGCATCCGGACAGGTTCGACGTGGTGGTGGCGTCCAATCTGTTTGGCGACATCCTGTCCGATCTCGGGCCGGCCTGCACCGGTACCATCGCGATCGCGCCGTCGGCCAATATCAACCCGGAGCGGCGCTATCCGTCGCTGTTCGAGCCGGTGCACGGTTCCGCGCCGGATATCGCAGGCAAGGGCGTGGCCAACCCGATCGGGCAGATCTGGTGCGGCGCGATGATGCTGGAGCATCTCGGCCATCCGGATGCGGCGGCGGGGGTGACCGGCGCCATCGAAGCGGTGCTGAGCGCGGGAGCGCAACATGCGCCATTTACGCCGGATATCGGCGGCGCGGCCGGCACCGCGGACCTGGGGCGCGCGATTGCCGCAGCCCTGGTTTAGGTTGTTGCGCTTGGCCGGCAAGTCGATAAAAAGGAGACGACCGCTATTGTCGAATAGAAAATCGTTTAAATAGTGACGCTAACTGCTTAATTCCCTTGCGGATATTCGCTCTTTTGCTACACTTCAATACGTTTATCGCATGCAAGAATCGGGGAGATCGCAGATGTACAAATCCGCGCTGGTGGCGCTGTTTTCGCTAATACTTTTCATCTACCTCCCAGCCCAGGCGAAAACTCCGGCAGACGCGTCCCCCGATGCAAAAAAACCAACGGTCAAAAAGACCGCGACCAGCCGCCGCAAACCCGCCAAGCAGCGCCCCGCCGCCAAGGCTTCGCTCGACGAGCGCGAAAACCTGGTCAAGAAAGCGGTCACCGTGCAAGGCAAGCGCAAGGTCGTTTATCAGCGCGTGGCGGCCAAGCCGGTGGTGCCGGCAGTGCCGCCCGTGCTTTCCGCCGGCGATATCGCCGGCCTGCATCTGACGCAGGATCCGCTGGCCTTGAAATCGAGCGTGGCGCTGGTGATCGATCCCTTGGACTCCAAGGTCCTGTTCGAAAAAAATTCCGGCGTCGCCTTGCCGATCGCTTCGCTGACCAAGCTGATGACTAGCCTGATCGTGGTGGAAGCCCAGCAAAACATGGATGAGCTGCTGGAAATTACCACCGACGACATCGATCGCGAAAAAAATACGCATTCGCGCCTGCGGGTCGGCACCCAGATGACGCGCTCCAACCTGCTGCACATCGCGCTGATGAGTTCGGAAAATCGGGCGGCGTCGGCGCTCGGTAGAAATTATCCGGGTGGCCTACCGGCCTTCGTCGCGGCGATGAACACCAAGGCGAAAGCACTAGGCATGACCGACACCCGCTATGTCGAGCCGACCGGCCTGTCCAGCCTCAACGTGGCCAGCGCGCGCGATCTGGCCAAGCTGGTGGTGGCGGCGCATCAGCATCCGATCATCAACCAGTATTCGACCGATGCCAAGTACATGGTCAGCACGGGCAACCATTCACTCGAATACATGAACTCGAACCGGCTGGTGATGAACCCGGATTGGGACATCGGCTTGCAAAAGACCGGTTATATTTCCGAAGCGGGTCAGTGCCTGGTGATGCTGACCAAGGTCGCCGGCCGTTCGATCGTGATGGTGTTCCTCGACTCCAAGGGCAAGCTGTCGCGGCTGGCGGATGCCGGCCGGGTCCGCAAATGGTTGAGCGATTCGCGGCTGCAGCAATTGTCTGCCGGACATGGCGCTGACGAAGGCTGAAACCGCCACGACAAAAAAAGCGAACCACAGGTTCGCTTTTTTTATCGGCCGGTGTTGCCAGGAACTCAGTGGTGCTCAGGTATCTGGTAGCCGAGCACGGCGGAAATCTGGCGGGCGGTATTCAGCAGGTCTTCCAGCCATTCTTCCTGGAGCCGCTCGGCTGGCGCTGAAATCGACAGGCCGGCCACCAGCTTGCCGCTGTCGTCGCGAATGCCGGCCGCCATGCAGCGCACACCCAGTTCCAGCTCTTCGTTGTCACGCGCATAACCGTGCGTGCGCACCAGCGCCAGTTCGCGTTCCAGCTTGGCCAGATCGGTGATCGAATTCTTGTTGTGGCCGGCCAGGCCGGTGCGGGTGGCGTACATGCGCACCTGTTTCGGTTCGTCCACAGACAAGAACAGCTTGCCGGTCGAAGTCAGGTGCAGCGGCGCGCGGCCACCGATGGCGCGCACCACTTGCATGCCGGAACGTTCCGAAAAGGCCCGCTCGATATAGACGATTTCGTCGCCCTGGCGCACCGACAGGTTGATCGTCTGGACCGTCTTGCGGTGCAGGGCGCGCATGAAATCCTGCGCCGCTTCGCGCACATTGAGGCGGCTCTTGACGATGTTGCCGAGTTCCAGCAGCCGCATGCCGAGGCGATAGGCGCCGGGCTCGGCGCGATCGACGAAGCGCTTGACCACCATGTCGTTCAGGATGCGGTGCGCGGTCGAGGGATGCAGGCCGGTGATCTTGGAGAGTTCCTTGAGGCTGACCGGATCGGGATAGCTGGCCAGCGCATCGAGCAGCAGGATCATGCGTTCGATGACTTGAATCGATATCTGGCTTGTTTCAACGGCGGCTTGGGTTTTCATGTTGTGGTGGTGCATTGCAATATAGTCTTTATATCACAATGTGAAAAACAGAAAAAGAAATTTGCGAAAAATTTCCCGTTTTCGTGCCAATTATTTCACTGACGGTGGGCGCCGCGGCGCTTGTTTCCCGGGGGATAATAAGGGCTGTCGCCACGCAAAACGGCAAGAAAATTCCATTCCTGAAAGAGGAGCACGGCCATGTCCGTCATCACCAACATCGAAGACCTGCGCATCCTGGCGCAAAAGCGCGTGCCGCGCATGTTTTACGACTATGCCGATTCCGGTTCCTGGACCGAATCGACCTACCGCGCCAACAGCAGCGACTTCGGTGCCATCAAGTTCCGCCAGCGGGTGGCGGTCAACATGGAAAACCGGACGCTGGCCAGTACCATGGCAGGGCAGAAGGTGGCCATGCCGGTGGCGATCGCGCCTACCGGCCTGACCGGCCTGCAGCATGCCGATGGCGAAATCCTGGCGGCGCGCGCCGCCGAAAAATTCGGCATTCCGTTCACGCTGTCGACGATGAGCATCTGCTCGATCGAGGATATCGCCGCGCATACCAGCAAGCCGTTCTGGTTCCAGGTGTATTTCATGCGCGACCGCGATTTCATGGCGCGCCTGATCGAGCGCGCCAAGGCGGCGAAATGTTCGGCGCTGGTGCTGACGCTCGACCTGCAGATTCTCGGGCAGCGCCACAAGGACCTGAAAAACGGCCTGTCGGCGCCGCCCAAGCTGACCTTGCCCAATCTCGTGAACATGATGACGCGGCCGCGCTGGTGCTGGGGCATGCTCGGCACGCGCCGCCGCAGCTTCGGCAACATCGTCGGCCATGCCAGCAATGTGTCCGACATGTCCTCGCTGTCGTCCTGGACCGCCGAGCAGTTCGACCCCAGGCTGTCGTGGGACGACATCGAATGGGTCAAGCAGCGCTGGGGCGGCAAGCTGATCCTGAAGGGCATCATGGACGCCGACGACGCGCGGCTGGCGGTGCAAAGCGGCGCCGACGCGCTGATCGTCTCCAACCACGGCGGCCGCCAGCTGGACGGTGCGCCGTCCTCGATCGCGGCCTTGCCGGGCATCGTGGAAGCGGTCGGCGGCCATATCGAAGTGCATATGGACGGCGGCATCCGTTCCGGGCAGGATGTGATCAAGGCGCTCGCGCTTGGAGCGCGCGGCGTGTATATCGGACGCGCTTTCCTGTACGGCCTGGGGGCGCTCGGCGAAGCGGGCGTGACGCGCTGCCTGGAAATCATCCAGAGGGAATTGGATGTGACGATGGCGCTGTGCGGGCTGACCGATATCCAGCAAGTCGACCGCAATATCCTGCTGTCCGGAACCTACTGAGCCTGCTTGCGGCGGAGCGGATGTTGATGGTGCGCAAGTACGCGGCCACTGCAGCTTGCCAAGCCGGGCGGCGCTGTTAGAATCCGGCTCGTCGCTTTTCAACCATCCGTGGCGTCTACGCATGAACGACGATCCGCCCACAGTCAGCGAATTCAAGAGCAAGAGCGGATGGCGCCGCATTCTTGCCGCGTTTTACTATTCGGCGGCCGGATTGAAGACTGCCTGGCGCAACGAATACGCATTCCGTCAGGAATTGTGCGTGGTCGTTCCAGGCATCCTGGTGGCCTTGCTGTTGCCGCTGACTGCGTTGGAAAAATTGCTGCTGATCGCGGTGCTGGTGCTGGTCCTGATCGTCGAATTGCTCAATTCGGCGATCGAAGCGGCCATCGACCGCGTTTCTCTGGAGCGCCATCCGCTATCGAAGAATGCCAAGGACCTGGGCAGCGCAGCGGTGCTGCTGGCTTGTGTGCTGGCGGCTGTGGCCTGGGCGGTCATCGTGCTGCCCCTGATATGGGGCGGCCGCTGAAAAATCCGCCGCGACCTGCCGCGGCGAGCGAGGAATCGCTGTACAGACGGCGTCGGAAAGGCCGGTATCCTGGCCGCCTCGATCCAAGTGGTAGCGGCGCCGAATTGGACCCGTACTTACCGTACCGCAACGGGAGTGGAGTAAGATGACGGCTGGCAATCGTTTTCAGCCTCATCTCCATGAAGAAAATTTCCCTCAATATCGACAAGTTGCATGCAGTCTTGGCCATCCTCGCCTCGGCCGCCGTCAGCATCACGCTCATCGTATGGGCAGTCCAGGCGCTGCGTTCCTGATATTCGTCTTTCCACCTCCGGCTAGCCTGAAAAACCGGGCATGCCGAAAAACGCTCCAGTTCCTGCAAGCAAACAGGCAACAAAAAATATACGACCTATAGCCTATTGACGCCTGCAGTCTCGTCCGTCATGGCCAGGGCATCGGGTTCATATCGATGTATTGGCCGGAATCGTCGGGGCCCTTGCCGGGCGGCTCTCCTTGTTTGCCGGCATCGAGCTTGCGGCCCAGAATGATGCTGATTTCCCGGCGCGATTCGGCGAAGTCCGACTCCATCAACGGGAAATTGCGATACGGCCAGTGGCTGATCGCCCATTGCGTCAGATCTTCAAAGCGGCGTGTCAATTCCGCCGCAAATTGATCGGATGCATCCTTGTCCGTCATGACGGTTCTCCTGTGTGTTTGCTGCTTGGCAAGTTGAAATGTGCGGATTAGACTGTGATGCCGCCGCGCCGGCAGCGCGCGTGATCGGACTTTCGTAAAGGCGAGGACATGGACAGATATAAGGCAGACCGCACACTATTGAAAAAATTCGCCGGCTTGATGCTGGCCGTCAGCCTGGCCGCTTGCGCGCACCAGCCGTCGCAGCCGCCGGCGGCGTCGGCGGTGATGACCAAGGCGCGGCAGGAGGCGATCAGTGCCGATCAGGCCCTGCAGATGCTGAAGGAAGGCAATACGCGTTTTGTCGGCGGCGCCATGGCGACCCGCGACCTGCGGGCGCAGACCCGCGCCACCGGCCATGACGGCCAGTTTCCGCTCGCCAGCGTGGTCAGCTGCATCGATTCACGGGCCGATCCGGCGCTGGTGTTCGATCAGGGCATCGGCGACCTGTTTGTCGCGCGCGTGGCCGGCAATGTCGTCAATCCCGACATTCTCGGCAGTCTCGAATACGCCTCGGCGGTGGCCGGCACCAAGCTGATCGTGATCCTCGGCCATACGCATTGCGGTGCGGTCAAGGGCGCCTGCGACAGCGCGGTGCTGGGCAACCTGACGCAACTGGTGGACAAGATCCGGCCGGCCGTGAACGCCACCCCGGACACCCACGGCAGCGACCGCAGCTCGAAGAACCATCACTTCGTCGACGCCGTGGCGGCAACGAATGTCCACCTGACCGTGCAGGAATTGATGAGCAAAAGCCCGGTGCTGCGCCAGATGGCGGAAAAAGGCCAGATCAAGGTGGTCGGCGCCATGCTCGATGTCGAAACCGGCAAGGTGCGCTTCGATTGAGGCTCTCCATCACCCGCGATTGATCGTTTGGCGTTCATATACTCCTGCTATATGGCGCAAATATCGGGCGTGATATGGTGATTTTTTTCATATACTCCCGTCATCCTGAAGGTCCGATTCAGGATGCCGGGTCTTCTTGCGCATCGCCGATGCCCTGGCAAACACAAGGCCGGGGTGTTGGCGATCCATGGCCGGCGCGGTTTTGAAGAACAGGGCGGCGAAATAATTGCCGCAGTTCCGCCGGCCAACCTCAGCCGCGACCGGCATCCGCGAGCGGCCTTGAAGGCCGATCTCGCGGGATTGCGGCGCCGCTTTCCCAAACCTGCTTTTTCGCCGCGGCGGTTCAGTGCCGCCCGCGCAATGCCGCCGCGCATTCGCGTACCAGCGCCGGGCCGCGATAGATGAGCCCGGTATAGAGCTGCACCAGCGCGGCGCCGGCGTCGATTTTCGCCTGCGCGTCGGCGCCGTTCAGGATGCCGCCGACGCCGATGATCGGCAGCGCATCACCCAGTTCCGCCTTCAATTGCCGGATGACGCGGTTGGACGCCTCGAACACCGGCCGCCCGACAAGCCGCCCGCTTCCTGCGCGTGCGGCAGGCCGGCCACGGCGTCGCGGGCGATGGTGGTATTGGTGGCGATGACGCCGTCGATGCCATGCCGCAACAAGGCGTCGGCGATCAGCTTGACCTGTTCGCCATCGACGTCGGGAGCGATCTTCAGCGCGATCGGCACATAGCGCGCGTGCCGCTCGGCCAGCCTTTGCTGTGCCTGTTTGAGCTGGCGCAGCAGCGCATCGAGCGCCTCGGCGTCCTGCAGCTGGCGCAGGTTCTTGGTGTTGGGCGAGGAGATGTTGACGGTCACGTAGCTGGCGTACGGATAGACTTTTTCCAGGCAGATCAGATAGTCGTCCGCCGCCCGTTCGATCGGCGTATCGGCATTCTTGCCGATGTTCAGTCCCAGCACGCCTTCCTTCTGTTGGAAGAAGCGCGACGCCTGCACATTGGCGACGAAGGCGTCGACGCCGCCATTGTTGAAGCCCATGCGGTTGATGATCGCCTGCGCGCGCGGCAGGCGGAACATGCGCGGCTGTGGATTGCCCGCCTGCGCGCGCGGCGTCACCGTGCCGACCTCGATGAAGCCGAAGCCGAGCGCGGCCAGTCCGTCGATATAGGCGCCGTCCTTGTCCAGCCCGGCGGCAAGACCGACCGGATTGGGGAAAGTGATCCCCATCACGGTGCGCGGATCCGGCCGCGGCTTGGCGAGGGCGCGCCCCAGGCCGAGCGAAGCCGCCCGCGTCAGCGCACGGCAAGGTCAGGTTGTGCGCCGCTTCGGCATCCAGGGAAAACAGCATCGGGCGCGCCAGCGCGTACAGGATTTTGTCGGGTGCGGTCATGGAGCGAGAGAAAGGGTTAAGGGCGTGCTGCCGGTGGGTAGCGCGGCGGCGCAAGCGGATCGAACGGCCGCCATTTTAACGGCAGTCGCCGCGCCTGCCTACAGCGTGCCCCAGCGTCCCTGGCGCAGCGCTTCCAGCGGCTGGAAATTGACTTTGTAGGCCATTTTCGGGCTTTCCCGAATCCAGTAGCCGAGATAGACGTAGGGCAGGCCGAGTTGCCGCGCCTGGGCGATCTGCCACAGGATGTTGTAGGTGCCGAAGGACGAGCCGGCCAGCTCCGGCTCGTAGAAGGTGTAGACCGACGACAGGCCGTCGTCCAGCACGTCGATGAGGCTGACCATGCGCAGGGCGCCGTCGCTTTCGCGGAATTCGACCAGGCGCGTATTGACCTTGCTCTGCAGCAGGAACTGCGCGTACTGGTCGCGGCTGTCCTGGTCCATGCCGCCGCCGGCGTGGCGCGCCGCCTGATAGCGCAGATAGAGGTCGTAGTGCTCGGGCAGATAGGTGAGATCGCCGATGCGTGCCAGCAGATGCTGATGCCGATTCCACGCGCGGCGCTGGCTGCGGTTGGCGACGAAGCGGGCAGCCTGCACGCGCACCGGAATGCAGGCCTGGCAGTCGTCGCAATACGGCCGGTAAGTGAAAATGCCGCTGCGGCGGAAGCCGCTCTTGACCAGCTCCGAATACACGTCGGCATTGATCAGGTGCGACGGCGTGGCCACCTGCGAACGCGCCTGGCGGTCCGGCAGGTAGCTGCAGGGATACGGCGCCGTCGCGTAAAACTGCAGCGTGGAAAAAGGCAGCGTCCTTCAGGTGCGTCATGGGGATTTGGATTCGACAGCGGTGGCGACGCTTTCAATTTACACCGGATGCCCGAAGGCACGCAAAGTTTTTGCGGCGGCGCTCAACTCAATACAGTGCCAGCGGCTGCCAATGCTCGATCGGCGGCTGCCGGATGGCCACGGACAGGCGGGCGATGAATTCGCTGCGCGGAATCGGCGATGCGCCCAGCGAAGCCAGGTGCGCGGTCTCTTGCTGGCAGTCGATCATGGCGACGCCGTTTTCCCGCAGAAAGTGAACCAGGTAGGCGAGCGCCACCTTGGAGCCGTCGGTCACGCGGGTAAACATCGATTCGCCGTAGAACATGCGGCCGATGCACACGCCGTAGGCGCCGGCCACCAGTTCGCCGTCGCGCCACAGCTCGCAGGAGTGCGCGCGGCCGTGCTTGTGCAACGCGCAGTAGCCGGCGATGATCTGCTCGGTGATCCAGGTGCCGGTAACGCTGCCGTCGCGCTCGCGGCGCGGCGCCGCGCAGGCCCGCATCACCGTTTCGAAGGCGGTGTCGAAGCGCACTTCCCAGTGGCGCTCGGCGCGCATGCTTTTGTCGATTTTTTTCAGGGTCTTGCGCAGGCTGTCCGATTGCCGGAAGCGTTCAGGAAACAGCACCATGCGTGGATCGGTGCTCCACCACAGGATCGGCTGCCCATCCGAGAACCACGGGAAAATCCCATGCCGATACGCATCGAGCAGGCGCTCCGGCGACAGGTCGGCGCCTGCCGCCAGCAGGCCGGCAGCGCCGTCGGCGACGGTCAATGCCTCGGACACGGGAGGAAACGGCGTGTCCGCGTCCAGCCATGGAATCACACGCATGCTCCCCATGTCGGGCAAGCATGCAGTGGGAAAAGGGCGTGCCGGAGAAGTCTGCGGAAACCGCCATCAGGCTTCTCGAAATGCTGCCGACTTTCCATGGATTGCTGCAGGTAGTTGGAATCTCGCATGCGCAGTCGCGAAATTTTTCTGAATATCAATATACTCCTGTGCCCGGTCTTAGTCAGCTTGTCGCATCGAACGCAGGATGTCCTCCGTGTGCAGGCCGAAAGTGCCGCCGTCGCGTTGGATGCGCGCCAGATCGGAAAAAAAGAATTTCAGCGTATGGCCGACGGTCGGAAAGGCGATTTCATGCCAGGGAATTTCTTCTTCGGTGAACAGCCGCACCTCGAGGCTTTCGGTGCCGGCCGCATAATCGAGATCGAGCAGGGTAGCGCGATAGAACATATGCACCTGATGCACGCGAGGAACATTCAGCAGCGAAAACAGGCCGTGCAATTCGATCCGGGCTCCTGCTTCTTCCAGCGTTTCGCGCGCCGCCGCGTCGCTCGTGGTTTCGTCGTTTTCCATGAAACCGGCCGGCAGCGTCCAGAAGCCGTAGCGCGGTTCGATCGCGCGCCGGCACAGCAGCACCCGCACTTGGCCCTGATGCTGCCAGACCGGGATCGAACCGATCACCATTTTGGGGTTCTGATAATGAATTGTGCCGCAATGATTGCAAACATAGCGCAGACGATTGTCGTCCGGCGGAATCAGCAGGACGACGGGATGCGCGCATTCGGAACAGAATTTCATGAATGGAAAAGTGAGTGGTCGATCATTGATGGGGCGGCGACGGGCGGTGCGGAAAAGGCATTCTTGAAGTGTATCGTATCACCGGACATTGCAATTAGATTTGCATTGCCCGGCAATAGGATGTATAGTTTGGTTCTTCAGACGCGGGGTGGAGCAGTCTGGCAGCTCGTCGGGCTCATAACCCGAAGGTCACAGGTTCAAATCCTGTCCCCGCAACCAAGTCTTATATTCCCGCCCAGAATTAAACCTCCTCCAATCGGGCGCCGGAAAAGCAGCATCAACGGGTTCTTGAACCGGACGGCATCGCGGATGCCTGTCGTTGACTCTAGTTTCTGCAAACTTTAATAAATACAAGTCGCACGCCACTCGTTCATGAATACTCTTGAGGCTAGGAAAGTCCTCGAAACCGCCTTGCTCTGCGCGCACGAGCCCTTGTCGATCAACGACTTGAAAAAGCTCTTTGCGGAAAACGGCGGCGCCTCTCAGGAAGTGGGGGCGGATACCATCAAGCTGCTGCTCGAGGAGTTGCGCGGCGCATGGTCCGACAAGGGTATCGAGGTCGTCAGCCTGTCGACCGGCTGGCGCTTCCAGAGCAGGCCCGAAATGAAGATGTATCTGGATCGCCTGAATCCGGAAAAGCCGCCGAAATATTCGCGCGCCACGCTCGAAACTTTGGCCATCATTGCCTACCGGCAGCCGGTCACGCGCGGCGACATCGAGGAAATCCGCGGCGTCACGGTGAATTCCCATACCATCAAGATGCTCGAGGACCGCGGCTGGATCGAGGCGATCGGGCACCGCGATGTGCCGGGACGACCGGCGCTGTTCGCCACCACCCGGCAATTTCTGGATGATCTCGGCTTGGCGGCGCTGGACCAGTTGCCGCCCCTGCAGGAGGTGATGAAGGCGGATTTGCAGGCCGATGCGTTGCTGGGACTGGAACCGGCCGGCAACGACTCCGAGGATGATTCGAAGCAGGCGGCGATGAGTTTTGCCGAGCCTCACGACGACGGGCAAAGCGATGCGCCGAACTCTGAACCTGATGCCGGAATCGTTGTCGACGCCTTATCCCCTGAAGCGGATTCATCCTCGGCATCCATTGCCGCAGACCTAAACCTCTCTCCCGACCTGGCATCTGAATCGGCAACCGAAGCCGTGCCAGGTTTACCCCCTCAAGAAATAAATAATGACTTCACCGATCTCCAATAACGACCTCCCGACCGTAGCCGAACAGGATGCCGCACCGGCCGCGCCCAAGCCGGCGAAAAAGCGGGCGGTGCGCGCCAAGCCGATCGCGGACAGCAACGTGACCGAAGCTGCTGTCACGGCGCCTCGCCCCAGCCGGCGGCGCGCCGCCCCGGCAGAGGCGGCGGTCGATGCTGATGCATCCCATCCGGCGCCGGCAGTTGCCGAGGCGCCCGTTGTGGCCGTTCAGGGTGCGCCGGCAGGCCAGCCATCGGCGGAGGTATCCGAGAGCCGGTCGGCACGGCGCGGTGTACGCGGTCCGCACAATCTGAAAAGCAGGCGCCCGCGCGTGGCCGAGCCGCGCGAAGCCGGCGCTACCCCGGTCGCCGAGGCGGACGACAAGTCATCCGCCGCCGGTAACGAGCGTCGGCAACCGTCCCGTCACGATGGTCCGAAAGGAAAGAAAGCCGCTCCCCACCAGGCTACGCGCCAGGGGGGCGGCAAACCCGTGCGTGCGCGCGGAGCGGCGGAGGCCGACGAGGTGTTTTCGTTTGTGACGTCCGATGCCTTTGATCGCCAGGCCGATACGGCTCAGGATGCCGGCGGCAATGGCCGCCGCAACGGCCGGCATGCAGCCGCCGCAGGGAAAAACGTCCGGCGCGACCTGACAGCCGAGGACGATGCGCCGAAGCTGCACAAGGTGCTGGCGGAAACCGGCCTGGGCTCGCGCCGCGACATGGAAGATCTGATCATCGCCGGCCGGGTTTCGGTCAACGGCGAGCCGGCGCATATCGGGCCAGCGCATACTGCCGACCGATCAAGTGCGCATCAACGGCAAGCTGCTCCAGCGCAAGGTCACGCAAGCGTCCGCCGCGAGTCCTGGTTTATCACAAGCCGGCCGGCGAAATTGTCAGCAATAACGATCCGGAAGGCCGTCCGTCCGTATTCGACCGCCTGCCGACCATGAAGGCCGGCAAATGGCTGGCGGTAGGGCGCCTGGATTTCAATACCGAAGGCTTGCTGCTGTTTACGACCTCGGGCGATCTCGCCAACCAGCTTGATGCATCCGCGTTACGGCATCGAGCGCGAATACGCGGTGCGTACCCTGGGCGAGCTGGAAGAAGGCATGCGCCAGAAATTGCTGGCTGGCGTCGAACTCGATGACGGCGTCGCGCAATTCTCGAAGATTGTCGATGGCGGCGGCGAAGGCGTCAACAAGTGGTATCGCGTGGTTATCGGCGAAGGGCGCAACCGCGAAGTGCGCCGCATGTTCGAGGCGATCGGCCTGACCGTTTCGCGCCTGATCCGCACCCGCTACGGCATGCTGACCTTGCCGCATCGGCCTGAAGCGCGGCCGCTGGGAAGAACTGGACGAACACGAGGTGCGCGCGCTGCTGCAGGCCAGCGGCCTGGAAAAAATCGCTGGCCAAAACAAGGCGCCGAAACCCCGTGGTGACTTCCAGGAACGTCCGAACGGCAATCGGAAGGGAAATGGATTTGAAAAGGACCAGCGTCCGGGCCGGGGCGGGCAGCCGCCTTTCGGTCGCGGTCCTTCGGCGCCGGCGCAGGGCCGGCAAGGCCAGCCGCCGCGAAGCCGGCAGCCGGACCCGCTACAGACGGCACTCGGTTTCCCGGACGCCGGTCAGCGGCGGAATATGCGGCAGCCGCGCGGCTTGGCAGCCGTTCCCGGCTTGCCGCGCCGGCGCTCCCGGGGTTGAATGAGTGCCTGCCGATTGCGGCAGGTTCCCGAATCGCTTATAATTACCTAGTTAACAAAGGTCATACCCGGTTTTGACGGGGGTATTGTGGCCTTCGAATGATAAGAAGATGGGCAGATGCCCATTTTTTTTTTGTTGAACAGTTTGTGATGGTGGCGATGTTTTCGCCGTCAGGCATGCCGTTTCTTTTTGACGTTACCGGAGAGTCAGCGTGCAGTTGCTGGAGTTGATCGAAAAAACCGTTGGTCGGCATGGGTTATGAGCTGGTGGATTTCGAACGCGCCGCGCGGGGCTTGTTGCGCGTATATATCGATTTTACGCCGGAACACGCTGACCGGGGCTCGATCACCATCGACGATTGTGAGAAGGTAACACATCAGTTGTTGCATGTGCTGACGGTTGAAAATGTCGATTACGAGCGGCTGGAAGTTTCGTCGCCCGGCCTGGATCGGCCGCTCAAGAAGCTCGCCGATTATCTGCGCTTTGCAGGGCAGGAGGCGGTTGTTAAACTACGTATGCCAATGCCGGGGACAGCGCACCGCAAGTCGTTTCAGGGTGTCTTGTGCATGCCGGAAGGCGACACGGTTGGTGCTGGAATTTGAAGGGAAGGAAGGCCCGGCGATGCTGGAGTTTACGCTCGCCGACGTGGACAAGGCACGCTTGGTGCCGCAAGTGGATTTTAGGAGTCGCAAAGCATGAGTCGCGAAATTTTGCTATTGGTTGATGCGCTGGCGCGCGAAAAAAACGTCGACAAGGACGTCGTGTTCGGAGCGCTCGAGCTCGCGCTTGCGCAGGCCACGAAAAAACGCTACGAGGGCGATGTCGACATTCGCGTCGCGATCGATCGCGAAACCGGCGAATTCGAATCCTTCCGCCGCTGGCGCGTGGTGCCGGACGAGGCCGGCCTGCAGCTGCCGGACCAGGAAATCCTGCAGTTCGAAGCCAAGGAGCAGATCCCCGACATCGAAGTCGACGAGCTACATCGAAGAGCCGATCGAATCGGTCGAGTTCGGCCGCCGCTTCGCCCAGGACACCAAGCAGGTGGTCCTGCAGCGGATCCGCGATGCCGAGCGCGAACAGATCCTGGACGACTTCCTCGAGCGCGGCGACTCGCTGGTGACCGGCACCATCAAGCGCATGGAGCGCGGCGATGCCATCGTCGAATCCGGCAAGATCGAAGCGCGCCTGCCGCGCGACCAGATGATCCCGAAGGAAAACCTGCGCATCGGCGACCGCGTGCGCGCCTATCATCCTGCGCATCGACCGCAATGCGCGCGGCCCGCAGGTGATCCTGTCGCGCACCGCGCCCGAATTCATCATGAAGCTGTTCGAGCTGGAAGTGCCGGAAATCGAGCAGGGCCTGCTGGAGATCAAGTCGGCGGCGCGCGATGCCGGCGTGCGCGCCAAGATCGCCGTGTTCACCAATGACAAGCGCATCGACCCGATCGGCACCTGCGTCGGCATGCGCGGTTCGCGCGTGCAGGCCGTGACCGGCGAGCTGGGCGGCGAGCGCGTCGACATCGTGCTGTGGTCGGAAGATCCGGCGCAGTTCGTGATCGGCGCGCTGGCGCCGGCCAATGTGTCGTCGATCGTGGTCGACGAAGAAAAGCATGCGATGGACGTCGTGGTCGACGAGGAAAACCTGGCGATCGCGATCGGCCGCGGCGGCCAGAACGTGCGCCTGGCGTCCGAGCTGACCGGCTGGCAGATCAACATCATGACGGCCGAGGAATCGGCCGACAAGTCGGCGCGGGAAACCGCGGCGATCCGCGCGCTGTTCATGGAAAAACTCGACGTCGACCAGGAAGTGGCCGACATCCTGGTCGAGGAAGGTTTCTCCAGCCTCGAAGAAATCGCCTACGTGCCGATCATCGAAATGCTCGAAATCGAATCGTTCGACGAAGACACCGTCAACGAACTGCGCACCCGCGCGCGCGATGCGCTGGTGACCGAAGCGATCGCCTCGGAAGAAGGGCTGGAAGGCATGGAAGACGCGCTGGTCAATCTCGAAGGCATGGACCGCACTACCGCCGGCAAGCTTGGCCTGGCCGGCATCAAGACGCTGGAGGCGTTTGCGGGCCTGGCCTACGACGAATTCGGCGCCATCCTGGCGTTGTCGACCGAGCGTGCGCGCGCAGCTGATCGAGAATGAGTTTGAAGATGTGACCGACGATGAAATGAAGCTGATCGACGCCAAGTACGATGATCATGCCAAGGCCCTGCAGGCGAAGGCATGGAATCTGAGCGAAGCCAGGTGATCAGGAGCAATCCCGTTATCATCTGCCGCGACACATAGAAAAGAGGACTGAATGGCGAGTAACAACGTAGCCCAATTTGCCACCGAACTGAAGATGCCGGCAGATCTGCTGCTGACGCAGCTGCGCTCTGCCGGCGTCGAAAAGAGTTCGGCGTCAGATCCTTTGTCCAAAGAGGACAAGGACAAGCTGCTCGAGTCATCTGCGCCGCGCGCATGGTGCTGGCGGCGGATGGCGAAAAGAAGAAGATCACGCTGACCCGCAAGGAAACCACCGAGATCAAGCAGGCCGACGCCACCGGCAAGTCGCGCACGATCCAGGTCGAAGTGCGCAAGAAGCGTACCTTCGTCAAGCGCGACGAACCCGTCGTCGAGGAAGCGCCGGCGGTCGTGAGCGCGCCGGTCATCGATGAGGCGGAACTCGACCGGCGCGAGGAAGAGGCGCGCCGGCAGGCGGAACTGATCGCGCGCCAGGAAGCCGATCTGCGCGAAAAGCAGGAGCGCCTGGCCAAGACTGGAAGCCGAGAAGCTGGCGCAGGCCAAGGCGGCCGAATGCGAGCCAAGGCGTGAAGCCGCCGCCGCAGCCAAGCGCGCGGCTGAACCGGCCGCGGAAACCAACGGCGAGGACACTGCCGCCGAAGACGAAGCAAGCGCATCGCCGCTGACGAGGAAGCCAAGAAGAAAGCGGCCGCAGCTGCCGCCAAGGAAGCCGCCGAACGCGCCGCCGCCACCGAGCGTGCGCGCAAGGCGGTCGCCGACGAGGTCGCGCAGATCAAGGCTGATGATGAGCGCGCCGCGCCGCGTCATCAAGGCGCCGGAGCCGAGCGCCGGCGGCCGCGGTCGCGGCCAAGGCGGCCGGAAGGCACGCTGCACAAGCCGGCCGACAAGAAGCCGGGCGAGAAGAAAGACGACAAGAAGCCGGTGGTGGCGGACAAGAAGTCGATCAAGTCGGCCAATGTGTCGTCGACCTGGCAGGACGACGCCAAGAAGCGCGGCGTCCGGCATCAAGACGCGCGGCGATACCGGCGGTGGCCGCGATGGCTGGCGCGGTGGCCCGAAAGGACGCCGCGGTGGCCATCATGGCGATGACCGCGAAACCAATTTCCAGGCGCCGACCGAAGCCGTGGTCAAGGACGTCTACGTGCCGGAAACCATCACCGTGGCCGAACTGGCGCACAAGATGTCGGTCAAGGCGTCCGAGGTCATCAAGCAACTGATGAAGCTGGGCCAGATGGTCACCATCAACCAGGTGCTGGACCAGGAAACCGCGATGATCCTGGTCGAGGAAATGGGCCACACCGCGCATGCGGCCAAGCTGGACGATCCGGAAGCGCTGCTGGAAGACAGGCCGGAGCATGCCGACGTCGAAGCGCTGCCGCGCGCGCCGGTCGTCACCGTCATGGGTCACGTCGACCACGGCAAGACCTCGCTGCTGGACTACATCCGCCGCGCCAAGGTGGCGTCGGGCGAAGCCGGCGGCATCACGCAGCACATCGGCGCCTACCACGTCGAAACGCCGCGCGGCATCATCACCTTCCTCGACACGCCGGGCCACGAAGCGTTTACCGCCATGCGTGCCCGCGGCGCCAAGGCGACCGACATCGTCATCCTGGTGGTGGCGGCCGACGACGGCGTGATGCCGCAGACCAAGGAAGCGATCGCCCACGCGAAGGCGGCCGGCGTGCCGCTGGTGGTGGCGATCAACAAGATCGACAAGCCGGGCGCCAATCCGGACCGCGTGAAGCAGGAACTGGTCGCCGAACAGGTGGTGCCGGAAGAATACGGCGGCGATTCGCCGTTCGTCCCGGTGTCGGCCAAGACCGGCGAGGGCATCGACGAGCTGCTGGAAAACGTGCTGCTGCAGGCCGAAGTGCTGGAACTGAAGGCGCCGGTCGATGCGCCGGCCAAGGGCCTGGTGATCGAAGCCCGGCTGGACAAGGGCCGCGGCCCGGTGGCGACCATCCTGGTGCAGTCGGGTACCCTGAAGCGCGGCGACGTGGTGCTGGCCGGTTCCGCCTACGGCCGCGTGCGCGCGATGCTCGACGAGAACGGCAAGACGATCAGCGAAGCCGGTCCGTCGATCCCGGTCGAAATCCAGGGCCTGACCGAAGTGCCGGCGCCGGCGAAGAAGTCATGGTCATGGCCGACGAGCGCAAGGCGCGCGAAATCGCCCTGTTCCGTCAAGGCAAGTTCCGCGACGTCAAGCTGGCCAAGCAGCAGGCCGCCAAGCTGGAAAACATGTTCGAGCAGATGGGCGAAGGCGAAGTCAAGAACCTGCCGCTGATCATCAAGACCGACGTGCAGGGTTCGCAGGAAGCGCTGGTGCAGTCGCTGCAGAAGCTGTCCACCGGCGAAGTGCGGGTGCAGGTCGTGCATGCCGGCGTCGGTGGCATCAGCGAGTCGGACGTCAACCTGGCAGTGGCCTCGAAGGCGGTCATCATCGGCTTCAACACGCGTGCCGATGCGCCGGCGCGCAAGCTGGCCGAGGCCAACGGCGTCGACATCCGCTACTACAACATCATTTACGATGCGGTCGACGAGGTGAAGGCGGCGATGTCCGGCATGCTGGCGCCGGAGAAGCGCGAGCACGTCACTGGGCCTGGTCGAAATCCGCCAGGTCTTCCTGGTCAGCAAGGTCGGCGCGATCGCCGGCTGCTACGTGCTCGACGGCGTGGTCAAGCGCGGCTCCTCGGTGCGCCTGCTGCGCAACAACGTCGTGGTCTGGACCGGCGAGCTCGATTCGCTCAAGCGCTTCAAGGACGACGTGAAGGAAGTCAAGGCCGGCTTCGAATGCGGCCTGTCGCTGAAGAACTTCAACGACATCCAGGAAGGCGATCAGCTCGAAGTGTTCGAAGTCCAGGAAGTCGCCCGTACGCTGTAAGCCGATTGGGCGGGCGGTTTTTTGCAGCCCGGATGAAGGCGCTGCGCAATCCGGGTACATCGGATTGCGGCAAGCGCCTTCGTCCGGGCTGCGTTTGTTTTAAGGTGGCACGAGCATGGCGAAGCACAGTAAATCCATTCCGCAACGCGGCCTGCGGGTCGCCGACCAGATCCAGCGCGACCTGTCCGAGATCATCGCGTTCGAGCTGAAAGACCCGCGCGTCGGCATGATCACGCATTACCGAAGTGCAGGTGACGCCGGATTACGCGCACGCCAAGGTCTTTTTCACGACTGCTGGCCGACGATCCGGCAGCGGTGCGCAACACCGTCAGCGGCCTCGGCCAGGCGGCCGGCTTCCTGCGCAAGCAGCTGGGCAAGCGCCTGCACATCCATACCTTGCCGGAGCTGCACTTCGTGCATGACACCTCGACCGCGCGCGGCATGGAGATGTCGCGCGCTGATCGACGAAGCCAACGCCACGCGCGCCAAGGATGCGGACGATTAACGACGCTTCAGGCAATCCAATGCGGCCGGCGCACGCCGCCGCGGCGCTCACGATTCAGGCATGATGTCCGCATTCCCAAAAAAAGCCGCGTGCCGGTGGACGGCGTGCTGCTGCTCGACAAGCCGGTCGGCCTGTCCAGCAACGACGCGCTGATCAAGGCCAAGCGCCTGCTGAACGCCAAAAAGGCGGGCCATACCGGCACGCTCGATCCGTTCGCGACCGGCCTGCTGCCGCTGTGTTTCGGCGAGGCGACCAAGTTCTCGCAGGATTTGCTGGAAGCCGACAAGACCTACGAAACCGTGGTGCACCTGGGCATCGCGCACGAGCACCGGCGACACCGAAGGCGAGGTCAGTCGCGACCGGCGCCAGTGGACGTGAGCGCCGCAGCAGATCGAAGCGGTGCTGGCGACAGTTTCGCGGGCCGATCGCGCAGGTGCCGCCGATGTATTCGGCGCTGAAGCGCGACGGCAAGCCGCTGTACGAATACGCGCGCGCCGGCATCACGCTGGAGCGCGAGGCGCGGCGCGGTGACCATCCACGAGCTCGAACTGCTCGCCTACGAGGCGCCGTTCCTGAGCTTGCGCGTGACCTGCAGCAAGGGCACCTATATCCGCGTGCTGGGCGAGGACATCGGCGCGGCGCTCGGTTGCGGCGCGCATCTGAAGGCGCTGCGGCGCACCGGGGTCGGCGCCTGACATTGGCAGGCGCGATCACGCTGGAGCAGCTCGCCGCGGCGCCAGAAACGGAGCGCCGTGCCCTGCTGGCGCCGGTCGATGCCTTGCTGTCGTCCTTTCCGGTCGTGCGCCTGAACGACCGAGCTGGCGCAGCGCTTCCTGCATGGCCAGCGGCTGGCGCTTGGCAAGGAAGACGTTTGCCTGCCGCCTGCGCAGGGCGGGTGCGGGTGTATCACGCGCAGAGCGGGCAACTGCTGGGCACCGCGCAGCTGCAGCCCTACAGCGTGCTGGCGCCGGAACGGCTGGTGGCCGCCGTGGAGCGGGCCGCCACGCCTTGCTCATCGGGCACTGCTCCGGGTTGACCCGGGCCGATCCTTGCGCGCGCAAAGCGCATGAAGAGGGGTTGCCGCCGCCGGCGCGGCCAAGCCGCGAGTGCGGTCGCCGAATCCCGGCAACTCATTGAAATACCTGGGGATTTCCTTATTTCGTGCGGCGCAACATGTTATAATAATCGGCTTTTCGCACCTCACTCGACACCACGATCATGTCAAACTCCAAACGCGCCATTCGCAACATCGCCATCATCGCCCACGTTGACCACGGCAAGACCACCCTGGTCGACCAGCTGCTGCGTCAGTCCGGCACTTTCCGCGAAAACCAGCAGGTCGATACCCGCGTGATGGACTCGAACGACCTCGAAAAGGAGCGCGGCATCACGATCCTGTCGAAGAACTGCGCGGTCGAGTACGAAGGCACCCACATCAACATCGTCGACACCCCGGGCCACGCCGACTTCGGCGGCGAGGTCGAGCGCGTGCTGTCGATGGTCGACAGCGTGCTGCTGCTGGTCGATGCGCAGGAAGGCCCGATGCCGCAAACCCGCTTCGTGACGCGCAAGGCGCTGGCGCTGGGCCTGAAGCCGATCGTCGTGGTCAACAAGATCGACCGTCCGGGCGCGCGTCCGGACTGGGCCATCAACGCGACCTTCGAACTGTTCGACAAGCTGGGCGCCACCGAAGAGCAGCTGGATTTCCCGGTCGTCTACGCCTCCGGCCTGAACGGCTACGCCGGCCTGACCGACGGACGTGCGCGGCGGCGACATGAAGCCGCTGTTCGAAGCCATCCTGGAACACGTGCCGGTGCGCGAAGACGATCCGGACGGCCCGCTGCAACTGCAGATCACCTCGCTCGACTACTCGTCCTACGTCGGCAAGATCGGCATCGGCCGCATCAGCCGCGGCCGCGTCGCGGCCTGCAGGACGTGGTCGTCATGAACGGCCCGGACGACACGCCGATCAAGGCCCGCATCAACCAGGTGCTGAACTTCCAGGGCCTGGAGCGCGTGCTGGTCGACGAAGCCGTGGCCGGCGACATCGTGCTGATCAACGGCATCGAAGAGATCGGCATCGGCACCACGATGTGCGCGCCCGACGCGCCGAACGCGCTGCCGATGCTGACAGTCGACGAGCCGACGCTGACCATGAACTTCATGGTCAACAACTCGCCGCTGGCCGGCCGCGAAGGCAAGTTCGTCACCAGCCGCCAGATGCGCGATCGCCTGGAGCGCGAACTGAAGGCCAACGTGGCGCTGCGCGTGGTGCCGACCGACGACGACACCGACCTTCGAAGTGTCGGGCCGCGGCGAACTGCACCTGACCATCCTGATCGAAAACATGCGCCGCGAAGGCTTCGAGCTGGCCGTATCGCGTCCGCGCGTGGTGTTCAAGATGGTCGATGGCGTGCGCCACGAGCCGTACGAAAACTGCTGACCGTCGACGTCGAAGAAGCCAACCAGGGCGGCGTGATGGAAGAACTGGGCCGCCGCCGCGGCGACCTGCAGAACATGGAGCCGGACGGCAAGGGCCGCGTGCGCCTCGAATACCGTATTCCGGCGCGCGGCCTGATCGGCTTCCAGGGCGAGTTCATGACCCTGACGCGCGGCACCGGCCTGATGAGCCACGTGTTCGACGACTACGCGCCGGTCGACACCTCCAAGGGCGAGATGGCCGGCCGCCGCAACGGCGTGCTGATCTCGCAGGACGACGGCGCGGCCGTGGCCTACGCGATCTGGAAGCTGCAGGATCGCGGCCGCATGTTCGTGGTGCACAACGATCCGGTGTACGAAGGCATGATCATCGGCATCCACTCGCGCGACAACGACCTGGTGGTCAACCCGATCAAGGGCAAGCAGCTGACCAACGTGCGCGCGTCCGGCACCGACGAAGCGGTGCGCCTGGTGCCGCCGATCCAGATGTCGCTGGAATACGCGGTCGAATTCATCGAGGACGACGAACTGGTCGAAATCACGCCGAAGAGCATCCGCCTGCGCAAGCGCCACCTGAAGGAGCACGAGCGCAAGAAGGCGTCGCGCGAAGCGGCGTAACAGCGCCCGGCGCCGATGGCTGCTTGCCGCAACCATGCGTGCGACCGCCGGCCCGCCCATCCTGCATGCCGCACGGCTGCGTCAGGATCGGCGGGCCGTTTTTTTGAGGGGTGGCGCCGGCCGCTGCCGGCTTGTCTGCCGTGCCGGCAATGGGCCGGCGGCGCGTAGCGGGCGGGAAATCCCGTTCAGCGGCATGTAAAAGCAATAGCTGGGAGTATGTTGAAAAAACGACCATTTTGTCCTCGGGATTAATGGTCGATACAGGGAGTATGTGTTTTTGAGAGGCCGCCGGAAGGCGGCAAGACTGAATCGGGACATAGCGCCGCCGTGCCCGCAACGTAGCGCGACGGCCGCGCCTGGGACGGTCTTAACGGGAGTACCGACCGCATGCCGCTTTTGAAACCGCATTCGCGCGCCATCCTGCTGATGGTGTGCGCCGCCACGCTGTGGAGCATGGCCGGCGTCCTCACGCGCCACCTGGAGCGCGCCCAGGGATTTGAAGTCACGTTCTGGCGCAGCGTGTTCGCCGCCTTGTTCGTGGCGGCCGCACTGGCCTGGCAGCAGCGCGGCCAGACCTTGGCATTGCTGCGGCGGCTGGGCAGCGCGGGCATCGTCTCGGGACTGATGTGGTGCGTGATGTTTTGCTGCTTCATGATCGCGCTGACCATGACCACGGTCGCCAACACGCTGATCGTGATGAGCATCTCGCCGCTGTTGACCGCCTTCCTGGCCTGGATCGTGCTGCGGCAACGGATCGCGGCGCGCACCTGGCTGGCGATCCTGATGGCCGCCTTCGGCATGATCTGGATGTTTGCCGGCAGCCTGGCCCAGGTCGGCGGCCGCGAACTGGCGGGCATGGCGGTCGCGCTCGGGGTGCCGCTGGCGGCGTCGGTGAACGTGATCACGATGAAAAAGGCGGGGCAGGCGATCGACCTGGTGCCGGCGGTGTTTCTGGGTGGCGTATTTTCCGCCGTGCTGATGCTGCCGCTGGCTTGGCCGCTGCAGAGCTCGGCGCACGACATCGGCATCCTGGCGACCCTGGGTTTTTTCCAGCTTGGCTTTCCCTGCATGCTGATGGTGATCGCGGCGCGCTCGCTGTCGGCGCCCGAATTGTCGCTGCTGGCGCTGATCGAGGTCGTGCTGGGACCGCTCTGGGCCTGGCTCGGCGCTGGCGAAACGCCGATGCAGCAGACCCTGGTCGGCGGCGCCATCGTGCTCGCCGCCCTGGTCGCCAATGAAGTGGCGGCGTTGCGCGGCGGCGTGCCGGAGCACGAGCAATTGCCGGAAATACCGCCTGACGGATGACGCCAGAGGCGCATGCTGCCCAAGAAAAAACCGCCGGTTCCGGCGGTTTTTTCATTTGACGTGCGCGGACGCCGGCCTCAGGCCGCCACCGAGCGTTTCTCCTGCACCGCGCTCTGCGCCTTGAGGATGTCGGCGATCGCGCCGAACAGTTGGTCGACCTGGGCCTTGTCGATGATCAGCGGCGGCGACAGCGCGATGATGTCGCCCGTGGTGCGGATCAGCACGCCCTTGTCCCAGAAGCACTTGAGGAAGACGTCGAAGGCGCGCGCGGTCGGCTTGCCCGGGATTGGTTCCAGTTCGATGCCGCACACCAGGCCCAGGTTGCGCACGTCCTTCACATACGGCAGGCCTTTCAGGCTGTGCGCCGCCTCTTCGAAATAGGGCGCCATCGCCGCTGCGCGGTCGAACAGGTGCTCGCTCTTCAGCACGTCGATGGTGGCCACCGCGGCGGCCGCCGCCAATGGATGGGCGCTGTAGGTATAGCCATGGAAGAACTCGATCGAGTTTTCCGGCGCCGCCGCCATGAAGGCGTCGTGAATGTCCTGGCGCACCAGCACCGCGCCCATCGGCACCGCGGCGTTGGTCAGGCCCTTGGCGCAGACGATCATGTCCGGCACCACGCCGAAATAGTCGGCGGCGAACGGCGCGCCGAGACGGCCGAATCCGGTGATCACTTCGTCGAAGATCAGCAGGATGCCGTATTTGTCGCAAATCGTGCGCAGCTTTTGCAGATAGCCTTTGGGCGGCAGGATCACGCCGGTCGAGCCCTGCACCGGTTCGACGATCAGCGCCGCCACCGTGGCCGGATCGTGCAGCGCCAGCACGCGCTGTTCGAATTCGTCGGCCAGTTCGGCGCCGTGCTCGGGCAGCCCGCGCGTGAAGGCGTTCTTCGCGATATCGAGCGGATGGCGCAGATGGTCGACCGCCGGCAGCGCCGGGCCGAAGTGCTTGCGGTTGCCGGCGATGCCGCCGACCGAGACGCCGCCGAAGCCGACCCCGTGATAGCCGCGCTCGCGCCCGATCAGGCGCGTCTTCAGGCCGTCGCCGCGCACCCGGTGGTAAGCCAGCGCGATCTTCAGCGCGGTATCGACGCCTTCCGAGCCGTCGTTGCAGAAGAACACCCGGTTCAAGCCTTCGGGCGCGATCGAGACCAGCGCACTGGCGGCTTCGAAGGCCTTCGGATGGCCCATCTGGAAGGTCGGCGCAAAGTCCATCGTGGCCGCCTGCTGCTGGATCGCGGCGACGATTTTCGGATGCCCGTGGCCGGCATTGACGCACCACAGGCCGGCGGTACCGTCCAGGATCTGGCGGCCGTCGTCGGTGGTGTAGTGCATGCCGGACGCCGCCGCCAGCAGGCGCGGCGCGCTCTTGAACTGCCGGTTGGCGGTAAACGGCATCCAGAAATGGTCGGTATTGAGGCTGCTGGTATTCGGCATGGCGGCACCTTTCTACAGAGGAGTGAAGGAGAGGTCGTGGTTCATGGTAGTCCTTTTGGCACGAATCCGGTAGTCTGGCCTTGGCCGCAGTCAATATGTCTGCCCGCGCCCCTTTTGCGTTCCAGGAAGGCCCGCAAATCGCGGCTGCCGCCGATTTTCCGGCGCGCACCTGCCCGGCCGCGGGTGCGCCATCTGCGCGCCGGTCCAGCGGCGCTTCTTCCTTGTCCGGTAAAATACGATGCTGGCCGAGGCCGGTTTCCCTACCGGTTTACGGTCCTTCGCCGCCGCTTTCCGCCTGTAGGAAATCCGACCTGCGCGCCGCTGCCATTTTGCTTCAGCCGAGGAAGGAGCGGCGCTCAAGGAACGCAGGCCGCGTGGGCGAATCGCGCGGCGGACTGCTGCCGACGCGCCTTCATCGTATCGATTTGCAAACCCATCCCGTTGCCATGCCAGGAAAACCGAGTATTTACCGCGACCGCAAGATCTGCATTGCGCCCATGATGGATTGGACCGACCGCCATTGCCGCGTCTTCCATCGCCACATTTCGCGCCACACCTGGCTGTATACGGAAATGGTGACCACTGGCGCGCTGCTGTACGGCGACGTCGGCCGCCATCTCGATTTCAGCGCTGAGGAGCACCCGGTTGCGCTGCAGCTGGGCGGCAGCGAACCGGCCGACCTGGCAAAAAGCGCCAAGCTCGGCGAGCAGTGGGGCTATGACGAAATCAACCTGAACTGCGGCTGCCCGTCGGAGCGCGTGCAGAAGGGCGCGTTCGGCGCCTGCCTGATGGCGGAGCCGCGCTTTGGTGGCCGATTGCGTGAAGGCGATGCGCGATGCGGTCGCGATCGACGTCACGGTCAAGCACCGGATCGGCATCGACGCCATCGAAACCTATGAGTTCGTGCGCGATTTCGTCGGCACCGTGGCCGACGCCGGCTGCAAGACCTTCATCGTCCATGCGCGCAATGCGATCCTGAAAGGCTTGAGCCCGAAGGAAAACCGCGAAATTCCGCCGCTCCGATATGAAGTCGGTCTACCGGCTCAAGCGCGATTTCCCGCGATCTGGAAATCATCATCAACGGCGGCATCAAGACGCTGGACGAAATCGATGCCCATCTGCAGCAGGTCGATGGCGTGATGCTGGGACGCGAGGCTTACCACAATCCCTACCTGCTGGCCCGCTTCGACCAGCGCTATTACGGCGACAGCGCTCCCATCAAGTCGCGCGCCGACGTGCTGCATGCGCTGCTGCCGTATGTCGAGGAGCAGCTGGCGCGCGCGCGCCATGCCGGGGTCGGCCCCCGGCTGAACAGCATCACGCGCCACGTGCTGGGCTTGATGGCCGGCATGCCCGGGGCGCGCAGCTTCCGCCAGACGCTGTCGGACCCGAAAAAACTGGCGGGCGCCAACGCGGCCGTATTGCTCGAGGCGCTGGCGCAGACCCAGCGCTCGGCGGCCTAGCGGCAGCCGCTTTCAATGGCATGGAAACTGCTCCGGATATCGTCGCAGTTTTCCTTTCCGATCCATCGCGGAGGTGACCCATGCCAGCAAGTACCGGCAAAAAGCACGACAAGGTCAGTGCCAACATCGAAAAAATCGTTCACGACTGGGAGCAGGACGGCGCCATCGGCAGCTCGCATCCGAAGACCAAGAAAAAGGCGGTCAAGCAGGCGGTCGCCATTTCACTGAAGAAAGCGGGCAAGAGCAAGTACCAGCAGAAGGGCGCCAAGCACTGAAGTGGCACGCAGCGCGGGAAGCGCGGCTAGTATTCCTTGAGGCGGTTGTACAGCGTCTTCAGGCTGATGCCGAGCGTATGTGCGGTCTGCCGCTTGTCGCCGCCGAAGTGTTTCAGCGTAGCCAGAATGATTTCGCGCTGCGCCTCGGCCAGCGGCATGCCGACGAAGAAATTCAGGTATCCCTCGCGCAAGGTGACGGGCCGCGCCGGTGGTTCGGCCAAGTACTCTTCCAGGCTGACCGGGCCGCTGGAAAGGATGAAGGCACGCTGCACCACGTTTTTCAATTCGCGCACATTGCCCGGCCAGGGATGCATGGCGGCCAGTTCCAGCGAGCGCCGGGTAAATTCCTTGTTGGTATTTTCCTTGCTGTTGAGCTGTTCCAGAAAGTGATGCGCCAGCAACTCGATATCGCCGGCGCGTTCGCGCAGCGGCGGTACCCTTAGCGGAAACACCGCCAGCCGATACATCAGGTCTTCGCGCAGATTGCCCTGCTGCACTGCCGCCGCCAATTCGCGGTTGGTGGCGGCGATCAGGCGGAAATCCACGCTGACTTCGCGATCGCCCCCGACCCGCATGAAGCGGCCGCATTCCAGCACGCGCAGCAGCTTGACCTGCATGTCGACCGGCATCTCGGTAATTTCGTCGAGAAACAGCGTGCCGTCGGCAGCATGCTCGAAATAGCCGAGATGCTGCCGCTGGGCGCCGGTAAAACTGCCTTTCTCATGGCCGAACAGTGCCGCTTCGATCAGATGCGGGGGAATGGCCCCGCAATTGACGGTAATGAATGCGTGTTTGCGGCGCAGGCTTTTTTGATGAATGGTCTGCGCCACCAATTCCTTGCCGGTGCCACTTTCGCCGACCAGCAAGACGCTGGCATTGGTGCCGGCCACCTTGTCGATCTGCTGGTATAGCGCTTCCATCGGCGGCGACGAGCCATACAACAGGCCAAAGCGCTTCAGAGCCCGGCTGACGGTCATGCTCATGCTTCTTTTCGTCCGTTGTCCGGCGGCAGTGCTTGTACTGTAAGCATTACGGCAAGACGGTAATTTTTACCCATGCCGGCGCGTTTCGCCGTTTTGGCGCCGGCAGTGCTCGCGGTGTGCCGCCATGAGGAGGTGGATGCGCTCATGGCTGGCACGCAAACTGCACGGATAAGATATCCGGGCATAAGCCGGAAGGACACACGGCGGCGCCGGTTCGATAGTTCCAAAGGACCATTCTCAAAAGGTGACGACATGAAACCATTTTCAAAAATTTCCCAAATTGTTCTGATGACGGCCCTGCTTGGCCTTAGCGTTACCGGCTGTAACCGCGGTTCCGACAATGCTTCGCCAGGCGCTTCCGGCATGTCCGGCGGGACGCCCAATTCTCAATCCGGCGGCGGCACAAGCACACCCTCGGCCCCCGGCACAAGCGGCTCAAGCAGCTCGGGTACCGGTAATACCGGCGGAGGCACCAGCGGTGGCACCAGCGGCGGCACGGGTACCTCCAAGTAGATAGGGAAATCGGCATTGCGTTCCGAATGCAGAAGAACTTGCATAAGAACTAATGGAAAATATCGCGGTCAAGGAATAGGAGGTGCCATTTTTAACGAAAGGGGAAAAAAATGACTGCACGATTGAGCAACTCGAAATATTTCCTTGCGATGATTTTTCTAGGGGCGGTTCTGGGAGGCTGCCAGCGGAATACCGATACCGGTCAAAGCCCGAACGCGGGTGGAGCGCCGGCCACTCCTCCCCCTGCGGCCAGCCCGGCGCCGCAAACTCCGCCCGCCGCCGCTCCCGATACGTCCAATGCTGCCCCGCCTTCCCCGCCTTCGTCGACTGCCCCGGATACCTCCAAATCCGCCAGCGAAGCGGTGGGCGATACGGTGATTACCGGCAAGGTTAAGGCAGCGTTGCTGGCGGACTCCAACGTCAAAGGAACCGATATCAGCGTGGAAACCAATCAAGGTGACGTCACCTTGAGCGGCACGGTTGCCAGCCAGGCGCAAATCGACGACGCCGTCCGTATCGCGCGCGGTATCGACGGGGTCAAGAATGTCGAAAACAAATTGACCGTCAAGGGGTGATCACAGGCTTTCCCAGCATGCCCAATGGCATGAAAACGGTCTGAACGGGAAGTGCGCAAGTCCCTTGCGCGTGGAGCAGCCGGCTGGCCGGCTTCATGGCGTTTTGGCGCCCGCAGGGAAATTCAAGATATGCCCCATGTGTTGATTGTTGACGACGATCCCAATACCTGTGAAGCGTTGACGGAAGTGATTGCGGCCGAAGGATGCACGGCGGCGCAAGCCGATAGCGTGCGCACGGCCAAGGCGCAGATTGCGCGCCAGCGGCCCGATGTGGTGCTGACCGATCTGAAGCTGCCCGACGGCAGCGGGATCGATCTTTTCAATGATCGCGATTGTCGCGTCGGCATCGAGATCGTCCTCATCACCGGCCACGCCAGCGTCGAGACGGCGGTCGAGGCCTTGCGGCTGGGCGCGGCCGATTACCTGACCAAGCCGATCAACTTTCGCCGTCTCAAGGCCTTGCTGTCGCGGGTGCCGCGCGCAGTCGACTTGAAATCGGAAATCGGCGCGCTGCGCGGCGAACTGCGCCGGCTCGGGCATTTCGGCCAGATGCTGGGAACCGCGCCGGCGATGCAAAAATTCTATGCGCAGATCACTCGCGTGGCGCCCACCGAAGCGACGGTGCTGCTGCTGGGCGAAAGCGGGACCGGCAAGGAGCTGGCGGCGCAAACCATCCATGAACTCAGCTTGCGCCAGAAGCAGCCCTTTCTGCCGGTCAATTGCGGAGCGATCTCGCCGCAATTGATCGAAAGCGAAATTTTCGGTCATGAGAAGGGCAGCTTCACCGGTGCCGACCGCCTGCACAAGGGATATTTCGAGCGCGCCAGCGGCGGCACGCTTGTTCCTCGACGAAATCACCGAAATGCCGGTCGAGCTTCAAGTCAAGCTGTTGCGCGTGCTGGAGAGCGGTTCCTTCATGCGCATCGGCGGCAACCAGGAACTGGAAACCGACGTGCGCATCATCGCCGCCAGCAACCGCGATCCCAAGGAGGCGGTGGCGCAGGGCGCCTTGCGGCTCGATCTTTATCACCGCTTGAATGTCTTTCCATTGGAAATTCCGCCGCTGCGCGAACGGGCCGACGACATCGAGTTGCTGGCCCGCTATTTTCTTGACGAATTCAATCTTGCGCACGGTACCGACAAGCGCATGGTGCCGGGCGCTGCGGCGGCGCTTGCCGGCTACCATTGGCCCGGCAATGTGCGCGAACTGCGCAACCATATGCAGCGCGCCTTCATTCTGGCCGACCGCCTGCTCGACGCTCCGCTGTTGGCGCCATCCGGGGCGGCGCCGCTGCCGCCGGGCCTGACCTTGTCGATCGCCGTCGGCACCTCGCTGGCCGATGCCGATCGCCAGCTCATCGTCGCCACGCTCGACATGTGCGGCGGCGTCAAAAGAAGGGCCGCCGACATGCTGGGGATCAGCCTGAAAACCCTTTACAACCGGCTCGAGGAATACGGCCACGCGAAAGAAGCGCCCGGCGCAGGCGCAGACAACGCTGACGAGGCGGCGGGCAGCGGCGAGACACTGTACGGCTGAAGCGGCGTCCCGGCGCGGCGCCTTACTCGCGCGGCGCCATGGTGGCCAGCACCACCAGCAGTTCTTCCGGCGCCACCGGTTTCGTGAGATGCATCTGGAAGCCCGCCGTCAAGGCATGGATCCGGTCCTCGGGCTGGGAAAAGGCGGTCAGCGCCAGCGCCGGCAAACGGCGCAAGGGCTTGGCTCCCTGCGGCGATTGCCAGGCGCGGATCCGGCGCAGGGCGGCATAGCCGTCCTCGCCGGGCATGGCGATGTCGCATATCAGGACGTCCGGCAATTCGCCGTCGGCGACTTGCGGCAGCCAGCGGAACACCTCCGTGCTGGAGGCGGCCGCAAATATCCGGGCGCCGGCGGCGGTCAGAACCGAAGCCAGCGATTCGCGCGCCTCTTCCTGGTCGTCCACCAGCAGCACGTGGCGGCCGGCCAGCGAAGGCAGACGCTCCCGGTCGCCTGTGTCGGATTCGGCGCCGGCGGAAAATGCATAGCTTTCCGGCGTTGCGCGCAGCGGCAGGAACAGGGTAAAGGTCGTGCCTTGGCCTTCGCCCGCGCTTTCGGCCTGGATTTCCCCGCCATGCAATTCGACCAGATGCCGCACCAGGAACAGGCCCAGGCCGAGGCCGCTATGGCCGCGCGTGCTCGAGGTGTCCTTCTGGCTGAAGCGGTCGAATATATGCGGCAGGAAACTGGCGGCCACGCCCGCGCCGTTGTCGGCCACCGTGATGCGGATGCGGCCGTCGGTGCAGGTGGCGGCGACGTCGACCGTGCCATTTTCCGGGGTGAACTTGATCGCATTCGACATCAGGTTCCAGACCACCTGCTGCAGCCGGTCGGGGTCGCCGTCGATTTTCTCGGTGACGATGTGGTAGCGGGTGGTGATGGCGATGTTCTTGGCGGCGGCCGCCTCGCGCACGCTCTCGACCGCGGCCTGGATCACCGGCAATGCCGCGAAGGGCCGTTTCACCAGTCGCAGCCGGCCGCTCATCATGCGCGTGACGTCCAGCAAATCCTCGATCAGGCGCACCTGCTGGCCGACGCCGGTGCGGATGCCGTGCAGGGCGCGTTGCGCCAGCGGCGCCGCGCCGGCCTCGCGCACGAAGTTTTCCAGCACGTGCGCCCAGCTCTGGATGCCGTTCAGCGGACCGCGCAATTCGTGCGAGACGATCGCCAGGAATTCGTCGCGCGCGCGCGCCGCGGTTTCCGCCTGGATGCGGGCATCGCGCTCGCGCCTGAGCAGTTGCTCGCGCTCCCGTTCCAGCTGGGTGCGCTCGGTGACGTCGTAGGTGATCGCCAGTACCGATTCGACGCCGCCGCCGCGGTCGAATTCCGGGATCACGCGTACCGAAAAGTATCGCGGCTGGCGCCGGACTTCCTGCGAAAACTCGAATTTCTGCTCGTTTCCGCTTTCGAACGCGCGCCCGACCGCGCTCCCCCAGGCCGCCACCACCGGCGGCGGGAAGCCCAGCTCGGCCTTGGTCTTGCCGAGGCAGGAGGCGGCTGTCAGGCCGAAGATGGTTTCGATGGCCGGACTGACATACAGGTGGCGCATGTCGCGGCCGAGACGGGCGATGACGTCGGGCGAGTTTTCCACCAGTGTCTTGAATTCCCGTTCGCGGCGGTACAACTGATCCTCGGTGCGGCGCAGCCGCGTGATGTCGCTGATGGCGGCGACCAGGTCCTGTTCCTGATTGCGCCGCCCCGGATCGGCCGGCGCCGTCCGGCGGCGCCATGCCGGAGGCGCTTTCGCCCTGTGCCGCCTCGGCGTAGCGGCACAGGTTGGCGAAGGTTTCGCTGCTGACGAAATCGGTGATGCGCCGGCCGCCGCTGTTGGCCGCCGTCAGGTCGAACAGCGCCGCATAGCCGTCATTGACGAAACGCAGCCGGTAATTCCGGTCGAGCTGCGCGATCAGCACCAGCTCGGTTGCCGTCGACGGGCCGGCGGCCAGGGCGGCGCCTTCGCGCAGGGCGGAAGCATCGAGATCGATCATCACCATCGAGATGCCGCGCAGGCGTCCGTCGCCGGCCTTGTCCGGCGTGCAAACCACCATCACCTCGCACATCCCGTGCGCCAGCTTCAGGCGCCGCCTGCTGCGCACGGCGGCACCGCCCAGGGCCGCCGTCGACATCGCCCTGCATCTGCGCGTAGGCGGCGCTCCAGGATTCGCCCGGATGCTCGGCCACGGCGTCGCGCGCGGTACCGAACCACGCTTCATGCACCGGATTGACGAAGCGGCAGATCCGGTCCGGACTGATATAGGCCAGCGCCGCCGGCGCTCCCAGCAGGGGCAGCAGCGACGTCGGCACCGAGAGCGCGGCAAAGGCGGAATCCTCGGCGCTCAGCGCATGCAGGATCAACAGCGAACCGACCTCGCCGCCGGTGCGATAGGGCGCGGAAAGCAGCTCGATATCGGTGGCCTTGTCGTCCAGGCGATGCAGCTTGCCGATGGCCGCGATCGGGCCGCCGTGTCCGCTTGCCATGATTTCCTGAATCAGGGTCTGCGGCATGGCGGGCGCGGTGGTTTCGAAGAATTCCAGGAAGGAGCGGTCGATCAGCTGCGTCTCGTCGCGCGCTCCGAACAGTCCGATGCCGGCCCGGTTGACGTAAGTAATGCGGCTTTGCAGCGTCAGCAAAATGCCGTCGGGAGACGCCTCGATGAGGTGGCGATGGCCCGGCGGTTTCACATCGGTGTGCGTGTCGAAAGTGCGGATCACGGCCAGCTCCGGCCGCTTCGGCGCCGTTGCGCGCCAATGCGGCAGATGCCACAGCTTGGGATGCACGGCGCAACATCCACCCGGCTCAGGCCGCCTGCGGCGCCGCGCTGGTGCTCCAGACCGTGCGCCGCGCGCCGCTCGCGCCCAACAGGCCGCCGCTCATGCCCAGCGCCAGCGACAGCGCCACCGCGCCGAATATCATCCAAGCGGTACTGGACGCCATTTGCACGGTACGGTTGGCCGTGGCTCGCCCTTGGGGCGACGCCTGCGCCGGCGAACCGGCGACGATCAGCGCCTGATCGACGATGGCGGCGGCGCGCTCCTCGTCCATGTTGAGCGAGCCCACCAGCAGCTGGATCGCCTCGTTGCGGTGACCGGCCTGGATCTGGCGCTCGAAGCGATCGACGATGCCGGGATCGACGTTGCCGAACTGGCGGTTGAGGAAGCTGCCGGCCACGTTGCCGTTGCCAGCCTGGCTCATGGCGTCGCCCATGGTGCCGAAGATGCCGCCCAGCATGCTGCCGCCGGCGGATGCCGCCAATACCACGAACAGCAGCGTGGTCACGCCCCACGCGGTGGCGCCGTGCAGGATGCCGTCGCTCTTGCGTTTCAGGCCCGAACTGCGCGCCGCCACATAGCCGCCGACGAAAGCGGCGATCAGCATGCTGACGCCGGCCCATAGCAAGGGCCCGGTGGTGCTGCCCGTATCGGCCGCCGCCACATCGACCGTCGACAAGCCGGTAGCGATTCCGAGCAGGGTCAGCACCAGCTGCAGCGCAATGCCGACCACCACGCCGGCCAGGATCGCGCCCCAGCGCAGCGCAGAAAAAAATGGACGGCGCAGCGCGGCGCCGTTATCCGTGACGGCGGCGCGATAGTTTCCCGTCAGGTTGCGGTCGGTGATCGCCATGTGATTTCTCCTTGGCAGAACGATGAATGAGGGAGCACGAAGCGGGACCGGCCGTCTCAATAGTGCTGCACGATGCCGTTGACCACCTGCACCCGATCGCCGACGCGGAATTGCGGATCGGTCTCGGTGGCGAACACCTGCTGCGAGCCGTCGTCCATGCGCAGGGTCACGCGGTACGCCTGGCCGCTGCTGGCGCGTGCGGTTCTCGATCGCGCGCCCGCCCAGGGCACCGCCGGCGGCGCCGGCCACGGTCGCCGCGGTGCGCCCGGTGCCGCTGCCGACCTGGTTACCGATGAGGCCGCCCACCACGGCGCCGGCGATCGTGCCGACGCCGATGCCGGCGTCCTTCTGGTCGACCCGTTCGACCGATTGCACCACGCCGGTGGCGGACGCCGCCGTGCTGCTGGTGGCGCTGGCGCTCGGAGCGGAGGACGACATGGAAGACATGGAGGGCATGCTGCTGCAGCCTGCCAGCACGAAGAGGGCCAGCGCCGCCGGCACGCCGGCGAGAGATTTATTGATATTGATGTTGAACATGATGACTCCGACAGTGGCAGTGGGGACTTGTCATATGCATGCAGTAACTGTGCCAGAGAGTTTGGCCGGAAAATGTCGCTTCCCCTTGTCGCCGGGCGAGCGCGCGGCGCTGCGGCGGCGGTACTTTTTACGCATGGCGGTACTTATTACAAGTCAGACCGCAAGCGGCACGCTTGCGTTCCCGTCCCTGTCTGTACGCGGGTGGCTGCTTTCCCGCTCTCGCCCTGGGCGTTCTTACGCCTCCGCCAGAGCGGCGCGCAAGCTGTCGATGATGGCCTGCCGCAGCGCGGTCCAGGCGCGACCGCCGGCCAGGCGGCTCTGGTTGACTTCGATTTCGATGCCGGAATATTGGTCATCGGCAAAACGGCGACGCAACTCGGTGGTGAAGCTGTCGGCCTTTCCCTGGTAAGGGTAGTTGCGGCGCACTGCGAGCCCGGGCATGCGCTTGCCGAGCAAGGCCTGCCAGCGCCGGCAAAAGGCCGCTTCGGACGCGCGTGCCGGGTCGTACAGCAAGCCGAGATCGGCGTTGCGCACCTTGCCGCCGAGTTCCGGCGTGAAGCTGTGGCAGGACACGTGGACCACCCGCTGGCCGCCGTCGACGGCATCGGCAATCCAGTGCCGCAGGGTATTCCGATACGGCTGGTAATAGCGTTCGAAGATGGCGCGGCGTTGCGCCGGCGGCAGGAGCGCGGGTGGCTTCCGAGTACAGGCGCGGATGATGGGGTGAACGGTTCAGGTCGATCAGCAGGCGGCTGACGGTGGAAAACAGCAAAGGCGCCGCCAGCGCCCGCGCCAGCGCTTGTGCCAGCCGCAGCGCCCCGGCATCGTAGCCGCGATGGCTGTGCAGCAGGGACTGGTGCCCGGAGAACAGCGCACGGTAGCGCGCCGGAATCCGGTGGCCGCCGTGTTCGCAGCTGACCAACAGTAGCGCGTGGTCCGGCCTGTTTTCAGATCTATAGGGAGTATATGTAAAATCATGCGGTTTTCCGCAAGATTTGTCTGCGAATTTTAAAATACTCCCTAAGTGCTCAGGCTGCTCGCGTTTCATCTGAGGGCCTCGCCGGGGACGCTCGAAGTAGCATGCATGGATTCTTTTCCTGTTCAGTTCAAAAACTGCCGACCGTCCTGCAGGCAATCGCACAAGTCCTGATAGACCGCGCGCAGGCGCGCTCGCCCGGTGTCGCCGTCGAGCGCGCGCAGGATGCGCCGTGCCAGCGGCCCGTGCCGCAACATGACATCCAGCGCGCGGCGCTCGGCGGCGCCGAGTTCGCCTGCGGGCAGGGTTTCGATCAGGTGCTGCCACAATTCGCCGGCGGTGCCGCGAGCGGCGGGAAAATTCCATAGCGCGAGATAGGCGGCGTCATCGACGACGGCCTGTTCGGCGTCCCGCACGCACGCCTGCAGCACGCGTGCCAGACCTGCGGTTGCGAAGGCCGCCCCGTTGTCGGCGAGGCGGCGATACAGCGCCTTGGTCAAGGCCACGACGGCGGCGGCGATGGCGATATCGGCTTGCGGACATTCCTGCATGTCGACCACGCGCACCTCGATGGCGTTGCGCTCGAAGCGCGCGATGGCGCCGCGCGCGTTCAGCCATTCGTGTTGCAGCACCTGCCCCGGATCGAAGGGGGCGATGGCCTGGTAGATCGGCTGCAGGATGCGCGCGCGGTAATCGGCCGGTCCGGTCACCGGTTCCGGAATCACGGCGCCGGTAATCGCCGGGATGGCGCTGGAATTGCTCCGATAGACTTCCATCCGGGTGTCGGCGAAGCCGGTGACGGCGCCGTCCGCCACCGGCGAACTGGCCGCCAGCGCCGGCAGGATCGGCAGCACCAGCCGTAACGCCGCGTGCAGTTGCGCGAATTCGGCGGCGCTCGCGAACGGCAGATTGATGTGCATGCTCTGCAGGTTCGACCAGCCATGGCGGCGGCAATCGAAAATGCGGTCGAAAGCCTCATAGATTTCCGTCTGATCATGTGACCACAGCCGCGTTTCGGCGGCGGGCCGCATCCACGGATGCATGGCCGAAGGCATCAGTTGCGCAGCCGATGCGCGCAGGCGGCGATTCATCGTCCGTACCGCCTCCTGGAAAGCCGCCGGCAGCAGCGTCAGCGCCTGCGGCCTCGGGTTCTTGACTTCGATCACGTGCTCCACGATCTCGTTGGACCAGTCGAGCAGCGGCGGCGCCTGCTCGCCGTCAGCGGCCGGACGCGCCAGGTAGCGTTCGGCGACCGGCAGCACGTCCAGGCCGTCGCGCGCCACGATCGCGTATTCCAGTTCGATGCCGTAGGCGGAAAACAGCGGGTAGGGCGGCGGCGGATTCATGACGGCGTGGTCGGAGCGATGCGGCCGCCGGCTTCTATGCGCTGGCGGAATACCGCCATCACCTCGCGGTACAGCGCATCCTGCAGCACATGGTCCTCGTGCCCGGCGTCGACGTTCGGGTTGTCGTTGATTTCCATGACGTAACAGGCGCCGCCGACCTGCTTGATATCGACGCCGTAAAAGCCGTCGCCGATCAGGTCGGCAGCCTGCAGCGCGATGCGCACCACGGCGGCCGGCGCGGCGGCGATCGGCAAGGCTTCGGTCTTGCCTTCGATCAGGACCTGGCGGTCGTTCTTGAGGATTTGCCAGTGTCCCGGCACCATGAAATATTTGCAGGCAAACAAGGGGCGGTGATCCAGCACGCCGATGCGCCAGTCGAATTCGGTCGGCATGTATTCCTGCGCCAGGATCAGCGCCGAATGCTGCAGCAATTGGCGGGCGCCGGCCTGCAGCGCCGCCGGCGTTTCGGCCTTCAGTATGCCGCGCGAAAAGGCGCCGTCCGGCCGCTTCAGCACGCACGGCAAGCCGAGCGCCGGAATCACCTGGTCGAGATTGTCGTTCTGTACCAGCATGGTGCGCGGCAGAGGGACGCCGTGCCGCGCCAGCAGTTCGGCCAGATAGATCTTGTTGCAGCATTTCATGATCGAGGCGGCGTCGTCGATCACCACCGCGCCCTGCAGTGCCGCCCGGCGCGCGGCCTGATAGGTGTAGTGATTGACGTGGGTGGTGTCGCGGATGAACAGCGCATCGAATTCCGGCAGCCGCGCCAAGTCCGGCGGGGCGATCACTTCGGCGCGCATCTGCAACTGTTCGGCGGCGGCCACGAACTTCTGCAGGGCGGCGCTGTTGGAGGGCCGCTCGCTGGCCGCCGGGTCGCACAGGATGGCAAGCGATGGCGTCTTCTTGCGTCCGGGAGCGCTTGCCGGCGCCTGCAGCCAGATGGCGGCCGACTCGCCCATGAAGCGCCGCTGCGCCGCCGGCACGGCGTCGCAGCCGAGGCAATCGAGGCGGCGCAGGCTCCAACCGTCGGCGCCATGCCCGAACACCGCGCGCAGCAAGGGCGCCGGCAGCTGCGCGAACAGCCGCGCGGCCAGCTCGCGCAAGCGCACATCCGGCGTGCGGCCGAAGTAGATCGGGCATTCCACCACGCCGGCGCGCATGCCCGACAGCGCACTCTGCATCAGCGGCCGCAGCGCCTCCGTTAGTGTTTGCACCAAGTCGGCCGATGCCAGGTCGCCAAGCGTGGCGGGCGCCGGCAGCGGCTGCTGGCCGCGCGCCTCGGCCAGCAGCGACACATAGTAGGCGCAGCCTTGATAGTCGCCAGCGGGGCCGAGATTGATGACCCTGGTCGAATTGCCGTTGAAGCGGCCGGCTTGCGTCAGATAGGTTTGCGCGGTGATGACGCGGCTGCCGGGGATGTCATAGTTCCAGTCCTGCAGATGGCTGACGACCAGGAGAGTGTTCATGATATGACGGACGCGGGCTTTCGGGGCGGATGGATGATCAGCAGGTTGGCATCGTGGGTGACGATGCCCAGCAGGATCGAGCAGATCACGCGGTCGATGCTGATCCAGTAGCCGGCCGACAAGCGGTTGAAAGGGTTGAGCTGGTAGGGGTCCATCACCAGCACCGTGCGGTTCTGGTGGTTGTAGCCGGCGATGATCACGAAATGGCCCGCCGGCAGGCCGCGGATATCGTCGGCGACGTCGTTCGGGCCGAATTCGCGCGCGGTGCGGTACAGATAGGTGGAACTGAGTCCGGTCAGGATCGGCAGGCGGCGGCGCAGGATGCCCTGAATCAGGCGGCGCGACAGATGGGTCATGCGCAGGCGGCCGCCAAGGCTGAGAAAATCCTGGTAGCCGGCGGTCGCGTACTGCAGCCGGTAATCTTTCTTGACCTCGCGTTGCAAGGCCAGCCGCGTGCCGATGTCGACCGTGGGATCGGTAAACCAGGTCGGATCGAAGACGGTCAGGTTATAGGTATAGATCGTAGCGCGGTAACCGAGGCGCAAGGCATCACAGGCCAAAAACACGGCCAGCGTGCCGCCCTGCTCGAATTTCCCGGTACGGGCGATCACCGTGCTCAGCGCTTCGTCTTGTTTCCAGTAGCGGTAAATTGCATGCAGGCAAGTGGGCCCGCAAGTCGTTTCGTCGGGCTGCGGCAAGATGTCCACCGCCAGCCGAAACGCCATCGGCATCGAAGTCTTCATCGAAAAGCGCCGGGCGCGCCGGCGGCGATGCAGCGGAATTTTTTCAGCATGAGGCTTTTCGCAGAGACCAGAAGAAGCTTCCATTACTACGGTACTGCTTAGAAGCGCTGCCCTATAAGAAAAGTTCAACTTTCCGCCCACTGGAAATAGTTATTTTTATGCATTTTTTCGGATCGTTTGCGGTGCCATGCTGTCTTACTGAAACATTAGGCGGAAGCTGATATGAGAAGCAGTGATTGTGGCGCGGGACCGGGCAGGCCGGCCGCCAGTGCTTGGTGCAGGCTTGCCGGTTTCACGGCGGGACGGGTGTCCCGCTCAGGGCGCTGTGGTGCGCGATCATGAAAGGGAATTGCAAGGGATGCGCGAACCGGCGTCATGGCCGCACAGCGTTCCGCCATCAACAGGAGATCTCATCATGAAAGTAAGAACGCTTCTTCTGATGCTGGGTGCGGCGTCGTGCACGGCGCTGGCACAGCCGGCTGCCGATACGGGAGCCATGCAGCCGAAAACGGAAAACGGCATTACCTACCTGTGCGGCGGCGTCGGCCTGGACGAGTCGAACGCCATGAAGCAGGCGGCTAGGGATTATGACTTGATGTCCACCTTTGCCGCGCAAGACGGCAGCTATCTGGCCGATGTCAAGCTCGAAATTCTCGGCAAGGACGGCAATCCGGTTTTGCAGACCACCTGCGACGGTCCGATGCTGTTGGCCAAACTGCCGCAAGGCAACTACCGCGTACGCGCGACCGTTGGCGAGCATGCCCAAACCAAGGCCGCACACCTTGGCGCGCACCATGGGCCGCAACGGCTGGTCTTCGTCTGGCCGGCGGCGCAGGCGGGATTGACGCAACCGCGGGCGACGCCGCAGCCCGCCGCAAAATCGCCCAACGCCGATCAGCCCGGCTAGGCGCAGGACGGCGCCACGGCAAGCGTGCTCCGGCAAACTCGGGATAGGCCGTGACCGGTAAAAATTTCAATCAGCGTGGCGGCCTGCGCTGTCGCACAGCCGGCAGGGAATAAACGGCCTATTTTGCCTTCTCTGCCGCGTTCTGCATTTTTTCGCCGCCCCGCTCCACGTCCTGGCCCATGCCGTGCATCGTATTGCAGGCCGTCAGGCCAAGGGTACTGAGCAACAGGCTGATCGCTATCCATTTTTGCATGACGGTTCTCCGGTGAGTTGCAAGGGCGGCGTGCAATCGCGCTCGCTTTCGTCGGGCGGCGAAGCCGGCCGATGGCGCGTCGTAAAAAGTGGTTCGATTTAATGGGGCTTGGTCAGCCAACCGGCCAGCATGCCAGCCAGCGAGGCGGCCACAAGCGATTCCATCGGCTGCCCGCGCACATAGGCGCAGGCAGCCTCGTAGCCGGCGGAAGGGAGCTTGGGACCGGTGTCGTGTGCGGCAATCTTGGCGACCGTCCCGCTTGCTCCCAGGCGGGCCAGGATGCGCGCGTAGGCTTCGCTCAGCTCGCCATCCGAAAGGGTCGCCTCATGCGACATCAACGCATCAAGGTCGCTCTTGAGATCGGCCAGTTCGCGCCTCAGGGCTTGGCCTGCCTTGTGCGTGGCCGATTCGGCATCGGCGGGATGCGGCTGCGCGGCGCCGGTCGGGGCCGGCGGCGGAAAAGTATTCATGCGTCTCTCCTTGACAGGCGTTCGATCGCTGAGCATGGATCGGACCGGGATGCTGCGAACTTGCTGCCGCACGCCGGCAGCGCGAAGGGAAGTGCAAGCGGCGTGCCACCCTTGCCGCGACGGCAAGTCCGCGCTTGCGGCGCTGCTGGGCGCGGCGCTATTACAAACGGCATGTAAATTTTCCCGATGCCGCGCCGCCGGCGCGGCGCCTCGCCGCAAACACCTTCGACCACGGGAAATCCATTAGAATGGCAGGCTATTCAGGATACTTGCCATGTCTATTGCAACCACCCAAGAAATCGTCGCCGAACTGCGCGCCGGGCCGCATGGTCATCCTGGTCGACGAGGAAGACCGCGAAAACGAGGGCGACCTGGTGCTCGCCGCCGAGTTCGTGACGCCGGAAGCCATCAATTTCATGGCCCGCTACGGCCGCGGCCTGATCTGCCTGACGCTGACCGAGGAGCGCTGCGAGCAGCTCAACCTGCCGATGATGACCGCCCGCAACGGCACCTCCTACGGCACCAATTTCACGGTCTCGATCGAAGCGGCCGAAGGCGTCACCACCGGCATCTCGGCGGCCGACCGCGCGCGTACCGTGCAGGCCGCGGTGGCGCGCCACGCCAAGCCGGCCGACATCGTGCAGCCCGGCCATATCTTCCCGCTCAAGGCGCAAAAGGGCGGCGTGCTGATGCGCGCCGGCCATACCGAAGCCGGCTGCGACCTCACCGAGCTGGCGGGCCTGACGCCGGCCGCCGTGATCTGCGAAATCATGAAGGAAGACGGCACCATGGCGCGCCTGCCGGACCTGATCGAATTCGCGCAGCGAGCACGATCTCAAGATCGGCACCATCGCCGACCTGATCCATTACCGCAGCCAGCACGAAAGCATCGTCGAGCGCATCGCCGAGCGCACCGTGCAGACCGCGCACGGCGCCTTCCGCGCGATCGCCTACCGCGACACGCCGAGCGGCTGCGCGCACCTGGCGCTGGTGCACGGCGACATCGACGCCGGAGACGCGAAACGCTGGTGCGGGTGCACCAGCCGGTGTCGCATCCTGGATCTGCTGGAAACCGCAGGCCACCACGCACTCGTGGAACCTGGCGGCGGCGATGGCCGCCATCCAGGCGGCCGAGCGCGGCGTGGTGGTGCTGCTCAACTGCGACGAGGAGTCGGCGGAACAGATGTTTGCGCAATTCCAGGCGCTGGACGAGCCGGAAGCGCAGGCCGCGCCGCGCGCGCCGCCAGGATGGACCTGCGCACCTACGGCATCGGCGCCCAGATCCTGAAGGACCTCGGCGTCGGCAAGATGAAGCTGCTGGCCAATCCGCGGAAGATGCCGTCGATGACCGGGTTCGACCTGGAAGTGGCCGGCTATCAATGCGCGCCGAACCAGTAATCCGGTCCGGCCGCACGATTTTGAATCAGGCGCAGTCGCGCATAAAGGAAAGCCATGACCGTTGGAACCTACGAAACGCAATCTGGATGGAGCAGGGCTTGCGCATCGGCATCGTGCAGGCGCGCTTCAATCGCCGACGTCGGACACGGCCTGCTGTCGGCATGCCTGGCCGAACTGAAGCGCCTGGGCGTGGCCGAGCGAGGACATCCTGCACGTCACGGTGCCCGGCGCGCTGGAAATCCCGCTGGCCTTGCAAAAGATGGCCGACACCGAGCAGTTCGACGCGCTGATCGCGATCGGCGCCGTGATCCGCGGCGAGACCTATCATTTCGAGCTGGTGGCCAACGAATCGGGCGCCGGCATCACCCGGGTCGGGCTGGATTTCGGCATTCCGATCGCCAATGCGGTGCTGACCACCGAAAACGACGAGCAGGCCGAGGCCCGCATGGCGCGAAAAGGGCGCCGACGCGGCGCGGGTGGCGGTCGAAATGGCGAACCTGGCGATCGCGCTGGAAGAACTGGCCGACGCCACCGACGAAGAGTGAACGGCGCTGCACCTTGTTGCAGCCCATGAAAACCATGACCACCAAAACCACCCACGCCAACCCCAGCAAGAACCGCACGCCGCGCCATCGCGCGCGCGAGTTCGCGCTGCAGGGCCTGTATCAATGGCTGCTGAACAATGAAGACGCCGGCGTGATCGATGCCCATATCCGCCAGGCGCACGGCTTCGACAAGGCCGACGCCGAGCATTTCGACGCATTGCTGCACGGCGCGATCCGCGACGTCGCCGCCCTGCGCGAGGGCCTTGGCGCCGCTGATCGACCGGCCGCTGCGACAGCTGTCGCCGGTCGAGCACGCCGCGCTGCTGATCGGCGCCTACGAGCTGCGCAACCACCTGGAAATCCCGTACCGCGTCGTGATCAACGAAGCGGTCGAGCTGACCAAGTCGTTCGGCGGCGTCGACGGCCACAAGTACGTCAACGGCGTGCTCGACAAGTTTGCCGCGCGCGCGCGTCAGGCCGAGGTGGAGGCGGCCAAGCGCTAGCCTGTGCCTGCCGTTTGCATGCGTGGTTAGCGCCAATCTGGTGTCTTGCAACGCCCATGGCAGCTATTTCCCGGGGCAGGTATCAAAAACGCCATGAGGCTGCCCCTTGCAAGACGGGTTTGTGCCGGCAGGCGCGAACCGTTCCGCGGGCCGCTTGCATGCCCAGGTTTCCCTTGGTGGCCACCACAGGCGTATGATCAACGCTATGGCTGGTGCATAAAAATGGGAGTATGTTGATGAAACGACCATTTTGCGCCCGGAATTGATGCCATATGTGGGGAGTATGTGATCCGTCCAGGCTCTTCCTGACCGTCCGGCCCTAGCCATCGCAACAGACAACGACTGCGGCAAGCTCTTTTTCTTTCATCCCTTCCTGCGCCATGCATCCTTTCGAACTCGCCTCCCGCCTCGACCAGATCGCGCCTTTCCATGTCATGGAGCTGGCGAAAATGGCTACCGCCCTGGAGCACCAGGGACGCCACATCATCCACATGGGCATCGGCGAGCCCGACTTCACCGCCGTTCCCGCCGTGATCGCCGCCGCCACGCAGGCGATGGCCGACGGCAAGATGCAATACACCTCGGCCACCGGCCTGCCGGCCTTGCGCGCGGCGATCTCCGCGCATTACCGCCGGGTGTACGGGCTGGAGATCGCGCCGGCGCGCATCGTCGTCACCGCCGGCGCCTCGGCGGCGCTGCTGCTGGCGTGCGCGGCGCTGGTCGAGAAGGATGCCGAAGTGCTGATGCCCGACCCGTCGTATCCGTGCAACCGCCATTTCGTCGCCGCCTTCGAGGGCCGCGCGAAGATGATCGCCAGCGGCCCCGAGCAGCGCTTCCAGTTGTCCGAGCAGATGGTGCGCGAGCACTGGAACGACGCCACGCGTGGCGTCTTGCTGGCCTCGCCCTCGAATCCGACCGGCACCTCGATCGAAGCCGGCGAATTGCGCCGCATCGTCGGCGCCGTGCGGGAGAAGGGCGGCTTCACCATCGTCGACGAGATTTACCAGGGCTGACCTACGACGCGCCGCCATTTTCCGCCTTGTCGCTGGGCGACGACGTCATCGTCATCAACAGCTTTTCCAAGTACTTCAACATGACGGGCTGGCGCCTGGGCTGGCTGGTGGTGCCGGAAGCACTGGTGCCGGCGATCGAAAAACTGGCGCAGAACCTGTTCATCTGCGCCTCGGCGATCGCCCAGCATGCCGGCATCGCCTGCTTCCTGCCGGAATCGATCGCGCTCTACGAAGAGCGCAAGGCCGAATTCAAGCGCCGCCGCGACTACCTGGTGCCGGCCCTGCGCGAACTTGGCCTGCGGGTGCCGGTCATGCCCGACGGCGCCTTCTATGTATATGCCGATTGCAGCGCCATCGCCGACGACGCCGACCGCCTCAGCATCGAGATCCTGAACCAGGCCGGCGTGGTGCTGGTGCCCGGCCTGGATTTCGGCCCGCATACCGCGCGCCAGTATTTGCGGATTTCGTACGCGACCTCGATGGAAAACCTGCAAGAGGCGGTGCGCCGGCTGGGCGACTTCCTGGCGGCCAGGCGCTGAGCGCCGCTGCGGCCACTGCGGCCCTTCCCGCGGCGCCCATGCCTACGGGATTTGCGCCTGGCGCATCTCGCACATATATATAAATACGGAAGACGAGCGGCGCACGGCCGCAGCTCCGTGACAATAAAAAAGGAGCCGTTCGGCTCCTTGTGCAATTCATCCTGTGGCCTTATAAAGCCGCCATCTGATCGTTTTCCAGCCGCGACTGCTTCGGCTGCTCGTTCGTGCGGTTTTCCGCTTCGACCGGCAGCGGGCTGTCGGCCGGCTCGGCCGTGCGCGGTTTCGGCGCCGGGGCGCGGGCGGTGGTGATGGTCGGTACTTTCTTGCCGGTGGCGACGTCCTTCAGGCGGCGGTATTCGGCCAGCACCTTGGCGCCATAGCCGGAATCGCTGTCGAAGGCGGCCGCGCCGACGTACATCTTCAGGCCGGCCTCGACCGAACCGCCGCGTGTGACGTAGTCCTTCAGGATCAGCGCGCCGACCTTGATGTTGGCGACCGGGTTCAGCGCCGCCTTGACGCCGCCCAGGTGCTGGAACTTGTCATGGTGCACCTTGGCCATCACCTGCATCAGCCCTTGCGCGCCGACCGGGCTTTCGGCAAACGGATTGAGTCCCGATTCGATCGCCATCACCGCCAGGATCAGCAGCGGGTCGAGCTTCATTTCCTTGGCCGTGCTGTACGCGGCGCCGACCAGCATGTTGGTGGCGTCATGCGCCACCCGATAGCGCTTGGACAGCCATTGGGTGACCCATTGCTGCTGCTGGTGGTCGGCCCCGGCCGGTGCCGGATTCTTGGCGGCGACGCTGACGGTCGTGGCGGTATTGGCGCCGCGTGCGGCAAGCTCGTTCGGCATGGGGGCCATCGGATGCGCCACGTGCTCGGCCGCCGACATGATGGCCTGTTCCCGAGCCAAGGCGGGGTCCGGCTCGGCAGCCGCGGTGGTGAAGGGGGACAGCTCCTGCAAGCGGTCGGCCAGTTCCGGCTTGACGAACATCATTGCCAGAATGCCGATGGCGATAACGCCGAATACCAGAACGGCGTGATGGGTGGTAGTGGCGAAGCCGCTTTTCAGGTCGCGCATGAAGATTTTCCATGCGGCCGGATCGGCATTCTGCCTGGTGCCTTCCAGCGGCACCATGATCGGTTTGTTTGACACTGAACCTCCTGAATCGTCGCGGCGCATGCGCTGCCCATGCTGCGGGCAGATTTGTACAAGCGATTGAGCACATGCACCGTAATCAATATCGTTTGCCGCCGCCTGGCGCGCGCTGCAAACGTCGGAGTTGCTTGCTGTTGCCTGAAAGGACCGCGGCGCGGCACGCAATCAGCTGCAAACAACTGGTCGGGGGGATAAGGCTGACGCCTTTTGAAAACACTCCTTAAAATGTCGTTGGGACCCCGATCCCGTGAAAAGCTGAACCGGGCGCTGGTTTGGACCGGTTCGAGTTGCGCGAATTGTAGGGACCTGTTTATATCAAGTCAACACTAACAAAACCAAAAGCTATTACTTTAATGTCCTTAATGTTCTGTTGCATTGCAACAAAAACTCAACAAAATCAACACCTTGCTATGAATTTCCTGATAATCGGGTTCCCTCGTAAAAAAACGTAAAAAAATATGAAATATTCGGATTTGCGCGATTTTATTGCCAAGTTGCAACAATTAGACGAGTTAAAGCACATTTCGGTGCCGGTATCGCCTTACTTGGAGATGACCGAGATTTGCGATCGTACGTTGCGCGCGGGTGGACCGGCCTTGATCTTCGACAAACCGTGCGATCAGACAATTCCCGTGCTCGGCAATCTTTTTGGCACGCCGCGCCGCGTCGCGCTCGGCATGGGCGCGCGACGACGTGAGCGAGTTGCGCAGCATCGGCCATGTGCTGGCGGCCCTGAAGGAGCCGGAACCGCCGAAAGGCTTGAAGGACGTCCTGGGCCTCGGTTCGCTGGTGAAGTCGCTGTGGGACATGGCGCCGAAGGAAGTGCGCGGCGCCCGTTGCCAGGAAATCGTGTGGGAGGGCGACGATGTCGACCTGGCAAGGCTGCCGATCCAGCATTGCTGGCCGGGCGACGTCGCGCCGCTGATCACCTGGGGCCTGGTGATCACCAAGGGGCCGCACAAGAAGCGCCAGAACCTCGGCATCTACCGCCAGCAGGTGCTGGGCCGCAACAAGGTCATCATGCGCTGGCTGGCGCAGCGCGGCGGCGCGCTCGATTTCCGCGAGCACTGCATCGCCAATCCGGGCCAGCCGTATCCGATCGCGGTGGCGCTGGGCGCCGATCCCGGCCACCATACTAGGCGCGGTGACGCCGGTGCCGGACAGCCTGTCCGAATACCAGTTCGCCGGCCTGCTGCGCGGCAGCCGCACCGAGCTGAGCAAGGCGCATCGGCAGCGAACTGCGGGTGCCGGCTTCGGCCGAGATCGTGCTGGAAGGGCATATCTACCCGGACGACTCGCATCCGAGCGGCTACGAGCACGCGCTTGGAGGGCCCGTATGGCGACCACACCGGCTATTACAACGAGCAGGACTGGTTTCCGGTCTTTACCATCGACCGCATCACGATGCGGCGCGACCCGATCTATCACTCGACCTATACCGGCAAGCCGCCGGACGAGCCGGCGGTGCTGGGCGTGGCGCTGAACGAAGTGTTCATCCCCTTGCTGCAGAAGCAGTTCGCCGAGATCACCGACTTCTACCTGCCGCCGGAAGGCTGCAGCTACCGCATGGCGGTGGTGCAGATGAAGAAAGCCTACGCCGGCCACGCCAAGCGCGTGATGTTCGGCGTCTGGAGTTTCCTGCGCCAGTTCATGTACACCAAGTTCATCGTGGTGGTCGACGAGGACGTCAACATCCGCGACTGGAAGGAAGTGATCTGGGCCATCACCACCCGCGTCGATCCGCTGCGCGACACCACGCTGGTCGACAACACGCCGATCGATTACCTGGATTTCGCCTCGCCGGTGAGCGGCCTGGGCAGCAAGATGGGGATCGACGCCACCAACAAGTGGCCGGGCGAAACCAGCCGCGAGTGGGGGCGCACCATAGAGATGAGCGAAGAAGTGAAGCGCAAGGTGGACCGGATCTGGCAGCAGCTGGATATCTGATTGTGTGAGCAAGCGATGTAAGCATCGCGGCGTCGCCGGCGGCGTGCGCCGCGCCTGGTTTCCCCGAAATCGCCTGAAAGAGAGTCGATCGTGTCCTATCTGAATGATCCTCGCGTCTTCTTCGCCGCCGAGCGCACCCTGCTGGCGTGGCAGCGCACCGCCATCGCCCTGATCGGCCTTGGTTTCGTGATCGAGCGCTTCGGACTGTTCCTGGCCATGATCTCCGCCGGTGCTGGTGCCGGCACCAGCATCGCGCCTGCGCCGGGTCACGGCCATGCCTCGCTCTTTTTCGGTGTCATGTTCCTGCTCTTGGGCAGCCTGGTCGCCGCCGTGTCGTCATGGCAGTTTCGGCGTTTCGTGCGCGAACTGGCGGCGCCCGAAATCCCGCGCGGCTATGCCACCTGGTTCGGCCCGTTCGTCAACCTATGGCTGGCGGCGACGGCGCTGGCGCTGGCCACCTGGTTCGTCGTCACCGCCTGATCCATCCATGCGGCCGCCTTGCCGTGCTGGGTGCGAAAGCGGGGTGATCTATCTTGAACTGGGGTATGTCGCGTAAACATTCATTTCAAGAGCGGAATGGCCGTCGATTCAAGGGAGTATAGGTGGCGGCCATGCTCCTTGTTGCTGGCGGCGCGGGTTCATGGCCTGGGATCGGTCCAGCCATCGGCTGTGGCAGGCGGCGCAAGCGCGCCGTTTCCGCCGCCCAGCGGTCCACTTCGAATCCGATGCAAGGGCACGGACGGTGCCCGACTGAAGAGGGGGAAATCGCGGAAAACCGCAACGCGCCGGACCCGATGCGGTACAATTGCCCCCGGCGGGCCCCTGCGCATTGCGGCATGGCCAATCTGGTCAGGTCGGGAACGAAGCAGCCACAGTCATTCTCCGCAAGTGCCGCAGACAAGGCTCGCCTTCTTGCCGTACTTCTCGCCGTTTTCCCTGCCGTGTTTTTCTTGCCGGCATTGCCGTGTTCACGGCTCCCGCAAATTGTCCTGAATCCGCCGCATCAGCGCTAATCCGGCCTCGATGTCGTGCGCCGACAGTCCGGCCAGCATGCGCTGCCGCAATTCGTCCGATTGTTTTTCGATGATGTGGATCTGCTCGCTGGCCCCGGGCGTCAGCATCGCATGCTTGCGGCGCTTGTCGCCGGGCACCGTCTTCCGTTCGATCCATTCTTTCTTTTCCAGCAAGTCCAGCAGGCGCACCAGCGTCGGGCCTTCGATGCCGAGCTGTTCGGCCAGTTCGCGCTGCATCAGCCCGTCCGGATGGCGGTGCAACTGCAGCAACACCTGCCGCATCGACAGGTTCAGCCCGAAGGATTTCAGGCGTCGGTTCATCTGCTGTCGCCATGCGCGCGAAACGGCGCCGAGCAGGCGCCCCAGTTCGCGCGGCGCCGTAATGCCCTCGGCCGTTGTCTGTGGAAAATTTGCCATGAGTCTGCTTGCGTACCGTAACGAGCCGAAATATTTCCATATATTATGATGTGGTTTGGTAGCATAGCTAACGAATTCATTTACGGAAATTCGCGTAGACTCACAACACCTCAAACAAGCTGGCGCGGCAGCTGCGCAACCGGCCCTCTACTCCCATATTTGCTCTCGACATGCGTCTGAAATCCCGGCATTTCTTCCTTACCGTAGTGGTCGTCGTGATCGTGCTCGCCGTAGTTTTCGGCTGGCGAAGCAGGCAGGCCAATTCCGCGCCGAAACCGCGCAAGCCGTCGCAGACGGTGCAGACCGCGCTGGCGCAGCAGCAATCGATCCCGATCAGGCTGAGCGCCAACGGCTCGGTCACCGCCATCAACAAGGTCGACGTGCGGCCGCAGATCCAGAACGTGGTGCGCACCGTGCATGTGCGCGAAGGGCAGGAGGTGCAGGCCGGGCAACTGTTGTTTACGCTCGATGCCCGCAGCGACGATTCCAACGTCGCCAAGGCACAGGCGCAGCTGGCCAGCCAGCGCGCCGAGTTGGCCGAGGCCGAGCAGGTATTGAAGCGCAACCAGGAACTGGTGGCGAAGAATTTCGTCTCGCAGGCGGTGGTCGATACTGCGCGCAACAAGGTGAATGCCTTGCGCAGCGCATTGCAGGCGAATGAGGCCGTGCTGCAGGCCAGCAGCATCGCCGCCGGCTACAACCAGATCCGCGCCGGCATCGGCGGCCGCATCGGCGCCATCAGCGTGCATCCCGGCAGCCTGGCGCAGCCGGCCGGAGCGCCGATGCTGACGATTTACCAGATGGACCCGATCGCGGTCAGCTTCGCCGTGCCGGAACGCGAGCTGGCGCACGTCCGGGCCACTTATCCGAACGGCGAAGCGCCGGTCACGGCACAATTGCCCGACGGTAGCCAGATGAAGGGCAAGCTGATGTTCATCGACAGCACCGCCGATGCGCAAAGCGGCACCATCCTGATGAAGTCGCATTTTGCCAATCCGGACCGCAAGCTGTGGCCCGGCACCTTTGTCAATGTGCGCATGACCTCGCGTACGCTGGTGGACGCGGTGACGATTCCGGCGCAGGGCGTGGTTACCGGTCCCACCGATAAATTCGTCTACGTGATGCAGCCGGACGATACCGTGCAAAGGCAGAAGGTCGACGTCATCGTCATTGCCGATGGCCAGGCGGCGGTATCGGGCCTGGACGCCGGCGTCCGCGTCGTCGTCGAAGGTGCGCAAAACCTGCGCCCCGGGGCCAAGGTCAAGGAAGCGCAGGCGGCCGGCGCCGACAAGGCTGACAAGGCCGGCAAGAAGAACAAGAACGCCGCCAAATGAATATCTCCGAACTTTGTATCCGCCGTCCGGTGATGACGGTGCTGCTCTCGATCGCGGTGGTGGTGATCGGCTATTTTTCCTACACCAAGCTGCCGATCGCGGCGCTGCCCAGCTATAACACGCCGGTCATCAACGTCACCGGTTCCTTGCCGGGCGCCAGTCCGGAAATCATGGCGTCGTCGGTGGCGACGCCGCTCGAGAAGCAGTTCTCGACCATCCCCGGCCTGCTCACCATCAGCTCCACCAATACCCTCGGCAGCACCTCGATCACTTTGGAATTCTCGCCCGACCGCGACATCGACGCCGCCGCGGTCGACGTCCAGGCTGCGCTGCTGCGCGCCCAGCGCAGCCTGCCGCCGGAAATGACGACCTTGCCGGCCTACCGCAAGGTCAATCCAGCCGATGCGGCGGTGCTGATCGTGGCACTGACCTCGCCGTCGCTGTCGCTGTCGGAGCTGAACGACTATGCGGAAAACCTGATTTCGCCGTCGATCTCGACCATCGACGGCGTGGCCCAGGTCTCGGTATACGGCCAGCGCCGCTACGCGGTGCGCATCAAGGCCAAGCCGGACGAGCTGGCGGCGCGCAACATGAGCATGGACGAACTGGCGCAGACCTTGCGCGCCGCCAACTCGAACAGCCCGGTCGGCGTGCTGGACGGCCCGCGCCAGACCATGACCCTGCAGGCCAACAAGCAACTGCTGAATGCGGCGGAGTTCGGCAACCTGGTGATCAGCAGCCGCGGCGGCCTGACCACGCGCCTGCGCGACGTCGCCGACGTCGAAGACAGCGTCGAGGAAGTCAAGAGCGGCAGCTGGGTCAACGGCGAGCCGTCGATCGTGCTGGCGATCCAGCGCCAGCCGAACGCGAATACGGTGGCGGTGGTGGACGCGGTGCGGGCGACGCTGCCGCAGTTCAAGCAGCAGATGCCGGAGTCGATCAACATCCTGCAGCTGAACGACCGCTCGACCTCGATCCGGGAAGCGATCCACGACGTCAAGCTGACCTTGCTGCTGACCATCATCCTGGTGGTGCTGGTGATCTTCCTGTTCCTGAAACGGCTGGCGGCGACCGCGATCCCGGTGATGTCGCTGCCGATCTCGCTGATCGGCTGCTGCGCGCTGATGTACTGGCTCGGCTACAGCCTCGACAATATCTCCTTGCTCGGGCATCACGATCGCGGTCGGCCTGGTGGTGGACGATGCGATCGTGATGCTGGAAAACATCGTGCGCTACCTGGAGCAGGGCATGGACCCGCTGGCGGCCGCGCTCAAGGGCTCGCGCGAGGTCAGCTTCACCATCATGTCGATTTCGATCTCGCTGGTGGCGGTGTTCATCCCGATCTTCTTCATGCCGGGCGTGATCGGCCTGATGTTCCACGAGTTCGCGGTGGTGGTGTCGCTGGCGATCATGGTGTCGGCGGTGGTGTCGCTGACCCTGGTGCCGATGCTGTGCAGCCGCTACCTGAAGCACGAGACGCATGAAAACGAGGGCTGGCTCAGCCGCTCGTTCGAAAAGCTGTTCCAGGCGCTGCTCGACTCGTATGCGCGCGGTCTCGATTGGGCGCTGGCACACGGCAAGACCGTGTTGGCGATCGCCGGCCTGACCTTCGTGCTGACCGGCCTGTTGTTCGTCACCATCCCGAAGGGCTTTTTCCCGAGCGAGGACATCGGCCAGATCAGCGTCACGGTGGAGGGCGCGCAGGACGTGTCCTATCCGACCATGGTGAAGATCATCCAGAAGGCCGCCGACACCTTCCAGAACGACCCCAACGTGGCGGACGTGACTTCGCGCGTCACCAGCGGCAACAGCGGGCGCCTGTTCGTCGGCTTGAAGCCGCGCGACGAGCGCGAGCCGATGGAAAAGGTGCTGGAGCAATTGCGGCGCAAGCTGAACGTCCAGCCCGGGGTGTCGGTGTACATGTCGCCGGTGCAGAACCTGCGGCTGGGCGGCCGCTCCAGCAAGAGCCGCTTCCAGTACGTGTTGCAAAGCGTGCGCGCGGGCGAGCTGAACGAATGGGCTGAGCAGATGCAGGCGAAGATGCGCTCCGATCCGATCTTCCGCGACGTCACCAGCGACTCCCAGATGAACGGCCTGCAGGCGCAGGTCGAAATCGACCGCGACCGCGCCAACGCCGCCGGCGTGCAGGTCGCCGATATCCGCACCGCGCTGTACAGCGCCTACGGCGACCGGCAGATATCGACAATTTTCACCAGCAGCAACAGCTACCAGGTGATTTTGCAGGACGGCAATTCCGGCCGTCAGGATGAAGCCGACCTGAGCAAGATCCATGTGCGCAGCAAGGCCGGTAGCCTGATCCCGCTGATGAGCCTGGCGCGCATCGAGCGCACCGCCGGGCCGGTGTCGGTCAACCACCAGGGCCAGCTGCAGGCGGTGACGATTTCCTTCAACCTGGCGCCCGACGCATCGCTGGGCGAGGCGACGGCGAAGATGGAGCAGTTCAAGGCCGCGCTGAACCTGCCGCCCAGCATCATCACCTCCTACGCCGGCGATGCGGCGGTGTTCCAGTCCTCGCAATCGAGCCAGGTCGCCTTGCTGGTGCTGGCGGTGATCGTGATCTACATCCTGCTCGGCGTGCTGTATGAAAGCTTCATCCACCCGATCACGATCCTGGCCGGCCTGCCGTCGGCCGCGGTGGGGGCGCTCTTGACCCTGCACCTGTTCGGCTTCGAGCTGACGCTGATCGCCACCATCGGCATCCTGCTCCTGATCGGCATCGTCAAGAAGAACGCGATCATGATGATCGACTTCGCGCTCGAGGCGCAGCGCAGCGACGGCAAGAGCCCGGTCGAGGCGATCCGCACCGCCTGCCTGCTGCGCTTCAGGCCGATCATGATGACCACGCTGGCGGCGGCGATGGGCGCGCTGCCGATCGCGCTGGGACTGGGCGCCGGCGCCGAGCTGCGCCAGCCGCTCGGGCTGGCCGTGGTCGGCGGCTTGGTGGTGTCGCAGGTGATCACGCTGTTCATCACGCCGGTGATCTTCGTGTACCTGGACCGTTTCAGCGGCGACGGGCCCTTGAAGTTTGCGTCGGACCCGGTATTGCAGGCCTGAGCGCTAGGTGGGGCCGGCTGATGCCGGCCGTGGCCCTATACTCCCATGTAATACATCCTGTTTCGGTCATGAACAGGACGTTTTTTCCGTATACCCCATCAGACATGGGCAAATATGAAAGCGGGGCCTATGGCGCCGCCAGTTGCGCGACGAGGCGCGGCAGGATGTCGCCGGCGGCGCCGCGCAGGGAATAGCTGGCCAAGCCGTCGAGGCCGGTGCTGTCGGGGTTGACCTGCACCACCGTCCTGCCGTGCGCGGCGGCGATCTCGGGCAGGCTCGCCGCCGGATACACCAGCGCCGAGGTGCCGATCGAAAAGAACACATCGCCTTGCGCGGCCATGGCCTCGGCGTGACGAAACGCCTCGCTTGGCAGCGCTTCGCCAAACCATACGACTCCGGGCCGGATCGGGCCGCCGCAGCGTGGCAAGCGGGTGGATCGATGCGCCGGCCGCCTTCCGGCTCATCCGGGATGTCGGTGGAAAACGCATGCGGCGCGCCGCAATGGAAACAGCGCGCGCGGTTGATTTCGCCGTGCAAATGAATCACCTCCTTGCTGCCGGCGCGTTCATGCAGGTCGTCCACGTTTTGCGTGATCAGCGTCAGCTGCGCCACGCTCCCGGCCATTGCCGCAAGCGCCCGGTGCGCCGGATTGGGCTGCGCTTTGCGCACCTGCGCGCGGCGCCATTCATACCAGCCCCAGACCAGTGCCATGTCGTTTGCGAAACCTTCGGCGCTCGCCAGCGCGCTGGCGTCAAAATGCCGCCACAAGCCGGTCTGGGCGTCGCGAAAGGTGGCGATGCCGCTTTCGGCGGAGACGCCGGCGCCGGTAAAAACGACTACATGCCGCGCCTCGCGCAGCAGATCGATCAAAGCGCTTGGAATGTCCGGTTTCATCGTGAATCCATTTTTCATGACCCGTGATTAAAAAATAGCGCGCCGGAAGCGGCGCCGGTTCGTGTAAAAATACCGGTCTTTGGCCTACGCTGCCAAGGGGCTGCCGGCATGGCGATCCGCGTGGCTGCGCTCATCGATTTCGCAGCAATAACGTAATCAATTCAATGAGCTACACTCCAGGCCGCACCACCGCCTACGGCTTCCTCGCGCTCAGCATGTCGCTGGTCGGCAGTTATGTCGCCCTGTCGAAACCCCTGGCCGCGGCCTTGCCGGTGTTTTTGCTGGCGTGGCTGCGTTTCGGCATCGGCGGCGTGGCCATGCTGCACTGGCTGCGCAAACCGGCGGCCGAGCAGCCGATGTCCTGGCATACCAGAAAGCTGGTGTTCCTGGAATCCTTTTTCGGTAATTTCCTGTTCACGATCTGCATGATTTTCGGCGTCAGCATGACCAGCGCGGTATCGGCCGGCGTCATCATGTCGGCGATTCCCGCCGTGGTGGCGCTGATGAGCTGGATTTTCCTGAAGGAGCGCATCGGCCCGCGCATCTGGGCCGCAGTGGCCTGCGGCGCGCTGGGGATCGGGCTGCTGGCATTCGCCAAATCGGGCGCCGGTTCCGCCGCGACGGAGGGCGTGGTGCACGGTCATGTATGGCTGGGCAATCTCCTGGTCATCGCCGCCGTATTGTGCGAAGCGTTTTATTCGGTGATCGGCAAGAAGCTGACCGCCGCGCTGAGTCCCAAGCGCATCAGCGCCATCATCAATCTCTGGGGTTTTGCGCTGATGACGCCGATGGGCTTGTATCTGGCGCTGCGTTTCGATTTCGCCGCGGTAAAAATGGAAATCTGGCTGCTGCTGGTGTTCTACGCCTTGGCGGCCAGCGTCTGGACCGTCTGGCTCTGGATGACCGCGCTGAAATCGGTGCCGGCGGCGCAGGCCGGCGTGTTCAGTGTCATGCTGCCGGTCAGCGCCGCGCTGGTGGGCGTCCTGGTGCTGGGCGAAAAGTTGAGCGGCGTGCAGCTTCTGGCATTTGCGCTGGCGCTGGCCGGCGTGCTGCTCGCCACCCTGCCGGACAGGCGCTCGGCGCCGACGCCGCTGATTCACTGAAGCGCGGGCTGGCGCCGCGTAATATCATCCCGCTCGAACTTCCCTGACAGAGGTGCCCGTGCTACTCGCTCCCGAACAGTTCTTTGGTTTTCTGCTTGCCGCGATCCTGATCACCGCCTCACCCGGCCCCGACAACCTGATGGTGCTGGGCGTCGGTATCTCGCGCGGACGGCGCCAGGGCATGGCGTTCGGCCTCGGTTGCGCGCTCGGCTGCCTGAGCCATACCCTGCTGGCCACGCTCGGCGTCAGCGCACTGATCGCGGCCTCGCCGCTGGCCTTCACCACGCTCAAGCTGTGCGGCGGCCTGTACCTGATCTGGCTCGGAGCGCAGGCCTTGCGCAGCAGCGGCGGTGCCCGGGTGAAAAGTGTAGGCGCGGCCGAAGAGTCGCTGCGCACGCTGTTCGTCAAGGGGTTGTTTGCCAACGGCATCAATCCCAAGGTGGTGCTGTTCTTCCTTTCCTTCCTGCCGCAGTTCGTGATCGTCGAGCGTGGCGCCGTCAGCTGGCAGACGGCGCAGCTCGGCCTGGTGTTTACCGCGCAGGCGGTGCTGCTGTTCGGCCTGCTCGGCTATTTTTCGGGTGCGGTCGGGCAGTGGCTCAGTCGCACGCCGCGTGCCGGCGTATGGCTGGACCGCATCGCCGGCACCGTTTTCGTGGCGCTCGGCTTGCGGCTGATCGTCACCCGCTAGCTCGCAGACCGGCCGCCGCCGTCGAAGCCTGCAATTGGCTGGATGGTAGCCGCGCCCACCAGCGCGCCAGAGGCAGCTCGACCCAGCGGTGGAAGGCCATGCCCGCAGCCAGGCTGGCCGCCCACGCCAGCAGCATGCCGGCGGCCTGCAACAGCGGTTGCGGCGGCACGAAGCGCGTGAACAGGGCGTTCACGATCAGGCAGACGGGAAAGTGCACCAGGAATATCGAATACGACACCCGTCCCAGGCCATTGATCAAGCTTGCCCCCGGCGCGCGCTCCGGCAGCCGGGCGCGGCCGCTTACCGCCAGCGCGCATGCCACTAACAGCGCCAAGGCGATGCGGCTGCGGAAATCGATGCTCAAGGCCGCCAGCGTCGGCAGCAAGATCGCCGCCAGCAGCAGCGCGCTCGCGGCCGGCCGGCGCGCCGGATCGCTCGCCCACCATGCCAGCACACCGAGGCCATAGCTGCCGAAAAAATAGGGCGCCCAGTCATCCCAGTCGGCATCGAGATTGAAGTGCAGCAGCGAGGCGGAGACCCCGGCCACGATCAGGGCCGGCACCAGCCAGGACGGCAGCGCGCGGCGCGCGGCCAGGCGGCCCGACAGCCATAGCAACAAGGTCATCAGGGTGTACAGCTGGAAGTCGATGGCGACATACCAGGAACCGGCCGACACCGCTTCGTAGCCGAGGACGTTATGCAGCAGGAGCGCATGTGCAGCCAGTTGCGGCAGGGACGGCGGCGCCGAGATCGAGTAGTGCGTCATCCAGTGCGCGGCCAGGGCAGAGGCGGCGACGGCCAACAGTGTCGCCACCAGGAACGGCGGCACCAGCTTGGCGTAACGCCGCCATACGGTGCCGAACGGATCGGCGATGCCCGCATTGCCCTTGGCGCACAGCGATTTTGCCGCCAGAAAGCCGCCGATCACCAGGAATACCTGGACCGCGATGCGGGCATGGGCGTCGAGCCAGTCGATGAGGGTCGAGGCGACCGGCCGCACGTGGTCAGCCATCGGGCCGTAGAACGCCAAGTGGTGCAGCACGATCAACTGCGTGGCGACCGCCTTCAGCAGATTGATGAAACCGAATTGCGGCTGGTTGGCGTGGGGGACGGGGAGCGGAAGACGCCGGCACGGATGCGGCGTCTGTCGTTATTATTTTCATTTGCAGTATTTTATCGCGCCGGCCGATCGCTGGCCCGCCATGCCTGGGCGCAGGCGGGGCGAATTACAATACGGGCTTTGCCTCATCCGATGTCGCGTGCGCGACAGCGGAATAATCCTCAGTTACATGAAATTGGACGAACGCGGCCACGGTGGTGCGCCCGCCTCGTTGCGGCATTTGCCGCGCTGGCAACAATTGGTGAGCGCAAGCTGGCTGGCGGCCCTCCTTGCCGGCGAGGCCGTGGCGGCCGCTCCGACTGGCGCCTGGCGCTTGTTCGAGGTCGGATACGACACGCTCGAATCATTCCACGCCAGCCATATCCCCGGTGCCGGCTACCTCGACACCCGGCAGCTGGAGCAGGGGCCGCTCTGGAACAAGGTGCCTGACCGCGCCTTGCTGCAGCTTTTGCTGGAGCATGGCATCCGTCACGACACCAGCGTGATCCTGTACGGCCGCAACAACCTGGCCGCGGCGCGTGCCGCGCACCTGATGTTGTATGCCGGCGTCACCGATGTGCGCTTGCTCGATGGTGGTTTTGCGACCTGGAACGAGGGCGCTCTCCCGGCAGCGGCCGGAGCGCCGGCGCGGTTTCTGGCGGCGCAAGACTTTGGCGCGGCGTTCCCCGCGCATCCGGAATACCTGATCGACACGCGCCAGGCCAAGGCGCTTTTACGGCGCGGCGACGGCGCCCTGGTCAGCATCCGCACCTGGAAGGAATTCATCGGCCAGACCTCGGGCTATGCTTACATCGCGGCCACGGGCGATATCCCCGGCGCGCATTGGGGCCGTGCCGGGGATGACGGCGACGTCAACAGCATGAGCGATTTCCATCGGCCGGACGGCACCATGAAAGCGCCCGAGCGAAATCTGCGGCTTCTGGCGCAAGGCCGGCATCCATGCCGGGCGGCAGACGGCGTTTTACTGCGGTACCGGTTGGCGCGCCTCGCTCGCGTTTTTCTATGCCTGGCTGATGAACTGGGAGCGCATCAGCGTCTATGACGGCGGCTGGTGCGAGTGGAGCAGCGATCCCGCCAATCCGATCGTGAGCCGAAGTCCGTTGCCTGCGGACGCCGTTTAAGGCTCCTTGGCGGCAACGGCCTGGCGGCGCCGGGTGCTTGAAGCCGGACCATGCCAGGCACCTCGGTAGCGCTCAATGGCTGTGTGCGCGCAGCCCCGGCGGCACGCGCGGACGAACCAGGCCGTCGCGGGCCAGCCAGCGCGCGGTCTGCTCGGCCGCGCGCTCGATCAGCTCATCGGCATGAGAGAAGTCGTACGGCGACGCCGTCAGCGGGCACAGCGGCGGCACGGTGATGATCTCGGCCTGTTCGCGATAGCGCTCCAGTTCCATCACCAATTGATGGGCGATCAGCAGGGTGATGGCGTGCAGCGCGCTGGCGATGGTGCTGCGCGGCGGCGCCTCGAGAGCGCAGGCGAAACCGGTCGGCAGCACGATGATGCGGCTGGCGCCGAGTTCGATGGCGACGCTGACCGGCGTGTTGCTGGCGATCGCGCCGTCGATCAGATACTGCTCGCCGATGCGTACCGGAGGAAATACGGCGGGAATGGCGCAGCTCGCCAGAACGGCCTCGACCACCGATCCGCTCGACAGGCATACCGTGCCGCCGTGCAGCAAGTCGGTCGCCACCACATGCAAGGGGATGCTTGCCTGCTCGAACCTCGTGTAGGGCAGGCATTGTTCCAGCAAGCGGCGCAGTCCGGCGGGATCGACCGCAGACCCAGCGTGGCCCGGCAGCCCCAGCAAGCCGCGCCAGGCGAGCGGAAATACCGTGCTGCGGCGCAGGCCGCCCCAGATCGCTTCCAAGCTGGTGACGCCCTCTGCGTTCGGCGCGCCGGCGAAGTAGGCGCCATTGATCGCCCCCACCGACGAGCCGATCACGAAGTCCGGCGCCAAGCCGTGGGCCACGAGCGCGCGCAGCATTCCCACCTGGACCGAGCCGAAGCTGCCGCCGCCGGCGAGCACCAGGGCTGTCAGTTTATCCGCGCTGTCATTCATCGTGTCCAATGTCTATTGTTGCCGGCAGGTACGGGAATCGCTGCCCCTCGGGGAATCGGCCCGGCCACGCCGGAGCAATCCACGATGCATATTGCGCTCGCTCAGACAAGCTAGGAATGTGCCTATTTTCATCTGGCGTGATGGGGCTCAATGTTCTATTTTTAATTTGACGACAGCCCGTGCCGCTCGTCCTCCCATGAAGACGCCGGAACGGCGGATGAGCTCCGCCACGCAAGCTCTTGACGGGAGTTCGAAGCGACGCAAGCAGCACAAACACGGAGGTGAATCATGGCGACTCCAGCCTGGCAGGTCAGTGGCCAGTACTACGAGACCTGCAATTGCGACTTCGTTTGCCCATGCGTCCCTGGAGGGATGGCGGTCAAACCGACCAAGGGGTCCTGCGCATTTGCGATGGCGTTCCAGATCGAGCGCGGCCAGTACGGCGCGGTAGCGCTCGACGGCCTCGGTTTCATCGTGCTCGGACTGACGCCGGAAGCGATGGGCAAGGGCAATTGGTCGGTGGGCGTCGTTGTCGACGAGCAAGCCAGCGCCGAGCAGCGCGACGCCATCACCGCGATTGCCAGCGGCGCCGCAGGCGGACCGATGGCAGCGCTGTCGGGACTGGTCGGATCGTTCGTCGGCGTCGATTCGGCGCCGATCCGCTTCGACCGCAGCGGGGCGAAGTGGTCGGTCAGCGCGCCGCAGCGCGTCGACATGGCGGCCGAGGGAGCGATGGGCCTGAATCCCGCCGCGACCGAACCGCTCCATCTGGACCACACCGGCCATCCGGCCGCCGACCGCTTTGCGCTGGCCCACGCCTCGCGCAGCCACATCCACGCGCTGGGTTTCGATTGGGATGACGTCAGCGGCAAGAACAACGGCCAATATGCGCCATTTTCCTGGCAGGGCGGCTGAGCCGGCCGCCAATTCCGGCGCGCCCGCCGCCGCGCCGCTGGCCGGGCTCGCCACCCGCGAGCGCCTCATGATCTGGAGCGCCCTGATCGCCATCACGGCGCTGGCGTGGGTCTATCTCTTTTATCTCGATCGCCAGATGTCGCTCGGCCATGGAGCAGCGACACGATGATGGCCGGGATGGACATGCCGATGGCGATGCCGTGGAGCGCGACCGATTTCTTCGTCGCCTTCGCGATGTGGGGCGTCATGATGGTGGGCATGATGGTGCCTGTCGGCGGCGCCGGTGATGCTGGTGTTTGCCGGCGCCCATGCCCGGCGCGGCGGGCGACGCATGCCGCTGGTCGCGCTGCTGTTCGGGCTGGGCTATGTCGCCGTGTGGCTCGCTTTCAGCGCCTGCGCCGCGCTCGCGCAGGGGGCCTTGCACCATGCGGCGCTGCTGTCGCCGGCGGCAAGCGTCTCGAGCGCACAGGATGGGTGGTGCGATCCTGATCGCGGTCGGCGTCTATCAATTGACGCCCGCTCAAACGCGCCTGCCTGAGGCACTGCCAGAGTCCGCTCGGGTTTCTGATGACGCACTGGCGCGACGGCAAGCTCGGCGCGCTGCAGATGGGGATGCGCCACGGCGCCTATTGTCTCGGCTGCTGCTGGGCGCTGATGTGCGTGCTGTTCGTCGTCGGCGTGATGAATCTGGCTCTGGGTGGCCGCATTGACGCTGTTCGTGCTTCTGGAGAAGCTTGGGCCGGCTGGCGCCATGGTGGCGCGCGTGGCGGGCGCGGCCATGATCGTCGTTGGCATCCTGTGCTTCGCCGCTGCGCTGTGAGCGCCCTTCGTTCCCTGGAAGCCGGCCCAGGTATCCGGCTTGGGACGGCTTTCAATATGCGAAGTGCGTCCTAGTCCGATTTCGCTATTCATGCGGCCATGCGCGGTCAAGAATATCGCGTTGCAAGGCGGGCGTGGCCAAGGTGCCGTAGACGCGTCCGCACTCGGCGTCGATCCGGCTGGCGATGAAGGCATCGGCAATCGCCGCCGGCGCCTGCTCCAGCATCAGGCAGCCTTGCACCGCCAGCACCAGCCGTTGCGCCAGGCGCCGCGCCAGCGCTTCGCGCTGCTCGGCCGGCATGCCGAAATCGCGGCGCAGCCCGGCCACCAGCTCGCGCAGCGCGGGATGGCGAGCGGCGGTGGCTTCCAGTTGATCGAGCAGCAGCGCGAATCCTTCCACCTCGCGTTCGACCGCGCGCAGCACGTCCAGGCACATGACATTGCCGGAACCTTCCCAGATCGAATTGACCGGCGCCTCGCGGTACAGCCGCGCCAGCGGCCCGGTCTCGACATAGCCGTTGCCGCCCCAGACTTCCATGCACTCGCCGGTGAATTCGAGCGCGCGCTTGCAGACCCAGAACTTGGCCGCCGGCGTCACGATGCGGCGCCAGGCGCGTTCCAGCGGATCCTGCGGCGCCTCGACCGCGCGCGCCAGGCGCAGCATCAGGAGCGTCGCCGCCTCGGATTCCAGCGCCAGGTCGGCCAGCACGTTTTGCATCAGCGGCTGCTCGGCCAGATGCTTGCCGAAGGCGCTGCGATGGCGCGCGTGGTGCGCGGCCTGGACGAAGGCGGCGCGCATGATGCCGGCGCTGCCGATCACGCAATCGAGCCGGGTATAGTTGGCCATCTCGATGATGGTCGGAATGCCGCGGCCTTCTTCGCCGACCATGATGCCCCAGGCGTCCTCGAATTCGACTTCGCTGCTGGAATTGGAGCGGTTGCCGAGCTTGTCCTTCAGGCGCTGGATCAGGATGGCGTTCTTGCTGCCGTCGGGACGCCAGCGCGGCACGAAAAAGCACGAGACGCCGGCCTCGGTGCGCGCCAGCACCAGGTGGGCGTCGCACATCGGCGCCGAGAAAAACCATTTGTGGCCGGTCAGCGCGTATTCGGCGCCGCGGCCTTCGCCGCGCAGCGGACGCGCCACGGTGGTGTTGCTGCGCACGTCGGAGCCGCCCTGTTTTTCGGTCATGCCCATGCCGACCATGATCGAGCGCTTCTGCGCCAGCGGCAGGTCGCGCGGGTCGTGCTCGCGCGAAAACAGCTTGGACTGCAGGGTGTCGAACAGGGCCGGCTCGTTCTGCAGCACCGGGATCGCGGCGAAGGTCATGGTGGTCGGGCACAGGGTGCCGGTTTCCACCTGGGTCTGCAGGAAATAGGCGGCGGCGCGCGCCACTTGCGCGCCTTTTCGCGGCTGCATCCAGGGCAGCGCCTGCAATGCTTCGCGGCGCACCATGCGCAGCAGCTCGTGCCAGCTCGGATGGAATTCGACGGCGTCGATGCGGTGCCCGACGCGGTCGTGGGTCGCCAGTTCCGGCAGATGGCGGTTCGCCAGCTCGCCGAGCTGCAATACCTCCTTGGTCCCCAGTTCCGCGCCGAAACGCCTCAGGTTTTCCTCATGCCAATCCGCCTGCTCGCGCCGCACGCCGTCGACCAGCGCGACATCGGTGGTGAACATGTTGTAGCCGTCGAGTTCCGGCACCTGGTTGGTGACTTCGTGGGTGGGCCATTGCATGATCGATCTCCTTGTATGATTTCAGTCGCGGGCGCATGCCGATGCACGGTCCATCATAGCGCCGGCGCCGCGCCCAGGTGTTCGTCTTTCAAGAAGCGCAGGGAAAATGAGCCATGCCCCGTTAAAGCCGCGCCGCAGGCCGGTGCAATCCCGCTCGATCGCGACCCAGGCGGCGATTCTGGATGCATTTGTTCGGCTTTTGCTGGAGAAAGGCTATGCGCGCCTGACCATCCGCGACATCGCGCTGGTGGCGGGCGTCGGGCTGGGCACGGTCTACGAGCACTTTCCAAACAAGCAATCGATCGCCGCCAATTGCATCCGCCAGCGCTTCAAGGGCGTCGGCGCGTGCATGCTGGCCTGCGTCGAAACCGCGCGCGGCAAGCCGTTGACGCAGGTGGTCGACGCCGTGCTCGACGGCCTGGTCGCGCTGCATGCCGAGCGTCCCGAGGTATGGTCGGCGCTGATCGACCTCGAACGCCAGATTTCCGATGCCGAAGCCTATCGCAGCCTGTACCTGCATTTTGTCGACCTCTGGCGCACGATACTGCAGGCGGCGCAGGTGCCGCCGGTCGATGACGCCGCCTACACGGTGCATGCGGCGGTGTACGGCCTGCTCTATCAGAGCCTGTTGTGCCGTCCGCAAGCGGTCGCCGACACCGAATTCCGGCGCCAGCTGGGGATGCTGGTGCACGGCTATCTCGAGGCCGCCGGGATCGCTTGATTCCTGATTTTCTGTCATGCATCCCGGTCCCGGAGCCATGCCGGCGCCACTGTCGAGCGCCAAACGAAAGTCGCGGCAGGCACATGCCGGCTGTCGGGTAAAATGCTGGTTGATACCCCCTTTACTGTAAGCCATGTCCTATCAAGTCCTCGCCCGCAAATACCGCCCCAGGAATTTCGAGACGCTCGTCGGCCAGGAGCACGTCGTGCGGGCGCTGACGCATGCGCTGGAACAGCGGCGGCTGCACCATGCCTATCTGTTCACCGGCACGCGCGGCGTCGGCAAGACCACGCTGTCGCGCATCCTGGCGAAGTCGCTCAACTGCATCGGCGCCGACGGCAACGGCGACATCACCGCGCAGCCGTGCGGCGTGTGCGAGGCCTGCCGCGGCGATCGACGCCGGCCGCTTCGTCGATTACATCGAGATGGACGCGGCCTCCAACCGCGGCGTCGACGAGATGGCGCAATTGCTGGAGCAGGCGGTGTACGCGCCGTCCAATGCGCGCTTCAAGGTCTACATGATCGACGAAGTGCACATGCTGACCAACCATGCGTTCAACTCGATGCTGAAGACGCTGGAAGAGCCGCCGGAACACGTCAAGTTCATCCTCGCCACCACCGATCCGCAAAAGATCCCGGTCACGGTGCTGTCGCGCTGCCTGCAGTTCAACCTGAAGCAGATGCCGCCGGGCCACATCGTCGGCCATCTGGAGAACATCCTCGGCCAGGAAGGCATCGCCTTCGAGCCGCCGGCGCTGCGCCTGCTGGCGCAGGGCGCGCACGGCTCGATGCGCGACGCGCTGTCGCTGACCGACCAGGCGATCGCCTACGCGGCCGGCAAGGTCACGCTGGAAGCGGTGCAGGGCATGCTCGGCGCGCTCGACCAGTCCTACCTGGTGCGCCTGCTCGATGCGCTGGCGGCCAACGACGGCGCCGGCCTGCTGGCGGTGGCCGACGACATGGCGGCGCGCAGCCTGTCCTACAACGCCGCGCTGCAGGACCTGGGCGCGCTGCTGCATCGCATCGCGCTGGCGCAGACGGTGCCGGCGGCGGTGCCCGAGGATCTGCCGGAGCGCGAGGACGTCCTGCGCCTGGCCAGCGTGTTCGACGCCGAGGAAGTGCAGCTGTATCTACCAGATCGCCGTGCACGGCCGCAACGAGCTGGGCCTGGCGCCGGACGAGTACGCCGGATTTTCGATGACGCTGCTGCGCATGCTGGCGTTCCGGCCGGCGGCCGATGAAGCGCAGGGCCGGCCGGCGGCCGTCGCCACCCCGGTTCCGCCGGCCGCCAGAGCGAGCGCGGCGCCGCAGATGGCGGCAAGCGCTGCGGTTGCACCGGCGGTGCAGGCAGTGCCGGCCGCGCCGCCGGCACGCCCCATGAGCCCGGCCCGGGCGGCGCTCGAAGCTGCGCGCGGCCTCGGGAAAACGCCGCCCAACGCCAGCGTGGCGCCGGCAGCGAAAGCGGCCAGCGCCCCCGCCGCCGCCAACCCGCCATGGGAAGAGGATGCCGCCGGCAGTGTCGCAAAGCAACGAGCCTGGCCCGGCGGCCGCTCAAAAAAAAACTGAGCCCTTAAGCCCGGCGACGCCGGCGCCCGAGCCGACACCGGTACCGCGCGTCGTCCCGGATGTGCCGCCTGCGGCAGAACCCGAAGCGGCAGCGCCGGCCAGCGCCGATTTGCCGGCGCCCGCTGCACCGGTATTTACCGCGGTTCCGGCCTTGAACTGGGATGGCAACTGGCCGGCACTGGCCGCCATACTGCCGCTGCGCGGCGTGGCGCAGCAGCTGGCGCAGCAAAGCGAATTGGTCACCTTCAAGGGCGACGACGGCAAGCTGCATTGCCATCTGCGCATTCCGCTCGACACCCTGCTGTCCGGCGGCAGCGCCGACAAGCTGGCGGCCGCATTGACCGACCATTTCGGCCAGCCGGTGCGGGTCAGCACCGAAACCGGCGCGGTGCGGCATACCGCCAACGCGCAAGCCATCGCCGAGCGCGAAGCGCGCCAGCGCGAGGCGGAGCAGGCGATACAAAATGATCCGTTCGTGCAAACCATGATGCGCGACTTCGGCGCCACCATCGTGCCGGGGTCGATCAGACCAATGTAACTGATTGGGACAGAGTCTGACGCAGCTACTCTGTCCCAACGAGTTAAGGAATTGCGGGACAGGCGCAGCAATCTACTCGTCCCAACCCGTTTCACACATCCAAGGAGAAAGAACCATGATGAAAAACCAACTGGCGGGCCTGATGAAACAGGCCCAGGCAATGCAGGACAACATGAAGAAAATGCAGGAGCAGCTGGCGACGATCGAAGTCGAAGGCCAATCCGGCGCCGGCCTGGTGAAGGTGGTGATGACCTGCAAGAACGACGTCAAGCGCGTCGTCGATCGATCCGTCGCTGCTGGCGGACGACAAGGACATGCTGGAAGACCTGGTCGCCGCCGCCTTCAACGACGCGGTGCGCAAGGCCGAAGCGACCTCGCAGGAAAAAATGGCCGGCATGACCGCCGGCATGCCGCTGCCGCCGGGCTTCAAGTTGCCGTTCTAATTATTTGCGGGACAGAGTTTGCGAGACGCGCAGGCGTCGAGCTACTCTGTCCCCAACTGATCAGGAATTGCGAGACAGAGTTTGTGAGACGCGCAGCCGTCGAGCTACTCCGTCCAGCACAAGGCTGTTCGAGACAAGCTCGCAGACGCGCAGCTGCAGCTGTCCCGCAACTGATCAGCAGGAATGAAAAACGCCGCTGAATTCCCGCCCGCGCAGGAACGACAGCATACCGAACCAGCTTGCCCATTTGATCGACCGACAGCCCAGTGAAACCTCCCTCCAGCCTGGAATTCCTGACCGAAGCCCTGCGCCGCCTGCCCGGCGTCGGCCCGAAGTCGGCGCAGCGCATGGCCTATCACCTGATGCAGCACGACCGCGACGGGCGCGGACATGCTGGCGCGCGCGCTGTGCGCAGGCGGTCGAACAGGTCCATCACTGCGCGATGTGCAACACCTTCACCGAAAACGAGGTCTGCGAACTCTGCCTCGACGCGGAGCGCGATCCGCGCGCTGCTGTGCGTGGTCGAAACGCCGGCCGACCAGATGATGATCGAGCAGACCCTGACCTACAAGGGCCTGTACTTCGTGCTGATGGGGCGCCTGTCGCCGCTGGACGGCATCGGCCCCAAGGACATCCACCTCGAAAAGCTGATCGCGCGCGCCGCCGACGGCGTGGTGGCGGAAGTGGTGCTGGCCACCAATTTCACCAACGAAGGCGAGGCCACCGCGCACTACATCAGCGAGACGCTGAAGGCGCGCGGCCTGAAGGTCAGCCGCCTGGCGCGCGGCGTGCCGGTCGGCGGCGAACTCGAATACGTCGACGCCGGCACCATCGCGCGCGCGATGCTGGATCGGCGCTCGACCTAGCAGCGCAACGCCGCCGTTGCGGAATTGCAGTCAATGAAGGAGCGGATCTGACGATGACTACGGACAATTCCGGCCCGCTCGCCGGCATCAAGGTGCTGGAACTCGGCACCCTGATCGCCGGGCCGTTCTGCTGCGCGCATGCTGGCCGAATTCGGCGCCGAGGTGATCAAGATCGAAGCGCCCGACGGCGGCGACCCGATCCGCCAGTGGCGCGTGCTGAAGGACGGCACCTCGCTCTGGTGGTCGGTGCAGGCGCGCAACAAGAAGATCGCGTCACGCTCAACCTGAAAGACCGACGCGCGGCCAGGAAATCGCCAAGCGGCTGGCGCTGGAAGCCGATATCATCATCGAGAATTACCGTCCCGGCGTGCTGGAAAAATGGGGCTCGGCTACGAGGTGCTGAAGCGGAAAATCCCGGCCACCATCATGGTGCGCCTGTCCGGCTACGGCCAGACCGGGCCGATGAAGGATTTGCCGGGCTTCGGCGCCATCGGCGAATCGATGGGCGGCCTGCGCTACGTCTCCGGCCATCCCGACCGGCCGCCGCTGCGCATCGGCATCTCGATCGGCGATTCGGTGGCGGCGCTGCACGGCGTGATCGGCGCGATGATGGCGCTGCGCCACCGCGACGCCACCGGCGGCCGCTGGAACGGCAGCCGGCGCTGCGTGGCGGCCAGGGCCAGATGGTCGACGTCGCGCTGTACGAAGCCGTGTTCAACATGATGGAATCGCTGGTGCCCGAATACGACTATGCGGCGTGGTGCGCGAGCGCACCGGCGGCGCGCTGCCGGGCATCGTGCCGTCGAATACCTACACCACGCGCGACGGCGAGAATGTCGTGATCGCCGGCAATGGCGATGCGATCTTCAAGCGCCTGATGCGCGCCATCGGCCGCGACGACCTGGCCGACGATCCGCAACTGGCGCGCAACGACGGCCGCGTGCCGCGCACCGCCGAGATCGACGACGCGATCCAGTCCTGGTGCGCTACCCAGACCATCGACGACGCGCTGGCCGTGCTGAAAGAGGCCGACGTCCCGGCCGGCAAGATCTATTCGGTGCGCGACATGTTGCGCGATCCGCAATTCCTGGCGCGCCAGATGTTCGAGCAGCACGCCTTCGCCGACGGCACGCCGATCAAGCTGCCGGCGATCACGCCGAAGCTGTCGGCCACGCCCGGCGAGACCAGGTGGCTGGGACCGGATCTGGGCGAGCACAACGAGGAAGTGCTGGGGGCGCTGGGCTACGACGCGGCGCAGATCGCCGCCTGGCGCCAGGACGGTGTGATTTAAATTTTCGGATTTGGATTCGCGCATTGCCGGCAAAGCGGATATTCTTTGATGGCAAGCCATGCAATATCTTTACCGGAATATATACTCCCTTGATAGGCATCTTGTGTCGGGCGTATAAAAAAGAAAATTTCGACATACTCCTGCTGACCTAGGCAGGAGGAAAACAAGGAGACGACATGAAATTCAACTGGAAGCAGTTTGCGATTGCCATCGGCCTGTTCCTGCTTGGCTATTTCACCTTCAACAGCAAGCTGTTTGCGCAAACCCTGGAAAAGCCGAAAGTCTCGATCGCGGTCGGCGGCAAGAACCTGTTCTACTACCTGCCGCTGACGATCGCCGAGCAGCTCGGCTACTTCAAGGACGAAGGACTGCAAGTCGAGATTTCCGATTTCGCCGGCGGCGCGAAGGCGCTGCAGGCGCTGGTCGGCGGCAGCGCCGACGTCGTCTCCGGCGCCTACGAGCACACGATCAACATGCAGGCCAAGGCGCAGCCGATCACGCGCCTTCGTGCTGCAGGGGCGGGCGCCGCAGATCGTGCTGGTGGTGTCGAAGAAGACCATGCCCAACTACAAGTCGCTGGCCGACCTCAAGGGCAAGAAGATCGGCGTCACGGCGCCGGGCTCGTCGACCAACATGATGGCCAACTTCGTGCTGGCCAAGGCCGGCCTGAAGCCGACCGACGTCTCGTTCATCGGCGTCGGCGCCGCCGCCGGCGCGCTTGTCGGCGCTGCGCTCGGGCCAGATCGACGCCATGGCCAACCTCGATCCGGTGATCACCATGCTGGAGAAGAGCAAGCGACATCAAAGTCGTGGCCGACACGCGCACGCTGAAGGACACCAACGACATCTTCGGCGGCCCGATGCCGGCGGCCACGCTGTACGCCACCGAGAGCCTTCCTGGCCAAGAATCCGAACACGATGCAGGCGCTGACCAATGCGATGGTGCGCGCGCTGAAGTGGCTGCAGAAGGCCGGCCCGTCCGACCTGATCAAGATGGTGCCGGAAAACTTCCTGCTCGGCGACCGCGCGCTGTACTCGACGCCTTCAGCAAGTGACGCGAAGCGATCTCGCCCGACGGCAGCTTCCCGGCGGCCGGCCCGGCGACGGCGCTGCAGCACGCTGCAGGCCTTCGAGCCGGACTTGCGCGGCAAGAAGATCGATCTGTCGAAGACCTTCACCAACGACTTCGTCAAGAAGGCCAACGCCAAATACAAATGACGGCCGCAGCCGCCATGCCGACAGCCGGCGAAATATTCAGGTGTCGTCCCCGCGATGGCAGGAATCCAGCAGCTGCTGCCGGTCAACTGACGCCGCGTCGGCAAGAGACCCTGGCGTTCGAGCGGACGTCTCGACACTCGTTTCCCGTCTGCGGAAGCCTCGAGTCCGCGACGCATTCGCCACGCTCGTACTCCATGACCGCCCTGCGCTTCTCCTGGAAAACATCAGCTGCACCTTCATCTCGAAGGGCGATCCATCGCAGCGCTACACCGCGGTGGCCGACACCACGCTGGCGATCGCGCCCGGCGAATTCGTCTCGGTGGTCGGCCCGACCGGCTGCGGCAAGTCGACCCTGCTGAATGTCGGCGCCGGCCTGCTGCAGCCATCGTCCGGCAGCGTCCAGGTGTTCGGCGAGCCCTTGGCCGGCATCAACCGGCGCGCCGGCTACATGTTCCAGGCCGAAGCGCTGATGCCGTGGCGCAGCGCCTTGCACAACGTGATCGCCGGCCTGCAGTTCCGCGGCGTGCGGAAGACGAAGCAAGCGCGGCAAGGCGAAGACTGGCTGGCGCGGGTCGGCCTGCAGGGCTTCGGCGACCGCTATCCGCACCAGCTGTCGGGCGGCATGCGCAAGCGCGTGGCGCTGGCGCAGACCCTGATCCTCGATCCCGACATCATCCTGATGGACGAACCGTTTTCCGCGCTCGACATCCAGACCCGGCAGCTGATGGAAAACGAAGTGCTGGAATTGTGGGGCGCGAAGAAGCAAGGCGGTGCTGTTCATCACCCACGATCTGGACGAAGCGATCGCGCATGTCGGACCGCGTGGTGGTGCTGTCGGCCGGCCCGGCGACGCATCCGATCGGCGAATTCGCGATCGACCTGCCGCGTCCGCGCGACGTCACCGAAGTGCGCGCGCAATCCGCGCTTCGTCGAACTGCACGCGCAGATCTGGGGCGTGCTGCGCGACGAAGTGCTGAAGGGCTATCAGCAGCAGAAGCGGGCGGTCTGAGCATGTGGAGCGCCTTGAAACCCAACCGCAAGAACCTGCGCTTCTGGCAGGCGCTGGTGCTGGTCGCGTTCTTCGTGCTCTGGCATGTGGTGTCGCGCGATCCGAAAGCCGCGTTCTTCTTCGGCGAACCGGCGAAGGTGCTGCTGCGCATCTGGCAATGGTTCACGCAAGGCAGCGGCAGCCTCGAAGTCGGCTTCGGCGACGCCACCTGGTTCACGCTGCAGTTCCCGGCCGAAATCTATTCGCACCTGCTGGTGACCCTGACCGAAACCCTGCTGGCGTTCGGCATCGGCACCGCGCTCGGCCTCGCGGTCGGGCTGTGGCTGGCGCTGTCGCCGCTGGCGTCGGCGATTCTCGATCCCTACATCAAGGCCGCCAACTCGATGCCGCGCGTGATCCTGGCGCCGATCTTCGCCATGTGGTTCGGCCTCGGCATCTGGTCCAAGGTGGCGCTGGCGGTGACGCTGGTGTTCTTCATCGTGTTCTTCAACGTCTACCAGGGCGTGCAAGGAAGTCAGCCCGGTGGTGCTGGCCAACGCCCGCATGCTGGGCGCCAATGCGCGCCAATTGCTGCGCCACGGTGTATTTGCCGTCGGCCACCTCCTGGGTGTTTTCCAGCCTGCACACGTCGATCGGGCTGGCCTTCGTCGGCGCCATCGTCGGCGAATACCTGGGCTCGGCGCGCGGCGTCGGCTACCTGATCCTGCAGGCCGAAGGCACCTTCGACATCAACACCGTGTTCGCCGGCATCCTGGTGCTGACCGCGTTCGCGCTGGTGCTCGACGGCCTGGTCGGCGTGGTCGAGAAGCGCCTGATGAAGTGGCAGCCGAAGGCGGGCGAGACCGAGAAACTCTAGCCGGCGGTGCGCCGCCAGCTACGACAGTCGGCACGTCGCGGCGCGCGTAAAATCCGAAGCATGATCTGCAATGGAGGCAAGCATGCACCGCTACGAAGCGACGATCCGCTGGCACAGAGGCGAGCAGAAATTCGTCGATAACCGCTACAGCCGCGCCCACCAATGGGAATTCGACGGCGGTGCGCGCATAGCCGCCTCGTCCTCGCCGCTTTCCGTACCGCTGCCGATGTCGGAGGCCGCCAATGTCGATCCGGAAGAGGCGCTGGTCGCCGCCACCTCCAGCTGCCACATGCTGTTTTTCCTGTCGTTCGCGGCGCGTGCCGGGTTCGTGATCGACAATTACGTCGATCCGGCCTATGGCGTGATGGACAAAGACAGCGAGGGCAGAATGGCGATCACGCGCATCGTGCTGCGTCCCGAGATTGGCTTTGCCGGTGCGGCGCCGGACGCCGATGCGCTGGCCCGCATGCATGAGCAGGCGCACCACCATTGCTATATCGCCAATTCGCTGAAGGCCGAAGTGGTGGTGGAGAACACCTGACTGCGCGCCTGATCGCACCCCGGCTCAATCGCACAAGGAAGCGCCATGTACCTGCCCGCCCAGTTCGAAGAGAAGCGCGTCGACGTGTTGCAGCAACTGATCGGAGCGTATCCGTTCGGCACGCTGGTGACGCTGGACGCGGATGGCTTGAACGCCAACCATATCCCGTTTGAAATCTCCCCTGAACCCGCGCCGTTCGGCACCTTGCGCGCCCATGTGTCGCGCGGCAATCCTCTGTGGCGCGAGTTCAACCCGGAGGTCGAGGCGCTCGCGATATTTCAGGGCGCGCACACCTACATCACGCCGTCCTGGTATCAAACCAAGCAGGAAACCGGCAAGGTGGTGCCGACCTGGAACTACATGGTGGTGCACGCCTATGGCCCGCTGCGGGTGATCGAGGACGCCGCCTGGCTGCGCGCGCTGGTGACTCGGCTGACCAATCGCCATGAGGCGGACTTTGCCGTACCGTGGCAGGTGGCCGACGCGCCCGACGATTACATCGAATCGATGCTGGCAGCAATCGTCGGCCTCGAAATCCCGATCACGCGGCTGATCGGCAAGTGGAAGGTCAGCCAGAACCGCCCGCCGGCCGACCGGGAAGGCGTGGAGCGCGCGCTGCAGGCGCGCGGCGATGCCGATGCGCTGGCGATGGCCGAGGCCGTGGCGCGAGGAGCGCGTTCGGTATCGTGATCCGTTGCGTGGAGCGGGCGAGCTAGCGCAGCGCCTCGATCATCTTTTCCAGCTTGACCGCGTCGGCGCAAAACAGGCGGATGCCTTCGGCCAGCTTTTCGGTGGCCATCGCATCGTCGTTGAGCATGGCGCGGAAAGTCTTTTCATCCAGCGTCAGCCGTTTGAGATCGGCGGCGCGCGCGGCGTCCGGGCTCAGCTGGCGCGCCACCGGCGCCTCGCTCGTCGGCCAGCTGTTGCAGCAGCTCCGGGCTGATCGTCAGCAAGTCGCAGCCGGCCAGTTCCAGGATTTGCGAAGTGTTGCGGAAGCTGGCGCCCATCACCTCGGTGCGGTAGCCGAATTTCTTGTAGTAGGTGTAGATCTGCGCGCACCGACTGCACGCCCGGATCGTCGGCGCCGGCGTAGTCGTGGCCGCTGGCTTTCTTGTACCAGTCGTAGATGCGGCCGACGAAGGGCGAGATCAGCTGCGCGCCGGCTTCGGCGCAGGCGATGGCCTGCGGCAGCGAGAACAGCAGCGTCATGTTGCAGCGGATGCCTTCGCGTTCCAGCACTTCGGCGGCGCGAATGCCTTCCCAGGTCGAGGCGATCTTGATCAGGATGCGCTCGCGCGGGATGTCGGCGGCTTCGTACAGCGCGATCAGGGCGCGGCCCTTGGCGATCGTGCCTTCGGTGTCGAACGACAGCCGGGCGTCGGTTTCGGTGGAGACGCGGCCGGGAATCAGGCGCAGGATTTCCAGCCCGAAGCGGACCAGCAGGCGGTCGATGATCTCGGCCACCGGCTTGCCGCCGTGCTCGCGCACCGTCTGCCTCCAGGAGCGGGCGGTATTCGTCCTTTTGCACCGCCTTCAGGATCAGCGACGGATTGGTGGTGGCGTCCTGCGGCGCGAACGCCTTCATCGTCTGGAAGTCGCCGGTGTCGGCGACCACGGTGGTGTACTGCTTCAATTGCTCCAGTTGGTTCATCGGCTTCGCTTTCAAAGATAGGAATCCAATTGCATGTCGAATTTCTGCAGGGCCTTCTGCGCATTCTGCATCTTCTTGCGGAACTCCGGACCGCGTTTCAGCGCCAGCCCGACCGCCAGGATGTCGATCACCACCAGGTGCGCCAGGCGCGCCGAAATCGGCGTGTAGGGATCGATGTTGAAGCTGAGGTCGATCGGCACCAGCACCGTGGCCAGCGCCGCCAGCGGCGTGCCGCTGCGGCGCCAGCACGATCACCTCGGCGCCGCCCTTGCGCGCCAGTTGCACGCTGCGCAGCAGGGCGCGCGCTGTTGCCGCGCTGGGAGATCGCCACCACCGCGTCGCCTTTCTTGCAGCAGCGAGGCGGCGATGCTGTGGATGTGCGGATCGGTGTAGGCGACGGTCGGCACGCCCGAGCGGAAGAACTTGTGCTGCGCATCGGCGGCGACGAGGCCGGAGCTGCCCTGGCCGTAGAACTCGATCTTGCTGGCGGCGCGCCAGCATGTCCAGCGCGCGCTGGATCGCGTTCGGGTTCAGGTTGTTGCGCAGGTCGAGCAGGGTATTGATCGAGCGGCTGCAGATCTTGTTGACCAGGTCGGCCGCCAGGTCGTCGTGCGTCAGCGGCTGGTCGGCGCCGGGCAGGGCGAGCGCCAGGCTTTGCGCCAGCTTCAGCTTGAATTCCTGCCAGCCGTCGTAGCCGAGGCGCGGCAGAAACGCACCACGGTCGGTTCCGACACCTGCGGCTGGCGCGCCAGCGCGGTCAGGTTTTCCGCCAGCGCCAGCTCCGGATTCTTCAGCACCGCCAGCGCGACTTTCTGCTCCGATTTCGAGAGCGAGTCGAGCTGGGTGCGGATCGCATCGAGCAGCATGGGCTTACATTTCCGGCAGCGCTTCTTCGCGCCACTGCAGGCCGTCGCGGCCGATCAGGGCGCTGGCTGCGGCCGGGCCCCAGGTGCCGGCGGTGTAGGGTATCGGCGCGCTTTCTTCCTGTTCCCAGTAGTCGAGGATCGGTTCGACCCATTCCCAGGCCGCTTCCAGTTCGTCGCTGCGCATGAACAGCGTCAGCTGGCCGCGCAGCACGTCGAACAGCAGGCGCTCGTAGGCTTCCATGCGCGGCGTCTTGAAGCTGTTCGCGGAAATCCAGTTCGAGCTCGACCGGCTTCAGGCGCATGCCGTCGCCGGGCGTCTTGGCCATCAGGTTCAGGTGCAGGCCTTCGTCCGGCTGCAGGCGGATCACCAGGCAATTCGGCTGGAAACTGCTGTTGGGCTGCGCGAAGATCGAATGCGGGATCCGCTTGAAGCGCACCACGATCTCCGCCAGCTGGTCGGCCATGCGCTTGCCGGTGCGCAGGTAGAACGGCACGCCGGCCCAGCGCCAGGTATCGATTTCGGCCTTGAGGGCGACGAAGGTTTCGGTGCGCGAATGCGGGATTGGCGCCCGGTTCCTTGCGATAGCCCGGCACCGCGCCGCCGTCGACGTGGCCGGCGCGGTACTGGCCGCGCACCATGTTCTGCGCCAGCGTGGTCGGCGTGAAACGCTTGAGCGAGCGCAGCACCTTGCAGCTTTTCATCGCGCACCGCGTCCGGCGAGATCGACACCGGCGGCTCCATGGCGACGATGCACAGCAGCTGCAGCAAGTGGTTCTGCAGCATGTCGCGCAGCGCGCCCGAGGTCTCGTAGTAGCCCATGCGGTTGCCGACGCCGAGCTCTTCGGCGATCGTGATCTGCACGTCCGAAATCCATTCGCGCCGCCACAGCGGTTCGAACAGGATGTTGCCGAAGCGCAGCGCCAGCAGGTTCTGCACGGTTTCCTTGCCGAGGTAATGGTCGATGCGGAAGATCTGCGACTCCGCAAATACCTGGCCGACCTCGGCATTGATCTGGCGCGCGCTGGCCAGATCGCGGCCCAGCGGCTTTTCCAGCACCACGCGCGTGGCCGGCGTTGCCAGGCCGCTGGCCGCCAGGTTGTCGGCAGATGGCGGCAAACAGCGCCGGCGGCGTCGCCAGGTAGAACACGCGCGTCAGCCCGGGATCCGGACGGAGCGCCGCTGCCAGCGCCGCGTAGGTGGCCGGATCGGTGGCGTCCAGCGCCACATAGCGGATGCGCTGGCAGAACGCTTGCCACGCGTCCTCGCGCAGCAGCGCCGGCGCGATATTCGGTTTGACGTCGCGCTCGACGGTCGCCAGGAATTCGGCGTCGCCGCCCTCATTGCGGCCGACGCAGATGATGCGCGCGCCCGGCGGCAGATCGTGCGCGCGCTGGCGCGCATACATCGCCGGCAGCAGCTTGCGCATCGCCAGGTCGCCGGTGCCGCCGAACAGGATCAGGTCGAAATCGGGAAGAGCCATGATAGGAAAGATTGGTTGTACATCGACATGCGCGTCCCACGGAAACCGGCGGCGCCGCTAAAGCGCCTTGCGGGCGCGCGCGATCAGCCCGTTGGTCGAGCTGTCGTGCCGTTCCGGCGCCGGCATCCCGGTCAGTTCCCCCTCGATGTTTTTGGCCAGCACCTTGCCCAGTTCGACGCCCCATTGGTCGAAGCTGTTGATGCCCCAGACGACTCCCTGCACGAACACCTTGTGCTCGTAGAGCGCGATCAGCGCGCCCAGCGTCGCCGGCGTCAAGTCTTCCATCAGGATCGTATTGCTGGGGCGGTTGCCGGGAAACGCGCGGTGCGGCGCCAGCGCCGCGACTCTCGGCTGCCGCCATGCCCTGGGCCAGCATTTCGGCGTGCGCCTGCTCCGCGCTCCTGCCGCGCATGAATGCCTCCGACTGCGCGAAGCAGCTCGCCAGCAGCGTCGTTTGATGGTCGGCGAAGCCGGCGGCCGGCCGCAGCGCCGCGATGAAATCGACCGGCGTGACATCGGTGCCCTGATGCAGCCACTGGAAATACGCATGCTGGCCATTGGTGCCGACGTCGCCCCAGATGGCGGGGCAGGTGGCGGCATCGAGCGCCTCGCCGTCCAGCGCGACGCGCTTGCCGTTGCTTTCCATCTCGAGCTGCTGCAGATAGGCCGGAAAATGCCGCAGGTCCTGATGGTAGGGCGCGATCGAGAGCGAGGCGCTGCCGAGGAAATTGCGGTTCCAGATGCCGATCAATGCCAGGATCGCCGGCATGTTGGCTTCCAGCGGCGCGCTCTGGAAATGCTGGTCCATCGCATGGGCGCCGGCCAGAAACTGCGCGAAATGTTCGGCGCCGACCGCCAGCGCCAGCGGCAGGCCGATCGCCGACCAGATCGAATAGCGGCCGCCGACCCAATCCCAGAACGGAAACATGTTGCCGGGATCGATGCCGAAGGCGGCAACCGCGGCAGCGTTGGTGGAAACCGCGACGAAATGCTTCGGCAGATCCGCTTCGGCCGCGCTTTGCAAAAACCAGGCGCGCGCCGTTTGCGCATTCATCATGGTTTCCAGCGTGGTGAAGGTCTTGGAGGCGACCACGAACAGCGTAGTCTGCGGGTCGACCCGCGCCAGCACCGCCGCCAGGTCGTGGGCGTCGACATTCGAGACGAAATGCAGTGGCGAGGCGCGGATGCGCCAGCGGGCGCAGCGCCGCGCAGGCCATTTTCGGGCCGAGGTCGGAACCGCCGATGCCGATGTTGACGATGTCGGTGATCGGCCGGCCGCTGTAGCCGCGCCAATCGCCGCTGCGCACGCTTTCGCGCAAATGCGTAAATCCGCTCCAGCACCGCATGAATGTCGGCGCCGATATCGCGGCCGTCCAGCCGCGGCGCCGCCTCGCGCGGCGCGCGCAGCGCCGTGTGCAGTGCCGCCCGCTGTTCGGTGGGATTGACTTCGGCGCCGGCAAACATGGCGTCGCGTTGCGCCTCCACTCCGCGCTCGCGCGCCAGCGCCCGCAGCAGTGCCATGGTGGCGGCCTGCACGCGGTTTTTGGAATAGTCGAGAAACAGTCCCGCGGCTTCCAGCGATAAGCGCGCAAAGCGCTCGGCATCCTGCGCGAACAGCTGCTCCACGCGCCAGTGTTGCGTTTCGGCGTGGTGCCGTTGCAGCGCCTGGAATTCGGCGCTTGCGGTCAGTCGCGATCGCTGCATGTCGATAACCACCTCGGATGAAAATGCAATTGGGTCAACTATACCCGATTTTTTTGTAATTTCACTACAAAATGTGCGTGTGCGGCCACCGGCATGGTGCCTTGAAAAGCGGTATCGTGATGCTCCCATGCAATGAAATTTCCATTGGCGCAAGTTAGCGGGAGAATCGATGCGGCAGCGGAGCCGACTTTTTGTTTGTAGTAAAATTTCACGACTATTTATCGCGAGAGGTCGATCATGTCCGTTCATCGCATCGTCGCCGAGGTTACGGCGCGCATCGTCCAGCGCAGCGCGCCTTATCGCGCCGCCTATCTGTCCCGGCTGGAAGCGGCGCGCCGCGCCGGCGTGCAGCGCGGCTCGCTGTCGTGCACCAACCTGGCCCACGGCTTCGCCGCTTTTCCGGCCAACGACAAGCTGAAGCTCAAGCAGAGCAGCAGCAGTCGTCGATTGCCATCGTGTCGGCCTACAACGACATGCTGTCGGCGCATCAGCCGTTGAGCGTTTCCCGCAAGTCATCAAGCGAGGCGGTGCGCGCCGCCGGCGGCGGTGGCCCAGTTCGCCGGCGGCGTGCCGGCGATGTGCGACGGCGTCACGCAGGGGCAGCCGGGCATGGAGCTGTCGCTGTTTTCGCGCGACACCATCGCCATGGCGACCGCGGTCGCCCTGTCGCACAACATGTTCGACGCCGCGCTGCTACCTCGGCATCTGCGACAAGATCGTGCCCGGCCTCTTGATCGGCGCGCTGCATTTCGGCCATTTGCCGGCCGTGTTCGTGCCGGCCGGTCCGATGACCAGCGGCCTGGCCAACAAGAAGAAGGCGGCGATCCGCCAACTGTATGCCCAGGGAAAGATCGACCGCGATGAACTGCTGGAATGCGGAGGCGCAGTCGTATCACGCGCCCGGCACCTGCACCTTCTACGGCACCGCCAACAGCAACCAGATGCTGATGGAAGTGATGGGCCTGCACCTGCCCGGCGCCGCCTTCATCAATCCCAATACGCCATTGCGCGAGGCGCTGACTGTCGCCGCCGCGCGCCGCGCGGTGGAAATCACCGACCAGGGCGCCAGCTACTTGCCGATCGGCCACGTGGTCGACGAAAAGGCGATCGTCAACGCGATCGTCGCGCTGCTGACCACCGGCGGCTCGACCAACCACACGCTGCACCTGGTGGCGATCGCGCGCGCCGCCGGCATCGTGATCGACTGGGACGATTTCGACGAGCTGTCGACCGTGGTGCCGCTCCTGGCGCACATCTATCCGAACGGCGAGGCCGACGTCAATCATTTCCACGCCGCCGGCGGCACCGGCTTCGTGATCCGCGAACTGCTCGATGCCGGCCTGCTGCACGAAGACGTGACGACGATCCTCGGCCACGGCTTGCGCGCGCATTGCCGCGAGCCGTTCCTGCAGGATGGCGCGGTGGTCTGGAAAGAGGCGCCGGCCGCCAGCGGCGACGAGACATGTGCTGCGCCCGGTGGCCAAGCCGTTTTCGTTCGATGGCGGCATGCGGCTGTTGACCGGGCAATCTGGGGCGCGCGGTGATCAAGATCTCGGCGGTCAGCCGGAACATCGGGTGGTCGAAGCGCCGGCCATCCTGTTCGATTCGCAGGAAGAGTTCATGCATGGCCTACAAGGCTGGGCCAGCTGGAGCGCGATTTCGTCGCCGTGGTGCGCTACCAGGGGCCGCGCGCCAACGGCATGCCGGAACTGCACGCGCTGACGCCGGCGCTGGGCAGCCTGCAGGATGCCGGCCACCACGTGGCGCTGGTCACCGACGGCCGCATGTCGGGCGCTTCCGGCAAGGTGCCGGCGGCGATCCATGTGTCGCCGGAAGTGCTGGCCGGCGGTCCGCTCGGACGCGTGCGCAACGGCGACATGATCCGCCTGGATGCGCCGGCCGGCGTGCTGCAGGCGCTGGTGCCGAGCGCCGAATGGGACGCGCGCAGCGTCGAGCAGATCGACCTGTCGGCCAACCAGGTCGGCATGGGGCGCGAGCTGTTCGCCATGTTCCGCGCCGCCGTCGGCGCGGCGGAAGAGGGCGCGGCCACCTTCGGCCTGCCGCCGCCGTTGCGGCAGGCGGTGCCGACCAATAACTTGCACGACGTGCTGGATGAGGTGCCCGGCTCGGATGAAGATACCTTGATCAAATAACCCAGGAGCCCGCTCATGAATTCAGGCAAGGATTCGAACAAGAAGCAGCGCGTGACCATGCTGGAAATCATGCAGGCCTCGCCGGTGATCCCGGTGATCGCGCATCGACGATCCGGAGCACGCGGTGCCGCTGGCGCGGGCGCTGGTGGCGGGCGGCATCCGCGTGCTGGAAGTGACGCTGCGCACCCCGCACGGGCTGGCGGCGATCCGCGCCATCGCGGAACAGGTGCCGCAGGCGCGATCGTCGGCGTCGGCACCCTGACCGAGCCGGACGCAATTCGCGGCGGCGCGCGATGCCGGTGCCGTGTTCGGCGTCTCGCCGGGACTGACCCCGTCCTGATCGAAGCGGCCCGCAGTTCAGCGGCCTGCCGCTGCTGCCGGGCGTGATGACGCCGTCCGAAGTGATGGCGGCGCGCGACGCCGGCTTTCACCGCCTGAAGCTGTTTCCGGCGGTGCCGGCGGGCGGCGTCGGCATGCTGAAGGCGCTGGCCGGGCCGCTGCCGGACGTGATGTTCTGCCCGACCGGCGGCATTTCCGTGCGAGACCGCGCCGCAATTCCTGGCGCTGCAAGAATGTCGCCTGCGTCGGCGGTTCCTGGCTGACGCCGAAGGACGCGCTGCAGGCCGGCGACTGGGCCCGGATCACCGCGCTGGCGACGGCCGCCAGCCGCCTGCGGCTGGTGAGCGCGCCCTGATGCGCGCTGGTTTCACGAAGGGGTGATAGGCGCGCAGGCGTAACGCGGTTAGCGGCAGCCGTTACCCGCCATCGTGCAAACGCCGCTTAACCGCGCCGTGTTCCGTCTGGCCGGCCAGCCAAGCCGCAGCCTGGCGTTCACGGACGGTATTGGCCTGCGTGAAATGGATTCGCCTCACTTCGCGAACAGCTGCTCCATGTTTTCGAAGCCCTTGATTTCCAGCGCGTTGCCGCTCGGGTCGTAAAAGAACATCGTGCCCTGTTCGCCCGGCAGGCCGGGGAAGCGGATATGCGGCTCGATCTCGAACTTCACGCCCGCCTGCCGCAGCTGTTCGGCCTTGGCGCGCCACTCGGCCATCGACAGCACCAGCCCGAAATGCGGCACCGGCACATTGTGGCCGTCGACCGCATTGGCACCGGCCAGCTTCGAATGGCCCGGCACCAGGTGCGCCACCAGCTGGTGGCCGAAAAAATCGAAATCGATCCACTCGTCGCAGCTGCGGCCTTCGGCGCAGCCGAGCACGCCGCCGTAGAAGGCGCGTGCGGCGGCCAGATCGTTGACCGGGAAGGCGAGATGGAAGGGCTGCAGTGTCGGCATGGGAGGTCCTGTGGCAAGTGGAGGTTGAACGGCAATTGTAGTATCAACTTCGGCGGCCGACACGCGATTTGCCTCGCGGCTTGGCGGCCGCGCTCGCGTAAAATACGCGGATTCTTTTTTGAGGCAGGCATCATGAATCAGGATCAGTTGAAACAGGCGGTGGCGCGCGCCGCCATCGAATACGTGGTCGATGGCGAAATCATCGGCGTCGGCACCGGTTCCACCGCGAATTTTTTCATTGACGAATTGGCCAAGATCAAGCACCGCATCCGCGGCGCGGTAGCCTCGTCGGACGCCACCGCGGCCCGGCTGGCGGGGCACGGCATCCCGGTATTCGACCTGAACCAGGTCGAGTCGATGCCGGTATACATCGACGGCGCCGATGAAATCACGCCGCAGGGCGCGATGATCAAGGGCGGCGGCGCGGCGCTGACGCGCGAAAAGATCGTCGCCTCGGTGGCGCAACGCTTCGTTTGCATCGCCGACGGCTCGAAGCTGGTCGATGTGCTGGGCGCGTTTCCGCTGCCGGTGGAAGTGATCCCGATGGCGCAGGCGGCGGTGGCGCGCCGGCTGGCCCAACTCGGCGGCGCGCCGCGTCTGCGCCTGAAGGACGGCGAGCCGCTGAAGACCGATAACGGCTGCCTGATCCTGGATGTGGTGGGCATGAAGATCGAGCAACCGGCGCAACTGGAAGCCGAGATCAACAATATCGCCGGCGTCGTCACGGTCGGATTGTTTGCGCGCCACGGTGCCGACGTCTGCCTGCTGGGCACGCCGGACGGCGTCCGGACGCTGAAATTCTAGGGGTTGGGAGTATGCCTTGAAATTGCCAAATTCCGGACGTAAAACGGGCACTTCGTAAAATACTCCTGCATCTGTCGGTCGGCGCGCCATTTTTCCCGGCGCGCATGGACCGCTTTCTTCGATCTCCAGTCAAATAGACACCGGCCACCGTCCGGGCCGCCGGCGCTTCGGCTGGCGGCTACCACCCAGGAGGAATCGATGCAGCTGATTTTTTCCGCCGGCTTGATCCTCGTCATCGTGCTGTGGGGCCTCTTGGCTCCCGCCTCACTCGGCGCCTTCTTCGACCAGGCGCTGGCCGCCATCACCCGCCACTTCGGCTGGCTCTATCTGTGGATCGTGCTCGGCCTAGTCGTCATGACGCTGCTGCTGGCCTTCAGCCGTTACGGCAGCCTGAAGCTGGGCGGCGAGGATGACGAACCCGAGTTTTCGCTCCCTTCGTGGTTCGCGATGCTGTTTGCCGCCGGCATGGGCATCGGCCTGGTGTTCTGGGGTGTGGCCGAGCCGATCTCGCATTTCATCACGCCGCCGCCCGGCATTGCCGCCCGCACGCCGGAGGCGGCCAACGCCGCGATGCGCTACAGCTTTTTCCACTGGGGGCTGCATCCGTGGGCGGTGTACAGCATCATCGCGCTGGCGATCGCCTTCTTCCAGTTCCGCCGCGGCGGCGCGGCGCTGGTAAGCGTCGCCATCGAGGCGCTGCCGTGGCGGCTGGCGCGGCATGTGTCGGTGCTGGCCAACGTGCTGGCGGTGATCGCCACCGCGTTCGGCGTCGCCGCCTCGCTCGGGATGGGTGCGCTGCAGATCAACAGCGGACTGCACACGGTGGCCGGGGTGCCGATCAATGCCTCCTGGCAAGTCGGCATCATCGTCGTCACCACCGCGCTGTTCATCGCGTCGGCGGTCAGCGGCGTCGGGCGCGGCATCAAGTACCTGTCGGTCTTCAACCTGGTCCTGGCCGCCGCGCTGGCGCTGGCGGTATTCGTACTGGGGCCGACCATCACCATCATCGACACCTTCACCAACACGCTGGGCAGCTACCTCAGCGACTTCGTGCGCATGAGCCTGCGCACCACGCCGTTCCGCGAGAGCGGCTGGGTCGGCGACTGGACCGTGTTCTACTGGGCGTGGTGGATTTCATGGTCGCCGTTCGTCGGCCTGTTCATCGCGCGCGTGTCGCGCGGACGCACCATCCGCGAATTCATCATCGGCACCGTGCTGGCGCCGACGCTGGTGGCCTTCGTCTGGTTCTCCGTGTTCGGCGGCGCCGCGCTGCACCAGGAAATCTGGCAGTCGATACCGATCGACGAGGCGGTGCAGGCAGATGTCTCGACCGCGCTGTTCGTGATGTTCGACACGCTGCCGCTGGGAACGCTGCTATCGGGCGTGGCCACCGTGCTGGTAGTGGTGTTTTTCGTTACATCGGCCGATTCGGCGACGCTGGTGCTGGGCATGATGAGCAGCGGCGGCAATCCGAACCCGGCGGCCTGGGTCAAGGTGATGTGGGGATTGCTGGTGTCGGGTGTGGCCCTCAGCCTGCTGCTGGCCGGTGGCTTGAAGGCGGTGCAGACTGCGACCATCGTGTTCGCGCTGCCATTCACCGTGGTGCTGGTGATGATGGCAGTGTCGCTGTGGCGCGCGATCCGCGCCGACTGGCTGGAAGAGCAGCGCCAGGAAAGGCTGCTGCGGCGGCGCCTGCACGAGCTGGTTTCTTCGCAATCCGAGCCGAAGCACTGAGCGTATGCGCCGCCGCAGTCCTTACTCGGCCGGCGGCGTGTAGCCGGCGGCGGCATCGGCGCCGCTGCCGAAGAAGTGGTTTTCCATCTGCGTCGCCAGGTATTTGCGGGCGCGCGCATCGGCCAGGTTCAGCCGATTTTCGTTGACCAGCATGGTCTGATGCTTGAGCCAGGCGGCCCAGGCTTCCTTCGAGACGTTTTCATAAATCCGCTTGCCGAGTTCGCCCGGATACGGCGGAAAATCCAGTCCTTCGGCTTCCTTGTTGAGCTTGATGCAGTGGACCATGCGGGCCATATGTTTCTCCTTTGATTTCAATGAAAGTGTGTCGCGCCCGCGGCTTCGGGTGGGAATCCGGGGACTGGGCGTGGTGCCGGAGTCTAGCGCATGGAATCGAGCGGCGACTTGGTTCGAGTGATGCGACGTATTCTAAAGTGTTGGGGACAGAGTAGCTTGACGCCTGCGCGTCTCGCAAACTCTGTCCCGCAATGCTTAACATTTGTTGGGGACCGAGTAATTCGGCGCGCTGCGGCGCCTCACAAACTCTATCCCGCAATGTTGTTTTTAAAATTTGTCGGGGACAGAGTACCGCTACGCTCAACTCTGTCCCGCAATGATGTTAAAGATTCTTGATCAGCACCAGCGACTTTCGTTGCCAGTTGTACATCTGCTGGCGGTTTTTCGGCAGGTCGTCGATCGTCGCGCGCACGAAGCCGCGCTTCAGGAACCAGTGCTCGGTGCGCGTGGTCAGCACGAACAGTTTTTTCATGCCGGCGCCGCGCGCGCGGTTTTCCATGTGTTTCAGGATGCGCTCGCCGTCGCCCTGGGTCTGCGCCTCGGGGTTCACGGTGAGCGCGGCCATTTCGGCCATGCGTTCTTCCGGGAAAGGGTAGAGCGCGGCGCAGCCGAAAATCACGCCGTCGTGCTCGATCACCGTGAAGCGGTCGATCTCGCGTTCGATCAGTTCGCGGCCGCGCTTGACCAATGTGCCGTCGGCTTCCAGCGGTTCCAGCAGCTTCAAGATGCCGCCCACGTCCTCGATCGTCGCTTCGCGCAGGCTCTCCAGGTTTTCGTAGGAAATCATGGTGCCGACGCCGTCGTGCGTGAACAGTTCCAGCAGCGCCGAGCCGTCGAGGGCGAACGGGATGATATGGGCGCGCGGCACGCCGAAGTGGCAGGCGCGGATCGCGTGCTTCAGGTAGAACGCGGCGTCGGCCGGCAGGCAGCCGGTGTCCAGCACCGCTTCCGCTTGGTGCGCCGATAGTTCGCGGATTTCGGCGCCGGCGGCGTCGGTCATCATCGGCGTTTCGCTGATGAACACCAGTTTTTCGGCGCGCAGCGCGATCGCCGCCGCTACCGCCACGTCTTCCATGGAGAGGTTGAAGGCCTCGCCGGTCGGCGAAAATCCGAGCGGCGACAGCAGCACCAGGGCGCCGGCGGCCAGGATCGGATGGATGGTTTCATAGGCAATCTTGCGCGTGACTCCGGTCAGCTGCAGGTCGACGCCGTCGATGATGCCGATCGGGCGCGCGGTGACGAAATTGCCGGAAATGATACGGATCGCCGCGTGCGCCATCGGCGTGTTCGGCAAGCCCTGGCTGAAGGCGGCCTCGATGTCGAGCCGCAACTCGCCGGCGGCTTCCTTGGCGCACTCCAGCGCCGCGCTGTCGGTGATGCGCAGGCCGTTGTGGAAATGCGCCTCGACCTTGCGCAGCGCCAGCTGCTCCTCGACCTGCGGCCGGCTGCCGTGGACGATCACGATGCGGATGCCGAGCGCATGCAATAACGACAAATCCTGGGCCAGCACCGGCAGCGCGCCGGTCATCACCAGCTCGCCGGGGAAGGCGACCACGAAGGTCTTGCCGCGGAACGCGTGGATGTAGGGCGCGACCGAACGTAGCCAGCCGACGAATTGATCTGGATTTTCCATGAGGCGCATTATAATTCGAGCCGTCATGTCTGCACCCGAACCGCCTCAAAAATCCAGCCCGCGCGGCCGTGCCCGGCCGCAAGCCGCGCCGGCGCCGGCCGTACGCAATCCGCTGCCGCCGATTTCATTCCCGGAAGAATTGCCTGTCTCGGCGCGGCGCGCCGAAATCGCCGAGGCGCTGGACGCGCACCAGGTCATCATCGTCTGCGGCGAAACCGGCTCCGGCAAGACCACCCAGCTGCCGAAAATCTGTCTGCAGCTGGGGCGCGGCCAGGGCGGCCTGATCGGCCATACGCAGCCGCGCCGGATTGCCGCCTCCAGCACCGCCAAGCGCATTGCCCAGGAACTCGGTTCGCCGCTGGGCGAGCACGTCGGCTTCAAGGTGCGCTTCAACGACACCTTGAGCGCCGGCGCCTCGGTCAAGCTGATGACCGACGGCATCCTGCTGGCGGAAACCCAGACCGATCCCTTCCTGCGCCAGTACGACACCATCATCATCGACGAGGCGCACGAGCGCAGTCTGAACATCGACTTCCTGCTCGGCTACCTGAAGCAGTTGCTGCCGCGCCGGCCCGATCTGAAGCTGATCATCACTTCGGCCACCATCGACGCCGAGCGCTTCGCGCGCCATTTCGCGCGCGGCGAGCGGCCGGCGCCGGTGATCGAAGTTTCCGGGCGGCTGTATCCGGTCGAGATTCGTTACCGGCCAGTCGATTCTCCCCCCTCTCCCACGAGTGGGAGAGGGGCCGGGGGAGAGGGCGCCGCTAGCGGGAGAGGCGTTGGAGCAGAGGGCGCCGCGCGCGCCCGACGCGACCGCGACCTGATGGACGCCGTGGTCGACGCCGTCGACGAGCTGGCGCGCATCGGTTCCGGCGACGTGCTGGTGTTCCTGCCGGGCGAGCGCGAGATCCGCGACGCCGCCGAGACGCTGCGCAAGCACCATCCGCCGCATGTCGAAATCCTGCCGCTGTTCGCGCGGCTGTCGGCGCAGGAGCAGGAGCGCGTGTTCAAGCCGTCCAATGCGCGCCGCATCGTGCTCGCTACCAACGTCGCCGAGACCTCGCTGACGGTGCCCGGCATCCGCTACGTGGTCGATGCCGGCACCGCGCGCGTCAAGCGCTACAGCTATCGCAACAAGGTCGAACAGCTGCAGATCGAGCCGATCGCGCAATCGGCCGCCAACCAGCGCGCCGGCCGCTGCGGCCGGGTCGCGGCCGGCGTCTGCATCCGCTTGTACGAAGAGCAGGACTACCTGCTGCGGCCGAAATTCACCGAGCCGGAAATCCTGCGCTCGTCGCTGGCGGCGGTGATTTTGCGCATGAAGTCGCTGCGCCTGACCGACGTCGAGACCTTCCCCTTCATCGAGCCGCCGCAGGGGCGCGCGATCGCCGACGGTTACCAGCTGCTGCAGGAACTGGGCGCGGTAGGTGAGTCCAATGAGGACGCCAACCGGCTGACGCCGCTCGGCCACAAGCTGGCCAGGCTGCCGCTCGACCCGCGCGTGGGGCGCATGATCCTGGCTGCCGTGGACAATGCCTGCCTGTCGGAAGTGCTGGTGATCGCCGCCGCGCTGTCGGTGCAGGACCCGCGCGACCGGCCGCTGGAGGCGCAGGCGGCGGCCGACGCCGCGCACAAGAAATTCGCCGACGAGAAATCCGAATTCCTCTCCTACCTGAAGATCTGGAAGTGGTTCGCCGACGAGATCGAGCACAAGAAAACCAATCGTCAGCTGCAGGAGCATTGCCGCGCCAACTTCCTGTCGCAATTGCGCCTGCGCGAATGGCGCGACGTCCATTCGCAATTGCTGACCATCGTGCGCGAGCAGGGCTGGCGCCTGAACGAGGCGCCGCCACCTATGAGCAGTTGCATACCGCGCTCTTGACCGGCTTGCTTGGCAACATCGGCTTCAAGCAGGAGGACGAGCCGAGCTATCTCGGCGCGCGCGCCATCAAGTTCCATATCTGGCCCGGTTCCCAGCTTCTGAAAAAAGCTGGCAAATGGGTGGTCGCCGCCGAACTGGTCGATACCTCGCGCCTGTATGCGCGCAACATCGCGCAGATCCAGCCCGAATGGCTGGAGCGCATCGGCGGCCACCTGCTGAAGAAATCCTACGGCGAGCCGCGCTGGGAAAAGCGCACGGCACAGGTTTCGGCCTACGAGCGCGCCACTTTGTACGGACTGGTGGTGTACAGCCAGCGCCGCATCGACTACGGCAAGATCAATCCCGCCGAGGCGCGCGAAATCTTCATCCGCGATGCCCTGGTCGGCGGCGATTTCGAGACCCGCGCGCCGTTCTTCGCGCACAACCAGAAGCTGGTGCGCGAGATCGAAAACCTCGAGCACAAGTCGCGCCGGCTCGACGTGCTGGTCGACGACGAACTGATCGCGGCGTTCTACGACAAGCTGATCCCGGCCGACATCTGCAACGGCATCGCCTTCGAGAAATGGCTCAAGGACGCCAGCGCCAAGAACCCGAAGCTCTTGTACCTGAACCGCGACGAGCTGATGCGGCACGAGGCGGCCGGCGTCACCACCGAGCTGTTTCCCAAGCAGATGACGGTGGCCGGCATCGCCATGGGCCTGAGCTATCACTTCGAACCGGGCGCGGTGCGCGACGGCGTGACGCTCGCCGTGCCGCTGTACGCCTTGAACCAGGTGTCGGCGGCGCGCTGCGAGTGGCTGGTGCCCGGCATGCTGAAGGAGAAGGTGCACCTGCTGCTGAAGTCGCTGCCGCAGAAGCTGCGCCGCCATTGCGTGCCGCTGCCCGACTATGCCGCCGGCTTCGGCGAGCGCATCGAGGCGCGCCATGCCTTCGGCAGCGGCAGCCTGCTCGATGCCTTGATCGCCGACGTGCGCGAGCAGACTGGGATTGCCGCCAAGGCTCAGCGACTTCAAGCTGGAAACCCTGCCGGCGCACCACTTCATGAATTTCAAGGTGATCGACGAACACGGCCGGCAACTGGAGATGGGGCGCAACCTGGCCGCGCTGCAGGCCGAGTTCGGCGGCCAGGCGCGCCAGAGTTTTCAGCGCCTGGTGGAGCAAACCGCGGCGCCTGCCGCGAGCACCGCTACCCCGGCCGCTGCCGCGCCGGCGCCCGCCGCCAAGGCGGGGCAGGGCGGCAAGGCGGCGCAAGGCGGCTCCGATGCCGGCGCCGTCCCTGCCGCCGAACACCAGAACCTGACCACTTGGTCGTTCGGCGAATTGCCCGAATTGCTGGAAATCCGCCAGGGCAAGCAGACCCTGATCGGTTTCCCGGCGCTGGTGGACAAGACCACGCATTGCGAGCTGCAGGTATTCGACGATCCGGCCGAGGCGGCGCGCGTGCATCGGATCGGCCTGCGCCGCTTGTTCGCGCTGCAATTGAAGGAGCAGCTGAAGTTCCTGGAAAAAAACATTCCCGGTCTGCAACAAATGGGCATGCAATTCATCGCCCTCGGCTCGCAGGAGGAATTGCGCGAGCAGATCATCGGCGCCGGGCTGGAGCGCGCCTGCCTGCAGCTGCCCTTGCCGCAAAACGCCGCCGAATTCGCCAAGCGGCGCGACGAGGGCAAGGCGCGCCTGAACCTGCTGGTCAACGAGATCGCCCGGCTGGCGGCGCAGATACTGGCCGAATACCATGCGCTGCCGAAAAAACTGCAGGCTGCCCGTGCGCACGCGGCGGCCACCGCCGACATGCAGGCGCAACTGCAGGCTCTGATCAGCAAGCGTTTCATCGCCGACAACGACTACGCGCAGCTGGCCCACTTCCCGCGCTACCTGAAGGCGATCAATGTGCGCCTGGAAAAACTGCGCGCCGATCCTCAGCGCGACGCCAAGTTGATGGCCGAATGGCAACAGGCGGCGGCGCTCTGGCAGCGTGCGCAGAAGGATCGCGGCGGCGCGCATCGCAACGATCCCAAGATGGCCGAATTCCGCTGGCTGCTGGAAGAGCTGCGGGTGTCGCTGTTTGCGCAGGAATTGAGGACGCCGATGCCGGTGTCGGCCAAGCGCCTGCAAAAGGTGTGGGAATCGATGCAGCGCTAGCGCCGCCGCCTCTGCATGGCGGCCCGGTATGAAAATCAGAAATTGACAGCATTTCCCATACCGCATATATTCGCAAATCCAGATCAGGAGAAGGCAGCCATCGCATCGGATCACATCGATCACGCGCTGCGGCCGAAGGGGCACCCCAAACACTCTCAGGCAAAAGGACTGATCCGGATGGAAGACTGATTCTTCCAAACTCTGGAGAGCGGCAGCCGGCAATGCGGCTGCCCACCGAAGGGGCGCACGGAATACCATTCCGTAATCTCTCAGGTACCAAGGACAGAGGGGCCAGGTGTCAATCGCGCAAACGGACCAGCACGTCCGTGACGCGGATGACGACGACCTTTCCATTGGTACGAGGTTTCCATGACGCTCCAAGCGACCCCGCTGAATGCCACCCACCGCGCCGCCGGCGCCCGCATGGTCGATTTCGGCGGCTGGGACATGCCCGTCAACTACGGTTCGCAGATCGAGGAGCACCACGCGGTGCGCAGCGATTGCGGCATGTTCGACGTCTCCCACATGTGCGTGATCGATTTGCGCGGCGCCAACGTGCGCGCCTTCCTGCGCGGCTTGCTGGCCAACAACGTCGACAAGCTCCAGGTTTCCGGCAAGGCGCTGTATTCGTGCATGCTGAACCCGGACGGCTTCGTCATCGACGACCTGATCGTCTATTTCTTCGAGGAAAACTGGTTCCGGCTGGTGGTCAACGCCGGCACCGCCGACAAGGACCTGGCCTGGATCGAGGCGCACAACCGGCAGACCGGCGCCGGCGTCGGCATCACGCAGCGCCGCAGCGGCGCCGAGGCGCTGGCGCTGATCGCGGTGCAGGGCCCGCAGGCGCGCGCCAGGGTGTGGCAGGTGTTGCCGCAGACGCAGGCGGCTTCGGAGCCGCTCAAGCCTTTCCATGCCGCGCTGGTGCCGGCCACGCCCTATGGCGACCTGATGCTGGCGCGCACCGGCTACACCGGCGAGGACGGTTTCGAGATCGCCTTGCCGGCGACGCAGGCGGTGGCGCTGTGGCAGGCGCTGGCCGCCGCCGGCGTGCGGCCGGCCGGGCTCGGCGCGCGCGACACGCTGCGCCTGGAAGCCGGCATGAATCTGTATGGCCAGGACATGGACGAGACGGTCAGCCCGCTCGATGCCGGCCTGGGCTGGACCGTGGACCTGGCGGCGCCGCGCGATTTCGTCGGCAAGGCGGCGCTGATCGAGCACGGCCAGAAGCAGCAATTGCTCGGCTTGCTGCTGCGCGAAAAGGGCGGCGTGCTGCGCGCCCACCAGAAAGTCCTGACGCCGCAGGGCGCCGGCGAAATCACCAGCGGCACCTTCAGCCCGACCATGCAGCAGGCGATCGCGCTGGCGCGCCTGCCGCTGGGCGTGGCGGTCGGCGATACGGTGCAGGTCGAAATCCGCGACAAGCAGCTGGCGGCCAGCGTGGTCAAGCTGCCCTTCGTGCGCCACGGCCAGGTGCTGGTGTCCTGAACCCGGCAGCGGGTCTTCGATTGTGCGGAGGAACTGCGATGCCAACCAAGCTGCCCATATACTCCCGATATCATCCGTCTATCTCGGATATGAAATGGTCATTTTTTCAATATACTCCCAATAACCTGGTGCGGAATCGAAAGAGTTTCCGCGCGCGTCGCGCCGTTTTCCGCAGTCCAGCCGCAGTCCAGCCTTGAATCATCCGCATTACCATCATCCTCACTACTTCCGGAGCCGAAAATGAATGTTCCCGCCGAACTGAAATACGCCGAATCGCACGAATGGGTGCGCACCGAAACCGACGGCAGCCTGACCGTCGGCATCACCGAGTACGCTCAGGATGCGCTGGGCGACATCGTCTTCGTCGAGCTGCCGAAAATCGGCCAGGCGCTGACGGCGGGCAAGGAATGCGCGGTGGTGGAGTCGGTCAAGGCCGCCAGCGACATCTACGCTCCGGTCAGCGGCGAGGTGGTGGCGGTCAACGAATCGCTGGGCGACGCGCCCGAGCAGATCAACGCCAACGCCTACGAGGCCTGGCTGTTCAAGCTGAAGCCGAGCGACCTCGGCGAGCTGAACGGCCTGCTCGATGCGGCGGCCTACGGCAAGACGATCGGCGCCTGATCCGCATTTCGAATCGCCAGCGTGGCTTCGTGTCGTTCCCGCGCAGGCGGGAATCCAGTGTCGTTCGTTGTGCTGCGAACGAAAAAGCCACTGGCTTCCCGCTTAAAGCCGCGGGAATGACAGTGCTGAAGATCGTGGCGATTTCTAATACATCCCGTCTGCTTCCCATCTCATTTTCACTCACTCCAGACCATGACTACCCGCCCCAGCCTTTCCCAGCTTGAAGCGCGCGACGCCTTCGTCGCCCGCCACATCGGCCCGTCCGCCTCCGAACAGCAGGAGATGCTGGCGGCGCTCGGCTATCCAACCCGCGCCGCGCTGATCGACGCCATCGTGCCGCCCGCCATCCGGCGCCGCGAACCCTTGCCGCTCGGCGAATTTTCCGAGGCGCTGCCGGAACAGGCGGCGCTGGCCAGGCTGAAGCAGCTGGCCGCCAAGAACCAGGTGTTCAAGTCGATGATCGGGCAGGGCTACTACAACACCTTCACCCCCGGCGTGATCCTGCGCAACCTGTTCGAAAATCCGGCCTGGTACACCGCCTACACGCCGTACCAGCCGGAAATCTCGCAGGGGCGGCTGGAAGCGATCCTCAACTTCCAGCAGATGGTCACCGACCTGACCGGCATGCAGATCGCCAACGCCTCGATGCTGGACGAAGGCACCGCCGCCGCCGAGGCGATGACCCTGCTGCAGCGGGTCGGCAAGTCGAAGTCGAACGTGTTCTACGTCGCCGACGACGTCTTTCCGCAGACGCGCGAGATCATCGAAACCCGCGCCCGGCCGCTCGGCATCGAAGTGCGCACCTGCCGCGGCGCCGGCGACGACAACGCGGCGCTGCACCACGACTGCTTCGGCGTGCTGCTGCAATACCCGGGCGTGAACGGCGACGTGCGCGACTACCGCGAACTGGTGGCCGCGCTGCACGCCAGGGGCGCGCTGGTGGTCGCCGCCGCCGACCTGCTGGCGCTGACCTTGCTGGCGCCGCCCGGCGAATGGGGCGCCGACGTCGTGGTCGGCAACAGCCAGCGCTTCGGCGTGCCGCTCGGCTTCGGCGGCCCGCATGCCGGCTACCTGGCCACGCGCGACGAATTCAAGCGCAGCATGCCCGGCCGGCTGGTCGGCGTGACGCAGGACGCGCAGGGCAACCAGGCCTACCGGCTGGCGCTGCAGACGCGCGAGCAGCATATCCGGCGCGAAAAGGCCACCTCCAACATCTGCACCGCGCAGGTGCTGCTGGCGGTGATGGCGTCGATGTACGCGGTCTATCACGGCCCGCAAGGCCTCCGCAGGATCGCGCAGCGGGTGCATCGGCTCACCGGCATCCTCGCCGCCGGCTTGCAGCCGCATGGGCTACGGCATCCTCAACCCGGCGTATTTCGACACCCTGACGGTGCAGGTCAAGCTGGCCGACCGGCTGCATGCGGCGGCGCGCGCGCACGGCATCAACCTGCGCCAGATCGACGACCACCACGTCGGCATCTCGCTCGACGAAACCACGCGGACGCGAGGAGGTGGCGCTGCTGTGGACGATCTTTGCGCACGAGGACCAGCCGCAGGACCTCGATTTCGAGGCGATCGACGCCGCCATCGAGGCCGACGCGGCCGCCGCCTTCCCCGAGGCGCTGGCGCGCGCCAGCGCCTACCTGACGCATCCGGTGTTCAACCGCTACCACGCCGAGCACGAAATGCTGCGCTACCTGCGCAGCCTGGCCGACAAGGACCTGGCGCTCGACCGCAGCATGATTCCGCTCGGCTCCTGCACCATGAAGCTGAACGCCACCAGCGAAATGATCCCGGTCACCTGGCCCGAGTTCGCCGCCATCCATCCGTACGCGCCGAACGAGCAGACCGTCGGCTACCGCGAAATGATCGACCAGCTGGAAGACATGCTGTGCGCGGCCACCGGCTATGCGGCGGTGTCGCTGCAGCCGAACGCCGGCTCGCAGGGCGAATACGCCGGCCTGCTGGTGATCCAGGCTTACCACGCGGCGCGCGGCGAGCCGCATCGCAACGTCTGCCTGATCCCGTCGTCGGCGCACGGCACCAACCCGGCCTCGGCCAGCATGGTCGGCATGCAGGTGGTGGTGGTGGCCTGCGACGAGCGCGGCAACGTCGACCTGGACGACCTGGAAGCCAAGGCGCGAGCTGCACAGCGCCAACCTGGCGGCAGCGATGGTGACCTACCCGTCGACGCACGGCGTGTTCGAGGAAGGCATCCGGCAGTTGTGCGAGATCGTCCATGCGCACGGCGGCCAGGTGTACATCGACGGCGCCAACCTGAATGCGCTGGTCGGGCTGGCCGCTCCCGGCCAGTTCGGCGGCGACGTCAGCCACCTGAACCTGCACAAGACCTTCTGCATCCCGCACGGCGGCGGCGGTCCCGGCGTCGGCCCGATGGCGGTCGGCGCGCATCTGGCGCAGTTCCTGCCGAATTTGCGCAGCGCCGGCTACCAGCGCGACGCCGCCGGCATCGGCGCGGTCAGCGCGGCGCCGTTCGGCTCGGCCGGCATCCTGCCGATCTCGTGGATGTACATCGCCATGATGGGCGCGGCCGGCCTGACCGCGGCCACCGAAGTGGCGATCCTGGCCGCCAACTACATCGCGCGCCGGCTGGCGCCGCATTATCCGGTGCTGTATTCCGGCCACGACGGCCTGGTGGCGCATGAATGCATCATCGACCTGCGCCCGCTGACGGCCGCCACCGGCATTTCCAACGAAGACGTCGCCAAGCGCCTGATGGACTACGGCTTCCACGCGCCGACCATGAGCTTCCCGGTGCCCGGCACCTTGATGATCGAGCCGACCGAAAGCGAATCCAAGCGCGAGATCGACCGCTTCATCGAAGCCATGATCGCGATCCGCGCCGAAATCGCCAAGGTCGAAAGCGGCGAATTCGACCGCCTCGACAATCCGCTGAAGCATGCGCCGCACACGGCGCAGGCGGTGACCGCCGATACCTGGGAACATGGCTACAGTCGCGCGCTCGCGGCGTGGCCGGTGGCTTCGCTGCGGCAGCAGAAATACTGGCCGGCGGTGGGCCGCGCCGACAATGCGTAGGGCGACCGCAACCTGTTCTGCGGCTGCGTGCCGATCGCCGATTACGAATAAAATCGTGGCTCGTCGCCGGCGCGCCATGGGGTGCGCCGGGCGATGGCGCCGGTCGCGGCCTGGCGGAGGCTGAACCGGGTTCGGCGCCGTTCCCGTTTGACCGTTGCCGCATAGCGGAAAACACGGGAAACAGCCATGCTTCAGGCGACATTTTCAAGAATCGGCAGCTACCTCGGCCTCGACCGCTCCGGCGTTGGCTACGCGCTGCAGCTGGCCCTGGCCGCCTGGCTGGCGTTTGCCATCGCCTCCTTCCTGCATATCGAAAACGCCTACTGGGCGGCGATGCCGATCTGGGTGGTGGCGCAGTCCTCGCGCGGGCTGCTGCTGGAACGCGGCTTTTTCCGCATCGTCGGCACCCTGGTTGGCGCCGCCGTCGGCTTCGGCCTGATGCATATCCCGGCCGGCCCCTACGTGGTGCTGGCGCTGCTCGGTCTCTGGATCGCCTTCGCTTCCGGCTTCACCCATCTCTTGCGCGGCGTGCATTATTACGGCGCGCTGATGGCCGGCATGACGGCGGCGATCGTGGTGCTGCCTTCGATCTGGAGGCCGGACATGGCACTCGAGATCGCCGCTGCGCGCGTCGAATGCACGCTGATCGGCGTGGTCGTGGTGACGCTGGTGACCGGCTTCCTGACGCCGGAATCGCAGCGCCAGGCGTTTTACCAGCGCGTGCGCAAGGTGTCCGGCGATGCGGTGGCGCACGTGGCGCAGCTGCTGCGCGGCAGCGACAGCGAGCGCAACGCGGAGGTGGAGCGGCGCATCCTCTCCGGCCTCAGCAAACTGGAAAATGCCGCGCCGCTGGTGACCGCCGGCTCGGTGGAAGGCTATCGCCGCCTGCGCCATGTCGATGCGCTGGTGGTGGCGTCGCTGTCGGCGATCGCGGCGGGAGCGGCGCTGCGCGCTCATGCCCATGCCGGCGCATCGATTCCCGCCGATCTTCCCGCGCGCCTGCAGCGGCTGGCCGACCACCTGCGGGCGGCCCCGTCGGAGGCGGCGCAGGACATGCCGGCGCTGCAACTGCAGGCGGGCGGCAAGGCGCTGGACCGGCTGACGCGCGCGCTGCAGCAGTTGCTGGGCTCGGCGGCGGCCTTGTGCTCGCCCAATGGCAATGCCGGCAGCCGTGCGTTGGGAACCGCCGCCGAGCGGCTGGCGCCGCATCGCGAATGGGTGCTGGCACGCCGTACCGGCCTGGTGTCCGGCCTGGTCAGTTTTGCCGCTTCGGCGCTGGGTTATTGGAGCGGCTGGCACGCGGCGGAACTGGCGGCGCTCGGCGTGTGCATCTTTTCCACGGTACTCGGCTCGATGGCAATGCCGCAAAAGGTGGCGCCTTCGCTGCTGAAGGGCATCCTCGTCGGCGTGGCGGTGGCGACGCTCTACCGTTTCCTGCTGCAGCCCCACATCACGACCCTGCCCGCATTGCTGCTGTCGGTGGCGCCCTTCATCCTGGTCGGCGGCTTCGCCCGCGCCAGCAAGCGTTTTGCGATGCCGGCGCTGGACTACAACATGGGCTTCCTGCTGGCCAGCCAGGCTGTGTTGCCCGCCGTGACCGAGCCGGCGGCGATCTGGGGCGGCGCCGTCGCCCTGTCCGGCGTGGCGCTGCTGGTCGCCGGCAGTTTCATCTGGCTGCCGCGCAACCCCGAGCAGCGCGCGATCGAAGCCGCCGATACCGTGCGGCGCGACCTGCGGCGCCTGATCGAGCGGCGCCAGGACCCGGCCGGCAGCGACTGGCATGCGCAGACGACGCGCCAGATCCTGCGCCTGACCCTGCATCTGGGACGTGCCGAGGAGTTGGGGGAGCGCCTGCCGGCCGGCATGCTGGCGGTGCTCAACCTCGGCTACGCGATCGGCGATCTGCACCAGGCGGCGCAGCGGCTGCCGTCCGATGGCGCCGCGCATCGCAGCGTCCACGCGGCGCTGGAACTGCTGCGCAATTGCGCCACGATTCCGCAACTGACGGCCGCGCGCCTGCGCGCCCTGGCGGCGGAGACGGCCGATGCCGCACTGGCGGCGACGCTGAGAGAAATTGCCACAGCCTTGCTGGACGGCGCGGCGCTCTTGACCTTCGGCGCTTCCGGCCGCCCCTCGTCCTGACAAGAGGCAACTCTGATCGGCCGACGACGGCGATAGCGGTGCGCTGCGCAGGTAATGCATTTCCGCGGCGGGCCTCGAATTGATCGAGCACAAAAAGAGGGGTTTTGGCCCATGTATCCTTGCAGGCTCCGCAGTCAATCCGCGCCATCGCCGCGCTTTGTGCCGCCAAGCACGAACCTTCATTGTTTCCCTTGCCCCGGATCAATCGCGCGGCGCGTCCCGTTCCTCACCTTCATTGGAGATCGACATGAGCTATCAAATCGCCGTAGTGATCGGCAGCCTGCGCCGCGAATCGTTCAACCGTAAGCTGGCCACCGCCTTGGAAAAGCTGGCCCCCTCGGATTTTTCGTTCAAGCATCTGCAGATCGGCGACTTGCCGCTGTACAACCAGGATGACGATGCCAACCAGGCCGCGCCGGTCAAGCGCCTGAAGAGCGAAATTGCGGCCGCCCAGGGCCTGCTGTTCGTCACGCCCGAATACAACCGCTCGATGCCCGGGGTGTTGAAGAATGCGATCGACCATGCCTCGCGCCCGTACGGCCAGAATTCCTGGGCCGGCAAACCGGCTGGCGTGATCGGCATCTCGGTCGGCGCCATCGGTACCGCCATGGCGCAGCAGCACCTGCGCAACGTGCTGGCCTATCTGGACGTGCCGACGCTGGGGCAGCCTGAGGCATTTTTCCAGGCCCGGGAAGGACTGTTTGACGGTTCCGGCGATATCGGCATTCCTGACACTCGGAAATTCCTCCAAAGCTGGGTGGACAGTTATGTTGCGTGGATTAAAACGCACGTGGGGTGATGCCGGCGTAGCGGGAAGATTCCGGACGTCAACAATCTCCGACTTGCTTTACCATTCCTGTCAGCCTCGCGGGGAGGTCAACCATAGGAGGAGAAAACATGTCGCTGCGCAAATGGCCGTTCCTGATTTCCTTGCTGGCTGCATTTGCCATCGCTATCTCGCCGGCGGCGCTGGCGCAACAGGTCATCAAGCTGTCCACCACCACCAGCACTGAAAATTCGGGCTTGCTCGGCTACCTGTTGCCGATGTTCGAAGCCAAGACCAACAGCAAGGTGCACGTGATCTCGGTCGGCACCGGCAAGGCGCTGGAACTGGCGAAGAACGGCGACGTCGACGTCACCCTGGTGCATGCGCGCGCGGCGGAAGACAAGTTCGTCGCCGAAGGCCATGGTGTCAACCGGCGCGACGTGATGTACAACGACTTCATCATCGCCGGACCCAGCTCGGACCCGGCCGGCATCAAGGGCAGCAAGGACGTGCTGCAGGCAATGAAAAAGATCGTCGACAGCGGCGCCAAGTTCATTTCGCGCGGCGACAATTCGGGCACCGACCTGATGGAAAAAGCGTATTGGAAAGAGATCGGCACCCAACCGCAGGGCAAGGCCTATGTCTCGGCCGGGCTGGGCATGGGCGAGGTGCTGAACATGGCGGCCGAATTGCAGGCCTATACCCTGACCGACCGCGCCACCTACAGCGCCTACCGCGCCAAGACCGGCCTGGTGATCGCGGTGGAGGGCGACAAGCGCATGTTCAATCCCTACGGCATCATCGCGGTCAATCCGGCCAAGTACAAGGACATCAACTACAAGGGCGCGATGCAGCTGGTCGACTGGATCACCTCGGAGGAGGGGCAGAAGGCGATCGCCGGCTTCAAGGTCGACGGCCAGCAGCTGTTTTTCCCGTCCTACAAGGCGGCGCAATAAGGGATATAAGGGGGTTTTCGCGTAGAATCTGTGCCATTTGCAAGGCCGAACCCGTCTGACACTAAGGGTCGGCCGTTGCAGTTGCATTAATTCAACAGTCACGGACCCCCGATGAGCATCAAATCCGACAAGTGGATCCGCCGCATGGCACAGGAAACCGGCATGATCGAGCCGTTCGAGCCGGGCCAGGTGCGCCACGTCAATGGCCACAAGATCGTGTCCTACGGCACCTCGTCCTACGGCTACGACATCCGCTGCGCCGATGAATTCAAGATCTTCACCAACATCAACAGCACCATCGTCGATCCCAAGAATTTCGACGAAAAATCCTTCGTCGACCTGAAAAGCGACGTCTGCATCATCCCGCCGAATTCGTTCGCGCTGGCGCGCACCGTCGAATACTTCCGCATCCCGCGCAACGTGCTGACCATCTGCCTCGGCAAATCGACCTATGCGCGTTGCGGCATCATCGTCAACGTCACGCCGTTCGAGCCGGAATGGGAAGGCTACGTGACGCTGGAATTTTCCAACACCACGCCGCTGCCGGCCAAGATCTACGCCGGCGAGGGCTGCGCCCAGGTGCTGTTCTTCGAGAGCGACGAAGTGTGCGAGACCTCGTACAAGGATCGCGGCGGCAAATACCAGGGCCAGCACGGCGTGACGCTGCCCAAGACCTGAGCCGGCGCCACGAGCGTGGCGCGCGGCTGGCCGCCACCGGCATCTTCGTTTCCGCGATTCCGAATCAGTGGCTTGCCGCTCTACCTGCAATAGAGCAGCCGGGCATCAAGCCGGCGTGTCGTCCTGCTGCGCGGTTCACCAAGCCATTCATCAACAGCGCGATGCAGCGCTCGGCGATTTCATCCGCGCTCATCGGGCCTTGCGGATCGTACCAGCGCGCGATCCAGCTGAGTGTGCCGGCGATGCCGAAGGCGGTAATCTTGGGATCGCAGGCGGCGAACGCGCCTTCGGCGACGCCTTCCTGCACCAGCGTGCGGAATTGCCTGTCGATCCTGGCCTTCAGGCTGCGCAGCTGAGCCCGGCTTTGCGGCGGCAACGGATCTTCTCCGACCCGGATCAGGCACATGCCGAAATCCATCGTCACGATTTCGGCGTATTTGCGCATCACGGCGATCAGCTTTTGCGACGCGCTGCCGCCTGCCTGCTCCACCTCATCGGCCGCCTGCACCACCATCTCCAGTCCCAGGCGCACGCATTCGAACAGGATTTCATCCTTGCTCTTGACGTAGTAGTAGACGGTCGGCTTGCTGATGTCGAGCGCTTCCGCGACTTCGTCGAGCGAGGTGGCGTGGAAGCCTTTTTCGTTGAACATGCGCGCGGCGGTACGCAATACCGCCAGGCGCTTTTCCTCGCGCTGTTCTTCTCGGCTCTTCTGCTGGTGCCACGGCGAAGACGGGAGTGCGGTGCTCATAAGGCAGGCAAGGCCAAGGGCTGGCGCAGGCGAAATGATGCCCGAGTATAGGCAGACCTTGGATAAAAATCTACTCAAAGTAGCATGTTTACTTTCAAGTAGAGATCATCTATGCTGCAGAAAAATTAAGCAGCAGCAACGACGGGCTGCCCATAACTAGAAATCGCTGTTTCGCGGAGGAGACCGTTGAACGACAGCCGGGAATCGCCGATCCTGCAGGTGGATGACGTCACGCTCGCGTTCGGCGGCGTCAAGGCCATCAATGGCGTCAGTTTCGCCGTGGCCCCGCGGTCGATCACGGCCGTCATCGGTCCCAACGGCGCCGGCAAGACTTCGCTGTTCAATACCATTTCCGGCTTCTACCGGCCGAATTCCGGCACCATCCGCTTCAAGGGCCAGGCCATCAACGACGTGCCGGCGCCGGCGCGCGCGCGCCTGGGCCTGGCGCGCAGCTTCCAGAACATTGCGCTGTTTCGCGGCATGACGGTGCTCGACAACATCAAGCTCGGGCGCCATGCGCACCTGAAATCCAATGTCTTCGACGCGCTGCTGTACTGGGGCCGCGCGCGGCGCGAGGAGGCCGAGCTGCGCCGCGACATCGAGGAACGCATCATCGATTTCCTCGAAATCGACCACATCCGCCACGCGCCGGTCGCGGCGCTGTCCTACGGCTTGCAAAAGCGCGTCGAAATGGCGCGGGCGCTGGCCATGCAGCCCGAGGTGCTGATGCTCGACGAACCGGTGGCCGGCATGAACCGCGAGGAAACCGAGGACATGGCGCGCTTCATCCTCGACGTGCGCGAGGAATGGGGCGTGACGGTGCTGATGGTCGAGCACGACATGGGCATGGTGATGGACCTGTCGGACCACGTGGTGGTGCTGAACTTCGGCCAGGTGATCGCGCAGGGCACGCCGCTCGCGGTGCAGGCGGACCCGGAGGTCAACCGCGCCTACCTGGGCTCCGGCGACGTCGGCGAGCTGCGCCGCAAGCTGCAGGGGGCGGCGGCATGATCGACTGGGCTTACCTGTTCGAGATCAGCCTGACCGGCCTCGCCAGCGGCGGCCTGTACGCGCTGGCCGCGCTCGCCTTCGTGATGGTCTACAAGGCCACGCGCGTGGTCAACCTGGCGATCGGCGAGATGCTGATGGCGGGCGGCTACCTGTTCTTCACGCTTTGCCGCGATGTGGGCGCTGCCGCTGTGGCTGGCGATCCCGGCCGCGGTGCTGGCCAGCGGCTTTCTGGGCGCGGTGATCGAGCGCAGCATGATCCGGCCGCTGCTGGGCGAGCCGCCGATCTCGGTTTTCATGGTCACCATCGGCCTCGGTTCGGTGCTGGTCGGATTGGTGGAAATCATCTGGAGCGCGGACCAGCGCCGCCTGCCGGACTTCATGCCGACCAAGCCGATCATGATCGGCGACGCCTTTCTCGCGCCCAAGGTGTTCTGGGGCGCGGTGATCGCCGCCGTGTTCATCGCCGCCGTGCTGCTGGTGTTCCGCTTCTGGCGCGGCGGCGTGGCCCTGCGCGCCACCGCCAGCGACCAGGCGGCCGCCTACGCGGTGGGGATCAACGTGCCGCGCGTGTTTTCGCTGGCATGGGTGGTGTCGGCCATGCTGGCGGCGGTGTCCGGGATCATCGTCGGTTCGATCGGCGGCATCTCGTCCTCGATGGGCGTGTTCGGCCTGTCGGTGCTGGTGGTGGTGATCGTCGGCGGCCTCGACAGCGTGCTGGGCGCGCTGGTCGCCGGGCTCTTGATCGGGCTGGTGGAGGCGCTCGCCGGCTCCTACCTGGGCGGCGAATACAAGCTGCTGGCCACCTTCATCGTGCTGGTCGCCATTCTGATGCTGCGCCCCTACGGCCTGTTCGGCACCCAGGAAATCGAAAGGTTGTAGCGATGCGAATCGGAACCCTGAAGGAAAGCTACGTCGCCGACGCCGCGCTGTTCGACTCGCGCACGCAGCACGCGTGGCTGCTGATCGCGGGGGCGCTGCTGCTGCTGTTCCCGTTCATGGCGAGCGATTACTGGCTGTACATGGCGTGCCTGGTCGCCATCAACGTCGCCAGCAGCACCGGCTTGAACATCCTGACCGGCTACACCGGCCTGGTGAGCCTGGGCCAGGCGGCCTTCATGGGCCTGGGGGCTTACACGGTGGCGATCCTGCAGGCGCGCTGGGGCACGCCGCTGCTGTTCAACCTGATCGCCGGTGGCGTCGTCGCCATGGCGGGCGGCATCGTGGTCGGCATTCCATCGCTGCGCGTCAAGGGCCTGTATCTGGCGATCGTGACGATTGCCGCCTCGTTCATCGCGCATTTCCTGTTCGCCAATTTCCAGATCACCGGCGGCACCGCCGGCCTGTCGATGCGGCCCGCGCGATTTTTCGGGATCGACCTCGACACCTCGTTCCGGCTGTACTGGCTGATCGTGCCGGTGACGCTCTTGATGCTGCTGGGCGCGGCCAATCTGTTTCGCACGCGCATCGGGCGCGCCTTCATCGCGATCCGCGACCGCGACATCTCGGCCGAGGTGCTCGGCATACCGCTGTTGCGCTACAAGCTGCTGTCGTTCGGCCTGTCGTCGTTCTACGCGGGCGTGGCCGGCGGGCTGTGGGCCTATTTTTTCCGGGTCGTCACGCCCGAGAGCTTTCCGCTGTCGATGTCGATCTTTTTCCTCGCCGCCATCATCGTCGGCGGCATGGGCTCGATCCTCGGCAGCATCCTGGGCGCCGCGTTCATGACGATGGTGCCCGAGCTGCTCAAGTTCGTCGTCGACCTGCTGCCCGGCGGGACCGAGCTCACCGTCTTCCTGTCGCCGGTGCGCCTGGTCGTGTTCGGCGCGCTGATCATCGGTTTTCTGGTGTTCGAGCCGCTGGGGCTCGCGGAAATGTGGCGCCGCACGCGCCGGTTTTTTCACCTGTGGCCGTTCCGCAATTGATTCGCGGCGACCCCTTTTATTCGCAACGTCAACCACCGAAGGAGACAGTCATGGACAAGCACCGCATTTCCACCCGGCGCCGCCGCCTGCTGCTGGGGGCCGCCGCCGCAGGCGCCGCCAGCCTCGCCCAGCCGCTGTCGGTGTTGGCGCAAGGCAGCGAAGAGATCGTCATCGGCGGCTCGATCCCGATGACCGGGGTGTTCGCCTTTGCCGGCGTCGGCATCAACGCCGGCATCCAGGACTACGTGAAGATCGTCAACGACGCCGGCGGCATCAAGGGCCGCAAGGTCAAGTACGTGCCCGAGGACACCGCCTACAAGGTCGACGTGTCGGTGGCCGCGTTCAAGAAGATCACCAGCCAGAACAAGGTCAACCTCTACTACGGCGACTCGACCGGTTTCGCCAAGACCATCAATCCCGAGCTGGAGCGCAACGGCAGCATGCTGATGGCCGGGGCCTCGTTCGCCACCGAACTGAACGACCCGAAGAAGTACCCGCACCAGTTCCTGGTCGGCCCCGACTACACCGAGATGTTCGGCATCCTGTTGAAGCACATCGCCAAGGAAAAGCCGGGCGCCAAGGTGGCCTTCGTCTATTCCGACTCGGAATTCGGTCGCGACCCGATCGACTCCAGCGAGGCGCTGGCCAAGAAGCTCGGGCTGTCGGTGCCGATCAAGATCATGACGCCGGCGGGCAGCGTGGACGTGTCCACCGAAGTCATCAAGCTGCGCCGCGCCGCGCCCGACTACACGATTTTCCACGGCTACATCCTGGCGCCGATCCCCGAGTTCATCACCCAGGGCAAGCAGCAGGGCATGCAGTCGAAGTGGATGGGCACCTTCTGGACCATGGACAGCTCCACCGTGATGAAGATGGGCCCGGACGGCGACGGCTTCATGGGCGTGATGCCGTACCGCTACTACTACGACACCGAAAAGGCGCCGATGCTGGAAAAGATCCGCGCGATGCGGCCGGAATACCAGAGCACCGCCTACGTCCAGGGATTCCTGGCCGCGATGCTGTTCCTGGAATCGGCCAAGCGCTGCCTGGACGCCAACAAGCCGCTCACCGGCGACAACCTGAAGGCCGCGCTCAACAGCATCAAGGACTTCGACACCGGCGGGCTGATCGGCGTGCCGATCACGATCGCCGGCAACTCGATTCCGGTCGGCCGCGTGTACAAGGCCGACATGAAGGCGCAGAAAATGGTCGCGGCCTCCGACTGGATCAAGCTGTAAAGCCGATGACCGGGCACGCCGCGGATCTGGTCCTCGAAGTCAACAACATCGAGGTGGTCTACAACAAGGCGGTGCAGGCGCTGCGCGGCCTGTCGCTGGCCGTGCCGCGCGGCCAGATCGTGGCGCTGCTCGGCAGCAACGGCGCGGGCAAAAGCACCGCGCTGAAAGCCATCTCGGGCCTGCTGGCACTGGAGAACGGCGCGCTCGAATCGGGCAGCATCGCCTTCGACGGCCAGGACACCGCGCGCGTCGCGCCGCAGCAGCTGGTGCGGCGCGGCCTGTCGCACGTGATGGAAGGGCGGCGCGTGTTCGAAGACCTGACCGTGGAGGAAAACCTGGTCGCCTCGACCTATGCGCTGACCGGACGCGGCGGCGCCAGGCCCGACTTCGACCTGGTGTACAGCTACTTCCCGCGCCTGCACGAGCGGCGCCGCGGCCTGGCCGGCTACCTGTCCGGCGGCGAGCAGCAGATGCTGGCGATCGGCCGCGCGCTGCTGGCGCAGCCGGCGCTGATGCTGCTCGACGAGCCCTCGCTCGGTCTGTCGCCCAAGCTGACCGAGGACATCTTCGGCATCATCGCCCGCATCAACGCCGAGCATGGCACCAGCATGCTGCTGGTCGAGCAGAACGCCACCGTGGCGCTGGCCGTGGCGCACAGCGGCTACATCATGGAAAACGGCAAGATCGTCATCGACGGCAGTGCCGAGCGCCTGGCCAGCGACCCCGACGTGCGCGAGTTCTATCTGGGCATGGGCGGCGCCGGCGAAGCCAGGAGCTTTCGCGACGTCAAGCATTACAAGCGGCGCAAGAGGTGGCTGTCATGACTGCGCCGACCATCGCGCCGCCGTCGCTGACCTTGCCGCAACTGCTGCGCGAGCAGGCGCGCCGGCAGCCGGACAAGGTGGCGATCCGGCAAAAGGATTTCGGCATCTGGCAGCCGACCACCTGGTCCGCAGTATTACCGCCGCGCCAGCCATTTCGGGCTCGGCTTGCGCGCGCTCGGCGTCGCGCCGAACGGCCATGTCGCGGTCATTTCCGAAAATCGCATCGAATGGGTGCTGACCCAGATGGGGGCCGGCCTGACCGGCCTGATCGCGGTCGGCGTCTATCCGACCAGCCCGACCCCGGAGGTCGCCTACGTGCTGGAGCATGCGGACGTCGACGTCATCGTCTGCGAAGACCAGGAGCAGACCGACAAGGTGCTGGCGGTGCTGGACCAGTTGCCGCGCCTGCTGAAGATCATCGTGATCGAGAACAAGGGCTTGCGCAGCTATTCGGCCGAACAGCGCGAACGGATCATGACCTTCGCCGAGGTCGAGGCGCTCGGCGCGCAGCATGAGGCGCGCCATCCCGATCTGATCGAGCAGACCCTGGCTGCGCAAACGCCCGACGATATCGCCCTGATGATCTATACCTCGGGCTCGACCGGCAAGCCCAAGGGCGCGATGATCAGCTACGCCAACATCCAGGGCGTGACGCCCGGCATCATCGACCGCCTGCGGCTGGATGCCGGCACCACGCACCTGTCCTACCTGCCGCTATGCCACGTGGCGGAGCAGATGCTGACCGCCTTCGTGCCGCTGCAGCTCGGCTCGCAGGTCAATTTCGGCGAGTCGATCCGCACCGTCCAGGAAGACCTGCGCGAGCTGGCGCCGACGATGTTCCTCGGCGTGCCGCGCATCTGGGAAAAGCTGCACGCGGCGATCATGATCAAGATCGAGGAAACCGGCCGGCTGCGCCGCTGGCTGTTCCGGCGCGGCATGGCGGCCTGCCGCCCGTTCGCGGACAAGAGCGCCGAGCAGCGCAGCCTGGGCGAGCGCCTGCGCTATTGGACCTTCTACTGGCTGATCTTCCGCTCGCTGCAGAATTTCATCGGCCTGCGCCGCGCGCGCGTGGCGCTGACCGGGGCCGCCCCGATCCCGCCGGAAACGGTGCGCTACTTCCGCACGCTCGGCCTGCCGCTGATCGAGGTGTACGGCCTGACCGAATCGACCGGCATGATCACCGGCCACCGGCTCGACCGGGTGCGCATCGGCAACGTCGGCGAAGCGACGCTGGGCGCCGACTGCCGGGTCGGCGACGACGGCGAACTGCTGGTGCGCGGCGGCATGGTGTTCGCCGGCTATTACAAGGATCCAGCAGGCGACCGAGCGCACCATCCGCGACGGCTGGCTGCATACCGGCGACGTGGTGACGATGGAGGACGGTTTCATCCGTATCGTCGACCGCCTGAAGGACATCATGATCACCGCCGGCGGCAAGAACCTGACGCCGTCCGAGATCGAGAACGCGGTCAAGGCCAGCCCCTACATCAAGGAGTGCATCGCCATCGGCGAAGGCCGCAAGTACGTCGCGGCGCTGCTGCAGATCGATTATGAAATCGTCGCCAAGTGGGCCGAGGCGCGGCGCATCGCCTTCACCCATTTCCGCTCGCTGGCCGAGCATCCGGAAGTGCGCAAGCTGGTCGAGGCCGAGATCGCGCGCGCCAACGACCAATTGGCCCAGGTCTCGCATATCCGGCGCTTCCACCTGCTGACCAAGGAACTCGACCACGACGACGGCGAAGTGACCGCCACCATGAAGGTGCGGCGCGCCAGCATCTATCAGGCCTATGCCGCCGAAATCGACGCCTTGTACGCATGAGCGGCCTGGCGCGCGCGGCTTTGGTAACGGGGTTTTGACGTAAAATCTCCGCCGGCCGACGCCGCCGCCTGCATCGACGCCACGCCGGCCGAGCATCCGGGCCGGCATCGCATGACGCTGCCGAAGACCCGAGACCGCGGCCCTCGGCCGCCCCATCCTGAATCGACCACAACGGAGTTCGACATGCAACAACCGCTCGACGGCAGCGCCCGTGTTCCCACGCCAGGCAGCATTACCGCGGTGCGCGGGATCCGCGTCGGCCACTACACCGATTCCCGCCGCCCCACCGGCTGCACCGTGATCCTGGCCGACGGCGGCGCGACGGCGGGCGTGGACGTGCGCGGCGCCGCGCCCGGCACGCGCGAGACCGATCTGCTGGCGCCCTGCAACCTGGTCGACAAGGTGCACGCGATCATGCTGTCCGGCGGCAGTGCCTTCGGGCTGGATGCCGTCTCCGGCGCGATGCACTATCTGGAAGAGAACGGCATCGGTGTCGACGTCGGCGTCGCGCGCGTGCCGATCGTCCCGGCCGCGGTGCTGTTCGATCTGGACTCCGGCGATCCGAAGATCCGGCCCGACGCGGCCGGCGGCTACCAGGCCTGCCTGGCGGCGAGCGCCGAACCGCCGGCGGAAGGCAACGTCGGCGCCGGCGCCGGTGCCACCGTCGGCAAGCTGTACGGCTCGCAGCGCGCGATGAAGGGCGGCCTCGGCAGCGCCTCGCTGACGATCGACGGCCTGACGGTCGGCGCCATCGTCGCGGTCAACGCAGTCGGCGACGTGATCGATCCGACCAACGGCCGGGTGCTGGCCGGCGCGCGCACGGCCGACGGCACGGCGCTGCTCGATACGCGCGCGGCGATCCTGGCCGGCGAACTGCCGCTGTCGCTGCTCGAAGGCACCGCCACCACCATCGGCTGCATCGCCACCGATGCCATTCTGACCAAGGCGCAGGCGCAAAAAATCGCGCAGCAGGCGCACGACGGACTGGCCCGCACCATCAATCCAATTCACACCAGCTACGACGGCGACACCATCTTCGCGCTCGGCACCGGCGCTGCCGGCCGCTCGGGCAATCTGCTGCTGCTGGGGATGGCGGCGGCCGAAGTCATGGCGATCGCGGTGCAGCGCGCGGTGCTGGCCGCCACCGCGATCGCCGGGTATCCGGCAGCCATGGACGTGGTCGAGGGGCGCATCGCGGCGATGGGCAGGCCATGAAATTGCTCAGCCATCGCAACGGCAAATGCCAGGGCTGGAGGAGCGTCACCCTGGCGCCAGCCTGATCAAGTAGCGCTCGCTGTCCAGCGAGCCCGGCGGATTACCAACAAGCACGACGGAATCCGCGGCAACCGATGAGTCACTCTTTCTTGCACGGCGACCCCCATGTCTCTCGACTATCAGCGCATTCTCGATACCGTTCATGCCGAAGTCCAGCCGCTGCTGCGGCAGGGGCGGGTAGCGAGCTATATTCCCGAATTGTCGAAGGTACCGCCGGACCGCTTCGGCATGGCCGTGTTCTGTCTGGATGGACGCAGGTTCGCAGTCGGCGATGCGCACGAAAAATTTTCCTTGCAAAGCATCACCAAGCTGTTCGCGCTGGCCTTGGCCTTCTCGCGTGAGGGCGATGCGATCTGGCAGCGCGTCGGCCGCGAGCCTTCCGGCAACCCGTTCAATTCGCTGGTGCAACTCGAATATGAACGCGGCATTCCGCGCAACCCCTTCATCAACGCCGGCGCACTGGTGATTACCGACATTCTGGCGAGCCGTTTTGTGCAGGCCGATATCGCGGTGCTGCAGTTCGCGCGCATGCTGGCTGACCAGCCGGCGCTCGATTTCGATCCGGCGGTGGCGCACTCCGAGCACGAGACGGCGCACCGCAACAGCGCGATCGCCCATCTGATGAAGGATTTCGGCAATCTGCACAACGGAGTCGATACGGTGATCGACACCTATTGCCGCCAGTGCGCGATCACTATGAGCTGCGCCGAACTGGCAAAAGCCGGAAGCTTCCTGGCCTTCCACGGCGTTCTGCCATGGAGTGGCGCACGCATCCTTGATCCCAGCCCGGCCAAGCGCCTCAACGCGCTGATGCTGACCTGCGGCACCTACGATGCCGCCGGCGATTTCGCCTATCGGGTCGGCCTGCCGGCCAAGAGCGGGGTCGGCGGCGGCATCCTGGCGCTGCTGCCGGGCGAGGCCTCGATCGCCGTCTGGTCGCCGGGGCTCGATGCGACCGGCAATTCGCTGGCCGGCACCTATGCTCTGGAACGTTTTACGACACTGTCGGCGCGGTCGATTTTCTGAGCGGCGATGGCGCCGCGCTGTACTGCTCAGCGCGGCCTGATGGTCAGCTGGTCGATCACGGCTTCGACGTCGTCGAGGCTGCGCACCAGTTCTTCCAGCGCCTTCGCCTGCTGCGGCTGCCGCACGCAGCCTTTCAGCCACACCCAGCGCCGCTGGCCCTCGACCCAGACGCTGGTGTCGGCGAAGCGGCCGTCGGCGAGGATGGCTTTCTTGACGCGCGGGATGATCTCCTGGTCGTACAAATAGGAGTTCGGCAGGCGGCAGCGGCCGGACTGGAAGCAGCTGGTGCCGCGTTCGATGCGCGAGTGCGCCTGCGCCTCCATCTCGGCGCGCGTGATCGCGGGGCCGGGCGGCACCGGACAATCGGCGATGCCATTGGTCGCCTGCAGAAAAGGATCGTTGAAGAAATTCCCGCGTTCGTCCGCCGCATGCGCGGCGAACGCCAGCGCGGCCAACACCAGCGCCGCCCACGCGAGGCGCCGCGCTGCCGGGAGCGGATGCCGGGAGCGATTCATCGGGATGCTCCGTCGGGCTTCATGGCGAGGGCGAGTCACAGTGGCGTGGCGCGCACCAGGCGCTGCATGAAGGGCGACAGGCCGGCGTTGTACGGCGCGAAGGCGTCAAACTATTCCTTATTCAGATAATTTTTTTCCAGGAATTCGGACCGGAAGTTTTGTGGCGGAGTAGGGATGTCTGGCCGACCCTCCGGCGTAAAGTCCATGAGATTCCAATACGGCCACACCGTATCGACATGATTCCCCGGCAATTCCGTTCCCCAGAAATGAAAAATCTTGCCATCCTGCCTCTTGAATACATGCATCACCGGCCATTGCATGTCATCCGAGTCTCCCTGGCATTTGTAATCGGCTTGATAGGTGGAGTCCGATCCGGAAAGCAGCGCGATCTGCGACCAGCCACGTTGCTTCGCCCATGCATTGATGCGGTCGGCCGGCGCTTTGGCAATGGCGGCAAACGCGGCGTCTTGCGTGACCTGATACGCGGTGCGATCGAAGCCATCGACCAGCGAAGTACAGGAAGGGCAGGGATGGTCCCAGTTCGGACCGTACATGAATGAGTAGAGCAGCAGGGTGTCTTTGTCGCCAAACAGCTCGGAGAATTTCACGCTCTTGCCTACTTTCCCATCGTTGGCCCATTGGAAGACGTAGTCCTCTTTCAACTGCCCGCCGGGAGGGAGCTTGCGGCGTTTTGCCGCCACGGATTTTACTTTGTCGACCAGCTCTTGCTCGTCTTTCAGCAGTGCGTCACGTGCGTCGCGATACTCTCGGCTTTCGTTTGGATACCGTAGTTCACTCATGTTCGTCTCCTGTTTGAAACGATCATTCGAGTGTACTCTGGACTGGATGGCTGCGCGCGGCTGGCTCCGGCATATTGGCCGCGAAGCCTGAGCGGCTGCTCCGCTTGCAGCCAACGGCCTCTTGATGAGGGACTTGCCCCTGCTTTGTAGTGCGGGTGCGGAAAAGTTCGCAATATGTCTATAGCGACTTCGCCTTCACTTTGGGGAACAAGAAAATTCTGTCGCAGCCATTTCTGGAGCCATAACGCCGTGGCGCAACCGGGCACCGGCCTATCGCGTCAGCAGCAGGAACGACCAATAAAGCGCAATCCCGAGCTGGACCGCGAAGGCGGCGAAGCGCAGGTTGACCGCCGCCACGCTGGTGGACGCCAGATGGATCAGCGACTGCGCGAGCCGGGCCGCGAGCAGCCAGGGCGCGAGCGGATCGGTGAGGGCCGCCTTGCCGGTCAGCAGCGCGACCACCAGCAAGCCGCCGAAGATCGGCAAGCCCTCCAGGCAATTGGCGTGGGCGCGCGCCAGGCGCTGCATGAAGGGCGACAGGCCGGCGTTGTCCGGCGCGAAGGCGTTGGCGGCGACGCGGCCAATGACGACCAGGCGCGCGCGCAGCACTTCCATCAGGATCAGGAGCAGCAGTGTCCAGGCGATCAGGGCGGTCAAGACCAGGGCAGAGGGGGAGGTCATCGCATCTTCTCCTGAAAGGGCGAGAATGCTCGGAGTTGGCTGGCGCGGCAGGTTAACGCAGCAGCTTTATATACTCCATTGATATGTCGATGTTTCCGGCTGCCAGTCGGATTCTTTCAGAACATACTCCTATTTTTACCGACTGGTGGACTGCGCGTTCGAGTCCAGCGCACGTCCCTAATTTGGACGAGGTAACTGGATAACGGTGCTCTCTATCTGTCGGCCTTTAGGTAAGAGAAGTCGCTAGCCTCTGAGGGATTAGCCGGCTCGCTGCTTGATGGCTGCTTCGACCCACGTCGACAAATTGTCAGCAATGTCGTTGTACGTGTCACTTGCCTTTGGGTCATAGACTTTTGGAACAACTATCGACCCATTTAAAGTGAATTGAATCGAGTCAAATGGATTTTTCCCTTTTGTGCATTTGCCATTGTTCGGACAGTTGAGGTTGTGCACGTGAATTCCTAGCAGGCCTTTTCCATCCTTCCATGCCTTTTTGATCTCGTAGTCAACCCATGGCCGCTTATGCGTGTCGGTTCCAATGAGAACAATAACGCATGATTTGTATTTCATATTCTCATCGATCCACTTCTCGATGGCGCTTTCTCCCTTACCTTTAACCTCTTCCCAAGTATTCGGGGAAACCGGACTATTGCCTTCGACTACGCCCATATTTCGAACCTGTTGCACTCGCATCACGTCATTGTCGAAGTGAAAGCTGTAAAAAATCTGTCTTTTTGTCATGATTATTTATTTAAAAGTTGAATAATCCGAACCAGTTTTTTAACCAGTTCGGTACGAACCACCATGGGGTCTGCCAGCTCCGCAAGCATTGGGACAATCCATTCAATGCCCTTGTAGTAGGTGTCCGGTTTGGCAGATACCGTCTCCCATATCTTCTTTGCTACGAAGTCGGTCACTCCTATCGGAATCGGAACGAGGCCCATCTCGACGGCAATTTCAAATTCGCGGAATACCCCGTTCGCATCGACGATTTTTCCATCCTGAAGCTTGTTTCCGAAAACAAAGATGGCTACACCTGCAAGCGAAATCATCCGGTGTCGATACTCTTCCCAAAGCTCTCGTAGAACCTCGGGGCTGTTCGCAAACTGAGGAAACGGGCGCATTACGAGCTGGTCTTCTGAGTATTTTTGTGGATGAGTGTAGATAGCTTCCAATGCCCCGTTTATGACAGCGCTCCCGATACCCCAGCCGAATCCGTTCACGACACGGTAGTTCTGGGTGATCAAGCTTGCTGACAAAGCATGAATAAAGATCTGCGCTTCTTGCCTGCTCCAGTCGCCGAACTCCTCAGCACTCCCAGAGACAAAGATGGTCTTCTTGAGGAATCGTCCTTCGATGGCTTTTAGGATTAGCGGTACGTCCTCGTAGTTGTCGATCAATAGCGTTTGTATACCGTATCGCTTGAGATCATCGACGCGAAGCTCCTGCTTTCTATTTTTGTATTTGATGATATCTTTATCGTCACCCTCAACTACTGCCTCGCGACGCATGAAGCAGTAGTGGTTTTTCCGGGTGGTCGAATGAAGGCGACTAAGGACGTAGTCGAGATTGGGGTCGGTAAAGCTAAAGCCGATGAATAAGAAGGTTTTGGAAACCAAGTCGCCGCTGAGAGCCGTCACGAACGGTGCGTGTGTCTCGTAATACCTTTCGTATTGTTCCTTGTAGAGGACGGCACGATTGGAAAGGCTCACATCCCCGTGCATTTTGTATACCACCGCGTCACGCTTTGGCTGTGTTGTATTCAGCTGGTCAAGACTGTGCTTCACGTCAGGAACCTTACAAGCTTTCTTGAGCGCGTCCTCAATCAAGGTGTCGTAGTTGGTCGTCCAATATGTTCGAATCGGCAAACGCGCCAGTATGTCGTGGGTAACCGATGGTTCAGCTTGCTCTGAAAACTCCTGAAGAATCTTTTTAGCTAACTTCGATGGCCCCTTCAGCTGGTTCACATGAAATTGAGCTAAAGAAATAAGATCGTGCTCGAGCTCAACCTTAAGGCCTAGCTCATCAGCAATGTCGCGGAGCAGTTCCGGCCAGTCAACATAGCCCACACTTTTGGACATTCCAGCCCCAGCGAAAATGGCTGCATTGTTTTCGAGTAGGTCATTGGCAAACTCTTTTATGAATGATTCGACTTCGGGGCTGAAGGTCATCCTCGTCCTCTATTGCCGTCCAATTTAGAAAAATGGCAAGCTTGAAGTCGTACTTCGGCTATTTAAAACCGACAGCGCGCGTGCCATGAGATTGCTTTCCCCCGTTCGTGCAACACCGGGCTACGGATATAGAACCATACTCCTTGCTTGCAGGAAAGACAACGATGAGATTTCATTGACGAACTGTGCAGCGGTGGACAAGTCTGTGACCATCCAGTCACCTACCATGAGGCGGAGTACAGATCATTTGCGCTAAGGGTCACGTCGACACCTGCCGATCGATGAAATTCAAGTGTCGGTAAATCGGATCGGAAGAACAGGCCGCAAGATCGCATTGGTGCAGGCGGCGCGACAAAAGAAAATGGGCACCGCAAGGGTGCCCATTTTCATACAAGCTCGGCTCCGGCGCGGCGCCTTGCGGCGGCCGCCGGGAGTGCGCAAGCCGGCTACTGCCGCACGCAATCGACGAAGTAACCGCGCTTGCCGTCGACTTCGCGCTTGACCAGTCCGTGCACGTCGGTCTCGAAGCCGGGGAAGCGCTCGTTGAAGTCGCGCGCGAAGCTTCAGGTAGTCGACGATGGTCTTGTTGAAGCGCTCGCCCGGGATCAGCAGCGGAATGCCGGGCGGGTAGGGCGTCAGCAGGATCGAGGTGATGCGGCCTTCCAGCTCGTCGATCGGCACGCGCTCGATCTCGCGGTGCGCCATCTTGGCGAACGCGTCCGACGGCTTCATCGCCGGCATGCATGTCCGACAAATACATCTCGGTGGTCAGGCGCGCCACGTCGTACGGCTTGTAGAAGTCGTGGATCTGCTGGCACAGGTCGCGCAGGCCGCATCGTCTCGTAGCGCGGATTGGCGGCGGCGAATTCGGGCAGGATGCGCCACATCGGCTGGTTCTTGTCGTAGTCGTCCTTGAACTGCTGCAGCGCGGTCACCAGCGTGTTCCAGCGGCCCTTGGTGATGCCGATGGTGAACATGATGAAGAACGAGTACAGCCCGCACTTCTCGATGATGACGCCGTGCTCGGCCAGGTACTTGGTGACGATCGAGGCCGGGATGCCGGTGTCGTCGAACTGGCCGTCCAGCGACAGGCCCGGCGTGACGATGGTGGCCTTGATCGGGTCGAGCATGTTGAAGCCGGGCGCCAGCTTGCCGAAGCCGTGCCAGTCGTCCTCGGCGCGGATCATCCAGTCTTCGCGCGAGCCGATGCCGTCTTCGGCGAAGTTGTCCGGGCCCCAGACCTGGAACCACCAGTCCTGGCCCCATTCCTGGTCGATCTTCTTCATCGCGCGGCGGAAGTCCAGCGCTTCGAGGATGCTTTCCTCGACCAGCGCGGTGCCGCCCGGCGGCTTCCATCATCGCCGCGGCGACGTCGCACGAGGCGATGATCGAGTACTGCGGCGAGGTCGAGGTGTGCATCAGGTAGGCCTCGTTGAAGGCGTCCTGGTCGAGCTTGACCGTCTCCGATTCGCGCACCAGGATCTGCGAGGCCTGCGACAGGCCGGCCAGCAGCTTGTGGGTCGACTGGGTCGAGAAGATCATCGACTCCTTGGCGCGCGGGCGGTCCTTGCCGATCGCGTGCATGTCCTTGTAGAAGTCGTGGAAGGTGGCGTGCGGCAGCCAGGCTTCGTCGAAGTGCAGGGTGTCGATCTTGCCGTCCAGCATTTCGCTTCAGGGTCTCGACGTTGTACACCACGCCGTCGTAGGTCGACTGCGTGATGGTCAGGATGCGCGGCTTCTTGTTCTTCGCTTCGCGCGCGAACGGGTTGGCCTCGATCTTCTTCAGATGTTTTCCATCTTGAATTCTTCGAGCGGGATCGGGCCGATGATGCCGAGGTGGTTGCGGGTCGGCATCAGGAACACCGGAATCGCGCCGGTCATGATGATCGAGTGCAGGATCGACTTGTGGCAGTTGCGGTCGACCACCACGATGTCGCCCGGCGCCACGGTCGAGTGCCAGACCATCTTGTTCGAGGTCGAGGTGCCGTTGGTGACGAAGTAGCAGTGGTCGGCGTTGAAGATGCGCGCGGCGTTGCGCTCCGACGCGGCCACCGGGCCGGTGTGGTCGAGCAGCTGGCCGAGTTCCTCGACCGCGTTGCAGACGTCGGCGCGCAGCATGTTCTCGCCGAAGAACTGGTGGAACATCTGGCCGATCGGCGACTTCAGGAAGGCCACGCCGCCCGAATGGCCGGGGCAGTGCCAGGAATACGAACCGTCGTTGGCGTAATTGACCAGCGCGCGGAAGAACGGCGGCGACAGGCCGTCCAGGTAGGACTTGGCTTCGCGGATGATGTGGCGCGCGACGAATTCCGGCGTGTCCTCGAACATGTGGATGAAGCCGTGCAGCTCGCGCAGGATGTCGTTCGGGATGTGGCGCGAGGTGCGCGTCTCGCCGTACAGGTAGATCGGGATGTCGGCGTTCTTGTAGCGGATTTCCTCGACGAAGGCGCGCAGCGACTTCAGCGCGAAGTCGGTTTCTTCGAGCGAGCCGGCGCCGAATTCCTCGTCGTCGATCGACAGGATGAAGGCCGAGGCGCGCGACTGCTGCTGCGCGAACTGCGACAGGTCGCCGTAGCTGGTGACGCCGAGCACTTCCATGCCTTCCTTTTCCATGGCGTCGGCCAGCGCGCGGATGCCGAGGCCGGAAGTGTTCTCGGAACGGAAATCTTCGTCGATGATGACGATCGGAAAGCGGAATTTCATCGAGGTCTCCAGTGGGACGGATAGCGGGGGAGACGCCTGGGCCTGTGGTGGTCGATGGGATGAACCACTCCGCTTGCGCGCCGAAAAACGAAAGTCGGATTTTCTCAGATATGGGGGCAATGGTGGAGGAAAAAAGCGCCGCGTTTCCCCATCCTTGTCCTGGGCAAGAAGGCGGCCTGCTCGAGCGTCGCGCCATGGCCGTCCGACCCTTTGCAGGATGCCAACGCCAGCGCGCGGCCATTTTCTCGCCCGCCGCCCAACTTAAGACCATGGAGTATAGGTGAAATCCTCTTATTTTTCAGGCGGAATTACGTGTCTTGCTCTGGAGTATGTCGCGACACGAGAAAATCCTCGGTCTTGCGCGCCATCCGGATGAGTTGGGCCGCCCGCTGCCTGCCGCTGCCGCCTGCGCCGAGCGGCTCAAATTCCCCCTGCGGGAGTGGTGAGCGGGTGGACCGCTGAATATGCTTGCGCCGTGGCAGCCTAAATTCCCCGGCGGGGTAGTGAGCGGACGGGCCGCCGAATATGCTGCCGTTTTTCAATATTTCGGCGGGATGCGGTGAAGGCGATGAAGGCCAAAAGCGTGCAGCAAAGACGGGCCTTGACGCTGGCCGCTCTCGGGTTGGGGCGCAAATTTCTCGACTGGCCGTCCGGCGCCACGCTGGCGGCGAGCTTGCCCGGCCTCGGGGCTTGCGGCAGCGGGCCGGGGCGGCGGCTCACGCGCGGGCGTGCCGCGACCGCTCGTGCTGTTCCCGGCGCGCCCGATGCGGCCGGGCAGTGCGCATCGGGGCGGCGTGGCGCCTCCCTAGCTCTTTTCGTAAGTCACAAACGCGTAATCGAAGCCGGCGCCTTCCGAGCGATGCGTCTCGCGCGCGGTTTCCCGCCATTGGCCGGGATCGATCGGCGGGAAATGGGCGTCGCATTCGAAGGTCTTGGCGATTTCGGTGACCACCAGCCGCTCGGCTTGCGGCAGCGCTTCGGTGTAGATCTGGGCGCCGCCGATGACGAAAGCCTGGCCCTCGACCAGTTGCAGCGCCGCCGCCAGCGACGGCGCCGATTCGACGCCGGCATGGCGCCAGTCCGGGTTACGCGTGATGACGATGCTGCGCCGGTTCGGCAACGGCCGGCCGATCGAATCGAAGGTCTTGCGGCCCATGATGATGGTATGGCCCGTGGTCAGGCGCTTGAAGTGCGCCAGGTCCTCCGGCAGCCGCCACGGCAAGGTGTTGCGGAAGCCGATGCCGCGCGCGGCGTCGATGGCGACGATGATGGTGAAGGGAGTTGGCGTTGGCATGGCAGGGGCGGCAGGCAAGTGGATATTTCGGAGTCAAGAGCCGCTTGGAAACGGCGCGGCGATCGGGCGTCAGATTACCAGAGCGGCGGCGCCAACGGTGCGCAATGGATGGCGCGCCGCTCAAAAGCGCCAGGTCAGGCCGATGCCGAACTGGCGCGTGTCGTCGGCCCGGTTCAGGCCGAATTTGAGGCCGGCGTCGAGGTCGAGGTTGCGCAGCGGCGAGTAGATCAGGCCGGTCAGGAAATACGCCGGGTGCGTGCCGCCGGCGGCGTCGGCATTGCGGCTGACGCCGATATCGGCCAGCGCCTTCCAGTGCAGGCGTCAGGTCATAGGAAGCCGCCGCCGACGCCTGCCACAGCAGCTGCCGTTCGCCGGCCCGCGCGGAATCGGCCGCCTGGCGGTTGCTCGATATCCCGAGGTTGGCGTGCAGCGCCCAGGGTGCCGCGTAATGGGAGCCGATCAGGGTCAGCAAGAGATTGGCGCGGCCGCTGCCATGTCCCAGCTGCTGCCTCCCGCTCGGCAGCAGCAGCTGGGATTTCAGCGCGAAGCTGGTGTCTTTGTTTTCGTAGAGGCGCCACTTGACGCCGGCGGCGACGTCGGCGATGCCGGCCGGGGCCGAGAAATCGACGGGCAGATTGGCGAACAGATCCAGGTTCTGCAGCGCGCCGTAGCTGTAGGTGAAATTGGCGACGTGCAGCGCCGCCTCATTCTGGCGCGACCAGTCGGTATTGGCTTCGAACTGCTGGTGGCCGCGTCCTTGCGTGCTGGTGTCGTCGGTGACGAAGGGGTGGCCGCCCAGCGCATCGGGCGGCAGCGCCAGAAGCAACAGCGGCGCCAGCAAGAGTGGGTTCGGGAAATGCATGCCTGTCTCATCGGTGGACGCAGCAGGGCCGGGGACGGAAAACGGCGTCCGGGTTGCCGCTGGCGCCATTATCGTGATGAAACAGGCTGCTGACGAGGGGAGCGGCAAGATTTTTTGCCGGGGCGGTCCATGGCCGCAGGGCGGCCGGAGGCGGCGAACGGCGGCGGCTTGGCCAAAAAAAACGGCCGGCTCGTTGTTGGGCAACGAGCCGGCCGTTATTGCGGGAGAGCGTACTCAGGCGGTGACTTCGGCAGCCTGCACCGCCGCGTCCTCCTCGTCCGATACCGAGCTGCGGATCAGGTAATCGAAGGCGGACAGCGCCGCTTTGGCGCCGTCGCCGGCGGCGATCACGATCTGCTTGAACGGCACCGTGGTGGCGTCGCCGGCGGCGAACACGCCCGGCAGCGAGGTCTGGCCCTTGGCATCCACTTCGATTTCGCCGTGGCGCGACAAGGCCAGCGTGCCCTTCAGCCATTCGGTGTTCGGCACCAGGCCGATCTGGACGAAGACGCCTTCCAGTTCGACCCGCGCGCTCGCTTCCGAAGTCCGGTCCTTGTAGCTCAGGCCGGTGACGCGCTGGCCGTCGCCGTGGATTTCCGTGGTCTGCGCCGAGGTGATGACGGTGACGTTGGCCAAGCTGCGCAGCTTGCGCTGCAACACCGCATCGGCGCGCAATTCGGCGCCGAATTCGATCAGCGTGACGTGCTTGACCAGGCCGGCGAGGTCGATCGCCGCTTCGACGCCGGAATTGCCGCCGCCGATCACGGCCACGCGCTTGCCCTTGAACAGCGGGCCGTCGCAGTGCGGGCAATAGGCGACACCGCGGTTGCGGTATTCGTCCTCGCCCGGCACGTTGATCTGGCGCCAGCGGGCGCCGGTCGCCAGCACCACCGACTTGCTTTTCAGGGTGGCGCCGCCGGTCAGCTTGACCTCGATCAGCTTGCCCGGCACCAGGGCCTCGGCGCGCTGCAGGTTCATGATGTCGACCTCGTAGGCCTTGACGTGCTGTTCCAGCGCCGTGGCGAATTTGGGTCCTTCGGTTTCCGTGACCGAGATGAAGTTTTCGATCGCCATCGTGTCCAGCACCTGGCCGCCGAAGCGCTCGGCGACGACGCCGGTGCGGATGCCCTTGCGCGCCGCATACACGGCCGCCGCCGCGCCGGCCGGGCCGCCGCCGACGATCAGCACGTCGAAGGCTTCCTTGGCGTCCAGCTCCTGCGCCTTGCGGCTGGCGGCATTGGTGTCCAGCTTGGCGAGGATTTCCTCGACGCCGGAACGGCCCTGGCCGAACAGATCGCCGTTCATGAAGACGGTCGGCACCGACATGATCTCGCGCGCATCGACTTCACTCTGATAGAGCGCGCCGTCGATGGCGACGTGGCGGATGCGCGGATTGATGATGGCCATCGTGTTCAGCGCCTGCACCACGTCGGGGCAGTTCTGGCACGACAGCGAGAAATAGGTTTCAAACTGGTAGTCGCCGTCCAGGTTGCGGATCTGCTCGATCACCGCTTCGTCGAGCTTGATCGGATGGCCGCCGACCTGCAGCAGCGCCAGCACCAGCGAGGTGAATTCGTGGCCCATCGGGATGCCGGCGAAACGCACGGCGATGTCGGTACCGGGGCGGTTGATCGAAAAGGAAGGCTTGCGCTCGGCGTCGTCGCGGCGCTCGGTCAGCGTGATCCGTGCTGACAATTGTGTGATTTCCTGCAGAAGTTCCTGCAATTCACGGGATTTTTCGCTATCGTCGAGAGACGCAACCAGCTCAATCGGTTGCGTGAGCTTCTCCAGATAGGCTTTCAATTGGGTTTTGAGATTGGTATCGAGCATGACGTATTGCCTTTCATAATCAGTGGTTCGGGAATCGGGAGGCGCTCGTGGCGCCGCCCGCTGGAGCACTAGTGCGCGAACACTGCGCATCCTTTTCCACTCCGCGTTGTACGCGGAGGGGAAGAGCCGGGCGGCGAACCGCCCGCCGGTGTGTCGCGCTTGCCTTCCGCAGCCGGAAGGCAATCGTCTGCCGCTATTTAGATCTTGCCAACCAGGTCGAGCGACGGCGTCAGGGTTTTGGCGCCTTCTTCCCATTTGGCCGGGCACACTTCACCCGGGTGGGAGGCGACGTACTGGGCGGCTTTCACCTTGCGCAGCAGCTCCGAAGCGTCGCGGCCGATGCCGTTGTCGTGGATTTCGCACAGCTTGATCTGGCCTTCCGGGTTGATCACGAAGGTGCCGCGCAGCGCCAGGCCTTCTTCTTCGATCATCACGTCGAAATTGCGGGTGATGGCGCCGGTCGGGTCGCCGATCATCGGATAGTTGACTTTCTTGATGGCGTCCGAGGTGTCGTGCCAGGCCTTGTGCGAGAAATGGGTGTCGGTCGACACGCTGTAGATCTCGACGCCCAGCTTCTGGAATGTCGCATAGTTGTCGGCCAGGTCTTCCAGTTCGGTCGGGCAGACGAAGGTGAAGTCGGCCGGGTAGAACACGAATACCGACCATTTGCCTTTCAGCGTCTCGTCGCTGACGTCGACGAATTTGCCGTTGTGATAAGCGGTAGCCTTGAAGGGTTTGACTTGGGTATTGATCAGGGACATGGTGCTTCCTTTCTCGTTGAAAAAATTGAACACAGGGCTATTATCGCCGCATCGCAGCAATTTGTAAAATTGATTAAAATCATTGTATTGATTTGATTAATCTATCGGCCCCTCGGGGTGCGGGACTCTACGCTCCTGACCGCCGGTCGAGGAATTCGGATGGATGCGGTGGTGCACACGCGCCACGCTGGTCCGTATTTCTGCACTGCAACTATTGGCTTACCTCACGTGCCGCTGCTGCAGTCAATTCCGGCTTGCCTGGGGATGGCCCAATGAGTAGATGAAGACGGACGGGCCAGCCTTGGGATGGGACAGCGTTGCCGGCATCCACCGCAGCCAGCCATCCGGATTTGTTTTGGGGCGGAATCGCCGAAGGCGTTTGCGGAACCGAGAAACGGTTTGCCGGCGCTGTACTGCCGCGACCCGGGGCCGGCCAGCTTGATGGTCGTGCCCCAATCGATGGCATTGACGAACAAGGCATTTTGCGGCGGCGACGTGATCGACATCTTTCTAACGTTGAAAGCCGCCATCGAGTGATGGGCAATTCGCCCGCCGTTCATGTGTTAGGACGGATCGAATTCTTCGGGAATGCCATGCTTCTCCTTACCGGCCCACCGATTTTTGGAGAGGAAAAGTTATTCGGCCAACCCGAACCTCAAAGGGGAAGTCGATTTTGTTTTTGCAAACATGCCAAAGTCTCCAATTCAGTTGAGATGCGTGTCAATCGGCTCGTTAGCATGGGGCCTTTCCAATGTCCAGCCGGCTTGATCTTTCTCAAAAAGCCCACCACCCGCAGAGTGACGCGACGCTCGGACAGGTAGCACACTGCTTTGAAGGATCATGTTCTTCGAGACGGCGAACCGGTGTGTGGATCGATTCCTCTTGCGGGTCGAGGTGGAAAATGATGAGAGCCGAAGCGCCTCGGACTTCTATGGTTTCCGACTGGCTACCTCACGGCATGCGCGGAGTGGGCCACCCAGCCGCCACAGTCGATTTTTCGCGCTGATCCTTTCAGACGCGCACTTGGGGCCATGCGCTTGCGACCGCAGATGGCTCGCCTAATATATTTCTTAAACATCTTCCTCTTACAAACCTTTTTTTTTTTTTTTTTTTTTTTTTTTTTTTTTTTTTAATTCATTTTTTCAACATTCTACCATTATTTTACAAACCATCGAAATCTTTTTTTTTTATTTTATTTTTTTTTTTTTTTTTTTTTTTTTTTTTTTTTTTTTTTTTTTTTTTTTTTTTTTTTTTACCATACTACTAAATTTTTTTTTTTCCCCGCGGGAAAAACATCCAGGCGAATGGTGATGGCGAGGAGGAGGCCGGCGCCAGTTTCCTTGCGCTGACATAGTGCTCATTTGGGGGGAATGGCCGGCCAGCAATACTGACGGCTTTTTGTTCCAAAAGCCGCTAAGTTGGACCTTCTGTGATGATCTTCGTTCGCGGCAACATCATCGATGGGGATTCGGAAGCCGGCGTTCGTGTCCACGCCGGCTCCTGGCAGGTAAAGTTGTCTGAGGTGAACTTTTATGCCCAAACCAGAGACGTCGCCTCGGGATGCAGTGCTCGGCGGGCGCTTAGCACGGCCATGGGCGCGGTCAGCGGCGCATGGTGCTGGTAGTCCTCCAGCGAAAAGTCGCCCGGCTCGACTTGCTCCAGCCATTCGGGCTGGTACAGCCCGGTTTTGGCATAGTCGGGAATCCGCTCGGACAGCAGCAGCCGCGGCGCCGGCAAGGGCTCGCGCGTCAATTGTTCGCGCAGCATGTCGAGGTGGTTTTCGTAGATGTGGGCGTCGCCGATGAAATAGCTGAACCAGCGCGGCGTATAGCCGGTCAGCCGGCCGACCAGGTGCAGCAGGGCGGCGCCTTCGGCCAGGTTGAACGGCGCGCCGAGGCCGATGTCGTTGCTGCGGATGTACAGGCACAGCGAGATTTCGCGCGTCGCCGGGTTCGGCAGGAACTGGTACAGCAAATGGCAGGCCGGCAGCGCGATGGCGTCGAGTTCGGCGCAGTTCCAGCCGTGGAACAGGATGCGGCGGCTGCCGGGATTCTTGATGATGGTGTCGAGGCAGTCGCGCAACTGGTCGATCGCCTTGTACAGCAAGACCTTGTCCTTGCCCTCATCCTGCAGCGCCGACACCAGCCGGAAGCCGCGCCGCTGCGCATCCTCGATCTGCGCGGGTCTGATCGGCGTCGAGCAGCTTGTAGGCCGGCCAGGCGCGCCATTGCACGCCGTACACCGGGCCGAGGTCGTCGCGGCCGAGGCGGTAGGGGTTGGCCAGCCATTCGGCGTTTTCATTGGCGTTCTGGTCCCACACCTTGCAGCCGAGCGCGCGGAAATCGGCGGCGCTGCGCGAGGCGCGCAAGAAGCCGCACAGTTCGCCGACCACCGACTTGAAGGCCAGCTTTTTGGTGGTGACCGCCGGGAAGCCGTCCTTTTGCAGGTCGAAGCGCAGCATCGCGCCCGGGATGCTGATGGTGCGGGTGCCGGTGCGGTTTTCCTGCCAGCTGCCGCTGTCGAGGATGGTTTGCACCAGGTCGAGGTATTGCTTCATTCATTTCTCCGTTGAGGGGGAGTGTGTCAAAAAATAGGGTGGATTTCCCCATTTTCTTGATGTATTTGTAAAACACTGAGGGTGTTCTTGTTCCTGGGGATTTTCATATACTCCCATGTAGGCATGCTTATCTCGGGTGTCAATGTTATTAAATTGTCACATACTCCATGATTTCTCGTTCCCGCGCAGGCGGGAACCCAGTGGCGTTTGTGGCTAAGCGATTTCGTTGCTACTCCGTGGTGACTGGCCGGGGGTGGCCCGGCGGCCACTTACTTTCTCTTGTCTCGCCAAAGAAAGTAAGCAAAAAAAGGCGACCGCAAGACGCTGCCCTTCGGGTTCCCGCTGCTGCGGCGCCAAAATCGGGAAACGAAACCAACTCGCTGCGCTCAGACATGTTTCGTTTCTGATCCGATTTCGGCGCCGCATCAGCGGCAGCGGTGTAGCAGGGAATTCGTGCAGCACTGCTGCACGCCTGCGAAACGGCATTGCCTTGCAAGGCAATGCCTCCTCCCTACAGGGACACAGGGCCCAAGCGGATTTCACGTCAAAGGCAACCCCACTGCAAAAGCAACGGCAACGACAGGGAATAGCCGTGGCTGAAACAATGAACCGCGCCGGACCCGCACATCAATCCACACCAAGGTTGAATTGTAATGCGGCCAGGCTGGCGTATAGGCCGCCTTGCGCCACCAGCGAGGCATGCGTTCCGCTTTCGACCAGCGCTCCGTGTTCCAGCACCAGGATGCGGTCGGCGCGCTGCACCGTGGCCAGCCGGTGTGCGATCACCAGTGTGGTGCGGCCGACCATCGCCGCTTCCAGCGCGCCTTGCACCAGCCGCTCGGATTCGGCGTCGAGCGCGCTGGTGGCTTCGTCCAGCAACAGCAGCGGCGGGTTTTTCAGCAGCGCGCGGGCGATCGCGATGCGCTGGCGCTGGCCGCCCGACAGGCGCACGCCGCGTTCGCCCAGGAACGACAGATAGCCCTCCGGCAGGCGCTCGATGAATTCGTGCGCGGCCGCCATTTTCGCTGCGGCGATCGACTTCGGCGTCGGTGGCGCCGGCGCGGCCGTAGCGGATGTTTTCCATCGCGTTGGCGGAAAAGATCACGGTGTCCTGCGGCACGATGCCGATCGCGCCGCGCAGCGTGTGCAGGTCGAGCCGGCGGATGTCGACGCCGTCGAGCCGGATCGTGCCGTGCTGCGGATCGTAGAAGCGCAGCAGCAGCTGGAACAGCGTGGTCTTGCCGGCGCCGGAGGGGCCGACCACGGCCACGGTCTCGCCCGGTTCGATCTCCAGCGACAGGTCGGCCAGTGCCGCCGTATCCGGGCGCGACGGGTAGTGAAAGCGAACGTCGCTGCAGGCTCAGGGCGGCGCCGTTGGCGGTGCGCGGTGGGCAGGCGACCGACGCCGAGGCGAGCGGCGACTGGATCGGCGATTTCGCCGCCAGCAGTTCCAGCAGGCGCTCGGTGGCGCCGGCGGCGCGCTGGGCGTCGCCCATCACTTCCGACAGCGCGCCGATCGAGCCGGCGACGATCGCCGCGTACAGGATGAACTGGCCCAGTTCGCCGCCGCTCATGTCGCCGCGGAGCACCGCGTGCGCGCCCAGCCACAGCACGAACACGATGGCGCCGAACACCAGCACGATCGCCAACGCGGTCAAGCAGCGCGCGCGCGCGGATGCGCTGCATGGCGGTGCCGAAGGCGCGCTTCGACGCTGGCGCCGAAGCGCTGCGACTCCAGCTTCTCGTGGGTGAAGGCCTGCACGGTCGGCATCGCGTTGAGGATCTCGCCGGCCAGGGCCGAGGCGTCGGCGATGCGGTCCTGCGAATCGCGCGACAGGCGTGCGCACGCGGCGCCCGAACAGACGATCGGCAGCACCACCAGGGCCAGCAGCACCAGGATGATCGAGGACAGCTTGACGCTGGTGACGAACAGCATCGCCAGGCCGCCGATGAACAGCAGCGCATTGCGCAAGCGCCATCGAAATGCTGGTGCCGACCACGCGCCTGGATCAGCGTGGTGTCGGTGGTCAGGCGCGACAGCACCTCGCCGGTCTGGGTGGTCTCGAAAAACTGCGGGCTTTGCGTGACCACGTGCGCAGTAGACCGCGCTGCGGATGTCGGCGGTGACGCGCTCGCCCAGCCACGACACCATGTAGAAGCGGGCGGCGGTGGCCACGCGCCAGCACGCAGGCGACGCCGAACAGGGCGAGGAAGTACAGGTCGATATGGCTGCCGTCGGCGACACCGCCGTGGCCGAAGCCGAGGTCGATCATCTGCCTGAATGCGTACGGGATCGCCAGCGTGGCGCCGGCGGCCACGATCAGCGCGAGCCCGGCCAGCAGGAATTCGCGCCGGTACGGCCGGAGGAAGGGCAGCAGGCCGGCCAGCAGCGACAGGCTGCCTTTCGAGTGTTCGCGCGGATTTGCCTTGCTCATTACGATGCTCATAGTTTCAGTGCCTGCAGGTAGCCGGTCAGTTCCAGGTAGCCGTGGCCGGCGGGCTGGCCGTCGCGGCCGACCGTGACCGCGCCTTCCCAGTAGACCGCGCCGGTCGATTGCCGCGAATCGAGTTCCTGGTCGTCCTGCAGCGGTGCCAGTTGCCACAGCGTCGCGCCGGTGCGGATCGTGGTGGCCACCGGGTAGCTGGCGCCGGTACGCGGCGAGCGCCAGCGCGCGCTGTGGCGCGAAACTCGACCTGCTGCGGGTCGAAGTGCGTGATGCGGCCGGCGGCGTCGCGCAGGGCGGCGTGCGCCCATAGCTTAGCACCGCTCTTGTCGCGGATCTGGAATGCCATCAAGGCGCCGCCGTCGTCGAGGTTGGTGCCGACCCAGTCCCAGCCGCTGGCATCGGCGTCCAGCACGCTGGCTCGACCATTCGTGGTCGAGCCAGGCGTCGCCCGTGACCGCCACCGGCTTGCCGTCGCGGATGACGTTGCCGCTCACTTGCAGCTGCGGCTCGCTGTAGTAATAGCTGGCCTGTTCCGGGCGCGGCCCTTTGCGCGAATAGCCGTGCTCGCCCTGCAGCATCGGCGCCTGGGTCGGCGCCAGCGTCAGGTCCAGCGTGAAATCGGCGCTGCCGAGCCTGGCGCGATAGCGGCCGTCGGCGCCGCGCTGCATGCGCCAGTCGTCGAGCTTGACGTCGGTGTTGCCGGTCCTGGCGTAGGCCAGGCCGAAGCCTGCGCGCGCGCTTTTCTGGTCGTGCACGCAGGCGGCCGAGCGCCGGGTCGGACAGCGCGGCGTGGGCGACGATCAGCTGTTTCGGCGCGAAGCGGCTCGGATTGGCGGCGTCGGTCTCGGTGGCGGAGCGGAAGAAGGTGAGCTGGAAGCCGAGCGGCTTGCCGTCCGGGCGTCCGCAGCCAGCCGGTGGCGTACCACCATTCGGTGCGGAATTCGGGATGGGCGCCGAAGTCGCGCGGAAACACCAACGGCTGGTTCGGCAGCACGGCGGCGAATTGCGGCGGCGCCGCCAGCGCCGGCACGCCGAGCATGCGCGATGGCGCCGATCAGCCAGCCAGCCAGCCAGCGCCGAAAGTGTCGTGACAACCCCATTACCAATCCTCCCGTACCGCGCGTATCGCGCTGCCGGCCACCGCCCGCCGGCCTGCCAGCAAGGCGGTCAGCGTCGCGCACGCCAGCAGGATCAGCGCCACCGCCGCCAGCAAGCCCCACGGCATGTGCAGCTGCATGCTCCAGTGGAACGACTGCGGATTGACGATGAATACCAGGATCAGGCTGATGCACCAGCCGAGCAGAAAACCGGCCAGGATGCCGAGCGCGGTCAGCAAGCCGCCTTCCGCCGCCAGCAGCGCCAGGATCTGGCGCCTGCGTGACGCCGACGTGGCGCAGCATGCCGAATTCCTTGGCGCGCGCCAGCGTCTGCGCCGAGACCGTGGCGCCGACGCCGAACAGGCCGATCAGCGATCGCCACCGCTTCCAGCAGATAGGTGACGGCGAAGCTGCGGTCGAAAATCTTCAGGCTGGCGCTGCGGATCTGGCCCGGCTCGGAAAATTCGAGTGCGGCGCCGAACGGCAGCCGGCGCAAGGCCGCGATCACTTGCGCGGCATCGGCGCCGGGCGCCAGCCACAGCGCGGCATCGTTGACCAGGGCGTCGCCGCTCAAGCGCGCGGTAATCGGCCAGCCGCATCTGGATCGCGCCGCTTTGGCGCGCATAGTCGCGCCAGATGCCGGCCACCGTGAAATCATGCGTCGCGCCGGCCAGCGGCAGGCGCAGGCGGCTGCCCGGCGCGGTGCGGTACAGGTCGACCATCGCTTCCGAAACCCAGACCGGCGTGCCGGCCAGCGAAGCGGCGGGCAAGGGGTGGCCGACGAGCGGCAGGATGCGCTCCGGTGCGGCGGCGTCGATCGGCCGCGCGATCAGCATCACCGGCGGCCGCGCCGGGTCGAGCAGCAGCGGCAGCGAGCGCAGGAAATCGGCGCGCCGCAGCCCCGGCGCGGCGGCGATCGCCTGCTGCTGCGCCGGCTGCAGCACCGCGCCCGAGCGCAGGTAGAGATCGGCCGGCAGGATCTGCGTCAGCCAGTCGTCGACCGAGACGCGGAAACTGGACACCATGATCGCCATCGCCACCATCAGGCTGAAGCTGCACAGCACGCCGCCCAGTGCGATCGCCGCCTGGTTGGGGGCGTTGGCCAGCCGCGCCAGCGCCAGCGTCGCCATCGTGCGCGCGCCGCCGTGCGCCGGCGCCGGACGGGCGGCAAGCAGACGCGCCAGCGCGCCGAACAGCCAGGCCGCACAGCGCGGCATCAGCGCAATGCCGCCGATCAACAGCAGGGCCACCGCCAGGTAGCCGAATACCGGCAGGTTCGCCACCGGCGGCAGCTGGGTGCAAAGCGCGCCCAGCGCCAGCAGCGAGAGCGCCGGCCACGGCGTCGCCAGCCGCGCCAGCGCGCTGTCCTCGCTGCCGGCCTTGAGCGCCTGCGCCGGCCGCGCGCGCGCCGCTTCCCAGGCCGGCGCCGCGCTGCCGAGCAGCGCCACCGCCAATCCCAGCAGCAAGAACACGGCTGCCGCCAGCGGCTGCAAGGTCAGGGCCGGGCGCACGCCGGCGAAATAGCCGCCGCCGAGGTCGCCGCCGAAAAAATGCAGCGCCGCCGCCGCCGCCGCATAGCCGCCCGCCAGGCCGAGGGCGGCGCCGAGCGTGCCGAGCACGGCCCCTTCCAGCAGCACCTGCGCCAGCAATTGCCGGCGCGGCAGGCCGAGCACCCGCAGCAGCGCAAACTGCGAGCGGCGCCGCAGCACCGCCAGCGCCTGGGTGGAAAACACCAGGAAGGCGCCGGTGAACAGCGCCACCAGCGCCAGCACATTCAGGTTGACGCGGTAGGCGCGCGACATGTTGGCGCTGCGCGCTTCCTGTTCCTCGGTTTGCAGCGCCATCAGGCGGCCGCCGAACTCGCGGTTCAGCGCGCTCTTGAACGCCTCGCGGTCGACGCCGTCGACCAGCTTGAGCTCGACGCGCGACAGCCGCCCGAGACGGCCGAAGCGCCATTGCAGCGGCGGCGATGTCCATCACCGCCAGGCGCTGGCCGGCGCGCGCGCGCCGCACGCCGCCGGCCACGCGCAGCGTGAGCTTGCCGTCGTCGTTGCCGGCGCGCAGCGTCAGCGGTCGCGCCCGGTTTCGCCCCCAGCCATTCCATGGCGGCCGGCGACAGGAAAATCGCATCGTCGGCCAGCATCTCGAAGCGGCGCTCGTCGGCGGCGACGCCGATCAGGTCCGGCGTGACTTGCGCGGCGCGAAAGACGTCGATGCCGATGATGGTCAAGGGCATTTTCTGGCCGGCGACGGTGGCATCCAGCTCCAGCACCGGGCTGGCGGCGGCGACCCCGGGCCGCTGCGCCAGCAGGGGATAAAGCGATTCGTCGAAAGTCGGTTCGGCGGCGCGCACCTGCAGGTCGGACTGGCCCGACAGGCTTTTGACGGCGGCGGAAAATTCGTTGAAGGCGGCGGTGTTGATCAGGTGGATCGCAAAGCCGAGCGCGACGCCGATCGCGATCGCGGCGATCGCCACCAGCGCGCGCAGCGGATGCATGCGCCATTCGCCGGCCAGCAGCCAGCGGCTGGCCTGCCAGCGCGCGGCCAGGGCGTGGCTCATCGGCGACCTGCGGCGCTGCCGCCTGCAGGCCGTCGCGGGTAAGGATCAGGATGCGGTCGGCGCTGGCGGCGGCGGCCGGCGAATGCGTGACCAGGATCGCCGAGGCGCCGTTGGCCTTGACCTCGGCGCGCAGCAATTGCAGTACGCCGTGCGCGGTATCGGGATCGAGGTTGCCGGTCGGTTCGTCGGCCAGCATCAGTTTCGGCCGGTGCGCCAGCGCTCGCGCAATCGCCACGCGCTGCATCTCGCCGCCGGACAACTGGCGCGGATAGTCGTCGGCGCGCTCTTCCAGGCCGACCGCCGCCAGCATCTGGGCGGCGCGCGCCAGGGGCTGGTTGTTCAACAGCAAGGGCAGGGCGACGTTCTGCTGCAGCGTCAGGTGCGGCAGCACGTGGAACGCCTGGAACACGAAGCCGATGCGCTCGCGCCGCAAGCGCGTGGCGGCATCGTCGTCCAGCGCCGACATGGCTTGGCCGTCGACCAGGATTTCGCCGCTGTCGGCGCTGTCCAGACCCGCAATAAGATTGAGCAAGGTCGATTTGCCGACGCCGGAATCTCCCATGATGGCGACATATTCGCCGGCGCGCAGGGCGAAATCGAGGCCGTCGAAGACGATGCGCTGGCCGCCGTACGACTTGCAAAGGGCGCGGCACTCGAGCGCCAGGGCCGGCGGCGGGCAATCGGAGGAAGAGTTTTTCTGCATGCGGCGCATCGCCTGTAGGGAAGAAAATCATGCTCGCCGGGAGCGTCATGAGCGCCGTCGGCCAGGCCGGGCGCGGCTTTCGGCGCGGTAAGGCGGACAGCGGGCGCCAGGCGGATACGATAAACTTGCCTAGTTTAGTGGATGTCGCACGGCGTTGCAGGATTGAAAAAACGGCGACGGGCGGACCCAAGTACAACCTGATACGAATGGAAAATAATATGGATCGTCGTGCGTTTCTGAAAACCGGCGCGGCTTTTTCGGCCGCCGCCATGGCGCCGTTCAGCTTTGCGGCCGAGGATAAATGGCGCACGTTTGAAGTCGTCACGCGCGTCGAGCTGGACGCCGCTGCGCCCGCCATCGTCTGGCTGCCGGTACCGAGCGTCGAAACCGATTACCAGAAGCTGCTCGCCACCTCGTTCAAGGCCGACGGCGCCGCCGCCCGCATCGTGCACGAGCCGAAATACGGCGCCGGCATCCTGGTCGCCGAATTCAAGGACGGCGGCAAGCCGGTGGTGGAATTGACTTCGCGCTTCGCCACCCGCGACCGCGCGGTCGACCTGAATGCCGCACCGGCGGCCCTGCAACTGGATGCGGCCGAGCGCCAGCGCTACCTGGCGGCGACCGAGCTGCTGCCGACCGACGGCATCGTCGCCAAGACGGCCCAGGAAATCACGCGCGACGCCAGGACCGACCTGGAAAAAGCGCGCGCGATCTACGAATGGATCGTCGACAACACCTTCCGCGACGCCAAGGTGCGCGGCTGCGGCGTCGGCGACATCAAGGCCATGCTGGAAAGCAATAACCTGGGCGGTAAATGCGGCGACCTCAACGCGCTGTTCGTCGGCCTGGCGCGCTCGGCGGGCGTGCCGGCGCGCGATGTGTACGGCATCCGCGTGGCGGATTCGCGCCTTGGCTACAAGTCGCTGGGCAAATCCGGCGACATCACCAAGGCCCAGCATTGCCGCGCCGAATTCTATTTGACCGGCTACGGCTGGGTGCCGGTCGATCCGGCCGACGTGCGCAAGGTGGTGCTCGAAGAAAACGGCGGCCTGCCGTTGAACGACGCCAAGGTGGAAGCGGCGCGCAAGCGTTTGTTCGGCTCCTGGGAAATGAACTGGCTGGCGTTCAATTACGCGCACGATCTGCAACTGCCGGGGACTACCAAGGGCAAGATCGGCTTCTTCATGTATCCGAACGCCGAAGTGGCCGAACAGAACAAGATGAGCCGCCTCGACAGCCTCGATCCCGAGAATTTCAAATACCGGATCAGCGCCAGCGAAATCACCGTGTAATCCCACCGGCGAGTCTTGATGATTTTTTCGCGCCTTCGACTGCCATTGTGGTTCTGCCTGCTGGCCTGTTTCTGGGCGGGGGCGGCGAGCGCAGGCGGCTGGAAAGCGTATTCGGGCGCCGGCGGCCAGGCCCCGCCGCCGCTGGCCCTGACCGATTTGAACGGACGCGAAATCGATCTGGCGGCCTTGAAGGGCAGCGTGGTGCTGGTCAATTTCTGGGCTACCTGGTGCGAACCCTGCCGCCAGGAAATGCCTTCCTTGAATCAATTGCAGCAGCGGCTGGGGGAGCGCCGTTTCAAGGTGCTGGCGGTCAATATCGGCGAAGGACGCGCGCGCATCCAGCAATTCCTGGCCGCCGTGCCGGTCGATTTCACGATCGTGCGCGACGCCGATTCGGCGGTGATGAAGGCGTGGCGGGTACGGATTTTGCCTTCCAGTTTTTTAATTGATCAGAACGGATCGATGCGTTATCAGTTGGTCGGCGATGCGGACTGGAACGATGCCAGCCTGCAAGCGCCAATCCTGGAACTTCTGGACAGGAACCCACTTGGCAGAATTCATTCAGCAGGCGCAGGAAAATAGCGGCGCCGTTCGGGATGAGCTGATCGCCGGACTGACGGCGCCAGCGGCGTTTGTCGCGCCCAAATATTTCTACGATGCGCTCGGCTCCTGCCTGTTCGAAGCGATCTGCGCCTTGCCCGAGTATTACCCGACCCGCACCGAGGCGGCGATCTTCGACAGCTGCGCCGAGCAGATCGCGGCGTGCAGCGGCAGCGGCGCCACCCTGATCGATCTCGGCGCCGGCAATTGCGCCAAGGCGGCGCGGCTGTTTCCGGTATTGCAGCCGCAGCAGTATGTCGCACTCGACATTTCCGCCGATTTCCTGCGCGAAGCCTTGGCGCGGCTGCAGCAGCGCTTCCCGCAAATCGCCATGGCGGGCGTCGGCATCGATTTTTCGCGCAGCCTCGAACTGCCGCCGTCGGTGCGGCGCGAGCGGCGCCTGTTCTTTTATCCGGGTTCGTCGATCGGCAATTTTTCGCCGCCGCAGGCGCTGGCCTTTCTGCGCCGCATCCGCGCCGCCTGCCAGGCCGATGGCGCCTTGCTGATCGGCGTCGACCTGGTCAAGGATCGCGCGCTGCTGGAAGCCGCCTACGACGATGCGCTGGGCGTCACCGCCGCCTTCAACCTGAACCTGTTGCGCCATCTGAACACCTTGCTGGAGGCCGATTTCGACGTCGGCGAATGGCGTCATCGCGGCTTGTTCAACGCCACCCATAGCCGCATCGAAATGCACCTGGAGGCGCGCACCGACCTCACCGTGCGCTGGCCCGGCGGCCAGCGCCGCTTCCTGGAGGGCGAGCGGATCCATACCGAAAACAGCTACAAGTACACACCGGCCGACTTTGCCCAACTGCTGGAGCAAGCCGGTTTCGGCGCCATCCACAGCTGGACCGATGCACACGGCTGGTTCATGGTGTGCCATGCGCGCGCGGTGTAACGCCGGAGCACCGTAGCCGCGATCTGCCATCCCGCGCCGCGCCTCGTGCACGGCCGCCAACCGGAGCCAAATCAGATGAGCGCAGCGTACGAAACCAAAAGCTTGCCGTATCCCCAGTCCCTGCTGGGGGCTTTCCATCAAGTGCGCGCCCAGTCCGTGGCGCTGGCCGCGCCCTTGTCGGCCGAGGACTGCTGCGTGCAGTCGATGCCGGATGCGAGTCCGCTCAAATGGCATCTGGCGCATACCAGCTGGTTTTTCGAAACCTTCATCCTGGAGCGCTTCGAAGCGGATTTCCGGCCTTGCCATCCCGCCTTCCGCATGCTGTTCAATTCGTATTACAACGGCGTCGGCAGCCGGCATCCGCGGCCCCAGCGCGGCTTGCTGACGCGGCCTTCGCTGGCCGAGGTAGAGGACTATCGGCACCAGGTGGATCGGCGCATCGGCGCCTTGCTGGCGCGCGCCCGGCAATGGGACGGCGAATTGGCCAGCCTGGTCGAGCTTGGCTTGCAGCACGAACAGCAGCATCAGGAACTGATGCAAACCGACATCAAGCATCTGCTCTCGTGTAATCCGCTGGCGCCGGTCGCCTATGGCGCAAGGGCGGAATGGGCGCCGGTGCCGCCTTTGCAATGGCTGGATTTCGAGCCCAGGTGGCCGAGATCGGCCATGCCGGCAGCGGCTTTTGCTTCGACAATGAAACGCCGCGCCACCGCCAGTTCGTCGAGGCGTTTGCACTGGCGTCGCGGCTGGTGAGCAACGGCGAACTGCTGGCCTTCGTCGAGGCCGGCGGCTACGAGCAGCCGGCGCTGTGGCTGTCGGAAGGCTGGGATTGGGTGCGCGCCGAAGGATTGGCGCAGCCCTTGTACTGGCGCCGCGACGGCGACGGCGGCTGGCGCGAATTCACGCTGCACGGAGCGCAGCCGCTCGACCTGGGGGCGCCGGCGCTGCACCTGTCTTATTTCGAAGCCGACGCCTACGCGCGCTGGGCCGGTGCGCGGCTGCCGACCGAGGCCGAATGGGAACTGGCGGCCGCGCGGCCGGCGCTGGCGCAGCTGTTCGGCGTGGCCTGGCAATGGACGTCCAGCAGCTACGCGCCGTATCCCGGCTATGCGCCGGCGGCGGGCGCGATCGGCGAATACAACGGCAAGTTCATGGTCAATCAGTACGTGCTGCGCGGCTCGTCCTGCGCCACGCCGGCCGGCCATGCGCGCCGCACCTACCGCAACTTCTTTCCGGCCAGCGCGCGCTGGCAGTTCAGCGGCATCCGGCTGGCGAAGTCGCGCGCGGCTTGAGGAAACGGGTAGCTCCTAGGGTGCTGCACGAAGTTGTCTTGTGCATGGGGTATGCATAAAAATCGGCCATGATACGGCCGGCATAAGGTGATTCCATTGGGAGTATGTTGAAAGACCGGGCGCCCGCCCCAGCCGCGATGGCTAGAGCAGATTCGGCCTGACCTGACTCGCCGATGCCGGGCGCCTTGGCCCCGGTACGGCGTTGCGGCTCCTTGCCGTAGCCCCGCTACGGCGCGTCGCCGCGCCTTGTCCCGTGACCAATCCGCCTCGGCCTCGACTGAGCCAGTCAGGCCGAATCTGCTCTGGGGCGAGCGTTTTGCCCTTAGGCCGCCAGCGCCTCGGGCGTCTGCGGCTGTTGCCGCCGGCCGTGCTCGCGGTTCAGCGCGCTCAGCACCGCCTTGAACGAAGCGATGACGATGTTGGCGTCGATGCCGACGCCGAAGCCGGTCGGGCCGTCGTCCTGGCGCAGTTCGATGTAGCAGGCCGCTTGCGCGTCGGCGCCGGCGCCGATCGCGTGCTCGTGAAAATCCATCAGCTTCATGTCCAGGCCGAGCGCGTCGACGAAGGCGTCGATCGGACCGTTGCCGGCGCCGCGCCGCGTTTGCCGCTGGCCGTTGCATTCGATCTCGACTTCGATCTCCACCCGCTGGCCGCGCGCCGTGTCCTCGGAGAGGCGATGGCTGCGATAGACGTAGGGCATCGACCGCTCGAGATATTCGCGGCGGAAGATGGCGTGGATCTCGGCGCCGCTGATTTCGCGGCCGCTGTCGTCGGCGGCTTGCTGGATCGCGCGGCTGAATTCGATCTGCAGGCGGCGCGGCAGCGCCAGGCCGTATTCCTGTTCCAGCAGATAGGCCATGCCGCCCTTGCCCGACTGGCTGTTGACGCGGATCACCGCATCGTAGCTGCGGCCGAGATCGGCCGGGTCGATCGGCAGGTAGGGCACTTCCCAGATCGCATCCGGCTGCTGCTGGGCGAAGCCTTTCTTGATGGCGTCCTGGTGCGAGCCGGAAAACGCGGTGAACACCAGGTCGCCGACATACGGATGGCGCGGATGCACCGGCAGCTGGTTGCATTCCTCGACGCACTGGCGCACGGCGTCGATGTCGGAAAAATCCAGGCCGGGATGCGACGCCCTGGGTGTACAGATTCAGCGCCAGCGTCACCAGGTCGACATTGCCGGTGCGCTCGCCGTTGCCGAACAGGCAGCCCTCGACGCGATCGGCGCCGGCCATCATGGCCAGCTCGGCGGCGGCGACGCCGGTGCCGCGGTCGTTGTGCGGATGCACGCGAGAGGACGATGGCGTCGCGCCGCTCCAGGTGGCGATGCATCCATTCGATCTGGTCGGCGAACACGTTGGGCGTGCTGCATTCGACCGTGGTCGGCAGGTTGAGGATCATCTTGCGCGCCGGCGTCGGCTGCCAGGCGCGGCTGACGGCGTCGCAGACTTCGCTTGGAAAAATCCAGCTCGGCCATGCTGAAGGTTTCCGGCGAATACTCGTAGGCCCATTCGGTTTCCGGCATGCGGTCGGTCAGCTGCTTGATCAGCGCGGTGCCGGCGACCGCGATCTGCTTGATTTCCTCGCGCGATCATGTCGAAGACGATGCGGCGCCAGGCCGGCGCGATCGGAGTTGTAGAGGTGGACGATGGCGCGCCGCGCGCCGCGCACCGCATCGACGGTGCGGCGGATCAGGTCGTCGCGCGACTGCGTCAGCACGATGATGGTGACGTCGTCGGGAATGCGCTTCTCCTCGATCAGCATGCGCACGAAATCGAAGTCGGTCTGCGAGGCCGACGGGAAGCCGACCTCGATTTCCTTCAGGCCGATGTGCACCAGCATCTCGAAGAAGCGCAGCTTGCGTCGCGCGGCTCATCGGCTCGATCAGCGCCTGGTTGCCGTCGCGCAGGTCGGTGCTCATCCAGATCGGCGGCGCGTCGATGGTCCGGTTGGGCCAGCTGCGGTCGGTCAATTGGACAGGAGGAAAGGGGCGGTATTTTGCTGCGGGCTTGCGCATCATGGCGGGAATCCTTTGCTTGCTTGATTGAAAACGTCGAAATGACAAACGTGGCGAAGGGCTGCCTGACTGCCACTCAACGCGAGGCCAGGCAACCGATCGGTAGCGGTAGCAGCGCCAGCGCGCGGGCAAAGATCATCAGCGCGAACGCATCGCCGTGGAGGAACGTGACTGGGATCGACTTGAAATGCATGGCTACCGGGTTTTCAAGGACTTCAAACTGGATTCGGCCGAAACTGCGCCGGGGAACAACAAAAACGGGGAGGAAATCAGTACGCGACGGATAGCGGTAGTCGCGCCGCTAGCGATAGCGTCGGTAGGGAGGAGAAGAAGGAGGAAACGCGGAACATGAGGTCGACTGTAGAAGGTTGGCGTGCATTTTGTCAAGTGTTACGATACCGAAATTGCTATTTGACAATTATTTATGGCTCGCATGCTCAGTCGCTTATCGGGAAAAACAATGAAGATGATGCAAGGCGTTTTTGCCCTGGGAATGGGCCTGGGGACCGCACTTGCCCTGATGCAAAACGCGTCGGCGGCGACCATCACCAGCTTTTCTCCGCAGAACGAAGTCGCCGAAGTGCGCCAGGTACGCGCCGCCTTTTCCGAGCCGGCCGTCAGGTTCGGCGATCCGAAGGCGCCGGCGCCGTTCGACATCCAGTGCGGCGAAGCCGGCAGCGGCCGCTGGGCCGACGAGCGCAACTGGGTCTACGATTTCGTGCGCGACCTGCCGCCCGGCACGCGCTGCACGTTTGCGCTGAAGCCGGGCTTCAAGGCGCTGTCCGGCGCCGGCTTCGAGGGCAAGACCGCATTCCGCTTCCAAACCGGCGGCCCGGCCGTGCTCCAGACCTTTCCCTACAGCGGCGCCGAAATCGACGATGAACAGGTGTTCGTGCTGGTGCAGAACGGCGCCGCCACCGAGGCCAGCATCCGCCAGCATCTGTATTGCGCAGCGGAAGGGGTGCAGGAACGGATTCCGGTGACGCTGGTGGCGGGCCAGGTGCGCGCCGACCTGTTGAAGCATTTCGCCAAGGACATCGAGCCGCAGCGCGTCTCGACCGTGCAATGCCAGCAGCGCCTGCCGGCCGGCGCCGCCATGCGGCTGGTGTGGGACATCGGCATCGCCACGCCGTCCGGGCTGGCCACCAGCGTCCAGCAATTGTTCAACTTCCAGGTGCGGCGGGAGTTTTCCGCCAGCTTCAGCTGCGAGCGCGAAAACGCCAACGCCGCCTGCGCGCCGATCCTGCCGGTGCGGATCAACTTCAGCGCGCCGGTCAGCCGCAAGTTGGCCGAAGGCATCCTGCTGAATGGCGCGACGGGGCGCAAGGCGCCGTTCTTCGACAAATCCGATACCGAGGAAACGGTGATGGGCGTGGTGTTCCAGCCGCCGTTCGCGGAAAAATCGGAGTTCACGCTGACGCTGCCCGACAAGTTCAAGGATATCGATGGCCGGCCGCTGGCCAATGCCGCACTGTTTCCGCTGAAAGCGCAGATGGCCGCCTATCCGCCGCTGGCCAAGTTCGCCGCGGCGCCGTTCGGCATCCTCGAGCTGAATGCCGATGCCACCTTGCCGCTGAGCCTGCGCAACGTCGAGGTCAACCTGCCGGCCAATCGCGCCAGTCCCGGCACCGTCGCCAGCCTGAAGGTCGACGGCGACGCCGCGATCATCGACTGGATCGCCAAGGTCGAGAACTATCACGAAAACAGCGTGCCCATCGACGGCCAGCTGACGCAGACGCGCGCACTGAGCCTGTTGAACCGGGCAGTGGGCGTGAAAAAGCTGGAACTGCCGCCAGTCCCCGGCCGGCAAGGACGGCCTGCGTCCGTTCGAGGTGGTCGGCATTCCGCTGCCGGCGCCCGGATTTTACGTGCTGGAACTCGAATCGCAGCGCCTCGGCACGGCGCTGCTGGGCAAGCCGGCGCCGATGTTCGTGCGCACCAGCACCCTGGTGACCAATCTGGCGGTGCACGTCAAGCTCGGGCGCAGCAACGGCGCGGTCTGGGTCACCACGCTGGATGGCGCCAAGCCGGTGGCGGACGCCGACGTGCGCATCTCGAATTGCCACGGCAAGGAATTGTGGCGCGGCAAGACCGGCGCCAACGGCGTGGCGCCGCTGCCGCAGGCGCTGGACAGCGGCTGCGCCCGCAAAGACGACGACAATGCCGCCCGCATCGACGGCTTGTTCGTGTCGGCGCGCAAGACCGACGACCAGGGACGCGCCGACATGGCGTTTGCCCTGACCTCATGGAACCGCGGCATCGAAGCCTACCGCTTCAACCTGCCGACCGACCAGGCGCGCATGGCGACCGTGCGCGCGCATACCGTGTTCGACCGCAGCTTGCTGCGCGCCGGCGAAACGGTGTCGATGAAGCACCTGATCCGCACCGAAACCATGCAGGGTTTCGGGCTGGTGCCGGCCGAGCGGCTGCCGACGCGGGTCCGCATCGTGCATCAGGGCAGCGGCCAGGAATTCCAGTTTGCGCTGCAATGGCGTGGCCGCAAGGCGGCGCAGACGGTGTTTCCGATTCCGAAAGAGGCCAAGCTCGGCCGCTACCAGGTGATCCTCGATCGCGGCACGGTCAAGGCCGGCGCCGTCGGCGGTCATGGCGCCAACGACGATGCGGAAGATGGCACCCAAGGCGACCGCGATTACGAGAATAGTTACAACAGCGGCGGTTTCCGTGTCGAGGAATTCCGCCTGCCGCTGCTGCAGGGGCGCATCACGCCGCCCAAAGGGGCGCTGGTGGCGCCGAGGGAATTGCCGCTGGACGTGCAATTGAGCTATCTGAACGGCGGCGGCGCATCCGGCCAGCAGGTCCATGTCACCAGCCTGCTGCGCCCGAAATATGTGCATTTCCCCGCCTACGACGGCTTCTCGTTCAACTTGTACGACGACAGCGGCGAGGACAGGCAGAAGATCGTCGCCGACAAGCTGGCGGTCACGCTGGACAGGAACGGCGCCGGCAAAACCGTGGTCAAGAACCTGCCGCCGCAAAAGACGCCGCAGGAATTGCTGACTGAAATGACCTTCGCCGATCCCAACGGCGAAATCCAGACGGTGTCGACCGTGTCACCGCTGTGGCCGTCGACGGTGGTGGTCGGCCTGAAGGGCAGTGAATGGGTTTCGGTCAAAAAGAAGATGACGCTGACCGCCGTCGCGTTGGACGCCGACGGCAAGCCGCAGGCCGGCGTGCCGCTGACACTGTCGGCGGTGGCGAAGCAGACCAGCTCGCATCGCAAGCGCATGGTCGGCGGCTTTTACGCCTATGAAAACACGACCAGCAGCAAGGACCTTGGCCAGCTGTGTTCCGGCAAATCCGATGCGCGCGGCCTGCTGCTGTGCTCGGTCGAGCTGACCGAATCGGGCAATGTGGTGATCACCGCGCAAGGCAAGGATGGCGCCGGCAATGTGGCGATGGCCAATACCTCGCTTTGGGTCACGCGCGAGGGCGAACTGTGGTTCGACGGCGAAAACCAGGACCGGATCGACATCCTGCCGGAAAAGAAGAGCTACCAGCCCGGCGAGACCGCGAAGTTCCAGGTGCGCATGCCGTTCCGCCACGCCACCGCGCTGGTGGCGGTCGAGCGCGAGGGCGTGCTGGAGACGCAGGTGGTGCAGCTGTCCGGCAGCGATCCCACCATCAGCCTGCCGGTCAAGGCCGCATACGGGCCGAACGTCTACGTCTCGGTGCTGGCGGTGCGCGGGCGCATGCGCGAGGTGCCGTGGTATTCGTTCTTCAGCTGGGGCTGGAAGGAGCCGATCAACTGGTGGCACGAATTCCGCCAGTACCAGGCGCCGGGGCCGATCGTCGACCTGTCGAAACCGGCCTACAAATACGGCATCGCCGAAATCGCCGTCGGCGGCGCCGCGCATCAGCTCAAAGTGAACGTCAGCAGCGACAAGCCGGCGTATCCGATCCGCAGCGTCGCCAAGGTCACGGTGCAAGTCGCGCTGCCGGACGGCAAGCCGGCGGCCGGCGCCGAAATCGCGCTGGCGGCGGTGGACGAGGCGCTGCTGGAACTGGAGCCGAACACCAGCTGGGAGCTGCTGCCGGCGATGCTGCAGCGGCGCAGCTACGGCGTGGAAACCGCGACCGCGCAAATGCAGGTGGTGGGCAAACGCCACTACGGGCGCAAGGCGATTCCGGCCGGCGGCGGCGGCGGCAAGGCGCCGACGCGCGAGCTGTTCGACACCCTGTTGCTGTGGAAGCCGGCGCTGGTGCTGGACGCCAACGGCCGCGCCCAGATCGAGGTGCCCTTGAACGACGCCCTGACCAGCTTCCGCATCGTCGCGGTAGCCGACAGCGGGCTCGGCCTGTTCGGCACCGGTGCCGCCAGCATCCGCTCGACCCAGGACCTGCAGCTGATCTCGGGCCTGCCGCCGCTGGTGCGCGAAGGCGACCGCTTCAGCGCCATGCTGACCCTGCGCAATACCACGCAGCGCGCGATGCAGGTCGAGGCGAAGGCCAAGGTGAGCGGCATTACCGACGACATCCCGGCCAGGAAGCTGGAGATCGCGGCCGGCCAGGCGGCCGAGCTCGCGTGGCCGGTCACGGTGCCGGCCGAGGTCGCGCAACTGGCGTGGGAAGTCAGCGCCCAGGAGCAGGGCGGCCAGAAAGTGCGCGATGCGATCAGGATTACGCAGAAGGTGGTGCCGGCGGTGCCGGTCACGGTGCAGCAGGCCAGCTTGTTCCAGCTCGATCGCCAAGCCGCGCTGCCGCTGGCGCAGCCGGCCGACAGCCTGCCCGGCCGCGGCGGCGTCGCCATTGCGCTGGCGCCGAAACTGTCGGGCAACAGCGAAGGTGTGCGCCGCTTCTTCGAGCGCTATCCGTATTCCTGCCTGGAACAGAAGGCATCGCGCGCGATGGGGCTGAAGGACGATGCGCTATGGCAGCGCATCATGACCGAGCTGCCGACCTATCTCGATGGCGACGGACTGGCGTATTACTATCCGCCGCGCGCCGCCGATGCCGGCCGCGGCAGCGATACGCTGACCAGCTATCTGCTGGCGGCGACGCACGAAGCCGGCTTCGCGATCCCGCAGCACAGCCGCGAACAGATGCTGGATGGCCTGGCGGCCTTCGTCGAAGGCCGGCTGACGCGCGAGCACTGGTCGCCGAAAAAGGATCTCGACGTGCGCAAGCTGGCGGCGCTGGAAGCGCTGTCGCGCTACGGCCGGGCGCGGCCCGAGATGCTGGGCTCGATCCAGATCGCGCCGAATTTGTGGCCGACTTCGGCCGTGCTCGACTGGATCGCGCTGCTGCAACGGCTGCCGGCGATTTCCGAGCGCGAGCAGCGCCTGCAGGAAGCCGACCAGATCGTGCGCGCGCGCCTGAATTACCAGGGCACGCGTCTCGGCTTTTCCAGCGAAAGCAACGACTACTGGTGGTGGCTGATGGCCAGCGGCGACAGCAATGCCACACGGCTGATCCTGACCATGCTCGACAACCCGGCCTGGCAAGGCGATCTGCCGAAATTGATGACCGGCGCCCTTGGGCGCCAGCAGCGCGGCCACTGGGGCACGACCACCGCCAATCTCTGGGGTGCGCTGGCGCTGGAAAAATTCGGGCGCAAGTTCGAGACCGACAAAGTCGCCGGCACCACGCGGGCCACGCTGGAACAGGCTGGCGCTGCCGCCAGGAGCCAGGCGTTCGCCTGGGCCGCGCAGAATGGCATGCAAAGCGGCGCCAAGCTGTCGCTGCCGTGGCCAGGCGCGGCCGGCGGCGCCGGCGAATTGAAGCTGGCGCACGAGGGCAGCGGCAAGCCCTGGGTCACGGTGCAAAGCCTGGCGGCGGTGCCCTTGAAACAGCCGTTCTCGAGCGGCTACCGGATCGTCAAGACCATCGTCCCGGTCGAGCAAAAGGAAAAGGGCGCCTGGTCGCGCGGCGACATCTATCGCATCAATCTGGAGATCGACGCCCAGGCCGACATGAGCTGGGTGGTGGTCAACGACCCGATTCCGGCCGGCGCCACCCTGCTCGGGTCCGGCCTCGGGCGCGATTCGGCAATTGCCGCCGGCGGCGAACGCGCCAGCGGCAGCGCCTGGCTGGCGTACGAGGAGCGCAGCTTCGAATTTTTCCGCGGCTATTACGAATACGTGCCGAAGGGAAAATTCAGCATGAGCTACACCTTCCGCCTGAACAACGCCGGCCAGTTCCAGCTGCCGCCGACCCGGGTCGACGCCTTGTATGCGCCGGAAATGTTTGGCGAAAGCCCGAACCCGGCGGTGACCGTGAAACAGTGATGGCAGAGCGCGGCCAATGAGGCAATCCCTTGACCCGCTCGGTTCCTGGCGGCGCGCTCTGCTGCTGGCGGCGCTGCTGCTGCCGGCCGCCGCTGGCGCCGCCGGACCGCTGCCGAGCTTCGCCGACGTGCAGCGCGATTTCCGCTCGTCGGAGGCGGTCTTGTACGACCGCCACGGCGAAGCACTCCACCAACTGCGCCTGAACCTGCACGAGCGCCGGCTGCCGTGGATCGGGCTGGAGGACGTGTCACCGGCGCTGCGCACGGCGTTGATCCTGTCGGAAGACCAGCGCTTTTACCGGCACAGCGGCGTCGACTGGAATGCCGTGGCCGCCGCCGCCTGGAGCAATTTGTGGAATACCCGGACACGCGGCGCCTCGACCCTGACCATGCAGCTGGCCGGACTGCTGGACGAGGACTTGCGGCGCCGCGCGGCGCCGCGCAGCGTGGCGCAGAAGCTGACGCAGGCGCTGGTGGCGCAGGAACTGGAGCGCAGTTGGCGCAAGGACCAGATCCTCGAGGCTTACCTGAACCTGGTCGGCTTTCGCGGCGAGCTGGTCGGCGTGCACGCCTTGTCGCGCGTGCTGTTCCGCAAGCATCCGAGCGGGCTGAACCGGCGCGAGGCGGCCATCGCGGTGGCCTTGCTGCGGGCGCCCAATGCACACCCGGCCAAAGTCGCCGAACGCGCCTGCGCGATCCTGAAAGAACAGCAGGCTGCCGCCGAGTGCAATGGCCTCGCCGGCATCACCGAGCTGACGCTGGCGCGGCTGTCGTCGCGCGCCGACCTCGGCGCTTCGATCCCAGGCCCGCAACTGGCGCCGCATCTGGCGCAGCGGCTGCTGAAGGCGCCCAACCAGCCGGTACGCTCGACCATCGACGCCGCCACCCAGCGTTTTGCGCGCGATGCGATCCGGCGCCAGCTGGCGGCGCTGGTCGAGCGCAACATCGAGGACAGCGCGGTGCTGGTATTGGACAATGCCAGCGGCGACGTGCTGGCCTGGGTCGGTTCCAGCGGCGATTTTTCCGACGCGCGCCACGTCGACGGCGTGCTGGCGCTGCGGCAGGCCGGCTCGACCCTGAAGCCGTTTCTGTACCAACTGGCGCTCGAGCAGAAATGGCTGACCGCGGCCTCGGTGCTGGACGACGCGCCGCTGAACCTGACCACCGCCGCCGGCCTGTACATTCCGCAAAACTACGACCGTGACTACAAGGGGCTGGTGAGCCTGCGCACCGCGCTCGGCTCGTCGCTGAACATCCCGGCGGTGCGCACCCTGGTCACGGTGACGCCCGAGCGCCTGTTCCAGCGGCTGCAGGCGCTCGGCTTCGGCTTGCGCGAATCGGGCGACTATTACGGCTACAGCCTGGCGCTGGGCAGCGCCGACGTCAGCCTGCTGGCGCTGACCAATGCCTATCGCGCCTTGGCCAACCAGGGCCGCAGCAGCCCGGTGCGCACCAGCCTCGGCGATCCGGTCGTCAAACCGCGGCAGGTGATGGATCCGGCCGCCGCGTTCATCGTCAGCGACATCCTGGCCGACCGCAGCGCCCGCGCCGTCACCTTCGGCCTGGAAAACGCCCTGGCCGGGCGCGTGCCGGCGGCGGTCAAGACCGGCACCTCGAAGGACATGCGCGACAACTGGTGCATCGGCTATTCCGGGCGCTACACGGTCGGAGTCTGGGTCGGCAATGCCTCGGGCGCGCCGATGTGGGACGTTTCCGGCGTCACCGGCGCCGCGCCGATCTGGCAGGAAGTGATGCAGTTCCTGCACGGGCGGCTGCCGGCCCAGGCGCGTTCGGCATCGGGCTTTGGCGTGCAGCCGGCCGGCGTCCGCGTGCGCGACATCCGCTATCAGGATCAGCTGGAAGCGCCGCGCCGCGAGTATTTCCTGGCCGGCACCGAACAGGAGTTCATCGCACTGGCGCAGCCGGAGCGGATTCGCCCGGAGATCCGCTATCCGACCGCCGGCATGCTGGTGGCGCTCGATCCGGATATTCCGCCTACGCATCAGCGTCTGCGCTTCGTCGCGCAAGGTTTGGCGAATGGCCGCTGGATGCTGGATGGAAAACTGCTGCCGCAAGCCAAGAGCAAGGGCGCCGCGTCGGCGGACTTGGCCTACGACTGGATGCCGTGGCCGGGCCGGCATACGCTGGCGCTGGTGGACGGCAAGAATGCGGTGCTCGACCAGGTGCGCTTCGAGGTGCGCGGCGCGGTCGAAAAGCCAAAGCCGCCCGCGCACGGCAAGCGCTAGGAGGCGCATTGCGCGCCGCCGTCACCTCATGGGGTCAATCGAGCGGCAGGCTGTAGTGGTAGAACGCTTCCTCGCGCGCGTAGCCAGCCGCTTCATACAGCTTTTGCGCCGGATTGTCGTGCGCGGTGGACAGGTCCAGCCGGCGCGCACCGGTTGCCAGCGCATGGCTCTTGGCTGCCTCCAGCAACGCGCGGCCGACACCCTGGCCGCGTGCCGTCGGCAGTACGTACAGATCGTTCAAAATCCAGGTGCGGCGCGCCGCGACCGAGGAAAACGACGGATAGAGCTGGGTGAAACCGAGCGCCGCCCCGCGCTCGTCCTGCGCCAGCAGGATCACCGATTCGCGCAGGGCCAGCCGCTCATGGATGTATGCCAGCGCCAGCGCCGGATCGGGCGCCTGCCGGTAGAACTGGCGATAGGCGTCGAACAGCGGGGCAACCGCCGCCGCATCGCTTAAACGCGCTTCGGATACCCGTACCGTCACGCCCTCACCTCGACGCCGGCAGGGCCGGCCGCCATCTCGCCGATCACCGCGGCGTCGGCGAAACCCTCGCGCCGGAACAGCGCCAGCACCTCTTCCACCGCCTCGGCAGCGCAGGCCACCAGCAAGCCGCCCGAGGTTTGCGGATCGGTCAGCAGGGCTTGCTGCACCGGCGTGATCGCTTGCTGCAGATGCACCTCGTGGCCGTAGGCATCCCAGTTGCGGCCGGAGGCGCCGGTCACGCAGCCGCTTTCGGCCAGCCGCTCGACTTCCGGCAGCAGCGGAATGCGCGGCATGGCCAGCCGTGCCGTCAAGCCGGCGCCGCGCGCCAGTTCCAGCGTGTGGCCGAGCAGGCCGAAGCCGGTGACGTCGGTCAGCGCGTGCACCCCGGCCAGCCGCGCCAGCGCCGGGCCGGGCGTGTTGAGCTTGGTGGTGTTGGCGATCATCGCGGCGTAGCCGGCGGCGTCGAGCCGCTCCTTTTTCAGCGCGGCCGACAGGATGCCGACGCCGAGCGGCTTGCCCAGCACCAGCTGGTCGCCGGCCTGGGCGTCGGCATTGCGCTTGACCTTCGAGGGATGCACCAGGCCCAGCACCACCAGCCCGTAGATCGGCTCCACCGAGTCGATGGTATGGCCGCCGGCGATCGGGATGCCGGCTTCGGCACACACCGCTTCGCCGCCCTGGATGATCTTGCCGATCACGTCCAGCGGCAGCTTGCCCACCGGCATCGCCACCAGCGCCAGCGCCATGATCGGCGTGCCGCCCATCGCATAGACATCGGAAATCGCGTTGGTGGCGGCGATACGGCCGAAGTCGAAGGGGTCGTCGACGATCGGCATGAAAAAGTCGGTGGTGGCGATCAGCGCCTGCTCGTCATTCAACTTGTAGACGGCGGCGTCGTCGGCGGTCTCGATGCCGACCATCAGCTCCTTCGGCACCGGGAAGCCCGAGGATTTTTTCAGGATTTCGGACAGCACGCCGGGCGCGATCTTGCAGCCGCAGCCGCCGCCATGGGAAAACGAAGTGAGCCGCAGAGGCAGGTCGGTGGGAGCGTTCATGGTCTGGTATCCGTTTGTATAGGAGGGTGAGGTCGCGTTTGGGCGCTCATGGGGTAAATCTTGTAAAAAGGCCGTTCCCGCACGGGCGGGAAGCCGGCGGCTCGGGCAGGTGCCGTCACTGGGCCCCGGCCTGCGCCGTGACGGAGTGGCTATTTGCGTCGTGCACGCCTGAGGCACCAAGCAGATTATCCATCAACTGCAGCAGCAGCGATTGTTCGCGTGCCGGCGCAAACAGCGGCGCCCGCGCGTCGCACTGGCGCCGCAGCCGCTGGTAGAACGCCGGCTCGGCGGCGGCGCGTTCGATCAGGCACGCCAGCGCCCGGCTATCGCCGACCGGAAAGTAGCCTTCGTAGTCGTCGCCCAGCATGCCGCGGTTGCCTTCGATGTCGCTGGCGACGACCGGCACGCCGCTGGTCACCGCCTCGCAAATCACGTTGGCGCCGCCTTCCATCGCCGAGGCGATCACCATCAGGTGTTGGCGCTTCAGGTGCTGGCGCGCGGCGGCATGCGGCAGGGCGCCCAGCCAGCGGTAGTGGGGCAGCGCCTGCTGCGTCTGCTGCGCCTGGCGCCCCAGTTCGGGGTCGAGCGCGGCGCCGACGTGGCTGAAGCGGAGCGCCGGCGCCGTCACCAGCGCCGCGGCGTGCATGAAGGTCAAGGGGGCTTTTTCCGCACGCAGGTGGCCGATCATCGTGACGCCGAAATACCGCCTGCCTTGCCGCATATAGGGCTTGAGCGCCGGCGCCGATTGATGGATCACGCTGGCCTTGGCGCGCGCATCGGCATCCAGGCGCCGTAGCGCGGCTTCCTGCAATACCACCAGCCGCGTCGCCGAGCGCAGGCTGCGCCGCGCCGCATCGTCGCTCTCCAGATCGTGATACAGGTCGGTGCCGGTCAGGACCAGCAGCGTCGGCGCGGCCGGGCAGGCGGCGCGCAAGGCCGCCAGCACCGGCGCCGAACGCCGCGCATGCAGCGCGATCAGTGCATCGGCGGCGATGCCGGCAGTGGATTGCGGTTCGGCAAGCAGCGTCACGCGGTAACGTTGGCGCAGGAAGCGCGCCCAGCGGCTGGCGGTCTGCCAGTTGCCGTTATTGGCTTTTGCCTGAGCCGGACTGATAATGACGACGTGTGGCCTGGTCATGGGAAGTGCCTGTAGGGGCTGGGCCGAAATGGCGCTGCGGCGTCGGTAGTCAGTCTTGTTCACCCATCCCGATGAATGAATCTTTCCGAACCGCCAGCGCCGACCAGCTGGCAAGCGCGTTGCAAGATGCGCGAGATTATACGCTGGCCCTTCTCGACTGCTTCCTGGAAGCCGAGCAGGCGGAAGCGTCCGCGGTGCCGCTGCTGGACACCGTGAATCCGCCGCTGTGGGAGTTCGGCCACATCGCCTGGTTCGCCGAATGGTATGTGCTGCGCGAGGCGAGTTCGAGCGCGCCCGAAGCGGCGCGGCGGCCCTCGCTGCTGTCGCGCGGCGACGACTGGTTCGATTCGAACCGGATTCCGCACGACGCGCGCTGGACGCTGCCGCTGCCGAGCGCCGGCGCGCTGAAGACGTATTGCCACGAAGTGCTGGATCGCGTGCTGGACAAGCTGGGGCGGCTGACGGAGGCCGACGATGCCGCGCTGTATCCCTACCGCCTGGTGCTGGCGCACGAAGACATGCACGGCGAAGCGCTGGCCGTGACGCTGCAGACGCTGGACCTGACCGCGCCGCCGCGGCTGGCCGGCGTGCGGCTGGCACCCTGGGCGCAAGGCGAGATCCGCTTTCCGGGAGGCACCTTCCAGTTCGGCAGCGGCCGCGACGACGGCTTCGTGTTCGACAATGAGAAATGGGTTCATCCCTATTACGTGCCGAGCTTCACGATGGATTCGACGCTGGTGTCGAACGCGCAATACCGTGATTTCATCGACGATGGCGGCTACCGGCAGGCGCAATTCTGGAGCGCCGGCGGGCGCCGCTGGCTGCAGCAGCAGAGCCGGGAGCGCGGTGCGCCGCGCGACTGGCAGCGCGACCAGGGCCAATGGCGCGGCCGCCGTTTCGGCCAGAAGACCCTGTTGTCGCCCAGCCAGCCGGTGCGCCATGTCAGCCTGTATGAGGCGCAGGCTTACTGCGCCTGGGCCGGCCGCCGTCTGCCGACCGAAGCCGAGTGGGAATATGCGGCGCTGTCGGCGCATCCGGCCCTGCGCTGGGGCGATTTGTGGGAGTGGACTTGCACGCCGTTCGAGCCGTATCCGGGCTTTGCCGCCGATGCCTACCGCGAATACTCGGCGCCGTTTTTCGCGACGCATCAGGCGGTGCGCGGAGCGTCGTTCGCCACCCGGCAGCGGCTATGCTCACCCAAATACCGCAATTTCTATCTGCCCGAGCGGGACGACCTGTTCATAGGCTTTCGTACCTGCGGATTTTGAGGGCTGCTCGCCGGAGAGCAAAACCCGGCATTTCCCCACGCATATCGCTGCGGTCCGAGCAAGGCGCATCGGAGCATGGCAACCGCGCCGAAGTGATCGACAAGTGCGGCGCTCTCTGAAAAAAATGCCGCCGAAAACCTTCCGGCGGCCATTCCCCTTGACGACCGTCCGTCGGTGCCGGCATCGGCCTCCTTGGCCGCGCCTGCCTCAGGCGTGGACGCTATCCGTGTCAACCATGGGATTGTATTGGCGGAAATACCTTGCCCTACAATATGCGCTTTCCCCACTGTCGCGCGACTTGAATCCATGACTGAGCAGCCAGGGTACGATGACAAGGCCAGCGCATGACGGCCGGCGTGATCGCCTTGGTATTGTGCGCGGCCTTGCTGCATGCGTCCTGGAACGCGATGCTGAAAAGCAGTGGCGATCGGCTGTGGGCCATCACCTTGATGACCATCGGCTCGGCCTTGGGCGCTGTGCCCATCGTGATCTGGGCGCCGCTGCCGGCGATCGCCAGCTGGCCCTACATACTGTTGTCGGTGGCCCTGCACGCCGGTTACAACCTCTTTCTGATCCGGGCTTATCGCGTCGGCGATTTTGGCCAGTCCTATCCGATCGCGCGCGGCTCTTCGCCGCTGCTGGTGTCGCTCGGCGGCGCGTTGTTGGCGGGCGAACAATTGGGCACCTTGACGCTGAGCGGCGTCGCGCTGATTTCGGCCGGCATCCTCAGCCTGGCGCAGGTCAAGTTCGGCAAGGGCGAGGATGCGGCCGGCGTCCGGCAGTGGGACGCGCCATTGGCGGCGTTGACCACCGGCGTATTCATTGCCGGATATACCGTCGTCGACGGGCTCGGCTCGCGCCTGGCGGGGAATGCGGCTTCCTATACAGGCTGGATGTTCTTGCTGGATGGCCTGCCGCTACTGGTGATTTATATATCGATGCACGGGCGCCTGCGGATTGCGCTGCGCGCGCGCGAAACCTGGAATGCCCTGGGTGGCGGCGTGATGTCGCTGCTGGCGTACGGCATTGTGATCTGGGCGATCACGCTGGCGCCGATGGGGCCGGTATCGGCTTTGCGCGAGACTTCGGTGCTGTTTGCGGCATTGATCGCCCGCATGTTCCTGGGCGAGGCGCTGACGCTGCGCAGATTGTTGTCGTGCGCCGTGATTGCACTGGGCGCCGTGATGCTGGGATGGGCGGTATAGGCGCGGCCCGATGAATGGGGCGGTCCATGGCGCTTGCATGACCCAATTAAAAACGGCCACTGGAAATTTTCCAGTGGCCGTTTTCTTTATCTGCTCATTGCGCGGCGATCCCGGGACCGCCGGGATCAGTTAGCGATCGCCAAACGAGCGGCGTCCGCCGCCGTCGTTCGAACGCGTGCCCTTGTAGCCGCCGCCGTCCTTGCGCGGCGCGCCCGGCTTGCTGAAGCTGCGGCCGGCCGGCTTGCCGCCACGGTTGTCGCCCGGCTTCCAGCCGCCCGGCTTGTGGCCGGGACGCGAGGCCGCTACGCTCTTTTTCGGTTCGAAGCCTTCGATGACGTCGATCGGGATCAGTTGCTTGGTGAAGCGCTCGATCCGTTTCACGTTCATGCCTTCGGCGTGATTGACCAGCGAGACGGCGATGCCGTTGCGGCCGGCGCGGCCGGTGCGGCCGATCCGGTGCACATAGTCTTCCGGGAATTTCGGCAGGTCGTAGTTGAACACGTGGGTGATGGTCGGGACGTCGATGCCGCGTGCCGCGACATCGGTCGCCACCAGCACCCGTACCTGGCCGCGGCGCAGGCCGTCGAGCGTGCGGTTGCGCGCGCCCTGGTGCATGTCGCCATGCAAGGCGGCGGCGGCAAAGCCGGCGATGTTGAGGCGGTCGGCAATCGTGTCGGCGTCGCGCTTGGTGGCGGTGAACACCACCGCCTGGTCCATCGTGACGTCGCGCAGCAGGTGATCCAGCAGGCGATTCTTGTGCGACAGGTCATCGACGAAATGCATCCGTTGCTGGATGTTTTCGTGCTTGGTGGCGGAGCCGGAGATCTGGATGATCTGCGGGTTGTTGGTGATGCGGCGCGCCATGTTGCCGACCACGCCGTCCAGCGTCGCCGAAAACAGCATGGTCTGGCGCGACGCCGGCGTCGCCTCGACGATCTTTTCGATGTCGTCGATGAAGCCCATGTCGAGCATGCGGTCGGCTTCGTCCAGCACCAGGATCTGCAATTGCGAGAAATCGATCTTGCCCGATTCCATGTGGTCGATCAGGCGGCCCGGCGTCGCCACCAGGATTTCCGGATTCTTCGCCAGCAGCTGCATCTGTTTCGGATACGGCATGCCGCCCAGGATCGAGATCGCCTTGACGCGGCGCAGGTAGGAGCCGTACTTGGCGGTGGCGGTGGTGACTTGCAGCGCCAGTTCGCGCGTCGGCGTCAGCACCAGCATCTTTGGCTGCGCCGGGCGGAAGCGTGGGCGCTCGCCGCGGCCGCGTGCCGCTTGCGCTTCCTGGTTCGGCGTCTTGCCGCTGACCACAGCCTGTTCGGCGGAGGCGAACTTATGCAGGGCCGGCAGCATGAAGGCGGCGGTCTTGCCGGAGCCGGTCTGCGAAGACACCAACAGGTCGCGGCCTTCGATGGCAGCGGGCACGGCTTGCGCCTGGACGTCGGTGGGCTTGGTATAGCCGGCTTCGGTCAGTGCTTTGATGACGGACGCGTGCAGGCCTAGTGATTCAAAAGTCATTATTCTCTTTCGTGAAATCAGCGTCGCGCGGCTTCAGCGAGGAAGCGGCGACAACGCAAAAAAGCAACGCCAACCAACGAAACAGCTAAGAAAATTCACTCAGACAAGTTCAGAGAGATTTCGGCACAAAAGCTTTGCGCCGGGACGGTGTTTAAGGATCAACACCAGGAGGCGGGAGGGCTTTATCGTTAATGCGAACGGTTCGCGATGCGGCAAAGCGCCATGCATGTTGCATTGCGCAGGCCGCATTTTACAGGGAAAAGCGGTTTGATGTCGAATTGTTTTGCTGCACTGCGATAAAAAGGCGATGCGGACACGCATCGCCGTCATCGATTCATTCCTGCGGCACGCACAGCACGTGCGAAAAGCCGCCGTCGACATAGGTGATCTCGCTGGTGATGCCGGAAGCCAGGTCCGACAGCAGGAAGGCGGCGGTGTTGCCGACGTCCTCGATCGTGACGTTGCGGCGCAGCGGCGCATTGGCGGCGACGATGCCGAGCAGTTTGCCGAAGTCCTTGATGCCGGACGCCGCCAGGGTCTTGATGGGGCCGGCGGAGATGCCGTTGACGCGGATGCCTTTCGGGCCGAGCGATTCGGCCAGGTAGCGCACACTGGCTTCGAGCGAGGCCTTGGCCAGGCCCATGGTGTTGTAGTTGGGCGCGACGCGCACCGAACCCATGTAGGTCAGCGTCAGCAGCGAAGAATTGGGGCGCAGCAGCGGCAGTGCCGCCTTCGCCATGGCCGGGAAGCTGTAGGCGGAAATGTCGTGCGCGATCTGGAACGCTTCGCGCGACAGGCCCTCGAGGAAATCGCCGGCGATCGCTTCGCGCGGCGCGAAGCCGATCGAATGCACCAGGCCGTCCAGGTGGTCCCAGGATTTGCCGAGGTCGGCGAACAGCGCGGCGATCTGCTCGTCGCTGCCGACGTCGCAGTCGAAAATCAGGTCGCTGCCGAATTCCGTGGCGAAATCGGTGATGCGCTGCTTGAAGCGCTCGCCGACGTAGGTGAACGCCAGTTCGGCGCCTTCGCGCTTGCAGGCCTGGGCGATGCCGTAGGCGATGGACCGGTTCGACAGCAGGCCGGTGATCAGGATTTTTTTGCCTTGCAGAAATGCCATGGGGTACTCCGGGTGAACGGGTTGCGAGCGCAGCGGCGCTGCGGCGAGATTGTAAGGGGCCGGCTGCAAGCCGGCAACTTTTCGTTGCGGACGCACGGCGCCGGCAATGGCCGGCCCCAGAGTATAAATCCTCGCTCGCCGGAGAAGCCGGCCCCGGTTGGGTAGAATAGCCCCGAACCAGCCAACCACGACCGAAGCGCATGCGCAAATTCCTGCTTTCCCTGTTGCTGCCGGCCTGCCTGCTGCCCGCGGGCGCGGCCTTTGCCGCCCACGCCTTCGCGCTGTACGACACGCCCAAATACCCGGCCGGCTTCACGCATTTCGATTACGTCAATCCGGATGCGCCGAAGGGCGGCGAACTGTACCTGGCCAATCCGGACCGCCGCACCAGCTTCGACAAGTTCAACCCGTTTTCGCTCAAGGGCGTGGCCGCCGCCGGCGTCGCCTCGCTGATGTTCGAAACGCTGGCGGTCGGCTCGAGCGATGAAACCGCCACCATGTACGGCCTGCTGGCCGAGGACATGGAACTGGCGCCGGACCGCATGTCGATGAGTTTCCGCCTGAATCCCAAGGCGCGCTTCAACAACGGCGACCCGGTGCTGGCGGCGGACGTCAAGTATTCGTTCGACATGCTGGTCGCCAAGGGCGCGCCGCAATTCAAGTCGATCTTCGCCGACGTCAAGCAGTGCGTGGTGACCGGCGAGCGCAGCGTGCGCTTCGACTTCAAGTCGCTGAACCACGAATTGCCGCTGATCGTCGGCGGCGTGCCGGTGTTTTCGCGCAAGTGGGGCGCCAACACCAGCTTCGACAATATCCAGCTGGAAGCACCGATCGCCAGCGGGCCGTATCTGATCGACCAGTACGACGTCGGCCGCTCGATCACCTATCGGCGCGATCCGAAATACTGGGGCGACGCCGTACCGGCGCGGCGCGGCAGCTTCAACTTCGGCCGCATCATCTACCGTTTCTACAAGGACGATGTAGCGCGGCTGGAAGCCTTCAAGGCCGGCGAGTTCGACGTCGTGGTCGAATACAGCGCCAAGAACTGGGCGCGCAACTACAACGGCCCGAAATTCAAGAACGGCGAGATCGTCAAGCGCGAGCTGGCGCATTCGAACGGCGCCGGCATGCAGGGCTTCGTGATGAACCTGCGGCGCGACCAGTTCAAGGACGTCCGCGTGCGCCAGGCGCTTGGGCTGGCGCTCGATTTCGAATGGATGAACCGCCAGCTGTTCTACAACCAGTACAAGCGCATCTATTCGTTCTTCAACAACAGCGACATGGCCGCCACCGGCCTGCCGTCGGCGGACGAGCTGAAGCTGCTGGAGCCGCTGCGCGCGCAACTCGATCCGGCGGTATTCGGCCCGGCGCCGGTGCCGCCGTCCACCGACCCGCCGCATTCGCTGCGCGCCAACCTGTTGCAGGCGCGCGCGCTGTTCGAGCAGGCCGGCTGGAGCTATCGCGACGGCGCCTTGAGAAATGCCCAGGGCGTGCCGTTCGCCTTCGAAATCCTCGACGACCAGTCGGCGATGTCGCGCATCATCAGCGTCTACGTGCGCAATCTGCAAAAACTCGGAATCGTGGTGAATCAGCGCACCGCCGACTATGCGCTGGTGCAAAAGCGCATGGAAGATTTTGATTTCGACATGACCAGCGTCCGCTTTCCCGACGTCACCACGCCCGGCAACGAGATGTACGACATGTTCGGTTCCAAGGCGGCCGACGAAAAGGGTTCGAACAACGCCTGGGGCCTGAAGGACCCGGCGGTCGACAAGCTGGTCGACAAGCTGGTCGCCGCCACCACGCGCCACGACCTGGACGCCGCCGCGCGCGCGCTGGACCGTGTGCTGCTGCACAAATTCCTGGTGGTGCCGCACTGGTATTCGTCGACCCACCGCGTCGCCTACCGCAACCGCTTCGGCATGCCGGCCAAGCTGCCGCTGTACTATCAGGCTGATCCGTATGTGATTTCGACGTGGTGGCAGGAGAAGGGCAGATAAGTGCCGGTGAGGTGACTTTCCCTGTTTCGCGCAAGTATTCGGACGGTGATGAGCGGCAAACGCGAGTGAAACCGGGGGCGGAGTTTTTTTCGCGGCTTTTTGCGAAAATTACTCCGATCTCGCTTTCACGGATTCTGCGCGATACGGTTCTCCCTCCGTAGTCCGTTTAATCGGGGTCAGAGTAATTTTCGCGAGGAGACGCTGCGAAAAAAACTCTGACCCCGATTAAACTGCTCAGACGTTGATTAAACTGCCACCGTCGCAGATATTCAGCTCGATCTGGATGGCATGATGAACGATAGAAGGGGTATGTGGTTTTTTATTATGTTTTATGTGCGAGAACAGCTCTCCTCATGAGGAGTATGTTTCAGCTCCACTAGTTCTCGGCAACTCTGCGCGGTTGTATTTTCTTAAAGCACACTAGTCCATGAATCTCTGGCTCTACATCCTCAAACGCGTGCTGCTGATGCTGCCGACCCTGCTCGGCGTGGTGGCCATCACCTTCGCGGTGATCCAGTTTGTGCCCGGCGGCCCGGTCGAGCAGGCGCTGATCGAGCTAAAGAAGGGCCAGGTCGGCACCGGCGAAGCCTCGGGCGGCGGCGCCTCGCAGTATCGCGGGCGGCAGGGCATCGATGCCGAGCGGGTGGCCGAAATCAAGAAGCTGTACGGTTTCGACAAGCCGGCGCCGGAGCGCTTCTGGCAAATGCTGAAGGGCTTCGCCACCTTCGATCTGGGACAGAGCTTCTATCATCACGCCGACGTCTGGCAGTTGGTGAAGTCGAAGATGCCGGTCTCGATCACGATCGGCCTGTGGACTTTTTTCCTGACGTATTTCATTTCGGTGCCGCTCGGCATCGCCAAGGCCAGGCGCGAAGGCAGCCGCTTCGACGCCGTCACCAGCATCGTGGTGCTGATCGGCTACTCGATTCCCGGTTTCGTGCTGGGCGTGTTCCTGCTGGTGATGTTCGGCGGCGGCAGCTTCTTCCAGTGGTTTCCGCTGCGTGGCCTGACCTCGGACGACTGGGACACGCTGTCGACCTTCGGCAAAGTCACCGATTACCTGTGGCACATCACCTTGCCGGTATTGGCTTCGGTCGCCGGTTCGTTCGCGGTGATGACGATGCTGACCAAGAACACCTTCCTTGAGGAAATCCGCAAGCAGTACGTGCTGACCGCGCGCGCCAAGGGTTTGAGCGACAGGACGGTGCTGTACAAGCACGTGTTCCGCAATGCGCTGATTCCGCTGGTGACGGGCTTTCCGGCGGCCTTCATCGGCGCCTTCTTCGCCGGCAGCCTGTTGATCGAAACCCTGTTTTCGCTCGACGGACTGGGCCTGTTGTCGTACGAATCGGTGGTGCGGCGCGATTATCCGGTGGTGATGGGCACGCTCTACCTGTTCACCCTGATCGGGCTGGTGGTCAAGCTGCTGGGCGACCTGTGCTATGTCTGGGCCGATCCGCGCGTGCAGTTCGAAAGCCTGGCCCGATGAAGCCGGCCGACACCATCCTCGTCGAGCCGACGGAAGCGGCGCCGTCGATTTCGCCCGGGCGCCGCGTCTGGCTGCGTTTCCGCCAAAGCCGGCGCGGCTACTGGAGCCTGATCCTGTTCACCGCGCTGTTTGCGCTCAGCCTGGCGGCGGAACTGTTGTCGAACGACAAGCCGCTGGTGGCGCGCTACCAGGGCGAGCTGGTATTCCCGGTGTTCCAGACCTTTTCGGAAAAGGCCTTCGGCGGCGATTTCGATTCGCCGGCCGACTATCTCGATCCGTTCATCCAGAAGCAGTTCCAACGCGACGGCAACTGGGCGCTGTATCCGCCCAATCACTATCGCTACGACACCCTGAATTATTTTTCCAGGGAGCCGAATCCGGCGCCGCCATCAAGCGAAAACTGGTTGGGCACCGACGACCGCGGCCGCGACGTCGCGGCGCGGCTGCTGTATGGCTTTCGCATCTCGATCCTGTTCGGGCTGGCGCTGACCATCACCGGCGTGGTGCTGGGCATCGTCACCGGCGCGGTGCAGGGCTATTTCGCCGGCAAGACCGACCTGTTCTTCCAGCGCTTCATGGAAATCTGGGGCTCGATGCCGGAACTGTATCTGCTGATCATCTTCGCCTCGATCTTCGAGCCCAGCATCCTGCTGCTGCTGGTGCTGCTGTCGTTGTTCGGCTGGATGGGGCTGTCCGATTATGTGCGCGCCGATTTCCTGCGCAACCGCAATCTCGAATACGTGCAGGCGGCGCGTGCGCTGGGGCTGACCAATCGCCAGATCATCTGGCGCCACGTGCTGCCCAACAGCCTGACCTCGGTCGTGACCTTTTTGCCGTTCCGCATGAGCGGCGCGATCCTGGCGCTGACCAGCCTCGATTTCCTTGGCCTCGGCGTACCGCCGTCGATGCCGAGCCTGGGCGAGTTGCTGGCGCAGGGCAAGAACAACCTCGACGCCTGGTGGATCGCGCTCTCGACCTTCGTGGTGCTGACCGTCACCTTGCTGCTCTTGACCAATATCGGCGACGCGCTGCGCAATGCGCTGGACGTCAGGAGGAAAGCATGAGTCACGCAAACGCGCTGCTCGATATCCAGAATCTGCGGGTCGAGTTCGGCGACGCCACGGTGGTCGACGACGTCAGCTTTTCGATCGCGGCCGGCGAGAAGCTGGCGCTGGTCGGCGAATCCGGCTCGGGCAAGACCGTGACCGCGCTGTCGGTGCTGCGCCTGAACCAGGATGCGCGCTACGACGGCCGCATCCTGCTGGACGGCGCCGACATCCTGCAAAAGCCGGAGTCGGCGCTGCGCGCGGTGCGCGGCAAGGACGTGGCGATGATCTTCCAGGAGCCGATGACGGCCTTGAACCCGCTGTTCACCATCGGCAACCAGATCGCCGAAGTGCTGATGCTGCATGAGGGCCTGAGCGCCAAGGCGGCGGCACGGCGCACGGTCGACCTGCTGGCCAAGACCGGCATCCCGGAGCCGGCGCGGCGCGCGCAGTCCTATCCGCATCAGCTGTCCGGCGGCCAGCGCCAGCGCGCGATGATCGCGATGGCGCTGGCGTGCCGGCCGAAGCTATTGATCGCCGACGAGCCGACCACCGCGCTCGACGTCACGATCCAGGTGCAGATCCTGGAGCTGCTGGACCAGCTGCAGCGCGAGGAAAACATGGCGGTGCTGATGATCACGCACGACCTCAACCTGGTGCGGCATTTCGCCGACCGCGTCGGTGTGATGGAGCGCGGCCGTCTGGTCGAGATCGCGCCGACCGCCGAATTGTTCGCGCGGCCGCGCCAGGCGTATACGCGGCAGCTGCTGGCCAGCCATCCGCAGCGCATCGTCGGTCAGCCGGCGCATGGCGCGCCGGCCTTGTTGCGCGCCGAACAGGTGCGCTGCACGTTTGCCATCAAGCGCGGCTGGCTGGCGCGCACCCAATTCGTCGCCGTCGACGACGTCGATCTGGAATTGAAGCGCGGCGAAACCCTGGGCATCGTCGGCGAATCCGGTTCCGGCAAGTCGACCCTGGGCATGGCCTTGCTGCGGCTGTCGGCGGCGGCGGTCAGCGGCCGCGTCAGCTTCGACGGCCGGGACCTCGGCGGCATGGCGGGCGCGGCGCTGCGGCCCTTGCGCGCGCGCATGCAGGTGGTGTTCCAGGACCCGTTCGCCTCGCTGTCGCCGCGCCGCACGATCGAGCAGATCGTCGGCGAGGGGCTGGAAATCCATCGGCCGCAGCAAAGCCGCGAACAGCGGCGCGTAGCAGTGGCCGCCGCGCTGGACGAGGTGGGACTGGCGACGTCGATGATGGCGCGCTATCCGCACGAGTTTTCCGGCGGCCAGCGCCAGCGCATCGCGATTGCGCGCGCGCTGGTGCTGAAGCCGGAATTGATCCTGCTGGACGAGCCGACCTCGTCGCTGGACGTCTCGGTGCAGCTGCAGGTGCTGCAGCTATTGGCCGAACTCCAGCGCAAGCATGGGCTGGCGTATCTCTTCATCAGCCACGATCTGGCCGTGATCCGCGCCATGGCGCATCGGGTGCTGGTGATGAAGGACGGCAGGGTGGTGGAAAGCGGCAGCACCGAAGCGGTGCTTGCCAATCCTTCGCAGCCGTATACGCGCCGCCTGCTGGCGGCGGCCGAGTATTCGGAGCTGGCGGAAGTCTGACGGCGCGCCGCGCGGCGCCGTCCTGCAAGAGCGAATTACCTTTCGGACGCGAGCGTGATGCGCGCCGGGGCTTTCTTGACGGTGCGGGCCGAGGCTTTGGCTACCGTGGTTTTGCTGCCGTGAGCGGTGCGCGCGACCGCCGGTTTTTTGCCGCGGGTGCTGGCGGCCACTTCTTTCCTGGCGCCGGCGGAATGCGCCGCCTGCCGGACCGGCACATGCAACAGCAGGCTCTTGCCGCGGGCGACGCTGTCGGTATGCAGGTCGTTCCACGCCTTCAGCTCGGCCACGCTGACATTGTTGCGGCGCGCGATGCTGGCCAGGCTGTCGTTCTTGCCCACCTTGACGTACAGGCGGCGGCTGTCCGGCACATCGGGCTCAATCGCCAGCTTGGCGTTTTCCACCAGTTCGAGGGAAATGTCCTTGCCCATCGATTCGGCGGTCTTGGGCACCAGGATGGTGGAGCCGGCCTTCAGCCGCATCTTCGGCGGGATGCGGTTGGCTTCGCGCAGCACGTCGGGCGTGGTGTTGAACTTGGCGGCGATGGTTTCGATCCGTTCGCGCGCGCTTTGCACCGTATGCGCGGTCCAGGACGACAGCGCGCTCGGTCCATTTGGCGACGTTGGCCTTGAATTTCTTGGCGTTGCTTTCCGGCAGCAGGATCTGGGTGTCAGCGCCGCCGGTGATGACCGGCCGGTTGAACTGCGGATTCAAGGCCTTGAACTCATCGAGCGACAGTTCCGCCAGCTGCGCCGCCAGCTTGAGGTCGATGTCGTGGGTCTTGTCGATGGTGACGAAATACGGCTGGTTGTCGACCTTCGGCAGCGCGATGCTGTAGCTGGCCGGCGCCGCGATGATGTTCTTGACCGCCTGCAGCTTCGGCACGTAGTTGCGGGTTTCGGCCGGCATCAGCGGCGACAGGCTGTTGAAATCGGTCGGCAGGCCGGCGGCGCGGTTCTTGTTGATCGCGCGCTGCACCGAGCCTTCGCCCCAGTTGTAGGCCGCCAGCGCCAGTTGCCAGTCGCCGAACATGCCGTACAGTTTCTGCAGGTAGCTCAGGGCGGCGTCGGTCGAGGCCAGCACGTCGCGCCGCTCGTCGCGGAACATGTTCTGCTTGAGGTTGAAGTCGAGCCCGGTGGACGGGATGAATTGCCACATGCCGGCGGCCTTGGCGCTGGAGTAGGCATGCGGGTTGAAGGCGGATTCGATGAACGGCAGCAAGGCCAGCTCGGTCGGCATGTGGCGTTTTTCCAGCTCCTGCACCACATGGAACAGATACAGCGAGGCGCGCGTGGTGGTGCGCTGGATGTAGTCGGGGCGCGAGCTGTACCACTCGGTTTGCACCGTCACCAGCGGGTTGTCCAGATCCGGAATGGCGAAGCCGTCGCGAATCCGCTGCCAGACGTCGATTTCTTCCATGCGGAAGATCTTCGTGTTCGGATTGCTGGGATCGAACATGTTGAACGACGGCGAGAAATACGAAATGTCGTTGGCCTGGGACAGCGGCGCGGCACTGAAGAGGAGTAGTGCGGCAATGGCGAGGGTTTTGAGCGTAGGCTGGGGCATGGGTCTTATTGTTCGCGCGACCGACCACCATCAGCCGGCTATCTGGAGAGGAATGAGGGGAGTGTACGTAACAGCCTTTCCCCCAGTCAAGCCCGATTACAATTCGATGACCTCTCTAAGCCCTTGATTCCGCTGAAATAGTTGATGCAAATCAACGATAGGAGTTCTTCCATTCGCGCAAGGCGGTGAAGACAGCGAGCGGTTCCGCGCTTTCGAGACGGCCGGCGGCCCTCAATTGTTCGGCGATCGCCGGCTCGCGATAGCGCAGGAACGGATTGGTCAGTTTCTCCAGACCGATGGAAGACGGCACCGTCGGCTGGCCGCGTTCGCGCTTGGCCTGCTCGGCGGCGATGCGCGTCGCCAGCGCCGCGTTGCGCGGGTCGACGTGCTGCGCGAAGCGCAGATTGGACAAGGTGTATTCATGCGCGCAATAGACCTGGGTATCGTCCGGCAGCGCTGCCAGCTTGGCCAGCGAGGCCGTCATCTGCGCCGGCGTGCCTTCGAACAAACGGCCGCAGCCGCCGGCGAACAGGGTGTCGCCGCAGAACAGCCAGCCTTGCTCCGATGCGACATAGGCGATATGGCCGCGCGTATGGCCGGGCACTTCCAGCACCGACAATTGCAGCGCCGGCTGGGCCAGCGTGACGCGGTCGCCTTGCACCAGCGCTTGGGTGACGCCGGCGATCGCTTCGGCGCGCGGGCCGAACACCGGCACCGGATGATGCCGCAGCAGTTCGGGCACGCCGCCGACATGGTCAGCGTGGTGATGTGTCAGTAAAATAGCGGCAAGCGATAGCCCATGGGCTTCCAGCGCCGCCAGTATCGGCGCCGCATCGCCGGGATCGACCGCCGCCGCGTGAGCGCCGTCATGAATCAGCCACAGATAATTGTCTTGAAACGCCGGCACCGCCAAGACGCTCAACGCACCATTTGATAGATCAGGCATGGATCATCCGTCTTCTGAAAAGCCGATTATAGCCCTGGGCCCCTGGCTCAAGACGCCGCCGGGCGCCTACGTGCAGGCTTGGGAGCAGGCGCGCCTGGATGCGCTGACGGCCGACATCTTCGGCTTCAACGCGGTGCAGATCGGCTTGCCGCAACTCGATGCGCTGCAAGCGAACCGCATGCCGCATCGCTGGGTCAGCGGCACCCATGTGCCGAATGGGACACCGGCGCCGGACGGCACGCGCATTGCGGTTACGCATGACTTCACCGAATTGCCGTTCGCCTCGCAAAGCCTGGATCTGGTGGTACTGCCGCACGTGCTCGAATTTGCCTATGAACCGCATCAGGTGCTGCGTGAGATCGAGCGGGTGCTGATCCCGGAGGGGCAGGTCATCATTTGCGGCTTCAATCCGGCCAGCCTGTGGGGGTTGCGGCAAGCGGCAGGTCGCGTCACCGGCCGCCATTTCCTGCCGCAGAACGGTGAATTCATCCATTTGCCGCGCCTGAAGGACTGGCTGAAGCTGCTGAACATGGAAGTCAATCGCGGCCATTTCGGCTGCTATGCTCCGCCCTGCGCGACCGACAAGTGGCTCGGCCGCTTCGGCTTCATGGAAAAAGCCGGCGACCGCTGGTGGCCGTATTTCGGCGCGGTCTACATCGTGCAGGCGATCAAGCGGGTGCATGGCATGCGCCTGATCGGTCCGGCCTGGTCGCGGCAGACCGCGCGCGCGCGCCATGCGGTGCCGGTCGTCAACAGCGTGCATCACACGACTCATCACACGGATAAACATGGATAAAGTTGAAATATTTACCGACGGCGCCTGCAAGGGAAATCCCGGCCCCGGCGGCTGGGGCGCCTTGCTGATCGCCGGCGAAGCAAAGAAGGAAATGTTCGGCGGCGAATTGGCCACCACCAACAACCGGATGGAGCTGAAGGCGGTGATCGAAGCGCTGTCGGCGCTGTCGCGCCCATGCGAGGTGGTGCTGTACACCGATAGCCAGTACGTGCAAAAAGGCATCAGCGAATGGATCCACGGCTGGAAAGCGCGCGGCTGGAAAACCGCGGCCAAGGCCCCGGTGAAAAATGTCGATTTATGGCAGGCGCTGGATGCGGCGCAGGCGCGGCACCGGATCCACTGGCGCTGGGTCAAGGGCCATGCCGGCCACTCCGGCAACGAGTGCGCCGATGCGCTCGCCAATCGCGGCGTGCAATCGGTCGCCTGACAATCGCCCGCATCGGGAGCACGATCTCGAAAGCCCGGGGGCAGTGCACTTTTTCGTCTGCGGAGGATGGGCCGGGCACCACGCTAGACAGCTATAGGAGTATGTCTTTTTTTCGTACGTTTTTTGCCCGATGTAGGCCGCTATCCATGGGAGTATATGATTCCGATGGGGCGCGCATCGATATTCAATAGTCGACCGGCAGTTTTTCGTGGGTTTTGGTATCCGTTGCCGCTGGAAAGCGGAACAAGGCGGGCCGGGCCGGGAGGGGAGGATTGGTGGCCACTCTGGTAGCGTGGCTGCGGACAAACGGTTGCTCATGGCCGGACAGGTAGAGCGCCACGCGGATAAACCAGTTCTGGGTGGGGGCCGCCTGCGCAAAGGAGGCGGCAAACAGCACGCCCAGGCTCAGGGCGACCAGGGTCCGGTTCAGCCGGGCCCGATGGGTCGAACTGGCAACCCAGATAAAGCCGAGGCTCACCAGCGCACCCAGCACGCAACCGGCAACGACTTCCGCATGCGAATGGAGGCTCAGCGCCAGCCGCGACATGCCGACCAGCACTCCCAGCGCCAGCGCCGCTCCTACACCGATGGCACGCAGCGGCGCCGGATAGCGATACAGCAGCAGAAACACCATGACCGGCAGCACCGCCATGGCAAAGGTCGAATGGCCGCTGATGCCGGTGAAATTCAGCGCCGGAATGCCGAATCCCCAGCCGAGGAAGGCGATCTTGGTAAGCGCCACCAGCGTCAGCGCCAGGGTCAGCAGCACGCACCACCACCAGAGCAGGTAGTGGCGGCGCGCCGCCAGCAGCCACAAGCCGATGAGAAAGGCGGCCGGCGCCATCATGCTGGTATCGCCGAGATGGGTCAGACTGGTCCAGGAAAGCATGCTGTTATCCGGTGAGGCGGCAGCGCCGCTGTTGCGACGCCGCAAACTGAAAACCCTACCGGAAATCGCCGTGGGGGCAGTGATTTGGCTCAAGCATGACCCGAATCCCGGCCGCCCGCTGCATAACGGCCGGCGAGGCGATACGCTAAAATGGCGACGTTATCCTCTGCGCTATGCTGCCATGCGACAAATTGTTCTCGATACCGAAACGACCGGCCTGAATCCACGCTCCGGTGATCGCATCATTGAAGTCGGCTGCGTCGAACTGGTGAGCCGTCGCCTGACTGGCAACAATTTCCATACCTATATCAATCCCGAGCGCGATTCGGAAGAGGGGGCGCTGGCGGTACACGGCCTGACCACGGAATTCCTGTCCGACAAGCCGAAGTTCGCCGATATCGCCGCCGCCTTGCTCGACTATGTGCGCGGCGCCGACATCATCATCCATAACGCCTCGTTCGACCTGGCCTTTCTGGATGCCGAACTGGAACGCCTGGGCTGCCCGGTTTTCATCAGCGAAACCGGGCCGGTGATCGATACCCTGGTGCAGGCAAAGGAAATGCATCCCGGCCGTCGCAATTCACTGGACGCGCTGTGCGACCGCTACGGCATTTCCAATGCCCACCGGACTCTGCACGGCGCCCTGCTGGATGCCGAATTGCTGGCCGAAGTGTATCTGGCAATGACGCGCGGCCAAAACAGTCTGACCATCGACCTGATGGCGCCGGAAATGTCCGCCGACGGCGCACCGGCGATCGAGATGCCGCTGGCCGCGGTCATTCTGCAAACCGCCAGCGAGGAGGAGTTGCTGCAACACGAGGCCATCCTGGCCGGCCTGGATGCCCAAGTCAAAGGCAAGTCCGTATGGCGTGCAGCTCTCGAAAAGCTGGAAAATTAAGCCGCCGCCCTTTCGGAAACGCATCGTTTCATGCGATAATGCGCACCGCTTCGGACGGTTAGCTCAGCGGTAGAGCACTGCCTTCACACGGCAGGGGTCACTGGTTCGATCCCAGTACCGTCCACCAAGACATAGGGACTTGCACAACGTGCAAGTCCCTTTTTCTTTTTCCGCGGTTACCGCCATTCCCGCGCTTTCCTCTGCGACTCGTATCCGAACCGCAATTCATTTCTTTCTCCAGTTTCTTCCTTCTGCCGGCATCCTTGCTGGTGCCGCCTACTGTGATTTTGTCTCGTTTTTTTCACGCTTCCAGAGAGCCGGAGAGATAAATCAGTTCCTCAACGAAATAAAACGAGGCCCCATGATCCAAGTCAAATTCGAGCATAGCCCCTCACGTACAGTTGTGCTCAAGACATAAGAGCCGGCCGAATTCAGGAGCGCATCGATACAACGCTGGCTGGGCATGTTTTTCCGCCGTTCAATACAGGAGGACGATTCATGAAATTTCCGTCAACAGTCCTGAGAACATGGAGCATGGCACTGCTGCTGCCGTGGCTGGCCGCATGCGCAGCGATCGCCCCCGGCATGCACATGGAAGAGAAATACGATACGCCGGCGGAAGGGCCGCAAGTGGTGCCGGTGGTCAAGACCATCACGCCGCAACTGGTGCAAAGCGAGCGGCAAATGTACCAGCAGCAAGCCCTGAGCGACATCAGCGGCCTGGTCGGGCAGCCAAGCTCCTATAAGATCCAGCCCGGCGATATTCTGTCGATCGTGGTCTGGAATCATCCGGAACTGGCGGCCGCGGTGATGTCGATGCCGGCTACCGGCATCATCGGCATCGACACCGCCGGTATTACCTCGCTGCCGGCCGGCTTCGTGGTGGATCAGGACGGCCTGGTGCAGTTTCCATTCGCCGGCTCGCTGAAAATCGCGGGCCTGACGGTGGAGGAGGCACGCAGGGAATTGAGCGGCCGGCTTGCCCGCTACCTCAAGAATCCGGACGTCACGCTGCGCGTCCAGGCCTATCGCGGCAGCCGCGTGTATGTGGACGGCGAGGTCAAGACCCCGGGCCTGCAGGCGATGAACGACGTGCCGATGAACCTGATGGAAGCCTTGAATCGCTCCGGCGGGCTGTTGCCGACGGCCGACCAGGGACGCATCAGCGTCGTCCGCGCCGGCAAGACTTACTCGATCGATTTGCCGCAACTGCTCAAGCGCGGCGTGGACCCCAATACCATCATGCTGGAAAACGGCGACGTCGTACGTGTCGCCACGCGCGACGCCGGCAAGGTATATGTCCTGGGCGAGGTGACGACCCCGATCCCGGTCCAGATGATCAATGGCAGCCTGACCCTCAGTGCGGCGCTGGGCGAGGCAGGCGGGCTGAGCGTACTGAGCGCCAGCGGCCGCCAGGTGTACGTCATCCGCAATGGCGCGAGCATGGAGCCGACCGTCTATCACCTCGATGCCCGCTCGCCGACGGCATACGCGCTGGCCGAGAATTTCGAGTTGCAGCGCAAGGATGTGGTGTATGTCGATGCGCATCCGCTGGCGACGTGGAACCGCGTGATCAGCCTGATCTTGCCCGGCGCCCTGACCTCGCCAATACAAACCGTGGTGTTGCGCAACAGGTAAGAATCTCCGCCCGGAATCTTCAACCTATCGGACAGAAACCACTTGATGCCATGATGAATTTTCCCATTCAGCAGCAACCCTTGCAGCCACCGTTTATCCCTCAGGCGGCCCCGATCATCATGCAGGAAGAGGAGGACGTTGGCCTGAGGACGTATCTGAACATCCTGGTCGAAAGTCGCTGGCTGATTTTTTGGATAGCGCTGGCGATCGTGGCTTTGGGCGCAGCCTACGCCTTCCTGAGCAAACCGGTGTATCAGGCGAATCTGCTGATCCATGTCGAGGAGGAGACGCCGAACACATCGAAAAATATCCTGGGGGAAATGGCATCCATGTTCGATGTCAAAACCGCCGCTTCCTCCGAAGTGGAGCTGCTGCGTTCGCGCATGGTGGTTTCACGCGCCGTCGATAATCTGCGGCTCTATATCGACGACCACCCGAAATATTTTCCGATCGTCGGCCGCTGGATCGCGCATTTCAACGATACGCAGCTATCCGACCCCGGCCTGTTCGGGTATGGCGGATTTGCCTGGGGCGCCGAAAGGATGGACGTTTCCATCTTCAATGTGCCGGATGGGCTGCTGAATCAGGGATTCGTGGTGCAGGCCGAAGAAGGCGACCGTTTCCGGCTGATTCAGGAGAAGCACAACATCGAACTGCAAGGCAAGGTCGGCAGCACGCTGGAGGCCGATACCGCGCTGGGGCATATCCAGCTGCGCATCGATCAGCTGGCCGCCAATCCCGGCGCCGAGTTTGCGCTGACGCGCATGTCGCGCCTGACGACCATCGAAAATATCCAGAAGGCGATGTCGGTATCGGAACAGGGCAAGCAGTCCGGGGTCATCGAGGTCACGCTGCAGGGGCAGAATCCGAAACAGGTGAACGCCACGCTGAATGAAATCGGGCGCGAATACATCCGGCAAAATCAGGCGCGCAAGACCGAGGAGGCGCAGAAATCGCTGGCATTCCTCGAAAAGCAGCTGCCCGAACTGAAGCAGCAGCTGGAACAGTCGGAAGCCAAATACAACCAGTTCCGCAATACGCATGGCACCATCGACCTGAGCGAAGAGGCCAAGCAAAGCCTGCTGCAATCCTCGGTGGCGAAAACCAAGCGCATCGAGCTGCAGCAAAAGAAAACCGAACTGCTGGCGAATTTTACGGAAAATCATCCGGCGGTGATCGGCATCAACAGCCAGTTGAAGGAAATCAACAACGAGATCAATTCGATCGGGGAACACATCAAGACCATGCCCCTGCTGGAACAGGAGGTGTTGCGGATGACGCGCGATATCAAGGTCAACACCGACCTGTATACGGCATTGCTGAACACCGCCCAGCAACTGCGCCTGATCACCGCGGGCAAGGTCAGCAACGTCCGTCTGGTGGATGCTTCCATGACGCCGGAAAAACCGCTGAAGCCGAACCGGCCGGTAATCCTCGGCGTGGCGGCGCTGATCGGCTTGTTTCTCGGTGTGGTGACGGCCTTCATCCGGCGCTCGCTGAAGATGGGCATCGACGATCCGCAACGCATCGAACAGGTGCTGGGCATTCCGGTGTACGCGACCATTCCGCACAGCAAGCGGCAAAAACAGCTGCACGAGCAAATGCCCAAGAAATCGCGCTTGATTCCGCTGCTGGCGAAGGCGGCGCCCAACGATATCGCGATCGAAAGCCTGCGCAATTTCCGCACGGCGCTGCAATATTCGATGCTGCATTCGAAGAACAACATCGTGCTGATGACCGGAGCCACGCCCGGCCTTGGAAAATCCTTCGTGTCGGTGAATTTTGCCGCCGTCATGGCGGCCAGCGGCAAGAAAGTGCTGTTGATCGACGCCGATCTGCGCGACGGCCATTTGCATCAGTATTTCGGCCTGGGCCGGGAAAACGGCCTCTCCGATTCGATCACGGGAGCGATGCGCGTCGAACAGGCGATCTGCCGGGGCGTATACGAGAACATGGATTTCCTGTCCACCGGCAGCCTGCCGCCCAATCCTTCCGAACTGCTGCTGCGCCCCAATCTCGGTCCGCTGCTGACCTCGCTCGCCGCCGGTTATGACCTGGTCCTGATCGACACCTCGCCGATCCTGGCGGCCGCCGATGCGCTGATCATCGGCTCCCACGCCGGCGCCATCTACATCATGGCGCGTGCCGAGGTAACGACTCAAGGAGAAATCAAGGAATCGATCAAACGTCTGGCCCAGGCCGGCTTGTCCGCCAAGGGGATTCTTCTGAACGATCAGAAGCTGCGGCCGGGCGGCTATGAATATGCCTATGAATACGGCCAGTATTCCGGGACGCAGTATGGACCTCGCATGGCACCTATGCTGGAAGCGCCGATGTCATGAACTCCGGCCCTTGTCGCGCGGCGGCTTGAAATGGCAAGCAGCTGCCGCCTGTTTTGTCTGGGATGAGCGTGGATATGGGGAACTGGGGAAATGGCACGAACGACGACAGCGGCACGCTGTGCAACGGGGCACGAACTAGCCAGTGATGCGGCACTGGAATTCGATAAAAAGAACGAAAAAATCTCCATTTCCTGTTACCACAATGAGGTGCCGTTTTTCATCGTCCAGGAGCTGGATGCGCTGTACGCGAGCCTGTACTCGTCGATGATCCAATTTGTGTTGAACGGCGCAATCGACGGGGTAAGTACCTATGTGGCACACAAGCGCTGGACGATCGTGGCAATCTTCCTGTTTCGCCATGAAAGCAGGAAGATTCAGGTCCTGAATGAAGTGATCCATATCGACGCGGAAGAAATCGAACGGTTCACAACATATATTTTTTCCGTGTTCACCTCGGTTTCAGTGATTTCCTTTCGCAGCATTGAAACCAATTTACGCGCGCTTCCGCGGCCTTTTCAACGCTTCAATTATCTGGAAGATATCGTGCTTGCCTTGCCGGGCACGCCAGCCGAATATCACGCCAGTCTCGGGAAAGCCACGCGCACCAACATGAAGCAATATTTGAAGCGGCTCGCAAGGGATTTTCCATCCTTTCGCCACGAGATCCGCACGGGGGCCGAAACGGATGAAGCGCAGGTGCGGGAAATCATTGCGTTGAACAAGGCGCGCCGGGCGGCCAGGAACAAGGGAGCGGGCATCAGCGACCAGGAGACGCAGAGAATCGTCGCCCGGGCCAAGGCGTGCGGGCTGGTCGGTATGGTGACTATCGATGGCCGCATTTGCGCCGGCGTAATCACATATCGTACCGGCGACAATTATTTTCTCGGTGTTCTTGCGCATGATCCGGCACTCGATCATTACAGACCCGGCATTCTGTGCTGCTATCTGACCATCTGTGCCTGCATCGAGCGGAAAGGCCAGGAATTCCATTTCCTGTGGGGGCACTACGAATACAAATACCGGCTCGGCGGCGTTCGGCGCGATCTCGACAATGTGACCGTATATCGTTCCGCGCCGCACTGCGTTCTCAATGGAGATTTGGTCCTGAAAAATGTATCGGATGGGTATGCGCGTCGCATCCTGTTATGGCTGCAGGATGCCCGACGCCAGAATCGCCTGGTGGCACGCTTGCTCATCAATCCTGCCCGCCGTCTGCGAATTCTGTTGCGCCAGGGATTGCCTTGGACCGCGGGCCGAAATTAGCCAACATTCTGGAGCGACGGATAAGAGGAAGGCGACGATGTTTATAGATGCGAGACGTGTGGAAGAAGGTGCGGTGATGCACACCACGTTATGCATAATCGGCGGCGGTGTGGCAGGCATTACGCTGGCGCGGGAGATGGAAAAGGCGGGCATCGAGACCTGCCTTCTGGAGAGCGGAGGCTTTGCCCCGGATAATGCTACCCGCGATCTTTATCGAGGCGAATATGTGGGGCAGCCGTACAGTTTCGCCGACGGTTGCCGTGGTCGTTTTTTGGGTGGAAGCAGCAACTGCTGGGGTGGCTGGTGTCGGCCTCTCGATCCGTGGGATTTCGAAAAGCGTGACTGGATCCCTTACAGCGGATGGCCTTTCGGACTGGACGAAATCGCTCCCTACTATGCGCGTACCCATAGCTTGTTGAAGCTGGGGCCGAACAATTTTGATCCAGCCTTTTGGGAAGCGTCGATCGGCCGTCCGGACGTGCGCCGGATTCCCTTCACGAGCGGCAAGGTGCGCGATACGATTTCGCAATTCAGCGCTCCTGTGCGTTTCGGCAAGGCGTATCGCAACGAACTGAGGCGCTCGCAGCGGATCCGGGTGTTTTTATACGCAAACGCGGTCGACATACAGAGCGATCCGCAGGCAAGCACCGTGACCCGCATCAAGGTCATGACCTTGAGCGGACGTACGATGTTCGTCATGGCCAATCTTTATGTGCTGGCGACCGGCGGCATCGAAAACGCGCGCCTGCTGCTCGCCTCGAACAAGGCGGCCGCGGCGGGACTGGGTAACGGCAACGACCTGGTTGGACGCTTCTTCATGGACCATCCGCGCCTATTGTCGGGCAGTGTGCGCTTTATCCGGGAATGGTCGCGTAACAAGCTGTACGACGTCAAATACCACTTCCACAATGCGGCAGTTTCCGCCCAGGGCATACGCATCGCCTCGCAATTTGCCCTGATGCCGGAGGTCTTGCGCGAAGAGCGCTTGCTCAATGCGCGGGTATGGTTGTCCTCGGTATTCCCGGGCGAGGAAAGCGCCGGGTCGCATGCCTTGCATCGCTACAAGCAAGCCCTGCTGAAAAAGGAACAGGCCGACTGGAAGTGGCACAAGGATATGGTGACGATGCTGACGAATCCGGTCGATACCTTCGGATATGGATTTACCCGGCTTTTCCATCCGCGCTGGCTGATCAAGGATGTCAAGTTTCAGGCGATCGTCGAACCGGCGCCGGACCCGGAAAGCCGCGTCACCTTGGCCTCCTCGAAAGACCGCCTTGGCATGAACCGGGTGCGCCTGAACTGGCGGCTCGGATCGCAGGTGCAGCGCACTTTCGATCGCACGTTCGCACTGATCGCGGAAGAGCTGCGCGGCAGCGGCATCGCCGAGGTGGCCCTGGATGCGCCAATCGAAGGCGGTGCGTGGCCGCCTACCCTGGTGAAGGAAGGGACCTGGCACCACATGGGAACCACGCGCATGCATGATTCGCCCAAACTGGGCGTGGTCGACCGGAATTGCCTGGTGCACGGAATGAGCAACCTGTATATCGCGGGAAGTTCGGTTTTTCCTACCGCCGGCGCCAATTTTCCAACCATCACGATTGCCGCGCTTACCCTGCGCCTGTCCGACCATATCGTGCAGCAGTTGCGTTCTCCAAAGACCGCAAATTTAAGCGGTTCCGCGCGCGAGGAGAGCGCGCCGGGAGCGTCGTCCGAAGAACACATTCCCGCTGCGGCCTTGGTGCTTGGAACGACTGGAGCGGCTTTGCAGCCCACGGGCGACAAGCCCTAGGCCGGGCCATCCCGAGAAGAGCGGAACTACAGGTAAGCCAAGGCCAAGGAGCGTATGTGAGTCATCCCATCCCCATTCTTTTGTATCACCGGATCGATGATTCGGGCGACGTGCACGCTACCGCCCCTGGCGAATTCGAGCGGCATTTGCGGCTGCTGTATGAGCTTGGCTGGCATTCGCTGTCGGCGGCGGAATTTGCCGCCATCGCATTCCGGGAAAAGAGTATTCCTCGACGCTCATTTCTGATCACCTTCGATGACGGCTATGAGTCGATCCGGACCGCAGGCGTTGGCGATACTGCAAAAATTCAGTTTCAATGCGATCTGTTTCATATCAACCAACTGGTGAAAGATCGGCCGGACGCGCCGATTTCAGTTATATCGGAAAAAGACAGCGATCTGTATTTGTCGTGGCCGCAGGCATGCGAGCTGCAGGCGAGCGGTCTGGTGGATTGTCAGTCGCACAGCCATACCCATAGCAAGTTCCTGAATTTTTCCTTGGCTGAAATTGAAGACGATCTCGTTACGTCGGTCGATATTCTCGCTGAACGCCTATGTGTTCCGCGTAGTCACTTTGTCCATCTGGCGTGGCCGTGGGGACTGTCGTTGTCCGGAGTGGCGCTCCATGGCAGCCCGTGTCGGATTCCAGTTCCAATACAGCGTCGCGCGGCAGACCTATCGATCCGGTGCCGCCCTTGATCAGATTCCGCGCACCTGTTTCGATAATTATGGCTTTGGCCGGTTCCAGCGCGAACTCTGGCTGCAAACCGGCCAGCTATCACCGCTTTGGGATTCGATGTATCCGTATGGAAGAAAGGCGCGCCGCATGATGAAGCTGTTGTGCGGTCAAGGCGCCTGACAACAGAAGGGGCCCGGAAGTCCTGAAATTCAGGGCAGGGCGCTCATTCGTCAATGCGTGCACGCATAGGAAGGATTTTCAAATGGAAAGTATTGCAGTGACGGCGCAGGAATACTATGAAGCGAACGGCTACTATGTGTATCGCAATCTGGTGCCGGTCGAGATGATCGATCGCTTGGTCGCCTGCTATCAACAGCAGATCGTGCCTACCCGATACCCGTTCTTCCGGCAAAGCACCAATGATTACCAGGCTAACGACCTGACCGAGCATGGATATGTCAAACAGAGTTTTCTGGATATACACGACTATGCGAAATTCCCGCATTTCAGCCAATATGCCCGCGATATCTTTACCAGCCAGGTAGTGCGCAATGCCTTGCGCGAGGTGGCGGGTTTCGAATCGTTCCGGCTGATGCAGACAATGCTGTTCGATGCCAATACCGAGACTGTGCCACATCAGGATTGGTGGTATCTGGATACGGTGCCGAACGGACATTTGCTGGCTGGATGGTTTGCCCTGGAAGACATCGACGAACGCGCCGGTCGTTTTTTCGTCATGCCCAAGTCGACGAGCGTCGATTTGCATAGTGATACGAAGGATCTGCCGCATTCCGAATGGCTGGAGCGGATTTCCGATTATGTACGCAAGCATCCTTACCAGGTCTACGCTCCGGCTCTTAAAAAGGGAGACGTGCTGTTCTGGAATTCGCGCACCATCCATGGCTCGCTGGCGACCAAGGACCCGAGTTTTTCCAGGAAATCGCTCACCGCTCATTACATTCCTACCGATTTTGGATTCGGAAACCTGTTCGTGAGCAAGGACTCCATCTCCTATAAAAGCTACAACGGGATGCAGTTCTATAGAAATCAACCGGATTACTCGTTAACCAATAGATTGAAGTTCGGCGTCAAGACTTCGGTGTACAACTCGCCGGTAGTATTGAAAAAACTGCGCAGGGCCCAGCAAATCCTGGCGCGCCGAAAATGACGAATCTCTTCTCGAAAGAGTCCGGTAATGCGCCTTGAAAATCCGGACATTGTCGTGCTGCGTCAAAGTCGGAAATAGACGGACATGCTGAAAAATGCCAGAAATTTTTTTGTCAGTGGAGGGTACTGGGCCAATGTCCTGGTGCTCATGTACCCCTTCGTGGTTCTTGCGGTGCTGGCGTATAGCGCGAGCCTGAATTTCGGGCTGCTGTTAAGGCTGCTGGTTGGAGCGGTGTTCAATTTTATTTTTTTCGCGCTTCTTATCTATTGGATTTCGGGATTGCCGAGCCTGACCATAAAAAAAAATATCCTGCGTTTCATCTATTTTTTTCAATTCATTTACCTCTTCATTTCGGTCTATCATTTTTCCTTGTATCGGCAGCTGATCGGCTTGCCGACCATCTATCCGATCATCGATACCAACTATCATGAGGCCGTGGAATTTGCCGCGGCCAATATCAGGGGCGATTATTTGGGAGTGGCGATTTTATTGGCCTTCCCCGTGTTTTGGTTCCTGCTGAAGCCACCGCGCTTGCCGTCGCCGGCTTCCGGTTTCAAAGCGCTTGCCGTTCCTGGCTAGTCGGTACGATGTTCGCGGGACTTGCCTCTCTGGCTGTTGCCAGCGGAAAGCCTTACCTGACCGACTACAATTCCTTTCTCCATATCGGCAGAACGACGGCCATCGCGGTTGAGGAAAAAACGAAAATCAGTCAATTGATTGCCCATTTGCCGGCCGTAGGCCAGGTGAAGGTCGCTGCTTCTCCCGATAAGTGGACACACATACTGGTCATCAGCGAATCCATCAATCGCAACCATATGTCCCTGTATGGATATGGCAGAAACACCACCCCGAACCTATTGAAAATTTCCGACAAGCTGCATGTCCTGGAAGACGCCTGTGCCTCGCATGACAATACCCTCGATGCATTGAAGCACATGCTGACGTTCGCCACGGACGATGAACCGGAATACCTGTTCAAGGCGCCGAATCTTCTTCAAATCATGCGCGCGGCGGGATATGAAACATACTGGATTTCGAACCAGCAGCAAATTAGTCTGGGCGACAGCTATATATCGGTTTTTTCCAAGTCGGCGGAACATCAGGATTTCGTCAATCGTCGCGCCTTGTCGGAAGGCGTGAGCCTGGATGAAAAGCTGTTTGAACCATTGGAAAACATCCTGGCGCATGGCCCTGCAAAGAAATTCATTGTGATCCACTTGATTGGAGCGCACGCCGGATATGATTTGCGCTATCCCCAGCAGTATCAGGTTTTTGATGGTGACGGTAGGGCCGGAGCTGGCGGGAAAAAACCTGTCGAGCAGCTCGGCAACAAGGAAATACAATGAGTATGACAATGCAATTCTATATAGCGACTACATTGCTTATCAACTGATCAAGCTTCAACACTCTAATACTCCCGTCAGTCTGCTCTATATCTCCGATCATGGAGAGGCAATCGACGAGAAGGATGGATATTTCGGGCATGGGCTCGATCTTCCATATCGCGCGAATTATGAAATCCCGGTATTTTTCTGGTTTTCTCCGGTAGCGGAAGCCTTGGATTCAAACAAGATCCATAACCTGCAAAAAAATCTTGGCCGGCCTTTTCAGGAAGATCAGACCATCCATACGCTGCTCGACTTGTATGGAATCGACTATCCCTTGGTCAACCACCACTATAGTCTTTTCAGCGAGCGCTTCGACGCCAAAGCGCGGCGTTGCGACCGCCCGACGTATCAATTGTCCGCTCTCGACAAGCTCAATAAGGCGAAGGCGGCACAGGTACAGAACAGGGATCTTGTCAAATTGGATACGGATAGGCCTGCAGCAAAACCTTGATGTCGAATGTTCGCCCGTGTTCTTGGGCTCGGTGTCTAGATGAAAGGCCGTATTCGTCCGATTGCGGGTATTTTCAAGCGCAGCGGGTTAAGGAAGCGAAGCTTGTAGATTCGAGCCAAGTAGCTTTTGTGCCGGTGGCTGAAGCGGCAACTTCGATGGAATCGAAGGGATGCCATCCAAGAAATATTTGCGCTAAGGCTAGTAATTTCGGCTAGCTGTAGAGAAGGGAGGAGGAAGAGAAAAGCCGCGATGTATGCGGCTTTTCTCTTGAGTGGTTCAATGCTGAGGAGCTTGTCGAGATGTGTGAGAAAGATTGATTCAAGAATTATGGAGGAATGTTTACTCGCTTAATGATTGGAAATTTTTTTGTTTCCAGACGGAACAAATGCAAATTGGGAAGACTCGTAAACGTTTTATTGATGGGAATCCCAATGCTGACGTTGACTTCGCGACAATTCAAAATCCGCGGTGCCCTGTGCGCCAGCCTGACCGTCTTGCTGGCCGCCTGCGGCGGTAGCGACGGCACCACAGGCAATGCGGATCACCTTGCCGGTGAAGAAATTGTCGCTCCGGGCTTGCCTGACAGTGGCCCGAATCCATTCCCTCAACCTGTTCCTGATCCGATTCCCGCGCCGCTTCCGACGCCAACGCCAACGCCAACGCCGACGCCAACGCCAACGCCAACGCCAACGCCAACGCCGACCCCAACCCCAACCCCGACCCCGACGCCGACGCCAACGCCAACCCCGACCCCAACCCCGACGCCGACCCCGACGCCGACCCCGACGCCAACGCCAACGCCGACGCCGACGCCGACGCCAACGCCGACGCCGACGCCGACGCCGACGCCAACGCCAACGCCAACGCCAACGCCAACGCCAACGCCAACGCCAACGCCAACGCCAACGCCAACGCCAACGCCGAGCCCGGCGCCGAGTGGTCCGGTGGTCAATGTGGCGAGCTGCACCTTTGCGGCGGTGCAGGCGGCGGTCACGGGCGCCGCCGGCGGCAGCACGCTGAACATCCCGGCCGGCGATTGCGACTGGGGCACGCAGCAATTGAACGTGCCGGCCGGCTTGACGCTGCGCGGCGCCGGCAAGGACAAGACGACGATCCGGCGCGTCGGCAGCGTGCCGGAGTCGCGCTATTTGATCGCGTTCGATTGTTCCAACGGCAAGCGCGCCGGCTTGTCCGACATGACGCTGGTGGGCAATGGCAATGGCGCGATCTGGGACAAGGGGTTGGCGCTGTTGAAGGGCTGCGTCGACTTCACGGTGACCAATACCAAATTCACCAAGTTCGTGTTTGCGGCGGTGGAAATCGTCGGTCCGGCGCAGCAGCGCGGGGTGATTTACAAGAATGACTTCGTCGACAATTACAACGCCAGCGTGCGCAATCTCGGCTATGGCGTGGTGGTGTACGGCGACGGCAGCTGGCCGGCGCTCGAGCTGGGCACGCAAAACGCGGTCTTCATCGAAGACAATTACATGAGCGGCAACCGCCACCACGTGGCATCCAACAATGGCTCGCGCTATGTGTTCCGCCACAATACGGTGATCGCCACCGACTTGACCAAGGATTACGCGATGGTCGATGCGCATGGCTTGTCGTCGTCGCCGCGCGGGTCGCGCAGCTGGGAAATTTATGACAACCAATTCTCGGCGCAACTGTCGAGCGGGCGCGTGTATGCGGCGGTCGGCATCCGCGGCGGCGATGGCGTGATCTTCAACAATAGCGTGGCGAGCAATATCGCACGGCCGGTGATGTTGGAATTGGAAGGCTCGAGCTGCGGCACCTATCCGGGCAAGGACCAGACGCGCCAGGCGTGGATTTGGAACACTGGCAGCATCGACAACGGCTGCCCGGCGTCGATCCAGGCGGGGCGCGACTATTTCACCAGCGCCAAGGCCGGCTACACGCCGTATGCCTATCCGCATCCGCTGCGCAAGTAACCCATCCTCAAGTGGTCGCCATTCCGGCGGCTGTCGAGAAAGGAGCCGCGCGAGCCGCGGCTCCTTTTTTGGAAGAGCGCCTCTTGGATGCTTCGCACAGATTGAGACATTCCTATCAAAAAGGCATGTGCATTCGACTTCTTGCTTATTTGATCAGCGGAAATTTTTTGGTTTCCAGGCGGAACAAAGGGGGAGGAGGGGACTCGTAAACGTTTTATTGATGGGAATCCCGATGCTGACGATGACTTCGCGACAATTCAAAATCCGCGGCGCCCTGTGTGCCAGCCTGACCGTCTTGCTGGCCGCTTGCGGCGGCGGCGGCGGCGATGGCACCACTGCCGACGCGAACGCGTTGCCGAACCTGGCCGGCGGCGAAGTAGTCGCTACGGGATTGCCCGGCAGCGGCCCGAATCCGGCGCCCGCGCCGGTTCCAGAACCCGCTCCCACACCCGCTCCTACTCCTGTTGCCGATTCCACCTCGGCGCCGAGTGGTCCGGTGGTCAATGTGGCGAGCTGCACCTTTGCGGCGGTGCAGGCGGCGGTCACGGGCGCCGCCGGCGGCAGCACGCTGAACATCCCGGCCGGCGATTGCGACTGGGGCACGCAGCAATTGAACGTGCCGGCCGGCTTGACGCTGCGCGGCGCCGGCAAGGACAAGACGACGATCCGGCGCGTCGGCAGCGTGCCGGAGTCGCGCTATTTGATCGCGTTCGATTGTTCCAACGGCAAGCGTGCCGGCTTGTCCGACATGACGCTGGTGGGCAATGGCAATGGCGCGATCTGGGACAAGGGGTTGGCGCTGTTGAAGGGCTGCGTCGACTTCACGGTGACCAATACCAAATTCACCAAGTTCGTGTTTGCGGCGGTGGAAATCGTCGGTCCGGCGCAGCAGCGCGGGGTGATTTACAAGAATGACTTCGTCGACAATTACAACGCCAGCGTGCGCAATCTCGGCTATGGCGTGGTGGTGTACGGCGACGGCAGCTGGCCGGCGCTCGAGCTGGGCACGCAAAACGCGGTCTTCATCGAAGACAATTACATGAGCGGCAACCGCCACCACGTGGCATCCAACAATGGCTCGCGCTATGTGTTCCGCCACAATACGGTGATCGCCACCGACTTGACCAAGGATTACGCGATGGTCGATGCGCATGGCTTGTCGTCGTCGCCGCGCGGGTCGCGCAGCTGGGAAATTTATGACAACCAATTCTCGGCGCAACTGTCGAGCGGGCGCGTGTATGCGGCGGTCGGCATCCGCGGCGGCGATGGCGTGATCTTCAACAATAGCGTGGCGAGCAATATCGCACGGCCGGTGATGTTGGAATTGGAAGGCTCGAGCTGCGGCACCTATCCGGGCAAGGACCAGACGCGCCAGGCGTGGATTTGGAACACTGGCAGCATCGACAACGGCTGCCCGGCGTCGATCCAGGCGGGGCGCGACTATTTCACCAGCGCCAAGGCCGGCTACACGCCGTATGCCTATCCGCATCCGCTGCGCAAGTAACAAGCGCACAAGAGGGACAGGATCCCCTCCACAACAGAAAATGCCGCGCTCTGCGCGGCATTTTTTTGGCCGCTCCTCAACTGCGAAGAATGTGTAATGGCAGCGCTCTCGTCGATTTGGTCATTGGAAATTTTTTTATTTCCAAGAGGAACAAATAAGAAAAAAGGGCACTCGTAAACGCTTTAATTGATGGGAATCCCGATGCTGACGATGACTTCGCGACAATTCAAAATCCGCGGTGCCCTGTGCGCCAGCCTGACCGTCTTGCTGGCCGCCTGCGGCGGCGGCGGCGATGGCACCACTGCCGACGCGAACGCGTTGCCGAACCTGGCCGGCGGCGAAGTAGTCGCTACGGGATTGCCCGAGAGCGGCCCGAATCCGATGCCTGGAGCGGTTCCCGAATCCGACCCTTCCTTAGTCACGTTTGTGGAGGCTGATTCGTCGTTGATGGAGAAAGGGAAAGGAAAAGAGAAAGGGAAAGGCAACGGAAACGGGAAAGGGAAAGGTCAGCAGGGGAATGGACAGACCCCGACCCCGACCCCGACCCCGACGCCGACGCCGACCCCGACCCCGACCCCGACCCCGACCCCGACGCCGACGCCGACGCCAACGCCGACGCCAACGCCAACGCCAACGCCAACGCCAACGCCAACGCCAACGCCAACGCCAACGCCGAGCCCGGCGCCGAGTGGTCCGGTGGTCAATGTGGCGAGCTGCACCTTTGCGGCGGTGCAGGCGGCGGTCACGGGCGCCGCCGGCGGCAGCACGCTGAACATCCCGGCCGGCGATTGCGACTGGGGCACGCAGCAATTGAACGTGCCGGCCGGCTTGACGCTGCGCGGCGCCGGCAAGGACAAGACGACGATCCGGCGCGTCGGCAGCGTGCCGGAGTCGCGCTATTTGATCGCGTTCGATTGTTCCAACGGCAAGCGTGCCGGCTTGTCCGACATGACGCTGGTGGGCAATGGCAATGGCGCGATCTGGGACAAGGGGTTGGCGCTGTTGAAGGGCTGCGTCGACTTCACGGTGACCAATACCAAATTCACCAAGTTCGTGTTTGCGGCGGTGGAAATCGTCGGTCCGGCGCAGCAGCGCGGGGTGATTTACAAGAATGACTTCGTCGACAATTACAACGCCAGCGTGCGCAATCTCGGCTATGGCGTGGTGGTGTACGGCGACGGCAGCTGGCCGGCGCTCGAGCTGGGCACGCAAAACGCGGTCTTCATCGAAGACAATTACATGAGCGGCAACCGCCACCACGTGGCATCCAACAATGGCTCGCGCTATGTGTTCCGCCACAATACGGTGATCGCCACCGACTTGACCAAGGATTACGCGATGGTCGATGCGCATGGCTTGTCGTCGTCGCCGCGCGGGTCGCGCAGCTATGAGATTTATGAAAACAGCTATACGACCAGCGGCACCGGCACGGTGCGCACGGCGGTCGGTATCCGCGGTGGCGATGGCGTCATCTTCGGTAACACGGTCGGCGCCCGTATCGCCCGCGCCATCGAGCTGGAGGTGGAAGGCTTCACTTGCGGGACCTACCCGGGCAAGGACCAAATCCGTCAATTGCACATCTGGGGCAATACGGGCGGTGCGATGGCCGGCTACGCCGACGCCAATGGCTTGGCGAACAGTTGCCCGGCGTCGATCCAGGCGGGGCGCGACTATTTCACCAGCGCCAAGGCCGGCTACACGCCGTATGCCTATCCGCATCCGTTGCGCAAGTAACAAGCGCACAGGAGCGGAGCCGTCCTGATCGTCGATCCTAGGCTGTTACGGACATGGAAACGCGGGCTGCCAGCCCGCGTTTTTTATCAAGCAACGCCTATCGCAAGTCTTGCTCATCAGTGGCTTGGGATGATTCCAATGAGCGGCCTGAATTGCCATGAAAGGCCGGACAGGCAATGGGGCTATTCATCATGAAGGCGGACATGCCATGGGCCTCAGTCCGGTAATTTTCTTGCCGATATAGGTGTTTCCATATCGCTCATGGCAATTTTGATCCATGTTTCGCAAGTCTCCATGAGCAGCTGATCTTTCGTACTCACTTGTAAATAATTGAAGCAGGCGATAAGGGCATCATGGCGAAACACTGTTATTTCGCTCCGTCCGTCATTTTGTAATGAACAGTAGCGCTCACTCCAGTAAAGCCAATCTCCAAAGGCAGAGACATCTTTTAGATAAGAAAATATGGAGAGGAAATAATAGGCCAGATCGATGCCAGGAGCGCCCGTAGCACATCCATATTCCCAGTCGAAAACTGCGAGATGGTCATGCTCTGTGAGTTTTATGTTCCATGGAGCAAAATCGCCATGGATGAAATAGTCGGATGGGAGGAGGCTGGCAGATGCCGAAGAGTAGTGGGAATAATTCAGTGGAAATTTTCGCAACTTTAATAGAAATTCCAAATGCCTTTGTGTAAATTTGGGCGCCGATGCTTTTCCCTTGAGAAATTGCTGAGAAAACGCTCCAGAAATTTTGCTTTGCCATAGGGCGCGAGGTGTTCTTACCTGGAGAGGAGAAAGATGAAGTAGGTTTTCATATTCCCTTATAAATAAAACTTTGTCGGCCGCGGAGCCAGGAATCTTCAGAACTTCTATAGCCTCTCCATCCTTCTTCAAGATGGCCAGAGCGCGCGCGCGGTTTCCGTCAATGGACAAATAGATCGGGCTTCCATATAGAAAAGCGGGCAGCACCATATGAATTTTTGGCAGGAGAAACAAGGCTGCCGAATCAAAGGATCTATGGGATGCTTTCAAAAGGGGGAGCATAAAACGTGACAAGCGCCCATAGCTGTTCCAATTGTCGTAAACGAATTTGGCGGATTCATACGAATCGGGCAATAGCCATGCCACGCCATGCTTTACCCTTAAAAGGCGATAAGCATTTCTTTGTTTTTGGCCATCCACCTGCATCTTAAAATCCTTAGTCCTTTCGGCAATCGCAGTTTCAATACAATGAAGCATTGATTGAATTGAGGGCCTCGACTCTGTCTTTCCCGAGTTCAATAAGTTTTTCTGAACCAGGCCCATTTTCTCCTCCTGAAAAATCTCGTTTTCAGGCAGCGTTCGCCTGAGATGAAGGGTGGCTTAAAGGCTTGCTTATTATTTGGAAAATTTTCTGAAGCTCATGCCTTCAGTCCAGCTTTGAATTTCTGTCTTTGTCATCCTTAAAAAATTTTCTCTTCCGTTCAGTGGGAAGGGACGTTCGTGCCAGCATTGTCTCGAGTGGGTGAGCCCTGCTCGACGGCTCAGCCTCGTGGAACGAACTTATCAGTTTCGCCGGAAGCGTTTCTCCACTGTCCGCATCAGTATCTGTCTTGAAAAGCCGAATATGAATAAGGTGTTGGTGACCAGATAGCGCTTCAGCAAGCGCCGTGGTTCGGTTGCAAGGCGATAGAGCCATTCCAGCCCGTGCTGCTGCATCCAGGGAGGAGCGCGCTTGATCGTTCCCGCGTGATAATCGAAGGCAGCACCCACGCCGATCAGTACCGCGCGTACCTGAGCGCGATGCGCCGCCATCCACGTTTCCTGTTTCGGGCATCCAAGGCCGACAAAAACCACCGCAGCGCCCGATTGGTTGATCATGTCGATTTCCTGCCGTTCTTCTTCCTGCGTCAGCGCACGAAACGGCGGTCCATACATGCCGGCGATGATGAGATGCGGAAAATGACGAGCGAGCGCCGCACGCAATCCGTCCAGCGTTTTTTCCGTACTTCCATAAAAAAACACCGCCTGACTCAGTCGCTCGGCTTCATGCAAGTATTTCCACATCAGATCCGGGCCGTTAATCCGTTGTTGCGAAGGAAAGCCAAGCCGGCGTAAGGCCCAGGCGACCGGGGCGCCATCGGGCGTACACAGGTCGGCGCCATGGATGGCCGCCCTGAACTCCGGATTGCGCGAAGCCGTGACCACCGAGTGGACGTTGCACAAGCAGATGTAGCGCGATTCCTGGGCGCTCGCCCAAGCCGCAATCTGATGGATAGCCTGATCCCATGACAGCGCATCCACTGCGGCGCCGAGAATGGCTTGGGTATCACGCATCGCTGTATTCATTGCGGGCGGCAGTGATTGCCTCGTGATATATCTCGAGCAGCAACCGATAGTTCTGTTCGGGGGTGTAGCGGGTTTCGTATTCCCTGCGCGCTGCCATCCCCATTTTCAGCATGTGCTGCGGATGCTGATTGGCCCAGGCGATTTTCGCCGCCAGATCCGCGCTGTCGCCCGGCGTGAACAGCAGTCCGGTGACGCCATCCTCGACGATTTCCGCCAATGCGCCGAGCCGGCTGGCAATGACTGGAAGGCCGCAGGAGAACGCCTCGGCGATGGTGCGCGGCGAGCTCTCGTAGCAGACGCTGGGCAGTACCAGAAATGAAGCGGCGCGCATGCGCTGCATAATCTGCTCAAGCGGAAGAAAGCCCAAGTAGCGGGCGCCGAAATGCGTTCTTGCAAGCGCTTCCAGGGGGCCGCTGCCGACCACTTCGATTTCGGCATGATCCAGCGATTGCGCCGCGGTGGCCAGGAGATCCAGGCCTTTCTCGGCCGAAAGCCGGCCGACGAACAGGCCGCCGTGCCGGTCGCCCGCTTCAGGGGGCACGTCGGAGACGGCGAAATTGGGTTTGATGCGGATGCGCTCGGGCGGCAGGCCGCCCTGGATGAACTTGTCGCGGCAGAAAGCATTCAATGCTATATAGCGCGTCACCTTCTCGCAATAGGTGCCGAGCGTCCGATGCAGGCTCAGCATGCCGGTGAGTACGGCCGATTGGACGGCGGAACCGCGATAGCATTTGCGCGTGATGGAGCGCCACGCTGTTTTCCCCAGGCAGTCTTCACATATCTTCCCCTGCCGCAGAAAGGTCGCTTGCGGGCACAGCAGCCGGAAGTTGTGCAGCGTTTGCACGATGGGAACCTGATTGGCGCGGGCAACCCAATACAGGGAGGGGGATATCAGCGGAAAGGTATTGTGGGCATGAATCACGTCGGGACGGAATATCTTGCAGGTTCTCTCCATCTCGCCGGTGGTCCGCTGCGACCACACGGTCGATAGCGCCGCGGCCGCCTTGGACATGTGCTGCAGTTCTTCATTGTCGCGCCGGTAGACGCTGATCTCATGGCCGTACCGTCGTAGTAAGGCTATTTCCGCTTCCACCACCTGGTCTTCGCCGCCTTTGTGCTGATATGCGTTGTGAGCGATCAGAATTTTCATGATGCCGGGGGCAGGACGAGCGGGGGAAGGGTATCCGGTCGCAGCTCGGCATAGCAACGGAGCGCCAGTTGCCGATTGTCGAGCCTGTCTTCCAGCGGGACGCGCGACGCTACATAGGCGAGAAATTGGTCCAGCTCCTGCCAGGCGCCAAGCTCGTCAATTTCCCAGGAGTGTCCCCATAAATGAAACACCGTGCCATGCCGGCACGACCATTCGAAAAGATAATACAGACGGTCGATCCAGTGATTGGGCTTCAGGGCCAGTCTCAATCCCGCGTGGCGCATGAGCCATTTGCCGTCCTTCACATAGTTGCGCAGGTAAATGGTCCGGTGATGCGGATAGAACTGGAACGTGGTGCGCATTTCATAAGGATTGGGGCCGGAGTCGAAACACAGATTCATCGTGGTTCTTGCATATCGAAAGCCGGCCGCCTTCACTATATCCAGATGCCGCGCGCGATATTTTCCGCCCGGATAGCAAAATCCCGTCACTTCCTTACCCAGCAGTTCCTCCAGTTGTTTTTTGCCCTGGATGATCTGATAGTGCGCCTCTACCGTTGTCAGTTGTTTGAGATAGTAATGATCATGCGTGTGCGAACCGATTTCGAAGCGCTCCCCTATTTCCCGTATGGCCTGTAAGGAGAGGACATCGCGCCCTTCCTGATTCCGGATTGGAACAAAGAATGTGCCGTTCAGATTATTTTTGACGAGCAGTTCCGCTATTTTCATATCCGACGGATGGCCGTCATCCGTGGAATACGTAAATACAATCGACATTGGTGCCCTCTCCTCAGGTACCTCCATCTTGTTCTGATACCTTGCGTGAAGATTACGCGGGATCAAGCTTCATGCCGATAGGCACGCCAGAACTCCCTGTTTGAAACGTTCCGCCATATTTTCCACGGTGTAGGCGGGTGCGCTGGCCAGAGTGCCGCGCCGCAACTTCTCCAGCGTTTCGGGATGAGACAGGACTTCGATGACCGCGTCCGCATACTCCTCGAGATCGTCGGCGGACATGACGCCGTTTTTGCCGGAATCGAGATAGGAAATCTCCGGACCGTGCAGGCCGCAGTCCGTAGTAAACATCGGCGCGCCGCCGACGAACGAATCCTGTATTCCCAATCCCACCGCTCCCGGATTGAGCAGGACATCCGCCAGCACCAGGGCGACTGCCTTGCTTTTCCCATGGAGAGGACCGGCGTAATGAATCCACGGACAATGCGCTGCGGCCGCTTCGATGCGGTCCTGTTCCTGACCGCCGCCGGCGATGACGAGTTGGAACGACGGGATTCTCTGGTGGATCCTGTGTGCCGCCTCAAGCAAAAAATCCAGTCTTTTTTCACGGTAGAGAGAGCCCAGGTAAAGGCCAATCGGGCCGCTGCCCAACTGCAGCTGTTACTGCGCAGGCGTTGGCAATCCCGATTGCTGACTTTGTCGCACAGCTCCATCATTTCGTTGGTATCGGCGGCGTTCTGGACCACGGTGACCGATTCGCGCGGGAAGCCGGCGGTGGCAACCAGTTCCGCCGTCATATCGGTGTAGGCGAACCACCAGTCGGCTTTGGAAAGCGTCCATCGTTTGAACAGTTCCTTCATGCCGTTTGGCGCATGCGACTGCATATTGCGCCCATGGCCCCAGAAGGCCAGGCGGTGCGGACGCCGGAAGAACAGGAGCCAGAGGTTGTACAGCAGCTTGTTTTCATGATTGACGATCACCAGGTCGGCTGCGCGCGCATAGGCGCCGAACGGCTGCCAGCAAATTTTTCCATTCAGGATCTGATAGGTCGGGATGGGGATCGCCCAGTCCAGGGTGCCGAGATCCCTGCGGCGCGTCGTCCACATCCTTGCCCGCGCCGATCAGAAGCTGGAGTTCGATTCCTTCCGCTTCGAGAAGAGCGCGCAGGCGATTGAAGAAAGGCACGCGATAATGCGTCAGTCGCCGCTCGACGATGACCACGCGGCGCCTTGGCTCTGGCCCTTCCCTCAATCCTCCCCGGGAGTAGGGAAATCGATATCGAAGAGAATGCGGCTCCAGAAAATAGGAAGATTTCATGGGAGGGCAATCCGATATGAATGAAGAGTTTGCATTTGCGGACCATCGATTGCTGGGCCCTGGGTCATTGTCATGGCCGCTGGCGGCGCAGGCTGATGGAAGGCGGCGGTGGCCATTTTTTGCATGCCCCGAGAAACAAGATCGCCAGAAAAATCAGCCACATCTGGTCGCGCGGCGTGACCAGTGTTGCCTCGGTGAGGTTGTAGACCAGCATGGCGAGCATGAACGGCATGGCAAACGGGATCGATTCACTGCCGACCCGGGTACTCTTTTTGGTTTCGAGCACCCACTTTCCCAGCAGCAGAAAGAAGAGCCCCAGGGCGACCACGCCGCCTCGCGCCAGCAGATCGAGGTAGCCATTGTGATACGTGAGATAGGGCAGACCGGTGGTCTTGATCAGATAGGCATTGTCATCGAAACCCCAGCCGATCCAGGGGCGGCCGGCGATGGCCTTGATTGCCTCAAGCCAGATATCGGTGCGGCCTGTGAAGTCGCCGGAGCGGCCGGCCAGGCCCAGCAATTTTCCCCAGTCCATGGCATTCCCCAAAAACAGCACGCCGACCGCTGCCCCTGCGACGACGGCTGCCATGCTGCCGACAAAAATCCGCAGCCCGGCGCGGTAGCGGCTGGTCGTGCCGCTAAACGTGAAAATCAGGCCCAATGCACAGATCGAGCTGATGATCGAGGTCATGCTGTTGGCGCCGATCATGACCACCATCGAACATGCCGCCAGCAGGAGATGCAGATGGTAGCGGTCTTTGCCGGTGTTGATCAGGACTGCGGCATTGGCCCAGAACGCACAGAATGCAATCGCGCCCAATCCATTCGGCTGGGTGGTGAGCCCGCGCCAGCGCCCGTCCCATTCAATCGCATACGCCGGCAGTGCCAATACCGCCACCAGGTGCAGGGCGACGTTCAGGCCCAGTACGTAGCCTATGTGCTTGGGCAGCAACCAAGGGTTTTTTCTGTAGCGTAATGCGGCAGCCAGTGCGATCAGCAGGAAGCCCAGATTATGGGTGATATTCATCAATACCTTTTCACGGTTCGGCGACCACAGCATGCTCACCGCGACGAACAGCATCAGCAGCAGCAATGGCCACTGGCGGGTAACAAGCGAAAACACAGTTTTGGGTTTGCCAAGCAGCATCAGCCCGGCGCTCACATAGAGGACGGCCATGAATACCACATACGGGAGCGCATGCAGGGTGCTGGCAGTCGAGGTCGCGGCCAGACTGGTTGCATAAACGTCAGCGGTCCATATCGGTTGCGATACCTCGAGGTTTCTCTGCAGCGGAATTCCGGTGCTGGCGATCCAGAACAAAAATGGCATGGCGCCCCATCTGTTGATGAACCCCGGCCTGGGCAGGAGGATTACATTGTCAGCGGCAAGAGCGAACGCGGTATTCTTCATAGTTTTTCCCTGAAAAACAGTAGGAAAGCTGCCCGGAAGCGGCTGCTACCTTGACCGTCAGCGCGATGTATCGCGGATAGGACAGCAGCCGCACCAGTGGCAAGGCCACCATTGCGCCAGCCAACTGCGCGGTCTTGACGACAAACCACAATGGCTTTTTGTGTGCCGCATAGCGGCTGACAAAAATCCTGAAATAATTTTGCCCGCTGCGGAATCCGCGCCGGCGCAGCCATTCGGGCGATAGCCGGTCAGCCGCCACGGGCTCTTTTGCCCATGCCTCGTCGCACCAGACCAGGCGCTTTCCGTCCAGGTGCATGCGGTAAAAAAAATCGGTATCCTCGCCGCCGGTAAGCCCAAATGCCGGATCGAACGGTTGGACCATTCCTTCGATCACGCTGCGCCTGGCCAGGACATTGCCGGCGCCGCCCGTAAATCTGGCATGCCCCGACGGATACCGCGCACGCTTGAAATTGACCTGGGCCCAGACGGGCGCCTGCTGCGGCAGGACGCTGATCACGGGGCCGAACACGATGTCGGCCTGATAGTGCAGCAAGCCGCTGAGCAGTTTCTGCAGCCAGTCTTTGCAGACCGTTTCATCGTCGTCGACGAAGGCGAAATACTCGGCCTCCACAAGGCGCAGCGCCCGGTTGCGGGCAAGCGCTATGTTTTGCCGGGCCTCGACCTCATAAAGCACCGGCAGGCTGCAGCGGCTGTGAAATTCCTCGACCACGCCGCGCGCGCTTTGCGCTCCGTCGTTGTCGATCACCACGATGCGCATCGAGATTCCGTGCAGATCCTGCCGGCGCAGCGATTCCAGCAGCTTGCTCAAAATCTGCGGGCGCCTGAAGGTAGCAATGCAGACGTCAATCGAGGTCGTTTCGGTCATTCCGGATTTCCCTCCAGATCAGTATCGTGAGTACGAATTCGCCGGCCACCGTGCCCCAGATCGCGCCCGACGCCCCTAGCTCCTGAATCAATACGATGGCGGCTGCGACGGCGGCGATTGCGCTCGGAATGTTGATCAGGGCCAGAATGCGGAATCTGCGCATCACCTGCAACAGCAGGCTGCCGCCGGTCCGCAGCATTTGCAGCACCAGCACGACGCACCAGATCCGGACCAGGGACTGAATGCCCGGGTCCCGCCTTCCCAGCACCATCCCGAAAACGTAGTCGAGGCTGCCAAGCAGGACGAGCGAGTAAAGCAGGGCCAAAAAGAACAGGCCGGCCGTCACCATGACCGATACCCGCAGCATCCGTGCGCGATTGCTCTCACGCAGATCGGCCAGGCGCGGGATGGCGATCTGGTTGATCGCCGGGAGCAGGAAGTTGAACGGCGAGATGAAGATGCGCGCCGCATTGGCCTGGCCGACGCCGGCCGGCCCCAGGAAAAAGGCCAGCACGTAGGTATAGGTCTGGGCCTGTATCCAGGTCACCGTGACGCCGCCCAGCGCCCAGCGCCCATGGCGCCAGGCCTCTATGAAATCCGGCATCAGCTTGCGCAGGTTGCCGGCCATCCTGAGGGCTGAGGACCAATAGCCGACAGCGGCGCCGGTGGCGGCTCCGGCGGCATAGAGCAACAGCACGTTTTGCGCCGAAAGCCCGACCTTGGCCAGGTACTCGATCGCCAGTCCGCCCCCCAGGATTGCCACTGAAAGCGTGCTGATCAACAGAGCCAGGGCTTCCTTGCGCCGTATGTAGGCATAGGAAATCATGAATTCCTTGAGCAGGAATGCCACCGCGGTCAGGGCAATGGTCGCGGTGATGCCGGAATACTGCTGCCAATCGGGCTGGATCGACACCGCGGCCCACACGCCGAGCATCACCAGCAACAGGGCGCCTGCGTCGAGCATCAGCACGCCCAGCAGCATCCGGCTGGCATAGCCTTCCTTGTCGGCCTCCGGTTTGTCCGGCATGTTGACCACCATCTGGGTCAGGAGAACCGCGTTGCCCACCCCGATATACAGCATGCAGATCCCGTAGCTGATGCCATAGAGCCCATAATCGTTCAGAGGCAGGCTGCGTGCCAGATAAACGCCGACCAGGAAGTTACCGCCGCTGTTGACCACCTGGTTGAGCAGGCTCAGCAGCAGCGGAATCTTTACCGCCGACAGATCGGTCTGGCCGATTAGGTTGATGAAGCGACGCTTCATCGCAACATTCAACACTGGCATGGAATGTCCCTGGCTATGCCTTCACGATGTTTTCCGCCGTTTCCTGATAGCGTCCCCGGCAATCGACGATCAGTTTGGAGTGGGCCTTGATGAACGGGTAGTCGAAACGGCTATGGTCCGTCGCCAGCAATACGCAGTTGAAACTGGACAGGGAAGCGGCGGTCAGTGGGGTGCTCGACAGGTCGAAATGGTGCTCGCGCATGACCGGAAATTCCGGGACATGCGGATCGGAGTAGGCCACCTCGGCGCCCAGGGCGCGCAGCTTTTCCATCAGCATCACCGAAGGCGATTCGCGGAAATCGGCGATGTTCCTTTTGTAGGTGATACCCAGCACCAGAATGCGGCTGCCCTTGACCGCCTGTCGCCGTTCGTTCAGGGCGGCGCTGACCTTGGCTACCACCCAGTCCGGCATATTGCTGTTGACCTCGCCGGCCAGTTCGATGAAGCGGGTGTTGACGCCGTACTCGCGTGCTTTCCAGGTCAGGTAAAACGGATCGATCGGGATACAGTGGCCGCCCAGGCCGGGGCCGGGGTAGTAGGGCACGAAGCCGAACGGTTTGGTGGCGGCCGCGCGAATCACTTCGTAAATGTCGATCTTCATGCGATCGGCGATGATTTTCATTTCGTTGACGAGGCCGATATTGACCGCGCGATGGATGTTCTCCAGCAGCTTGGTCATTTCGGCCGTGCGCGTGGAGGACACCGGCACTACGTGGTCTATCACGGCGCCATACAGCGCGACCCCGACTTCGAGGCAGGCGGGCGTAACGCCGCCGCATACTTTCGGAATGGTGCGGGTGCTGAAATCGGGATTGCCGGGGTCTTCCCGTTCGGGCGAGAACACCAGGAAAATATCCTCGCCGACCTTGAATCCACGCGACTCGATGCGCGGCAGCAGTTCCTCGTCGGTGGTCCCGGGGTAGGAGGTCGATTCCAGGGAGACCAGCTGCCCCGGCCGCAAGTGCGGCAGTAGTTCTTCGATGGTATTGATGACGAAGCTCAGATCCGGCTCACGGAACTTGTTGAGCGGCGTCGGCACGCACAGGATCAGCACATCGGCCTGCAGCGCTCGCGAGAAGTCGGTGGTCGCCTCGAAGCCGGCGGCGCGCGCGGCGGCAATGCTGCCGGCTTCGAGATGCTGGATATACGAGTCACCGCGGTTCAGGGTTGCCACTTTGTTCGGATCGATGTCGAAGCCCAGCACCTTGAAGCCGGCGGAGGAAAAACGCAGCATCAAGGGCAGTCCGACATAACCCAGGCCGACGATGCCGACCAGGGAACGCCGGCTTCGGATTTTTTCCAGGAGTGAGGTTTTCATGGTCGAGGATGACTAGGGGGTTATTCGCTGACAATCAGCTCTTGCCGTTCGAATTGCACGCAGGTCGAAGCGATGCCGTCGACCAGGGAAATTTTCGGCCGCCATCCCAAGGCCGCCATCCTGCCGCTATCCATGAGCTTGCGCGGCGTGCCGTCGGGTTGCGCCGGATCGAATTCGATCCCGCCTTCGAAACCGATCGCCGAGGCGATCAGCCGAGCCAGTTCGGCGATGGAAATGTCGCGTCCGCTGCCGACGTTGAGATGGGATTGCATCGGCCGCGTCTGGGCTTCATATTCGGCGCGCGACAGCGTCATCACATGCAGGCAGGCATCGGCCAAGTCGTCCACATGCAGGAATTCGCGACGTGGCCTGCCGGTGCCCCAGACCACGACCTTGTCCGCGCGCCGCATCCTGGCCTCATAAAAGCGCCGGATCAATGCCGGTATCACGTGGCTGTTTTGCGGATGATAGTTGTCGCCCGGTCCATACAGATTGGTCGGCATCACACTGCGGTAGTCGACGCCATACTGGCGGTTGTAGCTTTCGCATAACTTGATGCCGGCGATCTTGGCGATCGCGTACGGCTCATTGGTCGGCTCCAGCGGCCCCGTCAACAGCGCGTCCTCGCCGATCGGCTGCGGTGCCAGTCTGGGATAGATGCAGGACGAGCCGAGAAACAGCAGACTTTCGACCCCGCTTTGCCAAGCCTGGTGAATCACGTTGGCTTCGATCACGAGATTGCGGTAAATGAATTCCGCTGGATAGGCATGGTTGGCATGGATTCCGCCGACATGGGCGGCGGCCAGATATACCTGGTCGATCCGTTCCGATTCGAAAAATGCGCGCACCTGCGCCTGCTCGGTCAAATCGAGATCGGCGTGCGGACGGGTCACGATATCGGCCATCCCGCTGCGTTGCAGTGCGCGCAGGATGGCGGAGCCGACCATGCCGCGATGGCCGGCTACGTAAATGCGCTTGGGCGATTGAGTGAGCATTTTAAAAAGGGGCGGGATCATCGTCCCAAGGTGGTGGTTGGCGGAGTCCTGTGGAAATTCCGGCGCCCTGATGTGTACCTGTAGTGTCTGTAAAGGGAACTAGCCGTCGAAATATCCCCGTGCCTTAGCTTGCAACGCGGCCAATGTGTATCGAAGGGTGGTTTACTCGTTGTACGCATAGGCGATAAATCCGCTTTTCTTGACCAGCGCATACTTGCGGGTGGCATCGAGATCGCTCTGCACCATCTCCGTCACCAGTTGCGAAAACGAAGTGGAGGGTTTCCAGCCAAGCTTTTCATGGGCCTTGCTGGCGTCTCCCAGCAATGTCTCGACCTCGGTTGGACGGAAATAGCGCGGATCGACACGGATGATGGTCTGGCCGCGACGCGCGCCTTCATACGAAGTCTGTTCCAGGGTCGCCGTTTCCTCCAGGCCGCTGCCATGCCAGGCTAGGCGCATGCCCAACTGGGTCGCGGCGGCGTCGATGAAATCGCGGACGCTGTACTGGATGCCGGTGGCGATGACGAAATCCTCCGGCTGCTCCTGTTGCAGCATCAGCCATTGCATTTCGACATAGTCGCGCGCATGGCCCCAGTCGCGCCGCGCACTCAGGTTGCCCAGATACAAGCATTCCTGCAGGCCGAGAGCGATGCGCGCAAGGCCCGCGTGATCTTGCGCGTGACGAAGGTTTCGCCGCGCAGCGACGATTCGTGATTGAACAGGATGCCGTTGCAGGCGTACATGCCGTAGGCTTCGCGATAATTGACGGTAATCCAGTAGGCGTACAGCTTGGCCACCGCATAGGGGCTGCGCGGATAGAACGGCGTGGTCTCGCGCTGCGGCACCTCCTGCACCTTGCCGAACAGCTCGGAGGTCGACGCCTGGTAGAAGCGGGTCTTATGCTCCATGCGCAGGATGCGGATCGCCTCCAGGATGCGCAGCGGGCCGAGCGCATCGGAATTGGCGGTGTATTCCGGCTCCTCGAACGACACGGCGACGTGGCTTTGGGCCGCGAGATTGTAAATTTCGTCCGGCTGTACTTGTTGAATGATGCGAATCAGCGACGAACTGTCGGTCATGTCGCCGTGGTGCAGGACGAAGCGTTGTGGCGTCTCGTGCGGGTCCTGGTACAGGTGGTCGATGCGGCCGGTATTCAATTGCGAGCTGCGGCGCTTGATGCCATGCACCTGATAACCCTTGTCAAGCAGCAATTCCGATAAGTAGGCGCCATCCTGTCCGGTGACCCCGGTGATCAGGGCTACCTTCGGCTTGTGATCCCGGGGCGCGACTAGTTCGTCGGATACATGAAGGGGTTTTGTCATGGAAATTTTTCCTGTCGGCTTGGTGCAGCGTCAGTCCGATGTAGTGTGGCATTGCAGGCAATAACTGTTTTGACCTGCGTCATGTTTTCCTGAGGAACATATCGGCGAGCGCGATTGAACTACTGGCATTGGTGAGGCAATTGTCGGGCCAGGTGCGCCGACAGCAAGTTCTTCAGGACGGCAGGTGTTTTATCTTCCGGTGTCGCTGTGGCTCCCGATTTCGAGTCGAATAAAAGCCAATCAAGGGGAAGGAACCCCTATCTTTTCCGGTATCGCCTGCGGTGCTTCGACGCGGCCGTAGCGGTCCTGCACCCGTACGATATCGTCCTCGCCGAGATAGGCGCCGGACTGTATTTCGATCAGTTCGAGCGGAATCTTGCCGGGGTTCTCCAGCGAATGCATCACGCCTAGAGGGATGTAGGTCGATTGGTTTTCCGTCAGCAGGTACTCCTGGTCGCCGTTGGTGATCTTCGCGGTGCCGGACACCACCACCCAATGTTCGGCGCGATGATGGTGCATTTGCAGCGAAAGCTTGGCGCCTTGCTTGACGGTGATGCGCTTGACGTGAAAACGCGGCCCGGTGCCGATCGAATCGTAGGAACCCCACGGCCGAAAGACCTGACGATGGTGGATCGTTTCGGTGCGCTGGCCGAGCATCAGTTTTTCCACCAGTTTTCTGGTGTCTTGAGCGCGCTCGGTATTCATGATCAGGAGCGCGTCGGCGGTCTCGACGATCACCATGTTGCGCAGGCCGACCGCCGTCACCAACCGTGTCGTGCCATGCACCAGGCAATCCGCGCAATCCTGCAGCAGCACGTCGCCGCAAGTGGCATTGTTTTCCGCGTCCTTGTCGGCGCTTTCCCAAACCGACGCCCACGACCCGATATCGCTCCAGTTTGCTTCCATGGCCACCATGGAGGCGCGCTCCGTGTGTTCCATGACCGCATAATCGATGGCGTTGTCGGGACTGGAAGCGTAGGCGCGCTGGTTGAGCCGAATGAAATCGAAATCCTTTTGCGCGCACGCCACGGCTTCGCGGCAGGCGGCGACAATCGCCGGCTGGTAGCGGTTCAGTTCTTCCAGATAGCGGCTGGCGCGAAACAGGAACATGCCGCTGTTCCAGTAATAGTCGCCGCTGGCCAGATATTGTTCGGCGCGCGTCCGGTCCGGCTTCTCGACGAACTCGAGCACCGGCCGCACCGGGCCGCGCGCGGGCATGCCGGTCCGGATATAGCCATAGCCGGTTTCCGGCCCGAGCGGCGCAATGCCGAAGGTCACCAGATCGCCGTCCAGTGCCGCCTGCCGTGCGCTATGGATGGCGGCGCAGAACGCCGCCTCGTCCTTGATGACATGGTCGGACGGCAGCGCCAGCAGCAACGGGTCGTCGCCGCCGGCGAGCGCATGCAGCGCAGCCGAAGCGATGGCCGGGGCGGTGTTGCGGCGCATCGGCTCCAGCAGGATGCTGGCGTCGCTTATGCCGATCTCGCGCAGTTGCTCGGCAGCCACGAAACGCGAAGATTCATTGCAGACCAGCAGCGCCGGGCCGATGCCTTCGAGATTCTGCAGCCGCTGCATGGTTTGCTGCAACAGGGTGTGGTCGCCATGCAGGCGCAGGAATTGTTTGGGGTAGGTTTCGCGCGACAGCGGCCACAGCCGGGTGCCGGAACCGCCGCACAGTACGACAGGAATGATAGGGGGATTCATGTGGGCATCACTTCACAAAATAGGCTCGTGCGTAGGGATGAATGTCGGGGTGGTCGAGAATCTGCTGCGGCTGCAGCCAGCGGTAGCTGGTGTGCTGCTCATGCGGCAGCCGCAATTCCGCAGGCTCGACCCGCAAGCGATAGGCCAATGCCAGGTAATGCGTGCTGGCGCCGGCGATGCCGCGAAAATCGATGTCATAAAAATGCTCGTACACGCCGCCGAAGCGCGGTTCTGGAAATGGTGCATGCAATCCAAGCTCCTCGGCGGCCAGGCGCCGCAACGCAGCGTCCAGCGATTCGTTTTTCCGGACACGGCCGCCGGGAACGAACCACCAGCCCAGAGCGGGCTGGTTGACGCGCAGGCCCAGCAATGCGGCACCCTCGCTGTTGGTGACGATCAGGTCGATCGACACCAGCGGAGCGGCCGCCACCACGGCGGCAAATTCCTCCGGCTGCAACGGCGGAGTCTCCGCCGCCGGAGGCAGGCCGCTTGCCACTGCTTCCCATTCAATACGCATTGTTTCCCGTCCATCCGCGAAAGGCGGTCCATACGATGATCCGCAGGTCCATCCAGAGCGACCAGTTGCGGATGTAGTAGAGGTCGAACTGCACCCGCTTGACCATCTTTTCCTCGGTGTCGGTCTCGCCGCGATAGCCGTGGATTTGAGCCCAGCCGGTAATCCCCGGCTTGACCCGATGGCGCAGCATGTACAACTCCACCCGGTCCTTGTACATATCGTTGTGCTGCAGCGCGTGCGGCCGCGGCCCGACAACCGACATGTCGCCGATCAGCACATTGAAGAATTGCGGCAATTCATCGAGGCTGGTGCGCCGCAGGAACTGGCCGACGCGGGTAATGCGCGGATCGTTCTGGGTTGCTTGGGTGACCGTGCCTTGTTCCTGATGGACTTTCATGCTGCGGAACTTGTAGACATTGAATTTTTTGCCGTTCAGCCCATGCCGCGGCTGACGGAAAAATACCGGGCCGGGCGAGGACCATTTGATGCATATGGCGATGACCAGGAATAGCGGCGCCATCAGTATCAGCGCCACCAGTGAAAATACTTTGTCGAACAGGTCCTTGGCGACGCCACTCAGGCCGCTGGCAATCGGACGATTCAGGTCGACAGCGGGAAAGCCCATGAAATCGACCATCGTCCTGCTCAGGATTTGCATGCTCAAGGTGTCGGGTACCCAGCGAATGTCGACCAAGGTATTGCGCAGGAGATATTGCAATTTCTGCAGTTCGGCCGATGCGCTGATGGGCAACGTGAGCCAGATTTCATCGATACGATTGAGCATCACAAAATCAGGAATGTCCTCCAGCGTCTCCATTTTTTGGATCGATGGATCGATGGGCGAACCGGCGTCCTCGGTGATGGCGTGCACGGCCGCGACCTCATAGCCGAACCAGCCTTGCTCGGCCGCGCGCCTGTGCATTTCCCGACCGGTCTGGCCATAGCCGACGATCACGACGCGCTTGCTGTTCCAACCCTTTTTACGCAGGTAATACAGTATCGAATAGACGATCATGCGGGAAAGCATGAGCAGTGCGATGCCGTTCGCATACCAGTAAAACGCCCACAAGCGCGAGATGTTGCCTACGTGATGGATCAGGAAGCTGAAAAAAAGGCCGATCAACAGCACCATGCCCCAGGACACTATGACGCGTCCCCACATTTGCGCCATTGAACGTCCGCGCCAGGATCGATACAGGCCGAATTGCGGCAGAAGCAGAAACGCTAGCGCGCAACAGAGATATACCAGGCCTGCATGAATCGGCGACGCCTCGGCCAGCGAGGTATTGAAATGCAGTTGACTGGCCAGTTGCCCCGCGAAGCCGATTGCCAGGACATCCATCAAGCGCAGCGCCAGTTCCAGGCGGGAAGAATTTTTGCTTATCGATTGTTCCATTTGGCATCCGGGTTTGAAGCGCAACGAAATCCATAAGCGGATCGCGGATGCGGAATTCCATCCAGACGAACCACCGTCGAAAAAGCTCGGACGGATGGCCGGGATGCTGCCGCGCCGTGGATTCTCGCGCCAGAATTGAAACCTTCATCTTTTGAATCATGGTACGCATTTAACGCTGCAAGAAATTGCGGATCATTTGACGTTTGAGAAGCATCAATCGCGCCGTGGTGCGGAAAGACCGCGGACGCCGACCTTGTTTCCCATCAATGCGCGGCCGCCGCAAAAAACGAGGGTGGGTAAATTTGCAGGCCACAAGAATCTTTGCCGGCGGCAGTTGCCTGGTCGCGGCAAGCGGCGCACAGCAAGGCATAGCGTAGGTTGGGAAGATCATTCCTGTCTGCTCCTTTCCGCCTTTTGCGATGCCACAAATCAGCTTGTGCAGATCGGCCTAGAGTTGGGGCTAGCATTCGTCATGGCTTGGCAAAACCCTTGCCACACTTGCAGGACGACATCCTGCATCGGCATTTCCGGCCAAGTGAGGGGACATAGCCAGGCATTTCGGTTCCGGTATGGAAGGGATGTATGTTGGAGTTACCTGCGACGAAGCCATGGCTTAGTGTCGGCGACACGGTGCCACTTGATTTTTGCGGACCGGTGGAGGTCGCCTTCGAGCATTTCGAGGATGCTTGGATCGAACGCCCGATCGTTGCGCGTTTCCAGGAAATAGCGCTGCGGTATGCGGAACGGACTGCGGTCGATGACGGTGCCGGCGGCCTGAGCTACGGCCTCCTATGGCGCCTGGTGTGCCATCTCGCGCGGCGCATCGATGAGCAGGCGCCACAAGGGCGGCCGGTCGGCATCCTGCTGCCGCACGGCAGGCTGTTCCCGGTAGCCGCCCTCGCTTGTCTGGCAAGCGGCAGGCCGTATGTGCCGATCGTCCTCTCTTCTCCGGCAGCGCGCATTCATGACATCATTCACGAAGCGGGTCTGGCGGCAATGATCGTCAGTGCCGGCGCAGAGGCGGCGGTGACACTGCCCGCGAGTCTGCCGCGGATCGCGCTCGATGTCGCGGCGCCCGAGCAGAATATACCGCCGGCGTTCGAGGCGGCAGCGGTGGGGGCGCCGGCGGTGATCCTCTATACCTCCGGCAGTACCGGCAAGCCCAAAGGCATCTGCAACGACCAGCACAGCCTGCTGCAGCGCGTGGCCGAATACACCAATTCCTGCCATGTGCATGCGGGCGACCATTTCATTCTCCTGGTCTCCGCCGGCACTATCGCGGGCGTGCGCGAGATGCTGACGGCGCTGTTGAACGGCGCCGCGTTGCACATGTGCGATCCGCATGAGCGCGGCATACACGGCGTGCTGGAAACCTTGCGCATGAAGCGCATCACGATCGGCTATATGGTGCCGGCGCTGTTGCGCGCATTGTTGCGCGCGCCGGGCGCGCAAGAGGCGTTTTCGACGCTGCGGGTGGCGCGCATCGGTGGCGATATCACGCTGGCAAGCGATCTGGACTTGTTCCGTGCCGTCGCACCGGCGTCCTGCCGCTTCTTCGCCAGTTTCAGCGCGACCGAAATGCCGGCCGCCTTTCAATGGTTTGTGCCGCCGGCCTGGCATACGGATGGCCTGCGGCTGCCGGTCGGCTATTCGCGCCCCGGTATCGATTGCCTGGTGGTCGACGAGGATGAGACCCCGGTCCCGGCCGGCGAGGCGGGCGAGCTGGTGGTGCGCAGCCGTTATCTGGCGCTTGGATACTGGCAGGACGGCCACTTGCAGCCGGGCCCCTTCGTCGTCGATGCCGATGACCCGTCACGGCGCATACTGCGTACCGGCGACATGGTTTGCCAGCGCCCGGACGGTTTGTGGGAGCTGATCGGGCGGCGCGACCGCCAGCTCAAGATCAGGGGCCAGCGCGCTGATCCGGGGGAGGTCGAAGCGCTGTTGCGGCGCTGCCCCGACGTCGACGATGCGGCGGTAATCGCGCGCCGCAACGGCACGGAAGCGATCGCGCTGGTCGCCTACGTGGTGCCGGGGGCGGCGGCCGAGGCCGGATTGCCGGAACAGCTGCGCAAGCAGCTGGCGGCGCAGGTGCCACCGCACATGCGTCCGGCCGCGATTCACGCTATCCCGGCGATCCCGCAACTGTCCGGCTTCAAGCCGGATATGGCGGCGCTGGAGCGGCTCGATCGGCTACAGCTGGAGCGTGAACTTCTGCCCGCTTCATCCGATGCCGGCAGCGCAGCGCCGGCACCGGAATCGGCGCGTGCCGCCAAGGTGCGTGACACGGTGCGGCAAGTATGGACTTCGGTACTGGGCCTGCGTTCGTTCCAGCCCGACTTGCGCTGGGACCAGACCGGCGGCGATTCCTTGAAGGCGATCCAGATCTGGTTTCAGATCGAGGAAAGACTCGGTTGCAAGCTGCCGCCGCTGGATGTGCTGGACGACAGCGCTACCCCGAACCGGCTGATGGCGGTCATAGAGCAGCATCTGAGCGGGCGCGGTGCCGAGGATACGGCGACGGAGTCCGCCGCACCGCTGGTATTCCTGATGCCGGGGATCGCCGGCGACGAGCCGCTGCTGGCGCGTTTTCGCGCCGCCTGCGCCGGCGGCGCGCGTTTCAGGACCCTCGAATATCCGGAGTGGCGGCAAACGATGGACGCGGGCGCCGGCTTTGCCGCGATCGTCGACGCCGTTTTCGCGCAGATCTGCGCCGAGCCGGCGTGCGAATGCTATCGCCTGGCCGGCTATTCGTTTGGCGGCTTTGTCGCCTACGAGGCGGCGCGCAGGCTGGCAGCGAGCGGGCGCAAGGTATGCTTTCTCGGTTTGCTCGACAGCCGGCGCTGGGACATGGCGCGCCTCAGCCAGCGCTATCGCGCACTGCTGGCCGATCCCGGCCGGATCCCGGTCGCGCTGCTGCGCCTGATGCTGGCACTGTTCGTGCGCAGACAGTGGTTCGTGCCGCTGGGCGCGATGGCGCAGGTGGCGATGGCGCGGCCGACCGCATTCTCATTCACCTTCCACCAGCACCTGAACGACAAGCTGCGCCTGGGGGCGCTGCGGCAGTGGAAACTGGCGCCGCTGGATGTCCCGACCACGCTATTTTTGTCGGACGACAGATTGTCGGGAGCGCCCTACGATTATGGCTGGGGCGCACTGTGCGAGTCGCTGAGGGTGGTGCATATCGGCGGCACCCATGCCTCGATGATGGAGCCGCCGCTGCGCGACCAGCTATGCGCGCGCTTCATCGAAGCGCTGTAGCGGCACAAGACGCCCGAATGCATCGCCCCGCATGTCCGCGACGCCGGCGGCAGGCGTCCTTTCGCAGCTTCTTCCGGCAAGATTCCCTTGCGCATTAAATTGTTATAGAGTGTAAGCAATTATCCATGCTTCATTTGCCCGTCAAGGCGGCGCAAGAGGAAGCGGGGCGGGCAGGGCCGCCATCCGGCGGCGTGATCGTGGAAAGGGAGCGCATGAAAGTCGCAGTGGCCGGCGCCGGAATCGGCGGCCTCACCCTGGCCTTGATGCTGCATCAGCGCGGCATCGATGTCGAAGTCTGGGAAGCGGTGGAGCAAATCAAACCGCTCGGAGTCGGTATCAATCTGCTGCCGCACGCGGTCAAGGAACTGACGGAGCTCGGGCTGCAGGACCAGCTGGCCGGGACCGCCATCGAAACTTCGACGCTGGCCTATTACAACAAGTTCGGCCAGCCGATCTGGAGCGAGCCGCGCGGCCGTGCCGCCGGCTACGACTGGCCGCAATTTTCAGTCCATCGCGGCGAACTGCACATGATGCTGTACCGCATCGCGCAGCAGCGCCTGGGCGCGGACAAGATCCATGCCGGCCATGCCTTCGAATCGTTCGAGCAGGACGATCGGCAAGTGGTCTGCAGCCTGCGCCGCCGAGGCGACGGGCAATCGGTTGCCGTCGCGGCCGACGTGCTGGTCGGCGCCGACGGCATTCATTCCGCGCTGCGGCGTTTTCTGCATCCGATCGGCGACGAGCCGCGTTTTTCCGGACGCATGCTGTGGCGCGCGCTGACCGAAGCGCCGCCTTACCTGGATGGCCGCAGCATGTTCATGGCCGGACATCAGGACCAGAAATTCGTCGCTTACCCGATTTCGGAACCGTTGCGGCGCGACGGGCGCTCGCTGATCAACTGGATCGCCGAACTGCGTGTCGGCGACGGCGCCATGCCGAGCACCGACTGGAACCGCAAGGTCGACAAGTCGCTGTTCGCCGCCGCCTTCGCCGACTGGAAATGGGACTGGATCGATATTCCGGCGCTCATCGACGGCGCCCAGGCGATCTACGAATTTCCGCTGGTGGACCGCGACCCGCTGCCGCGCTGGACCTTCGGCCGCGTCACCCTGCTGGGCGATGCCGCCCATCCGATGTATCCGATCGGCTCCAACGGCAGCGCGCAGGCCATCCTCGACGCGCGCTACCTGGCCGACTGCCTGGCGCGTTGCGTGGCCGGCAACGGCGAGATCAGTTACGAATTGCGCGAATACGAAGCGGAGCGCCTGCCGCGTACCGCCGGCATCGTGCTGCGCAACCGCATGAACGGACCGGAGCAGGTGATGCAGATCGCCGAACAGCGCGCGCCGCAGGGATTTTCCGACATCGAGGCGGTGATTCCGCTGGCCGAGCGCGAGGAAATCTCGCTGCGCTACAAGCGCCTGGCCGGCTTCGACCGCCAATCGCTGCAGGCCGGCCATGTCGAACGGCGCTAAGCGCCGGCGCCCGGCATGACATCGATGCGCAAATATCGGCTGGCCGACATTTTTCCGGCCGACGACGGCGCGGCCCGCTTCAATCCGCACGTGGCGGGCGTCGACTACGACGTGCTCGACCGCTTGATCGGCTACGGCATCCGGCGCGCGCAGATCACGATCTACGACGACTTCATCCGCACGCTGGGAGAGTGGGACATGACGCCGCCGCGCTTTTCGGCTTTGACGATCATCGCCAAAAATCCCGGCCTGCGGCTGACCGACCTGGCGAGCGTTCTCGGCATCGCGCGTTCCGGCGCCGTGCTGCTGATCGACACGCTGGAACGGATGGCGCTGGTGGAACGCCGGCCGTCGCCGACCGACAAGCGGGCCTATGGCCTGAACCTGACGGCCGATGGGCTGGCGACGCTGGCGCAGGTCAGCGCGCTGGTACAGGAGCACGACGCCAGGATGTCGTCGCATCTCAGCCCGCGCGAACGGCAAACGCTGCTGCGGCTGTTGCGCAAGCTGGCCAGGATCGACGGTTGAACCGGTCTCCCGCCGCATGGGACGGTGGGAGTGCAGATGTGGCTCGCAAGGAAAGGAGGTCCCGAACAGGCGCGTCCGGCTTCAGGCCGCCATTGGCGGCAGGCACTTCAAGGAAACTTCAGGGAAGTGCATGGTAGATTTGGCAAGGTTTCATCATGACAAAACAGCGCCACCGTTCACGGTAAAAAGCGCATCCATCCTTCAAGGAGACAAGCATGACCCATCCGCTCAACATCAGCGTCGCCGCCGTTGCCCTGTTCGGCGCCTGCGCATTGCCGGCCTGGGCCGACATCAATGTCGGCATCTCGGTCTCGGCCACCGGTCCGGCGGCGTCGCTCGGCATCCCGGAAAAAAACACGGTGGCGCTTCTGCCCACCAGCGTCGCCGGCGAAAAGATCAACTACATCGTGCTGGACGACGCCACCAACCCGACCGAAGCCAACAAGAACGCGCGCAAGGCCGCCACTGAAAACCGCGCCGATATTTTCTTCGGCTCCTCCGCCGTGCCGACCGCGCTGGCCATCGCCGAAGTCGCCAGCGAAACCAAGACGCCGCAGATTGCCCTGGCGCCGCTCGAACTGCCGCCGGCCAAGGGAGCGTGGACGTTCAGCGCGCCGCAGCACAACGCGCTGATGGCGCAGGCGCTGGCCGAGCACATGAAGGCCAACGGCGTCAAAAGCCTGGGCTTCATCGGCTACGCCGACGGCTACGGCGAGGGCTGGCTGCGCGAAATGACCAAGGCGGCGGAAGCGGCCGGCATCAAGATGGGCGACATCGAGCGCTACAACCGCACCGATACCAGCGTCACCGGCCAGATCGTGAAACTGGTGGCGGCCAATCCGGCGGCGATCCTGATCGCCGGCTCCGGCACGCCGGCCGCGCTGCCGCAAACCGCGCTGGTCGAACGTGGCTACAAGGGCCGCATCTACCAGACCCACGGCGCCGCCAACAAGGAATTCATCCGCGTCGGCGGCAAGGCGATCGAAGGCGCGGTGCTGCCGGTCGGACCGGTCGTGGTCGCCAGCCAGCTGCCGGACAGCCATCCCTCGAAACCGGTCGGCGTCGAGTACACGCGCCAGTACGAAGAGAAATACGGTGCCGGCACCGTGTCGTCTTTCGGCGCGCATATGCTGGATGCCTACAAGCTGTTTGCCGCGGCGGTGCCGGCGGCCTTGAAGAAAGCCAAGCCGGGCACGCCGGAATTCCGCCAGGCGTTGCGCGACGCCATCGAAAGCGGCCAGGAAACGGTGGGCGCGCACGGTGTCTTCAACATGAGCCCAACCGACCACTACGGTCATGATGCGCGGGCGCGGGTGTTGGTGAGGATCGAGAAGGGCGACTGGAAACTGATCGACGCCAAATAAGGCCAACCAGGGCGAAGGAGCAGGCGATGAACGCGATGGACGATATTTTGCGCGATCCGGCGCAGCTGTTTGCACAGCCGCAAGTCTCCGTCACGCGGCGCGGTGACGGCGTGCTGTATCTGAAGTCGCCGCTCCCGCTGCAGCCTTATCCGCGCAGTATCGGCGCCGACCTGGAGCACTGGGCCGAGGCGGCGCCGGCGCGGGCGTTCTTGCAGGAACGCGACGCGCAGGGCGGTTGGCGCGGCGTCACCTACGCCGAGGCGCGCGATCAGGTGCATCGGATCGCCAGCAGCCTGCTCGCCATGCGGCTGCCGCCCGGGCAGCCGGTAGCGGTGCTGTCCGACAACAGCATCGAGCACGCGCTCCTGATGCTGGCCTGCCTGCACGTCGGCATCCCCTACAGTGCGATTTCACCCGCGTATTCGCTGATGTCGCAGGATCACGCCAAGCTGAAGAGCCTGATCGGGCGGCTGCAGCCGGGCCTGTTGTACGTGGCGCAGGCGGCGCGTTTCGCGCCGGCGCTGGGCGCCATCGCCGGCTTGCACCAGGCGCGCCTGCTCGTCGCCGACGGCGAGCCGCTGCCGCCCGGCGCCGCGGCGTTTTCCTCGCTGCTGCAAGGCACCGACAGCGCTGCGGTGCTGGAGGCGCTGGCGCAGGTCGGGCCGGACACCGTGGCCAAGATCCTGTTCACCTCCGGTTCCATCAGCGAGCCGAAGGGCGTGATCAACACCCAGCGCATGCTGTGCTCCTCGCAGCAGGCCAAGGCGCAGCTGTGGCCGTTCCTGGCGCAGACGCCGCCGGTGGTGGTCGACTGGCTGCCGTGGAACCACACCTTCGGCGCCAACCACGACTTCAACCTGGTGCTGAAGCACGGCGGCACCTTGTACATCGATGCCGGCAAGCCGATGCCGGGCCTGTTCGAGGCCAGCATCGCCAACCTGCGCGAAGTGGCGCCGACCTTGTATTTCAACGTGCCGCGCGGCTTCGACATGCTGGTGACGGCCTTGCGCGCCGACGCCGGCCTGCGCCGCACCTTCTTCTCGCGCCTGCAACTGGTGTTCTACGCCGGCGCGGCGCTGCCGCAACACCTGTGGGAGGCGCTGATCGAACTGTCGGTGCAGGAAACCGGGCAGGCGGTGCCGATGGTGACCGCCTGGGGTTCGACCGAAACCTCGCCGCTGGCGACCGACTGCCATTACCAGGCGCCGCGCTCGGGCGTGATCGGACTGCCGATACCCGGCACCGAGCTGAAACTGGTGCCCGTCGGCGGCAAGCTGGAAATCCGCGTGCGCGGGCCGAACGTGATGCCGGGCTACCTGGGCCAGCCGGAGCTCTCCGCCAAGGCCTTCGACGAAGAAGGCTTTTACCTGATCGGCGACGCCGTGCGCTTCTTCGATCCCGAACAGCCGCAACTCGGGCTGGTGTTCGACGGCCGGGTGGCGGAAGACTTCAAGCTGACCAGCGGCACCTGGGTCAACGTCGGCGCGCTGCGCATCAAGGGCATCGAAATGCTGGCGCCGCTGGCGCAGGACATCGTGGTCAGCGGCCACGACCGCGACCACATCGGCTTCCTGGTGTTCCCGAACGCCGCCGCCTGCCGCCAGCTGGCGGGATTGCAGCCGGATGCGCCGCTGGCCGAGGCGATTGCGCACGAGGCGGTGCGGCAGCGTTTGCAGCAAGGGCTGGCGGCGTTGAAGCGCCAGGCCGGCGGCAGCTCGACCCACGCCGCGCGCGCCTTGCTGCTCTGCGAACCGCCCGCGGTCGATGCCGGCGAAATCACCGACAAGGGCTACATCAATCAATCGGTGGTGCTGCGGCGGCGGGCGGCACTGGTGGCGCGCCTGCATGCAGAGGCGCCGGGGCCGGAGGTACTGGTTGCGGGCGCGTAAGTCGCAAGCGGTTTACCGTTGCGCATCCTGCGGCGATGCATCAGGCCGCAATGCCAAACCGCCAATATACTCCTGCATGTTGCGCTCTATACCGCTCAAAAAATATGAATAGTTTGGATATACTCCAGTTGTAGTGCGGTCTTGTACGGTGCGGGGCCGCCGCAGAGCGACGCTAAGGACAGGGGGCCGAGGCCATGAGCGCAAAGGCCGCACCAGTCGGGCGGTTGGCGTGCACCGGATTCGCGGTGGCTGCGCGCCCCGGCCCCGATGGCGGCAGCGCCCGAGCGTCATGACGGCGTCATAATGAGCCGCTACTGTATTCGTTTCCCGTTCGCCAACGCATCTTGTTCCTCCCTGTTTTTTCCGACATGCCGGGCCGCCGCACTTTCACGCGTGCGCCGATGATCCCGCCTGCCGCTCTGCTTCCACAGGAACGAAACGGCTTTGGCATACTCCGAGTGGCAATGGAAAAAAGATAAAGAGAGGAAGGCATGTTTGCTGCAGTGGATTTGGGCTCCAACAGTTTCCGTCTGCACGTCGGGCAGCAGGAAGACGCCGGCATGCGCATCATCAAGAGCGCGCGCGATCCGATCCGGCTGGGGGCGGGCCTCGATAGCCAGGGCTACCTGACCGAACAGGCGATGCAGTCAGCGATCGAATCGCTGCAGCGCTTTGGCGCCATCCTGGGCGCGTATCAGCTTGATGCGGTGCGGGTGGTGGCCACCAACACGATGCGCATCGCCAAGAACGCGGAGGCGTTCCTGCCGGCGGCGGAAAAGGCGATCGGCTATCCGATCGAAATCGTTTCCGGTGAGGAAGAAGGGCGGCTGATCTATCTTGGCGTCGCCAGTTCGGTGGCGCTGCCGGCCGAAAGGCGGCTGGTGCTGGACATCGGCGGCGGTTCGACCGAGCTGATCGTCGGGCGCGGCGCCGAAGTGGAGCAGGTCGAATCGTTCGGCATCGGTACGGTGCGGCAAAGCCTGTCGTTTTTCCCTGGTGGCCGGATCGACGCCGCCTCGTTCGATGCCGCGATCCTGTCGGCGCGCTCGCAGTTCGAGGAGGCCGCCGGGCTGTTCGCGCCGGAAAACTGGAGCCGCGCCTACGGCTCTTCGGGCACCGTGCGCGCGATCGCCGAGGTGATCGCCAAAAATGGCGTCGGCAACGGCGAACTCAACTACCAAAACCTGCAGCAGCTGAAAGCGAAACTGATCGAGCATGGCCGGCTCGACGCCATCGAACTGGTCGGCATCAAGCCGGAACGGATGGCAGTGCTGGTCGGCGGCCTGGCGATCCTGATCGGCCTGATGCAGGAGCTGGGGATGGAATCGCTGCTGCCGGTCGATGCCGGCCTGCGCATGGGCGTGTTGTGGGATTTGCAGCTGCGCGCCACGCGGCGCGATCGCCGCGAACAATCGGTGCGCGATTTCCTGCAGCGTTTCGGCGTCGACCAGGGCCGTGCCGATCAGGTGGCAGAGTGCGCCGGCGCGCTGTACCTGCAATTGAAACCGGCGGCCGACGGCTATCACAAGCCGCTGTACTGGAGCGCGCTGATGCACGAGGTCGGCCTGGCGGTAGCGCAGAACGGCTACCACAAGCACGCCGCCTACCTGATCGAGTATGCCGACATCCCGGGCTTCACGAGGCGCGAGCAGCGCACCGTGAGCATGCTGGCGCTGGGACAGAAGGGCAACCTGAGGAAGATCAGCCAGTCGTTGTCCGATCCCGACTTTGCCAAGGCGGTGCTGGCGCTGCGGCTGGCGGTGATGCTGCAGCACGCGCGGCTGGAGGCCGACCCCAGCGTTCTGCGCCTGAAGATGAAGAGCCGGATCGAGCTGGAAGTGCGGCGCGACTGGATCGCGCTGCATCCGACCATTTCCTACTGGATGCAGAAGGAGCAGGAATGGTGGGACGAGGTCGACATCGACTTCACGGTGCGTACCGTCAACTGAGGCGCGGCTAGAGTAGATTCGGCCTAACCTGACGCACCGATGCCGGCCGCCTTGGCCACGGTACGGCGTTGCGGCTCCTTGCCGTAGCCTCGCTACGACGTGTCGCCGCGCTTTGTCCAGCGACCAATCCGCCTCGGCCTCGACCGAGCCAAGTCAGGCCGAATCTGCTCTAAAACACCAGGCCGCCGCCCTTGCGGAACAGCGCGATATCCAGGTAGTTCGACAAATGGCCGCCGCCGGAGGCGGCGATCGACAGGCCGCCGAGGTCGATTTCCCTTTTTTGCGCCAGCCAGTCCTGCAGCGCCGCGCGGCCCGGCTGGCGCGCCAGCTGGATCGCGCGCGCCAGCGACTTGGCGGCGGCAAAGCCTTCCAGCGTCAGCGACGACACGCTTTCGTCGCGGTATTTGCGCATCATGTTCAAGTGTTCGGTCTGCAGCAGCGAAGTGCCGGCGTGTCGGATTTGGCACCACTTGCGAAAATACGGTCCATTCGACGGCCCGGGTGCCGGCCAGTTCGCGCAAGGTGTCCAGGTTGATCAGCGAAGTGCCGGCGACGAAGGTCTGGGCGCTGTGCTTGCGGAATTCCTTGAGGAACAGGCCGGTGCCGATGGTGTCGGCGATCACCACCACGAAGCCCGGCCTGGAGGCGGCCATGCGGCTGGCGTCGGCGGCGAACTGCGGCGTGAGTTTTCCGGTGTCCGCGCCGATCTGCATGGTGGCGGTCAGCGTCATCTTGCGCTCGCGGATTTCGTCCGACAGGCTGTTATAGGCGTCCCGATTCGAGGGCGAGGGCTGGTACACGACGCCGATGTCCTTCACGCCGAGCTTGGCGAAATGGGCAAAGATGTGGCGGATTTCCTGCTGGTAGCCGGGACGCCAGAACAGCACCGGGCCGCTCGCCGCCGCTGCGCCGGAGCTCGCCAGCGGCGCAAACAGGGTCAGGCCGCTGCGCCGGAACAGCGGATCGTCGGCCACCGCCCGCACCACGTCGTCGCCGATGCCGCCAAACAGGTAATCGACCTGGTCGCGCTCGATCAATTCCGCCACCGCCTTCACCGCCGCCTGCGGCACGCCGCGATCGTCGCGCACGATGTACTGGATGCGCCGGCCGCCGATGCCGCCGGCGGCGTTCAGGGCATCGAAACAGGTCTTGATGCCGGCCACGTAATCGCGGCCGATGCTGGCGTTGGGACCGGACAGGTCGATCGCCTGGCCGATCACGATGAAATTCGAGGCGGCGAGGGCCGACCAGGGCAGGAACATCAGGCTGAATACCGTGTGGCGCCAGCGCCGGGTCAGGAATCGCATCATGGATGTCCGCCGTTTTCAGTAGGGAAGGTGCGGGCATTTTGATGTCGAATTGTTACGTGCCGATGAAAATCGCCGGCTGTCATGAAACCGACATTCGCCTGTCATTTCCCTGAAGTAATCCGACGCTAGCCTGTGTTCGTCTTCATTTGGAAAGGACGATGCATGAGACTAGCCGCACCCGACACCGGCGCTGCAGCCTTGGCCGAGACCGGTTCGCACGCTCCCCGGCTTTCCCTGTCGATGGCCAGCACGCCGCAAGAACTGCACGAGGTGCAGCGCCTGCGCTACAAGGTATTCATCGAAGCCATGGGGCTGTCGGCCTTGGCCAATCCGGATGGGCTGGACCAGGATGAATTCGACGCCTGCTGCGATCATCTGATCGTGCGCGATTCCGGCACGCTGGAGGTGGTCGGCACCTACCGGCTGCTGAGCCCGCAGGGCGCGCGCAAGATGGGCCGCTTCTATTCCGAGCAGGAATTCGACCTGAGCCGGCTCAATCATCTGCGCAGCCGCAGCGCCGAAGCCGGGCGCGCCTGCATCCATCCCGACTATCGCAGCGGCGGCGTCATCATGCTGCTGTGGGCCGGCCTGGCCGCCTACATGAAGAAGGAGCGCTGCGATTACCTGATGGGCTGCGCCAGCGTCAACCTGGCGGACGGCGGCCACAACGCTGCGGCGCTGTATCACGGCCTGGGCCAGGACAGCATGGCGCCGCCGGAATACCGGGTCACGCCGCACCTGCCGTTTCCGCTCGAAGAGCGGACTGCCGGTCACGCGCCGAAGCTGCCGCCGCTGCTGAAAGGCTATCTGCGCAGCGGCGCCTGGGTCTGCGGCGAACCGGCCTGGGACCCCGATTTCCACAGCGCCGATTTCTTCCTGCTGCTGCCGCTGGCCAAGCTGGACGGCCGCTACGCCCGCCACTACCTGAAGGAAGCGCAGACGGCATGAAACCGGCCGATTCGTTTCTGGATACGGCCTTCGTGCGCGACGGCGAACCTGTGCCGCAGCGCTTCCGGGCCATCTGGATCTCCGACCTGCATCTGGGCACCAGCGGCTGCCAGGCCGGCCGCCTGCTGGAATTCTTGCGCGCGACCGAATCGGACACGCTTGTACCTGGTCGGCGACATCATCGACGGCTGGCAGCTCAAGCGGCGCTGGTACTGGGATCAGCAGCACAACGACGTGGTGCAGGCGGTGCTGAAGAAGGCCAGAAACGGCACCGAAGTGATCTTTGTGCCCGGCAATCATGACGAAGCGATGCGGCAATACATCGACCTCGATTTCGGCGGCATCCGGATCCGCGACGAACTGGTGCATACCACGGCGCAAGGCAAGCGCATGCTGGTCTTGCACGGCGACCGCTTCGACGGCGTGATCGCCTGCGCCAAGTGGCTGGCCTACGTCGGCGACAGCTTGTATACGCTGATCCTGAAATTCAACCAGCTGTTCAACCGCTGGCGCGCCCGCGCCGGTCTGCCGTACTGGTCGCTCTCGCAATACCTGAAGCTGAAGGTCAAGAATGCGGTGAATTACATCTCCTCGTTCGAAGAGGCGCTGGCCGCGGAAGCCAGGAAAAGAGGGCTGGACGGCGTCATCTGCGGCCACATCCACAAGCCGGAAATCCGCAGCATCGACGGCATCACCTATTGCAACGACGGCGACTGGGTCGAAAGCCTGTCGGCGCTGGTGGAGGAGCCGAGCGGAGTCTTGCGGCTGCTGAGCTGGCAGGACATCCGGCAGCGGCAGCCGGTGCCGCGCACGACCGCAGCGGATGATTTGTGCGCATTGCCATCGTAAGCGACGCCTGGGAGCCGCAAGTCAACGGCGTCGTCCATACCTTGCAAGCCACCATACGTTGCCTGCGCCAACAGGGCCACGAGGTACTGGTGCTCGGCGCCGGCCCCTGGCGCACCTTCGCCTGCCCGACCTACCCGGAAATCCGCCTGGCCTGCCGTCCGTATGCGCAGGTGGCGGCGGCGCTCGAGGCGTTCCGGCCGGATGCCATCCATATCGCCACCGAGGGTCCGCTGGGGCTGGCGGCACGCCGTTATTGCCTGCGCCGCCGGCATGCCTTCACCAGCGCCTATCACACCCGTTTCCCGGAATACCTGCACACCCGCTTGCGCCTGCCGCTGGCGTTGACCTACCGCTGGCTGCGTTGGTTTCATGCGCCGTCGCAGGCGGTGATGGCGCCGACGCCGCGCATTCGCGACACCTTGCGGCAGCGCGGCTTCGACAACGTGGTGCTGTGGGGGCGCGGCGTCGATACCGATCACTTCAGGCCGGCGCCGCCGGACCATGCCGGCCTGAAGCGGGCCGCTATTCCTGTATGTCGGCCGCCTGGCGGTCGAAAAGAACATCGAAGCGTTTCTGCAGCTCGATCTGCCGGGCAGCAAATGGGTGATCGGCAACGGGCCCTTGCGCGAGTCGCTGGAGCAGCGCTATCCGCAGGTGCACTTTCTCGGCGCCAAGGCGCACGCGCAATTGCCGCCGTATTACCACTGCGCCGACGTCTTCGTCTTTCCTAGCCGCACCGATACTTTCGGGCTGGTGCTGATCGAAGCCATGGCCTGCGGCGTGCCGGTGGCCGCCTATCCGGTGGAAGGGCCGATCGACGTCGTCGCCAATGGGCGTTCCGGTGTGCTGAGCGAAGACTTGCGGCGCGCCTGCGAGCAAGCGCTGAGCTTGCCGCGCGAACAGGTGCGGGAGCATGCGCTGCGTTATTCCTGGGAAACGGCAACCGGCCAGTTCCTGCAGCATCTGCGGCCGGTACGCGCCTGAAAGTAGCCGCGCGTGCTCCCGGCATTCCTGCGCCCGCGCCAAGGTTTCCGATAGCCTAGTATTAATAGGGAGTATTTTATAAAGCGACCGTAAATAATGCGGAAATAGCCGGTATTTCTGCATACTCCCTATTTTTAGGCGGCCGCGCCATCGATATGGCAATTCCCCGTCCTGGCTCCGTGTGGGGGCCACGGTCGATGAAACTACTTGAGCGGAATCGGCTGATCGGCCGGGACCGGCACCGCGGTCACGCTGTTTTTCGGGCTGCCTTCGATGATCCTGTCGGAATATACGAGGTAGACCAGCGTATTGCGCTTGGTGTCGGCCATCCGCACCACGCGCACGTGCTTGAACAGGAAGGACGAGCGGGCGTTGAAGACTTCTTCCTGTGCCTTGATCTTGCCCTTGAACGAGATCGGCCCGACTTGGCGGCAGGCGACGGCGGCGTCGGAGGTATCCTCAGCCAAGCCCATGGCCCCCTTGTAGCCGCCGGTGCGGGCGTGCGACAGATAGCAGGAGACGCCGGCCACTTCGGGATCGTCGAACACGTCGACCACGATCTTGTCGTTCGGACTGAGCAACTTGAAGGTGGTGCTGACGTCGCCGATGGTTTCGCCAAACGCAGCCGACACGGTGAGCAACAGGATGTTGAGAGCGAGCAGTGTTTTCATCCGACGCCTTCAGTTTGGGCGATGGCAGGGGGCCAGACACGGCAGTGACGGCGTCTGATGAGCATACTCGAGTTCGCCAGACCTGCGCTAAAACGCAGGTCTATTCCGGTGCGGCATATGAAACAAGCGGAACCAGGCGGAGCCAATACTCCCAAACTAACTCGCCTTTTTCCGCAACAAGGCTTCCACCGACCGTCCGATCTGCAACATCCTGGCATCCTGTCCCGCCAGGCCGCAGATGCTCAAGCCGACCGCGGCTTCGCCTTCACGATGACACGGCAAGGATAGTGCGCAGCCGTCGAGGAAATTGATGACGGTGGGATTGCGCAGCACCAGCCCGTTAGTCGAGAAGAAGGCGGCATCGTCCTGTTCCAGCGGCGCCACCAGCGGCGCGATGACCGGCACCGTGGGCATCAGCCAGGCGTCGAAACCGCGCAGGCGTTGGCGGGCGGCGGCGATGACGCGCTGGCGCGCGTCGAGCAGGTCGATGTAGTCGGCGGCATGTTGTTCGAGGCCGCGGCGGATGCGGCTGGCGACGCGCCGGTCGTATTGCGCTTCCTTTTGTTCCATCAGCTTGCGGTGCCAGGCATGGGATTCGCCAGCGGCGAAACCGCCGCGGCTGTTGATCTCGGGCAGCTCCAGCAATTCGGGAAAGGCGAAGCGCTCGACCTTGGCGCCCACCGCTTGCAGCGCGTCCAAGGCGCGTTCAAAGGCGGCACGCACGGCGTCATCCATGTTCGCACCGACATAATCCTCGGTGACGCCGAAGCGCAGTCCGGACAGCGGCAGGGCTTGGGTATCGAGGGTTTCACCGGACAGGATGGCATCGACGATGGCGCAGCAATCGACCGAGCGCGCCAGCGGGCCGCCGGAATCGAGCGTGCGCGACAGCGGCACGGCGCCGCCCATCGGGATCCGCCTGGCGGTCGGTTTGAAGCCGGTCAGGCCGCAGAACGCGGAAGGGATGCGAATCGAGCCGCCGGTGTCGGTGCCGAGTGCGGCCACCGCCATGTCCAGCGCCACCGAGACCGCGCCGCCGGAGGTCGAGCCGCCGGCCACGCGCGCGCCGTCGAAAGGGTTGAGCGGGGTGCCATAGTGCGGATTCAGGCCGAGCCCGGAAAAGGCGAACTCGCTCATGTTGGTGCGGCCCACCAGCACGGCGCCTGCGGCGCGCAGGCGGGTGACTGCAGGCGCATCGGCCGTTGCCGGCGCAGCATCGGCGAGCGCCTCCGAACCGGCGGCGGTGACCTGTCCTTTCACATCGAACAAGTCTTTGATCGATACCGGCAATCCGGCCAGCGGTGAGGGCACGTAACCGGCCTGGCGCGCGGCATCGGCGGCACGGGCGCCGGCCAGCGCCTGTTCTTCATCGACGCTGATGTAGGCGACGCCGCCATCCGCGCGGTGAGCGCGGATGCGGGTCAATGCCTGTTCCACCAGTTCGACGCTGGTGGTGCGGCCGGCGGCGAGGTCGGCGGCGAGTTCGCGTATGGTTTGCATGCTTGAGTCCTCTAACGGAATGCGGCGCGGAGCAATTCTTGCACCCGCGCCGCTGAAACAACAATGATGGCAAATGCGCGCTTACCTGTCGCGCGCTCAGGCGACTTCCGGCAACACCTCGACCTCGTAGCGATGGCGGATGCTGCGTTGGCGGCGCGGATCGAACAGCTCCATCGTAAACGATGTCGCCGGCCGGATGCCGCCGATGGCGGCGACCGTGCCGCCGGTCATGCCGGTGCCGTCCGGCAGGATGGCGGCGCCGTTGGCGTAGCCGGCGATCAGGTCGAGCGGCGTGCGCAGCGAGGCCAGCGTGCCTTCCTGATACAGCACGGTGGCGCCGTTTTCCTCGATATAGGAGCGGATCACCAGCTCGTCCCAATAGTCGGCGACGTCGGCGAAGCGCCAGGCCGCGCTCGCCACCGGCTTGGCGCAGGCCTGTTTGGACAGCGCCACGCTATGGGTTTCGAGCTGGCGGTCGGTGTGGTCGGAAGCGACGCTGACATACAGCTCGCCGCCGGCGGCGAAGACGAAGGTTTCGACTTCGCCGGACGAGGCGGGGCCGACCACCTGCACCCGGTCGGACTGGGTCAACTGGTTGTCGGCGATGCGGTAGTACAGCGGCACCGCGCTCGGGCGCGGCACGCCCAGGGCCAGCAATTCCTCAATGTGATGCTCGATGGCGGCGATGTCGCGGCCGGCCCAGCCGGCCACGATCAGGGTCTGGATATCGACGTCGAGCGGCTCGGATGCCTGGGCCCGCTCAATCTGGAAACTTACTTTCATGATTCAACAACCTCAAAAGATATAAAGGGAAGCGGCATCAGCCGAACACATTCGGCAGCCACAGGGCCAGTTCCGGGAAGAACGCCAGCGCAGCCAGCAGCACGAACATGGCAAACACGAAGGGCAGGCTGCCGATGATCACGGCGTTCATCGAACCGGCCTTGCGCAGGCTTTGCACCACGAACAGGTTCAACCCGACCGGCGGCGTGATGAGCGCGGCCTCGACCAGCACGATGATGACGATACCGAGCCAGATCGGGTCGTAGCCCAGGCCGATCATGATCGGCGCGACAATCGGAATGGTCGTGATCATCATCGACAGGGTCTCCATGAAGCAGCCCAGCACCAGGTAGAAGATCACCAGGATCAGCAGCATCCATCCCGGCGACAAGCCCAGGCCGCTGATGGAATTGGTCAGAGCCGTGGTCAGGCCGGTGGCCGCCATCACGAAGTTGAGGAAGGACGAGGCGATGATGATCAGCATGATCATGGCGGTCGAGCGCATGGTGCCTTCGATCGCTTCGCGCAGCATCGAGAAGGTCAGGCGCCGATGCCATGCCGCCAGGACCAGCGCGCCGAACACGCCCAGCGCGGCGGCTTCGGTCGGCGTCGCCAGGCCGGCATAGATCGAACCCACCACCAGCAAGAAGATCCCCAGCGGCGGCAGCAGGTGCACCAGGCTGGCGAAGCGCTCACCCCAGGATGCCTTGATCGTGTGGCCGCCCCAGGACGGCTTGGCGATGCAGGCAATGATCACGGTCAGCATGAACAACGCGGCCAGCGCAAAGCCCGGAATAATCCCGGCCAGGTAGAGCTTGGGCACCGAGGAATTGGTCAGCACGCCATAGATCACCAGGTTGATCGAAGGCGGGATCAGGATGCCAAGCGTGCCGCCGGCGGCCAGGCTGCCGAGGAACAGCGGTTCGTTGTAGCCATAACGCTTGATCTGCGGCAGGGCAACGGTGCCGACGGTGGCGGCGGTCGCCACGCTGGAACCCGAGGTCGCGGAAAACAGCGTCGAGGCGCCGATGTTGGCGTGCATCAAGCCGCCCGGCAGCCACGACAGCCACAGGCTCATGGCGCTGTACATGCGCTCGGCGAAGCCGGCGCGCAGCAGGACTTCACCCAGCAGGATGAACAGCGGAATCGCCACCAGCAGGAATTCGGTGCTGGTGCCCCAGGCCAGTTCACCAATGGCGCGCGTCAGCGGCAGCATCGAGAACAGCGGGTCCAGGATGAGGCCCAGCACGCCCAATGCGGCGCCAACCGGAATGCTGAGCCCGATCAGGACCAGCAATAATATCAATGCGGTGGCGATCATGCCCGTTCCCTTTCCACAATACGCTCGCCCGCGGCGGCTTCTTCTTCAGCCTCCTCGACCGAGGAACGCACACCGCACACCGCCTTGACCGTTTCCAGGTCGCCGGTGACCAGCGCCACCGACGCACGCAACAGCATCAGCGCCAGCACGATGCACATCCAGATCAGGCCCAGCACCCACAGGCCTTGCGGAATCCACAGTGGCGTGCCGAGCGGCGTGTTGGAGGCGGAATTCTGCGTCCAGGATGTCTCCGCCACGCCCATGGCGTACCAGGTCAGATAGGCGATGAACACGCCCAGCGACACCAGCGCAATCCAGTCCAGTACAGCAGACAGGCGCACCGGCAGCTTCTGGTAGATCACATCGACGCGCACGTTGGCGCGCTGCAGGGTAGCGAAGGCCAGCGCCCACGAGGTGCTGATGGCGAAGGCATAGCCGGACAACTCATCGGCGCCGCCGGTGGTGAAGCCAAAGAATTTGCGCGCCAGCACGTCGAAGCAGATCAGGAGTACGCTGGCCAGAGTGAGGGCGCCGCCGAACCAGACCGCGCCATGCGACAGGCTTTCGACGCGGCGGTATAGCGTCCCCAACGCGGTGAAGCGTTGGGAAGGGATGGTGGGTGTCATGGGAGAAGAACCTTTCGAATATCAAGGCGCGCGGAGAAGCGCGCGCCTTGCCGGGCAGGTTCCGGTGATGCGGAACCTGAGGCCGGTGTTACTTCTTGGCGGTGATGCCAAGCTTCTTGCCAATGGTGTCGTTGAAGCTTTGCACGCAGGAGGCGGAGCAGCGGGCGGCCCACTTGGGCACCACGGATTCCTGCAAGACCTTCTTCAGCAACTGGCGATCGGCATCGGAGGTCTGGACCAGCACCATCTTGCCCTTGACCGGATGCGGGCAAGCCGCGGCGCCGGTGTTGCAGTCGTAGCCTTCCTGGGTCTGCTTGGCGGCTGCGTCCCAGATGTCGTCCACCATCTTGTCGATGTTGGTGTCGATCAGGGTGCGTACCTTGGGGTCGAGCTTGTCCCAGGCTTTCTGGTTCACCGCATGGATTTGCGGGTTCCAGTTGACTGGCAGGGCCACCAGGTGGGTCGAGACTTCATACCACTTGGCCGAATAGCCCGACAGCGTGCCGGTGATGGCGCAATCGACCACCTTGTTCTGCAGGGCCGGCACCACTTCGCCGAACGCCATGGTGACACTGGCGCCGCCCAGTGCTTCGACGAAGTCGGCCTGGGTACGGCTGCTGATGCGCACCTTCTTGCCCTTGATGTCGGCCAGCCCCTTGATCTCGGCGTTGCAGAACAGGACTTGCGCCGGATAGGTCGAGATGCCGAGCAGCTTGATGTTGGAACCCTGGCCGTAGTGCTTGGCGTAGACGGGTTCGAAGGTGTCGACGATTTCGCGCGCGGTCTTGGCGTCCGGCGCCAGGCCGGCCAGGTCCACCGCTTCATTGATCGGATTGTCGGTAGCGAAATACGACAGGGTGGCGGTACCGAACTCGATCACGCCTTGCGACATCAGGCGCAGCAGCTCCGGTCCCTTCAGGCCCATTTCGTTAAAGCCCTTGATATCGGCAGTCACGCGTCCCTTGGACAATTCCGGAATGGTCTTGGTCCAGAACGGCTTTTCATAGTCGTTGTAGGGGGACAGGTTGCTCAGGCCGCCGACGACCTTGACATGGGTCTTGGGCAGTTCCTGCGCGTGAACGGCGCCGGTCAGTAGCGTGGCGACGGCGGCAAGCACGAGGGATTTCTTCATTGCTGAGTCTCCTTAGGGGCGGATGGAACTAGACGAGCAGGCCGCCATGGCTTGAACCACGCGCCGGCCTTCACAAGGAGCGGCAGTGCCGGAGGCCCGCTTGACTATCCTTGATCTGGGGCGCATTGCAACATGGACGACAACACCCGTCCAATCATCTGTTTCAATGCAAGACATAAGAAATTCTTAAGGCATGCCGGAACCCTCGTTGCCGTACTGTGCGGCAATGGGTTGCGCCATTTCCGAAATCACTTGCGCCACGTGGCTGTCTGGACCAGCCAGCCAGCTGGCAGTAAACGCCAGTTCGGGCAAGGCTTCGGCCTTGACGTTCAAGATGCGCAGCGTGCCCTGCGCCAGTTCCTCGCTGAGAAACACCGGCGTGATGACGCTGGCGCCAATGCCGTCCTGCATCATGCGTGCGATCATCGACATCGAGGCACTGCCATACATGCGCGGTGCACTGACGCCGGCACGCTGCAGCATGCCGCGCACGATCAGATAGGGAATGCTGCTGGAGGGATAGGTGATGATAGGCTTGGCGGCCACCTGCGACAGCGACAGGGGTTCTTTGCCCAGATTCAGCAAGGGGCTGGCGACCCACGCCAGCGGATATTTGCAGAGCGGCACATTTTCGATGCGCGGGTCCAGCACCGGCCCCATAAGGAAGGCGAGATTGATCTCGCGCGACAACAGGTGCGCACGCAGGGCCTGGGTGGTATCGACTTCGATTTCCAGCACCAGTGCCGGATATTTGGCATGGATCTGTTCGATCAGGATCGGCAGCCAGGTTTGTACGATGGTTTCGGCCACGCCGATGCGCAAGGTGCCGCTCATGGCATGCTGCTCCTGCGCAGCCTGCACCATTTCATGCCGCACCTGCAACATGCGCTCGGCGTAGGAAAGCAATTCCTGTCCCTTCGCCGTCATGTTGACGCCGCGCGCGCCCCGTTCGAACAGGCGCACCCCAAGTCCGCTTTCCAGCAGCGCAATGCGTTGCGAAATGGAAGGTTGGGTAGTGTTTAATTTTTCGGCTGCGGCGCGGAAACTGCCCAGCGTCGCCACCCAAAAGAAGGTTTCAATATTTCGCAGATCGATCATGGCGCGTATCGGCACGAGGGTAAGGCCGCATGATAATCCCTGGTCCGCAAATGCGCCGCCCGGCAACCGTTCCAGCACTAGGTTCGGGCCTGTGCTGGAACGACAACAAATCAAACAATGAACACCCTTGGGCTTGGCAACATTGCGGCCCAGGTCGTAGCCAGCTTACTTTGCCGCCAACTCCGGCGACATGACTGCGCGCAGAAAATTACCACCCTCGTCATCGCGCTCGTTTTGGGCGATCCACCAGACGCCGGCCTTGCGTATGGTCCAGTCCTGCTGCTGGCCGCTGAGCAGCAGTGCGGCGGTCCGGCCCAGCGTCGGCTGGTGGCCGACCAGCAGCACCGGCTCGCGGTTGTCCGGCCAGTGGGCGGCGGCCAGCAATTGTTCGGGCGTGGCGTCGGGCGCCAGCTCGGGCTGCAGCTTGAACTTGCGCTCCAGCGCTTCGGCGGTCTGCACGCAGCGCAGCGCGGGACTGACGAGGATGCGACAGCTCTCGGGCAAGCGGTTGTCGAGCCATGCCGCCATCTTCGCCGCCTGCCTGCGGCCTTTCGCGGTCAACGCGCGGCCCATGTCAGGCTCCCCGGCTTCGGCTTCGGCATGTCGCCACAGGATCAGTTCCATATTCAGACCGTCGTGTCGAGCGTATGTGTGCCCAATGCCTGCATCAAATATTGCTGAGCGCCAAATGAAACCTGCCGTCCGCGCGGTTTGCGCCGCTGGTAGCGGCCTTCGGAATCGAGTACCCAGGCATTGGTATTGTCGCGCAAATACGGGTTGAGGCCTTCGGCGATCACTCGTTTCTTCAATGCCTTGTCCAATACCGGAAATGCTACCTCGATACGGCGGAACAGGTTACGGTTCATCCAGTCGGCGCTGGCCAGGTAGACGTCGTGCGCCAGGTCGTTGCGGAAGTAATAGATGCGAGTGTGTTCCAGGAAGCGGCCGATGATCGAGCGGACCGTGATGTTTTCCGACAAGCCGGGCACGCCGGGCCGCAGCGCGCAGGCGCCGCGCACGATCAGGTCGATCTTGACGCCGTCGGCCGAGGCCGCGTACAGCGCGCGGATCACCGATTCGTCGAGCAGCGCGTTCATCTTGGCGATGATGCGCGCCGGGCGGCCGGCACGCGCGATCTTGGCCTCGTTGCGGATGGCGCGGATGATTTCCTTTTGCAGCGCGAACGGCGCCAGCCACAGGTAGTCGAACTTCTTCGGCTTGCCCAGGCTGGTCAGGTGGAGGAACACTTCGTTGACCTCGGCCGCCAGCTCCGGGTGCGCCGTGAGCAGGCCGAAGTCGGTGTACAGCTTGGTGGTGGTCGGATGGTAGTTGCCGGTGCCGAGGTGGGCATAGGAGCGCAGCTGGCCTTCCTCGCGTCGGATCACCAGCGCCATCTTGGCATGGGTTTTCAGGCCGACCACGCCATACACGACTTGGGCGCCGGCGCTCTCCAGGCGGTCGGCCCAGTTGATGTTGGCTTCCTCGTCGAAGCGCGCCATCAGTTCCACCACCACGGTGACTTCCTTGCCGCGCTGGGCGGCGGCGATCAATGCTTCCATCAGGTCGGAATTCATGCCGGTGCGGTAGATGGTCTGCTTGATCGCCACCACATCCGGGTCATGCGCGGCGGCGCGGATGAAGTCGACCACCGGCTGGAACGACTGGAACGGATGATGCAGCAGCACATCCTTTTTCTTCAGCAGCGCGAACATGTCCTCGGTCGCCAGCTGCGCCGGAAATCCGGGGACGAAGGGCGGAAAGCGCAGCGCCGGCTGATGCACCAGATCGATCAGCTCCGCCAGCCGCACCATGTTGACCGGGCCGTTGACCGCATACAGCCGGTGATCCTCGATCGCGAACTGGTCCAGCAGGAATCGCGCCAGATGCGGCGGGCAGTTGCGTCGCCACCTCCAGCCGTACCGCCACGCCGAACTGCCGGCTCTGCAATTCGCTCTGCAGCGCCTGGCGCAGGTTCTTGACTTCTTCTTCGTCGACCCACAGGTCGCTGTTGCGGGTGACGCGGAACTGTGAATAGGCCATTACTTCGCGGCCGCTGAACAGGTCGGCGATATGGGCGTGGATCACCGAGGTCAGCAGGCAGAAGGCCACGCCTTTCCGGGTGGACAATTCAGCCGGCAGCTGGATGACGCGCGGCAGCACGCGCGGCGCCTTGACGATGGCGATCGCGGTCTGGCGCCCGAAGGCGTCCTTGCCGGTCAGCTCGACGATGAAGTTCAGGCTCTTGTTGACGACTTGCGGGAACGGGTGCGAGGGGTCCAGCCCGATCGGCGTCAACAGCGGCCGCACCTGCTGCTCGAAATACGCCTTGACCCAGGCGCGCTGCGCCTCGTTGCGGTCTTCGTGGCGCAGCAGGTGGATGCCCTGCGCCGACAGCTGCGGCAGGACTTCGTCGTTCAGGATGGCGTAGTGCAGGGCGACAATCTGATGGCATTCGATGCTGGTCTGGCGTTGCGCCTCGGCCAAGCGGGGCGAATCGTTGCGCTCGCCGTCGATCTGGTTCTGTGCCAGCAGGCTGGCGATGCGCACCTCGAAAAACTCATCGAGATTGCTGCTGACGATGCACAGGTAGCGCAGCCGCTCCAGCAGCGGCACGTTCTTGTCCATGGCCTGCGCCAGCACGCGCCGGTTGAAGGCTAGCTGCGACAGCTCGCGGTTCAGGTAGATGCCGTCCCGCGTGGTATCGATCAGTGTCCTGGCACCCGACTTGATTTTATGAGCCATGCGCGGAATCTTGGTCTTTGATGTCTTCGCCATACTCTAGGCAGTCCATATGACAGCTTGATGACAGGAAAATAACCTATTTTCCCTATATTTCAATGGGATTTCGACATGTCATAAACCGGTCATATTTGATGTTTAGAGTTCGCCTTGTTCTAGTTCGTCCACCCCAGTTCATCCACCCAGGGAGCAAGCATGCGACTGAATCGATTCCTCAAATCCGCCGCCGTGGCGGCCGCCGCCTCGGTGGCCTTCGTGGCGGCCCACGCCGCCGATATCACCGGCGCTGGCGCTACCTTTCCGTACCCGATCTACGCCAAGTGGGCCGAAGCCTACAAGAAGGCCACCGGCAATCGGCCTGAACTACCAGTCGATCGGTTCCGGCGGCGGCATCAAGCAGATCAAGGCCAAGACCGTCGATTTCGGCGCCTCCGACATGCCGCTGAAAGCGGAAGAGCTGGACGCCGATGGCCTGATCCAGTTCCCGGCCATCATGGGCGGCGTGGTGCCCATCGTCAACCTGGACGGCGTCGCTCCGGGCCAGCTGAAGCTGACCGGCCCGGTGCTGGCCGAAATCTACCTGGGCAAGATCACCAAGTGGAATGCGCCAGGAAATCGCCGCCCTGAATCCGGGCGTGAAGCTGCCGGCCGCCGACATCACCGTGGTGCACCGCGCCGACGGCTCCGGCACCTCCTTCCTGTTCACCGACTACCTGTCCAAGGTCAGCCCCGACTTCAAGACGCAAGGTCGGTGCGGGCACCGCGGTCAAGTGGCCGGTCGGCGTGGGCGGCAAGGGCAATGAAGGCGTCGCCGCCAACGTGCAGCGCATCAAGGGCTCGATCGGCTATGTCGAGTACGCCTATGCCAAGAAGAACAAGATGGCCCACACCCAGCTGAAGAACCGCGACGGCCAGTTCCTGCAGCCGGACGACGATACCTTCAAGGCCGCCGCCGCCGGCGCCGACTGGGCCAAGACCCCAGGCTTCGGCGTGGTGCTGACCGACCAGCCGGGCAAGGCCAGCTGGCCGATCACCGGCGCTTCCTTCATCCTGATGCACAAGACGCAGGCAGATGCCGCCAAGGGCAAGGAAGTCCTGAAGTTCTTCGACTGGGCCTACAAGAACGGCGACGCAGATGGCTGCCGAGCTGGACTACGTGGCCGATGCCGGACAGCCGTGGTCAAGCTGGTGCAGGACGCATGGAAGAACAGAGCTGGCGGATGCGCCGGCAAGGCGATCTGGTAACTTTTCCTCTGTTGCCTGTATCCTGTTTCGCGGACCGCTGCTGTTCCGTGCCATTTTTGAATGGCCGGACGGCACGGTCCGCGCAGTCCGTTGAGCCAGTACCGACCAGACACTTATGAGTGCAACCGATCCCTCCATCGCGATGTCGACCTCCGCCTCCGACCCAGAATACAGCGCCGCCAGCCAGGCCGACAAGGCGCTTGGTGGCGACCATGCGCAACCAGCGCCTGCAGGATTTCCTGTTCCACAAGCTCACGCTCGGGTTTGCGCTGTGCGTGCTGCTGGTGCTGGTCGGCATCATCATTTCGCTGATCGTCGGCGCCTGGCCCGCCTTCCACGCGTTCGGCCCCGGCTTCATCACCGATCATCGAATGGGATCCGGTCAATGACAAGTACGGCGCGCTGATCGCCATCACCGGCACGCTGGTGACGTCGCTGATCGCACTGCTGATCGCGTTCCCGGTCAGTTTCGGCATCGCACTGTTCCTTACCGAAATCTGCCCGGCCTGGCTGAAGCGCCCGCTGGGCAGCGGCGGTGGAACTGCTGGCCGGCGTGCCCAGCATCATCTACGGCATGTGGGGCCTGTTCGTGTTTGCGCCGTTGTTTGCCGACCACGTGCAGCCGCTGCTGCAGCAGACGCTGGGCCAGCTGCCGATGATCGGCGCCCTGTTCAAGGGGCCGATGATGGGCATCGGCATGCTGACCGCCGGCCTGATCCTGGCCATCATGATCATCCCCTTCATCGCCTCGGTGATGCGCGACGTGTTCGAGATCGTGCCGCCGGTACTGAAGGAATCGGCCTATGCGCTGGGCTGCACCAAGTGGGAAGTGGTGCGCAAGGTCGTGCTGCCTTACACCAAGATCGGCGTGGTCGGCGGCGTCATGCTCGGCCTCGGGCCGCGCCTTGGGCGAAACCATGGCCATCACCTTCGTGATCGGCAATGCCCATCAGCTGTCGTGGTCGCTGTTCGCCGCCGGCAACAGCATCGCCTCGACGCTGGCCAACGAATTCGCCGAAGCCGATTCCGCGCTGCACGTCTCCTCGCTGTTCGCGCTGGGGCTGATCCTGTTCGTGATCACGTTTATCGTGCTTGTCGGCCGCCAAGCTGATGCTGCTGGGCATGGCGCGCCAGGAAGGAAAGAAATGATGACGCACCATGAATCCGGTCTATCGCCGCCGCCTGTGGATGCACCGGATCGGCATTGCCCTGTCGTTTCTGGCGATGGCCGCGGGGATTTTCTTCCTGATGTGGATCCTGTTCACCCTGCTGCTCAAGGGTGTCGGCGCCATCAACCTGGCGATGTTCACCGAAACCACGCCGGCTCCCGGCAGCGAAGGCGGCGGTTTGCTGAACGCGATCGTCGGCAGCCTGCTGATGGTCGGCGTGGCGACCGCGGTCAGCACGCCGATCGGCATCCTGGCCGGCATCTACCTGGCCGAGTACGGCGAGGAAAGCTGGCTGGCGCAGATCACCCGCTTCGTCACCGACATCATGCTGTCGGCGCCGTCGATCGTGATCGGCCTGTTCGTGTATGCGATCTATGTCGCCCAGGTCAAGCATTTTTCCGGCTGGGCCGGCAGTTTCGCGCATCGTCGCTGATCGCGGTGCCGGTGGTGGTGCGCACCACCGACAACATGCTGAACCTGGTGCCGACCAGCCTGCGCGAAGCGGCCTTCGCGCTCGGCGCGCCGCGCTGGAAGGTGGCCACCATGGTGCGCCTGCGCGCGGTGCGAGGCCGGCGTCATGACCGGCGTGCTGCTGGCGCTGGCGCGCATTTCCGGCGAAACCGCGCCGCTGCTGTTCACCGCGCTGAACAACCAGTTCTTCAGCGCCAACATGAATGCGCCGATGGCCAACCTGCCGGTGGTGATCTACCAGTTCGCCATGAGCCCGTACGACAACTGGCGCGCGCTGGCCTGGGGCGGCGCGCTGCTGGTGACCTTCAGCGTGCTTGGCCTGAATATCCTGTCGCGCACGCTGCTGCATCAGAAAACTCAACACTAACTCGTTGGATCACCGATCACCATGACCAATCCAGTTCAAGCCGGCGCAAGCCCCAAGACGACGATCGAGATTTCGGACCTGAATTTTTTCTATGGCAGCTTTCAGGGCCTGAAGAACATCAACCTGAACATCCACGAAAAAAAGGTGACCGCCTTCATCGGCCCCTCCGGCTGCGGCAAATCGACGCTGCTGCGCACCCTGAACCGCATGTACGACCTGTACCCGGGCCAGCGCGCCGAAGGGAAGATCATGTATCGCGGCCGCAATATCCTGGAGCCGGGCGCTGGACGTCAACATGCTGCGCGCCAAGGTCGGCATGGTGTTCCAGAAGCCGACGCCGTTCCCGATGTCGGTCTATGACAACATCGCGTTCGGCGTGCGCCTGTACGAAAACCTGTCCAAGGGCGAGATGGACGAGCGCGTCGAATGGGCGCTGAACAAGGCGCGCGCTGTGGGACGAGGTCAAGGACAAGCTGCACAAGAGCGGCCTGTCGCTGTCCGGCGGCCAGCAGCAGCGGCTGTGCATCGCGCGCGGCGTGGCGGTCAAGCCGGACGTGCTGCTGCTGGACGAGCCGACCTCGGCGCTGGACCCGATTTCGACGGCGAAGATCGAAGAACTGATCAGCGAGCTGAAGCAGGATTACACCATCACCATCGTCACCCACAACATGCAGCAGGCGGCGCGCTGCTCGGACTACACTGCCTACATGTACCTGGGCGAGCTGGTGGAATTCGGCGAGCACCGACCAGATTTTCATGAATCCGGCGCGAAAAGGAGACGCAGGATTACATCACCGGCCGCTTCGGCTGATTGGGCAAAATGATTATCGAGACCACAGGAGCACTCCAATGACCGGCGAGCACTCTTCAAAACAATACGACCTGGACCTGGAAGCGATCCGCTCCAAGGTGCTGCTGATGGGCGGCCTGGTGGAAAACCAGTTGCGCGAGGCGATGGACTGCTTTCCGCAGCGGCGACCTGGAGCAGGCGCAGCGCGTGATCGCAGATCGACGAAACCGTCAACCGGCTGGAAGTGACGCTGGACGACACCTGCAGCCACCTGATCGTGCAGCGCCAGCCGGCGGCCAACGACCTGCGCACCGTGATGGCGACCATCAAGGTGATCACCGACCTGGAGCGGATCGGCGACGAGGCGACCAAGATCGCGCGCTCCGCCCGCACCATGGCAGGAGCGCGGCGTGCGCCACCATCAACCACTACGATACCGTGCGCGTGATCGCGCAACAGCGCCGGCGACATGCTGCACGACGCGCTGGATGCGTTCGCGCGGCTGGACGCCGAGCAGGCGGCCGCAGATCATCGCGCACGACGACGTGGTCGACCATGAATTCCGCTCCATCATGCGCAACCTGATCACCTTCATGATGGAAGATCCGCGCACCATTTCGGCGCGCGCTCGATACCCTGTGGGTGGCCAAGGCGATCGAGCGCATCGGCGACCACGCCAAGAACATCGCCGAATACGTGATCTACGTCGTCGAGGGCACGGACATCCGGCATACCGAGCCGCGCCGACCAAACCTCGTCCCCGGGAGCCGAATAGAACCCATGGCGAGCGACAAAACCACGATCCTGATTGTCGAAGATGAACCGGCGATCGTCGAGCTGGTGACGTTCACCCTGAAGGAGGCCGGCTGGAATGCCTGCGCGGTCGGCACCACCGCCGAAGCCTGGGAATCCATGCAGCAGCGCATGCCGCATCTGATCCTGCTGGACTGGATGCTGCCCGGACCAGAGCGGCCTGCGCCTGCTGTCGCGCATCCGCGCCGACCGCCAGTTCCAGGGCGTGCCGGTCATCATGCTGACCGCCAAAAGCATGGAAGAGGACAAGATCGCCGGCCTCGACAATGGCGCCGACGACTACATCACCAAGCCGTTTTCGCCGCGCGAACTGACTGGCGCGCATCAAGGCGCTGCTGCGCCGCAAGAGCCCGGAGCATGGCGAAAGCGCGATGACGCGCCGGGCGGCGTCACGCTCGACCCGGTCAGCTGCACGGTCAGCATCGACGACGAAAAGATCGACATCGGCCATGCCGAATTCCAGCTGCTGAAATTCTTCCTGGCGCATCCGGATCGGGTGTTCTCGCGCAGCCAGCTGCTCGACAAGGTGTGGGGCGACCACGTCGTGATCGAAGAGCGCACGGTCGACGTCCACGTGCTGCGCCTGCGCAAGGCGTTGAAGGATGCCGGCCACCTGATCAAGACGGTGCGCAGCGTCGGCTACATGCTGTCGGAAAAATGACATCGGCGCCGCCGGCGCCGCTACCAACCTGGCCATCGAAGAAGTCTCGCTTATGAATCCGCTGCTGCTGTTCTGGGTGCCGGCCGCTGTTGCGGCTGGCGCTGGTATTGTTCGGCGTCGGGCTGATCTGGTTTTTTCTGGGCGCCGTTGCCGGCGCTGGCGGCCGGCCTGCTGGCGCTGTGCGCGATGCTGGTCGCTGCAGCTGCATTACCTGTATCGGCTCGACGGCTGGCTGGACAATCCGGACGAGCGCGCTGCCGGACGGCTGGGGCGCCTGGACCGACGTCTTTGCCCGGCTGTACCAGCTGCGCCGCGACGACGAGAGCAACCGCAGCCGAGCTGACCGAATGGCTGGCGCGCTTCCGCCAGGCGATGCAGCCTGCTGCCGGACGGCGTCGCCATCATGGACGACGTGCTGTTCCTCGAATGGTGCAATCCGGCGGCGGAGCGCCACCTCGGCCTGACGCTGGAGCGCGACCAGGGCATGCGCGTGACCAACCTGATCCGCCATCCCGATTTCATCGATTACATCATTCTCGGGCGCTACGAGCAGCCGCTGACGCTGTCGCTTGCGCGAGCGCAAGCTGATCGTGCATATCATTCCCTTCGAGAACCGGCGCCAGATCCTGGTCACCCACGATGCCACCGAATCGGAGCGCATCGAAGCGATGCGGCGCGACTTCATCGCCAATGCCTCGCATGAGTTGCGCACGCCGCTGACCGTCATCAACGGCTTCCTGGAAATCGCCTATGCGCCAGCCGAACCTGGATGCCGCAGGCGCGGCAGGCGACACCTGAAGCTGATGGCCGAGCAGGGCCAGCGCATGCAGCACCTGGTCGAGGACATGCTGACCCTGACGCGGCTGGAATCGATCGACTATCCGATGCGTCCGGAGCGGGTCAACATCGCGTGCGCTGCTGGACCAGGTCGCTGCGCGAAGCGCAGCGCCTTGTCGGCCGGCAAGCACACGCTGATCGCTGGCGGTCGAGGCCCGGACATCAGGGCAGTGCCGACGAATTGCGCAGCGCCTTCGGCAACCTGGTGTCGAACGCGGTGCGCTACACGCCGGCCGGCGGCAGCATCAGCCTGCGCTGGCAGTCGGGCGAAAACGGGCCGCAATTCATGGTGCGGGACACCGGCATCGGCATTCGCGCCGAACACATCGTCGCGCCTGACCGAACGCTTCTACCGGGTCGACAAGAGCCGCTCGCGCGAAACCCAGGGCACCGGCCTGGGGCTGGCGATCGTCAAGCACGTGCTGCTGCGCCACCATGCGACGCTGGCGATCGAATCGGAACCGGGCAAGGGCAGCACTTTCACCATGCAATTTCCGCGCGCCAGCATCGTCGACGCCACCGCCGGCTGAAACCGCGTGGCGTGCAGGGGCGGCGAGGCCACGCCTGTGCAAGCCGTGGCGGAGCATGGATGGGGGAGTATGGTAGAAAATTGCCATATTCCGGCCGCAAATAAAGCGTCTTGAAATATACTGGCCTAAGTAATTTCTGCCGCATAATAACCGGCCTGATTCCGCTTTTGCCGCGTGCTCGCATCCTTCGCCGGAGCGCCGCCCATTCCTCCATGCGCTTGTACCGTTCTCTCCCGCTTTCGATCCTTTGCGTTCTGTCCTTCGTCCTCGCCGGCTGCAGCAGCGTAGCGCCGCCGCCGGCACCCGCACCCGTTGCAACGCCATCCGTGCCGCCGCCACCGCTCAAGGTGGCGCTGGCGCTGGGCGGCGGCGCCGCGCGCGGCTTCGCGCATATCGGCGTGATCAAGGCGCTCGAAGCGCAGGGCATCGTGCCCGATATCGTGGTCGGCACCAGCGCCGGCAGCGTGGTGGGCGCCCTGTACGCGGCCGGCAACGACGGCTTCGCGCTGCACAAGCTGGCGCTGGACATGGACGAGGCGGCGATTTCCGACTGGTCGGTGCCCTTGTTCGCCAAGGTGACCGGCGTGCTCAAGGGCGAGGCGATCCAGAACTACGTCAACAAGACCGTCCACAACGTGCCGCTGGAAAGGCTGAAGATCCCGTTCGGCGCGGTCGCCACCGACCTCAATAGCGGCTTGCCGATCCTGTTCAGGCGCGGCAATACCGGGCATCGCCGTGCGCGCCTCGTCGGCGGTGCCGGGCGTATTCCAGCCGGTCAAGATCGGCAGCCGCGTGTACGTCGACGGCGGCCTGGTGTCGCCGGTGCCGGTGCGCTTCGCGCGCGAAATGGGCGCCGATTTCGTCATCGCGGTCAACATCTCGGCGCAACCCGATGCCCAGACGCCGGCCGGCGGCAGCTCGCTCGACGTGCTGCTGCAGACCTTCACCATCATGGGCCAGAGCATCAACCACTACGAACTGAAGGAAGCCGACGTCGTGATCGCGCCCAGCCTCGGCGCCATGAAGGGCAGCGACTTCGACAGCCGCAACCTGGCGATCCTGGCCGGCGAGCAGGCGGCGATGGCGGCGCTGCCGGCGATTCGGCAAAAGCTGCAGGCGAAGCGCCAGCAATAAAATATGGCGCATGTCGGGCAAAAGGCGCTTGACGTCCTGGCCCGCGAAAAAATATCCGTGTCTCAAAGCAAACTGGCCTCCACGAAGGAGGCCAGTTTGTCTTCACCCCGTCTGGATTAGCGGGTATTCACAACACCCAGGTCTTTGGGCGACGGTACCGCGGCTGTTTTCGTGCCGGTACGCGCAAAGATCCAGTCCACCAGCGTGTTCGCCACCAGGCTGGCGCCCGGTTGCCCAGGCACTGGAGGATTGGCCGTTTCGCCCAGCGAATCATCGGCGGAAACGAAATCGGTGTGCTTGTAGTACTGGGACGTAATCGTTGCCGCCACGGCCGATTTTGCCGCCGCAGTTGCGGATTGGACGGTGCCGGTCGAACCGATGTTGGTGTAGTCGGTCACCAACGGGAATACCGAAGGAGCCGTGGCCGACGCCGGCCCCTGATGCGCGTAATACAAAGGAATATTGACGACGCTCTTGTCGATGTTGGTTTTCAGACCCTTGTAGTCGAACGTAAAGTTCGTGCCGGCGCCGACGAACGACATCTCGGCTTCATACCGCTCGGACGGATACCAGTTGGCCGTGACGATCTCGCGCGCATCCACCGTTTTAGGGCCGCTGATCGGGAAGTTGTAGGTGATCGGCTTGATGTTGCTGCGGTTGGTAGTCCAGGCATAGCCTCTCAGGAACTGGCTGGCTTTGCCGACGCCAATCTTGGTCGCCGCCGGAATCGTCGAATTGCCGCCCGTATCGCGCCAGCCATACACCTTGGTGGGGTCGATCTGGGAGACCAGCGGCACGCATTTCCCGTTCGGCAGCGGATCGCAATCCTTTTCCTTGCCGGTCACCGGTGTGAAATCGAGCAGGCCTAGGCTTTCACCCAGGGCAACGATCAACGAATCCTGCAGGTTAACTTCCATCGGTGTGGCCGGCAGGGTGCTGGTGGTGGTTGGGCTGGTGTCGAAACCCATGCCCGCGCGTGCTACCTGGCTGAGTCGGATCGTGCTGAGGAAAGTATTGGCCGTGCTGGCGGTGGTGCCGGGGAAAGCGGTCGCGGTGATCATGTTGGCCTGGCGTGGCGGAAACAAGGATTCCGTGTTTTGCTCGGGTGTCGTGTAGCGCAGGCTGGCGATTTCGCGTGCGCCGGCTGCTGGACCCGAAGCCGTATTGGCGCCAGCGGCGTCGGTATAGACCGGCCGTACCCCGCTGCGCAACTCGTCGATCGCGGTTTGTATCGTGCTGATCTGGGCGGCCGACGGGGAAGCGGTGGTGCCATAGCTGCCGCCATCCAGCATGATGATGCCGGCCAGGTTTTCGTAACCGCGCTTGTTGTCCGTGCCGAGCCGGCCGGCATACACGCTGGTGAAACTGCCCCCTTGAGAGTGACCCGCCAGGAATACGTTCTTGCTGCCGCTTTGCTGCTTCACGAGCGCAATCATGTTTTCGACGTCGCGCGCGTAGGTTTCAAAACCCCAGTCCGCCATGAATTTGAGGTCGTTTTGTTGTAGCGGCCGCCAAGTGGCATCCGGCCGTCCGGTGAGCGAGTTGGGCGAAGCTGCCGGAAATTTTCCTTTACCATCCAGCGACTTGTGTCCATCGGAGCCCATGATCGAGGCACCGAAATAGTAGTTCACCGCGAGGGACGGGTCCTTATCGACGATCGCATTTCTCGCGCCCAGGGTATCGGCCAGATGGGCGCCGCGGCGCTGTACGATCCATACTTCCAGGCGGCAGTCGACTGCGGTCGCATTGTCCTTGCAGCCGCCCTTTTTCAGATTGGCTTTGTGCACCAGCTGGGATGCCAGGTACATCCAGTGACCGGGCGTGCTGGAAAATCCCGGCATGACGACCATCACCGCGTTCGCTGGTTTCGGATTCTCGCCATCCAGTGCGGAGCGCACGCGCAGGAAGGTCGCCTTGTTGAACTGGGCAGGCGTCTGAATCACATTGCTGTCGGTGGGTTGGGCGCCGCCGTCGATCTGCACATATTCGCCGACCACGTCCGGGTAGTCCGGCATCTTGGCCAAAGCGAGCGGGTCGACCGGAGGAGCGGGAGGCGTAATGTTGTCAATTCCGCCACCGCATCCGGCGAGGGTCATGGCCGAGAGCGCCAGCGTTACCATGGCGGTTGATCGTTTCATTGAAAATTGCTTCACTCGTGTCTCCTGTTTGTCGTTGTCTTATATCGGGCCGCGCTCAATGCCATGCGGGCATGCTCTGGAGGGTGCTACCCATGCCGGAAGCGCGAGGGGCGAATGAATCCTAGCCGAAGTCTTGCGGCGTTTGTTTTCCGTTCCTGCCAATTAATTCGCAATTCACGCCACGGCCGCCGCCGGCGCATTCGGGGTCGGCGATTGAGGAAGCCCGGGCGCTCAAGTAGACTACGCACTCGTATTTCATTCTGTGATCGAGCAAGTGGAGTCCTATACATCAACCGTCCCGGTGTCCTATGTCAAGACCTTCCTCGAAGGGATACAGGTTGAGCAGGCCGATCTGAACCGTATCCTCGCGCGGGCCGGGATCTCGGAAAAACTGCTGTCGATGCCGGACGCGCGCATGACGCAGGAACAATTTTCAATCGCTGTTCCAGCTGCTGGTGGTGCATGTCGACGATGAAATGCCGGGCCTGTACGGCCGGCCGCTGCGCCGGGGCACCTTGAAGGTCTTGACGATCCTGATGCTCGATGCGCCGAATCTGCAGGCGGCATTGCGCCGCTGGCATCAGTTCGACCATGTGCTGCACGACGACTTTTCCTTCACGATCGACCGCGGCGCAGACCTCACCACCATCGGCATCAACCTTTATCCGTCACAGGCGCGCAGCGCCCGGCTGGTGCAGGAATTGCACCTGAAGCTGGTGCACGGCATCTCGTCGTGGGTGATCGGCAAGAAAATCGAGCTGGAGCGCGTGGACTTCGCTTTCGCACGGCCGCCGGACGCGTCCGAATACATATTCATCTTCCCGGGGCCGGTATATTTCGACCAGCCGAACACGGCGATGTATATCAAGTCCTCCTATCTCGACGCGCCGGTCCAGCATCGTAGCAAGCTGGAACTAAGGGATTTCCTGTTCAATGCGCCGCAGAACTGGTTTTTCGTCCCCTTCAACGAAAATATCCTGAGCCATCAGGTACGCAAGTACCTCGAGAGCCATCTGCACGAAAACAGCGATATGGAAAGCGTGGCGCAGGCGCTGAATTATTCGACACGCACCTTGGGCCGGCGCCTGCAGGAGGAGCGCATCACCTTTCACCAGATCAAGGACGGCCTGCGGCGCGACGTCGCCGTCCAGAAGCTGATCAAGACCGGCGAGCCGGTCGACGCCATCGCCGCCGCGATCGGCTTCACCAGCGTGACTGCGTTTTATCGCTCGTTCAGGATTTGGACCGGCGGGACGCCGCGCTCGTACCGGCGCAGAAACACCGAGCGGAAGACACAGTAGGCAGGTGTGGATGGGGAGCGGCGATGCGGTGCCGCCCGCGCCGCCGGCTAATTCTGCTCCGAGTCGCTGATGCGGCGCGCGCCGTTGAAGCGCTTTTTCCAATAGCTCAGATTCATGCTTTCGATCCGCACCTTGCCGCCGGAAGAGGGGGCGTGGATGAATTTGCTGTCGCCGAGATAGATGCCGACGTGCGAAAAGCCACGTCGCAAGGTGTTGTAGAACACTAGGTCGCCGGGCTGCAGTTCATTGACGTCGATGCGTTCGCCGACGCGGCTGATTTCCGCCGAAGTGCGCGGCAATTCCTTGCCCCAGGCATCCTTGAACACGTGTTGCACCAGGCCGCTGCAATCGAGGCCGTGTTCGGGCGAGCTGCTACCGTACTTGTAGCGAATGCCGAGCAGGTCGACCGCCTTGATGGCCAGCTCGGAAGCGCGGCTGGTCAAGCCGTGCAGGCGCGACAGCGCACCGGCGGGTTCCGATTGCAGCGCTGGTTCGCCGGCGGCAGCGCTGCCGGCGAACCAGAAGCTGACGGCCAGTACGCAAATGGCGGCAAAAAAGCGACCGTGAACAACAGTTTTCTTTGTTGTCATTGTGACATTTTGGACGCGGAATCGTAACACTGTAAGGGATCGCGCCGGGGCTGTCAAAATTTAAAAGGGACAGGTATGCTTGCAAAAACTTTCCTGAAGATAATTGCGGCATGCAGTCCGACTCCTTTGATATTCCCATCAAGCCACGGATTTTGATCGCGGACGACTCCCGCATCGTGCGCGCCACGCTGATCAAGCATATCCAGGGCATGTTCGAATTCCGCGAAGCCTTCGACGGTGAACATGCCTGGGAAACGCTGCTGATCGATCCCAGCATCCGCGTCGTGATCACCGATCTGACCATGCCGAAGCTGGACGGCTACGGCCTGTTGCAGCGTATCCGCGCTTCCAAGATCGGCCGCATCCGCGAGGTGCCGGTGATCGTGATTTCCGGCAGCGACGAACAGCAGGAGCGTGAGCGGGTCAAGGCTGCCGGCGCCACCGAATTGATCACCAAGGGCATCGCCACCGCGCAGTTGCTGTCGCGGCTGGATGCATTGTCGCAACTGGCCAGTACCCAGCAGGAATTCGAGCGCGGTCTGGAAGCGCTGGTGCGCCGCGTGCCGTCCGCTTCTGCGGCGCCGGCGGCTTCGACGGAGGTATTTCTGGCGGCGGCCGAGGCGATGCTGACGTATGCGTCCCGGCATCGCAAGAACTTCGTGCTGTTGAATATCCGCGTCGCGTTGCGCGACGCCCAGGGGGAGGCGCGCGGTCGACCGGAAGCAGCCATCGTCCAGGCCATCGGCCAATTGCTGCAGCGCACGGTGCGACAATCCGACTGCGTGGCCCGAACTGGCGACGCCGAGTTCATGCTGGCCACCAACGGCATCGAGGTCGATGCGGCGCACGGCTTTGCGCAGCGGCTCTGCGGCGCGATCGGGCATGCGCACCTCCTCGAGGCACAGTCGGCGGTGCTGGTCGCCAGTTGCGGCTTGGCGTATCCGGGAGGAGAGGGCGATGCCGAGCAGAGCATCGAGGTCTTGTGCGAGATCGCGCGGCGGCGCGCCCGGCTGGGATTGCAGCGCGGAATTTCCGGGGTCGTGGGCGCGCTTGAGGAAATGGCGCCGGCCGCGAAAAACTAGTCCGATCGGCAAACCGGCGGCTGTCGTACAATCCCAGCTTAATTATTTTCAGGAGCCGAAATGCAATCGAAACAGGTATTGACCATCGACGAAGTCAAAAAAATTGCCGCCGCCGCGGAAGCCGAGGCGCGCGCGCACAATTGGGCGGTCACGATTTCGGTGGTGGACGATGGCGGTCACCTGTTGTGGCTGCAGCGGCTGGATGGCGCGGCGCCGATTTCGGCCGATATCGCGCCGGCCAAGGCCCGGACTGCAGCGCTCGGGCGCCGCGCATCCAAGGTGTACGAGGATATGATCAATAACGGCCGCATGTCGTTCATCACGGCGCCGACCTTGTCCGGGATGTTGGAAGGCGGCGTGCCAATCATGGCCGGCGATCAGTGCGTGGGTGCGGTCGGCGTCTCCGGCGTGAAGTCGTCGGAAGACGTGCAAATTGCCCAGGCCGGCATTGCTGCGCTGGGTCTGTAATATCCCCGCCGGCGGCGCCTTGCGGCGTGCCGCCGGCATCCCTTTTAGGGACGTTTTCGGGTTTGCCGGGCGGGCCTTTCTTCGCTATAATTGCACGGTTTAGCTAATTTTAGCCGCCGTAGCGCATACCCTCCCATTTCGTCCCGAAAAGACTCATAAGGCACCTTGGCCTCACCCGCTTCCGGGTGCCCTTGTGGTCGTTTGGCGCGGCGCAGCGGCGGTAACCATCTCAGGAGTTACCTTGCTGCCACTTTTTCCCGGCCAACCCGTTGCGGCCATACTCGCGCTCGCGGACGGCACGATCTTCCAGGGTTTTTCCATCGGCGCTCCAGGTCACACACTCGGTGAAGTGGTATTCAATACCGCGATGACCGGCTACCAGGAAATCCTCACCGATCCCAGCTATAGCCGCCAGATCGTCACGCTGACCTATCCGCATATCGGCAACACCGGCATCAATCCGGAAGACGTCGAAGCCGGCAAGATCCACGCCGCCGGCCTGATCATCAAGGACCTGCCGTTGCGGGTCTCGAATTTCCGTTCCACCCAATCGCTGTCGGATTACCTGAAAGCCGAAAACGTCGTCGGCATCGCCGGCATCGACACCCGCAAGCTGACCAGGATCCTGCGCGAAAAAGGTGCGCAAAGCGGCGCCATCGTTACCGACGACGGCGATCTCGAGGTCAGTCGCAACAAGGCGCTCGAATTGGCGAAATCCTTCCCCGGCCTGGCCGGCATGGATCTGGCCAAGGTGGTCACGGCCGCCAGCGCCTATCGACTGGACCGAGACCGAGTGGCAACTCGGGCGCGGCTACGGCCAGCAGAAGGCGGCCCAAGTACCATGTGGTCGCCTTCGACTATGGCGTCAAGCCAATATCCTGCGCATGCTGACCGCGCGCGGCTGCAAGGTCACGGTGCTGCCGGCGCAAACCTCGGCGGCGGACGCGCTGGCCCTGAATCCGGACGGCATTTTCCTGTCCAATGGACCGGGCGATCCGGAGCCCTGCGATTACGCGGTGGCCGCCACCAAGGAATTGATCGAGCGCGGCATCCCGACCTTCGGCATCTGCCTCGGCCACCAGATCATGGCGCTCGCCTCGGGCGCCAAGACCGTGAAGATGAAGTTCGGCCATCATGGCGCCAACCATCCGGTGCAGGACCTCGACAGCAAGCAGGTGCTGATCACTTCGCAGAACCACGGCTTTGCGGTGGACATCGACACGCTGCCGGCCAATTGCCGCGTCACCCACGTGTCGCTGTTCGACGGCTCGCTGCAGGGTTTTGCGCGCACCGACAAGCCGGCGTTCTGCTTCCAGGGCCACCCGGAAGCCTCGCCCGGCCCGATGCGATGTCGCCGACCGTGTTCGACCGCTTCATCAGCCTGATGCAACAGAAACCAACAGGCAAACAAGCAGACGAAAGCGGAGAACAACAACAATGCCTAAGCGTACCGACATCAAGAGCATCCTGATCATCGGCGCCGGTCCGATCATCATCGGCCAGGCCTGCGAATTCGACTATTCCGGCGCCCAGGCCTGCAAGGCCCTGCGCGAGGAAGGCTACAAGGTCATCCTGGTCAACAGCAACCCGGCCACCATCATGACCGACCCGGAAATGGCCGATGTCACCTACATCGAGCCGATCACCTGGCAGGTGGTCGGAACGCATCATCGACAAGGAGCGCCCGGACGCGATCCTGCCGACCATGGGCGGCCAGACCGCGCTCAACTGCGCGCTCGACCTGCACAACAACGGCGTGCTGAAAAAGTACGACGTCGAGCTGATCGGCGCCTCGCCGGAAGCGATCGACAAGGCCGAGGACCGTTCCAAGTTCAAGGAAGCGATGACCAAGATCGGCCTCGGCTCGGCGCGCTCGGGCGTGGCGCACTCGCTGGACGAATCGTGGGCGGTGCAGAGGAGCTGGGCTTCCCGGTCATCATCCGTCCCTCGTTCACGATGGGCGGCACCGGCGGCGGCATCGCCTACAACCCGGAAGAATTCGAGACCATCTGCAAGCGCGGCCTGGAAGCCTCGCCGACCTCCGAACTGCTGATCGAGGAATCGCTGATCGGCTGGAAAGAATTCGAGATGGAAGTGGTGCGCGACAAGGCCGACAACTGCATCATCGTCTGCTCGATCGAAAACCTCGACCCGATGGGCGTGCATACCGGCGACTCGATCACGGTGGCGCCGGCGCAGACGCTGACCGACAAGGAATACCAGATCATGCGCAACGCCTCGATCGCGGTGCTTGCGCGAGATCGGCGTCGACACCGGCGGCTCCAACGTGCAGTTCGCGATCAATCCGGCCGACGGCCGCATGATCGTCATCGAGATGAATCCGCGCGTCTCGCGCTCGTCGGCGCTGGCCTCGAAGGCGACCGGCTTCCCGATCGCCAAGGTCGCCGCCAAGCTGGCGGTCGGCTTCACGCTGGACGAGCTGCGCAACGAAATCACCGGCGGCGCGACGCCGGCCTCGTTCGAGCCGTCGATCGACTACGTGGTCACCAAGATCCCGCGCTTCGCCTTCGAGAAATTCCCGCAGGCCGACCAGCACCTGACCACCCAGATGAAATCGGTGGGCGAAGTGATGGCGATCGGCCGCACCTTCCAGGAATCGTTCCAGAAGGCGCTGCGCGGCCTGGAAGTCGGCGTCGACGGCATGAACGAAAAGACCACGCGACCGCGAGACCATCGAGGAAGAACTCGGGCGAGCCCGGCCCGGACCGCATCTGGTACGTCGGCGACGCCTTCGCCCAGGGCTTCACGCTGGAAGAAGTGCACGAGCTGACCCATATCGACCCGTGGTTCCTGGCGCAGATCAAGGAAATCGTCGACATCGAACTGTGGCTGGAAAACGCCAGACGCTGGACGCGCCTGGACAAGGGCACCCTGTTCCGCCTGAAGCAGAAGGGCTTCGCCGACCGCCGCCTGGCCAACCTGCTGAAGACCAGCGACGCCGCGGTGCGCGAGAAGCGCCATGCGCTGGATATCCGCCCGGTGTACAAGCGGGTCGACACCTGCGCCGGCGAATTCGCCACCAATACCGCCTACATGTACTCGACCTACGAGGAAGAGTGCGAATCGCATGCCGACCGACAAGCAAGAAGATCATGGTGCTGGGCGGCGGCCCGAACCGGATCGGCCAGGGCATCGAATTCGACTACTGCTGCGTGCACGCGGCGCTGGCGATGCGCGAGGACGGCTATGAAACCATCATGGTCAACTGCAATCCGGAAACCGTCTCGACCGACTACGACACCTCGGACCGCCTGTACTTCGAGCCGCTGACGCTGGAAGACGTGCTGGAAATCGTCGACATGGAAAAGCCGGTCGGCGTCATCGTGCAGTACGGCGGCCAGACGCCGCTGAAGCTGGCGCTCGACCTGGAAGCCAACGGCGTGCCGATCATCGGCACCTCGCCCGACATGATCGACGCCGCCGAAGACCGCGAGCGCTTCCAGAAGCTGCTGCAACGACCTCGGCCTGCGCCAGCCGCCGAACCGCACCGCGCGCACCGAGGAAGAAGCGCTTGCGCCTGGCGCAGGAAATCGGCTACCCGCTGGTGGTGCGGCCTTCGTACGTGCTGGGCGGCCGCGCGATGGAAATCGTGCACGAGCAGCGCGACCTCGAGCGCTACATGCGCGAAGCGGTCAAGGTGTCGAACGATTCGCCGGTGCTGCTCGACCGCTTCCTGAACGACGCGATCGAAGTCGACGTCGACTGCCTCTCGGACGGCGACGCGCACCTTCATCGGCGGCGTGATGGAGCACATCGAACAGGCCGGCGTGCACTCCGGCGATTCGGCCTGCTCGCTGCCGCCGTATTCGCTGTCGCAGGAAACCATCGACGAACTGAAGCGCCAGACTGCGCTGATGGCCAAGGGCCTGAACGTGGTCGGCCTGATGAACGTGCAGTTCGCGATCCAGGAGCGGGAAGTCGACGGCAAGATGCAGGACGTGGTCTACGTGCTGGAAGTGAATCCGCGCGCCTCGCGCACGGTGCCGTTCGTGTCCAAGGCGACCGGCCTGCAACTGGCCAAGATCGCGGCGCGCTGCATGGTCGGCCAGTCGCTCGACAGCCAGGGCATCGCGCAGGAAGTGGTGCCGCCGTACTTCAGCGTCAAGGAAGCGGTGTTCCCGTTCGTCAAATTCCCGGGCGTCGATACCATCCTCGGACCGGAAATGAAATCGACCGGCGAAGTGATGGGCGTCGGCAAGACCTTCGGCGAAGCCTTCGTCAAGTCGCAGCTGGGCGCCGGCGTCAGATTGCCGCAGTCGGGCAAGGTGTTTCTGAGCGTCAAGGACAGCGACAAGCCGCGCGCGGTGCAGGTGGCGCGCGATCTGGTCGAGCTCGGTTTCTCGATCGTCGCCACCAAGGGCACGGCGGCTGCCATCAGTGCCGCTGGCATCGCCGTGGCGACCGTCAACAAGGTGGTCGAGGGACGGCCGCATATCGTCGACATGATCAAGAACCACGAAATCGCGCTGGTGATCAACACCGTCGAAGAAAAGCGCAGCGCCATCACCGATTCGCGCGCGATCCGCATCTCGGCGCTGGCCGCGCGCGTGACCTACTTACACCACCATCGCCGGCGCCGAGGCCGCAGTGGAGGGCATGCATCACCTGGACGAGATTGCAGGTCTACGATTTACAAGGGCTGCATAAAACTTTACACTAAGCCGACAGTCAAACATCCATTACAGAGGTCACACATGGCATCGGGTTTCCGGTGCGTGTGTGGCCTCTGTATTTCTTTGAGCGGATTAAACACATGAGCACAGTTCCCATTACCAAACGCGGCGCAGAACTCCTGAAGGAAGAGCTGCATCCGCCTGAAAACCAAAGAGCGCCGCGCGGTCATCAATGCGATCGCCGAGGCGCGCGCGCAGGGCGACCTGTCGGAAAATGCCGAATACGAGTGCGGCCAAGGAGCGCCAGAGCTTCATCGAAGGCCGCATCGCCGATCTCGAAGGCAAGCTCGGCGCGGCGCAGATCATCGATCCGGCTACGCTCGACGCCGACGGCCGCATCGTGTTCGCCTCGACCGTGCATCTGGAAGACCTGGAATCGGGCGACAAGGTCACCTACCAGATCGTCGGCATCGACGAGGCCGACATCAAGGAAGCCAAGGTGTCGGTCACCTCGCCGATCGCGCGCGCGCTGATCGGCAAATACGCCGGCGACGTGGTCGAGGTGCAGGCGCCGTCCGGTATCCGCGAATACGAAGTACTCGAAGTCCGTTACATCTAGACCGGCATGTACCTGCGCCCGCGCATGCTGCTCGCCACCCTGTGGGTGGGCAGTGCCTGGACCATCGGTTACCTGGTGGCGCCGACCCTGTTTGCCACCTTGGCCGACTCGATGCAGGCCGGCAGCATCGCCGGCAGCCTGTTCCGGGTAGAAGCCTGGCTATCGGTGGCGTGCGCCGCCGCCATGCTGTTGCTGCTGGCGGCCGCCGCGCGCAAGGACGGCGGCAGCGGCTACCGGGCGCAAATGATCATCGTGGCGGCGATGCTGGCGTGCACGGTGATCGGCTATTTCGGCTTGCAGCCGTTCATGGCGGCCTTGCGCGAGACGGCGGCTGTCAGCGGCGCCATGAGCGCGGCGGCGCGGACCCAGTTCGGCGTCCTGCACGGAATCGCCAGCGCCTTGTACCTGATCCAGAGCCTGCTGGGCGTGGTGCTGGTGTGGAAGCTGAAATGATCAACGAACGTGATAGAGGGGAGTATGCCTTAAAATCATCCGCTCTCGGGCGAATTTAGGGCGTTTCTGTAAATACTCCCTCTGGTGCGTGATTGGGCAAGAAATCCTTCAATGGCCGCCCAGGATTGATTTTTTGGTGCTTTTCTGGCGCGGCTTGGCGCGTTTGATGAGGCCGCCGGCGGTCACCCGTTCGTTGCCCTTGACGATGACCTTGCTTACCGTCGGACGCTTGGTGCCGCTCGCGCTCGGCTTGACGATCGTCACTTCGCGCAGGCCCTTGCCGCGTTTTTCATTGCGCGCCTTTTCCTGCTCGGGCTGCGGCCGATAGACCACCAGCAGCTTGCCGATGTGCTGCACCGGCGCCGCGTCCAGCTTGGCGCAGATGGTTTCGTAGATGCCGATGCGCGCTTCGCGGTCGTCGCCGAACACGCGTACCTTGATCAGGCCGTGGGCATTGAGGCTGGCATCGATTTCCTTCAGCACGGCCGGCGTCAGGCCGGCTTCGCCGATGATGACGACCGGGTTCAGGGCGTGCGCCTCGGCACGCAACGCACTGCGTTCGGCGGGGGTAAGTTTCATGTTTATTGGCAGTGTATGGGGAACAGGAGCGAGGCCGCGCCAAACTCCGTCCCGCGAATTGAAAACGGTTGGGAGAGAGCCATCCGCGCTTGCGCGTCTCGCAAGCCCTGTCCCGCAATACGAGGTAACGCAATACAAGTAATATTCTACGCGAATGGCAAAGAACAAATTAAACAAAAACTGGCTGCACGATCACATCAACGATCCGTATGTGAAGCTGGCGCAGAAGGACGGCTACCGTGCGCGCGCCGCCTACAAGCTGAAAGAGATCGACGAAAGCGAAAAGCTGATCAGGCCGGGCCAGGTGATCGTCGACCTCGGTTGCACGCCGGGCAGCTGGGCGCAGTACGCGCGCCACAAGCTGGCGGGGCAGGAAGGCGGCGGCATCCACGGCACCGATCATCGGCCTCGATCTGCTGCCGATGGAGCCGATCGCCGACGTGCACTTCATCCAGGGCGATTTCCGCGAAGCAGGATGTGCTGCAGCAGCTGGAGGCGGTGCTGGACGGTCGCAAGGTCGATCTGGTGCTGTCCGACATGGCGCCCAACCTGTCCGGCATTGCGATCGCCGATGCTGCCCGCGTCGAGTACCTGATCGATCTGGCGATCGAGTTTTCCCAGGCCCACCTGAAACCTTCCGGGGCGCTGCTCGTCAAATGCTTCAATGGCACGCGGCTATGACCAGATTGTCCAGAAATTCCGAAAGAACTTCAAAACCGTCACATCCAAGAAGCCGAAAGCCAGCCGCGACAAATCGTCCGAGGTTTTCCTGCTCGGAAAGATACTGAAAAATCCGCTTTAATGAATTGCCGCTTATCCTTGATATTTCAGGGATTTAGCCGCATATGCGTGCCTAGTAAGCACTGATTTATTCCGAGTAGAATCGACCTACAGATTTGCAACGAGGCGCAGCGCGCCCAAGGAGTTCTAGTGAACAACATGTTTTCCAAAGCCGCCATCTGGGTGGTCGATCGCCCTGGTGCTTTTTACTGTCTTCAAGCAGTTCGACAGCCGTGGCGCTGAGCGGCGGCGCCACTCCGATTGCCTATTCGGATTTCCTGGATGATGTGCAAGGCCAAGCGCATCAAGGAAGCCACCATCGAGGATCGCAGCATTGTCGCCACGACCACGGATGGCAAGAAAGTCAAGACCGCGGCGACCTATCTGGATCGCGGCCTGATCGGCGACCTGATCAACAACGACGTCAAGTTCGACGTCAAGCAGCCGGAAGAACCATCCTTCCTGTCGCAAATCTTCATTTCCTGGTTCCCGATGCTGCTGCTGATCGGCGTCTGGGTATTTTTCATGCGCCAGATGCAAGGCGGCGGCAAGGGCGGCGCTTTCTCGTTCGGCAAGTCGAAGGCGCGCATGCTGGATGAGAACAGCAATACGGTGACCTTTGCCGACGTCGCCGGTTGCGACGAGGCCAAGGAAGAAGTCAACGAACTGGTCGATTTCCTGCGCGACCCGACCAAGTTCCAGAAACTGGGCGGCCGCATTCCGCGCGGCGTGCTGATGGTCGGCCCCCCGGGCACCGGTAAGACCCTGCTGGCGCGCGCCATCGCCGGCGAAGCCAAGGTGCCGTTCTTCACGATTTCCGGTTCCGACTTCGTTGAAATGTTCGTCGGCGTCGGCGCTTCGCGCGTGCGCGACATGTTCGAAAACGCCAAGAAGCATTCGCCCTGCATCATCTTCATCGATGAAATCGACGCCGTCGGCCGCCATCGCGGCGCCGGCATGGGCGGCGGCAACGACGAGCGCGAGCAGACCCTGAACCAGTTGCTGGTCGAGATGGACGGCTTCGAAGCCAACTCCGGCGTGATCGTGATCGCCGCCACCAACCGCGCCGACGTGCTCGACAAGGCGCTGCTGCGTCCGGGCCGCTTCGACCGCCAGGTGATGGTCGGCCTGCCCGACATCCGCGGCCGCGAGCAGATCCTGTACGTCCACATGCGCAAGGTGCCGATCGCGCCCGACGTCAAGGCCGACATCCTGGCGCGCGGCACGCCGGGCTTCTCCGGCGCCGACCTGGCCAACCTGGTCAACGAAGCGGCGCTGTTCGCCGCCCGCCGCAGCAAGCGCCTGGTCGAGATGCAGGACTTCGAGGATGCCAAGGACAAGATCGTGATGGGCCCGGAACGCAAGTCGGCGGTCATGCGCGAGGAAGAGCGCCGCAATACCGCCTACCACGAGTCGGGCCACGCGGTGGTCGCCAAGCTGCTGCCGAAGGCCGACCCGGTGCACAAGGTCACGATCATGCCGCGCGGCTTTGCGCTCGGCCTGACCTGGCAGCTGCCGGAACACGACCGCGTCAACATGTACAAGGACAAGATGCTGGAAGAAATCGCCATCCTGTTCGGCGGCCGCATCGCCGAAGAGATTTTCATGCACCAGATGTCGACCGGCGCTTCGAACGACTTCGAGCGCGCGACCAAGCTGGCGCGGGCGATGGTGACCCGCTATCGGCATGTCGGACGCGCTGGGACCATGGTCTACGAAGACAACGAGAATGAGGGCTTATTTCGGCGGCGCGTCCAAGACCATTTCGGAAGCGACCCAGCAAAAGGTGGACGCCGAAATCCGCAGCATTCTCGACACGCAGTACGCGCTGTCGCGCAAGCTGCTGGAAGAAAACCGCGACAAGGTCGAAATGATGGCCAAGACCCTGCTCGAGTGGGAAACCATCGATGCCGACCAGATCAACGACATCATGGAAGGCAGCGAGCCGCGTCCGCCGAAAGCCGGCGTGCCGGCCAAGCGACCGTCCGCCGAGCGGCACGTCCGGTGGCGTGTCGCCGACCGCGACCGCACCGGCCTGATTCAGGCGCGATGTCGACCTGATTCCACCATGACCGACGAAAGGGTGAGGAGCGATCCTCGCCCTTTTTATTTGCAAAAAACTTCATGATGCAATACGTAACTTGCAATGCGGCCGTTATCGTCTCCCGCTGCCCGGAAACGGCGCGCCGCCGCTGGTGATGGGCATTCTGAACGTGACGCCGGATTCGTTTTCCGACGGCGGCCGTTTCGATACGCTGGAATTGGCGCTCTACCGGGCCGAGCAGATGATCGCCGACGGCGTCGACATCATCGACATCGGCGGCGAATCGAGCCGCCCTGGTGCCCCGCCGCTGCCGCTGTCCGAAGAACTGCGGCGCGTGCTGCCGGTGATCTATGCGCTGCGCGATTGCGGCAAGCCGCTGTCGATCGATACCTACAAGCCCGAGGTCATGCGCGAAGCGATCGCCGCCGGCGCCGACATGATCAACGACATCAATGGCTTTCGCGCCGACGGTGCGCTCGAGGCGGTAAGCGACAGCGATTGCGGCCTGTGCGTCATGCACATGCAGCGCGACCCGCAAACGATGCAGGTGGAACCGCAGTATCAGGACGTGGTGCGGGAAGTGATCGAATTCCTGCGGCAGCGAACGGCGCAACTGGAAGCGGCCGGCGTTGCGCGCGACCGCCTGTGCATCGATCCCGGTTTCGGATTCGGCAAAACAGTTGACGCATAACCTTGCGCTGTTGAAAAGTATCGGGCAAATTCAGCAGGAGCTGGGTTTGCCGGTGCTGGCCGGCCTGTCGCGCAAATCGATGATTGGCCGGCATCACCGGCAAGCCGGTCGAACAGCGTCTGGCCGGCAGCTTGGCGCTGGCGCTGGCTGCTGCGGCGCACGGCGCACAGATCGTGCGCGTGCACGATGTGGCGGAAACGGTCGATGCGCTGAAGGTCTGGCACGCGGCGACACAATTAAGTCAAACAAGCAAGGAAAAAATGACACGCAAATATTTCGGTACCGATGGCGTACGCGGCCTGGTCGGCGTGGCGCCGATCACGCCCGATTTCGTCATGCGGCTCGGCTACGCGGCCGGCAAGGTGCTGGCGCAGGCGGAATCGGCCAATGCCCGGCCGACTGTCCTGATCGGCAAGGACACGCGCATCTCCGGCTACATGCTGGAAGCGGCGCTGGAGGCCGGCTTTGGCCGCGGCCGGCGTCGATGTGATGCTGGCCGGTCCGATGCCGACGCCGGCCGTGGCCTATCTGACGCGCGCGCTGCGCCTGTCGGCCGGCGTGGTGATTTCGGCTTCGCATAATCCGTTCCACGACAACGGCATCAAGTTCTTTTCGGCGCAAGGCAACAAGCTGCCGGACGCGGTCGAGACCGGAGATCGAAGACGCGATCTGGAAGCGCCGATGACCTGCGTGTCTTCGGAGAAGCTGGGCCGCGCGCACCGCCTGCGACGATGCCAGGGGCCGCTATATCGAATTCTGCAAGAGCACCTTCCCGAACGAGCTCGACCTGCGCGGCCTGAAGATCGTGGTCGATTGCGCGCATGGCGCCGCCTATGACATCGCGCCGCACGTGTTCCATGAACTGGGCGCGGAAGTGATCGCCATCGGCAACCAAGCCGAACGGCCTGAACATCAACGACGGCTTCGGCGCGACCGCGCCGGAAGCCTTGGCGATCGCGGTGCGTGCCAACACGCGCCGACCTCGGCATCGCGCTCGACGGCGACGCCGACCGCCTGCTGATGGTCGACGCCGCCGGCCGCGTCTACAACGGCGACGAGCTGCTGTACGTGATGGTCAGGGACCGCATGGCCAGCGGCCCGGTGGGCGGCGCGGTCGGCACCCTGATGACCAATATGGCGCTGGAAGTCGCCTTCAAGGAGCATGGGCATCGGCTTCGCGCGCGCCAAGGTCGGCGACCGCTATGTGCTGGAAGTGATGCAGGAGCGCGGCTGGCTGTTCGGCGGCGAAGGCTCGGGCCACCTGCTGTGCTCTGGACAAGCACACGACCGGCGACGGCATCGTTTCCGCATTGCAGGTACTGTCCGCCTTGAAGCGCTGCGGCAAGACGCTTGGCCGCAATGCACCGAAGACGTGCATGCTGTATCCGCAAACGCCTGATCAATGTCAGGGTCGCGCCGGGCTTCGACTGGCAACAGAATGGCGCGCTGGTCGCCGAGAAAGAGGTGGTCGAGCGAGAGCTGGGCGAGGACGGGCGGGTGCTGATCCGCGCCTCCGGCACCGAACCGCTGATCCGCGTGATGGTCGAGGCGCAAGCAACGCCGACACTGCCGCAGACGCATGGCGCGCCGGATCGCCGCCAAGATCGATTTCTAGAGAGCGGAAACGGAAAGTTTTTCCTGCGCGCCGGGCCGTCATTCCGTCCTGGCGGCAGCTTGGCAAGACGCAATATCCGCGCAATACATTGACCACGGCCGATTTGCCCGGTATGATGCTTCTTCTCGGAGTGTGGCGCAGCCCGGTAGCGCACCTGGTTTGGGACCAGGGGGTCCAAGGTTCGAATCCTTGTACTCCGACCACTTTAAACGGGCTGTCGCTGACAGCCCGTTTTTCATTTGTGCCGGACATATACGCCGGATTCATGGCGATCCCGAATCGCGATTTTGACGGCGCATCGTTTTCACGAACTGCCCATAGCTCAGTTGGATAGAGCATCAGCCTTCTAAGCTGGGGTCACAGGTTCGATTCCTGTTGGGCAGGCCAGCTTCCTACTTGCCGCATTCCAGCTGATGTTTTTCCGCCGCGCGGCGTGCGTTGCGCACGGCTTTGGGCGCGGCCTTGGGATTGGCCTTGGCGGCGTCTTCTTCCGCCCATTTGGTGCGTAATGCCAGCGTTGCGCATTTTTTTTGGCGAGCGGCGCGGGCCCGTGCCTCCTGCCGCTGTTGCCGTTCTTCGGCCGCTTCGCGCCCCTGACGCTCGCGTTCCAGGCGTCGGGCTTCCTCTTTTTGCTGCGTCAGTTTTTGTTCGGCGCGGGCCGACTCCACGGCCGACGGCGTCAGGTTGGCGCTCGCGACGACGCTGCCGCCGGCGCACGGGGTATCGCTATAGGATGTCTTGCCGCCGGCTTCGCATTTGTAGACGGCGAATGCCGGCGTGGAGAACGACAGCAGCAGCATGACCAGCAGCGGTGTTGACATCGCGTACTCCTGTTGGAGGTTAAACGACCTTGCCCGGGTTCATCAGATTCAGCGGATCGAGCGCACGTTTGATCGCTTGCATCAGTTCGATCTCCACCGGCGATTTGTAGTGCCGGATCTCGTCGCGCTTGAGCGCACCGAGGCCATGCTCGGCCGAAATCGAGCCGCCGAACCGCATCACGCTGTCGTACACGATGCGGTTGATTGCGGCCTGCTGTTCGAGGAAGGCGTCGCCCGGCGTGCCTTCCGGCGGCGACACGTTGTAATGCAGGTTGCCGTCGCCGAGATGGCCGAAGGTGACCATGCGCGCAGCCGGGAAAAGCCTGCTGCAGCAGGGCATCGGTGTCGTCGATGAATTCGCCGATGTGCGAAATCGGCACCGAAATGTCGTGCTTGATGTTCTTGCCTTCCTCCGCCTGCGCCAGCGGAATGTGCTCGCGCAGATGCCACAGCGCTTGCGACTGCGCGATCGAGCCGGCGACCACGGCATCCTCGATCGATTCCCTGTTCGAGCGCCTGCTCGATCAGCGCTTTCGAGCAGTCGCATTGGCGTGCTGCTTCCGATTCGCTGTCGGACAGTTCCAGCAGCACGTACTGCGGGTGGGCTTTGTGCAAACGGCTGGCGCATCTGCGGGAAATGCTTGGCCACCAGTTGCAGGCAGAAGTCCGACATCAGCTCGAAGCCGGTCAGCGCGGCGCCGCAGTGCGATTGCGCCAGCGTCAGCAGCCGCAGCGCGTGCTGCGGCGATCTGCAGCGCCGCCAGCGCCGTCATCTGCGCCTTCGGCTGCGGGAACAGCTTCAGCACCGCCGCCGTGATGATGCCGAGCGTGCCTTCGGCGCCGATGAACAGGTCGCGCAGGTCGTAGCCGGTATTGTCCTTGCGCAGGCCGCGCAGGCCGTTCCAGATTTCGCCTTGCGGCGTCACCACTTCCAGGCCGAGGCAGAGCTCGCGCGTGTTGCCGTAGCGCAGCACGCCGGTGCCGCCGGCGTTGGTCGACAGATTGCCGCCGATCGTGCAGCTGCCTTCCGCCGCCAGCGACAGCGGGAACAGGCGCTCGGCTTCGGCGGCGGCATTCTGGACCTGCTCGCAGGATGCAGCCGGCTTCGACCGTGATCGTGTTGTTGACGGTATCGAGTGCGCGGATGCGGTTCAGGCGCGTCAGCGACAGCACGATGGCGGTGCCGCTGGCGTCCGGCACGCTGCCCAGCACCAGGCCGGTGTTGCCGCCCTGCGGCACGATCGGCACGCGGAATGCGGCGCAGAGCTGGACGACGGCCGCCACTTCAGCGGTCGAGCCGGGCTGCAGCACGGCCAGCGCGCGGCCGGTGAAGCGGCGGCGCCAGTCGGTCAGGAAGGGCGCGGTGTCGGCGGCGCTCGGTCAGCACATGGGCGGCGCCGATCAGTTGCGCGGCAGCGATCGAGAGAAATTCATTCATTGTGGATTCGAGCTTTTTCGATCGACTTGCTTGCGCCAGCTTCTTGGCGGCCTTTTTGTGCGGCCGCAGGTACAGCAGGGCGCAGAAGAAAATAGACGCAGACCAGCGCTGATCTCCGCCCAGCCCAGCAAGGCCGACATGCGCGCGCTGTCGCTGGTGGCGCGCACGACGCCTTCGGCGAGATACAGCAGGATCAGCATCGACGTCCATTGCAGCGTGTAGAGATCGCGCTTCAACACGCCGCGCAGCGGCAGCAGCAGCGGCACGACCTTCAGCACCAGCCACGAGCCGCCCGGACGCAGCGGCGCCAGCACCAGTTCCCAGGCGACGCACAAGGCGATCAGCGCCAGCAGGCTGCCGGCGGCGCCGTAGTAGAAGCCGTTCTGGAGCCGGTCTTTCATTGCGGCTGGCCGCAAGCGGTGCGCGGTTTGCGCCAGCCGCCGCCGAGCGCGATCGCCAGCGCGCGGCTGTCCTCGGTGAGCGCGCGGGCGCCGTCGAGGCCGGCCCAGTGGCTGGCGCCGTAGGGCGTGCCGCCGCTGGCGGTCGTCATCAGTTCCGGCTGCGGTGTAGGGCAGGCCGAGCAGCAGCATGCCGTGGTGCAGCAGCGGCAGCATCATCGACAGCAGCGTCGACTTCCTGGCCGCCATGCAGGCTGCCGGTGGAGGTGAAGACGCAGGCCGGCTTGCCGGCCAGCGTGCCGGAGAGCCATTGCGGCGCTGGTGCCGTCCCAGAAATATTTCATCGCCGCCGCCATGTTGCCGAAGCGCGTCGGCGAACCGAGCGCGAGACCGGCGCATTCGTCCAGGTCCTGCAACTCGACATAGGGCGCGCCTTCGGCCGGAATCGCCGGCGCGGTGGCTTCGGTCACGGTCGACACCGCCGGCACCGTGCGCAGGCGCGCGTCGCTGCCCGGCACGCTTTCGATGCCCTGGGCGATCAGTTCGGCCAGTTTGCGGGTGGCGCCGTGACGGGAATAATACAAAACAAGAATGGTAAGGTTGGTTCCGGTTCATGCTTGGTATTATAGGGCGCTTTGCCGGCAGCCAATTGTGGGATAAGCGCTGCGCACGCCCGACGTGATCAGCCCATGTCCCGATCGACTTCTCCCTTGTTGCGCGACGTGTCCTGGAAGAGCGTGCGCGACCTGTTCCGCTTTGCCGCGCGCCGGCTCGAGGAAGAGCAGCTGCCGCAGGTGGCCGGCAGCCTGACCTTCACCACCGTGCTGGCGCTGGTGCCGCTGCTGACGATCGCGCTGGCGATTTTTACCACCTTCCCGCTGTTCGCGACCTTTCGCGAATCGCTCGACGCCTACTTCATCCAGAGCCTGATGCCGCAGGGCGTCGCCGACACGATCATCGATTACCTGAACCAGTTCGCCGCCAAGGCGACGCGCCTGTCGGCGGTCGGCGCGCTCGCGCTGATCGTTACCGCGGTGGCGATGATGGCCACGATCGAGCGCGTCTTCAACCAGATCTGGCGCGTCAAGGCGCGCCGGCCCTTCGCTGCAGCGGATCGCTGATCTACTGGGCGATCATCACGCTCGGGCCGTTGCTGTTCGGCGTGTCGATCTCCGTCACCGCCTATCTGTTCGGGCGCAGCCAACGGCGTGGTGCGCCACGTGCCGTTTCTCGGCGCGCTGTTCTATACGCTGGTTTCGCTGCTGCTGACCACCGGCGCCTTCACGCTGCTGTACGTGGCGGTGCCGAACCGCGATGGTCGACTGGCGCGACGCGGCCTGCGGCGGCTTGCTGGCGGCGGTCGCGTTCGAGATCGCCAAGCGCGTGTTCGCGCTCTTCATCGCCAGCCTTCCCGACCTACACCGTGATCTACGGCGCGCTGGCCGCGCTGCCGATGTTCCTGCTCTGGATTTACCTGTTCTGGATGATCACGCTGGTGGGCGCGCTGCTGGCGGCCGCGCTGCCGGTGGTCAAGTACGAGCGCTGGTGGCATGTGGCGCGGCCGGGCAGCGCCTTCGTCGACGCGATGGCGGTACTGAAGGTGCTGTTCGACGCCCGCATGCACGGCGAGTCGGCGGGGGTCAACGCCGAGCTGATGCGCGCGTCAAGACCCGGCTCGGCTTCGACGAGTCGGAAAGCCTGCTGCAGCGGATGCTGGACGCCGGCTGGGTCGGCCGGCTCAATCCGGACCTGCCGCGCCGCGTCCAGTGGCGCCAGCGCCTCAAGCTGGCGGCAGCAGTCCGGCCACCGGACTGGAGCGCTGGGTGCTGCTGGCCAATCCCGATGAACTGCGGCTGGCCGACGTGTACCGCATGTTCGTGTTCGAGCCGGATGCCGACATTGCGCTGGTCAGGATGGCGGAAAACGCCGTCGAGCAGGGCTCTGAGCCAGACGCTGGCGGCGTTTTTCGAAAGCCAGGCTAAAGCGGAATCTTTCCGCTCCACAGTTGCGAATACATCACCCAGTCGCCCATGAGCGAATAGAGCGGGTACTTGAACGTGGCCGGCCTGTTTTTCTCGAAGCCGAAATGGCCGATCCAGGCGAACAGGTAGCCGCTGACGAGGGCAGCCAGCAGCCACCAAGGGTTGCCGCTGACGAGCGTCGTCAGCAGGAACAGCAAGGCCAGCGTGGAACCGGCGAAATGCAGGCGGCGGCAGGTGCGGTTGGAATGCTCGCTCAGGTAGAACGGGTAGAACTCGGCAAAGGATTCGTACTTTTTTCCGGCAAGGGTGGACATGGCGCTCTCCTCGTGATGGCTTGTTCTGGTGTTGTAGGGGTATATCAAAATTTCGTAATAAATATACGCGGTATGGCGCATCGATCATGGGAGTATGTGAGATTGCCGCGCCTTCCAAATGCCGTGCCCTGCGCCCTCGCAACGCTTGCCGCCGTCAGCGAGGCCGTGCCGCGTTTCTTCTGTTTTCCTATTCTGGCGTTAACCGCGGGCGAACTCAAACAGCGCGTCCAGCACCGCATCCGGCTGCTCGGCCATCAGCGCGTGGCCGCTGCCGTCGATCTGCACGAGCCGCGCATCGGCAATCGCCGCCGCCAGCGCCATGGCGGCTTTCGGCGGCGTCATCATGTCGCGCTTGCCGAGCAGAAACAGGGTCGGGCAGGCGATCGCCTGCGCCGCCGCCGCGCCGTTCGGATAGGCGTTGCAGGCCGAAAAATCGGTGAAAAACACTTTTTCCGGACTATGCCGCGAGACGTATTGCATCAGGCGCCGGCTGCCGCCCATCACGTAGAAGCCGGGCGCCGGGCTGGACGGCTTGGGCGCAATCGACGAATGCGACCAGATGTTCACCATGTCGATCGCCGCTGCTTCGTCGTTCGCGCGAGGCATCGAGCAGGGTGTCGGACACCTTCATCGGATAGGCGGTGCCGACCAGCGCCAGCCGCGCGACCCGTTGCGGCGCGCGAAATGCGGTTTCCAGCGCGATCAGCGAGCCCATGCTGTGGCCGATCAGGGTCGCCTGCTTGACGCCGGCCGCATCCAGCAGCGCCAGCAGCCAGTCGGCCATCGCCTCGACGCTGGTCAGCGGCGCGCCCTTGCTGCGGCCGTGGCCGGGCAGGTCGACCGCCAGCACGCCGAAGCCGTGATGGGCGAAATAGCGGGTCTGCAGGACCCAGACCGAGTGATCGTTTTGCGCGCCGTGGATGAACACCGCGGTCGGCAGGCTGGGGTCGAAGGCTCTTGCCGCCGGTATAGCAATAGGCGTCGTGGCCGTGAATGTTGAGCTGCATCTCAGGCTCCCTTGCGTTCGTGCGCTCGGCGCGTTGCGACGCCTTCAGCCCGCGCGCCAGGTCCTCGATCAGGTCGTCCGCGTCTTCCAGCCCGATCGACAGCCGCATCGTGCCTTCGCGGATGCCGGCCGCCGCCAGCTGCTCGGTCGGCACGCGGAAGTGGGTGGTCGAGGCCGGATGGATCACCAGCGACTTGGCGTCGCCGACATTGGCCAGGTGCGAAAAGATGTTGAGCGCCTCGACGAAGCGGCAGCCGGCGGCGCGGTCGCCCTTGATGCTGAACGAAAACACCGCGCCGCAGCCTTTCGGCAGCAGCCGCTGCGCCAGCCGCGTGGTCGGGGTGCGATTCCAGTTCCGGATAGGACACCGACTCCACCGCCGGATGCGCGGCCAGGAACTCGACGACCTTGCGCGTATTGGCGACGTGCCGGTCCATGCGCAGGCCGAGCGTCTCGATCCCCTGCAGGATGGCGAAGGCGTTGTGCGGACTCATGGCCGCGCCGAAATCGCGCACGCCCTCGCGCCGCGCCCGCAGCGAAAACGGCGCCACCGTCGATTCCTCGGCAAACACCATGCCGTGGAAGCCGTCGTACGGCTCGCACAGTTCGGCGAAGTTGCCGGTCTTTTCATAGGCCTGCTGCCAGTCGAAGCTGCCGCCGTCGACCAGCAGGCCGCCCATCGCGGTGCCGTGGCCGCACAGGAACTTGGTGGCGGCGTGGCAGATCAGGTCGGCGCCGTGCTCGAACGGCCGCTGCAGGTAGGGCGTGGTGAAGGTGGCGTCGACCATCAGCGGCAGGTAGTGTTCGTGCGCTATGGCCGACACGTTCGGGATGTCGAGCACGTCGAGGCCGGGATTGCCGAGGTTTTCGGCGAACAGCACCTTGGTATTGGGCCGGATCGCGTTGCGCCAGGCGTCGAGGTCGCGCGGATCGACGAAGGTGGTCTCGATGCCGAAGCGCTTCATGGTGTAGGCCAGCAGGTTCTGCGAACCGCCGTACAGCGCGCGCGAAGCCACCACGTGCGAGCCGGCGCCGGCGATGGTGGCCAGCCCCAGGTGCAGCGCGGCCTGGCCGCTGGCCACGGCGATGCCGGCGACGCCGCCTTCCAGCGCCGCGATGCGTTCTTCCAGTACGGCGTTGGTCGGATTCGAAATGCGCGAATAGACGTGGCCCGAGCGCTCCATGTTGAACAGCGAGGCGGCGTGGTCGGAGTTCTTGAATACGAAGGACGTGGTCAGGTAGATCGGCGTGGCGCGGGCGCCGGTGGCCGGGTCGGGCGCCGCGCCGGCGTGCAGCGACAGGGTGTCGAAGCCGAGATAGTGGGGGCTGCTCATGATCGGGTTAGTCTCCTTTGGCAATTCCGCCAGTTTATGCCCACGTTGCCGCCGATGCGAATCGGTCCGGTCCGCCAGGATACCGGCAACGAGGTTTTGCCTATTTTATGCACACCGCGCGCACCGCCTTGATGTCCGTGGCACCGGACAATACTTTCTCGATGCCGTCCATTTTGAGCGTCCGCATGCCGTCTTCCAGCGCCACCGCCAGGAGTTGCGCGACGCGCGCGTGTTCCTGCAGCAGCTTTTTGATGCGCTCGCTGCCGATCATCAGCTCGTGCAGGCCGACCCGTCCCTTGTAGCCGCCTGAGCATTGGTCGCAGCCGACCGCGCGGTACAAGGTGAAGCGGCCGTCGGCGTCGGCGTAGTTTTTCTTCCAGGAGGCAAGGATTGCGCTCCTGCCGGCGGCTTGATCCCGGCGGAACGCCTCCGTGTTCGACAATTCCTCGCAGTATTCGTCCAGCAATTGCTGCAGTTCTTCCGCGCCGGGGTGGTAGGCCTGCCGGCATTTTGGCGCAGACGCGCTTGGCCAGGCGCTGCGCCAGCACGCCGAGCAGGGCATCGGAAAAATTGAAGGCATCCATGCCCATGTCGAGCAGGCGCACGATCGATTCCGGCGCGCTGTTGGTGTGCAGGGTGGCGAATACCAGATGACCGGTCAGCGAGGCTTCGATGCCCATGCTGACGGTTTCCTTGTCGCGCATTTCGCCGACCATGATGATGTCCGGATCGGCGCGCAGGAAGGCGCGCATGGCGGACGCGAAATCCAGCCCGCTCTTGCGGTTGACCTGGACCTGGCGCAAGCCTTTCTGGGTGATTTCGACCGGATCTTCCACCGTCCAGATCTTGGTTTCCGGGGTATTGAGGTATTTCAGGATCGAATGCAGCGTCGTGGTCTTGCCCGAGCCGGTCGGGCCGCAGACAAAGAACAGGCCGTAGGGTTTGCCGATCACTTCCTGCAGGCGCGTCAGGTTATGCGGCAGCACGCCGAGCCGGTCCAGCGGGATGGGTTCACCGGCGGCCAGGATGCGCATGACGATGTCTTCCACGCCGCCCGCCGACGGAATGGTCGCGACCCGCAATTCGATGTCGAGCGGGCCGAATTTCTTGAACTTGATCTTGCCGTCCTGCGGTTTGCGGCGTTCGGAGATGTCGAGGTCGCACATGATCTTGATGCGCGCCGCCAGGGCGTGGCGGTAGCTGAATGGGATCTCGATATAGTTTTCCAGCGAGCCATCCTTGCGGAAGCGGATCAGCGTCTTTTCCTTGCCGGCCCGTGGCTCGATATGGATGTCCGACGCTCCCTGCCGGTAGGCGTCCAGAATGATCTTGTTGACCAGCTTGACCAGCTCGTTATCGGCGGTGGCCGAGATTTCGCTCTCGCCCGCTTCGGTACCGTCGTCTTCGCTGTCGTCCATCCCGGACAACAATTCGCCGACCGAGCTGGCGTCGTCGGCCGCGCCATAGAACGCTTCCATGGTCAGCTGGAATTCGTGCCGGGTCGTGACGCGATAGACGAATTTCGAGCGCGGGAAGATATTCGCCAGGACGCCGCCGCTTTTTATCCGTTCCGGATCGAGGGCCACCACCAGCAGGCCGCCGGCGCTTTCCTCCAGCGGCATCCACTGATTCTGTTCGACGTAGTCGCGCTTGAGCTTGCCCAGCAGCTCGGCCGGCTTGGCGCGATCGGCCCGGAACGGCTCATACGGGATTCCGAAAAATTTCGACAGCGCCTGGCCGATCAGCGGCAAGGGGATCTGGAATTCGTTGACCAGGACCTCCTCGATATCGACGTTCTTGCGGCGCGCCGAACGCGTCGCCAGCTCGAATTCCGGCGCCGACAAGACCGCATCGGCCACCAGGGCGTCGTATTTCGAGCGCACCACGAGCGCCGGCCTCAGGCGCTGGGTGAGCGCAATGGCCAGCGTCTTGCACAATTCCTTTACGCCTTCCTCGGCGACCTCGGTGAAAGGGCCGCCCGAGTTGTTGTTGATGAGCTGCAGCACGCCCAGCAGCTCGCCGCTCCCGGCGTCGAGCAGGGGCGCGATCAGCATCTGTTTGGTGCGATAGCCGGTGCGCTTGTCGACTTCGCGCAGGAAGTGCAGATGGGGCGAATACGACTTCAGTTCCTGGTCGTCATAGACGTCGGCGATGCGCACCGTTTTCTTGAAATGTGCCACATAGCCGGCGATGCTCTGGATCGAGATCGGCAGTTCCAGTTCGGAAAATCCATTCAATCCGGTCTTTACCTTGGAGACGATGAAGCGCTTGTCGTCGCTCACCGCATAGATGGTGATGCGGTCGCAATCGAACAATTTACAGATTTCCTGCGGCAGTTCGAGCATGAGTTCGTCGATGCTGCCGGTGGCATGGATCTTGTTGGTGACGGCCTGCAACCGCTCGAAAAATTGCAGGCGCTCTGCGCCGCTGACGGCACTTCCATTGCTCGGCTTGGTGCTGCTCGCTGAATTCATCGGGTCTCGTCCACAGGTTGGGTCCGGCGCCGCGCCAAAAAAGCTCGGGTTTTCAGGGCCAGATGCGATGCAAGGCGGGGCGTCCTGGTCTTTTTTGCCGAAAATCAATGCATAAAATGTATCATGAGACGGTGCCGTATTTGCTTGCCGTTGTGCAACGGCGGCGGCGATGCGGCCGGTGATGGCATGTGCGGAGCGTGCCGCCCGCTCCAGGATGAGGCGCGGCCCTTGGAGGATGCAATGGCTTCAACACGCAGGCCCCGGTCCGGAATGGATCGAGCGGCCGACAGGAGAACTTGGATGGCATCGATGCTTTCTTCAGCCGGCCGGCGCCCGGCCCGCGATCCGGCATGAAGCTGCAGGTACTCGGCTGCGGCGGCGGCATCGGCGGCCGCGAGCGAGCCACCACCTGTTTGCGCATCGACGGCGATATCCTGCTGGATGCCGGCACCGGGGTGGCCGCCCTCGACCTCGAACAGCTGCTGCGGATCGAGCATGTGTTCCTGACGCACAGCCACCTCGACCATGTCGCCGGCCTGGCGCTGCTGCTGGATGCCGTGGCCGGGAAGCGCAGCCGCCCGCTCACCGTCCATGCCTCCGAAGCCGTGATTCAGGCGCTGCAAAGCCATCTGTTCAATTGGCGGTTGTGGCCGGACTTCACGCAGATTCCGAGCGCCGCCAGCCCGACCATGCGCTGGCAGCCGCTGGCGGCGGACGTGCCGCAGGTCATCGACGGCAGGAGCATCAGCGCCCATCCGGTGAATCATGTGGTGGATGCCGTCGCTTACTGGGTCCATAACGGCAGCAAGGGCTTTTTGTTTACCGGCGATACGGCCGCGGTTCCGCAGCTATGGGAGCACTTCCGCAATGAGCAAATGCTGGAAAAAGTGATCGTCGATTGCTCGTTTGCCGATGACGAACACGATGTCGCGGCCAAGTCCAGGCATTTCTGCCCGCAGGCCCTGATCGCAGACGTGCACGCAATGCCGCCGTCGATCGAGTTCCTGGTGTTTCACCTGAAGCCGGGGCAGGAAGATCGCATCATGCGCGAGCTGGAAAGCGGCGATCCGGGCCGCCGCTACAGCGCGCTTCGCAGCGGCGACACCTTTCGATTCTGAGAGCGGACTGATGGCAAATGACCGAGGCAAACCAAACTGAAATAGCGCTGCGGCTGGAACAGCTGACCGAACTGAGCGTGGCGCTGAGCAGCAATCGCAACATGCCGCAGCTGCTCGAGCGCATCGTGCGCACGGCCAAGGACATCACGCGCGCCGATGGCGGCACCTTGTATCGCACCAGCGAAGACGGCCGGCGCCTGTGCTTCCACATTTCCATCAACGATACGCTCGGCATGTATCTGGGCGGAGTGGGCGGCGACCCGGTCGACTTGCCCGACATCCCCTTGTTCGACCAGGATGGCGCCAGCAATCTGAGCGCGGTGGCCACCTACGCGGCGCATACCGGCAAGTCGGTCAATATCCAGGACGTGTATCGCGACAGCCCGTTCAATTTCCAGGGAATGCGCAGCTTCGACCAGCGGCATGACTACCACTCGCAATCCTTCCTGACCGTCCCGATGAAGGACCATGAAGGCGAGCTGGTCGGCGTGCTGCAACTGGTCAATGCCAAGGACCCGGATAGCGGCAGGGCGGTTTCCTTTTCGGCGACCGACCAGCGCTTCATCGAAGCGCTGGCGTCGCAGGCCGCGATGGCGATCACCAACCAGCAATTGATCGTCCGGCTGGAACAGCTGTTCGAATCCTTCGTCAAGCTGATCAACCTCGGCATCGATGAAAAATCGCCGCATACCGGCCGCCATTGCGAGCACGTGCCGGAGTTGACGATGATGCTGGCCGATGCGGTGCACGATACCGACAGCGGCCCCCTGGCCGACTTCCGCATGACCGAGCGCGATCGCCGCGAGCTGTGGATGGCCGGCCTGCTGCACGATTGCGGCAAGATCACGACCCCGGTCCACGTCGTTGAAAAATCCACCAAGCTCGAAACCATCGTCGACCGCATTCACACGATCGACACCCGGTTTGAAGTCTTGAAGCGCGATGCGCAGATTCGCGCCCTGCAGGAAAAGCTGGCCTTGGCCGGCATGCCGGCGCCGAGCAGGACCGTGCGGCGACCGGGATCGAGCGGCGCTTGCAGCAGGAGCTGGCACGCCTCGACGACGACCGCGCGTTCCTGCGGCGCGCGAACATCGGCAGCGAAGGCATGCGTCCCGAGGAGCAGGAGCGGGTGGCGCGGATCGCCGCCGGCCGCTGGATCGGGCCGGACGGCAGGGAGCAGGATTTCCTGACGCCGGAAGAGGTTGGCAACCTGACGATCCGCGCCGGCACGCTGAACCAGGAAGAGCGCGAGATCATCAACAACCACATCTCGGTCACGATCCGGATGCTGGAGGCGCTGCCGTGGCCCCGGCATTTGCAGCGGGTGCCCGAGTATGCCGGCGGCCATCATGAACGCATGGACGGCAAGGGCTATCCGAAAGGCTTGCGCGGCGAGCAGATGTCGGTGCAGGCGCGCATGATGGCGATCGCCGATATCTTCGAGGCGCTGACCGCCAGGGACCGTCCGTACAAGCCGGGGAAAACGCTCAGCGATTCGCTCCACATTCTGGGCGGCTTCCGGCTGCGCGATCATATCGATCCGGACCTGTTCGACGTATTCATCCGCAAGAAAGTCTATCTCGAATATGCGTGCCGTTTCATGGATCCGTCGCAGATCGACGAGGTGGACGAAAGCGCGATCCCGGGCTATATCCCTTAGCCGCGTGCGTAGGGTAAAAAAATTGCGGATCGACGTCCGGCATCGATCCGCAATCCTGCCTGCCGCGACGTCCCGGCTAGGTCTGCCGTCCTAGCGCCGCGGCAGATAGCTGGCGAAGCGCGGCGCCAGAGCCGGCTGCTTCTCGAACCGGTCCAGCGCCGGCGACATCCGCTTCTCGAGCATGGCCAGGCGTTCCGCCAAGGGCGGGTGGGTGGCAAACATCAGCGCCACCGCAGCATCGTCCTGGTTGAATCTCTGCATCGTTTGCAGGACCGCCGGCAGGCCGTAGGGGTCGTAGCCGGCGCGTGCGGCGATCACCACGCCCATGTGGTCGGCCTCATATTCGTCGGCCTGGTCCAGCCCGCTGGCGTACAGGTTCTTGACGACGTTGGTCATGGCGGCGGCGATCGCGGGCGGCAGGCCGCTTTTCGACGACAGCACCTGGCCGCCGATATCGACGCCGATGCTGGCCCAGGCGTTCTTCTGGATCGCCTGCAGGTGGTGTTTTTTCAGCACATGGGCGATTTCATGGGCGAGCACGCCCGCCAGTTCGGCTTCGCTGCGCATCTGCGCCAGCAGGCCGCTGGTGACGAAGACATAGCCGCCGGGTGCGGCAAAGGCGTTGACGCCATTGTTGTTCAAGACCACGAAGCGCCACGGCAAATCCGGACGCTCGGTCTGCGAAGCCAGCCAGCGCCCGACCCGGTTGACGTATTGCTGCAGCTTGCGATCAGGGTGCAAGCCGCTATTGGCGGCGCCCAGCAGATTGCTGGCGATGCCTTGCCCCATCACGATTTCCTTGTCTTCCGGGATCTCGGTGGTGGCTTCCTGCACTTTCTGGGCGGTTTGCAGCAGGGTGGCGGCGTCGATCCGGCCGGAGCCGGCGCTGCCGCCGGCCAGGCCGGCGATCTGGTTGATGTCGACGCCGCTGTTGGCGCAGCCGGCGCAGGCCAGTGCGAGCGAGAGGAGGGCGATGTTCATCTTCATTTTATCTCCCCCCCGAAATAGCCGATGTCCTGGGCGCTCAACTTGCCCGATTTGGCAAACTGCTGTGCATCGGCCTTGCTCGCCACGTAGGTATCGGCCGTCTGCAGGGCTTTCGGATTCGGCTGCGCCGCCTGCAAATCCTCCTTGGTAAGACCCTTGGCGCCGGTGGTCGAGGTGCTGCGCTTGCTGCCGATCGCCGCTCCCAGGAAATTGGCGTTCACCGCGCTGCCGCCGCTCACGGCCGTTGCCGCTGGAAAGCGCAGGCTCGTCATTTTTACCCATCCCGCCGCGCCGGCCGCCTTGACCTGATACCAGCTGGCGTCGCGCAGCAGCACGTCGACCTTCTGGTTTTCGGGCAAGCTGGCGAGCGTCGCCGCGTCGACAAACGGCTTGGCCTTGAGCTCGGTCGGACGCACCATCAACGCCGCATCGGCCGCCTGCGCCGAGCCGCACAGCATCCCTAACAAAAACAGCCACAGCATCCTCATCACACCTCCCTTTTTATTGGTGCAAACAATTGGACTTCCTGTTTCCTGCCCTTGGCTTTATAAAAACCCAAGGAAGCAAAGTCAAGCGAGTCACCGCACAACTTGCGGGTTTCTTCCGATACCAGGATGCGCGACACACCCTTGGTCAGGCTCTCGATGCGGCTGGCCAGGTTGACCGTATCGCCGATCGCCGTGTATTCGAGTTTTTGCCGCGGGCCGATCAGGCCCACCACCGCCGGGCCGGAATGGACGCCGATGCCGACGTCGAAGTCGGCGTCCTGCGCGCCCAGCTCGTGCCTGAAGGCCTGCAGCACTTCGGCCATTTCCATGGCCGCCGCCACCGCGTTTTGCGCATGCCGCGGATCGTCGAGCGGCGCGCCCCAGAACGCCATGATGCAGTCGCCGATGAACTTGTCAAGCGTACCGCCATGGCGAAATATGACGGCAGCCTGCAGCGTGAAATAGCGATTCAGGAGCTCCACGATTTCCTGCGGCGTGCGCTGCTCCGACAGGCTGGTGAATCCGCGGATATCCGAAAACAGCACGGAAATCTGGCGGCTCTCGCCGACCCGGCTCAAGCCGCCGCGCGCCATCATTTCCTTCACCACATGCGGATTGACGAAACGGCTGAACATCTGCAGCGTCCGCTCGCGCGACTTGCGCTCGCCCAGGTAAAGATGCAGCGCGCAGGCAAAGTAATAGCCCCAGGCAAGTATCAGCGCCGCCAGCACCGGCAGCAGGTACAGTTGCGCCACCGCGGCGTAGCTGGCGCCCAACGCCAGCGCGGTGAACAGCAGCAATGCGCCGCCCAGTTTGACGACTTGGAAGCCGCGCCGGAGCAGGGCGCCCAGGCACAGCAGCAAGCCGAACGCCAGCGCCGGCGGCAGCCACGCCGGCGCGGCGCGCATCATGCGCCGGTTCTTCAGATTGTCGATGGCGGTCGCCAGGATCTCGACGCCCGGATATTCGCTGGCGATCGGCGTCACCCGCCTGTCATGCATGCCGGTCGCCGCGGTTCCGATGACGACGATCTTGTCTTTCAACTCATCCGCCGGCCGCAACGGTTTCTCGCGGTTGAAGTCCTGGTACAGGTCGAAATAGGAAATATGCCGGAACGCCGATTCCTGGCCGCGCCAAGCCAGGATCATGTCTTCCCGTTGCGGCACCGGGTAACCCAGATCGCCGGCAAGCCGGGCCGGCAACGAAGGAATCCGCCAGCCGTAAGCGGACGGATAGAGGAAGTAGCGACGTCCGACGCCGTCGCTGTCGGCCAGGAAATTGATGATCCCGGTGCGCCAGTGGCGTTGCTCGATGGCCAGCGGAGGCACCAGCGCGATACGGGCCTCGGCTTGGGCGCCGGCAGTCGGCACCAGGCCCACTAGTGCGGCCAGTTGTTCGACCGGCGCGCCGACCGCATCCAGCGCGGGTTCGCGCCTTACCATCGGAAAATAAATGCGGGGGCTGGCGTCCAGCGCCTGGTTGAATGAAAGATCGCTCTCCGGCCGATATTGATCGCGTTCGGTGAACTGGAGGTCGAACACGATCGCCTTGGGCGATTGGCGGGCGATGCCGCGCACCAGTTCCCCATGCACCGAGCGCGGCCAGGGCCAGCTGCCGGCCACTTCCTGCATCCGCGCCACGCTGGGATCGTCGATGTCGACGATCACGATATCGGGATCGGGTGTCAGCTTTCTGCGCCTGCTGCGCACGAACCATCGGACAAGCGCTGCTCCAGCGGTTGCAAAGCCGTGCAACCAGCCGAATTCGAGCAGGCCCAGCACCACGAACAGTGCGCTGGCGAGCCACAGGAATCTGGAGGAAGCGGCCATCGGGCTGGCTAGCGTTGCCGGCTGCGCCAGGCAGGCGCCGCATCGAGGCTGCGCCGATCGCGGGCCGTCGGCGCGCGCGTGCTCACGTCGATATCGCCGGTCGAAGGCATCCTGGCGGAGGTGGCTTCGGCTGCCTGGAAAAATTCAGGAAATGGTCGCGCTGCGCGCGCGCCGGGCAGGTTCGCGCCGCGCGTCGCAAGCATCGCTCATGTCATTTCCTCCGATTCGCTGGGGTCCACGCGCCAGTATCGGCAGCCAAATTATTGTACAGAAGAAAGATGTCGTCTTGACATTTTGACGGCCGCGATCGCGGGATGCCATCACCCGCAAACCGTCGTCCGCAGGCGTCTCGTGCCGGCCAGGCCGGCATCGCTGCCGCTGCCGGCGCGCGCCTGCCGCGCGCGACACCGATGGGCGCTCCGCTGGCGGCGCTTCATCCCGGCACTCCCGGTCGGCTGGATTTTTCATAGCCCTTGCGCTACATTCGGGATGCAGGCATCCCACATCACCATGGCGGACTCATGAAAGCTTCGGAAATCCTCAAAGTCAAAGGCAATATCCTGTACACGGTGACGCCCGATACGCCGATCGCCGAGGCGGTCGAGACGATGGCGGAAAAGGATATCGGCTCGCTGGTGGTGATGGAGTTCGGCGAGCTGGTCGGCATGCTGACCTTCCGCGAGGTGATCAAGACGATTCATGCCAACAACGGTGCGCTCGGCAACAGCACGGTGCGCAAGCAGATGGACGATGCGCCGATCACCGTGACGCCCGACACCGACCTCAACGAAGTGCGCCGCATCATGCTCGAAAAGCATGCGCGCTATGTGCCGGTGATGGATGCCAAGGTCTTGCTCGGTGTCATGTCCTTCTACGATGTCGCGCGCGCGGTGCTGGAAGCGCAGGGCTTCGAAAACAAGATGCTGAAAGCCTATATCCGCGACTGGCCGGTCGAGGGCGATGAATGAGGCGGGGTGAGATGCCTTGCAAACAGCCGTTCCGGGTGCTGCCTTGAACGGCTTTTTCATGCGCGCGCCTGCCGTCCTGCCGTATTCCTGCTGACCTCCTGTGCCGCCGGCATCAGAAAGGATCGTTCCCATGTCTATCGCCATCATCGGCGCCGGCCTTGCCGGACTGGTCTGCGCCACCCGGCTGCAGGCGCGCGGCCGGCGTGTCACGCTCTACGAGAAGAATGCGGAAAGCGGCGGCCGCCTGCAGACGCGCGCCACCGAACTGGGCGGCTTCGATCTCGGCGCGCAATATTTCACCGCCAGCAGCGCCGCCTTCAGGAGGCAGGTGGCGGCCTGGAACAAGGCGGGCTGGCTGGAACCCTGGGACGGCCGGCTGGCGCGGCTGGAGAATGGCAAGGCGAGCGCGGCCGGCGGCGGCCGCCGGCGCTGGATGGCCGTGCCCGGCATGGGCGCGCTGGGCAGCCATCTGGCGCAGGGACTCGACGTGCGCCGCGAACAGCAGGTGACGGCCATCGAGCGCTACGGCGACGCCTGGCTGCTCAAGCTGCGCTGCGACAGCGTGGCGATCGAGGCCAGCGCCGGCCCGTTCGATGCCGTGATCGTGGCGCTACCGGCGGAGCCGACGGCGGCATTGCTGCAGGCCGCGGCGCCGGCCCTGGCGCAACAGGCTGCCAAGGCGCATCTGGCGCCGTGCTGGGCGCTGGCGCTCGGCTTTCAGGATTCACTGCAACTGCCGTATGACGGCGCCTGGGTGCATGGCTCGCGCCTCGGCTGGATTGCGCGCGAAGCCTCGAAGCCGCAGCGGCGCGCGGGCGAACGCTGGATCGCGCAGGCGACGCCGGCCTGGAGCAGCGAGCACCTGGCCGACGATGCGGAGCGGGCGCGCGACAAGCTGCTGAAAGCCTTCCATGAAGCGACCGGTTCGCCGGTGCAGCCCTTGTATGCCGAAGTCCATCGCTGGCGCTTTGCGCAGGCGGAGCGCCTGCTGGCGGACGATTGCCTGTGGCAGGCGAAGCAGCGCATCGGTGCCTGCGGCGACTGGTTTGCGGCCGGGCTGGAAGGCAATGGGCGCGTGGAGCATGCCTATTTGAGCGCGCTGGCGCTGGCGGAGCGGGTGGGGTGATGGTCTTCCCGGAGATTGTCTATTTGGAGTATGTGTCTCAAAAGGCCATTTCATGTGCGGATATGCCGGTCCATGTTGGGAGTATATGGAGTGTTCGGAATTTCATGCGGCCGCCACCAGCCGCTGGCCGGCGATGCCGCACCTGAGCTCAAACATCGCTGCCCGCCGGTGGACCTGAAAACGCGCTCAGTCATCGACCCGACGCGGCTCCATGGCAAGACGCAACGCGGGTCATGAATAGATGAGGGAGTATAAGGAAAAATCGCCGATTTTCGGATGTATATAAAGCGTCTTTAAAAATACACTAATCAGTATATTTCAATCCCAAAAGCGGCGAAAACGCCGCGCCGCACTTCATCATGTCCGCACCCAGCCAATTTTCCCTGTTCACCCAGCGCCGTTTCGCACCGTTTTTCTGGACCCAGTTTCTCGGCGCCTTCAACGACAACGTCTTCAAGACCGCGCTGCTGACGATCCTCACTTACGACGCCTTGAGCTGGACCAGCATGGACGTCGGCCTGCTCAACAACCTGATTCCCGGCCTGTTCATCTTGCCGTTCGTGCTGTTTTCCGCGACCGCCGGCCAGTTGGCGGACAAGTTCGAGAAGGCGCGCTTGATGCGCCTGGTCAAGCTGCTGGAAATCGCCATCATGGGCGTGGCCGCCTTTGGCTGGGCCACGCACAACCTGTGGCTGCTGGTGGCGGCGGTGGTCGGCATGGGATTGCATTCGACGCTGTTCGGTCCGGTCAAGTACGCCTACCTGCCGCAGCACCTGAAGCCGGAGCAACTGATCGGCGGCAACGGCGTAGTCGAAATGGGCACCTTCGTCGGCATCCTGCTGGGCGAGGTGCTGGGCGCGCTGCTGGTGGTGCAGAAGCCGTGGGGCCTGACGCTGGTGGCCGGCGGCACCCTGGCGCTGGCGCTGATCGGCTGGCTGGCCAGCCTGCGCATTCCGCACTCGCCGCCGCCGGCGCCCGAACTGCGGATCAGCTGGAACCCGTTTTCGGAAAGCCTGCGCAACCTCGCCTATTCGCGCGCCAACCGGCCGCTGTTCGTGGCCTTGATCGCCAACTCGTGGTTCTGGTTCTACGGCGCCATCCTGCTGGCGCAGTTTCCCGTCTATGCGCGCGATTACCTGCATGGCGGCCACGACGTCTTCGTGCTGCTGCTAATGGTCTTTTCGCTCGGCGTCGGCGCCGGCTCGCTGCTATGCGAGCGCTTGTCGAACCACCGGATCGAGATCGGCCTGGTGCCGTTCGGCGCCATCGGCCTGTCGCTGTTCGGCTGCGACCTGTTCCTGGCCAGCCTGCAGTACGGCGCTGCCGCCGATGCGGCTGGCGGCCCCAGCCAACTGTTGGACATCGCCGGCTTCCTGCGCCAGCCCGGCAGTCTGCGCATCCTGTTCGACTGCACATTGATCGGCGCCTTTGGCGGCATCTACGTGGTGCCGCTGTTCGCCGTGATCCAGACCCGCTGCGACCCCAAACACGTGTCGCGCACCATCGCCGGCATGAACATCCTGAATGCGCTGTTCATGGTGGCGGCGGCCCTGCTTGCCATGCTGCTGCTGAAGCTGGGGTGCACGATTCCACAGATTTTCCTGGCGACGGCGCTGTTGAACACATTGGTCGCCATCGTCCTGTTTGGGCTGGAGCGCGAATTCCTGGCGCGTTTCATGGCCTGGCTGCCGATGCATTCCCGCTGAGGGCGGGTGGCGCGGATTGCGCCGCAGATCTTTCCCGTTAGAAATTTCGATGGGCGCGGATGGCTGGCGCCGGCTACGCTGCGCGCCCGTGGCGCGGCTGGATCACGACGGCGCCTGCGGCAGGTTGATCCGCCGCACGTTGATGGCGGCGCCGAGTTCGTATTTGTTCGACACGCCGAGCTTGATATAGCAGTCGCGCAGGTAGGAACGCACCGTGGCCGGCGTCAGGTCGAATTGCCTGGCGATCTCCTTGTACGAGAAGCCGATCGCATATTGGCGCGCGATCGATTCTTCGCGCGGAGTCAGCGCCGCCGCGCTGCGCGGGATGCAGCACAGCGTCCTCGCGCCGGCCGCATTGGTCTCCTTGGCATGGATCTCGATATGCTTGCCGCGATAGCCTTTTCCGGTTCTTACCACCGCCTGCACTTGTTCGGTCAGTGTGGTCCCGGTCCAATCGGGCCACTCCGCCAGCAGGCGCCGGCTGAATTCCGGATCGGCGTCCAGCAATAGCCCCTGATCGGAGACCAGCGCGTAGCAAATCCCCCAATCGACATGGTGGCGGAAAATTTCATCCTTCCAGCTTTCCCGCCATGCCGCCACCACATGCGGCATCAGCAGCTGATACAGGCGGCCTTCGTCCTCGGTGAAGCGGGCAGCGGTATTGCTTCGGTACAGCGACAGGAACATGCCGAGGCCGCTCGATGCATCCGGCAGGCTGATCGAGAGCGCGGAGCCTAAGCCGTGGCGCTGGCAAAACCGTTGCATCTCTTCGTCACGCGGCTGTTCGCTCAGTTGTGCCACGCCCGGATGGGCAAATACCCGAAAAGCCAGCCGGTCCGCATGGGCGATGGCGGTCCAGTCGTCCAGGAATGCGGAAGGCAGCTGATGCAGAAAAGACTGAAAGGTGAGCACCCGGTCGGCGCCAATTGCGCCGACGCCCCACCAGGCGCTGTCGAAAGCGATGCAAGACTGAAGACGGGCGATGGTCCGTTGCTGAAATCTTTCGGCCTCTGCCGCGTGGCTGCCTGACGAGAGCGACAAGACAAACCCGCTGAATTCGCTTAATTCCAATTTGAGTCCTTCCGTTGCATCGCCATCCCCCTGCATATGCAGGGTGGTGCCGCCGTATCCGTGCGGGCATCATAAACATGATACTGATTTTATATAGTGACACATAAAAACCGTATTGTTGTGAAAAAAAGAAGAGCGTGTGCAGCCCATGCGACTCGCAGGCGGTGCAGTTCGCACCAGACATTCATACGAATCAAAGAGGAGACGACATGAAAGTACGGCAATCCCGGTTCTCGACCACCGCCATCGCCATGGCATCGTTGCTGGCGCTTGGGGCCTGCGGCGGCAACGACAACGGCGCAGACCCATCCGTCCAGAAGAGCCTGACCATCAAGCGCGACAAGTATGGCGTGCCGCACATCTATGCGGAAGACGTGCGCGGGCTGTTTTACGGCTACGCCTACGCGGTGGCGGAAGATCGTCTGTTCCAGCTTGAAATGGCGAAGCGGACTTTCGTCGGCACGGTCGCCGAAGCCCTGGGGCCGGGAACCAACAATGCATGGATCAACCAGGACAAGGCAACCCGCTCGAATTACTCGCCCGATTCGATCAACCGCCAGTACGAAGCCTTGTCCACTGTCGACAAGGATATCTTCATCGGCTATGCCGCCGGTCTGAACGCGCGCATCAAGGAGGTCATGGCCGATCGCGCCAACCTGTTGCCCAAGCAGTTCACCGACTTCGGCTTCGAGCCGGCGGAATGGACGCCCTTCGATGTGCTGATGGTGTTTGTCGGCACCATGGCCAACCGCTATTCGGATTCCAACCTGGAAGTTTCCAACCTCAGCCTGCTGACCAGTTTGAAGACAAAGCACGGCGACGCGGTCGGACAGCAGATTTTCGACATGGTGCGCTGGTCGAATGACCCGAAAGCGCCCACTACCGTGCCCGTGGCCGACCAAGTGGCCAAGGCCGGCGTCGCCAAGCCGGCGACCAAACTGGCGCAGCTCACCAAGCCGGGCCCGGCCGCCAAGGTAGCGCCGGCCAACGCCCATCTGGCGGCGCTGCGTCCGATCTCGCCGGCGGCCGCGGCGGCCGAGCGCGCCACGCTGTTTGCCAAGTATGGGCAGGCCGGCCCGGATGCCTTCCCGCGCGCCAGCAATCTGTGGATCGCCGGCCCGAAAAAGACTACCGACGGCAGCACCGTGTTCGTCAACGGGCCGCAGTTCGGCAATTTCGTGCCCTCGTACGTGACCGGGATCGGCTTGCACGGCGCCGGTTTCGATCTAGTCGGCTCGACCCCGTTCGCCTATCCGGTGATCCTGTTCGCCACCAACGGCAAGATCGCCTGGGGCGCGACGGCCGGCATGGGCGACACGGTCGACATGTACCAGGAAACGCTCAATCCGGCCAACCCGTATCAGTACCTGTACAACGGCTCCTACCGCGACATGGGCAAGCGCACCGACGTCATCAAGGTCAAGGGGCAGGCCAGCCAGACGGTCGATGTCTATTCGACCGTGCATGGCCTGGTGACCGGCTTCGACGTCGCCAAGAACACCGCGTACTCGAAAAAGCGCACCTGGGACGGGCTCGAGGTGCAGTCCTTGATGGCATGGATCAATTCGATGAAAGCCCAGAACTGGGACCAGTTCCAGGAGCAGGCGGCCAAGATGGCGATCACCATCAATTGGTATTACTCCGACACCGGCGGCAATATCGGCTACATCTTTACCGGCAAGTTCCCCGACCGTCCGGCCAACCAGGATTTCCGCCTCCCGGCATTGGGCGACGGATCGATGGAATGGAAGGGCCTCTTGCCATTCTCGAAGAATCCCAAGGTATTCAACCCGGCCCAAGGCTATCTCACCAACTGGAACAACAAGCCGCAGCCGAGCTGGAACAACGCCGACTACATGTTCTGGGGCCAGGCCGACCACAACGAGGAACTGGATGTGCAGTTCAGCGCCAAAGCGAAGCTGAGCATGGACGAAGTCTGGAAGGTCAACCAGCACGGTTCATTTGTGGAGGCGAACGCCCGCTATTTCCTGCCTTATATCCAGCAGGCGGTGGCCAGCCTGCCGGCCGGCAACGATGTGCGGGAAGCCGCGCGGCTGCTGGAAGGCTGGGATCGCCTGGGCGTGGATGCCAATGGCGACGGCAAATTCGATAGCCCGGCCTATGCGCTGTTCCGTACCTGGTTGCCGATCTTCGTGAGCAAAACCTTGAAGGATGCGATTCCGGCGGACCAGTTCAACGCCTTCTCGGCCGCGCCGGCCGGCAACCCGTCGATGGGAACCAAGGTGGCCCTGAATGCGCTGCAGGGCGCGGCGGCAGGGGTGGCGCAGCTGTATGACTTCTTCAACGGCAAGGACAAGCTGCAAGTGGTGCGCGACGCATTGGCGGAAGCGGTGGCCCAGCTCACCAGCCAATACGGCAACGACCGTCAGCAATGGCTGCTGCCGGTCACCGCCAAGCACGTGTTCAGTCCCAACAACTTTGTCGGAGTGCCGCAGGCCAATGCCGGCGAACAGCTGAGCTTGCCGATTTCCATGAACCGCGGCACGGAAAACAACCGCATCGTCCTCAAATCGAACGGCGTGGAAGTGTGCGACGTCGCGCCGCCGGGCCAGGACGGCTTCGTCGCTCCGAACGGCAAGATGGGGCCGCACTACCGGGACCAGTTGCAGATGTATGGCAACTTCGACTGCAAGCCGCAATGGCTGAGCGCCAAGGATGTCGAGAGCAACAAGGAAGCGCTCAAGACGCTGAAGTACTGATGTCGTGCCGGCGCCGCCAGGCGCCGACTGTTTCCCCCTTGATAGCGAACCATCAGGGCGGCAGGGACGCCGGCCGGAGCGGTTCGCTTTTTTTATGCGGGCGGCTCGGCTGCTGCAATCGCGGCAACCCATGAGCGAAAGGCTGGGGCGATACGCTAGAATCAAGCCTTTACCGTCAACCTGAAACTCCCCATGTCCGGCAACACCCTTGGCACGCTCTTTACCGTCACCACTTTTGGCGAATCGCACGGCCCGGCCATCGGCTGCGTGGTCGATGGCTGCCCGCCCGGCATGGTCCTGTCCGAAGCCGACATCCAGCCCGATCTCGACCTGCGCCGGCCCGGCACCTCGCGCCACGTGACGCAGCGGCAAGAGCCGGACCGCGTCGAAATCCTGTCCGGCGTGTACGAAGGAAAAACCACCGGCACGCCGATCGCGCTCTTGATTCGCAACGAAGACCAGCGCAGCAAGGATTACGGCAATATCGCCGAAACCTTCCGTCCCGGCCACGCCGACTACGCTTACTGGCACAAGTACGGCATCCGCGATCCGCGCGGCGGCGGCCGTTCCTCGGCGCGCCTGACCGCGCCGGTGGTCGGCGCCGGCGCCATCGCCAAGAAGTGGCTGCACCAGCAATACGGCACCACTTTCAAGGGCTGCATGAGCCAGCTGGGCGAACTGGCGATCCCGTTCGAAGGCTGGCAGCACGTGCGCGAAAACCCGTTTTTCGCCGCCAATGCCGGCATGATTACGCAGCTCGAGGATTACATGGACGCGCTGCGCAAGGCCGGCGACTCCTGCGGCGCGCGCATCGACGTGGTGGCCGAAAACGTCCCGGTCGGACTGGGCGAGCCGATCTACGACAAGCTGGACGCCGATATCGCGCACGCGATGATGGGCATCAACGCCGTCAAGGGCGTCGAAATCGGCGCCGGCTTCAAGGCGGTGGCGCAAAAGGGCTCGGAGCATGGCGACGAGCTGACGCCGCAGGGCTTTGCCTCGCAACCATGCCGGCGGCGTGCTGGGCGGCATCTCGACCGGCCAGGACATCACGGTGTCGCTGGCGATCAAGCCGACTTCCAGCATCCGCATTCCGCGCCATTCGATCGACAAGAGCGGCGCGCCGGCGACGGTGGAAACCTTCGGCCGCCACGATCCCTGCGTCGGCATCCGCGCCACCCCGATCGCGCAAGCGATGCTGGCGCTGGTGCTGATGGATCACGCGCTGCGCCATCGCGCCCAGTGCGGCGACGTGCGGGTGGCGACGCCGAAGATCGCCGCCGCATTCTGAGGCGCCGGCAATTCGGTTATGGCCGCCGGGCATTGCCCGGTGCGTCTGGTCTGACAGGAGGAATGCAATGAACACGAGCACGACATCGAGGCTGAAGCGTATTGCGCTGCTGGCGGCGACGCTGGCGCTGGCTTCCTGCCAAACGGTGCAAACTACCCAGGGCGGTGCGGTCGGCATCGAGCGCCAGCAGCGCATGGCGGTTTCCTCGCAAGAGATCGACCAGGCAGCGCGCCAGGAATACGCGCAGGTGGTGGCGGCCGAAAGCAAGAAGGGTAGCTTGAACCACAACCAGGCCCAGGTCGCCAGGGTGCGCACCATCGCCAACCGGCTGATTGCGCAAACCGGTGCGTTCCGGCCCGATGCCCGCCAGTGGAACTGGGAAGTCAATGTATTTACCTCGCCGGAAGTGAATGCCTGGTGCATGCCGGGCGGGAAAATCGCGGTATATACCGGCTTGATCGAGAAGCTCAACCTCAGCGACGACGAGCTGGCGGCGGTGATGGGCCATGAGATCGCCCACGCATTGCGCGAGCATGCGCGCGAGCGCGCTTCCGAGCAGATGGTGGCCGGCGGCCTGATCTCGATCGGTTCGGCGATCCTGGGCGTCGGCGACCTCGGCCAGCAAGGTGCGCAATACGCTTACATGGGACTGGTCGGCCTGCCCAATTCGCGCGCCCACGAAACCGAAGCCGACCGCATCGGCGTCGAGCTGGCCGCGCGCGCCGGCTACGATCCGCGCGCCGCCGTCAGCCTGTGGCAGAAAATGGGGCAGGCGGGCGGCGGCGAACCGATCAAGTTCATGTCCACCCATCCGTCGCGCGCCGAACGGCTGGCCGATCTGGGCGTGTATTCGCAGCGCGTGATGCCGCTCTACGAACAGGCGCGGAAAACGCGTTGAGCGGGGCGGCCGCGGCGCCGTTTTTGCGGCGCACAAATATGGCATAATTAAAATCCACTTTGAAGGTCTTGGGTGCGCCTGCGCGCCATTGCAACCATGTTAAAAACGCTCTACGACAAACTCTGGGACTCGCACGTCGGTGCATAGCCGACGCCGATGGCACGACGATTCTCTACATCGACCGCCACCTGGTGCACGAAGTCACCAGCCCGCAGGCCTTCGAAGGCTTGAAGCTGGCCGGCCGCAAGCCGTGGCGCCGCGCCGCCAACCTGGCGGTGGCCGACCACAATGTGCCGACCACCGACCGCGCGCGACGGCATCGCCGATCCGATGTCGCGCCTGCAGGTCGAGACGCTGGACGCCAACGCCAAGGAATACGGCCTCACCTATTTCAACATGAACGACAAGCGCCAGGGCATCGTGCACGTGATCGGCCCGGAGCAGGGCGCGACGCTGCCGGGCATGACGGTGGTGTGCGGCGACTCGCACACCTCGACCCACGGCGCCTTCGGCTGCCTGGCGCACGGCATCGGCACCTCCGAAGTCGAGCACGTGCTGGCGACGCAGACCCTGCTGGCCAAGAAATCGAAGACCATGCTGGTGCAGGTCGACGGCGCGACTGCCGCCCGGCGTCACCGCGAAGGACATCGTGCTGGCCGTGATCGGCAAGATCGGCACCGCCGGCGGCACCGGCTATGCGATCGAATTCGCCGGCTCGACGATTCGCGCGCTGTCGATGGAAGGCCGCATGACGGTCTGCAACATGGCGATCGAAGCCGGCGCGCGCGCCGGCATGATCGCGGTCGACGACACCACCATCGACTACGTCAAGGGCCGGCCGTTTGCGCCGGTCGGTCCGCACTGGGAGCGCGCGGTCGAGTACTGGCGCACGCTGCATTCCGACCCGGGCGCGAAATTCGACCTGGTGGTGACGCTGAACGCGGCCGAGATCAAGCCGCAGGTGACCTGGGGCACCTCGCCCGAAATGGTGGTGCCGGTCGATGGCCGCGTGCCGGATCCGGACAAGGAAAAGGATGCCGTCAAGCGCGACGCGATGGAAAAGGCGCTGGTCTACATGGAGCTGAAGCCGAACACGCCGATCGCCGACATCCGCATCGACAAGGTGTTCATCGGTTCCTGCACCAATTCGCGCATCGAGGACCTGCGCGCGGCCGCGGCGGTGGTGCGCGGCCGCCATCGCGCCTCCAACGTCAAGCTGGCGATGGTGGTGCCGGGCTCGGGCCTGGTCAAGGAACAGGCCGAGCGCGAAGGACTGGACAAGATTTTCAAGGAGGCCGGCTTCGAATGGCGCGAGCCGGGCTGCTCGATGTGCCTGGCGATGAATGCCGACCGGCTGGAGCCGGGCGAGCGCTGCGCCTCGACCTCGAACCGCAATTTCGAAGGGCGCCAGGGGCAGGGCGGACGCACCCATCTGGTGTCGCCGGCGATGGCTGCGGCGGCCGGCATCGGCGGGCATTTCGTCGATGTGCGTGGTTTGCGTTAATTCATTACTTCAAGGGGAGAAAAACATGAAAAAACTATTCGTGCTGATGTTTGCCATGCTGGTCCTGAGCGCCTGCAATACGATGCAAGGCATGGGCAAGGATGTCCAGAAAGCCGGTTCCGCGGTCGAGAAGGCCGCCAAATAACAGGATGCAGTAGCGCCGTTCGTCCCTTCGGATGAACGGCGCTTCAGATTGAAATCATGGAAAAATTTACCGTACACGATGGTCTGGTGGCGCCGCTGGACCGCGCCAACGTCGATACCGACGCCATCATTCCCAAGCAGTTCCTGAAGTCGATCCGGCGCACCGGCTTCGGCCCGAACCTGTTCGACGAATGGCGCTATCTCGACCACGGCGAGCCGGGCATGGACAATAGCGAAGCGTCCGCTGAATCCGGATTTCGTGCTGAACCAGCCGCGCTACCAGGGCGCGTCGATCCTGCTGGCGCGCAAGAACTTCGGCTGCGGCTCGTCGCGCGAGCATGCGCCCTGGGCGCTGCAGCAGTACGGCTTCCGCGCCATGATCGCGCCCAGCTTCGCCGACATCTTCTTCAACAACTGCTACAAGAACGGCCTGCTGCCGATCGTGCTGTCCGAAGTCGCAGGTCGATCACCTGTTCGACGAGGTCAAGGCGTTCCCGGGCTTCCGGCTGGTGGTCGACCTGGAACAGCAGATGTGTCGGCACGCGCCAACGGCAGCTATCCGCTATCCGTTCGAGATCGACGACTTCCGCAAGTACTGCCTGCTGAACGGCCTCGACGACATCGGCCTGACCCTGCGCCACGCGGACAAGATCCGCGCCTTCGAAGAGCGCCACCTGGCCAGCCCAGCCCTGGCTGGCCAACACCATCTGAACGTAACGAAAACATCATGAAAATTGCAATCCTGCCGGGCGACGGCATCGGCCCGGAAATCATCGAGCAAGCGGTCAAGGTGCTGAATGCGCTCGGCGAAAAATTCGAGATGGAAAGCGCGCCGGTCGGCGGCGCCGGCTATGCCGCGCACGGCCATCCGCTGCCGGAAGCGCACGCTGAAGCTGGCCAAGGACGCCGACGCCGTGCTGTTCGGCGCGGTCGGCGACTGCAAGTACGACAACCTGGAGCGCGCGCTGCGCCCCGAGCAGGCGATCCTCGGCCTGCGCAAGAATCTCGGCCTGTTCGCCAACCTGCGTCCGGCGATCCTGTATCCGGAACTGGCCGGCGCCTCGACGCTGAAGCCGGAAGTGGTGTCCGGCCTCGACATCCTGATCATCCGCGAACTGACCGGCGACATCTACTTCGGCCAGCCGCGCGGCGTGCGCGAATGCCCGGACGGCCCGTTCAAGGGCGCAGCGCGAAGGCTTCGACACCATGCGCTACGCCGAACCGCGAAATCCGCCGCATCGCCCACGTCGCCTTCCAGGCGGCGCAAAAGCGCGGCAAGCGCCTGACCAGCGTCGACAAGGCCAACGTGCTGGAAACCTTCCAGTTCTGGAGCGACATCGTCACCGACGTGCACAAGGAATACCCGGACGTCGAACTCGACCACATGTACGTCGACAATGCCGCGATGCAGCTGGTGCGCGCGCCGAAGAAATTCGACGTCATCGTCACCGGCAACATGTTCGGCGACATCCTGTCCGATGCCGCGGCGATGCTGACCGGCTCGATCGGCATGCTGCCGTCGGCCTCGCTCGACGCCAACAACAAGGGCCTGTACGAACCGTCGCACGGCTCGGCGCCCGACATCGCCGGCAAGGGCATGGCCAATCCGCTGGCGACCATCCTGTCGGCGGCGATGATGCTGCGCTATTCGCTGAACAAGGCCGAGCAGGCCGACCGCATCGAAGCGGCGGTCAAGCAGGTGCTGGCGCAGGGCTTGCGCACGCCGGATATCTACGAAGCCGGGCACCACCAGGGTCGGCACCGAGGAAATGGGCGATGCGGTGGTCAAGGCGCTGGCCGATGACAGTTCTGTCAAGACAGTAGTTCGAACATGATTTGAGGGAATGATGATGAAACTAGTTGGCTTGGTAGGTTGGCGCGGCATGGTGGGTTCGGTCCTGATGCAGCGCATGCAGGAAGAGGGCGATTTCGCCCACATCGAACCGGTGTTCTTCTCGACCTCGAACGCCGGCGGCAAGGCGCCGGCGATGGCGAAGAACGAAACCACGCTGAAGGACGCGCAACGACATCGCCGCGCTGAAGAAGTGCGACATCATCATCACCTGCCAGGGCGGCGACTACACCAGCGAGATTTTCCCCAAGCTGCGCGCGGCCGGCTGGAACGGCTACTGGATCGACGCCGCCTCGACGCTGCGCATGAAGGACGACGCCATCATCGTGCTCGACCCGGTCAACCTGGACGTGATCAAGGATGCGCTGACGCGCGGCGTCAAGAACTACATCGGCGGCAATTGCACGGTGTCGTGCATGCTGATGGGCCTGGGCGGCCTGTTCCAGCACGATCTGGTCGAGTGGATGACCTCGATGACCTACCAGGCCGCATCCGGCGGCGGCGCCCAGCACATGCGCGAACTGCTGACCCAGTTCGGCACGCATCAACGGCGAGGTCAAGGCGCTGCTGGACGACCCGGCTTCGGCCATCCTCGAAATCGACCGCAAGGTGCTGGCCAAGCAGCATGCGCATGTCGCGCCGACGAGACCAAGCAGTTCGGCGTGCCGCTGGCCGGCAACCTGATCCCCTGGATCGACAAGGACCTGGGCAACGGCGTGTCGCGCGAAGAGTGGAAGGCCGGCGCCGAAACCAACAAGATCCTCGGCCGCGGCGAAGCCTTCGGCGCCGCGCCAAGCCGCGATCCCGGTCGACGGCCTGTGCGTGCGCATCGGCGCCATGCGCTGCCACTCGCAGGCGCTGACCATCAAGCTGAAGAAGGATGTGCCGCTGGACGAAATCAACGACATCATCGCCGCCGACAACCAGTGGGTGAAAGTGGTGCCGAACAACCGCGAAGCCTCGATGCGCGACCTGACCCCGGCCGCCGTCACCGGCAGCCTGACGATCCCGGTCGGCCGCCTGCGCAAGATGCAGATGGGCGGCGAATACCTGTCGCGCCTTCACGGTCGGCGACCAGCTGCTGTGGGGCGCGGCCGAACCGCTGCGCCGCATGCTGCGCATCGTGCTGGAACACTGAAGCTGAGCGGAAACAGGCGCCACGGCGCCTGTTTCTCGTTGTCAATCAGCAACAAAACTCGCCATATGGCCCCGCACCGGGTGCTCGTGGCGAGTTTTACATATGTTGAGCAAGATCGTTGCGCTTGCGCACCTAAGTTCCTGATGATATGTTGAAAGTTCCTGCCACAATGATAAATAGAGGAGGCGTCGGTGCCGCTGGCACGGTCGCGGAATGCCCATCTATGCCACTCAACATGCATTCAAACAAATCCCCCAGGCGGCTCGCCATCAATCTGAAAGCACTGAGCGTTGCGGTGGCTTCGGCATGGTTCCTGATGCCGGGCGCGGAGGCGGCAGGGCTGGGCAAGCTGACGGTCCTGTCGTCGCTTGGACAGCCGCTGCGCGCCGAAATCGAGCTGACGTCGGTGTCGAAGGACGAAGCGGGCACGCTGATCGCGAAGCTGGCATCTCGCCGACGCATTCCGTCAGGCCAATATCGAATTCAATCCGGCGCTGATGTCGCTGCGCTTTGCGATCGAACAGCGCGGCGGCGCGCAGTTCATCCGCGTCAGCTCGACGCCAGCCGATCAACGAGCCGTTCGTCGACATGCTGCTGGAACTGAACGGGAGCAACGGCGCGCCTGGTGCGCGAATACACCTTCCTGCTCGACCCGGCCGACTTGCGCACGGCGCAGCCGGCCGCAAGTGGCGCGCCGATCAGCGTGCCGACGCCGGCGCGTGGCCTCGGCCGCCGCCGGCGGCGCCAGCGGCGCCGGCCAGCGCAGCGAGCCGGCGCAATCCGCCAGCGCCGGCGCCGGCCGGCCGCCGAGGCCGCCGCCGGCGCAAAGCTACCAGGTCAAGAAGGGCGATTCCCTGGCGGCGATCGCCGCACCAGGTCAAGCCGGCCGGCGTGTCGCTCGACAGATGCTGGTCGCGCTGTATCGCGCCAATCCGGACGCCTTCATCGGCAAGAACATGAACCGCCTGCGCGCCGGGCCAGATCCTGTCGGTGCCCGACGCGCGAGGCGGCGCGCGGCGTCGCTGCCGGCGAAGCGCGACAGCATCGTCGTGGCGCAGACGCGCGATTTCAACGAATACCGCAACGAGCTGGCCGGCCAGGTCGCCGCCGGCGCCGCCAAGCCGTCGGCCGAAGCGCGCCAGAGCGCGACCGGCAAGATCACCGCCAAGGTCGAAGAACGGCCGACCGCGGCCAACGAAGCGAAGGACCAGCTGAAGCTGTCGAAAGCCGACATGGCCGGCGGCAAGGCGCCGGCGGTCCGGCGGCGGCCAGCGCGGAAGACAAGATCGCCAAGGAAAAGGCGCTGGCCGAAGCCAATGCCCGCGTCAAGGAACTGGAGAAAAACGTGAACGACCTGCAAAAGCTGCTTGAAGTCAAGAACAAGAGCCTGGCCGAGCAACAGCAGCAAGCCGACGGCGCCAAGGCCGGCGCGGCCGCAGTGCCGCAGCCACGCCGGCAGCCGAGGCCCAGCCGGCAGCGGTGGCGCAGCGCTGCGCCGAGCAGCAGGCGGCAGAGACCGCGCCGGCGACGCTGCAGCCGCGCCCGCCGCCAGCGCTGCGGCACCGCGCCGCCAGCCCGCAGCCGGCCGCGACACCCGCCAAACGGCCGCCGCCGCCGCCACCGGCGCCGGAACCGAGCCTGGTCGACGAGCTGCTGGAAAATCCATTGCTGCTGCCCGGCGCCGGCCTGCTGCTGGTCGCGCTCGGCGCCTTCGGCATTTACAGCTCGCGCCGCAAGAAAAAGCAGAAGCAATTCGCGGAGCAGCATCCTCTGCCGATTCCAGCCTGAAGGCGAATTCCCTGTTCGGCGCCACCGGCGGCCAGAGCGTCGACACCAACAACAGCGTGTTCAATTCCAGCTTCGCGCCGTCGGCCAGCCAGCTCGACACCAACGAAGTCGATCCGGTCGCCGAAGCCGATGTCTACATCGCCTACGGCCGCGATGCCCAGGCCGAGGAAATCCTGAAGGAAGCGCTGCGCACCCAGCCCGAGCGCCATCCGGTGCGCCTCAAGCTGCTGGAAATCTACGCCAACCGCAAGGATCTGCGCGCGTTCGAAACTGCTGGCCAGCGAGCTGTACGGCCTGACCAAGGGCGAGGGCGACGAATGGGCGCAGGCGGCCGCGCTGGGCCTGTCGATCGATCCGAACAATCCGCTGTATGCCGGCGGCAAGCTGCGGACGAGGTGGCGGCCAAGGCGGTGGCGCTGACGGCGCCGACCGAGCCGCTGGCCGAGCTCGATCTGGATGCCCTGCTGGCCACCACGCAGACCGCATTCCGGTGATCGCGCGATGCCGGATGCGGCCGAGTCGCTGGGCGTCCCCGACGAAAACCAGTTTGCCGATCTGTCGGCCGAGCCGGCTCCCGAGCAGCCGGCCAAGGCGGCCGCGCCGGTCGCGCCGTCGACATGGACGACCTGGACTTCGACCTGGGCGACTTTGCCAAGCAACTGGACGCGCCGCCGGCCGCAGCGGCAGCCGGAGCCGGCATCGGCAGCTGCGCCGGCGCTCGAATTCTGCCTCGATCGATTTCGACCTTGACCCGGTAGCCGACGGCAGAAGCACAGGCGGAGCCCGCGCCGGCGCTTGCTGCCGATCCCGGCCATGGCCGACATGACGCTGGACGGACGATGCTGCGCCGCACGCCGAAGCAGCCGAGACTGGCCGAGGACCGCCGACGAGCCGAATCGACGGCCACGCTGCCGTACCGCCGGCGCCGGTGGCCGATGCCGGCACCAGCTGCGCCGCCGGTTTCGCTCGACTTCGACCTGGAGGGCGCTCAATCTCGACCTGCGGCGATGCAGCCGACGCCGCCGGCCAACGGCGAGGGCGCCGATCCTTACAGCGCCGAAATGTCGACCAAGCTGGACCTGGCGCTGGCGTACCAGGAAATCGGCGACACGGAAGGCGCGCGCGAATTGCTGGACGAAGTGCTCAAGAGCGGTTCGCAGCAGCAGGCCGAAAAAGCCAAATCGCTGCTGGCCGAGCTGGCCTGAGCCGAGGCCGAAAGCGCGACCGCCGGCGTTTTCGCCTCGCCGGGTCGGTCGCTGCCGCAGGCGGCGGGGCGACCAAGGGCAGACCGAGGCGCGATAAGCCGAGGTCGCCACGAACGGCACGGCGAGGATCGCCGGAGCAAGACGGGGTGGTTCAAAACGGGCGCAGCCCCATGCTGGCGCCCGTTTTGTATTTTTGGAAGCGATCTCTCAAACTGGAATCGACGTGAAACGCATTGTACTCGGCGTCCAGTACGACGGCACCCCCTGGCACGGCTGGCAAACCCAGCCCGACGGCCACACGGTGCAGGATCGGCTGGAGGCGGCGCTGGCGGAAGTTCGCCGCAGCAGCCGCTGGCCACCACCTGCGCCGGCCGCACCGACGCCGGGCGTGCATGCGCTCGAGCAGGTCGTGCATTTCGATACCGACCTCGAGCGCGACGACCATTCCTGGGTGCGCGGCGTGAATGCCTTCCTGCCGCCGTCGATCGCGGTGCGCTGGGCGCGCTGCGGCTCGACGCCGGAGCCGGCGAGCCGTTTTTCCATGCCCGTTTCAGCGCCCGCGCCGCACCTATCACTACGTGCTGTACAACCACCCGGTGCGTTCGCCGCTGCTGGCCGGCCGCGCCGGCTGGGTCTTCCGGCCGCTCGACGTCGACGCGCATGCGCGAGGCGGCGCAGCACCTGCTCGGCACGCACGATTTTTCCGCCTTCCGCGCCGTCCGAATGCCAGGCCAAGTCGCCGGTGAAGCACCATGCACGACGTCGCAGATCGAGCGGCAGCGGCGACCTGATCGTGTTCACGCTGCGCGCCAATGCCTTCCTGCATCACATGGTGCGCAACATCGTCGGCTCGCTGGTCTACGTCGGCAGCGGCACGCAGCCGCCGGACTGGCTGGCGCAAGTGCTGGCAGGCGCGCGACCGCGACGCTGGCGGCGCCGACCTTCATGCCGGACGGCCTGTACCTGGCGAAAATCGATTACGATCCCAAGTGGGGGCTGCCGCAGGAAGCGCGCGATCTCCGCGCGCCTGGTCCGCTTGGTTTCTGATAACGGAATGCCTATGCCATGCACCGTACCCGAATCAAGATCTGCGGCCTGACCCGCGCCGAAGACGTGCGACGCGGCCGTGGCCGCCGGCGCCGACGCGATCGGCTTCGTGTTCTATCCGAACAGCCCGCGCTACGTCGCGCCGGCAGCAGGCGGCCGCGCTGATCGCGCCGGTGCCGCCCTTCGTCACCGCGGTCGGCGCTGTTCGTCAACGCCGACGCCGGAAGCAGGTGCGCGGCGGTAGTGGCGGCGGCGCCGGTGGCGCTGCTGCAGTTCCATGGCGACGAAACGCCGGAGCAGTGCGCGGCGATCGCCGCAGCGGCGTGCGGCGGCCGTTCGTGCGCGCGTTCCGCGTCAGGCCGGACACGCAGCCGCCCGATTTGCTAGAATACGAACAGCAATTATCGCGCCGCCAGTCCCTTGTTCTGCCGGCTTGCTGCTCGATACCTAGGTGGACGCCTACGGCGGCGGCGGAAAGGTTTTCGATTGGTCTCTCATTCCAAAAGAACTCGCGCCTCGGGTCGTTTTAAGTGGTGGCTTGAGCGTACACAACGCGACTGACGCGGTGCGCCGCGTACGCCCTTACGCGGTCGACGTCAGCAGCGGCGTCGAAGCAGGCCAAGGGCATCAAGGATGCCGCGCAAGATCGCGCGCCTTCATCGCCGCGGTGCGGCTGCCGATGCCGGCATCGCCACCATTACCGAATCCAGCAGCGAATAACCAGGAACAGCCATGACCCAATTCACTCCGCTCGACAGCAGTCGAGCGCCAGCCGATCGCCACAGCGCCTTGCGCCAGACGCCCGACTACGCACTTGCCCGACGCCCGCGGCCATTTCGGCCCCTACGGCGGCAGCTTCGTCGCCGAAACGCTGACCCACGCGCTGGCCGAGCTGAACGAAGCCTACGCGCATTACCAGCAACGATCCCGGAATTCCTCGACGAATTCCGCTACGAACTCAAGCATTTCGTCGGCCGTCCCAGTCGCCGATCTACCACGCCAAGCGCTGGTCCGAGCAGATGCGGCGGCGCGCAGATCTACTTCAAGCGCGAAGACCTGAACCACACCGGCGCCCACAAGATCAACAACGTGATCGGCCAGGCGCTGCTGGCCAAGCGCATGGGCAAGCCGCGCGTCATCGCCGAAACCGGCGCCGGCCAGCACGGCGTGGCCACCGCCACCATCTGCGCCCGCTTCGGCCTGGAATGCGTGGTCTACATGGGCAGCGAGGACGTCAAGCGCCAGGCGCAGAACGTGTACCGCATGAAGCTGCTGGGCGCGACCGTGGTGCCGGTCGAATCCGGCTCCAAGACCCTGAAGGATGCGCTCAACGAAGCGATGCGCGACTGGGTCACCAACGTCGAAAACACCTTCTACATCATCGGCACCGTGGCCGGCCCGCATCCCGTATCCGATGATGGTGCGCGATTTCCAGTCGGTGATCGGCGAGGAATGCCTGGTGCAGATGCCGGAAATGACCGGGCGCCAGCCCGACTACGTGGTGGCCTGCATCGGCGGCGGCTCGAATGCGATGGGCATTTTCTATCCGTACATCGACGCAGCACGGACGTGCAGCTGGTCGGCGTCGAGGCGGCCGGCGAGGGCCTCGAGACGCGGCAAGCATGCGGCCTCGCTGACTGGCCGGCTTCGCCCGGCGTCCTGCACGGCAACCGCACCTATCTGCTGCAGGACGAGAACGGCCAGATCATCGAGACCCATTCGGTCTCGGCCGGCCTCGATTATCCCGGCGTCGGCCCCGAGCACGCCTGGCTGAAGGACAGCGGGCGCGCCGCAGTACGTGTCGATCACCGACGACGAGGCGCTGGCCGCGTTCCACGACTGCTGCCGCATCGAAGGCATCATCCCGGCGCTGGAATCGAGCGCACGCGCTGGCGTATGCGGCCAAGCTGGCGGCGACGCTGCCCAAGGACAAGATCATCCTGGTCAACCTGTCCGGCCGCGGCGACAAGGACATGCACACGGTGGCCGCAGCGCGCTGGCCGCGCTGCCTGAATCATGCGCGCGGTTCGAGCCGGAGCGGCGCCGCTTGCTCCGCCGATCCGACCTCCACCTTCATGAGAAACATCCATGTCCCGAATCCAGTCCACTTTCGCCGCACTGGCGGCGCAACAATAAAACCGGCCTCGTCCCCTTCATCACCGCCGGCGATCCGGCGCCGGAACTGACGGTGCCGCTGATGCACGCGCTGGTGGCCGGCGGCGCCGACATCCTCGAACTCGGCGTGCCGTTTTCCGATCCGATGGCCGAAGGCCCGGTGATCCAGCGCGCCTGCGAACGCGCGCTCGCAGCCGGCGTCAGCATGCACGACGTGCTCGGCTACGTGCGCGAATTCCGCAAGACCGACGCGACCACGCCGGTGGTGCTGATGGGCTATGCCAATCCGATCGAGCGCATGGGCGCAGGCCGCCTTCGTCGCAGGCGGCGCAGGAAGCCGGCGTCGACGGCGCCATCGTGGTCGACTATCCGCCCGAGGAATGCGAGGAGTTCGCCGCCGCCGATGCAGGCGCAGCGGCCTCGACCTGATCTTCCTGCTGGCGCCGACCTCGACCGAGGAGCGCATCGGCCAGGTGGCGCGCTTCGGCAGCGGCTTCAGCTATTACGTCTCGCTCAAGGGCGTGACCGGCGCCGGCAACATCGACACCGCCGACGTGGCGCAGCGCGATCGCCGCCATCCGCGAGCACGTCAAGCTGCCGATCGGCGTCGGCTTCGGCATCCGCGACGCCGCCACCGCCAAGGCGGTCGGCCGCGGTGGCCGATGCGGTGGTGATCGGCAGCCGCATCATCCAGGAAATGGAAAACACGCCGCGCGAGCAGGCGGTGCAGGCGGCGCAGAAGTTTCTGTCCGGCATCCGCCAGGCGCTGGATCAATAATCCCGCTTTTTCGTCCGATCTTCCCCAGGATATCGACGGATCACGGGGTATGTGACGTAAACAGCCATTTTGCGCCCGGAATTTGTGCTTCTGTCAGGGAGTATGTGTTCAGGCATGCTTCCTTGCCGGCTTGAACGTGCGACGGCGGCGCCATTCCCGCCCCAGCGGTTTTTGGTCCGGCGCAGCGGCGCGCAACGCCGCACGTTGTACAATTCGGCAGGGAAAAAACAGAAAGAGGTCACCATGAGCTGGCTTGAAAAGCTGCTTCCGCCGCGCATCCAGCGCAGCGACGCCGGCGCATCCGCAAATCGGTGCCGGAAGGCCTGTGGGTCAAGTGCCCGTCCTGCGAAGCGGTGCTGTACCGCACCGACCTGGAATCGAACCTGCACGTTTGCCCGAAGTGCAACCATCACATGCGCATCCGCGCGCGCGACCGCCTCGACGCGCTTGCTCGACGAAGGCGGCCGTTATGAAATCGGCCAGGAAGCGCTGCCGGTCGATACGCTCAAGTTCAAGGACAGCAAGAAATACCCGGACCGCCTGAAGGCGGCGATGGAAGCCACCGGCGAAACCGATGCGCTGGTCGTGCTGGGCGGCGCCATCATGAGCCTTGCCGGTGGTGGTGGCCTGCTTCGAATTCGAATTCATGGGCGGCTCGATGGGCTCGGTGGTCGGCGAGCGCTTCGTGCGCGGCGCCCAGACCGCGCTGGAGCAGAAGGTGCCGTTCATCTGCATCACCGCCACCGGCGGCGCGCGCATGCAGGAAGGCTTGCTGTCGCTGATGCAGATGGCGAAAACCACGGCGATGCTGACCAAGCTGTCGGAGAAGAAGCTGCCGTTCATCAGCGTGCTGACCGACCCGACCATGGGCGGCGTCTCGGCCTCGTTCGCCTTCATGGGCGACGTCGTGATCGCCGAGCCGAAGGCGCTGATCGGCTTTGCCGGCCCGCGCGTGATCGAAAACACCGTGCGCGAAAAACTGCCGGAAGGCTTCCAGCGCGCCGAATTCCTGCTGACCAGAAGGGCGCGATCGACATGATCGTCGACCGCCGCAAGATGCGCGAGGAAATCGCGCGCCTGCTGGCGCTGCTGCAGAACCAGGCGGCCGAAGTGGTGGCCTGAAGTACCGAAACTCCCAGGCGCCGGCCGGTCGCGGCTGACGCCCGGGCCGCGCCACGCGATCGATTGCAATCCGAAGCGGCAATGCCGCTGTTCAACATGTCGACAGAAGCATCACATGTCAACCTCCCCACCACCTTGCCCGACTGGCTCGCGCTGCTCGAATCGCGGCACCCGAAATCGCGATCGACATGGGCCTGGACCGCGTGCGCGCAGGTCAAGGAGCGCCTGGGCATCGGCTTCAGCTGCCCGGTCATCATCGTCGGCGGCACCAACGGCAAGGGCTCGACCTGCGCCATGCTGGAGTCGATCCTGCTGCGCGCCGGCTACCGCGTCGGCCTGTACACCTCGCCGCACCTGCTCGATTTCAACGAGCGCGCCCGCATCGACGGCGAGATCGCTGCCAGCGACGCGGCGCTGGTGGCGGCTTTCGACGCCGTCGAAGCGGCGCGCGGCGACAGTGTCGCTGACCTATTTCGAATTCACCACGCTGGCGATGCTGCAGCTGTTCGCCGATGCCGGGCTGGACGTGGTGATCCTGGAAGTCGGCCTGGGCGGCCGGCTCGACGCGGTCAACGTGATCGATGCCGACGTCGCCATCGTCACCAGCGTCGACATCGACCATACCGACTATCTCGGCGATACGCGCGAGGAGATCGGCTTCGAGAAGGCCGGCATCTTCCGCCCCGGCAAGGCCGCCATCTGCAGCGATCCGGTGCCGCCGCAATCGCTGATCGACCACGCCGATGCGATCGGCGCCGACCTGTGGCTGCTCGGCGCGCGATTTCAACTATGCCGGCGACAAGCAGCAATGGAACTACGGCGGCCGCAGCCAGCGCCGCAATTCGCTGGCTATCCGGCGCTGCGCGGCGCCAACCAGCTGCTGAACGCCTCGGCCGCGCTGGCCGCGCTCGAAGTCGCTGCGCATGCGGCTGCCGGTCGGCGCCCAGGAAGTGCGCACCGGACTGGTGATGGTCGAGCTGCCGGGCCGCTTCCAGGTGCTGCCGGGCCGGCCGCTGGTCATCCTCGACGTCGCCCACAATCCGCATGCGGCGGCCACCCTGGCGCAAAACCTCGACAACATGGGCTTCCATCCGTACACCTACGCGGTGTTCGGCGCCATGCAGGACAAGGATATCGACGGCGTCATCGCCGCCTTCAAGGACCGCATCGATCACTGGTGCCTGACCGACCTGCCGCTGCCGCGCGCCGCATCCGCCGCGCAGATCGAGCAAAAACTGCTGGCGGCGGGATTTGTGCCGCGCAGCGGGCCGACGGACAATGCGAGCATCGCCACCTTCGCGACTCCGGCCGCAGCCTATGCTGATGCCCAGAAACGTGCGGGGCAGAATGATAGAATTGTGGTTTTCGGATCGTTCCTGACCGTCGCCGGCGTCATGCAGGCGCGCCAAGCCGAGCACCACTGATGGATTGCCTCGATATCGCATGGAATTGTTCTCGTTTTTTCGCAAAGACAAGCAGGAATCCGCTGCCGGCGGCGATGAGTTTTATTCGCGCGCCGAAGAAGAAACGAGTACCGTGCGCGGCCGCGCCAGGCGCAAGGGCGGTTCTTCCAAACGCGAGCCGGTGGACCCGGCACTGCCCGAGAAAAAGCGCGCGCGCCGGCGCCTGGTCGGCGCGGTGGCACTGGTGCTGGCGCTGGTCATCGGCCTGCCGATGATCCTCGATTCCGAGCCGAAGCCGCTGGCCAGCGATATCGCGATCCAGATCCCCTCCAAAGACAAGACGCCGCCCGCGCCCGTTCCCGCACCGGCGCCGTCCGATTCCGCCAAGCCGGAAACGGCCGCGCCTGCGCGCCCCGCCAGCCTCGATGCGGCCGAAGAGATTATCGAGCCGACTCCCGCCAAACCGGCCGTGGCCCTGGCGGATACGGCGCCGGCCGCCAAGCCCGCGCCCGCGGAGCCCAAGCCCGTCGTCAAGGACAAGCCCGCCGCGCCTGAGCACGCGCCGGAGCCGGCGCCGCCCAAAGCCGCCGCCAAGCCCGAGCCGAAGGAAAAGCCGGACACCCGGCAGGCGGCAGCGCATCCGGTCACGACCGTCAAGCCGGACGACGCGGCGCGCGCCAGGGCCATCCTCGAAGGGAAGTTCGATGCCCACCCGCCGGCTGCGAAAGCCGCGGGCGAAGCGCCGGCCGGCAAATTCGTGGTGCAGGTGGCGGCGCTGGCCTCGGCCGAAAAGGTCGGCGAGTTGCGCGGCAAGCTGAGCGAAGCCGGCATCTCCTCCTACACGCAAAAGGTGGCGACCGCTTCCGGCGAACGCATCCGGATCCGGGTCGGACCGTTCGCCAGCAAGGACGAGGCGGAAAAAATGCGCGCCAAGCTGGGCAAGCTGGGCCTGAGCGGCACCCTGGTTCCGGCCTGAGGACGGACGTGATTGACTTGGCGTGCCGTTGACGATTTTCGATTACCTGGTGCTGTTTGTCCTGGTCTGCTCGGTGGTGATCAGCACCTTGCGCGGGCTGGTCAAGGAAATACTGTCACTGCTGAGCTGGGTGGTGTCGTTCGTGATCGCCAATGCCTATGGCGAGGAGCTGGCCCATTTGCTGCCGGACATGATTCCCGGCGATTCCACGCGCCTGATCGTGGCCTTTATCGCCTTGTTCATCGGCGTGCGCATCCTGATGGGATTGCTGATGCTGGCGCTCGATGCCGTGATCAAGGCGAGCGGACTGAGCCTGGCCGACCGCGGCCTGGGCGGCCTGTTCGGCCTGGCGCGCGGACTGGTGATCGTGCTGGCCGCCGTCCTGCTGTGCGGCATGACCGCCATCCCGCAACAGCCGTTCTGGAAGGACGCGCTGCTCTCAGTCCGCTGGCGGAAACCGCCGCGCGCACCGTCAAGCCTTTCTTGCCGGCTGACTTTGCGCAGCACGTGCAGTTTTGAAATTTTTCATATCTGCAGTTCAGTTTAGGAGTCCACCATGTGTGGCATCGTCGGCGTCGTTTCCCATCAACCCGTCAACCAGCTGATCTATGACGCCTTGCTGCTGTTGCAGCACCGCGGCCAGGATGCGGCGGGTATCGCAACCAATCACGGCAACAGCTTCTCGATGCACAAGGCCAACGGCCTGGTGCGCGACGTGTTCCGCACGCGCAACATGCGCTCGCTGCCCGGCAATTCCGGCATCGGCCAGTGCGCTATCCGACCGCCGGTTCGTCCAGCGAGGAGGAAGCGCAGCCGTTCTACGTGAACGCGCCGTTCGGCATCATCCTCGCGCACAACGGCAACCTGACCAACTGGGAACAGCTCAAGATCGAGATGTTCAAGCAACGACCGCCGCCACATCAACACCGATTCCGATTCCGAAGTGCTGCTGAACGTGCTGGCGCACGAAATCCAGGAAGCCACCACCGGCTATTCGCTGGAGCCGTCGACGCCTGTTCCAGGCGGTGGCGGTGGTGCACAGCGGGTGCGCGGCTCCTACGCGGTGGTGGCGCAGATCGCCGGCTACGGCCTGCTGGCGTTCCGCGATCCGTTCGGCATCCGGCCGCTGTGCATCGGCTTCAACGAAACCGAGCGCGGCATCGAATACGTGGTGGCCAGCGAATCGGTGGCGCTGGAAGGCCTGGGTTTCCGCTTCCTGCGCGACGTCGCGCCGGGCGAGGCGATCTTCATCGACGTCGACGGCCAGCTGTACCAGCCAGCAATGCGCCGACAATCCGTCGCTGAATCCGTGCGCCTTCGAATACGTCTACCTGGCGCGTCCGGATTCGATCATCGACGGCGCCTCGGTCTACGCCACACGCCTGAAAATGGGCGAATACCTGGCCGACAAGATCAAGCGCGAGATCTCAGCACGGGCGAAATCGACGTCGTCATGCCGATCCCCGATTCGTCGCGGCCGGCGGCGATCCAGCTGGCGCTGCAAGCTGAACCTGGAATACCGCGAAGGCTTCATCAAGAACCGCTACATCGGCCGCACCTTCATCATGCCGGGCCAGGCGCAGCGCGAGAAATCGGTGCGCCAGAAGCTGAACGCGATCGGCCTCCGAATTCAAGGGCAAGAACGTGCTGCTGGTCGACGATTCGATCGTGCGCGGCACCACCAGCCGCGAGATCGTGCAGATGGCGCGCGAAGCCGGCGCCAACAAGGTGATCTTCGCCTCGGCGGCGCCGCCGGTGCAATTCCCGAACGTGTACGGCATCGACATGCCGACCCGCAACGAGCTGATCGCGCATGGCCGCAGCGACGAGGAAGTGTGCCGCGAAATCACCGCCGACACCCTGGTGTACCAGGACATCGAGGCGCTCAAGCGCTCGATTTCCGACGTCAACCCGGCGCTGAAAAACTTCGAAGCGTCCTGCTTCGACGGCCTCTACGTCACCGGCGACATTTCGCGCGACTACCTGGACCGCATCGAATTCGCACGCAACCATCCCAAGCCGGCCGACGAGGACGGGCACGCGCTCGCAGCTGAACCTGAACCTGGCGCGGGTCGACTGAGCCGCCCGCATTTCAACCGTCATTCAACCGCCACCCAACCGGCCTCTACTCATCTCGATCGCCGCCGACAGGCTGGACGCCGCCCGTGCTTCCACGCCTGCCGAACCTCTCCCGACCATGAATACCTCCAAACCCTACGGCTTCACCACCACCATCCTGCACAACGACCGCCAGAAGCGCGATCGAGCACGGTTCGCTGCACAAGCCGGTGCACACCTCGGTCGCCTTCGGCTACCAGGATGCGCGCGAGCTGGCGGCGGTGTTCCAGGGCAAGCAGCCCGGCTACCGCTACGGCCGCCAGGGCAACCCGACCGTGTCGGCGCTGGAGGACAAGATCACGAAGATGGAAGACGGCGTTGCCACGGTCTGCTTCGCCACCGGCATGGCGGCGATCGGCGCGCGTGGTCGCAGGCGCTGCTGCGCGAGGGCGATCACGTGGTGTCGTCGGCCTTCCTGTTCGGCAATACCAACAGCCTGTGGCAAACCGTCGGCGGTGCAGGGCGTCGACGTCTCGATGGTCGACGCCACCGACGTCGCCAAGTCGAGGCGGCGCTGACGCCGGCCACCCGCATCGTCTTCGTCGAGACCATCGCCAATCCGCGCACCCAGGTGGCCGACCTGGCGCGCATCGGCGAACTGTGCCGCGCGCGCGGCATCCTGTACGTGGTCGACAACACGATGACCTCGCCCTACCTGTTCCAGCCGAAAACGGTGCGACGCCGGCCTGGTGGTCAACGCGCTGACCAAGTCGATCGGCGGCCACGGCATCGCGCTGGGCGGCGCCCTGACCGATACCGGCCTGTACGACTGGAGCCGCTATCCGAATATCGACGATACCTACAAGCGCTTTGCGCCGCAGCAGTGGGGCATCGCCCAGATCCGCGCCAAGGCGCTGCGCGACTTCGGCGCCTCGCTCGGGCCGGAAGCCGCGCATCACCTCGCGGTCGGCGCCGAAACCCTGGCCCTGCGCATGGAGCGCGAATGCGCCAACGCGCTGGCGCTGGCGCAGATGCTGGAAGCCGATCCGCGCGTGGCGGCGGTGCACTACCCGGGCTTGGCATCGCATCCGCAGCACGCGCTGGCGTGCGAACTGTTCCGCGCCTGCGGCAGCCTGTTCAGCTTCGAGCTGGACGAGGGCATCGACTGCTTCGATTACCTGAACCGCCTGAAGCTCGGCATCCCGGCCAGCAACCTGGGCGACACGCGCACGCTGGTGATCCCGGTCGCGCACACGATCTTCCACGAGATGGGGCCGGAGCGGCGCGCCAGCATGGGCATCGCCGAATCGCTGATCCGGGTGTCGGTCGGCATCGAGGACGGCGCCGATCTGCTGGAGGATTTCCGGCAGGCGCTGGGACACTGATAAGGCCATATACTCCATCGTATGTGGCCTTATCCCGGGCGTAGTTTCTGGAAAATTTACTGATACTCCCTACATCAGCTTGAGGCGGCCGCTGCGGCCGGTCGCCGTTCCCGCGCCAAAACGCGGAAACAGCATGCCGCATGCCTTGCGCCGCAAAGCGCGAGGCGGCGGCCAGGTTCAGCGCAGGATTTCCTGCGCCGTCTGCTCGTCCAGAAACTTGTCGTAAAACTTCGGCACATACGATTTGAAGCGCGCCAGCAGCGTTTCCGCATTTGCCTCATGCATCAGGAAGGCGGCCTGGTTGGCCTTCAGGAACTGCTCGCCGACCTGATGCTGGACGAAGGCGATCAGCCCGTCATAAAAGCCGGCCACGTTGAGCAGGCCGATCGGCTTGTCGTGCAGCCCGAGCTGGAACCAGGTGAATACTTCGAACAGTTCTTCCAGCGTGCCGACGCCGCCCGGCATGGCGATGAAGCCATCCGACAGCTCCGCCATCAGCGCCTTGCGCTCGTGCATGTCCTTGACGATGTGCAGCCGGGTCAGGCCGGTGTGGCCGACTTCCTTGTCCAGCAATGCCTTTGGAATCACGCCGGTGGCTTCGCCGCCCAGGCGCAGGATTTCATCGGCGATCACGCCCATCAGGCCGATGTTGCCGCCGCCGTAGACCAGCGCGATATTGTTGGCCACCATGCCCTGCGCCAGTTCGCGCGCCGCCTGGGCATAAATCGGGGAGGCGCCGACGGCGGAGCCGCAGTAGATACAAATCGATTTCATCAGGGATTCACCAATCTCAATTCAAGGTTGCAGGGAGCGCCGAAAGCCTCGGCTCCGCTATTTCCGCGCGGCAGTCGGGTCTGCCGCGGCAGCAATGCCCGGCACGCCATGCGGCGTTGCCCAAACTTCCGGCACACGGCCGTCATGGGATTGTGCCGGCAGAACCGCCCATGATCGCGACGTTTTGCGAAAAATTTCGTTATTTTAACGAATGTGGCTGGCACTCCCCATGACGTTGATTTTCGCCTCGGGCGGGCAGCGCTGTCGCGACCGAGGCGCATCCGGCACGATAAATTCGATGCCGCATGCCTGAACAGAGATCAAATCGACGTCGCCAAACGAGCGCAGGATTGGCCTTATGGCGCCATTGAAATACGTTTATCGCAAATTTGTGCGTCGGCCCTGCCTTATGCTGTCCCACCGGAGGTACCGCATGCGTCACGCTTTCATTTTCCGTCCGTTAGCCTGGCTGTTGATGCTGAATCTGGCCGCCTGTAGCGAAATGGCGAACTTGCCGGAGCAGGCCGGTTACGGCCCCGATCCGGCCCTGCCGGCGCCGAACCGGACGGTATTTCCTACCATCAATGTCGCCCGCGCCAAAGGCTGGCCGGCCGGCACCACGCCCAAGGCCGCCGCCGGTTTCACGGTGAATGCGTTTGCCACCGGCCTCGAGCATCCGCGCTGGCTTCACGTGCTGCCGAACGGCGACGTGCTGGTGGCTGAAACCAATGCCCCGCCCAAGCCGGAAGACAGCAAGGGCATCCGCGGATGGATCGCGAAATCGCTGATGAAACGGGGCGGCGCCGCGGTGCGGAGTGCCAATCGCATCACGCTGCTGCGCGACACCGACGGCGACGGCGTGGCGGAAACGCGCACGGTCTTTCTGCAGGGGCTCCATTCCCCGTTCGGCATGACCTTGGCCGGCAACGATCTGTATGTCGCCGATACCGATGCGCTGCTGCGTTTTCCCTATCGCGGCGGCGAGACGCGCATCACCGCGCCCGGCACCAAAGTGGTGGATCTGCCGGCCGGCCCGATCAATCATCACTGGACCAAGGACGTGATCGCCAGCCGCGACGGCGCACGGCTGTATGTCACGGTCGGCTCGAACAGCAATGTCGGTGAAAACGGCATCCAGAACGAGGCCGGGCGCGCCGCCATCTGGGAAGTGAATCCGGCTACCGGCGCCACCCGCATCTTTGCCTCGGGCCTGCGCAACCCCAACGGCCTGGCCTGGCAACCGCAGAGCGGCGCGCTGTGGGTGGCGGTCAACGAACGCGATGAACTCGGCAGCGACCTGGTACCGGACTATATGACCGCGGTAAAGGACGGCGCCTTTTACGGCTGGCCGTACAGCTATTACGGCGCGCATGTCGATACCAGGGTGCAGCCGCCGCGGCCGGACCTGGTGGCGCGGGCGATTGCGCCGGATTATGCGCTGGGGGCGCATACCGCCTCGCTCGGGCTGGCTTTTTATGAGGGCAAATCATTTCCGCAGCGCTTTGCCGGCGGCGCCTTCATCGGCCAGCACGGCTCCTGGAATCGCAAGCCCCGCAGCGGCTACAAGGTGATTTTTGTGCCGTTTGCCGACGGCCGTCCGGCCGGCATGCCGGAGGACATCCTGACCGGCTTCGTCAATGCGCGAGGCGAGGCCATGGGGCGGCCGGTGGGCGTCGCCGTCGACCGTACCGGTGCGCTGCTGGTCGCCGATGACGTCGGCAACGTCATATGGCGGGTGAGTCCGGCCGCGGCGCCGGCACGCTGAGGGTGATCGTTTACTGCCTGGCACGGGGACGCCGCGGTCGAAGCGGATTGCCGGCGCTGCGCCACACCGGCGGCAAGCCTACGCTGCCTGCGGGTGCAGGCAGGCTGCTCAAGATCAATCCCATCCTGGCGGAAAGCGCATAAATTACTGGAGGACTAGACTGTAGTGAAGGCCAGGAGCGTGTCATGAGCATCGTTGCACGTTTTGAAATCGATTACACCCGGTTCCTCGATCCGCAGGGCAATCCCACCCAGGCGCTGCCCGAGTGGGCGCAGGATCCCGCGCTGTTGCTGCGCTGGTACCGGGCGATGCTGCAAACGCGCTTGTTCGATACCAAGGCGATCGCGCTGCAGCGCACCGGCAAGCTCGGCACCTTCGCTTCGGCGCTGGGGCAGGAAGCGATCGGCGTCGGCGTCGCCAGCGCGATGCGCGCCGAAGATGTCCTGCTGCCGTCCTACCGCGATCATGCGGCGCAATTCGTGCGCGGCGTGACGATGCTGGAAAGCCTGCTGTACTGGAGCGGCGACGAGCGCGGCAGCGACTTTGCGGTGCCGCGGCATGACTTTGCGATTGCGGTGCCGATCGCGACCCAGGTCTGCCATGCGGCCGGCGTCGCCTATGCGTTCAAGCTGCGCCGCCAGCCGCGCGTCGCGGTCTGCATTCTGGGCGACGGCGCCACTTCCAAGGGCGACTTTTACGAAGGCATGAACTTGGGCGGGGTCTGGCAAGCGCCGCTGGTGCTGATCGTCAACAACAATCAATGGGCGATTTCAGTCCCGCGCAGCACCCAGAGCGCGGCCCAGACGCTGGCGCAAAAGGCGCTCGCCGCCGGCATCGAAGGCCACCAGGTCGATGGCAACGACATCATCGCCGTGCATCAGGCTGCGCGGCAGGCGATCGACAAGGCGCGCGCCGGCGCCGGCCCGACGCTGATCGAAGCGCTCAGCTACCGGCTCGGCGACCATACCACCGCCGACGACGCCACCCGCTATCGCGACGCCGAAACGGTGCAGCGGTACTGGGCCGAGGAGCCGGTCCAGCGCCTGCGCAATTACCTGGTGCGGCTCGGCCTCTGGAGCAAGGAGCAGGAAGAGCAGCTCATCGCGGATTGCAACCAGGCGATCAACCAGGCGGTCGAGGCTTACCTGGCGGCGCCGATGCCGGGCGTCGCCGCGATGTTCGATTACCAGTACGCCCGCCTGCCGGAGATGCTGCAGGCGCAGCGCGCGCAGGCGCTCGCGTTCGCCACCGACAACGGGGGGCGGCATGGCTGAAATGAACCTGGTGGAAGCGGTCAATCGGGCGCTGGCCGATGAAATGGCGCGCGACGCCGACGTCGTGTTGCTGGGCGAGGATATCGGCGTCAACGGCGGCGTGTTCCGCGCCACGGTCGGCTTGCAGGAGCGTTTCGGCGCCGAGCGCGTGATCGATACGCCGCTGGCGGAAACCGCGATCGCCGGCACCGCGATCGGCATGGCGACGATGGGCCTGAAACCGGTCGCCGAAATCCAGTTCGCCGGCTTCATCTATCCCGCCATCGATCACATCATCAACCACGCCGCGCGCCTGCGGCACCGGACCTGCGGCCGGCTGTCGTGTCCCATGGTATTGCGCGCGCCGTGCGGCGCCGGCATCCATGCGCCCGAACATCACTCGGAAAGTCCGGAAGCCTTGTTCGCGCACATGGCCGGGCTGCGCGTGGTGGTGCCGTCGTCGCCGGCGCGCGCCTACGGCCTGCTGCTGGCGGCGATACGCGATCCCGACCCGGTGATTTTCCTGGAACCGACCCGGCTGTACCGCCTGTTCAAGCAGGAAGTCGCGGCCAACGGCGAAGCGCTGCCGCTCGACGTCTGCTTCACCTTGCGCGCCGGCAGCGACGTCACGCTGGTCAGCTGGGGCGCGATGCTGCACGAAACCCAGATGGCGGCCGATGCGCTGGCGCAGGAAGGTGTCATGGCCGAGGTGATCGACGTCGCCACCCTGAAGCCGCTCGACATGCACACCATCCTCGAATCGGTGGCGCGCACCGGACGCTGCGTGATCGTCCATGAGGCCCCGCGCACAGGCGGCTTCGGCGCCGAGATCGCCGCCAATCTGGCCGAGCAAGGGCTGTACTCATTGCTGGCGCCGGTACAGCGCGTCACCGGCTACGACGTGGTGGTGCCGATGGCCAAGCTCGAGTATCAATACATGCCGAGCGTGGCGCGCATCGTCGATGCCGTGAAGAAGACCGTGGAGGGTGCATGAAAATCTTCAAGCTGCCCGACCTGGGCGAAGGCTTGCAGGAAGCCGAAATCGTCGAGTGGCACGTCAAGGCCGGCGATGAAGTGCAGGCCGACCAGGCGCTGCTGTCGGTGGAAACCGCCAAGGCGGTCGTCGAAATCCCCTCGCCGTATTCCGGGCGCATCGCCAAGCTGTTCGGCCAAGCCGGGCAACTGGTGCACCTGGGCGCGCCGCTGGTCGGCTTCGAAAGCAAGGAGGGCGAAGGCGACGGCGATGCCGGCACCGTGGTCGGCCAGGTCGAGGTCGGACACGATCTGGTGCGGGAAGCGCCGGCCGCGCTGGGCGCCGGCGCCGGCGGCGGCGCGATCAAGGCGACGCCGGCGGTGCGCGCGCTGGCGCGCCAGCTCAAGGTCGAACTGGCGATGGTCACGCCGTCCGGTCCCGAGGGAGTGATCACCGCCGCCGACGTGCAGCGCGTGGCGAAGATACTGGCGGCAGCCGGGCCGGCGGAAATCCTGCACGGCGTGCGGCGGGCGATGGCGCAGAACATGGCGCTGGCGCAAAGCGAAGTCGCCGCCGCCACCGTCGTCGACGATGCCGACATCCAGGCCTGGCCGTCTGGCATGGACATCACCATCCGCCTGGTGCGCGCGCTGGTGGCCGGTTGCCGCGCCGAGCCGGCGCTGAATGCCTGGTACGAGGGCCGCACCATGGGGCGCCGCATCCTGCAAAAAATCGATGTCGGCATTGCCGTCGATCTGCCGGAAGGGCTGTTCGTGCCGGTATTGCGCGACGTCGCCAACCGCGATGCGGCCGACCTGCGGCGCGGCCTGGACCGCATGCGCGCCGACGCCGCGGCGCGCAGGATGCCGCCGGAAGAGTTGCGCGGCAATACCATCACCTTGTCGAATTTCGGCATGATCGGCGGCAAATATGCGGCCCCGATCGTGATGCCGCCGACCGTCGCCATCCTCGGCGCCGGCCGCGTGCACGCCCAGGTGCTGGCCGTCGATGGCGCGCCGACGGTGCATCGGGTGCTGCCTTTAAGCCTGACCTTCGACCATCGCGTGGTCACCGGCGGCGAGGCGGCGCGCTTTCTGGCGGCGGTGATCGCCGATCTGGAATTGCCAAGCTAGGACCATTTCTTGCCCGTGAGGCGCTGCTTCGGCAGCGTCGGCGCATTTCACCAAATCGTACTATCCGCGTGCAAAGGAGGCTGCCATGACATCACGCCACGCATCGGTTTCCACCGTAGAGCAACTGGTCGCGGCGCTGAAGGACGCCGCCGTGAAAAAGATCCTGGTACAGGGTCATCTGGCCGATCTGCCGTCGCTGCGCCTGGCGCCCGGCCAGGCGATCGAAGGCGAGGACGAAGAAGCCACGCTGGCATTCGCCGCCGGGCAGGATGGCCTGCAACTGACTTCCGACAATGAGGTCGGCTATCTTCGTCTCGAGGCATCGGTCGGACGGCGCGCCATTTTCAACGACACCGCCGTCGACAGCCTGGGCATCCTGCGCCTGACGGAAGTGGTGACAATAGGGCAGGTTCAGTTGCTGGCGCGCGACAAGGTGCGCAGCGGGCATGTGGAGGTCGACGACCTCCATGTCGCCGCCGCCGATACCCGTGCGCAGGGCGAGCGTCCGCAGGGATTCGGCGTGCGGGTGATCCAGGGCGCTTTCACCCTATGGAACATGCAAGCCGACGATCAGGTGAGCATCACGGCGAACCTGCTCGGCCTGTCCGCCGGCAGCGCGGCTGCGCCGGTACTGGGCAGCGGTATCTTCGTTAGCGGCCCTGGCTTCGACAGGGGCCGCCTGAGCGTGCACCGGCTGGAGACCGGCCCGGTGTACAGCGACGGCCGGATCGCGTCAGGCACGCCCGATGCCATCACCGGCGGCGTGTTCACGGTATACGGCGCCTATGTCGATATCGTCCGCAATCTGGCGCCGGTCGTGACCTATGGCGTCAACGACATGGTGCTGGACAACTGGGGGACGGTGGACCGCTGGGAAGCCGAAGACAAGATCACTTCCTACGGTCCCAGCGGCATCGGCTTCGTCAATTTCGGCATCGTCAATGAACTCAAGGTCAAGGCGCCGATCGAGACCTTCGGACTGGGCGCACGCGGCTTCAACCAGTATGCCGGGACGGTGCATTCGGCCGAATTCGACCGCATCGCCACCCACGCGGACGGTGCGGTGGGCGTGCAGATCAGCCAGCCGATCGGCCGGCTCCGGATCTTGCGCGGCATCGAAACCTTCGGTGCCACCGGCGAGTCGCTGGTCAAAGGCGTAGTCACGACCCTCAGCGCGATCGGGCTGAGTATCAAGCCCGGCGGCTCGGCGCGCGAAGTGACGATCGCCGGCGGCATCGCGACGCACGGCAAAGGTATCGCGCCGCTCGAAATATATGGCGCGATCGGCGCCTTGCACATTACCGGCGCCATCCGCGCGGCCGACTGAGGCATGGCGCAGCCGGTTCGTGCGGGATGTCGAGGGACGCTTGGTGTAAGCGAAACCGGATTTCGTCGGCGGAAAAACCGCAACGCTTAATGGTGTTGTGTTTGGTGTTCCGCTGCGGACGGTAATCGCGAATCCGGGATCGGCAATCGGCTATCACAGAGAAAGCAAGTCGACGATTTCCGCCCGTCAGCTTCAGCCGTGTTGCGCGCTACAGGTCGACCAGCATTTCAAAGCCGCCATACAGCATCCGTTTGCCATCGAACGGCATCGATTCCGGCTTCATCATTTCGGCCATGCGCGGATCCTTCATCACCTTGTCGTTGACCTCGTCGCGATGAGCGCGCGACTCATACACGATCCACGAGAAAATAACGGTTTCGCCGGCTTCGAGATTCACACTTTGCGGGAAGGAAGTCAGCTTGCCCGGCTTCACGTCATCGGCAATGCACTCGCGAAATTGCAGCGCGCCGTGTTCGCGCCAGATCGCGCCGCACTTGCTCGCCATTTCACGGTAAGCCTCCCGGTTTTTTTGGGGAAGCGGCAGAACGAAACCGTCAACGTAGGCCATGACATTTCTCCTTGAAGAATAAATCGGATGGGCAAGGGATCATTCATTGAAAGGCATAGGCGCAGATTAGCCAAGGGCGATCAGGAAGGCAAGTATGGCAATTCCCTCTCATCGGCATGCCGAAAATGGAATAGGTTGCCCGCAACACGCTCCCTCCGCATCGGCATTTCCTCGATAAATAGGTGTGTCTTCCGATAAGCGGCGCAATCATGATGCAGCCTGTCTGCCCGGTAATCAGTCTATCCACAATCACGATTTTCTCTGCGCGGCGACAAACGCTTGCATGAGAGGCGCTGGCATTCTTCGCCCGATTTGCTAGTTTGAGAAAATTCCCCTCACGAAGCCGGAGAATCGGCAGGGTTTGCAACAACCATTCTGATCGCATCGATGCGCCGCTTCCATGCGGACATCCGTCCTGAAATGCGTAGCGGCCGTCATGCATGGCGTCGGGAAAAGCTATTCCCGACACAGGCTCACACTATTTCTGGAGGACAGCGAAATGAATACTCTGCACAGCAGTAAAGCCATCCGCTTTCTATGCACACTAGCCATGCTGGCGATGGCGGCCGCGCCGCCGGTACAGGCGGCGGAAGATGAATATCTGCAGCACAACCTGGTGTCGGACGGGTTCGTGCCGGCCGATAACAACGATCCGAAGCTGGTCAACGGCTGGGGCGTCGCGTTCAATCCCTTCGGCCCGGTGTGGGTGGCGGCCAACGGTTCCGGCAACGCGTTGCTGTTCGACGGCACAGGCAAGCCGCAATCGCTGGTGGTGAAAATTCCTTCGTCGGCAAACAACCCCGGTACCGGTGTGCCCACCGGCATCGTGTTCAATGGATCGACCGGCTTCGTGGTATCGAAAGGCAGCGCGTCCGGGCCCGCCCGTTTCCTGTTCGCGACTGAAGACGGCGTGATCGCAGGCTGGGCGCCGAACGTGGACGCCACCAATGCGATTCGCGTAGTCGACAATTTTACGGCGACTGGCGCGGTTTACAAAGGACTGACATTGAGCGCCGGCGGCAGCGGCAGCCTGTTGTACGCGGCGGATTTCCATAACAACCGGATCGACGTGTTCGACAGCAGCTTCAAGCGAGTGACACTCGCGGCCGGCGCGTTTACCGACCCGGCGATACCGGCTGGCTTCGCGCCGTTCAACGTGCAGGCGATCAACGGCGACATCTACGTGACATACGCGAAGCAGGATGCGGCCCGGCATGACGACGTGGCGGGCCGCGGCCTCGGCTATGTCGACGTGTACGACCCGAACGGTACGCTGATCGCGCGGGTGGCGTCGCAGGGCGAGTTGAATGCGCCATGGGGCATGACGCTGGCGCCGGCGGGTTTCGGCAAGTTCGGCAATCATTTACTGGTCGGCAATTTCGGCGACGGTACGATCAATGCGTATGACCTCGTCAGCGGCAAATTCGCCGGGACGCTCAAAGGAAGCAATGGGCAAGCGATCACGATCGACGGACTATGGGGCCTTGCCTTCGGCAGCGGCTTCGCCAGCCAGCCGGTGGACACGCTGTTTTTTGCAGCCGGCCCGGACGACGAAAAGCACGGGCTGTACGGTCGCATCGATGTTGTAACGGAAAAGAGCGAGTCGGCTTCGCCGACCATGCCTTCCTCGGAAGGTGATCATGATTCTTCCAAGGGAGGGAATCCTTCCTCGCAGGACAATTCGATTTTGAAATTGCCGTTCTGAGCGGACGGTCTTTGTCCTGAAAATCGCGGTCGCTCCGCTGTTGAAGCGCGGGCAGGGCGGCCGCCGATCGGAGCCCCGGCGGCGGTCTCCCTTGGCTCCTTTCGCGCGCTCGGCATACCTTGCTGCTTACCCATTTGGAATGCCGTGACCACGCAAAATCAAGGGTGCTCCGTATGCCGAGCCTGATTGCTGTGAATGGCAATCAGGCCGGCCTCTTATTTTTTCGTCCATGGAAACCAGAACCATAATCCCGCAAGGGCGCAAGCGGTCGCAATACCGCCAAAGACTCCAAGCATCGCGTTATTGACCGCCGCCAGGATCACGACGTAGACATCGAGGGCGAAGGCAAGCATCAAAGGGATCATCCCCGCCGTAATCAAGTTCGACGAAAGATCGGTCATCTTGCGGGAGACTTGGCCCCGTTCGGCCAAGCGGTGATATGCGGCCGGCGTCATCAGCAATCCCATCGCAAGCGCCAGCAATCCCAGGGCAACGAGGTACGCCCACCTGCCTGGATCGGGCAAGCCTTCAAACCGGCTGTTAAAAACCGCCATGGTCTGAAAGCCGAACAAGGCCTGAATTCCGGGAATCACCACACGCGCTTCTTCAATCACGCTCGTCATTTCCTCCTTCAACGACTCCTTCTCTTTTGTGTCTGTACCCATAGGCGTGGTGGCTCCCATGCAATTACTTTGATAAGGGTAAATAGGATCTCAATCTGGCAAAAGTACCATTGTTTTTTGAAGGGATTTGTCTTGAAGTCAACGCCAGAGGAAACTATATGAAAAAGAAAGTCGAGATCAAATGGCTCAAGGAGCCGGACAGCAAAAGCTATGGCGGGGCGGAAGCGTTTTTACAGCTACTCTACGAGCCGAAAAAAGTCCGGCGCTGGGTGAAACAACTCAAGCGCACGAAGATGTCTCAGTATGCCGCCAAAGACATACTGCGAGCCTCAAATGTTTCCATGCTGGAAATCCAGGCCTTTGACTGGACAGTGCAGCAGAAGGAAATTGCCGAAGGCACGCAGCTTTCGCCGATTTTGTTGGTACGACAAGAGAATGGCGGCCACCTTATCATCGCCGACGGTTTTCATCGCATGTGTGCCATTTTTGCTGCAGACCAGGAAGTTACTGTGCCTTGCAAGATTGTTTAGTGTGCTCTTACCGAGTCGTCATATGACCGGAAGCGGCGTCCTTGTCGGCGCCGGTAGCTGGGGCGATCATGAGGCGCCTTGGGGGCGATGTATCGGACTGAGGCACGCCAGATTTTTCCTTCATCAACATGGTCCGCGGCATAACCCAATGCATCCAGGACTTCATTGATGGCTGCGTGCGACATGAGAGTGATGTCAACCACCTCATGCGGGTAGCGCCATTTGACAAACGGTGCTTTTGCTTTTCCCACATGCGCTGTGCCTCTACGAACACCTCAATCCGTCTATCCGACGCATTTAGCATCGGCACACCCGTCTTGTTGCGGAACATCCCAGCGATGAGGGACTGATGCACGGGACAAATCTTTTTCCATAGCTCGCCGAGGTCATGCTGGTACTTTTGCTTTGAAGATGGCTCTTTACTCTCGGCTCTCTCCAGCATCAAGAAAAATTTAAGGAATAGCTCTATAGCGAAGCTCGAACACACGACTGCGGGGAAAGACAGCTCGGGGCGATCTGTTTCTTTGCCATGGTCGCTGATCAGCAAACCCGAATGGGCATAGGCGGTCGCTATCGTATAAAGCGCCGCATAATCCTCTTGTGATTCACCAGGGGTGAGGGAATTGCTGGGCGGGAAGTCATAATCAGAGCATAGCAGTAGCACCCGCTAAATGCGGGTAGCTTTGGAGATGCATTCGATTTTTGCCACTCTGGTGCTTTTCATTGCAGGCTTTCAAATCCACTCATGGCTAATTGTGATATCCGCATGTGCTTGCCTTTTGATTCTTGCGCAAGCCATTGAATTGCGCATAAGTTGCTGCTCCATGGCTCATCTAAGTGAATCCGTGCGCAACGTCGAAATCACTCCTCCAACTCGTCCTGCGCCAACTGCACATCGAGCCGCTCCATGGCATCCAGCGGTTCGCAGGCCGCCGCCTCCTCGTACAACGCCACCGCTTCCTGCAGCTTCTTTTTACCGTCGAGCATCACCAGTGCATTGGCGTATTCGACGCGGGCGATGGCGGACGCCGGATTCAGCTCCAGCGCCTGCTTGAAGTGCCTGAACCCTTCGTCCTTCTTTGCGCCGTAGGTCAGGCCGCCGATCATGGCGCCGACCTTGTCGATGATTTCGGCGTGATAGGCGCCGAGCGCGATGTGGGCATCGGCGTGCTTGGGCGCCAGCTTGAGGGTGGTGTCGAGGCTATTTTTGACTTTGCCACCGATGCCTTGCGCCAGCGCCTTGGTGATCGAAATCCCCTGAGCGTAGCGGCCCAGCGCATAGGCGTGCCAGTAGAAGCCGGCGGCGTTCTTCGGCTGCTCGGCTTGCTGCTGTTCGCAGCGCTCGGCGACTTCCTGGTATAGCTTGAGTTTTTTGGCCTCGGTTTTTTCCAGGTAGGTGGCGTAGATGCAGCTGGCCTTGTTGGCCACCGCATATCCGTCCATGCCCAGTGCCAGGCCGGCTTGCGCGGCCTGTTCGAACTGGCCGGCATGGAACGCGCTCCAGGCTGCGAGCAGCGCCGCCTCTTTCGGCAGCGCTTCGGTATCGCCGGCGTGCAGCCGCGCCCATTGTTTTTTCAAGCTGGCGGCGCTGTAGGTGTAGGCGTCGTTCGGATAGGGGAATTTGTTCCAGGCCATCGTATGCTCCTTATTTGATTTTCTTGAGGTATTCCGCCGCCAGTTTTTCGAACAGCAGCCGCGTTTCGCCGCGCAGATACGGCCCGATCTGCGACAGGGTCTGATAGCAGCCGCGCGCGAGCGCATCCGCCATCGCCTGCTGTTCGGTGTACTTGCGCGGGTTGCGCACGTATTCGTACGATAGCCAATAGGTGGAAACCACCACCATGTTGGTCGCCAGCGTATCGATTTCGGCCGGGCTCGCCTCCAGCGCGCCTTCGCGCTGCAAGCCTTCGCACAGCTCGCGCGCGACCTTGATCTTGTAGGCCAGGATCTGCTTGAAGTGCAGTTCCAGCGTGCGGTTGCGCGACAGCAGGTCGCTCAGGTCGCGGTAGAAAAAGCGATAGCGCCACACCAGTTCGAACATCAGGTGCAGGTACAGCCAAACATCCTCGATGTTGACGCGGCGGCCGTCCGGCACGCCCAGCATGTGTGTGATTTCGGCTTCGAACTGGGTGAAGATCGAATTGACGATGTCGTCCTTGTTGCGGAAGTGGTAGTACAGGTTGCCGGGAGAGATGTTCATTTCCTCGGCGATCACGGTGGTCGTGATGTTGGGTTCACCGAATTCATTGAAGAGGCGCAGGGACAGTTCAAGGATGCGTTCGCGCGTGCGGCGCGGAGCTTTGTGCTGCATGGCAGGTCGTCTCCCTTGGTGGTTTTTTGAAGCTAGCATACCACCGAAAAATTTGGCGGCGGCTCAGCTCTGGGCCACCTTGATATAGCGTTCCAGGTCGTGCAGCGTATCGTTCAGGCGACCCAGCGCGAAGCGGTCCTTGCCGCCGCGGGTGGTATTTTTCACCAGCGTCAGGCTGCCGTCTTGCAGCAGCGGCAGCTTCAGCCGCAGGCCGTGCCGCGCCAGCTGAGGCGCCAGCGCGGCGCGCCTTTGCCACAGCATCAGGCGTGTGTGCTGGTAGGCGTTCTCGCACAGGCGGCGGCGGTTGTTGTAGCTGAACAGATTGGCGAAAAACATTTCGGCGTCGGACTGGCTCGGCTCGAACAGCAGGACGTCGGCCTTGGGATAGAGCCGCGCATAGTTCGTCATGCCGATCTCGAGCCGCGAATGGATGATGGTGCGCAGGGTTTGCGACAGCACCGCCGGCAAGCCGTGTTCGGCCAGGCTATCGGTGGAACGCTGCTGGCCGCTGTAGGGCACGATCGGATTCAGGCAGATCAGCAGGTCGACATCGTCCTTCAGTGCGATCGACGCATGCAGGGTCTTCTTCAGCGCGCCGTCGACGAAATGGCGGCCGTCGATCGACACCGGCGGAAACAGGCCCGGCACCGCGGTGCTGGCCTGCACCGCCAGCGAGATCGGCACGTGGTCGAGACCGGGCTGGCCGAATTCGACCGAGGTGCCGGAATCGAGATCGGTGGCGACGATCACCAGACGCCGCTGCAATTCGCGGAAGTCGTTGCTGCGCCCTCGTTCGGCGAAGGTTTTTTGCAGGAATTCGTGGATGCCGGAACTGGAAAACAAGCCGATCGGCAGCGCCCGTTTCAGGCGCTCGAATGAATGGGCGACCCCGGTCTTGCCGCCGCGCCGCACGTAATCGAATACCGAGCCCGCCAGCAGTTGCGGCAGGGCTGCGGCGCGCTTGCCCAATTCGCCCCAGGCCGGCGTGAAAAGCAGTTCGGGTTGCAACCGCGTGCCGGTCTGTTCGTCGTGATCGCTTTCGATGAACATGCGGCACATCTGGTGCGGCGTGATGCCGTTCGCCAGGCCGGCCGCGATGATGCCGCCGGCGCTGATACCGACATAGGTGTCGGCATCGTTCAGGTCCAACCCCTCGATCGATTCTTCGATTGCGGCCAGCGCACCGATTTCATACACCGCGCCCAATGGACCGCCACCCGCCAGCGCGATGCCGATGCGAGAACTGCGCCGGGCGCCGACGGCACCGGCGGTCTTAGGGCGGCGGATGGGTGCGGCGCGGGAGGAAGTCATCGACAATGCTCTGGAGAAGGACGTGAAAACGGGCTTGTGCGAGGCACAAGCCCGATCGCTGCCCTCGCCGGGCGCGATCCGCGGATTGCGCCGGCTGCCGGGCGGGGACGGCCCAATGCCGCCCCTGATTGCTTAGGCCGCCGCAGGGCTGGCTGCCTTTTTGGCTGCCGGTTTGGAGGGGGCCTTGGTGGCAGGCTTGGCCATCCGCTTCACGGCTGGCTTGGCGGCGGATTTCACGGCCGGTTTTGCAGCCGGCTTTTGGGGTGCGGCTTTGGTGGCAGCACGCGCCGGAGCCTTCGACGCCGCTTTGGCGGCCGCCGGCTTCTTGCCGGACAGGGCCGCGACGGCCTTGCTCAAATCCTCGACGCGGCGTGTCAGCTCCTGGATGTCCTTCTGCGAGGGCACGCCGAGGCTCGACAGCGAACGCGCGACGCGGTCTTCGAAAACCTGTTCCAGTTTGTCCCAGGAACCGGACGCCTGCTTGCTGACGTTGTCTGCCATCTTGTTCACGGTATCGGTGACGCCGGACACCTTGTCCTCGGCCAGTTTCTGCGTGCGCTTCTGCAGTTCGGTGCCTTCCTTGACCAGCTTCGCGAATACCCTGCCGCCTTCTTCCTGGGCCTTGACGAATGCGCCCAGGCCGGCCTGCCAGATCTGTTGCGCCGACGTGCGCACGGCTTCCGCCAGTTGACGATCATCCGCCTTGGCCAGCGCTTTCAATTTTTTTACCATCACATTCTCCAGTCGTTGATTGGATCAAAACGCCGGATCGGCCGGCGTACGGGGTACTGATGCAGGCAGTGTAAGCAGCAAAAGTAGAGATGGGTTTCTAAAGCGATAGAGCGCGAATTCTAAAGAGCGTGAATCGGAATTCGACGGGCGCGGCAGGTATTGCCAATCCAGGCCGGGCCTGTAATGATGCGAAAATTATAGTCGAAATATCAACGGGGGGAGCATGCAATATTTCGTGACGGGCGCGACCGGTTTCATCGGTAAACGATTGGTCAGGAAGCTGCTGGCGCGCAAGGGGAGCACCGTTCATTTCCTGATGCGGCCGGAAAGCGCCGCCAAGGTGCCGGAGCTGCTGGCCTACTGGGGCGCGACCAAGGCGCGCGCGCTGCCGGTGTTCGGCGACCTGCGCGAAACCAAGCTGGGCGTGTCGAAAACCGACCTCAAGGCCCTCACGAAAAACATCGACCACTTCTTCCATCTGGCAGCGGTCTATGACCTCAAAGCCGACGCCGAGGAGCAGATGGCGGTCAACGTCGAAGGCACGCGCAACACCATTGCGCTGGCCAATGCAATCGGCGCCAAAAACTTCCATCACGTCAGTTCGATCGCGGCAGCCGGCCTGTTCGAAGGCATCTTCCGCGAAGACATGTTCGAGGAAGCGGAGAATCTCGATCATCCGTATTTCGCCACCAAGCACGAATCGGAAAAGATCGTGCGCGAAGAATGCAAGGGCGCATTGCGCATCTACCGGCCAGGGATGGTGGTCGGCGATTCGAAGACCGGCGAGATGGACAAGATCGACGGCCCCTATTACTTCTTCAAGCTGATCCAGCGCATCCGTCAGCTGCTGCCGCCGTGGATGCCGACCATCGGCATCGAAGGCGGGCGCATCAATATCGTGCCGGTCGACTATGTGGTCGATGCGATGGATCACATCGCACACCAGCCGGAGCTGGCCTCGGATTGTTTCCACCTGACCGATCCCGAGCCGATGCGCGTCGGCGACGTCCTGAACACCTTCGCGCGCGCCGCCCATGCGCCGACCATGAGCCTGCGCATCAACGCTGCCTTGCTGGGATTCATACCGAAATCGGTCAAGAAGGGTCTGATGTCGCTGACGCCGGTGCGGCGCGTGCGCAATGCGGTGATGAAGGATCTCGGACTGCCGGAAGACTTGATGCAGTTCATCAATTACCCGACTCGCTTCGACAATCGCGCCACTGCCGCCGCCTTGAAGGGCAGCGGCATTGCCTGCCCGCGCCTGGATGACTACGCCGACCGCATCTGGGACTACTGGGAACGCAACCTCGATCCCGACCTGTCCATCGACCGCACCCTGGGCGGGCAGGTGGCGGGCAAGGTGGTGCTGGTGACCGGCGGCTCGTCAGGCATCGGCCTGGCCGCCGCCCACAAGCTGGCGGAGGCGGGTGCCATCACGATCATTTGCGGTCGCGACGAGGACAAGCTGGTCGAGGCGCAACAGGCCATCCGCCAGCGCGGCTTCGACGTCATCACCTATGCGGTGGATATCGCCGACATGGCCGATTGCGACCGCTTTGCACAGCTGCTGATCGCCAATCACGGCTGCGTCGATGTGCTGGTCAACAATGCCGGCCGTTCAATTCGGCGCGGCATCGAATCGAGCTACGACCGCTTCCATGATTTCGAACGCACCATGCAGCTCAACTACTTCGGCGCCTTGAGGCTGACGATGGGCCTGCTACCGGCGATGCTGGCGCAAAAGCGCGGCCAGGTCATCAATATTTCCTCGATCGGTGTGCTGACCAATGCGCCACGCTTCTCGGCCTACGTGGCGTCGAAGGCGGCGCTCGATGCCTGGACCCGTTGCGCGGCGTCGGAGTTCGCCGACATGGGTATCCACTTCACCACCATCAACATGCCGCTGGTGCGCACGCCGATGATCGCGCCGACCAAGATCTACCAGAACGTGCCGACCTTGGCGCCGGAACAGGCGGCCGACCTGATCGCGCAGGCAATCGTCTACAAGCCGGTGCGGATTGCGACCCGGCTCGGCGTCGCCGGCCAAGTGCTGCATGCGCTGGTGCCCCGTGTCGCCCAAATCGTGATGAACACCAGCTTCCGCATGTTCCCCGATTCGGACGCGGCGGCCCGCAACGGCGAAAGGAAGGCGCCGCACCTGACCGCCGACCAGGCGGCGCTGGAGCACTTGTTGCGCGGCGTGCACTTCTAAGTCGCGGCACAGGCGGCCGCCCATTCGCCGCCCCTTATTGCGGCATGAGCACGGCATCGATCGCGTGAATGACGCCGTTGTCGGCGGCGATATCGCTTTGGATCACATTGGCGTTATTCACGGTGACCTTGCCGTTGTCGGATGTCAGCCTCAGCATATCTCCCTGCACCGTCTTCAGGTTTCCCGGCTTGAATTCGGCCACCAAGGTCTTGCCGGGCACGATGTGATAAGTCAGAACCTGCGCCAGCTTGACCTTGTCTTTCAGCAATGCATCGAGCGTGCCGGGGGGCAATTTTGCAAATGCCTGATCGGTCGGTGCAAAAATGGTGAAGGGGCCGGCACCTTTCAGGGTGTCGGTCAAACCGGCAGCTTGGACCGCGCGCACGAAGGTCTTGAGCGTGCCGTCGGCGAGTGCGGTAGCAACCACGTCGGCACCGAAGGCCGGCATGCCGCCGCAGGCAAAGGCCGTTAGCGCGAACAACGTGGTCAGCAATTTTTTCATAAGGACTCCAATAAGGGACGTGCTTTCCGGGTCTTGTCATGGCGGCAAGCCTGGTAACCGATATCAATCAGTTGTCATAGAATTAAAAAAGTTCCTGAGCAAGTACCCAATCACCAGGCGACATCGCATTTGGGCGACACTGCGGCCAGTGCTTTTCCATGAAAGGTTTGCATGAGCAATTTGCCGCCACCCAGGTTTCGGCACCCCGCATCGCGCTGGGCCGTCGCCGGCGTCAGCGTCCTGAACGGCGTGTTTGGCGACTACCTGCAGCAGCGCCGCAACGGGCTGGAGCTGCGCATGGCCTTCATGCACGGTGGTCGCCAATTGCCGATGACGCCCGAGGACTTGCAGCGCGTCCATCCGACCCCTAGCGCCAGGCTGTGCATCCTGGTGCACGGACTGTGCTGCAATGAAAACAACTGGGCTTGGGGTGCGCCGGACGGCAGCGAGGTTTCCTATGGCAGCCTGCTGCAATCGGAGCTCGGTTATACGCCGTTTTATCTGCGCTACAACACCGGTTTGCCGATCGCATCCAATGGCGTGCAACTGGCGGCCTTGCTCGACAAGTTGCTAACGGCCTATCCGCTGGCGGTGCAAGAGATCGTGCTGATCGGTCACAGCATGGGCGGCCTAGTGCTGCGCAGCGCCTGCGAAGCCGCGCGCCGTGCACAGCAGCCCTGGGTGGAGCGGGTGACGCACGCCTTCTATCTGGGCACCCCGCATGAAGGCGCTCCTCTGGAACAGCTGACGCATGCGGCGGTCACGGTATTGAAAACCGTACCCAATCCCATCACTGGCCTGGTGGGCGATGTGCTCGCTTTACGTAGCCGTGGCATCAAGGATTTGCGCCATGGCGATGCGCTGGTGCCGCCGGCTGCTTGCGTTGGAACCGGCCGAGCCAGGCCGCAACCGATTGCCTGGTTGCCGCACGCTCGGCACTATCTGATCGCCGGTAGCCTGACGCAAAATCCGCAGCATATCGTCAGCCTGCTGCTGGGGGACGCACTGGTCGGTTTGCCGTGCCGGGAAAACGCGCGGGCGGGTTCGGCAAGCGCCATGCTGCCCGCAGAAAATATCAAGGTATTTCCTAAAATTCACCATATGCAGCTCGCCCACGATGCGGCGGTGTACCGCCAGATTCGCCAGTGGTGCAGCACAATCCAGGGAGCTTGAATGCCGCCACCGTCGATGGAACAAATCCGGGGTTTGAACGACCTGCTGCAGGAAGGAGTGACGGCAGGAATCGACGCCACCGAGCGGGTACACCGTGCGATTGCGCGCCAGCCGTATGCATTACTGGAGAAAATCGCTGCGATCGCGGCACCGGTGCAAGCGATCGAACAGTGCCAGCAAGCGCTGACGGATGCCGTGTATGCGACGGTTCGCGGCGTTCATGGGGTGAGTGCCGGAGTTGCCGACCGCCTTATCGAGCGCTTGAGTCGCACCGCTGAGCCGGCGCCGCCGCGCCAGTGATTGAGTCGCGGCCGCCGTCGGCAACCGGCACCGCTCGGTCACGATCTGGATGCCGCCAGGATTTCTTCAATCACGAGAGCCTGCACCCGGGCATCGAGCGCCAGCGCGACATGTCCGATCCCACCCAGTTCGATGTTTTTCGCGCCTTCCAGCCGCGACGAGCTCGGCGGCGAAATGATGTTGTCGTGGTGTGAGTAGATCGATACGAATAGGCGGTAACTCTCCGGATTTTCGGAGCCCGCCAGCGTGTGCAGCCAGGCGCTGGGCTGGCCTTGCCCGGCGCAGCCGATCCAGCCCATCTCCTGGGTATTGACGCCGACCCCGAAGTTGGCCAGCGCTGTGCCATGATGAGGCGTGCCCAAGGTGAGGATTTTGGCAATGTGTGCGGCGCCGTGCACACGCAAATAGGCGCGTGCCGCCAGTCCGCCCATGCTATGCGCAAGCAAGACGACACGGTCCTGGCCGCTGGCGGCACATAGTGTTCGGATCGCGTCGTGCAGCGCCGGCACGTAATCCTCGATGCTGCCGAAGGCGGGTTCGAGGTCGAGCGCATGGTGCGTGATGCCAGCTTGCGTCAGCGCCCGGCTCATCGCATCCCAATAGCCGCTGTTGCAACCGTAGCCGTGCACCAGCAATACCGGCAATCCGCGCGCCGCTGCCGCCGGTCTCTGGTGAAAGCGGCGAAACGGCATGCTCCACGACGAGCACAGCATCGTGGCCCCGAATTCCTGCCAGAACAACCTTAGCTTGCCGCGCCCATCGAGGCGAAATGCCGAAGGAAGCGGAGCGCGATAATGGGCCGCCAGGAAAAAGTTGTTGGCGGTAATCCCGAGTCGCAACAGAAGCACCATGGCGACGCCGAACGCCAGTGCCGCTCCGTCGTTCCAGTGCCAGATGCGGGCTGCCAGTGCATACAGCGTCAGCACTACCAGCAATTGCAGCAGCAACAGGATCCTTGTGATGCGGGCGATCATGGACATTCAGGAGGCAAGTTGTCAGGCGGCCGTCGGCGCCGGCTTGCCGGTCAGCCGCTCGGCCAGGCCGCTGGCAAGGCGCGCCGTGATGCCGTAGATCGATAACTGCGGGTTGGCGCCGATCGAAGTGGGGAACAGCGAGCCGTCGTGTATCGACAGGTTGGCCAGTTGGTGGTGCAGGCCATTGCCGGCCACCACGCCGCGTCTGGCGTCGTCGGCGAGCGCGCAGCCGCCCATCACATGCGCCGACACCACGCGGGCCAGCAAGGGCTGGTAGGGCAGCGCATCGATGGCCGTGCGCGCCTCATTCCAGCTGCTGTAACCAGTGGCCATTTCATGCACCGGATGCACGCTTTTGGCGCCGGCGGCGAACTGTATTTCCGCCATCGACAGCAGGGCGCGCCGCACGCCGTCCCAGATGAAGCCGTTCAACGGATAATCGAGCCGGGGCGAGCCGTCGTGATTGAGCGCCACCGTGCCGCCGGCAGACTGTTCGGCAAAGCCGTCGCGTAGCAGCGCCAGCAAGGCGTGGGCATGGGAAAACTGTTTCATCATGGCCGCATGGTGCGCCCCGAAACCTTGCATCGTGGTCGAAAACAGCACCGGGTGCAGCGGCGGCGCTTCCAGCTTGTAGCCGAGCGGGCCGTCGATCGGATGGGTTTCCAGGAAGTGGTCGGAATACACCGATTGCGGCGCGCCCTCGAAACCGTTCACCTGCTGTTCGAACAGCGCGGCCGAGATCACGGTCGGATGCAGGAAGGTGCGCTTGCCGAGCAGCGCGTAGGGGTCCGGTGCCTGCGAGCGCAGCAGCAACGCAGGCGTATTGATCGCGCCGCCGCAGGCCAGGTAATGGCGCGCGCGTATCTCGATGGCGACGCCGGACGGCGTCAACCCATCGCGATCCAGCGCGAGGCAGGACAGACTGTCGATGCGGTCGCCGCGAATATTGAAGCGCTCGGCGCGGGTACGGGTCAGCAGTTGGGCGCCGCCGGCCAGCGCTGCCGGAATCGTGGTGACCAGCATCGATTGCTTGGCGTTGGTCGGGCAGCCCATGCCGCAATAGCCCAGGTTCCAGCAGCCCATGACATTGCGCCGCATGGTGGCGGTGGGAATGCCCAGGCGCGCCGCGCCGCGCTGCAGCAGGTCGTTGTTTTCATTGGGCGCGCCCAGCCAGGGACCGATGTGGAGGCGCCGCTCCATCTTTTCGAACCACGGCAGCAGCGCCGCCGGGCTATAGCCGGCGAGGCCATTTTTTTCCCAATAGCCGAGCGTGGCCTCGGGGGTGCGGAAGCTGGAAGTCCAGTTGACCGTGGTCGAGCCGCCGACACTGCGGCCCTGCAGGATGTTGATCGATTTGTCGCCGGTCTTGCGCGCCGCCGATTCCTGGTACAGCGCCGGGTAGGCATCGGCTTCGCGCATCTTGAAGTCGCGCGACGACTTCAGCGGCCCTTCCTCGATCATCACCACCGAGAGACCGGCCAGCGTCAGGATCTCGGCGCTGACGCCGCCGCCGGCACCGGTGCCGACGATCACCACGTCGGCCTCGATGGTACGCTTGCCGGTCAAGGTCGAGGCGTCGGTCACCTGCCAGCCGGCGGCGATACCGGCTTGCATCGGGTCGGCGAGCGCCGGCATGATCGGAGGAATGGCGGCTTGGCTCATGAGTGGGTATTAGCGGAAGCGGACGTGGGGACCCGGGTAGCCGATCGACGCCCAAGTGGTTTCATCGGTGTACCAGGCGCCGATGATCAGGTCGTGCAGCGCCTGGTATGCGCTCTGCAGCAGCGCGAAACGATGGTGGCGCCAGCTTTGCAAAAAGGCAGCCACGTCCCCGGGCGCGGCTTGCGGCCAGTCGTGCGGCACGCCGGTCAGCAAACGTCGCGCCGGTCCCAACGTCAGCAAGGCGAACAGGTCGGCGATTTCTTTTTGGGTACGCAGCGGCAGGCCGTCAATTGCCCCCTGCACGCGCGCGACGGCGGCTTCGAGCACCTCCGCTCTTGCGGCCGTTGGCAAGGCGTCCTGCAGCATGGCCGGCACGATGGCGGCCAGCGCTGCCGTGGCGGCGCCGTCGAGCCTGAAGCGCTGCGGCGGCGTGCGGTGGCTGAAGCGGTACAGGCTACCGGCTGCGGCGAGCGCAACGGCGCCCAGCAGGCCGGCTTGGATGAATGAGCGGCGCGAAATCATGGCTATGATGTGGCCCAAATATTTTTTTCAGTGTACCGCAAGCATTCGGCGCACAGCCGCGCCGGCCTAGAGCGTCGCCTCTAGCCGCATGGTTGGTCCGCGGGCGTTTGGCTGCAAAAATAGCCGGGTGGCGAGGCGGCCGGTTGCAGTCGCCGGAATGTGGCCACACTTCAGGAACCAGCGATGAAAAAACACGAGTTGATGACCAAGCTGCGCCGCGAGTTGCAGGGCCTGGCGCAGCAGCGGCACGCGGCCAGAACCGATCCGGACATGTGGGCCGCGCGCGCGGCCCTGCAGCAGTTTCAGGCCGCGCGCATGGCGGCGACTCATGCCGATCTGCTGGGGGTGCCCGAATCGGCGGCGGCAGCCCGCTTCTTCCTCAACGATCTCTATGGTTCCAAGAACGTGACGCAGCGCGACGCCGATGTCGAGCGCGTGCTGCCGACCATGGAGCGCATGCTGCCGCTGCCGGCGCTGGCTGCCATCGCCGAAGCAATCGAGCTGGATGCGCTGTCGGAGACGCTGGACGCGGCGCTGGCGGCACGCCTGGGCGTGCGCTTCGATGAGCACGCCTACGCCGCCGCCTATCGCGCAGCCGGCGCGCGCGCCGATCGCGAGCGGCAGTTGCGGCATGTCGAATCGGTCGGCAATTCGCTGTGCAGTCTGGTGCGGGTTCCTTTGCTCGGCACCACGCTGGCGATGATGCGCGGCCCGGCGCGGCTGGCCGGCTTGTCCGAGCTGCAGAGTTTTCTGGAACGCGGCTTCGGCGCGTTCAAGACAATGGAGCGGCCGCAGGATTTCGTCGCCACCGTGGTCGCCCGCGAGCGGCGAATTCTGGACAATCTCTACGGCGCACGGGCCGCACCGTTCGCCCTCTAGCGCGACGTCCGGCAAAGCGGCGCTATGCGATGGTTTGTGGCGCGTGGTCGTAGTAATGCTTTCAGGAGGGATGCGGCAGCCCATCGCATGGCCTCACTCAAAAAGTCATTTGTAGGAGTATATGAAAAAAATCGCCATTTCACGCCCGGCACAGCGGCCATGGTGTAGGAGTATATTGCTGGCCTGAGTAGATATCGGCAGATGTGGCGGACGTGCGCGAATATTTTCAGGCGGCGCTGCGCAAGCTCAACGGCGCAGCGGCTTCGTCAAGTCGGCAACATTCACCAGCCGGGTGCCGGCCAGACGATCGTGCAGGAAGCGCCGCTCGGGATCGAGATAGACGGTCAGCGCCCACAGCAGCAGATTTCCCGCCGGGATCAGGACCAGCAGCCAGCCGCGCGCGCCCAGCAGCCAGGCCGCCGCCAGGCCCGGCACGCACCAGAACCAGGCCAGCAGATAACGCGCAGTCGCACGGCCGATGCCGACCGGCAGGCCGTCGGTGGTGACCAGGCGGATGCGCCAGGTCTTCATTGCCAGGGTCTGGCCGCCGTGGCTCCAGAACCAGACGAAATAGATTCCTACCACCAGGAACAGCCAGTCCTGCAGGCCGCTGCGCAGATACAGCGCATGGCGCTGCTGCAACAGCGTCGAAAACAGCCAGCCGGCGAAAAAGACCACGCCGAACAGCAGCATGGACTCATACAACATGCTGCACAGGCGGCGCTTGAGGGTGGGAGTGGTGGCAATGGGATTCAAGAGGTGCGTGGGTTCTGTCTAAAATTGCGTAGGGTCGACGGGAGCAGGGGTCTGGACTGGAGCAGGTACCGGCATGACCGGCGTAGGGGGCGCTGGAGGAGAGGGGGCCACCGATACCGCCGGTGCAGGGGGCGGCTCGGGCGCCGGCACCGATTGAGCGGCCGGATGCGCGGCCGGTTGCGGTGTCAGCGCCTGTTCCAGCACCGGTTTCGGCGTCGATTTGATCGGCGCCACGATTTTGTTCTTGCTGTTCGCCGGCGGCAAGGTGGCGACGCGTTTCTCGATCGCGGTGTTGGCCAGCTTCTCTTTTTGCTCGTCGGGCAACTGCTGGTATTGTTCCCAGCGCGCCGACTTTTGATTGGGTTCGAGTTTTTTGGCGCGGCTATAGCTGTCCCGCGCAACCCGGCGTTGCTGTGGCGTCAACTGCATCCATTCGGACATGCGCTTGTGCACCCGCTGCTGCTCGGCGGCGCTCATGGTCGCAAACTTGTTGCCGATGGCCAGCCATTTTTTCTTGCGCGCCGCGCTCAGATGGTCCCATTCCGGCGCCAGCGGCGCCAGCGCCCTTTGTTGTTCAGGCGTCAGGTCTGCCCAAGCCGGTTTGGCCGTCGCCGGGGTAGCCGCTTTACGGACAGGAGCCACCGTCTGGATAGCCGTCGGCGCCTGCGGCGCGGCGGATACCGGAATCCGAGTCGGAGCGATAGCCGGCGTCGTCCCAAGTCGCGCTACGGTGCCCACAAGTGCGACACCCAGCAACGCGGCCAGCACCAGCAGCGCGCGTCGCACGCGGCCCCGGTCTGGTTTGGGATTTGCCTCTTGGCTCACTCCTAGTCTCCCCGCTTGGCGAGAAAGGCGTTGAAGCCATGATCCGCATAGGCCGACAGCGGCAGTTCGTCAGACAGCACCGCGGCGTCCAGGTCGGCAATTTCATTGATATGGCTTTGCTGCTCGTACTGGTACAGGCCGATGAACAGCATCAGGCCAGCCAAGAGGGGAGCGGCAACGCCCAGCCGTCCGAGCCAGGAATGGCTGGGCTGGAATGACCAGAGGCCGGCCGGATTTGCGCCGGCAAAGGCGGGCCGCGCGGCGCGCACTTCCGCTTTTTTATGCGTCAAGGCAAGCTTGCGCGCGGCCGCCAGGCGGCTCGCCGTGACGGCCGGCAGCGCTTCATTGCGGGCGTCCAGCGCCCGCCGGACCCTATAGGAAAATTCCAATTCTTCGGTATGGTTCATAAGCTGATTCCTTTGGCCTTCAGCGCCCGGGCCAAGGCATGTGTCGCGCGCGAACAGTGCGTCTTGACGCTGCCCTCCGAGCAACCCATGATGGCCGCTGTCTCGGCAATATCCAACTCCTGCCAATAACGCATCAGGAAGGCTTCTCGTTGACGTCCGGGCAGCTTTTGTATTTCCGCTTCGATCAGGGCCAGCATTTGCGCGCGTTCGACCTTGTCGGCGCTGGAGCCGGCGACCGATGCATCTTCTGGCACATAGGTTTCCAGCAGATCGTATTCTTCCGTATTGTCGTCGCCACGACCGAGCCCGGAAAAAAGGGAAATCCAGATATTGCGTACTTTTTCGCGACGAAAGTAGTCGCGGATCGTGTTTTGCAATATGCGCTGGAACAACAACGGTAATTCGGCTGCGGGCCGGTCGCCGTAGCTGGAGGCCAGCTTGATCATCGCATCCTGCACGACGTCGAGCGCCGCCTCTTCCTTGCGCACCGCGTAGAGTGCCTGCTTGAAAGCGCGGCGCTCGACGTCTTCGAGGAAATCGGAAAGCTCTTGGTCGGTGGCCATGCAGTGCGGCGTACGGTTTTTCGGCGTTATCTGGAAGGTGTTGATCAGAGGCCGTCGAATTATCGCCGGCGCTGTTTTGCAGTGTGCGCATGCTAGCAAAAAAGCGTGGTTTATGCCCGTTTTTTGCCGAAAATGCCGGCTTTGCAGGCGGTCGAATGGAATTTCGCTTGACCAAAATGGTGCAACGCATTACCGTATCATGCGCTTTGGAATCCCAAAGTGACCCCATGGTCTTTTCGCTTCGACGCATCCCGCCAAGTCGAAAGGACGCGCTTCATTTGAAAGCTGTTTGCTCTAACCCACGTCAAAAGCGTGAGAAATTTATAGCGCTGCTTCAGCACACCCGGCTAAACGAGTTGCACTTAGCGCAATTTTGGTAGCGTGCCTACGGGCGCGCGACGAATTTGCGTGACTGCACGATCAGAAAGGCCGAAGCACTGTCGCCGCGCACGATTTCGCCAGGAGAGAGCATCCGATCAATTTCCAATGGACCTTGAAAGGACTTGTAGCATGTCTGCACCCATCACCGGCGCCGAAATCGTCGTGCGCTGCCTGGCCGAGGAAGGCGTCGAACACGTGTTCGGCTATCCCGGCGGCGCCGTACTGTATATCTACGACGCCATCTTCAATCAAGACAAATTCCAGCATATCCTGGTGCGCCATGAGCAGGCTGCGATCCATGCGGCCGACGCGTATTCGCGCAGCTCGCAGAAGGTCGGCGTGGCACTGGTCACTTCCGGCCCCGGCGTCACCAATGCGGTCACCGGCCTGGCCACCGCCTATATGGATTCGATTCCGATGGTGGTCATTTCCGGCCAGGTGCCGTCGAATGCCATCGGGCAGGACGCGTTCCAGGAATGCGACACCGTCGGCATTACCCGCCCGTGCGTCAAGCACAACTTCCTCGTCAAGGACGTCAGGGATCTGGCGGCGACGATGAAGAAGGCGTTCTATATCGCCACCACCGGCCGCCCCGGCCCGGTGCTGGTCGATATCCCCAAGGACATCACGATCCAGAAGTGCGCATTCGAGTATCCGAAAGAGATCGAGATGCGCTCCTACAGGCCGGTCGACAAGGGGCATTCCGGCCAGATCCGCAAGGCGGTGCAATTGCTGCTGCAGGCCGAGCGCCCGATGATCTATACCGGCGGCGGCGTCATCCTTGCGAACGCATCGCCCGAGCTGAACAAGCTGGTCGACAAGCTCGGCTATCCGTGCACCAATACGCTGATGGGTCTTGGCGGCTACAAGGCGTCCAGCGACAAGTTCGTCGGCATGCCGGGCATGCACGGCACCTACGAAGCGAACATGGCGATGCAGCACTGCGACGTGCTGATCGCGATCGGCGCGCGCTTCGACGACCGCGTGATCGGCAATCCGAAACATTTCGCCACGCGTACGCGCAAGATCATCCACATCGACATCGACCCTTCGTCGATTTCGAAACGCGTCAAGGTCGACATTCCGATCGTCGGCAACGTCAAGGATGTACTGCAGGAATTGCTGGCGCAGCTGGACGCGGTCGAAGCACGGCCGCCGTCTCCCGCGCTGGCCGACTGGTGGCAGCAGATCAATCAATGGCGCCAGCGCGAATGCCTCAAATATGCGACCTCCGATCAGGTCATCAAGCCGCAATCGGTGGTTGAAAAACTCTGGCAAGTCACCGGTGGCGACGCCTTCATCACCTCCGATGTCGGCCAGCACCAGATGTGGGCGGCCCAGTACTATCGCTTCGACAAGCCGCGGCGCTGGATCAATTCCGGTGGGCTCGGGCACCATGGGTGTCGGCCTGCCGTATGCGATGGGCGTGCAGATGGCCAATCCGGACGCGACCGTGGCCTGCATCACCGGCGAAGGTTCGATCCAGATGTGCATTCAGGAGCTTGCCACCTGCAAGCAGTATCACCTGACGCCGAAGATCATCATGCTGAACAACCGCTTTCTCGGCATGGTGCGGCAATGGCAGCAGATCGATTACGGTTCGCGCTATTCCGAGTCGTACATGGATTCCCTGCCGGATTTCACCAAGCTGGTGGAAGCCTATGGCCATGTCGGCATGAAGATCGACAAGCCGGCCGATGTCGACGGCGCGCTGAAAGAAGCATTTGGCATGAAAGACCGGCTGGTATTCATGAATTTCATTACGGATCAAACCGAGAACGTCTGGCCGATGGTCAAGGCTGGCCAGGGTCTGACTGAAATGCTGTTGGGTTCGGAGGATCTGTAATCATGCGACATATCGTTTCTCTCTTGCTGGAAAATGAAGCGGGCGCCTTGTCGCGTGTGGTCGGCCTGTTCTCGGCTCGTGGCTACAACATCGAAACCCTGACCGTGGCCCCGACCGAAGATCCGACGCTGTCGCGCATGACGATCGTGACCTCCGGTTCGGATGACGTGATCGAGCAGATCACCAAGCACCTGAACCGCCTGATCGAAGTGGTGAAAGTGGTCGATCTGACCGAAGGCGCGCACATCGAACGCGAACTGATGCTGATCAAGGTGCGTGCGGTCGGCAAGGAACGCGAAGAGATGAAGCGCACCGCCGACATCTTCCGCGGCCGCATCATCGACGTCACGGAAAAAACCTACACGATCGAACTGACCGGCAACAAAACCAAGCTGGACGCGTTCATCGATTCCATCGATCGCGCCGCGATTCTGGAAACGGTCCGTACCGGCGGTTCCGGCATCGGCCGCGGCGAACGCATCCTCAAAATCTGATCCATCGATTCATCCAACTCCCAAATTATTTAGGACGATTATGAAAGTTTTCTACGACAAAGACTGCGACCTGTCCCTGATCAAAGGCAAGAAGGTTGCCATCATCGGTTACGGCTCCCAGGGCCATGCGCATGCGCAAAACCTGAACGATTCCGGTTGCAAGGTCACGGTCGGCCTGCGCAAGGGCGGTGCCTCCTGGGACAAAGCCAAGAATGCCGGCTTGAACGTGGCGGAAGTCAACGATGCTGTCAAGGCTGCCGACGTCATCATGATCCTGCTGCCGGACGAGAACATCGCCCAGGTCTATAACGAAAATGTGGCTCCGCATGCCAAGCAGGGCGCGGTGCTGGCATTCGCGCACGGCTTCAACGTGCATTACGGCCAGGTCGTGCCGCGCGCCGACCTCGACGTCATCATGGTCGCGCCGAAGGCGCCGGGCCACACCGTTCGCGGCACCTATACTCAAGGCGGCGGCGTGCCGCACCTGGTCGCGGTCTATCAGGACAAGTCCGGCAACGCGCGCGACATCGCGCTGTCGTATGCGATGGCCAACGGCGGCGGCCGTGCCGGCATCATCGAAACCAATTTCCGCGAAGAGACCGAGACCGACCTGTTCGGCGAACAGGCCGTGCTGTGCGGCGGCACCGTGGAACTGATCAAGGCTGGTTTCGAGACGCTGGTGGAAGCCGGTTATGCGCCGGAAATGGCGTACTTCGAATGCCTGCACGAACTGAAGCTGATCGTTGACCTGATCTATGAAGGCGGCATCGCCAACATGAACTACTCGATCTCCAATAACGCCGAATACGGCGAATACGTGACCGGGCCGAGGATCGTCACCGAGGATACCAAGAACGCCATGCGCCAATGCCTGAAGGATATCCAGACCGGCGAATACGCGAAGAGCTTCATCCTGGAAAACAAGGCCGGCGCCCCGACCCTGATTTCGCGCCGTCGCCTGACTTCCGAGCATCAGATCGAACAGGTCGGCGAGAAATTGCGCGCCATGATGCCTTGGATCAAGAAAAACAAACTGGTGGATCAAAGCAAGAACTAAATCCGGGAGCCCAGGCTCCAATGGTTTTTTGAAATCTTGCAAATGGTAAAGTAAATGGGGCGTCACATCGTGTCGCTCCATTTTTCTTGGAGAATACATATGCCCAGAATCCGAAGCTGGCTATTCCTATTGGCGCTGACGGGCGCGGTCCACCTTTCCGCGCAGGCGCAAACACCGCCGACGCTGCCGAGTGCGGGCACCTTGGTGATCGTTCCGGCATACGGCGAAGTGACCCAGGCCAACGACCAGGCGCACGCAACCTTCATGATCGAAGAGCAAAACAAGGACAAGGCGGAAGCGGCGTCGCTGGTCAACAAGAAAATGCGACAGGGGACCGATATCGTCCGCCAAGCCGACCGCCAGGCGATCCTGAAGACGCGCGGCTACTATACCTATCCGGTGTACGCGGACGAAACGCCGCGCGCGGGAGGCAACAAGGCGCGGCAGCTGATCGGCTGGAGGGTAGGCCAGTATCTCGAAGTCACCACCACCAATCTGGACGGTTTAGCGAAAACAGTCGCGGCGGCCCAGACCGTCTTGGCATTGAATGGCTTACAATTCGGCTTGGCGGACGCGACGCGGAAAAAGCTCGATCAGCAGCGCATCGAAGCGACCTACCAGAATCTGGTCGAGCGGACGGCGGCGATTGCCAAGGCCATGGGACGCAATGTGTCGGATGCGGTGATCGACACCGTCGATTTTGAGGGTTCCGGCGCCTATGCGCAGCAGGATGCAGCGCCAAAGATGGCGCGTGCGGCCGCGGCGCCGATGGCCATGGCTGCCCCCGCAGTGGAGGAACCCAGTTTTGAGCCCGGCGAAACCACGCTCAGCATGCGCCTGGTCGGCAAAGTCAAATTCAAGTGAACCTAAAGGCAGGTGGCCATGCCTTGATGTTGGCGGTGGTGCCAGCCGGCGTGTTGGTCCTGTCGCTCGGCGCCTGCCAGCCGACAGAGCCACCATCGGATTTCGTGGGTTCGCAGCGTAGCGTCATGCGGCAGGCGCAGCAGCTGGAGCGGCAAATGCAACAGCAGCTCGATGGCCGGATGCAGACGGCCGAGGACAAGTCCGGCAAGTAGAAGCACGGAGGCGCGCTATATCAACCGATTGCGCACGAGGGATTTCACGGTTATCGTGGCCGGTAGTCCCCGATATATGAAAACATCACGACAACCTAGCGGAGTATCGTTGAACAACTATCCCCATCCCATCATCGCCCGCGAAGGCTGGCCGTTTCTGGGCATCGCCGTCGGCGTCGCCGTCATCGTGTCGCTGGTCTCCCCCGTCTGGTCGGTTCCGTTCTGGATCATCGCGGTGTTCGTGCTGCAGTTCTTCCGCGACCCGGCCCGCACCATTCCGCAAACGCCGGATATCGTTCTGTCGCCGGCCGACGGCCGCGTGGTGGTAGTGGAAAAGGCGCAGGACCCCTATGCCATGCGCGAGGCATTGAAAATCAGCGTGTTCATGAACGTCTTCAACGTGCACTCGAACCGGGCGCCGGTCGACGGCAGGATCGAAGCCGCCCAGTATTTTCCCGGCAAGTTCGTCAATGCCGATCTGGACAAGGCGTCGATCGAGAACGAGCGCAACGCGCTGGTGATTGCCGCGCCCAACGGACAAACCGTCACCTGCGTCCAGGTGGCCGGTCTGATCGCGCGCCGCATTCTGTGCTACGTCAAGCCGGGCGAAATGCTGGCGCGTGGCCAGCGCTACGGCTTTATCCGTTTCGGCTCGCGGGTCGACGTCTACTTGCCGCTCAGTGCGACCCCCAAGGTAGCGGTGGGCGACAAGGTATCCGCCACCGAAACCATTCTGGCCACGTTCTGATCTTGGTCCGCCGTTAGCAGCATACTGAACAGGAATCCGCATGGTTACCTTCCATCGTCGCAAGGCAAAGAGCAAGGCCGGCTCAATTTTGAAATTGCGTCGATCGAGCCAGCAGCCGTTGCCGGATTCCGGAATCGAAATGCCGGAGGCTACGTCCTCCTTGCGGCGGCGCGGCGTCTACCTGCTGCCGAACGCATTTACCACCGCCGCCTTGTTTTGCGGGTTCTATGCGATCGTGATGGCCATGAATCTGAAGTTCGACCATGCGTCCATCGCCATTTTTGCCGCAATGGTGCTGGACAGCCTGGACGGCCGGGTGGCGCGCATGACCAATACGCAAAGCGAATTCGGCGCGCAATACGATAGCCTGTCGGACATGGTGTCGTTTGGCGCGGCGCCGGCGCTGGTGGTCTACGAATGGTCGTTGCGTGGCTTGGGCAAGATGGGCTGGCTGGCCGCATTCGTTTATTGCGCCGGCGCCGCCCTGCGTCTGGCGCGTTTCAATACCAATATCGCGGTGGTCGACAAGCGTTATTTCCAGGGTTTGCCCAGTCCGGCGGCGGCGGCGCTGGTGGCCGGCTTCGTCTGGCTGATGGATGACTTGCGTTTCATCGGTGCGGATTTGAATTGGGTGTCCTGGGGCATCACGCTGTATGCCGGCCTGACCATGGTGACCAACGTGCCGTTTTACAGTTTCAAGGACATTAATTTCCGCAAGCCGGTCCCGTTCATCGTGGCGTTCTTGATGGTGCTGATATTGGTCGCGATTTCGGGCGATCCGCCGAAAGTGTTGTTTGGTCTGTTCGTGCTGTATGGGTTGTCGGGTTATGGTGTCTATTTCTGGCGCTGGTTCAAAGGCAAACCGGTCAGCATCGTGCAAACGAAAATCGAGAGTGGGGATGACGGCGAGCATCATTGACGGCCTCGATTCACCAAAAGGTTGCGCTTTTGGTGAATTGCGCCTATAGTTTTCCCCATGTTTTGCGACAAACACATCGTTTTCTCCGCTTTCAGCAGCCTGATTCCAGGCCTGCTATCGATTTTCCTACTGCGCTAACGCGCAGACATCCCATACCCCCACAATTCGTGCTGTTTTCCGTCCGTGCCGCCGGCAAGGATAGGCGAAGAAGTATTCAAAAACCGTATCGTGCTTTTTCAAGGAGCATCAAATGACCGCAAATCCCGCTGACAAGCTCATTATTTTCGATACCACCTTGCGCGACGGCGAACAGTCGCCGGGGGCGTCGATGACCAAGGAGGAAAAGGTCCGCATCGCCAAACAGCTCGAACGCCTGAAGGTGGATGTCATCGAAGCGGGATTTGCCGCCGCCTCCGAAGGAGATTTTGATGCGATCCGGACGATCGCCGGCCTGATCAAGGATTCGACCATCTGCTCGCTGTCGCGCGCCAACGATCGCGATATCTCGCGGGCGGCGGAAGCGCTGCGCCATGGCCATCGCACGCGCATCCACACCTTCATCGCCACTTCGCCGCTGCACATGGAAAAGAAGCTGCGCATGACGCCGGAGCAGGTGCTGGAGCAAGCCAAGTTGTCGGTGCGCTTCGCGCGCAACCTGGTGGCCGACGTGGAATTCAGCCCGGAAGACGGTTATCGCAGCGACGTCGACTTCCTGTGCCGTGTGCTCGAAGCCGTCATTGCCGAGGGCGCGACCACCATCAACGTGCCCGACACCGTGGGTTATGCGATTCCCGAGCTGTACGGTAACTTCATAAAGACTCTGCGCGAGCGTATTCCTAACAGCGACAAGGCGATTTGGTCGGTGCACTGCCACAACGACCTCGGCATGGCGGTCGCCAATTCGCTGGCCGGGGTGAAGATCGGCGGCGCGCGCCAGGTGGAATGCACGATCAACGGTCTGGGCGAGCGCGCCGGCAACTGCTCGCTCGAAGAAGTCGTGATGGCGGTCAAGACGCGCAAGGACTACTTCCGACTCGACGTCGGCATCGATACCCAGCACATCCTGGCTGCCAGCCGCATGGTGAGCCAGACCACCGGTTTCGTGGTGCAGCCCAACAAGGCCGTGGTGGGCGCCAACGCTTTTGCCCATGCGTCGGGAATCCACCAGGACGGGGTGCTGAAGGCGCGCGATACCTACGAAATCATGCGTGCCGAAGACGTCGGCTGGACCGCCAACAAGCTGGTGTTGGGCAAGCTGTCGGGCCGCAATGCGTTCAAGCAACGGCTTGAGGATCTGGGGATCGGGCTCGATTCGGAAGGCGAGGTGAACGCCGCCTTCGCCCGCTTCAAGGAATTGGCCGACCGCAAGTCCGAGATCTTCGACGAAGACATCGTGGCGCTGGTGTCGGATGAAATGCAAGCGATCGAAAACGAGTACTACCGCTTCGTGTCGCTGTCCCAGCATTCCGAAACCGGGGAAAGGCCAAGCGCGAGAATCGTCTTTTCGATCGACGGCAAGGAATCGAACTGCGAGGCGGAAGGCAATGGTCCGGTGGACGCGATCGTCAACGCCATCGAAGCCAAGGTCCAAAGCGGGGCGGAGCTGTTGCTGTTTTCCGTAAATTCGATCACGACCGGGACGCAATCCCAAGGTGAAGTGACGATGCGCCTGTCCAAGGCGGGACGCATCGTCAATGGGGTCGGCGCCGACCTCGACATCGTGGTGGCGTCGGCCAAAGCCTATTTGTCGGCATTGAACAAGCTGCAGCCCAATGCGGAAAAACTGAATCCGCAGATGTAAACAACAACGACAGGCGATGCGGGAAAGCGCATTTCCCCAGGAAAATGGCCGCACCGATGGTGCGGCCATTTCTATTGCGGCGATGATTACTGAACAGCGATTTTTTTCGGTAGCGCCGCTTCTTTTTTCGGTAGCGTGAGGGTCAGTACGCCATTTTCCAGTTTGGCGTCGGCCTGATTCTCATCCACCTCGGCCGGCAGCGTAAAGCTGCGGGTGAACTTGCTGATCATGCGTTCGGCATGCAGAATGTTTTCACCTTCTTTCTGCGACGTTTCGCGCTTGACTTCGGCTTCGATCGAGACCCTCCGATGATCGACCGAGAGCCGGATATCTTCTTTGGCAACGCCCGGTATGTCGGCTTGCACCACGTAAGCCCGTTCGTTCTCGGCGATATCCATGCGGGGGCTCGTAATGACTGACTCCCGATTTTCCCAAGGAGTCAGAAAGTCTTCGAATATGCTATCCATCAGGCGCTCGAACGGCCCACTGTAGGGGCTGGGGCGTAATGCGCGAGGCGTCGGAATTTCATTGCGAAGAACAAGATTCATCATTACCTCCTGTCAAAAAAGGAGCATGGCTCCGATGACAATCAGATAAGGTAATCCCGAATAATTTCAAGAGCTCCAGCTCCTAACACTGGCTCCCTCAGCGTTACCTCGCAAACAAGCCGAACCAGCGACGGTCGGGGTCGAACCTGGGATCCGGCCCGTTTTCCAGCTTGCGCACGATGCCGGCGTTGTCGAAATACACGTGCATCAAGGAATTCCAGACACCGCTTTCCTTGTACGGATACGACCATACTTCCCGCTGTACCAGTGTCAGATAGCTGGTATCGCTGGGCGCGCCGATCGTGCGCAGTACATCTTCCTTGTTCGCCCGATCGATTTGGATGCTGGCGAATTTCTGCGTGGTGAGCACCTGCTCGTAGGATTGCAGGCGGCCATCGGCACCGATGCGTGCCATGTAGGTTTGCTGGCCCCACGGGCCGCGCCGGTATTCCAGCAAGTGGCCGTCGTCCAGCGGATAGCGGCCGGTCGGCGTTCCAAGACGGGCGATCAGCTCCGCTTCCGGCGCACCGATGTTGACCGGCTGGCCGCTGAATACCGTGCAACCCGTGAGGATCGCCATTGCGGCGGCCAGCCAGAGGCATGACAATTTGTTTTTCATATGCAGCGCCCCTTCACCAATTTCGAAAAGCTCCTAAGTATTTGAGTTGTATGGGGCTTTTCCTATATAATCTCCCGTCTGGTCGTTTCGTCCAGCTTTTTTAACTGTTGCTCACGATGCATGGGGTTGCGACTCCGAGTATCGCATGTGAAAGGTAATTGTATGTCGATAGAAAAAACCGCAAAAGCCGCCATCGTTGCGGACAACGCCCGTAGCGTCAACGACACTGGCTCTCCGGAAGTCCAGGTGGCCCTGCTGACGGCCCGTATCAATGAACTCAACGGCCACTTCAAGGCGCACGTCAAGGACCACCATTCCCGCCGTGGCTTGATCAAGATGGTTAACCGCCGTAAAAGCCTGCTTGCCTATCTCAAAGGCAAGGATGCCAACCGTTATCGTGCGCTGATCGAAAAACTCGGTTTGCGCAAATAATTTTGTTGCGGCATCTGAATCGATCTTAAAGCTGGAATGCCCGCGTCAGTGTGCTGACGTGGGCATTTTGCATTTTTGTGGTTTGCAATAACCCGCTTGTCTGCAGCAGGCAATGAGATGGCAAGCGCTCATTTGTGGTGAGGTGAACGACAGCGCCTGAAATTCTGTCGGTAAAAATAGAAAGGAAACACCATGTTTAATAAAGTCACCAAGACCTTCCAGTACGGTCAGCATCAAGTCACCCTGGAAACCGGTGAAATCGCACGGCAGGCTTCCGGTGCAGTGCTGGTATCGATCGAAGATACCGTCGTGCTGGCCACCGTCGTGGCGAAAAAGGATGCCAAGCCCGGCCAGGATTTTTTTCCGCTGACGGTCGACTATATCGAGAAAACCTACGCCGCCGGCCGCATTCCGGGCGGCTTTTTCAAGCGCGAAGGCCGTCCCTCGGAAAAGGAAACACTGACCTCGCGCCTGATCGACCGTCCGATTCGTCCGCTGTTTCCGGAAGGCTACCTGAACGAAGTGCAGGTGATCATCCATGTCTTGTCGGTCAATCCCGAAATCGATCCCGATATTGCCGCGATGATCGGTGCTTCGGCCGCCTTGTCGGTGTCCGGAGTGCCATTCAATGGCCCGGTCGGCGCCGCCCGCGTTGGTTATATCGACGGCCAGTACGTGCTGAATCCGACCACCTCTCAACTGGAAACTTCGGATCTGAACCTGGTGGTGGCCGGCACCGAAATCGCCGTGCTGATGGTGGAGTCGGAAGCCAAGCAATTGTCCGAGGAGGTCATGCTGGGCGCTGTGATGTACGGCCATGAGCAGATGCAGGCCGTGATCAATGCGATCCACGACCTGGTGCGCGACGGCGGCAAGCCCGAAGTCCAATGGACGCCGGCAGCGAAGAACGAAGCCTTGATTTCGCGCGTCGCCCATTTTGCCGAAGCCAAGCTGCACGAAGCCTATCAAACCCGCGACAAGCAGGCGCGCACCGCCAAGCTGAAGGACGCGAGCACCGAAGTCAACGCGGCGCTGGCCGCCGAAGCGGCATCGATCGGCGCCGTGGCACCGGATGCGGCCGAAGTCGGCAACATTCTGTTCGACATGGAAGCGAAGATCGTGCGCTCGCAAATCCTCGATGGCGAACCGCGCATCGACGGCCGCGACACCCGTACCGTGCGCCCGATCACGATCCGTACCGGCGTGCTGCCGCGCACCCACGGCTCGGCGCTGTTCACGCGCGGCGAGACGCAGGCGCTGGTGGTGGCAACGCTCGGCACCGCGCGCGACGAGCAAAAAATCGATGCGCTGATGGGCGAATACAGCGACCGCTTCATGCTCCACTACAACATGCCGCCGTTCGCCACCGGAGAAACCGGCCGCGTCGGCACGCCGAAGCGCCGCGAAATCGGCCACGGCCGGTTGGCCAAGCGCGCTCTGCAGGCGGCCTTGCCGGCGCCGGAAGAGTTCAGCTATTCGGTGCGGCTGGTATCGGAAATCACCGAATCCAACGGCTCGTCGTCGATGGCCTCGGTCTGCGGCGGCTGCCTGGCGCTGATGGATGCCGGCGTGCCGATGACCGCGCATGTGGCCGGCATCGCCATGGGCCTGATCAAGGAAGGCAACAAGTTCGCCGTCCTGACCGACATCCTGGGCGATGAAGATCACCTGGGCGACATGGACTTCAAGGTGGCCGGAACCGCCAATGGCATCACGGCGCTGCAGATGGACATCAAGATCCAGGGCATCACCAAGGAAATCATGCAGGTGGCGCTGGCGCAGGCGAAGGAAGGCCGCGTCCACATTCTCGGCAAGATGCAGGAAGCCGTGCCGCACGGGAAGACCGAGCTGTCCGACTTTGCGCCGCGCCTGATCACGATCAAGATCAACCCGGAGAAGATCCGCGACGTGATCGGCAAGGGCGGCGCGGTGATTCGTGCGCTGACCGAGGAAACCGGCACCCAGATCGACATCAGCGACGAAGGTGTGGTCACCATCGCGTCGGTCGATGCCGCCGCTGGTCAGGAAGCCAAGCGCCGCATCGAAGAGCTGACGGCCTCGGTCGAAGTCGGCAAGGTGTACGAAGGTACCGTGTTGAAGCTGCTTGATTTCGGCGCCATCGTCCAGGTGTTGCCGGGCAAGGACGGCTTGCTGCACATCAGCCAGATCGCCAACGAGCGCGTCAATGCGGTTGCCGACTACCTGAAGGAAGGCCAGCAGGTCCGTGTCAAGGTTCTGGAAACCGACGATCGCGGTCGCCTCAAGCTGTCGATGAAGGCAGCGGCGGCGGAAGAGGGCAGCAGCGCGCCGATGCCGCAACCGGCCGAGTAATCGGAGCAATCCGGCATCCCGGATCCGTACTGTTGACAAAAACCGCCCGGCGTCATTGCCGGGCGGTTTTTTTTGTGCCGATGCCATCAAATCCTGTCGGCGGCCACGTGCGGATTCTAGGATGCCTTTTATTTCGTTTTTTATATACTGGCTATAGTATTTTTCAAGTCATATATTTTTCTTCCGATATCGGCCAATTTTTAAGCATACTCCTAAATATTTGTTCGAATCGGCACTTGCGTCTGCTGATTGCAGCGCCAAGGCTGGCTGCGGAGACCGCCGACCCGGCTTCCATGCGATGGCTTGGGTTACCATGTTGACCATGCATGCCGCGCCATCGCGCGGATTCGATTGAAAAACCGGATTGAAACCCGGAATCGCGCCGGTTCGCCGGAGCCACTTCTCATGGTCCATATCGTTATCGTCGGCTGCGGCTTTGGCGGCCTGGAGGCGGCGCGTGCGCTGGCCGCCGCTGAGGTCCGCATCACCCTGATCGACCGCAGCAATCACCACCTGTTTCAGCCGCTGCTTTACCAGGTGGCGACCGCCGGCCTGTCGGCGCCGGCGATCGCGGCGCCGATCCGGCACATCCTCGCCGATCAGCGCAACCTCACCACGCTGATGGCGTGCGTCACCGATATCCGCGCCGAGCGCCGTTGCGTGATACTGGAAGACGGCCACGAAATCGGCTACGACTACCTGATCGTCGCCAGCGGGTCCACCCACAGCTATTTCGGGCACGACGACTGGGCACAGTACGCGCCGCCGCTGAAGACGCTGGAGGACGCGTTCGAGATCCGCAAGCGCACCTTGATGGCCTTCGAGCATGCCGAACGCGAAGCCGATGAAGGCCGGCGCGCCGCCTGGTTGACGTTCGCCGTGATCGGCGCCGGCGCCACCGGTGTCGAAATGGCCGGCACCCTGGCCGAAATCGGCCGCCACACCTTGCGCGGGGAATTCCGCCATATCGATTCGCGCCAGGCGCGGGTGGTGCTGCTGGAAGGCTCGGACCGCGTGCTGCCGCCGTATCCGCCGGACCTGTCGGAAAAGGCGCGCGCGCAACTGGTACGGCTCGGCGTCGAAGTGCGCACCGGCTGCCGCGTCAGCGCGATCGACGCCGACGGGGTGACCTTTGTGACGCCCGACGGCGAGCAACGGCTGCCATCGAAAACCGTGATCTGGTCGGCCGGCGTTGCCGCCTCGCCCTTGGGCAAGGCGCTGGCCGCTAGCGGCGGCGCTCCGCTCGACCGTAGCGGCCGCGTGCAGGTCGAGCCGGACTTGTCGCTGCCTGCGCATCCGGAAATATTCGTGATCGGCGATCTGGCGGCGATCAGCAGCGACGGCAAACCGGTGCCGGGCGTCTCGCCGGCGGCCAAGCAGATGGGACGCACCGCGGCGCGCAATATCCTGTTGCGCATGCGCCAGCAGCCGGGTGTTCCGTTCCGCTATCGGGATTTCGGCTCGCTGGCCACCATCGGCCGCAAGGCAGCGGTCGCCATGCTCGGACGCATCAAGTTTTCCGGCTATCCGGCGTGGCTATTCTGGCTGTTCGTGCATCTCTATTTTCTGATCGGTTTTCGCAATCGGCTGATGGTGATGACCGACTGGGCCTGGGCCTACATCACGTTTGAGCGCAACGCGCGCATCATCACCGACGTTGCCGGTGAGCAGACACAGGAAAAGTATTAGGCGGTGGCTACGCGCCGGCACCGCTCCATGCTTCCGCCACCCTAGGGCACGCGGCGCGCCGGCATGCCGGACGCGAACCTGTCGCGCCAGATCAAGCGTCCTTCGCGCAGAATCGCTATAGTAAAAATTCCTGCTGCCGGCGGTCGGGCTGGAGCGTCCGGACGCCGACAGGTAATGGCCTTCCAGGACGGAAAGGCCGCCCGACTACAGGAGCAAGTCATGGAACAGTGTGTGCTGGTGACTGCCGGGGCGTCCGGCATCGGTCGCGAAATCGTGCGCGCCTTCGCCGCCGCGGGTGCCAAGGTGTTTGTCTGCGACATCGATGGGCCCGGCCTCGATACCTTGGCGAAAGAAATTCCCGGTCTGACCACCAAGATCTGCGATATTGCCGACCGTGCCGATGTCGAACGCATGGTGGCCTTCGGCGTGAGCGCCTTGGGCGGCCTCGACGTGCTGGTCAACAACGCCGGCATTTCGGGACCGACGGCACCGGTGGACCAGCTCGATCCCGAGCAATGGGAAAAAGTGGTGCAGGTCAACCTGAACGGCACCTTCCACGTCACGCGACTGGCGATTCCGCATCTGAAAAAATCGGCGGCCGGGGTGATCATCAACATGGCCTCGGTGGCCGGCCGTTTCGGCTACGCCAATCGCAGCCCCTATTGCACCACCAAATGGGGTTTGATCGGCTTCACCAAGACGCTGGCGCTCGAACTGGGCGAATACGGCATCCGCGCCAATGCCATCCTGCCCGGCGCGGTCGACGGCCCCCGGCTGCAGCGGGTGTTCGAGGGTCGCGCCCAAGCCAGCGGTCAGTCGCTCGATGAGGTGCGGCAGGCGGCGCTGGCGGACCAGTCGCTCAAGCGGTTGGTCGATCCGCGCGACATCGCCGCGCTGGCGCTATTCCTCGCTTCCGACAGCGGCAAATCGATCTCGGGGCAGATGCTGCCGATCGATAACGATATGCAGAAAGCATCCTGAGCGACCGCGGCAGAGGGCATCCGATGGGCTCGCCGCTTGGTGCGGCTCGGTCAAGCAGGCCGGCGGCCTTATGGCCTGCGCCGGGTTTTCCGGGGCTTCCCTTACAATCGCAGTTTTATTGAAACGGAATTCTCATGCGAGCAATCGAAATTACGCGATATGGCGCTCCCGAAGTGTTGCAGCCCTGTCAGCGGCCGCTGCCGACCCTGAAGGCGGGCGAGGTGCTGATCAAGGTGCACGCCGCCGGCGTCAACCGGCCCGATGTACTGCAGCGCAGCGGCCACTATCCGGTGCCGCCGGGCGCTTCCGACCTGCCCGGGCTGGAAGTCGCCGGCGAAATCGTCGATGGCGATCTGACCGCCGGCGGTTTCCAGATCGGCGACATGGTTTGCGCGCTGGTGCAGGGCGGCGGCTATGCCGAATACTGCACGGCGCCGGTCGGGCAGTGCCTGCCCATTCCGCGTGGCCTTTCCGCGATCGAGGCAGCTTCGCTGCCGGAGACGTTTTTTACGGTATGGAGCAATGTGTTCGACCGCGCGCGCCTGTCCGCCGGCGAAACGCTGCTGGTACAGGGCGGCAGCTCCGGCATCGGCGTTGCCGCGATCCAGCTTGCGGTGGCGCTCGGCCATCGCGTCTTCGCCACCGCCGGCTCCGATGAAAAATGCCGCGCCTGCGAGGCGTTGGGGGCCGAACGCGGCATCAATTACCGCAGCGAAGATTTCGTCGAAGTGGTCAAGACCGCGACCGCCGGCGCCGGCGTCGACGTGATTCTCGACATGGTCGGCGGCGACTATGTGCCGCGCGAAATTGCCTGTCTGGCCGACGACGGCCGGCTGGCATTGATCGCCTTGCTGGGCGGTGCGCGCGCCACGGTGGATCTGGGGCAGGTCTTGCGACGCCGCCTGACGCTGACCGGCTCCACCTTGCGGCCACGTCCGGAGGCATTCAAAGCCGCCATCGCCGCCCAATTGCGGCAACGGGTATGGCCGCTGATCGAGGCCGGAAAAATCAAGCCGGTGATCTATCGGACATTTCCGCTGGAGCAGGCGGCGCAGGCGCATGCCTTGATGGAAAGCAGCGCCCATGTCGGCAAGATCGTGCTGACGATTTCCTAGCGACTCAGGGGTATTTTTGGAGGCTCAAGCCGTTTCGCCGGAATGGGCCGATTTTTCGCCATACTCCCAGTTTTCGAAAAATTCCTCTGCCGCACGCGGCGGCGTATGACGCTCGAATACGAACGGCGCGCCCCAGTTGCCTGCCGCCGCTGTACTTGCATGGAAGTAAGGGCGCGTTTGACCGTGCTTGCTGCGGCGCGATAGAATGCCGGGTTATCGTATCGGTAGGGTGCTATGCGTCGCAAACTCATTGTCGGCAACTGGAAGATGAATGGCAGCCTCAGCGCCAACGCTGTGCTGCTGGACGGGATCAAAGCCGGTACCGGGCATGGCTGCGACCTCGCGGTATGCGTGCCGGCGCCTTATTTCGCCCAATGCCAGGCGGCGCTGGTTGATAGTCCTGTCGCCTGGGGCGGGCAGGATCTGTCGATGCATGAGGCGGGTGCCTACACGGGTGAAATTTCAGCCGCGATGCTAGGTGATTTCGGCTGTACCTACGCGATTGTCGGCCACTCCGAGCGGCGTGCCTATCATGGCGAAAGCGACCAGACCGTGGCGCAGAAAGCACTGCGAGCGGTAGCGGCTGGCTTGGTGCCGATCGTCTGTGTCGGCGAAACGCTGGAGCAGCGGGAAGCCGGCCAGACCGGCGCCGTGGTCGAGCGCCAGATCGATGCCGTGCTGGCGCTCCTGGGGACGGCCGAGTTGGCAAACATCGTGGTCGCCTATGAGCCGGTGTGGGCCATCGGCACCGGCAAAACCGCGACCCCCGATATGGCGCAGGAAGTGCATGCCATTCTGCGCGCACGGCTGAAGGCGAAGGATGAGGCCGCGGCGCAGGTGCGGATTTTATATGGCGGCAGCATGAAGCCCGACAATGCCACGGAGTTGCTGGCGATGCCCGACATCGATGGCGGCCTGATCGGCGGCGCGGCATTGAAGGCAGCGGATTTTCTGGCAATCGCGCATGCCGCACCGGCGCTTGCCGGCAACGATTAACTCAAGAGACTGAAAGTCATTCATGAACCATTTATTTACCATCATCGTCGTGATCCAGGTGATTTCTGCGCTGGCAATTATCGGCTTGGTGCTTTTACAGCATGGCAAGGGCGCCGACATGGGCGCGGCCTTCGGTTCTGGGGCGTCGGGCAGTTTGTTCGGGGCCTCCGGCTCCTCCAATTTCCTGTCGAAATTTACCGCCATCGCCGCGGCCGTCTTTTTCAGTGCGACACTGGCGCTGGCTTTCTATGGCGGCAAGCACACCAGCGCCGGCGGCGGCGTCATGGAAAACCTGCCGGCGGCTCCCGTGCCTGCTGCGCCCGCGCCCGCCGTGACGGAGTCGACACCCGGCGCTCCGGTTCCTGCTGAAGGCGCCCCTGCGGCTGCGCCCCAGTCGGCGCCTGGCGACCAGTCGAGCCAGATCCCGAAATAAGCGCTTTCAGAGGGAAAATGGACGCCGGACGGGCGATTGTGCATTGAACAAAGGCACTAAAACAGAGTAAAATAACGAAGTTGTGCCGACGTGGTGAAATTGGTAGACACGCTATCTTGAGGGGGTAGTGGCGAAAGCTGTGCGAGTTCGAGTCTCGCCGTCGGCACCAGATAAAATAAGCACCGCCCTACATATAATAAGAGAGCCAGCGAAGGAGATGCCTAAGCTGGCTTTTTATTGGCAGAATTTGAATTGACTGGGCGCGCCATGCAACACACCATTTCGCAGAATTTTCAATTGCCGCTTGGTACTGAATCGTGAATCTCGAAGACTATTTCCCCATTCTGCTGTTTATTCTCGTCGGCATCGGTGTCGGCGTCGTGCCTCAGGTGCTGGGGCGTGTGGTTGCCCCGTATCGGCCGGATGCGCAAAAGACCTCGCCCTATGAGTGCGGCTTCGAGGCATTCGAAGATGCGCGCATGAAGTTCGATATTCGCTATTACCTGATTGCGATTCTGTTCATCCTGTTCGATCTGGAGACCGCCTTCTTCTTCCCCTGGGGCGCCTCGATGCAGGACCTCGGTTGGAACGGCTTCGTCGTCATGATGTTGTTCGTCGCCGAACTCGTGGTCGGCTTCTGGTATCTGTGGAAGAGGGGAGCCCTGGATTGGGAATAAATCATGGCGATTGAAGGCGTATTGAACGAAGGTTTTGTTACCACCACCGCAGACAAGCTGATCAACTGGACGCGTACCGGTTCGATGTGGCCGATGACGTTCGGTCTGGCCTGCTGCGCGGTGGAGATGATGCATGCCGGCGCGGCGCGCTACGACATGGACCGTTTTGGTGTCGTGTTCCGGCCGTCGCCGCGGCAATCGGACGTGATGATCGTGGCCGGCACCCTGTGCAACAAGATGGCGCCGGCCTTGCGCAAGGTGTACGACCAGATGGCCGAGCCGCGCTGGGTGATCTCGATGGGTTCCTGCGCCAACGGCGGCGGCTACTACCATTATTCGTATTCGGTGGTGCGCGGCTGCGACCGCATCGTGCCGGTGGATATTTATGTGCCCGGTTGTCCGCCGACCGCAGAGGCCCTGCTGTACGGCATCATGCAGCTGCAAAACAAGATCCGGCGCACCAACACTATTGCGCGCTAAGAGAAACGCATGACGACCAAACTCGAAACCCTCGAAGCCGCCTTGCGCACCGTGCTGGGCGACGCCTTGCAGGAAATCACCGTCGCACTGGGCGAGATGACCGTCGTGGTCAAGGCCGATGCCTATCACGCATCGATGCGCGCATTGCGCGACCACGCCGAACTGCGCTTCGAGCAGCTGATCGATTTGTGCGGTGTCGATTATTCGACGTATGGCGATGGCATCTGGGAAGGCGCGCGCTTTGCTGTGGTTTCCCATCTGCTGTCGGTCACGCACAACTGGCGCCTGCGGGTACGCGTGTTTGCGCCGGATGACGAGATGCCGCAAATTTCCTCCGTTTCCGATCTGTGGTCGACCGCGAACTGGTATGAGCGCGAAGCCTTCGATTTCTTCGGCATCCTGTTCGCCGGCCATACCGATTTGCGGCGCATCCTGACCGACTACGGCTTCATCGGCTATCCGTTCCGCAAGGATTTCCCGGTCTCGGGCTATGTCGAGATGCGTTACGACCCGGAGCAAAAACGCGTGATTTATCAACCCGTGACGATCGAGCCGCGCGAAATCATCCCGCGCGTGATTCGTGAAGAGCACTACGGGGTCAAATAATGGCAGAGATCAAGAACTACACGCTGAACTTCGGCCCGCAGCACCCGGCGGCCCACGGCGTGCTGCGCCTGGTGCTGGAGCTGGACGGCGAAATCATCCAGCGTGCCGATCCGCACATCGGCTTGCTGCATCGTGCGACCGAAAAGCTGGCGGAGCAGAAGACCTACCTGCAATCAGTGCCGTACATGGACCGTCTCGACTATGTGTCGATGATGTGCAACGAACACGGTTACGTGATGGCGATCGAGAAGCTGCTCGGCATCGAGGTGCCGCTGCGCGCGCAATACATTCGTGTGATGTTCGACGAGATCACGCGCCTGCTGAATCATCTGATGTGGCTCGGCGCGCATGCGCTCGACGTCGGCGCGATGGGCGTGTTCCTGTATGCGTTCCGCGAGCGCGAGGATTTGATGGATTGCTACGAGGCGGTGTCCGGCGCCCGCATGCACGCCGCCTACTATCGTCCGGGCGGCGTGTATCGCGATCTGCCGGATACGATGCCGCAATACAAGGCGTCGATCGTGCGCAACGATAAGGCGATCCGGCAACTGAATGAAAACCGCCAGGGTTCGCTGCTCGACTTCATCGAGGACTTCACCAATCGCTTTCCGACTTATGTCGATGAATACGAGACCCTGCTGACCGATAACCGCATCTGGAAGCAGCGGCTGGTCGGGATCGGCGTGGTATCGCCGGAGCGGGCTCTTGCCATGGGCTTCACCGGCGCCATGCTGCGTGGTTCGGGCGTCGAATGGGATCTGCGCAAGACCCAGCCTTACGAGGTGTACGACCTGCTCGACTTCGACATCCCGGTCGGCGTCAATGGCGATTGCTACGACCGCTATCTGGTGCGGGTGGAGGAGATGCGGCAGTCGAACCGCATCATCAAGCAATGCGTCGAATGGCTGCGCAACAATCCCGGTCCGGTCATGATCGAGAATCACAAGATCGCGCCGCCGTCGCGGGTCAACATGAAGTCCAACATGGAAGAGTTGATCCATCACTTCAAGCTGTTTACCGAGGGCTTCCATGTGCCGCCCGGCGAAGCCTATGCGGCGCTGGAACACCCGAAAGGGGAGTTCGGCATCTATATCGTCTCGGACGGCGCCAACAAGCCCTACCGCCTGAAAATCCGTGCGCCGGGCTTTGCGCACCTGCAGAGCCTGGACGAAATGGCCAGAGGCCACATGATTTCCGATGCGGTCGCGATCATCGGCACGCAGGATATCGTGTTCGGCGAAATTGACAGATAGGTTGAGCGCGCGTGGCGCGTCCATATTAGAGGCAAAAGCAATGCTGTTATCAGAGCAGGCATACAAAAAAATCGATCGCGAGATCGCCAAGTTTCCCGCCGACCAGAAGCAGTCGGCGGTGATGGCGGCGCTGGCGATTGCCCAGGATGAAACCGGCTGGCTGGCGCCCGAGGTGATGCAGGACGTCGCCGATTATCTCGGCATGCCGACCATCGCGGTGCAGGAAGTGGCGACGTTTTACAACATGTACAACCTGCGGCCGACCGGCAAGCACAAGATCACGGTCTGCACCAATCTGCCGTGCGCCTTGTCGCGCGGCGAACAAGCGGCCGAGTACCTGAAGCAGAAGCTCGGCATCGATTTTCGCGAAACCACAGCGGACGGCCAGTTCACGCTGCTCGAAGGGGAGTGCATGGGCGCCTGCGGCGACGCCCCGGTCCTGCTGGTCAACAACAAGCGCATGTGCAGCTGGATGTCGAACGAAAAAATCGATGCGCTGCTGAATGAACTGAGCGGGGAAACCACCAAATGACGTGCCTGCATGATCGTCATATCAAACCACTGATTCTGGCCGGGCTAGACGGCAGCAACTGGCATCTCGCCGACTACGTCAAGCGCGGCGGCTACGAAGCCTTGCGGCGGATCCTGAATGAAAAAATCACGCCGGAACAGGTGATCGCCGAGCTGAAGGCGTCTTCATTGCGCGGGCGCGGCGGCGCCGGCTTCCCGACCGGACTGAAGTGGAGCTTCATGCCGCGCCAGTTCCCGGGACAGAAGTACCTGGTATGCAATACCGACGAGGGCGAGCCGGGCACCTTCAAGGACCGCGACATCATCCGCTACAATCCGCACGCGCTGATCGAAGGCATGGCGATCGGCGCCTATGCGATGGGCATCACGGCCGGCTACAACTACATCCACGGCGAAATCTGGGACGAGTACGAACGTTTCGAGCAAGCGCTGGAAGAAGCGCGTGCCGAAGGCTTCCTCGGCGACCGCATCATGGGCAGCGAATTCAGCTTCCAGCTGCATGCGTTTCACGGCTACGGCGCCTACATCTGCGGCGAGGAAACGGCACTGCTGGAATCGCTGGAAGGAAAAAAAGGCCAGCCGCGCTTCAAGCCGCCGTTCCCGGCCAGCTTTGGCCTGTATGGCAAGCCGACCACCATCAACAATACCGAAACCTTCGCCGCGGTCCCGTTTATTTTCCGCATGGGAGCCGAGGCCTATGCCGCGCTCGGCAAGCCGAATAACGGCGGCACCAAGATCTTCTCGATCTCGGGCGACATCGCCCAGCCGGGCAATTACGAAGTGCCGCTCGGTACGCCGTTTGCCGCCTTGCTCGAACTCGCCGGCGGCATGCGCGATGGTAAAAAAATCAAGGCGGTCATCCCGGGCGGCTCGTCGGCGCCGGTAATCCGCGGCGACGTGATGATGGAAACCGACCTCGACTACGATTCGATCGCGAAAGCGGGTTCGATGCTCGGCTCCGGCGCCGTGATCGTGATGGACGAGACGCGCTGCATGGTCAGGTCGCTGCTGCGGCTGTCGTATTTCTACTTCGAAGAGTCGTGCGGCCAATGCACGCCTTGCCGCGAAGGTACCGGCTGGCTGTACCGGGTGGTGCACCGGATCGAGCACGGCCAGGGGCGCCAGGAAGATCTGGATCTGCTGAATTCGCTTGCGGACAACATCCAGGGACGGACCATTTGCGCCCTGGGCGATGCCGCCGCGATGCCGGTGCGGGCCTTCATCAAGAATTACCGGGAAGAATTTGAATACCATGTCGAGCACAAGCGCTGCTTGGTGCCCGCTTACGTTTAACAAATATGGATGCGCATAGCGCATTCCACGGCGAAAAAGCATAGCCATGGTTGAAATCGAAATAGACGGCAAAAAAGTCGAAGTGCAAGAAGGCAGCATGGTGATGGATGCCGCCAACAAGCTGGGCACCTACATTCCGCATTTCTGCTATCACAAGAAATTGTCGATCGCGGCCAACTGCCGCATGTGCCTGGTCGAGGTGGAAAAGGCGCCGAAGCCGCTGCCCGCCTGCGCCACGCCGGTGTCGGCCGGCATGATCGTGCGCACCAGCAGCGACAAGGCGATCACCGCGCAAAAAGGCGTGATGGAATTCCTGCTGATCAATCACCCGCTCGATTGCCCGATTTGCGACCAGGGTGGCGAATGCCAGCTGCAGGACCTGGCGGTCGGCTACGGCAAGTCGGCCTCGCGCTATACCGAGGAAAAGCGCGTGGTGGTGCCGAAGGATGGCGGCCCGCTGGTGTCGATGCAGGAAATGACGCGCTGCATCCACTGCACGCGCTGCGTGCGCTTCGGCCAGGAAATCGGCGGCGTGATGGAACTCGGCATGCTGGGCCGCGGCGAACATGCGGAAATCACCACCTTCGTCGGCAAGGCGATCGATTCCGAATTGTCCGGCAACATGATCGATCTGTGCCCGGTCGGCGCGCTGACTTCGAAGCCGTTCCGCTATAGCGCGCGTACCTGGGAATTGTCGCGCCGTAAATCGGTCAGCCCGCACGACAGCCTCGGTTCCAACCTGATCGTGCAGGTCAAGGGCGGCCAGGTGATGCGCGTGCTGCCGCTGGAAAATGAAGAAATCAACGAATGCTGGCTGTCGGATCGCGACCGCTTTTCGTACGAGGGCCTGAACAGCCCGGAGCGCCTGCACGAAGCCGATGATCAAGCAGGATGGCCAGTGGCGCGAGACCGACTGGCAGACGGCGCTCGAATATGTGGCGCACGGCTTGCGCAACATCCGCCACGAACATGGCGCCGATGCGATTGCCGCGCTGGCGACGCCGACCTCGACGCTGGAAGAGCTGTCGCTGCTGCAGAAGCTGGTGCGCGGCCTCGGTTCGGAAAACGTCGATTTCCGCCTGCGCCAATCCGATTTCCGGCTGGATGGTCGCTTGACGCCGTGGCTCGGCATGTCGATTTCAGAGTTCGGCAAGCTGGACCGGGCACTGCTCATCGGTTCCTTCCTGCGCAAGGACCAGCCGCTGCTGGCCTCGCGTCTGCGCCAGGCGGTCAGGCACGGCGCGCAAGTGAACGTCCTGCATGCGGTCGATGACGACTTGCTGATGCCGGTGGCCAACAAGATGATCCAGGCGCCTTCGGCATGGCTGAGCGCGCTGGGCGAAATCGTCGTCGCCGTGGCAGGCAGCAAGGGTCTGGCGGCACCGGCCGGGTTTCGAGCAGGTGCAGCCCTCGGAGGCCGCCACGCGCATCGCGGCCAGCCTGCTGGCGGGAGAAGCGCGCGCCATCCTGCTCGGCAATGCCGCTGCACAGCATCCGCAGGCATCGCAATTGCACGCCGCGGCCCAATGGCTGGCAGACCATACCGGCGCCCGCATCGGCTATCTGACCGAAGGCGGCAATACCGTCGGCGGCTATCTGGCCCAGGCACTGCCGGGCAAGGATCGCAACGCGCAGCAGTTGTTCTTGGCGCCGCGCAAGGCGTACCTGCTGTTGAACGTCGAGCCGGAACTGGATGTCGCGGATCCGCAGCTGGCACGTGCGGCGTTGCAACAGGCGGACATGGTGGTCGCCATGTCCGCGTACAAGCATGCGGCCGAATATGCCGACGTCCTGCTGCCGATCGCACCGTTTACCGAAACCTCCGGCACCTTCGTCAACTGCGAGGGAAGGGCGCAAAGTTTCAATGGCACCGTCAAGCCGCTGGGGGACACCCGTCCGGGCTGGAAGGTATTGCGCGTATTGGGCAACCTGCTGGAACTGGAGAATTTTGAGTACGAAACCTCGGAGGCCATCCGCAATGAAGTGCTCGGCGCCGATGCGGCCGGCAACGCCGCATTGACCGCCCGCCTGAACAATATTGTGGACCTTCAGCCGCAGGTGGCGGCTCCGGGCGCCGGGTCGGCACTGGAACGGATCGCCGACGTGCCGATTTATTTCAGCGATGCGATTGTCCGCCGCTCCTTGCCGCTGCAGCAAACCAGGGATGCACGGGCGCCGCGTGCCGTGATATCGGCGGCCTTGGCGCAGAAACTGGCCGTGGCCGACGGCGATCCGCTCAACATCGCACAAGGTCAGCACCGCATACAGCTGGCAGCCGAGATCGATCCGGCTTTGCCTGACAACGTGGTGCGGGTCGCCGCCGCGCATGCGACGACCGCCGCGCTTGGTGCGATGTTTGGTGCGCTCTCGGTGGAGAAGGCGTAATGGATCAAATGCTCTTGAATATTCATTCCACTGGCCAAGGCTGGTTCGGCGTCTCCTGGCCCCTGGTCTGGAATCTGGTGAAAATCGTCGCGCTGGTATTGCCGATCATGGGGTGCGTCGCATACCTGACTCTGTGGGAGCGCAAGCTGATCGGCTGGATGCACGTCCGGCTCGGCCCGAATCGGGTCGGCCCGGCCGGCTTGCTGCAGCCGATTGCCGACGCATTGAAATTGCTGCTGAAGGAAATCATCGTTCCGGCCCAGGCCAACAGGGCGTTGTTCGTGATTGCGCCGGTCATGACCATCATGCCGGCGCTGGCCGCGTGGGCCGTGATCCCGTTCGGCCCGGAAGTGGCGCTGGCGAATATCAATGCCGGCCTGCTGTTCGTGATGGCGATCACCTCGATGGAAGTGTATGGCGTGATCGTCGCTGGCTGGGCATCCAACTCGAAGTACGCATTTCTCGGCGCCATGCGGGCGTCGGCGCAGATGCTGTCGTACGAAATCGCCATGGGGTTCGTCGCTGGTGATCGTGCTGATGGTTTCCGGCAGCCTGAATTTCACCGATATCGTGATCGGGCAAAGCAAAGGCTATTTCGCCGATCTGGGGTTGAATTTCCTGTCCTGGAACTGGCTGCCGTTGTTGCCGATTTTCGTCATTTATGTGATTTCCGGGATTGCCGAGACCAACCGCCACCCGTTCGACGTGGTGGAAGGCGAATCCGAGATCGTCGCCGGCCACATGGTCGAATACTCGGGCATGTCGTTCGCGATGTTCTTCCTGGCCGAATACGCGAACATGATCCTGATTTCGATCCTGGCGTCGCTGATGTTCCTCGGCGGCTGGTCGGCACCGTTCGACATGGCTCCGTTCACTTGGGTGCCGGGCTGGATCTGGCTGGGTATCAAGACCTTCTTTGTGGTATCGCTTTTCATCTGGTCGCGTGCGTCGTTCCCGCGCTATCGCTATGACCAGATCATGCGCCTCGGCTGGAAAGTGTTCATTCCGCTGACGCTGGCATACCTGGTGATCGTCGCTGCGTGGATGCAGATACCGTCGTTGAATATCTGGAAGTAAAAGGGCTGGTGGCAATGGAGGCCAAATTGGATGCAATCAAGGATTTCTTCGGCAGCTTGATGCTGCGCGAGTTGTTGAAGGGCTTCGCGCTGACCGGGCGCTACCTGTTCTCGCGCAAGATCACGGTGCAATTTCCCGAAGAAAAAACACCGCAATCGCCGCGCTTTCGCGGATTGCATGCGCTGCGCCGCTATCCGAACGGCGAGGAGCGCTGCATCGCCTGCAAGCTATGCGAAGCGGTTTGCCCGGCGGTCGCCATCACGATCGAATCCGAGCAGCGCGCCGACGGCTCGCGCCGCACCACGCGCTACGACATCGATCTGACCAAGTGCATTTTTTGCGGATTCTGCGAAGAGTCCTGCCCGGTCGATTCGATCGTGGAAACCCATGTGCTCGAATACCACGGCGAAAAGCGCGGCGATCTGTACTACACCAAGGAAATGCTGCTGGCGGTCGGTGATCGCTATGAAAAAGAGATCGCTGCCGCGCGTGCAGTCGATGCCCCGTATCGTTGACCCTGATTCAGCCAAACTGGTTTTTTATGGAATTCAAAACTTTCTTGTTCTATGCGTTTGCGCTGGTCCTGGTATTGGCAGCGCTACGCGTCATCACGGACCGCAATCCGGTACACGCCGCATTGTTCCTGGTGCTCGCCTTCTTTTCCAGCGCCGCCATCTGGCTGCTGCTGAAAGCGGAATTCCTCGCCATCGTGCTGGTACTGGTGTATGTCGGCGCCGTGATGGTGCTGTTCCTGTTCGTGGTGATGATGCTGGATATCAATATGGGCAAGCTGCGGGAAGGATTCTGGTCCTATCTCCCGCTTGGCTCGGTGATCGGCGTCATCATCGTTCTGGAAATGTCGGCCGTGCTGCTGCACGGCTTCCGGCTGGATCTGGATGTGCCGGCGGCCTCGGCCCACATCGGCAATACCAGGGAACTGGGCAAGGTGCTCTATACGCAATATATCTTTGCGTTCGAGATTGCCGCCGTGGTGCTGCTGGTGGCGATGATCGCCGCGGTGGCGCTGACGATCCGGCAGCGCAAGGATAGAAAATATTTCGATCCGTCCGATGCCGTCAAGGTCCGGAGCAAGGACCGTATCCGGATCGTCAGCATGAAATCCGAATCGACGCGCAATGGCGCCGAACTCCAACCCGCGACGCCGGGCGCACAAGCAGGCAAAGAATAACCATAAGGGAAGCGTACCGTGGCTTTATCGTTAGCACACTACCTGATTCTGGGCGCGATCCTGTTCGCGATCTCGATCGTTGGTATTTTTCTGAACCGCAAGAACATCATCGTATTGCTGATGGCAATCGAGCTGATGCTCTTGGCAGTCAACATCAATTTCATCGCCTTTTCCTACTATCTGGGCGACGCCGCCGGGCAGATTTTCGTGTTCTTCATCATGACGGTGGCCGCCGCAGAGGCGGCGATCGGACTGGCGATTCTGGTGGTTCTGTTCCGTAATCTGGAAACCATCGACGTCGAAGATCTCGACCGCCTCAAAGGCTAACTAAAACAGTAACTGAACAAATAGAACAGGGTTCAACATGGCTGGGCAACTCAACCCGCATCTCCTCCTTGCCGTACCTTTAGCACCGCTGGCCGGTGCCGCGATCGCGGGCCTGTTTGGCACCAAATTCTTCGGCAACAAGGTCGGTCGCACCACTTCGCATACGGTCACCATACTCGGCGTGCTGATCGCCTTCATCATTTCGATGCAGACGCTGCTGGCGGTGTTGGACGGCGCCCATTTCGACGGCACCATCTATACCTGGATGACGGTGGCCGGGCTGAAACTGGAAGTCGGCTTCCTGATCGACAGCCTGACCGCGATGATGATGTGCGTGGTCACCTTCGTCTCGCTGATGGTGCATATCTACACGATCGGCTACATGAAGGACGATCCCGGCTATAACCGCTTCTTCGCCTATATCTCGCTGTTCACCTTCTCGATGCTGATGCTGGTGATGAGCAACAACATGCTGCAGCTGTTCTTCGGCTGGGAAGCGGTGGGGCTGGTGTCCTATCTGCTGATCGGCTTCTGGTACACCCGGCCGACCGCGATCGCCGCCAACCTGAAGGCGTTCATGGTGAACCGGGTCGGCGACTTCGGCTTCATTCTCGGTATCGGCTTGCTGCTGGCTTTCGGCGGTTCGATGAATTATGCGGATATCTTCGCCAAAAAGAACGAGTTGGCGCAGCTGCTGTTGCCGGGCACCGACTGGATGCTGCTGACGGTCGCCTGCATCTGCCTGTTTATCGGTGCGATGGGTAAGTCGGCGCAATTTCCGCTACACGTGTGGCTGCCGGATTCGATGGAAGGCCCGACGCCGATCTCGGCGCTGATCCACGCCGCGACCATGGTCACCGCCGGCATTTTCATGGTGGCGCGCATGTCGCCGCTGTTCGAATTGTCGGAGACCGCGCTGTCGTTCGTGCTGATCATCGGTGCGATCACCGCGCTGTTCATGGGCTTCCTCGGGATCATCCAGAACGACATCAAGCGCGTGGTGGCGTATTCGACGCTGTCTCAGCTCGGCTACATGACGGTGGCGCTGGGCGCCTCGGCCTATTCGATCGGCGTGTTCCACCTGATGACGCACGCGTTCTTCAAGGCATTGCTGTTCCTGGCGGCCGGCTCGGTCATCATCGGCATGCATCATGACCAGGACATGCGCAATATGGGCGGCCTGCGCAAATACATGCCGATCACCTGGCTGACCTCGCTGGTCGGTTCGCTGGCATTGATCGGCATGCCTTTTCTGTCCGGCTTCTATTCGAAGGACAGCATCATCGAAGCGGTCCACCATACGCATATCGCTGGCGCCGGCTTTGCCAATTTCGCCGTGCTGGCCGGCGTGTTCGTGACCGCCTTCTATTCGTTCCGCATGTATTTCCTGGTGTTTCACGGCAAGGAGCGGTTCGGCACCGCTCACGCCCACCATAATCACGAGGACGAACCGGAAGAGGACGCCGGTGACGAGCATCATGGCCTGGCGCCTGGCCAGAAGCCGCACGAGTCACCCTGGGTGGTGACGGTCCCGTTGATCCTGCTGGCGATTCCGTCGGCGCTGATCGGATATTTCACGATCGGTCCGATGCTGTTCGGCGATTTCTTCAAGGACGTCATCTTCGTCGGCGAGGCGCACCGGGCGATGGAAGAACTGGCGCAGGATTTCCATGGCCCGCTGGCGATGGCGATTCATGGATTGACGGCGGCGCCGTTCTGGCTGGCGCTGGCCGGGGTGGCATCCGCCTACTATTGCTACCTGGTGAATCCGAAGGTGCCGGCGTGGTTCTACGCTAAATTCCACGGAATCTATACGCTGCTCGACAACAAGTACTACATGGACAAGATCAACGAAGTCGTGTTCGCGCGCGGCGCCCGCGTCTCTGGGCGGCGGCCTGTGGAATGTCGGCGACCGCGACCTGATCGACGGCCTGGTGGTCAACGGCAGCGCCAAGGTGGTCGGCTGGTTCTCCAGGCTGATCCGCCTGGCGCAGACCGGCTTCATCTACCATTACGCGTTTGTGATGATTCTCGGCGTGCTGGGTTTCCTGATTTATTTCATGCCGTTCCCGTTTGCCAAGTAAGCCGGCGCGGTCAAAACAAGTATAAATATGATGCAGTCAACTTTCCCCTTGCTTAGTCTCGCGATCTGGTGTCCGATCGTATTTGGCGTACTGGTGCTGGCCTTGGGCAGCCGTCGTGATCCCGCGCTGGTGCGCATGATTTCACTGATTGGCGCGGTGCTCAGTTTTCTGGTGACGCTGCCGCTGATCCAGAACTTCGACAATGCCGCGCACGGCATGCAGTTCGTCGAAAAAATGTCGTGGGTGGCGCGCTTCAACATCAATTACTACCTCGGGATCGACGGCCTGTCGTTGTGGTTCATTCCGCTGACGGCCTTCATCACGGTGATCGTCGTGATCGCCGCCTGGGAGGTGATTGAAAACAAGCTTGCCCAATACATGGGCGCCTTCCTGATCCTGTCCGGCGTGATGATCGGTGTCTTCTGTGCGCTGGACGGCATGTTGTTCTATGTGTTCTTCGAGGCGTCGCTGATCCCGATGTTCATCATCATCGGCGTCTGGGGCGGCGCCAACCGGGTGTATGCGGCGGTCAAGTTTTTCCTGTACACCTTCCTCGGTTCCTTGCTGACGCTGGTCGCCATCCTCTACCTGTATTTCGAGTCGGGCGGCAGTTTCGATATCCTCGCATGGCATAAGTTGCCGCTGCCGTTGTCGACGCAGATCCTGATCTTCCTGGCCTTCCTGATGGCGTTTGCGGTCAAGGTGCCGATGTGGCCGGTGCATACCTGGCTGCCCGATGCCCACGTCGAGGCGCCGACCGGCGGCTCGGTGGTGCTGGCGGCGATCATGCTGAAGCTCGGCGCCTATGGTTTCCTGCGCTTCTCGCTGCCGATCACGCCCGATGCCAGCCACTATCTGTCCGGCTTCATCATCACGCTGTCGCTGATCGCGGTGATCTACATCGGCCTGGTAGCGCTGGTGCAGACCGACATGAAGAAGCTGGTGGCGTATTCGTCGATCGCACACATGGGTTTCGTCACGCTCGGCTTTTTCGTCTTCAACGACATGGCGATGCAGGGCGGGATCGCGCAAATGATTTCCCACGGCTTTGTATCGGGCGCCATGTTCCTGTGCATCGGCGTGCTGTATGACCGCATGCATTCGCGCCGGATTGCCGATTACGGCGGTGTGGTCAACACGATGCCGAAATTCGCTGCCTTCTTCATCCTGTTCTCGCTGGCCAATTGCGGCTTGCCGGCGACCTCCGGTTTCGTCGGCGAGTTCATGGTAATCCTGGGCGCGGTGCAGTTCGATTTCTGGATCGGCCTGCTGGCCGCGGTGGCGTTGATCCTGGGCGCCGCCTATTCGCTGTGGCTGGCCAAGCGCGTGATCTTTGGCGCGGTGGCCAATCCGCAGGTGGCGCAACTGGCCGATATCAACAAGCGCGAATTTTTCATGCTGGCTCTGCTGGCGATTGCGGTGCTGGCGATGGGGGTCTATCCGGCGCCCTTTACCGATGCGATGCAGACCTCTGTGGCGGATTTGCTGCAGCACGTCGCCATTTCCAAAGCTAATTGAAGAACGCACCTTGCAGGCGCATACAGCGGTGAATAAATGAACAACATGAATCTGGCTCCGGCGTACCCGGAAATTTTCCTCGTGATAGCGACATCGGCGATTTTGCTGATCGACATGTTCCTGTCGAACGCCAAACGCCATGTCACCTATCTGCTGTCGCTGCTCACCCTGGTGATCTGCGCCGTGCTGACCATGATCGATTTCAACAGCGGAGCGACGACATATACGTTCCACAACCTGTTCATTTCCGATCCGATGTCGAACCTGCTGAAGCTGTTTTCGTACCTCGCGGTCGGCTTCACGCTGATCTATTCGCAGCAATACGTAAGCGCGCGCAACATGGTGAGCGGCCATCTGGGCGGCGAGTTTTACGTGCTGGCGCTGTTTTCCCTGCTCGGGCAGATGGTGATGATTTCCGGCAACAGCTTCCTGGTGATCTATCTCGGCCTGGAACTGATGTCGCTCTCGCTGTATGCGCTGGTGGCGCTGCGTCGGGATCACGCGATCTCGACCGAAGCGGCGATGAAATATTTCGTGCTGGGTGCACTGTCCTCCGGTTTCCTGCTGTATGGCATGTCGATGCTGTACGGCGCCACCGGCTCGCTCGACCTGATCGAAGTCGCGCGCGCCACCGCGTCCGGCACCGTCAACAAGACCGTGCTGGTATTCGGCATCGTGTTCCTGGTCGCCGGTCTCGGCTTCAAGCTGGGCGCCGCACCTTTCCATATGTGGCTGCCGGACGTCTACCAGGGCGCGCCGACGGCGACCACGCTGCTGGTCGGCGCCGCGCCGAAGCTGGCGGCGTTCGCCATCTGCATTCGCCTGTTGGTCGAAGGCTTGCTGCCGCTGGCGTTCGACTGGCAGCAGATGCTGGTATTCCTGTCGATCATGTCGATGGCGGTCGGCAATATCACCGCGATCGCACAGACCAATCTGAAGCGGATGCTGGCCTATTCGACCATCGGGCAAACCGGCTTCATGCTGCTCGGCCTGCTGGCCGGCGTGGTCAACGGCAATATATTCTCCACCGCCAACGCCTACAGTTCGGCGATGTTCTACTCGATCACCTACGTGCTGGCGACGCTCGGCACCTTCGGCATGATCATGGTGCTGGCGCGTTCCGGCTTCGAGGCCGAGAACCTCGACGATTTCAAGGGCCTCAACAAGCGCAGCCCGTGGTTTGCGCTGGTCATGATGATCCTGATGTTTTCCCTGGCCGGCGTGCCGCCGACGATGGGCTTCTATGCCAAGTTCGCGGTGCTGCAGGCGGTGCTGGGCACCGGCCAGGTATGGCTGGCGGTGGTCGCGGTGCTGTTTTCGCTGGTCGGCGCCTTCTACTACCTGCGCGTGATCAAGCTGATGTATTTCGACGAGCCGGTCGATACCCATGAAATCGTCGTCAATACCGACATGCGGGTGGCATTGAGCGTCAACGGCGCCGCGCTGCTGGTGCTGGGCCTGCTGCCCGGCCCGCTGATGACCGCGTGCGCGGTGGCTATCGTCAAGACGCTGGCGTCTTAAAGAAAGGCAGTTCGGTACTTTTTGTGAATGTTTCCCTTTCCAGCTGGTTCGTGATCCTGCTCGCGATCGGCGGCGCCAATTTGCCGTTCATGAATGAACGCCTGTTCGGCCTGATCCCGTTCGGTACTTCCGGCAAGACCGCAGTCAAGCCGTTTTGGCTGCGGCTGATCGAACTGGCGGTGCTGTATGCGCTGGTCGGCGTGGTCGCGCATTTCCTGGAGGCGCAGATCGGCAACGTCTTCACCCAGGGCTGGGAGTTCTACGCGGTCACCGGCAGCCTTTTCATCGTGCTCGCGTATCCCGGCTTCGTCTTCCGCTATCTGCGCAAACGGCGCGATTAAGCGCCGGGCGGGAGTCCGCCGGCGGCGCCGGCTTCCCTTGCCGTTTTTCCCGGAGCTTCAGCATGGATGCTCATCTGACCGAAACCCGACTCGACGGCGCGCTGGCCTATGACGGCGACTTCCTCAAGGTGCAGCGCGACCGTGTGCGCCTGCCCGACGGCAAAACCACCACGCGCGAATACATCCGCCATCCCGGCGCGGTGGTGATCCTGCCGCTGTTCGAGGATGGTTCGGTGCTGCTCGAGCGCCAGTTCCGCTATCCGATGCAGCAGGTATTCATCGAATTCCCGGCCGGCAAAATCGATCCCGGCGAAGATCCGCTGCTGTGCGCGCAGCGCGAACTGCAGGAAGAAACCGGCTATAGCGCGGGCGAGTGGCAACACATCTGCACCATCCATAATGCGATCGCCTATTCCGACGAGCATCTTGAGTTGTACGTGGCGCGCCAATTGACCGAAGGCAGCAGGCGTCTCGACGACGGCGAATTTCTCGAGACCTTCCGCGCCCCGGCGGCCGACATGATGGCGTGGGTCCAGCAAGGGAAGATCACCGACGTCAAGACGGTGATCGGCGCCTTCTGGCTGGAGAAGATCGTGTCCGGCCAGTGGCGCGTCTGAACGTACAATGCGCCTCAGGACTTAATCATCAGGGAGTATGTTGTTTAAGTCGCCACTTTATGCCCGGCGTAGCGCTCTTGTTCTGGGAGTATATGGCGGAGCAGGGTGCCTGCAGCGATGTAAAAACACATTCAAAGACACATTAAAAAAGCCGCTTGCGCGGCTTTTTTGTTTTTTACATATTCGGATAATTCGGTCCGCCGCCGCCTTCCGGCGTGACCCAGACGATGTTCTGGGTCGGGTCCTTGATGTCGCAGGTCTTGCAGTGCACGCAGTTCTGCGCATTGATCTGCAGCCGATCCGAACCGTTCTCGGTTTTCACGAATTCATAGACGCCGGCCGGGCAATAGCGCGCCTCCGGCCCGGCGTAGATGGCCAGGTTGACGTCGACCGGCACCTTGGGGTCCTTCAGCGTCAGGTGCACCGGCTGGTCTTCGGCGTGGTTGGTATTCGAGATGAACACCGACGACAGGCGGTCGAAGGTCAGCTTGCCGTCCGGTTTCGGATAGGCGATCGGCTGGCATTCGGCGGCCGGCTTCAGGCATTTCGTGATCGGCGTGCGCATGGTGCAGTGTCCACGGCGCCTTGCCGCGGAACACGATCTGGTCGATGCCGACCATCAGCGTGCCGGTGTACAGGCCCTTGCTCATCCACGGCTTGAAATTGCGCGCCACGTGCAGTTCCTCGTGCAGCCATGAGCGCTCGAAGGCTTCCGGATAAGCGCTCAGCTCATCGTACTGGCGGCCGGCCGCGAGCGCCTCGAACGCCGCTTCCGCGGCCAGCGTGCCGCTCTTGATGGCGGCATGGCTGCCCTTGATGCGGGAAGCATTGAGGAAGCCGGCGTCGCAGCCGATCAGCGCGCCGCCGGCGAAGGTCAGTTTCGGCAGCGACTGCAGGCCGCCGGCCGTGATGGCGCGCGCGCCGTAGGAAATGCGCTTGCCGCCCTCGAAAAACTTGCGGATTTCCGGGTGCGTCTTGTAGCGCTGGAATTCCTCGTACGGCGACAGATAGGGATTGTCGTAATTGAGGCCGACCACATAGCCGACCGCCACCTGATTGTTGTCCAGGTGGTAGAGGAACGAGCCGCCGTAGGTCTTGGTATCGAGCGGCCAGCCGGCGGTGTGGATCACCAGTCCCGGCTGGTGCATCTTCGGATCGATTTCCCACAATTCCTTGATGCCGATGCCGTAGGTTTGCGGGTCGCGGCCCTGGTCCAGATGGAACCTGGCCATCAGCTGCTTGCCGAGATGGCCGCGCGAACCTTCGGCGAACAGTGTGTACTTCGCGTGCAGCTCCATGCCGAGCTGGAACGAGGAAGTCGGCTCGCCGTCGCGATCGACGCCCATGTTGCCGGTGGCGACGCCCTTGACCGAACCGTCGTCGTTGTAGAGGATTTCCGCCGCCGGAAAGCCGGGGAAGATTTCCACGCCCAGCGCTTCCGCCTGCTGGCCCAGCCAGCGCACCACGTTGGCCAGCGAAATCACATAGTTGCCGTGATTCTGGAAGCAGGCCGGCAGCATCCAGTTCGGCGTCTTGTAGGCCTTGGTCTCGGTCAGGAACAGGAAGCGGTCTTCCGTGACCGGAGTGTCGAGCGGGGCGCCCAGCTCTTTCCAGTTCGGGAACAGTTCAGTGATCGCGGCGGGTCCATCACCGCGCCGGACAGGATGTGCGCGCCCAGTTCGCCGCCTTTTTCCAGCACGCAGACCGACACCTCGCTGCCTTTCTCGGCCGCCAGCTGCTTCAGGCGGATCGCCGCCGCCAAGCCGGCCGGGCCGCCGCCGACGATGACGACGTCGTATTCCATCGCTTCGCGTGGACCGTACTGTTCTAGAATGTTTTGGGTCGGGTTCTGGCTCATGGTCGTCAATTGGGAAATTTATTTTCGAACGAGTGTGCTAATTGTCGGAGATTTTGCGGCAGAATACTAGACGTCGCACGCTAATCGCAGTGCGATGATAACTTGTCTGTTGCGCATGCACCCATCCAAATGAATGACAGGAGAGTTTCGTGGGGATCGAAGTCAATTTTGAAGGAAAAATCGCGTTGATTACCGGCGCTTCCAGCGGTCTGGGCGCACGCTTTGCAAAGGTGCTGGCGCAAGCCGGCGCGCAAGTCGTGCTGGCGGCGCGGCGCATCGAGCGTCTCAAGGAATTGCGCGCCGAAATCGAAGCGGAGGGCGGCGCCGCCCACGTGGTGGCGCTCGACGTCACCGACTACGCCAGCATCAAGTCGGCCATCGCCCATGCGGAAACCGAGGCGGCGCCGATCGATATCCTGGTGAACAATTCCGGCGTCTCGACCACGCAGCGTCTGCTCGACGTCACGCCGGAAGACTATGCCTACGTGATGGACACCAATCTGCGCGGCGCTTTTTTCGTCGCCCAGGAAACCGCCAAGCGCATGATCGCGCGCGCCAAGGGCGATCCCAAGAAGCAGCACCGCATCATCAACATCGCCTCGGTCGGCGGCTTGCGCGTGCTGCCGCAGATCGGCATCTATTGCGTCAGCAAGGCGGCGGTGGTGCACATGACCAAGTCGATGGCGGTGGAGTGGGGCCGCTACGGCATCAATGTCAATGCCATCTGCCCCGGCTACATCAGCACCGAAATCAATGCCGCGCACTTCGAAAGCGAGCAGGGCCAGAAGCTGATCGAGATGCTGCCGCGCAAGCGCGTCGGCCGGCCGGAAGACCTGGACGGCCTGCTGCTGCTGCTGGCGGCGGAGGAATCGCATTTCATCAACGGCGCCATCATGACCGCCGACGACGGCTCGAGCGCGCAGTAAGCGCCGGGCGCCACCCATGCCGAATTGTGCCGCCGCGCGCGGCCGGCCTAGCCGAGACCGACTATGACCGACAGGAAGCTTGTCCACATTACCCGCATCACGATCCGCTGGGGCGACATGGATGCGATGGGCCACGTCAACAACGCCGTCTATTTCCGTTACATGGAGCAGGCCCGTATCGACTGGTTCGCCAGCATCGGCTGCGAGCCGAACCTGGTCACCGGAGAAGGGCCGGTGATCGTCAACGCCCATTGCAGTTTCCTGCGGCAGTTGAAATATCCCGGCGATATCGAGGTGCTGACCTATGTCGGGCCGCCGGGACGCTCCAGTTTCGAGACCATGCATTCGATCCGGCGCGTGGATGCGCCCGAGGTCATCGCCGCCGAAGGCGGCGCCAAGGTGGTATGGGTCAACTACGCGCAGGAAAAGTCGGTGGCGCTCGGCGCCCCGCTGCGTGCCCGGCTGGCACAGGCGCAGCCGCTGCAGCTGGGCGCCTGAGAAGCAGCGAAGGGGGGCGTGCCGGATTGATTATTGCGTCGCGCCCAGCAGGCGGTGCACCAGTTCGCTGGAGGTTGAGGCGGCGAATTTGCGCATCAGCTTGGCGCGGTGCATCTCCACCGTGCGCGGGCTCAGGCCGATTTCGCGCGCGATCAGCTTGCTGGTTTTGCCTTCCGCCAGCAGCGCCGCGATTTCCCGTTCGCGCGGCGTCAGTTCCGCCGACACGCGGCGCTTGGCGCTCAAATCCTCGAACGTCCAGATGCCGGCTCCATGCGGATCGCCCGGCGTCAGCGAGCGGCCGGTGACGTGGCACCAGAACAATTCCTGATCGGCGCGTCTCATGATGCGCTCGTCCGCGTAACGGCCCTTGGCATTCATGATCGGAACGATGCGGGCGCCGGTGCGCTCGAACTCGTCGGGAGTCGGATACAGCACCAGGAACGACTGGCCGGCCAGGGCGTCCGGCGCATAGCCGAACATCTGGTCCAGCGCATGATTGCTGGCCTGGATGATGCGGTTTTTGGAGATGCACATGCCGACCGGCGACCGTTGGAAAATCAGCTCGTAATCAATTGGCAGTCCTGCGCTCATGGAAGAGTCTCCTCCATCTGATCGATTAAAATTCGTATTTCTACGGTATTGTGCGATTCCTCACGCAGTCTTATGCTGGCCAGCGCAAAACGGAAAATCGTTAAGCCGTTACTTTACACAAGAAGAGGTGTTGGCATGAAGAAAGTTTATCCGGATGCAGGAGCGCATTGGCGGATCTGGTCAAGAGACGGCCAGACGATCGCGGTCGGCGGCTTTGGACTGTGCGGCATTCCGGAGGCGCTGATCGCGGCATTGCGCGATTCGGGCGTGAAGGATCTGACCGTGATTTCGAACAATGCCGGTGTCGACGGCTTCGGCCTCGGCCAGCTGCTGACCACGCGCCAGATCAAGAAAATGATCGCCTCGTATGTCGGCGAGAACAAGGAGTTCGAGCGCCAGTATCTGGCGGGCGAACTGGAGCTGGAATTCACGCCGCAGGGCACGCTGGCCGAAAAGCTGCGCGCCGGCGGCGCCGGCATCCCGGCCTTCTTCACCCGGACCGGTCTCGGCACGATGGTCGCCGAGGGCAAGGAAGTGCGCGAATTCGACGGCGACCAATACGTGATGGAGCGTTCGCTGGTATCCGACGTTTCGCTGGTCAAGGCCTGGAAAGGCGACAAGGCCGGCAACCTGGTGTACAGCAAGACCGCGCGCAACTTCAATCCGAACGTGGCGATGGCCGGCAAGATCACCGTCGTCGAAGTGGAAGAGCTGGTCGAAATCGGCGAAATCGATCCGGACGAGGTTCATACCCCCGGCATCTTCGTGCATCGCATCGTGCAGAACGCCCATCCGGAAAAGCGCATCGAGCAGCGCACCGTGCGTGCCAACTAAGGCCGCAACCAAAGAATACGGAGAACAGACATGGCATGGACTCGTGATGAAATGGCCGCGCGCGCGGCCAAGGAACTGCAGGACGGTTTTTATGTGAACCTCGGCATCGGCTTGCCGACCATGGTGGCCAACTATGTGCCGCAGGACATCGAAGTCTGGCTGCAGTCGGAAAACGGCCTGCTCGGCATCGGCCCGTTCCCGACCGAAGAGGAAATCGATCCCGACCTGATCAACGCCGGCAAGCAGACCGTGACTTCGCTGCCGGGCTCGTCCTACTTCAGCTCGGCGGATTCGTTCGCGATGATTCGCGGCGGCAAGATCAACCTGGCGATCCTGGGCGCGATGCAGGTGTCGCAGCAGGGCGACCTGGCCAACTGGATGATCCCGGGCAAGATGGTCAAGGGCATGGGCGGCGCGATGGACCTGGTGGCCGGCGTCGGCGCGTGGTGGTGCTGATGGAGCATGTCGCCCGCGCCAAGGACGGTTCGACTTCGCACAAGATCCTGCAGCAGTGCAACCTGCCGCTGACCGGCGTCGGCGTCGTCAACCGCATCATCACCGATCTCGGCGTGATCGACGTGGTGCCGGGCGGCCTCAAGCTGGTGGAACTGGCGAGCGGCGTGACGCTGGCGGAAATCATCGAAAAGACCGGCGCCGAACTGGATACCAGCGCGCTGCATTGATCGGCTGATGCAAGCTGCGACAACGGCGCCCATCGGGCGCCGTTTTTCATTGCAGAGCCGCCGGCCGATTGCGCAGTGCGGAGATGCCGGCGCGGTCAAAAATCAGCTGCCGGTCAGCTGGTAAATCGTGCCGGACAAGTCGTCCGAGATGTACAGGCCTTGCTTGCCGTCCGGGATGGCGTCGACCGGCCGGCCCCAGCGATCCTTGTCGGCGGCGTTGGTGAGCCAGCCGGTGACCAGATCCACCGCGTCGCCGACGCTGCCATCGGCATTGAACGGGTACAGCACGATCTTGTGGCCGTTGAAGGCGCTGCAATTCCAGCAGCCGTGCAAGGCCGTCACCAGCGCGTTGCGGTAGCTGGCCGGCAGGCCGGAGTCCTGCAGGAAACTCATGCCGAGCGGTGCCGAATGCGCATCGATGCCCTTGACCGGACGGTCGATGCTGGCGCAGTTGAGCTGGCTGCCATCGGGATTGAGCTGGGCGTCGAAGTCATAGGGCATGTTGTCCAGGCCCTGGTCCGGATTCGAGTTGCAGAACGGCCAGCCGTACTGGCCGCCGTCTCTCACCTTCAACAGCAGATCGGGTGGATGACCGTCGACGTAGCTCTGGATGACGCGGCCGAAGTCGTCGCCGGTGTCGCCGTTCCAGCCGTTATGAAACGGATAGGCGATGTTGTCGCGATTGTTGACCACCGCCCACAATTCGTCGGTGCCGGGGCGGAAGCGTAGGCCTTCGGCGTTACGGATGCCGCGCGCGAACAGGCGGCCGTTGCCGCCCGCTTGATCATACTCATAGATCGCGCCGCGAACTGGATTGGCCGTGGTATCGGAGGCGCAGGCATTGCAACTGGAGCCGATCGAGACATACAGCTTGCCGTTGTGCAGCGTGAAATTCTTCAGCGCGTGGCTGTAGGCGCCGAGCAGTTCCGGCATCGACGCGTCCGGCAAGTTGGGGACGACGACCTGTATCTTGCCGATTGCCGTATCGCCGCTGGTGTAGGGGGCGCGGATGACCTGGTTCGATTCCGACACATAGACGTAGGTCGTGCTGCCGATGGTTTGGAAGGCGATATCGTGCGGCAGACTGAGGCCCGATGCGAACGTGAACTGGGTTGGGGCGGCGTTGCCGTTGGGGCGCAGCAAGATCACCGTGCCGTCGTTCGGGCTGGAGACCAGGAGATCGCCGTTCGGCGCCAGCGCCATGAAACGGGCATTGGGCACACGCGCAAATACGCGGATATTAAATCCGGGCGGCACCATCATGGTGTGCGCCACATCGAGAGGTGGACTGTTCATGCCCGCCGGCACCTGCAGAGTGACGCTCTGGCTGGCGCCCACGGGGGGAGTGCTGACAGTCGGCGGAGCGGTCGGAGGAGTAGTAGGCGAAGGAGTAGTAGGCGGAGGAGGTGCGGGCGGAGTGGCGACCGGCGCCGGAGCGGAGGAGGAATTGCCGCCGCCGCAGGAGGCGGCGATGATGGCAACGCCGAGGGCGGCTATCAGCGAAGCCACGACGATTCGTATATTGCCGCGCCGATGGCATACTGGAATTGCAGGCCTGATGCGATCGGTCATCGCGTGCTCCCGGCTCCATCTCGCTGAAAAGCGCGGCAACTAGCTCGGCGCCGCTCCTGCAGAACTTCAGGAAATTGGGAGTATGCCGAAAAACCGGCCTATCTCGGAGAAGATAGGGGGCGTTTTAAAAATACTCCCAGAGGCTTGGTGCGATCCGGAATGGCCGTCGATTATTGCGCCACCCAGCCGCCGTCCATATTCCACGCCGCGCCGCGCACCTGGCTGGCGGCGCCGCTGCAAAGAAAGACCGCCAGCGCGCCCAATTGTTCCGGCGTGACGAATTCGCCGGACGGCTGCTTTTCAGCCAGCAAGCCCTTCTTGGCGGCATCGTTCGAGATGCCGTCGTGCGCGGCGCGCTCATCGACCTGCTTCTGCACCAGCGGCGTCAGCACCCAGCCCGGGCAGATCGCGTTGCAGGTGACGCCGGTGTGCGCGGTTTCCAGCGCCGTGACCTTGGTCAGGCCGACGATGCCGTGCTTGGCCGCGACATAGGCGGATTTTTGCGCCGAGGCGACCAGGCCGTGGGCCGAGGCGATATTGATGATGCGGCCCCAGTTGCGCGCCTTCATCTGCGGCAGCGCCAGGCGCGTGGTGTGGAAGGCCGAGGTGAGGTTGATGGCGATGATCGCATCCCATTTCTCGACCGGGAAATCCTCGATGTTGGCGACATGCTGGATGCCGGCATTGTTGACCAGGATATCGACGCGCGCCGAATTTTTCGGCGGCGAACTGCATCATCGCTTCGATCTCGGCCGGCTTCGACATGTCGGCATTGTGATAAGCGGTCTGGACGCCGAATTGCCTGCGCCGGTTTCGGCCTGCAGCTTGGCGATCTGCGGCGGCGTCGCCGAAGCCGTTGAAGACGATATTGGCGCCTTGCGCGGCCAGGGCACGCGCGATGCCGAGGCCGATGCCGGAAGTGGAGCCGGTGACGAGAGCGGTTTTTCCCTGGAGCGATATTGTTGCATGATGATCCTCTGAAAATTGATTTTGTCGGAATGCCGGCAATTCCTCAGGATTTTAAGCGCAACGAACAGTAAAATGACGAGATCGACCACACCGTAAGAAATACCATGACCGATCCCCGCTACAAACAGCGTGCAATGCATGTTCCCCGGCCGGCCTGCACCGATGGCCTACAAGGAGTGGGGCGATCCGCACAACCCGAAAGTGCTGGTGTGCGTGCACGGCGTCACGCGCGTGGCCGACGATTTCGACGAGCTGGCGCGCGCCCTGTGCGACGAATACCGCGTGGTCTGCCCGGACGTGGTCGGGCGCGGCCGCTCGGACCGGCTGCGCGATCCGAATCATTACCAGGTGCCGCAATACGTGAGCGACATGGTGACCTTGCTGGCGCGGCTCGATGCCGGCACGGTGGACTGGTTCGGCACCTCGATGGGCGGCCTGATCGGCATCGGCCTGGCCTCGCTGCCCGGCAACCCGGTGCGCAAGCTGGTGCTGAACGATATCGGCCCGGCGCTGAATCCGGCGGCGCTGGCGCGCATCGGCGACTACATCGGGCAGGAGGTGCGCTTTGCCAGCTTCGAACAGGCGGTCGATTACATCCGCGAGATTTCGCCTGCCGTTCGGCCCGCACAGCGATGCCGAATGGCGCAAGCTGGCGGCCGATGTGCTGCGCCAGGACAAGGACGGCCAGTGGACGCGGCATTATGATCTGGGGCTGGCGCTGCCGTTCAAGAAGGTGACCCCCGATGGCGCGCGCCAGGCCGAGGCGGCGTTGTGGGCCGCCTACGATGCGATCCGCTGTCCGACGCTGCTGGTGCGCGGCGCGCAGTCCGACCTGCTGTCGCGCGAGACGTCGCACGGCAAATGACCGAGCGCGGGCCGCATGCGCAACTGGTGGAAATCGCCGGCGTCGGCCACGCGCCGACTTTCATGCACGACGACCAGATCGCGGTCGCGCGCCGCTTCCTGCTCGGGTGAAGGGCAGTTTTTTGAATCATCGAGGACATCATGGAAATCAAACGACTTGCACGTCGGCAAACGCCTGTCGGAAGCGGCGATCCATAACGGCACCGTGTACCTGGCCGGCCAGATCGCCGAAGACGTCACGCAGAACATCGAAGGCCAGACGCGCGAAGTGCTGGGCCACATCGACCGCCTGCTGGGCGAAGCCGGCAGCGACAAGACGCGCATCCTGATGTGCCAGATCTTCATCGCCGACATCAAGGACATTCGCCGGCATGAACGCGGTCTGGGACGAATGGGTCGCCGCATGGCCAGGCGCCGCCGCGCGCGACGGTCGAGGCCAAGCTGGCCAAGCCCGACTGCCTGGTCGAAATGGTCGTGACGGCGGCGCTCAAATAGAATCTCCATGGTATCGACCGTCGTCTCCGCCGATGAAGTGCACGTACAGCTGTGCGCCGGCCTGAGTGCCGCCGATGGCGCGCGCGTGATGCAGGCGCTGGCTTTCGTCGAGCCGCTTGTACGCCGGCAGGACGGTGGTGACCGGGCAGGATGCGCTGCAGTTTTCGCAGGCGTGGCGGCATCGGTGCTGGCGATGCTGAAAACCGATGCCGAAACCCGCATCGCCGGCCTGCTGTTCGAACTGCCGGCAGTCGATCCACCGGCGGCGGCGCGCATCGAGGCCGACTTCGGCAAGGAAGTCGCCGATTTCGTCGCCGGCGTGCGCCAGCTGATCCGGCTGCACGAGCTGACTTTCGGCCAGCAGCAGGGCGCCGCTGCGCGCGGCAAGAATGCGGCGCAGGAAGCCGGGGCGCAGGTCGAAACGCTGCGCAAGATGCTGCTGGCGATGGCGTCCGACATGCGCGTGGTGCTGGTGCGGCTGGCCTCGCGCGTCACCACCTTGCGCTACTTCGCCGAGCAGAAGCGGGAAAACGAGGACACGCGACGCTATGCGCGCGAGACGCTTCGACCTGTACGCGCCGCTGGCCAACCGGCTCGGCATCTGGCAGCTGAAGTGGGAGCTGGAAGACCTGTCGTTCCGCTTCCTCGAGCCGGAAACCTACAAGCGCATCGCCAAGATGCTCGAAGAAAAACGCATCGAGCGCGAGGGCTTCGTCGAAGCCGCGATCGGCGCCTGCAGCACGGAGCTGGCGGCGGCCGGCATCAAGGCCGAGGTCTGGGCCGGCCCAAGCACATCTACAGCATCTGGAACAAGATGCGCGGCAAGGAGCTCGATTTCTCCGAGCTGTACGACGTGCGCGCGTTCCGCGTCATCGTCGACGACGTCAAGACCTGCTACGCGGTGCTCGGCATCGTGCACAACATCTGGACGCCGATGCCGAACGAATTCGACGACTACATCTCGCGGCCGAAGCCGAACGGCTACCAGTCGCTGCACACGGTGGTGACTGGCCGAGGACGGGCGCGCGCTGGAAGTGCAGATCCGCACCCAGGAGATGCACCATTTCGCCGAGTACGGCGTGGCCGCGCACTGGCGCTACAAGGAAGAGCGGCGGCTCGAACTTTTCGGCGCAAAAATACGACGAAAAGATCGCCTGGCTGCGCCAGCTGCTGGCCTGGAAGACCGACGTCGCCGATGCCGTGGTCGGCCAGGAAGACAGCCGCCGCGAATGGGTCGAGAAGCTCAAGTCGGCCACGCTCGACGACCGCATCTATCGTGCTGACGCCGCAGGCGCGCGTGATCGAGCTGCCGATCGGCGCGACGCCGATCGACTTCGCCTACCACCTGCACAGCGACGTCGGCCATCGCTGCCGCGGCGCCCGCGTGGACGGCGTGATGGTGCCGCTTGAATACGCCGCTGAAGAACGGCCAGACCGTGCGAAATCATCACCGCCAAGGGCGGAGTGCCGGGCGCGGCCGGACCGTCGCGCGACTGGCTCAGCCCCGGCTACACGGTCAGCAGCCGCACCCGTTCCAAGATGCGCGCCTGGTTCAACGCGCATCGAGCAGCAGGAGACGCTGGCCAACGGCCGCGCGCTGGTGGAAAAGACGCTTGCAGCGCGAGGGCAAGACTGCGGTCAACCTGGAGGAGCTGGCGCACAAGCTCGGCTTCGCCAAGCTGGACGAACTGTTCCTCGCGGTCGGCAAGGACGACCTTCAGCCTGCGCCACGTCGAGCAGGCGCTGCAGCCGATGACGCGGCCAGGCTGGCGCCGAAGGAGGCGCTGGTCGACGAGGCGGCGATCACGCGCAAGAGCCGCGCCTCCAGCGTGGTCGCAGGGCGCCAGCTCGGGCGTGCTGGTGGTCGGCACCGACGGCCTGATGACGCAGCTGGCGCAAGTGCTGCAAGCCGGCGCCGCCGGACGAGATCGTCGGCTTCGTCACGCGCGGCAAGGGCGTGTCGATCCATCGCGCCAACTGCAAGAATTTCGCCGAGATGCGCGCGCACGGCGCCCGAGCGCGTGATCCAGACCGACTGGGGCACGCCCGGTAGCGACACCGTGTATCCGGTCGATATCTTCATCCTGGCGAACGACCGCCAGGGCCTGCTGCGCGATATCTCGGACGTGCTGCTGCGCGAAAAGATCAACGTGATCGGCGTCAACACGCAAAGCGCCAAGGGCCAGGCGCGCATGGCGTTCACCGCCGAGATCGGCGCCACCGCGCAATTGCAGAAGGCGCTGGCGGTGATTCGCGAAGTGGAAGGCGTGGTGGAGGCGCGGCGGCATTGATGCCGCAAGCGCCGTATTTTCACTGGCGACGCACGTTGCCGGCGACAGGCGCGCACCGCCGGCTACCAGCCATCACATCATCTGGATCTGGCGCGCGGCGCAGGCGCGCATCAGCTCCAGGTTGATGTGCTGCTGGATATCCATATAGGCCGCATACTGCGGTTCCAGCACGTAGTACACCACTTCATATTCCAGCGCGCTGCCGGCGAAGCTCTTGAAATGGGCGCGCTCGAAGCGCGCCTGGCTGATCGTGCCGACGATGTCGCGCAGCACCTGCGGCAGCGCCGCCACCTGCTCGACCGGGGTCTGGGAGGCGATGCGAAAGGCGAACTCCACGCGCCGCTGCTGCATCGGCCGGTAGTTGCGCACGATCTGCTTCAGCAATTCGGTATTGGAAATGATCACCATCTCGCCCGACAGGCTGCGGATGCGCGTGGTCTTGACGCCGACCCGGGTCACCGTGCCCTGGTTCGTGCCGAACGAGATGAAGTCGCCGGCCTCGAACGGCTTGTCGAGCGCGATCGCCAGCGAGGCGAACAGGTCGGACAGTATCGTCTGCAGGCCGAGCGCCACCGCGATACCGCCGATGCCGAGGCTGGCCACCAGCGCCGTGATATTGACGCCCAGATTGGCCAGCACCGCCAGGCCGGTGGTCAGCCAGACCGCGAAGCGCATCAGCAATACCAGGGTGGTGGTGGTGGCGCGGTTGCGCATGTCGCTGCCCACGCGCGCCAGGTGTTGGCGCATCCAGACGTTGATGGCGCGGTTCAGCCACAGCGCGATCTGGATGCCGATCACCACCACCCAACCTTGCGACAGCCAGCCTTGCCAGTTGGGCGGCAGTTCAATCACGCTCAAGCCAATCAGGACCGCAATCAGGAAGATGATGAAGCGGTTGGTGTAGAGCAGCACCTCGGCCACGATTTCGCCCGGCAGGCCGCCGGTTTTTTTCGCCAGGGCGCCGACACGGCCGGCGATGAAGCGCAGCGCGGCATACAGCACGATATAGCTGGCGCTGCCGACCGCGGCGGCGATGATCCAGCTTTCCGGAGAAATTTCCAGCAGGCTTTTCCAGTGTGAAAACAACATCGTCGAGGGTTTCCTTTCAAGCGGTTGGCCGCATCCGACATCGCCCAGCGGACCGGTGGCTCCATATACTCATGCCATGTAGCCGTCACGTCGGATGTAAACAGGACGAAATTTTACTATACTCCCACGTCTATAAGTGATCTATCGGGAAAGTCCATGAATTGCCTGGGCGTGCCGCTGCCGTCGTTACCGGCCGCAAGCCGACGTCGTTCGGCGCCGGCCGCTCATCTTGTCTTCCGGCAGGGGTTGCCGAACAGTCCCTGGCTTGCTGGCCGTCCCGGCCCCCGAGCTCGAGCGCGGCTTTCCGATGCACAGCGATGGCGAGCACGGGCATGGTGGGCGCCCGTCGCATCGGCCGCCGAGCCGCCATTCATTTCAGCAACTGCGTGATTTTTTGCAGGAGTAGGAGCATTTCATCCTGCTGCCGCAGGAAAAAGCGGGCGCCGCTCAAGGGTGAGGGCTCGACCCGCACGGTCAACCAGTCCAGCGGCGCATTCGCAAAAATCGTTTCGTCGGTGTCGTCGTCGCCGGCAAACAGCGCGCGCTCCAGATGTTCACGCCGCAGCAGCGATTCCAGTGCACGTCGCTTGTTGAAGGAGCCGACTGGCATCAGGTTGAATACATGCTTGCCGCCGATGATGGCCGGCGCCGGCTCCAGGGCGGCCAGCACGCCATGCAGCCAGTGGGCGGCTGCCTGAGGATTCGGCGCCAGCCGGTAATGCACCGACAGCGAATACGTTTTATCTTCCAGCACCACGCCGGCGGCGGCCGGATCGCGCGCCAGCAGCGGCGCCAGCTGCCCGCGCCAGCGCTCGCATATGTCGCGCGAGTGCGCCAGCAGGGCGCTATTGTCGGGGATGCCTTCCAGGCCGTGGTTGCCGATCAGGTACTTCGGCGTCACGCCGAGGCGCGTTTTCAGGTCATCCACGCTGCGGCCGCTGATGATCGCCACCGGCGCTCTGGCGCATAGTTCGGACAGCATCGGCAAGACCGGCGCCGGCAGACGCGCCTCGTGCGGCTGGCTGACGATCGGCGCCAGGGTGCCGTCGAAATCGAAGGCCAGCAGCGCCGGCTGCTCCAGCAGCGCCGTCAGCGCCGCTTCCCCGGTGGTGGAAAACAGATACTTCATGGCACCCTCGTGGCCGGTGCGCGGCTATGCGAGCCGATGCGCGCCTCGATGCGCTCGCGCTGGCGCACGTGGGAGGCGTCCAGCAGCATGCGCCCGGCCCAGCGGTAGACGTTGAAGTCGCGCACCATGCGACGCAGGCTGCGCATCCGCTCGCGCTGCTCGGCCGGCGGCATGGTGACCGCCTGGTACAGTGCTTCGGCGGTCTGCTCGGTATTGTAGGGATTGACGATCAGCGCCTCGTACAGTTCGCGCGAGGCGCCGGCGAACTGGCTCAATACCAGGGCGCCCATTTCATCGTCGCGCGCGGCGATGAATTCCTTGGCCACCAGGTTCATGCCGTCGTGCAGGCTGGTGACGACGCAGACGTCGCAGGCACGGTAGTGCTCAATCACCGATTGCGCATTGTGATGCTCGATCTGCAGATAGATCGCGCGGTACGAACTCGATTCCGAAAAACGCTGGTTGATGCGTTCGGCGGTGGCGCGCGCCTTGGCTTCGAAGTTCTGATATTCCTCGAGCGAGGAGCGCGAGGGGGCGGCGATCTGGATCAGCGAAAAGCGCCCGACCAGTTCGGGGTGCCGTTCCAGCATCGTCTCGACCGCCAGCAGGCGTTCGACGATGCCTTTCGTGTAGTCAAGCCGGTCGATCCCGAGCGCCAGCAGGTAGTCGTCGGCCACGCCGAGCTCGCGGCGCAGGTCGGCGCGGCAGGCCGCCACCGGTTTCCAGTACTTCGATTCTTCCGACGGCCAATGGATCGAGATCGGATAGTTGGCCACCAGGGTCGGCTTGCCGCCATACGAGATCTTGGAGTGCTCGTGCTCGATGCGCGCCTCCAGGAAGCGGTCCACGGTTTCGATGAAGTTCTTGCAGTGGAAGCGCGTGTGGAAGCCGAGAATGGTGCTGCCCAGCAGGCCTTCCAGAATCTGCTTGCGCCATGGGCAGATGCCGAACGACTCCGGATTCGGCCAGGGGATGTGCCAGAAGGTGATGATGGTCGCATGCGGCAGCTCTTCCCGGATCATCTTCGGCAGCAGCGCGAAATGGTAGTCCTGCACCAGCACGATCGGATTGTCGGTGCGTGCCTCGGTCGCCACCGCCTCGGCGAAGCGGCGGTTGACGGCGACGTACTGCTCCCAGTCGTCGGCGCGGAATACCGGCCGCACATGGGCGATATGGCACAGCGGCCACAGCCCCTCGTTGGCGAAGCCGAAATAGTAGCCTTGCTCTTCTTCCTTGGACAGCCAGACGCGGCGCAGGGTGTAGGCCGGATCGTCCGGCGGTACCGCGATGCGGTCGTTGGGGTCGGTCGTCTCGCGGTCGGCCGAGCCGCTGCCGTGCGCGATCCAGGTCCCGGAGCAGGCGCGCATCACCGGTTCCACCGCGGTCACCAGCCCGCTGGCCGGGCGCCGCACCACGATGCCGTCCTCGGTACGGGTGTGGATGTAAGGCTCGCGGTTCGATACCACGATCACCTCGTCGCCCGACAACTGGTCATGCAGGAGTTTGCGGATGGTATCGGCGTTCCACTGCGGCGTGCTTTCGTCGCGAATGCGGCGCTCCTCGTCGATCTCGCGCAGCACTTCGCGCAAGTCGCCCATCAGCGGCCGCATCTCCGGATTGGCCTCGACGAAGGGGCGCGCCGGTTTCTCGCCGCGCAGTACCGCGCGTATCCCGGTAACCCAGCCGCGCCAGCTCAGATGCGCCACCGAGACTGTGATCAGTGACACGATCACACCGAGCACGCCGAACAGCAGGATCACGTATCTGCGAGTATCGGCGCTGCGCCGTTCGGCAAAGCTCATGTCGTGCAGCACCACCAGATCGCCCAGTTTTTCGCCGTCCGACTGCACCGGGCTGACGGCCACGTGCAGCGGTCCTTGCGGCAAATGGATCAGGGAATGCGGGTGCCCGATATTCTGGCCGGGCAGGGAGCAGCCGACCGATCTGGGAAAACTCGGCGTCCGGTAGACAATTTTTCCGGACAGATCGCAGAAGGCGAGCGCATACAGGCGATCGTCGTGAATCGAGTTGTTCAGGATCGACTCGATGCCGGCGCTGTCGTTATCCGACACCAAGGTGCCGAGCGGTTTTTGCAAGGTGGCGGCAACCAGTTGCGCCCGAATATCCAGATCACGGATGAACCACTTCAGGGTCAACGAATCGACCAGCGGCACCACGACATACGCGAGCACCGTCAAAGCCAGTGCCAGCGGCAGCAAAAAACGAAGCGACAAACGCATACAACTCCTTCCAGTTTGAATCCCGGACTCGGCCGTGGCACGGCATGCGCCGGAAGATCGCTGGAGAACCACCGAAAAACGCATGCCGGCAACTAGCGGCAGCGCCTCACGAAGGGGGGCGGTTACTGAAAGACCATGTTTTCCCGACAACGTTCTAAAGAAATCCCATCCATGTCGTTATTGGAATACTTCTTTTCCCATTGCGCAGAGGGCGAAACGCCGCCGCGCCTCCGTCTGCAATGCCCGGCGGCGATGTGTGGGTGAAACGGTAGCTTTCGCCTCCACGCAAATGGATTGGACAAGCCTGCGTGAAGGATCGGGGCCGCAAAGGCAGCCCCTGAAAAGAGGCGGCAAAGACAGCGGTCGCCGGCATCCGTGGGGAGGAGGGATGTGCGCATCGCGAGATTTTTGGCGGTGAAAAAGAATGAATGCTTCACAAAGCTGGCAAAAACAAAAATTTGCCGATATAATTCCGCTTCTTTAGGCGCGTAGCTCAGCTGGTTAGAGCACTACCTTGACATGGTAGGGGTCGTTGGTTCGAGTCCAATCGTGCCTACCAACATAGCAAGCCGGTAAATCTTTGATTAAAAGGATTTACCGGCTTTTCATTTTTCAGCTGCTCCATCTGCGGGACGAACTTGGGACGGATCGCCAGCAAGCGCGACTATCGCGGTTTGCCGTTCCCGCCTTTTATCCCTGCCTTCCATCCGTACCCTGATCCCGCGGGCGCACTTTTCAAACTGCATTTTTGCGTTCACGCGGTCGAGTCGATGCGTCAAGTAACCCGGATTGATTCGGACCATCTGTCGACGGCGCATGGCCTCGCGTTGTCTCACGTCCTGTATTTCGATAATCTTGAATCGCCGAACCGCTCCGGCAAGATCAAAGCCGCTGACACCCAAGCTGCCAGGAGACGTAATACATGCCCACTTCAGACATTAGCGCTTGAGGTTCGGAATTGTCCCGGTATACATCAAGTACACGAACAGTGGAGAGTTGAATAGCGCCGAGCCGGCCTGCCGACCACAATTGACGCAGGCGCATTTTTCTCTTTCCCATCAACAACATAGAGTAATTGCCGGGTGCTTATCCACAGGCTTAATCACAAAATGCGGGGATAAGTCGGCAGCCGGCAACATCGCCCATCATGGCGCGGCAGTCAGCGCTCTTCAGCACCATGGTGATGGCGGTAGCCTTATCTGTCCGTGGCGCCTTGAGCGCGGCAAAATCCGCGATCGCCGCGCACTTCATCGCCGGCGGATGATGTCTACCGGTATTCCCCAAATGCCGATTCCTTTTGCCTGAGCAATCCTTTCGAGGGCCGAATATTCGAAGGGGGCATCAGGCCCGGCGACCGCCCAGCCGTTGCGCAGCATCCATTCGCTCAAGTCTTCGCCGCCGGTGCTGCAGCTGGCGATGATGCTGCCGTCGGGGTTTGCCAGTCTTTGTTCGCAATGGACGAAGTCGCCCGAGATCTTGAATTCCAGCGCCAACGAAGCCCTGGAGCCGCATGGAATCGGCCTGATGAAGGTATAGCAAGTTCGATCGGTCGGCGGGATATAGATGCCGTAGAGATGGATGAGAGTGCCGGCGACCTTCAGGGTGCCGTCTTCTTGCACGAAGGCAAAGCTGGAGATTTCCGGATTTGCCTTGGCCGGTTGCACAAGCCCCGCGGCGGCCGATGCCGCGAACAGGATTGCGATCATGTGCCGACCCGCCTTCACCATGCACCCCGCCGTGGTGCCGTCAGAATTTGCCAACTCAGATACATGCTACGCCGATATCCGCCTTGCGGCCGATCGGCTGCCGCGAGGTCCGGAAAATCCTTGCGGCTAGCGTGTCGGCCACATGTCGAAGCCGAGGCCGGATTCGGGCGCTTCCTCGGAATCGGCGATCTGGACGCCGTGCACCCGGGCGCCGGCCGGCCCCTGGCGTGCCCATTCGATCATCTTGTCGACGGCGTCGGCGGTGCCGGAAATGCTGGCTTCCACGGAACCATCGTGGCGGTTGCGTACCCAGCCCGACAGCCTGAGCCGGCGCGCTTCCGCTTGAAATGCGGCACGGTAGCCGATCCCCTGGACCCTGCCCGTGATGCTCAAGTGTTTGGTCTGCCGCTTTTCCATTTTGCTGGGTCCCAGACTTCCCGACGTCGCAGGTCGCCAAGGTAGACATTCCTTTTTTTGCCAAAGTTTCGAGCGCCGGCAAGCTGGGCTGGCGCCACGCATCCCGGCACACCAGAGCCCTTAGTCGTACGCCGGCAACATCGCTTCAAACGCCGGTTGACGGTCGCGGCATCGCTGGCAATACTCCAGCAGCCGCCGTACTCGAATTTTCCACCATTTACTTCGGATTCGATATGTGGACACCTAAGACGATCTTGCTTTCAGCCTGCCTGCTCTGTGCGCCGGGGTGGTCGGCCGAGTTCGAAAGGACCTCGTCACAACCAATCGAGAACACGCTGGGCATGAAGTTCGTCCTGGTCCCGGCGGGCGAATTCATGATGGGCAGCGACGAGTCGCCCGAGGCGCTGGCGCGCGCCTATCCGCAATACGATCCCAAGCGATTCCTGGAGCTGGGTGACGAAGCGCCCGTGCACAGGGTGCGCATCACTCGTCCGTTTTACCTGGGCAGCACGAAGTGACGGTCGGCCAATTCAGGCGCTTCCTGGAGGCGTCGGACTACACGCCCGAATCGGAGGCGGACGGCACCGGCGGCTACGGGTTCAATCCCGATTACGATCCGCAAACAAGCGCGCGAGGCGACGCCTTCGAGGGGCGTCATCCCAAGTACTCCTGGCGCAATCCCGGTTTCAGGCAGGACGACGATCATCCGGTGGTCAATATCACCTGGAACGATGCGGTCGCCATGAGCCGGTGGCTCAGCAGGAAAGAAGGGAAGGCATATCGCCTGCCGACCGAAGCGGAATGGGAATACGCGGCCCGCGCCGGCACCAGAACGCGCTACTCCAGTGGCGACGATCCGGAATCGCTGTTGAAGGTCGGGAACACCTTCGATGCCGGCACCGCCAGGCATTGGCCGCATTGGAAGGCGTATGCCCATGCAAGCAGCGACGGCTTCGACTTCACGGCTCCGGTGGGCAGTTTTGCGCCGAACGCCCTGGGCCTTTACGACATGCACGGCAACGCCTGGGAGTGGTGCGCCGACTGGCATGCCGACGACTATTACGTCAAGTCGCCGGTCGACGACCCGCAAGGGCCGGCCTCGGGCACGGTGCGCGTCCGGCGCGGCGGGTCGTGGCATACCTGGGCGTTTTATGCGCGTTCGTCGTATCGCAACTGGAATGCGCCGGACACGCGCTATACGCTGGTCGGCATGCGGCTGTTACGCGAAGTAGGCAGCGGCGAGCGCTAGGGCGCGCCTCGAGCGGCGCCGCGCTTACTTGCGCTGTGCGTCATACCCGGCACGGCCCACGCCGAAATGCAGGGGATTTGGTGCGATATAGGCCATCACCGAGTGGTCGAGCAAGCCGGCCGGGGTGACCTGGTTCAATTCGAATTGATAGACGATGGCGGGCGTAGTGAAATTCCAGGCGAAAGTTTTGTCGCCCACGACGAATTTGACTGTTTCGCCGCTGCTCACGTGGACGCGCTCGGTGGCGGAGGTAATGACGATCGTGCGCGTGGCTGCTGCTGGAGGTGCGGAGACGCCAAACAGATCGGGACGAAAAGCCCTTTCGCCCGGGGATACACACGCCGCAGCCAGGACGATCGTCAGGACGACCGCAAGAAGCGACTTTGGCTTCATGGGAGGCTCGCTCGAAAGGAAAGGGCACGGCCTGCTGCATAACGGTGCCAACCCGTACGAAGATTAGATACTGCCTGTTTTTCGGGGTTCCTTTGTGCCGCAGCAATCCGGCGTGCTTTCAGTGCCGACGCGGTGCAATATTGCTTTCGGCATGGCCTTGGTGCATGCCATGCGTATTGCGCCGGATGCATACCCGGGATTCCAGGACATTTTCAATCTCGGAGTTCCTGTTCCAGTATTCCAGCGTGACGCCGGTTAAAGATCAAACAGGCTGAGCGTGAAGGGAGGGCTGTCGGCCAAAGGCCGGTGCTTTGGCTCAGTCCTTGATAAAGCTGGGGAAGCGCGCGCGAATGTCCTCGATATGGGCCAGCGTCCCCGACAGATGCTGGCGCAAATGCTGCTGCGCCGCGCAGGGATCGCCGTCCGCGATCGCCTGCACGATCTTGGTGTGGTCTTCCAGGATCGCGCGCGCTTTCCCGGGGATCGGCAGATGCAGCCGGCGCAAGCGGTCCAGATGGCCGCTATGGCGGCGTACCAGTATCCAAAGGTCCGGAACCTGGGCGGCTTCGTACATGGATTTGTGAAATGCCTGGTCGGCGGCGGAGAACTCCATGAAGTCCTCAGCATCGGCCAGGGAGCGCTGTAACGCAAGGCTGTTCTGCAAACGCAGGATCAACTGCGGGTCCGCGGCCTCGGCCAGCGTATGCACCACCTCCAGCTCGATCGAGCGCCGCAGGAAATGCGCTTGCCGGGCCAGTGGAATTTCTACCGGCCGCACCACGGTGGCATGCTGGGGAAATATGTCGACCAGATTTTCCTGGCCGAGATACTGCAAGGCATCCCTTACGGGCGTCTGGCTCACTCCGAACTGCGCGGCGAGATCGGCGCGCGAAAGCACGGTGCCCGGCGGCAGCGCCATCGAAATGATCATTTCGCGCAAGTGCTCGAAGATCTGCGGTGCGGCATGGCGCGAACGGTCGAGCTGTTGTGGCGGCAGCTGAAGTATGGCGTTCATAGATGGATATTTTTGATGTGCAGTCTGTGGCGCAGGATACAAAAGTCAATTGGTCGCGACCCAAGAGAAATGATAAGACATTCTACACTTGATTGACACACTAATACATTAGTGTTTTAATGTTTTAAATCGCATTGTCGCTATTCTGAAAGTCAGGCATCCCTTCCTGTTGCCAAGATGAAAGATAGGAGAGGCAAGCATCCGGCGACGGCCGTCGGTTCGTCCGGATACAGGGCGGCAGATAGGCGCAGCGGTTTAGAGATAAGAAAATGCAGCGAAAAGGCATCAACCCGGGCAACTCAATCAAAAATTGGAGACAGCACCATGATCAAGAAAATGCGCTTTTTTTACGCCGGCGCGGCGTTTGTCCTGGCCGGAACCCTGAGCGGAACGACTGCCCTGGCCCAGGAGAAGGCCGAGATCACGATCACTCGGCAGCCCAGCATCCTGTATCTGCCGACGCAAATCATCGAAAAGCAGCAACTGATCGAAAAACAGGCGGCGAAACTCGGGGTGCCGAACCTCAAGGTCAACTGGGTGAATTTCAGCGGCGGCGGTTCGCAGACCGACGCCATGCTGGCCGGCAGCATTGACATCGTCAATACCGGCACCGGCAACCTGCTGTTGCTGTGGGATCGCACCAAGGGCGGCGTCAAGGGCATCATTGCGACGTCCGCGCAACCGGTCACGCTGATTTCGCGCGACCCGCGCATCAAGACCATCAAGGACTACGGCCCGACCGACAAGATCGCGGTGCCCACCATTCGGGTTTCCACCCAGGCCAACATCCTGCAGATCGCCGCCGCCCAGACCTTCGGCCAGGACGAATGGAGCAAGCTGGATGCGAATACCGTGCAGCTTGGCCATCCCGACGCCGCTGCCGCGCTCGCTAATCCCAAGGGCGAAGTGGCGAGCCACTTCGCGGCGCCGCCGTTTTCCTATTTCGAACTGAAGAACGTGCCCGGCGCCCACATCGTTCTGCAATCCGCGGACGTGTTCGGCAGCCCGCTGACGCAATCGCAATTCTTCACCACCACCAAATTCGCCAACGCCAATCCGAAAGTCATCGAGGCGGTGAAGGCGGCGACGATGGAAGCGATCGACTTCATCCAGAAGGATACGCGCGGGGCGCTGGAAATCTACAAGGAGATGTCGAAGGACAAGTCGAGCATGGACGATCTGCTCGACATGATGAAGCAGCCGGGCATGATGGATTACATCGCCGCGCCGCAGGGGTCGATGAAATACGCCGCCCATATGTATCGGGTCGGCACGCTGAAGACCATGCCGAAAGCCTGGACCGACTATTACCTTCCGATTGCGCACGACCTGAAAGGCAACTAATCATCGGAGCCTGGGGCGCCCGGCGTATGGGTGCCCAGGCGTCCGCGGACAGGGATCATTTATGTCGAACGTTCAATCTACCGTAATAGAAAAGCACGGCCCTCTTGCCGACCAGGACTTGTCCGCCGCCAGCCAGGATCAGGCGGTGGCTGGCGCGGAGGCGGGAATGCGGTCGCTGCTCGAAGTCAGCTCGGTCACACTGCGCTACAAGACCCCGACCTCATTGGTGACAGCGACTGAGCGTGTCAGTTTCCAGGTCGATCGATCGGATCGCTTCGTGCTGCTGGGACCATCCGGTTGCGGCAAGTCGACCTTGCTCAAGGCCGTCGGCGGCTATCTGACGCCCAGCGAAGGAAAGATCTGCATCAACGGCCGCGTGGTCACCGAACCGGGCGCCGACCGCATGATGGTGTTCCAGGAATTCGACCAGCTGCTGCCCTGGAAAACCGTGCTCGACAACGTCATGTTTCCCTTGCTGGTGGCGCGCAAGATGTCGCCGCAGGATGCCCGGGAACGCGCGATGGCCTACATCGAAAAGGTGCATCTGACCGATTTCGCCAACAGCCTGCCGCATACGCTGTCCGGCGGCATGAAGCAGCGGGTGGCGATTGCGCGCGGCATGGCGATGGAACCCGACATCCTGCTGATGGACGAACCGTTCGCGGCGCTCGATGCGCTGACGCGGCGCCAGATGCAGGACGAATTGCTGCAGTTGTGGGAAGACACGCGTTTCACCGTCATGTTCGTCACGCACTCGATCGCCGAGGCGATCAAGATCGGCAACCGGATTTTGCTGCTGTCGCCCCATCCCGGGCGTGTGCGGGCAGAGGTCACCGGCGTCGATACTACTTCCACCGAAGACGGCACCGCGGGGCAGTTGGAGCAGCAAATCCACGACATGCTGTTCTCCGAACCCGGCCACAAGGAATAAGCAACATGAGCAACGCACGCATCATCATGCAATCGGATTTTGCCTCCAGCGCGCAAGGAAGCGCCACCGAAGTCGAACGCAAATTGAGCAAGGCGGAAATCTTGTGGAGCAATGCCTTCCTGCGCAAGGCCGTCATCATCCTTCTGCTGGCCATCGTCTGGCAGGTCTACGCGACGATCCTGGACAATGCGCTGTTGTTTCCGACGCTATCTGACACGCTGATGACGATGTTCGAGCGCTTCCGCGATGGCACTCTATTCCTGCGCACCTGGGCCACGATCCAGGTCTTGCTGATGGGTTATGCGGCCGGCATCACGGTGGCGGCGATCTTCACGATCCTGGCGATCAACACGCAGTTCGGCACCGACTTCCTGGAAACCATGACCGCCATGTTCAACCCGCTGCCGGCAATTGCCTTGCTGCCGCTGGCGCTGCTGTGGTTCGGCCTGGGGTCGGGCAGCCTGGTATTCGTGCTGATTCACTCGGTATTGTGGGCGGTCGCTCTGAATACGCATGCGGGCTTTCTTGGCGTCTCGCGCACCTTGCGCATGGTCGGCCGCAACTACGAGCTGAAGGGCATTCCCTACGTCACGAAAATCCTGGTGCCGGCGGCCTTCCCCTCGATCCTGACCGGCCTCAAGGTCGGTTGGGCCTTCGCCTGGCGCACGCTGATCGCGGCCGAGCTGGTGTTCGGCGTGGCCTCCGGCAAGGGCGGCCTCGGCTGGTTCATTTTCGAAAACCGCAACCTGCTCGATATTCCCGCCGTGTTTGCCGGGCTGCTGACCGTGATCGTGATCGGCCTGATCGTCGAGAACTTCATCTTCCGCATCATCGAGCGCAAGACGGTCCAGAAATGGGGATTGCAGGGCTGACGGTTTGCGCTTGCGTTTTCTCCAGTTCCTTCGATCTCTTCCCACATACGCCAACCAAGGTGCAGGCTAAATGACTCACGCCCGGAAAACACCCGCCACGCTGCGCAGCGCAAACTGGTTCGCGCCCGACGACCTGCGCTCGTTCGGGCACCGTTCGCGCATCATGCAGATGGGCTATGCCCCAGAGGATTGGGTGGGGCGGCCGATGATCGGCATCCTCAATACCTGGTCCGACATCAATCCGTGCCACGCCCACTTCAAGCAGCGCGTCGACGACGTCAAGCGCGGCATCCTGCAGGCCGGCGGCTTTCCGATCGAGCTGCCGGCGATCTCGCTGTCCGAGAATTTCGTCAAGCCGACCACGATGCTGTATCGAAACATGCTGGCGATGGAAGCGGAAGAGCTGCTGCGCTCGCATCCGATCGACGGCGTGGTGCTGATGGGTGGCTGCGACAAGACCACGCCCGGCCTGCTGATGGGCGCCACCAGCGCCGGTTATCCGGCGATCTATCTGCCGGCCGGCCCGATGTTGCGCGGCAACTGGAAAGGCAAGGTGCTCGGCTCCGGCTCCGACGCCTGGAAATTCTGGGACGAGCGCCGCGCCGGCAAGATCAGCGCGGAAGACTGGGTCGGCGTCGAGGGCGGCATCGCCCGCAGCCATGGTACCTGCATGACGATGGGCACGGCCAGCACCATGACCGCGGTCGCCGAATCGATCGGCATGAGCCTGCCGGGCGCGTCCTCGATCCCGGCTGCCGACTCGGGCCATATCCGCATGGCGGCCGATTGCGGCCGGCGCATCGTCGACATGGTGTGGGAAGATTTGACGCCGGCCCGCATCCTGACCCGCGCCGCCTTCGAGAACGCGATCACGGTGGCGATGGCGATGGGCTGCTCGACCAATGCCGTGATCCATGTGATCGCGATGGCGCGCCGCGCCGGTTGCGACATCGGCCTCGACGATTTCGAGCGCGCCAGCCGCCGGGTGCCGGTGATCGCCAATATCCGTCCCAACGGCGACACCTACCTGATGGAAGATTTCTATTATGCCGGCGGCCTGCCGGGACTGATGAACCGCATCCGCGACAAGCTGCATCTGGATGCCTTGACGGTCACCGGCCGTACGCTGGGCGAAAACATCGAGGGGGCGGAAGTCTACAACGACGACGTGATCCGCAGCGTCGACTGCGCGCTATATCCGGAAGGCGCGCTGGCGGTATTGAAGGGCAACCTGGCGCCGGACGGCTGCGTGATGAAGCCGAGCGCCTGTGCACCGCGCTTCTTCAAGCACACCGGCCCGGCGCTGGTATTCGACGACTACCCGTCGATGAAGGCCGCGGTCGAGGATGAAAATCTCGATGTGACACCCGACCATATCCTGATCCTGCGCAATGCCGGTCCGGAGGGTGGCCCCGGCATGCCGGAGTGGGGCATGCTGCCGATCCCGGTCAAGCTGGTCAAGCAGGGCGTGCGCGACATGTTGCGCCTGTCGGATGCCCGTATGAGCGGCACCAGCTACGGCGCCTGCATCCTGCATGTGGCGCCCGAGTCGTATATCGGCGGGCCGCTGGCACTGGTGCGCAATGGCGACCTGATTTCGGTCGACATCGATGCGCGCAGCATACACCTCGAGATTTCCGAGGAAGAATTTGCACGGCGCAAAGCCGCCTGGACGCCGCCCGAACGGCGCTTCGAGCGCGGCTATGGCTGGATGTTTTCGCGCCACGTCGGTCAGGCCGATAGCGGCTGCGATTTCGATTTCCTGAGAACCGACTTCGGCGCCCCGGTGCCCGAGCCCGACATATTTTGATGACGAGAGCCGACATGACCACACTCAATCCCCAGACCCGCGCCAAACTCAAGACGGTCAGCACCGCGACCCTGTGCACGGCCTTGTTCAAGCGCGGGCTGCGCAACCAGTTCATCCAGGACGTGCGTCCGATCAATCCGGAGGCGGGCCCGATGGTGGGCGAAGCCTTTACGCTGCGCTACATTCCGGCGCGCGAGGACCTGAATCCGCTCAGCGTATTCCTGGACCGCGCCCATCCGCAGCGCAAGGCGGTGGAAGACTGCCCGCCAGGCGCGGTGCTGGTGTTCGACAGCCGCAAGGACGCGCGCGCGGCATCCGCCGGTTCGATCCTGGTGTCGCGTCTGATGGTGCGCGGCGTCGCCGGCGTCGTCACCGACGGCGGCTTTCGCGACTCGCCGGACATCGCCAGGCTGGCGATTCCGGCCTACCACAATCGCCCGTCGGCGCCGACCAATCTGACGCTGCACCAGGCGCTGGACATCAATGTGCCGATCGGCTGCGGCGACGTCGCGGTGTTTCCCGGTGATGTGGTGGTGGGCGACGCCGAAGGCGTGGTCGTGATCCCGGCCGCCCTCGCCGATGAAATCGCCGAGGAAGCGGTGGAGATGACCGCCTTCGAGGATTTCGTCACCGAGGAAGTGTTGAAGGGGCGCTCGATCCTCGGCCTGTATCCGGCCACCGAGGAACAGACGCGCATCGATTTCGCCGCGTGGCGCCAGGCCAAGGGCCGCTGAGCCAGGCGCGGCCGCAGTCGATGACCACCCCTTATTCGCGCCTGCCCAACAGCTTCCGCCAACGCATGCTGGCGGGAGAGCCGTTGATCGGCTGCTGGATGTCGCTGGCCAGCCATATCGTCAGCGAAGTGGTCGGCTACGCCGGCTTCGACTGGATGCTGCTGGACGCCGAGCATTCGCCCAACGACATCCAGACCCTGATCGCGCAATTGCAGGCGCTCAAGGATAGCCCGAGCGCGCCGGTGGTGCGGCCGGAGTGGAACGATCCGGTGCAGATCAAGCGCCTGCTCGATATCGGCTTCTACAACCTGCTGATCCCGTTTGTCGAATCAGCGCAGCAGGCGTGCGCCGCCGTGGCCGCGACCCGCTATCCGCCGCAAGGCATGCGCGGGGTATCGGTGGCGCAGCGCGGCAATCGCTATGGCTACGAGCGGGAATATTTCAGCAGTATCAACGACCACATCTGCGTGATGGTGCAGATCGAGAACCGGGCCGGCGTCGCTGCCAGCGCCGAGATCGCCGCCGTCGACGGCGTCGATTGCCTGTTCATCGGGCCGTCCGACCTGGCGGCGTCCTATGGGCACCTTGGCCATGCGCAGCATCCGGAAGTACAAGCGGCGATCCGCGAAGTGGTGCGCGCCGCGCAATCCCAGGGCAAGGCGGTCGGTATCCTGGCGCCGCTCGACGAGGATGCCAGAAATTATCAGGCCATGGGCATCCGCGTGCTGGCCGTGGGCAGCGACCTCGGCTTGCTGAAGACGGCCAGCAGCGCGCTGTGCGCGCGCTTCAAGACGGGCTGAGCCGCCGCCCGCTAGCGGCCAGCGGGCTTATGCAGGCGCCGGCCGCGGGATGTCTGCAAACTCTTTTTAGGTGGACACATCATGAAACAAAACTACATCAATGGCGCATGGGTAGACGGCGCATCGGCCGTTGCCAACATCAATCCGTCGAACACCGCCGACATCATCGGCCATTACGCCCAGGCCGACGCCCGGCAGGCCGAACTGGCAATCGCCGCGGCGGCCGCCGCGGCGCCGGCCTGGGGCCTGTCGAATACGCAAATGCGCGCCGACGCGCTGGACCGGATCGGCACCGAAATCCTGGCGCGCAAGGAAGAGCTGGGCAGCTTGCTGTCGCGCGAAGAAGGCAAGACGCTGCCCGAGGGCATCGGCGAAGCCGGCCGCGCCGGCGCCATTTTCAAGTTCTTCGCGCAGGAATGCCTGCGCCTGCGCGGCGACAAGCTGGCCTCGGTACGCCCGAACCTCGACATCGAAATCACGCGCGAACCGGTCGGCGTGGTCGGCATCATCGCGCCGTGGAATTTCCCGATCGCGATCCCGGCCTGGAAAACCGCGCCGGCGCTGGCCTACGGCAACTGCGTGCTGATCAAGCCGGCCGAACTGGTCCCCGCCAGCACCTGGGCGCTGGCCGAGATCATCAGCCGCGCCGGCCTGCCGCCGGGCGTGTTCAACCTGGTGATGGGGCGCGGCAGCGTGGTCGGCCAGGCGTTCCTCAACGACCGCCGCGTCAACGCCATCAGCTTCACCGGCTCGGCCGCCACCGGCGCCAAGGTGGCGCAGGCGGCGATGGGCCGCATGGCCAAGGTGCAGATCGAGATGGGCGGCAAGAACCCGCTGGTGGTACTGAACGATGCCGATCTGGCCAATGCGGTTAACTGTGCGATCCAGGGGGCGTTCTATTCGACCGGCCAGCGCTGCACCGCTTCCAGCCGGCTGATCGTCGAAAAAGGCATCTATCCGCAATTCGTGGCGGCGCTGCGGGAGCGGCTGGCGGCATTGAAGGTCGACGACGCCCTGAAGGCCGGCACCGACATCGGCCCGGTGGTCGACGCCAGTCAGCTGGAGCAGGATCTCGACTATATCCGTATCGGCGAACGGGAAGGAGCGACGCTGGCGTTCGGCGGCGAGCGTTTGCGGCGCGATACCGAAGGCTTTTACCTGCAGCCGGCCTTGTTCACCGATTGCAGCAACGACATGCGCATCAGCCGCGAAGAGATTTTCGGCCCGGTGGCGAGCGTGATCCCGGCCGACGATTACGAGCATGCGCTGGCGCTGGCCAACGACACCGAATTCGGGTTGTCGAGCGGCATCTGCACCGGCTCGCTCAAGTACGCCACCCATTTCAAGCGCCATGCGCAAGCCGGCATGGTGATGGTCAATGTGCCGACCGCCGGTGTCGACTACCACGTGCCGTTCGGCGGCAGCAAGGGCTCGAGCTACGGCGCGCGCGAGCAGGGCAGCTACGCCGCCGAATTTTTCACTACCGTCAAGACCGCGTACTGCGGCGTCTGAGCACGGTAGGCGCAATCATGTCGAAGCCGGAAATCCTGGTGCTGGGCCGGCTGGCATCGGACCCGGTCATGGAGCAGCTGGAGGCGCGCTACCACTGCCACCATGCGTGGCGCGTCGATGCATCACGGCAGGACGATTTCATCCGCGGCATCGGCGGCAATGTGCGGGCGGTGGTGACGACCGGCGTGATCGGCATCGATGCCACACGCATCGGCATGTTGCCACGGCTGGAAATCATCGCCGTCAACGGCATCGGCGTCGATGCGGTGGCGCTCGAGATTGCCCGTGCGCGCGGCATCGCTGTCACCAGCACGCCCGGGGTACTGACCGAGGACGTCGCCGACTTGGCGGTGCTGCTCTTGCTTGCCGCGGCGCGGCGCTTGCCGGCGCTCGACCGCTATGTGCGCAGCGGCCAGTGGCAGCGGCGCGTGCCCTTGCAGGCTGCGCTGAGCCTGCGCGGCAAGGTCGCCGGCATCTTCGGCCTGGGCCGCATCGGCCGCGCGGTCGCCCAGCGCCTGCAGGCGTTCGGCATGGAGCTGCGCTATTACCAGCCGAGGGCGCTGCCGGACGCTTCCTTGCCGCGCGCCGAGTCGCTGCTGGCGCTGGCCGCCGAGAGCGATTACCTGATCGTCTGCGCGCCGGCGACGCCGCACACCCGGCATGCCGTCGACGCCGCAGTGCTGGCCGCGCTCGGCCCGCAGGGCACGCTGGTGAATATCGCGCGCGGCGCGCTGGTGGACGAGCCGGCGCTGATCGGGGCGCTGCGCGACGGCCGGCTCGGTGCCGCGGCGCTCGACGTCTTTGCCGACGAGCCGCACGTGCCGCCGGCGCTGTGCGCGCTGGATAACGTCGTGCTGACGCCGCACGTCGCCAGCCTGACGGTCGAGACGCGGCAAGCGATGGGGCAACTGGTGCTTGACAACCTGAGCGCCCATTTTTCCGGGCTGCCGCTGCCGACGCTGGTGCGCTGAATTCGGCGCCGGGAAAACACCGGCCCGGCTGTGGCGGATGCTGCCGGCATCCGGGCAGCGAGGCCTTACGGCGAGCGGCGCATTTCAAGAAACGAGTCGATGTTGCGGGAGGCAGCGCAAACCACGCGCTTGCGTGATGAATACGACCAGGGAGACAAAATGAAAATACCGGAGACAAGGCAGTTGCTGGCATTGGCTTTGCTGGCATTGACGCTATGGGCATTGCCGCGGGCGGTACTGGCGCAGAGCGCGCCGCGCGAGATCCGCATCGCCATCGGCGTCGACGAAAAGCATCCGAAGGGGCTGGCGGTGCTGAAATTTGCCGAGCTGCTGAAGCAGGGCTCCGGCGGCAAGCTGACGGCGACCCTGCATGCCAACGGCAAGCTGGGCGGCGACGCCAAGACCATCACCGACATGCAGAGCGGCGCGCTGGAAATGGCGGTGCCCGACACCGCGACGCTGGTCAGCCAGATCAAGGGATTCGGCATCATCAATTTCCCCTTCCTGTTCAGCAGCGAGGCCGATGCCGACGTATTGCTGGATGGGCAGTTCGGACAAAAACTGAATGCCAGTTTGGAAAAGATCGGGCTGGTGGGATTGGGCTTCTGGGAAAACGGCTTCCGCAACGTCACCAACGACGTGCGCGACATCACGCGCCTCGACGATTTCCGCGGCTTGCGCATCCGGGTCATCGAAAACCCGATGTACATCGAAACCTTCAAGGCGCTGGGGTCGACGCCGGTGCCGCTGCCGTTCCCCGAGGTCTATGCCAACCTGCAGGATAAAAAAATCGACGGCCAGGAAAACCCGCTGGTGACCATCCAGAGTTCCAAGTTTTACAAGGTGCAAAAATACCTTACCCTGACGCGCCACACCTATAGCGTCTGGATCTTCCTGATGAGCAAGCAAACGTGGGACAAGCTGTCGCGCGAGGAGCAAGCCTTGATCAAGAGCGCCGCCGCCGAAACGCTGCACTACGAGCGCAGCATGATGCGCTCCAACAGCGCCGCGATCCTGGAAGACCTGCGCAAGTCGGGCATGACGATCCACGAGCCGAGCAGCGTCCAGCGCTCCGATCTGCGCCGCATCACGCGGCCCATCATCGACAAATACAAAAAGGAATTCGGGGAAGAGTGGACCCAGGCGCTGTATCTGGGAATGGTGGATAACGAACTGACAAAATTCAAGGCACCGGAAAAGCGCTGACAGGCGTCCGCTTGCCGCTTGTCTTTGTCATCGTATAGGGAGTATGGGTAAATTTAAAAGAGAAGACGGGCGAAAATAGACATGTACTGCAGGAGTATATAGAATCATCCAAGCCTGCATAAGGTAGGGCCGCGTGGCTCCTCAGGGAAGGGCCGTCGCGTCCCGTTTCCCTTTCCGGTCCGGCCGTCGGAAAAGGAGGCCAGCTTGTCCTTGCCCCGGTTTCCATACAGGCCGGCCGCTATCAGCCGTTGGCGAACTTCCCGTCCTGGAAATCCCTGACCGCCTGGAAGATCTGTTCGTTGCTGTTCATCACGAAGGGACCATACTGGGCGATCGGTTCATTCAGCGGCTGGCCCGCGATCAATAGCGCCCGCGCCGCTCCATCGGCCTGCAGCACGACGCCGTCGCCGCCCTCGGTATTTCTCAGGATCGCCATCTGCTGCTGCGGCACCCGGGTGTCGCCGATCCGCAAGGCGCCGGCGTACACATAGACGAACGCATTGTGCGAGGCCGCCAGCGTTTGCGCGAACTCGGCACCGTCGGCAAAGTGCAGGTCGAGATAGAGCGGCTCTGTGAGTTCGCGCTGCATGGCGCCGGCCACGCCATGGCTGGCGCCGGCGATGACGCGCGCCGTCACGCCTTCGGCGGTGGTGAATTCCGGAATCTCGGCGCTCTGGATGTCGCGGTACCAGGGCTTGCCCATCTTGTCCTTGGCGCTCAGGTTGAGCCAGAGCTGGAAGCCTTCCATGCGGCCGTCTTCCTGTTCCGGCAATTCCGAGTGGATCACGCCGCGCCCGGCCGTCATCCACTGCACGCCGCCGTTTTGCAGCAAGCCCTCGTTGCCGGCGCTGTCGCGATGGCGCATGCGGCCGGCGATCATGTAGGTCACGGTTTCGAAACCGCGGTGCGGATGGTCGGGAAAGCCGCCGATGTAGTCGTCCGGATTGTCGGTGCCGAAGGCATCCAGCATCAGATAGGGATCGAGCCGCCGCTGCAGCGGCTGCGTCAGCACGCGCGTCAACTTGACGCCGGCGCCGTCGGAAGTGGGGGTGCCGCTGACCAATCGTTCGACCGTGCGCGGATGGGAGACCGTTTCGCTTGCCAGAGGTGCTGCGCTATTCGTTGTCATGTCGGAACTCTTTCATGGAAAGCTGCCGGCGATTGCCGGCATCAGATGATCATTAAATGGGAACGCTTCCCGCTGGTTCAAGCTTCCGGCGCTGCATGGCGTGGAACAGGGGCGCCTGCTACGATGCATTTCGGCAACTGCACCAGTTGATCCATATCATTTTTCCGGATGGCCTTTCTGGCCGACAATGGGGGGCGCCGCCCGTTTGCCGCCGAGACCGTCTTCTCGGACACGGCGGCCATGTCACACCGCCAATCACCGACATCGATTCCATGAACACGACTTCGCCCGACATCGAGATTTCCGAAGAATTGATCCGCCGCTTCGACAAGCTGGGGCCGCGCTACACCTCGTATCCGACCGCGGACCGCTTCCATGCCGGCTTCGATGCGGCAAGCCATATCCGCCATCTGGAGCAACGCGCCGGACGCGCGCAGAACCCGCCGCTGTCGGTCTATGTACACCTGCCGTTCTGCCAGTCGCTCTGCTACTTTTGCGCCTGCAACAAGATCATCACCCAGGACCGCAGCCGCACCACCGAATACCTAAGCTATCTGGACCGGGAAATGGCGCTGGTAGCCGCGCATCTGGGGCCCGACCGCAAGACGGTGCAACTGCATTTTGGCGGCGGCACGCCGACCTTCCTCAGTGCCGACGAACTGCGCCAGCTGATGCGGATGCTGCGCGGCCATTTCGAATTTTCGGCCGACGCCGAGCTCGGCATCGAAATCGATCCGCGCACCGTCAGCGACGACACCATGGCGATGCTGGCCGAACTCGGCTTCAACCGCACCAGCTTCGGCGTCCAGGACTTCGACCCGGCGGTGCAGGCGGCGGTCAACCGCGTCCAGCCGCTGGAGATGGTCGAGGCGGCGATGGGCGCCAGCCGCAAGGCCGGCTTCCAGTCGATCAATGCCGACCTGATCTACGGCTTGCCGAAACAGTCGCTGGCCAGTTTCGACCGCACGCTCGACCATGTGATCCGGCTTGCGCCGGACCGCATCGCGCTCTACAACTATGCGCATTTGCCGAGCCGCTTCAAGGCGCAGCGCCTGATCGTCGCCGCCGACCTGCCTTCGGCCGAGGAGCGCCTGCAGATCTTCCTGCTGTCGATGCGCCGCCTGCTCGACGCCGGCTATGTCTACATCGGCCTCGACCATTTTGCCAAGCCCGAGGACGAGCTGGCGCGGGCGCGACTGGACGGCAGCCTGCACCGCAATTTCCAGGGCTATACCACGCGCGCCGAATGCGACCTGGTCGGCTTCGGCGTGTCGGCCATCAGCAAGGTGGGCGATTCCTACAGCCAGTCGTCGCACACCATCAAGGCTTATTACCAGCACCTGGATGGCGGCCGGCTGCCGACCGAAAAGGGCTTCGAGCTGAGCCGCGACGACGTGCTGCGGCGGCAGGTCATCATGGAGCTGATGTGCGGCGGCCCGCTCGACTTCGGCGCGCTCGAGCGCCGCTACGGCATCGACTTCAACACCTATTTCGCGGCCGAGATGGCGCGCCTGGAACCCTATCGGGAGGCCGGGCTGATCGACATCGATGGCGGCGGCATCCGCGTGACCGCCAGGGGGCGGCTGTTCGTGCGCGCCGTCGGCCTGGTATTCGACCAATACCTGGCGCAGCCGACGACTTCCAGTTATTCGAAGCTGATCTAGCGCGCCAGGCCGGCCCTGGCAGCGAAGGGGGGCGGGCCGGGCGCCGCGCGCCCTTCGGAGTTGGATCGTGGGGGAAGGGCTAGCCGCGCTTGGTGGCGATCAAGGGCTTGACGGCGGGTGCCTGCAACCGCGGGCGGTCGGCGTCGACTTCGGCGAGCGGCGCGACTTCGCGCATACTGGCGTGGCAGCGGCGCGTCAGATCCTGATAGGTCTGCGTCCCCACCAGTTTCCAGGCAATCTCTTCCTCGCTCAGTTCGCGCAGGATCTTGGCCGGCACACCGCCGATCAGGGTGCGCGGCGGCACTTTCATGCCGGCGCGCACGAAGGCGCTGGCGGCGACGATCGATTTTTCGCCGATTTCGGCTTCATCCATCACCACCGCGTTCATGCCGACCAGGGCGTCGCGCCTTACCACGCAGCTATGCAGCACCGCGCCGTGGCCGATGTGGCCGTTCTCTTCGATGATCGTATCGGCCGTCGGAAAGCCGTGCACGACGCAGGTGTCCTGCACATTGGCGCCCCGCTGCAGGACGATGCGGCCGAAATCGCCGCGCAACGCGGCGCACGGGCCGATATAGCAATCGGGGCCGACGATCACATCGCCAATCAGGACGGCGCTCGGATGGACGTAGGCGCTCGGATCTACCACCGGAATGACGCCCTCGATCGAATAGCACGGCATGGGAACTCCTGGAATTGAAGGAAATGGCAGGCGGGCGGCCGCAAGCAGGAGGGATGAGGCGCTCGCTTGCCCTCGCGTTGACGCTTCGAATATAATTTAAACCGACCGGTCGGTCAATAATGTTTTGACCAAGAAATCAAGGGCTTGCCGGCGCGCCAAGACCGATGTCGGCAACGGCGGCCGAGTGGCACAGGGCAATGGCGGCGGCTTGTCCGATCAGAAGGGACGAAACAGATGGCACGTGGACGCGCTCCGGGGTATGACAATCAACGCGAGACGATTCTTTCCAGCGCCGCGCAATTATTCGCATTGCGCGGCTATTCCGCGACCTCGATGAAAGAGGTGGCCGAGGCCGCCGGCGTGTCCAAGGCCTCGCTCTACCACTATTACCGCGACAAGTACGATTTGCTGGTCAATATCGCCGAAGGCCATGTCTCGCGCCTGGAGGCGGTGGTGGAGCAGGTGCAACAGGAAGACCTGGGGCCGCAGGAGCGGCTGACGCGGCTGATTTGCCGTTTCGTGCAGGAATACGCCAGCGCCCAGCATGCGCACCGGGTCCTGACCGAGGATGTGCGCTTCCTCAACGAGGAGGACCGCGAGCGCATCCTGAGCGCGGAGCGGCGCGTGGTGGCGGCGTTTGCCGAGGTGATCGTCGCATTGCGGCCGGAACTCGGCGCGACCCAACTCGACAAGCCGCTGACGATGCTGCTGTTCGGCATGATCAACTGGATGTTCACATGGCTGAAGGCGGACGGCAGGCTGACCCACGAGGCCATGGCGCCGCTCGTTGCCGATCTTTTCCTGGGCGGCGTGCCTGCCGTGCGCCTGCCCGCCGTCCCCGAACTTGTTCCATGAATACCGACTTTCCCATGCCGGCGGAAGACGATCGCATTGCCCTAGCGCGGTGCCGGTTCAAGCCGGCCGCATCTTGCTTTTTTATCGGACTTTAACCAGGAGAACCTCATGGCCAATGTGCCTACCCTACAGAGTTTCATCGGCGGCCGCTGGCTCGGCGCCGAAGCCGCGCAATTGCTGGCCAGCGCCATCGACGGCCGGCCGGTGGCCCACACCCACGCCGAGGCGATCGATTTCGGCGAAGCGGTCGCGTATGCCCGCAACAAGGGTGTTCCGGCACTGCTGGCGACCGATTTCCAGGAGCGCGCGGCGCGCCTCAAGGCGCTGGCCCTGTATCTCAACGAACGCAAGGAACAGCTGTACGCGATCTCGCATCACACCGGTGCCACGCGCGCCGACAGCTGGATCGATATCGAAGGCGGCACCGGCACGCTGTTCGCCTACGCCAGCATGGGTTCCAACGAACTGCCTTCCGGCAACGTCGTGCACGAAGGGCCGGCGCTGCAGCTCGGCAAGCAGGGCAAGTTCTTCGGCTCGCACATCCTGGTGCCGCGCGGCGGCGTGGCGGTCCACATCAACGCCTTCAACTTCCCGATCTGGGGCCTGCTCGAAAAATTCGCGCCCACCTTCCTGGCCGGCATGCCCTGCATCGCCAAGCCGGCGACCGCGACCAGCTACCTGACCGAGGCGATGGTGCGCCTGGTGAACGAATCCGGCCTGCTGCCGGAAGGCGCGCTGCAACTGGTGATCGGCGGCACCGGTGACCTGCTCGGCCGTCTCGACGGCTTCGACATCGTCACCTTCACCGGCTCGGCCGACACCGCGGCCAAGCTGCGCGCGCATCCGAACCTGATCCGTAACGGCGTGCCGTTCAACGCCGAGGCCGATTCGCTGAACTGCGCCATCCTCGCGCCCGACGTCACGCCCGACGATGAAGAGTTCGACCTGTTCGTCAAGGAGGTCGCGCGCGAGATGACCACCAAGGCCGGCCAGAAATGCACGGCGATCCGGCGCGCGATCGTGCCGCGCCAGCATCTCGACGCCGTGGCCGAGCGCCTGCGCGCGCGCTTGGCGAAAACCGTGGTCGGCGATCCATCGCGCGAGGGTGTGAAGATGGGCGCGCTGGCCTCGCACGCGCAGCAGGCCGACGTCGCCGAGCGCGTCGCCCAGCTGGCGCAGGGCAATGAAGTGGTGTTCGGCGCGCGCGACGGCTTCGCGCCGGTCGGCGACGGCGTCGACCAGGGCGCCTTCTTCGCGCCCACACTGCTGCTATGCCGCGACGGCCTGCGCGACGAGCGCGTGCACGACATCGAAGCCTTCGGCCCGGTCAGCACGCTGATGCCTTACGAGGATATCGACGAGGCACTGGCGCTGGCGGCCAAGGGCAAGGGCAGCCTGGTCGGCTCGCTGGTCACGCGCGATCCGAAGATTGCGGCGAAGGCGGTTCCGGTTGCGGCGATGCGCCATGGCCGCCTGCTGGTGCTGGACCGCGAGGCGGCAGTGGAATCGACCGGCCACGGCTCGCCCCTGCCGGCCTTGAAGCACGGCGGTCCGGGCCGCGCCGGCGGCGGCGAAGAGCTGGGGGGCATCCGCGCCGTCAAGCACTACCTGCAGCGCGCGGCGGTGCAGGGCTCGCCGACCATGCTGGCGGCGGTCACCGGCGAGTATGTGCGCGGGGCCGCGGTCAATGAGTCGGAGGTGCACCCGTTCCGCCGCCACTTCGAAGACTTGCAGGTCGGCGATTCTCTGCTGACGCACCGGCGCACGGTCAGTGAAGCCGACATCGTGAATTTCGGCGGCCTGTCCGGCGACTATTTCTACATGCATTTCGACGAAATCGCGGCCAAGGAAACCCAGTTCGGCAAGCGTATCGCGCACGGCTACTTCGTGCTATCGGCCGCCGCCGGCCTGTTCGTGTCGCCGGCGCCGGGGCCGGTGCTGGCCAACTACGGCCTGGATACGCTGCGCTTCGTCAAGCCGGTCGGCATCGGCGATACGATCCGGGCGCGCCTGACCTGCAAGCGCAAGATCGACCGTCGCAAGAAGGATCACAAGGGTGTCGGCCAGGGTGTGGTGGCCTGGGATGTGGCGGTGACCAACCAAGACGACGAGCTGGTGGCCAGCTACGATATCCTGACGCTGGTGTCGAAGCGCGCCTGATCGCAGCGGTGTGCCGGGAGCCCGGGGCGGCATCGCGCCACCCGGGCCGCCTGTTCAGCGACGCATCAAGCCAGGCCGCCGAAGCGCTGGTAAAAATAGGCAGCGGCCTCGGGCGCCTGCTCGTCCTCGCGGCGCAGGATTTCGAGGATGTATTGTTCGGCGGCGGTCGAGGTCGTCTGATAGATCTGGCGACAGAGTTCATAGGCGGTCTTGCCCGGCCAGTTTTCCGGCAGCAGTTCCAGCGGTAGTTGCGGATCGTGCAACTGCACGCGCCGAAACTCGTGGATCATCAGCGTACGGATCGCAAACGCCTGTCCGGGGTCGAGCGCGCGCTGGGCATTGAGCAGCCGCGGCAGCGGCGCGAAGCAGCTGATGAAATGCTCATAGTTGTCCATCGTGGCGCCGAGCTCCCAGCATTGCTCGATCAGGTCGCTGAGCGGCCGGGCGTCGGCGCATCCGGTGTCCGTCGCGTGGCACACAAACACGTTTTCCTGGATGCCGAGGCGTCCCAGGATGTCTTCCAGCGTTTCGCCGTCCGTACTCGGGTGGCCGAACACCGACGGCGCAATCATGCCGAAACCTTCCCACAGCAGTTCCTTGCGCAGGCGCGCGCGCTGTTCGGCGTTGATGGCGCCGGAAGTGGCAAACAGCAAAGTCCATGTGCCGGCCCACTTGCGGTATGACGGTGTGTAGATGCGCTGATATGCCCGTTCAAAACGCCGTGCCGCGGCGGGATTGAGCGCGTACAGGCTGCGCCGGCCCTCGCGCTGGGCATCGAGCCAGCCTTCCTCCGATAGCCGGAATACGCTGGTGCGCGCCAGCCGGTCGTTGATGCCGAAGCTTGCCAGCAAGGCAATCAGGCTCCCCATCCACACCTTGCCGCCATGCGGCGTGATGACATCGCCGAAAAGCGTCATGACCACCGACTTTGCGCGGGGCGGATTGCGCGCCATGAATTGCTCTATCCATCTTTTGATCGCGGGGCTTGGGGTCGAGGGCATGGCTGGCGTCAAGTTGTTATTGGGCGCGGCGTCGGCCGTGTCGTTTGGTCAACGTCCGACAGGCGGAATGATACAGGCATTGCCGGCGCTTTATGGACAGATGGCAAACCTGCCGGATTATGTGATACACAAAATTAAATTGATACGATAAAAGTCATTTACAAAAAAATCTCCGTATCATATTATCTGGCGATGCTCGAATCGGATCGCTGGCGGTAAATGATCCGGATCAGGCTTTCAGATTTGGCAATCCGCCCGCTGTCTTTTGTCGGGGGAGGCGGATTCGCAATACCTTGCATGGAGGATGGGCATGTACGCACAACTGGTGGATACCGGCAGCAAGCGTGTGCGCTCCCTGGTGGAAATGAGCCCGGAGGAGCAGGCGTTTCAGCAGAGGGTCGATGACGGTGTCAAGATCGAGGCGAAGGACTGGATGCCCGAGGCCTATCGCAAGACCCTGATCCGCCAGATTTCGCAGCATGCGCATTCGGAAATCGTCGGCCAGCTGCCGGAAGGGAACTGGGTCACGCGCGCGCCGACGCTTGAAGCGCAAGGCGATCCTGCTGGCCAAGATCCAGGACGAAGCCGGCCACGGCCTGTACCTGTACAGCGCCGCCGAAACGCTGGGCGTGTCGCGCGACGAGCTGCTGGCCGACCTGCATTCCGGCAAGGCCAAGTACTCGAGCATCTTCAATTACCCGACGCTGAGCTGGGCCGACATGGGCGCCATCGGCTGGCTGGTCGACGGCTCGGCCATCATCAACCAGATTCCGCTGTGCCGCTGCTCCTACGGTCCGTATGCGCGCGCCATGATCCGCGTCTGCAAGGAAGAATCGTTCCATGCGCGCCAGGGCTACGACATCATGATGGCGCTGTGCCAACGGCACGCCCGAGCAGAAGGCAGATGGCGCAGGATGCGCTGAACCGCTGGTGGTGGCCGTCGCTGATGATGTTCGGCCCGTCCGATGTCGAATCGGTCAACAGCGCGCAATCGCGCCGCCTGGCGCATCAAGCTGTTCTCCAACGACGAGCTGCGCCAGAAGCATGGTCGACCAGACCGTGCCGCAGGCCGAATTCCTCGGCCTGACGGTGCCCGATCCCGACCTGAAATGGAACGAGGAAACCGGCCACTACGATTTCGGCGAAATCGACTGGGACGAGTTCCACAACGTCCTCAAGGGCAACGGCCCCTGCAACCGCGAACGCCTGCGCACCCGCGTCAAGGCCTATGACGACGGCGCATGGTTCCGCGATGCGCTGGTTGCGCATGCCGACAAGCAAGAGCGCCGCCAGGCGCGCCAGCAGGCTGCCGCCTGATTCACCGGAGATTGAGATGAGCAAAGAATGGCCCCTCTGGGAAATCTTCATCCGCAGCCAGCACGGCCTGGCGCACAAGCACGTCGGCAGCCTGCATGCGCCGGACGCCGAAATGGCGGTCAACAACGCGCGCGACGTCTACACCCGCCGCAACGAAGGCGTCAGTCGATCTGGGTGGTGCAAGGCTTGCGACATCGTCGCCAGCAGCCCGGGCGACAAGGCGGCGCTTGTTCGAGCCGTCCAACAGCAAGGTCTATCGGCACCCGACCTTCTTCCCGATGCCGGAAGAAGTGAAGAACCTGTGAGCAGCGGCCACGCGGAGACGACGATGACGGATCACAAATTCGAATACCTGCTGCGCCTTGGGCGACAACGCGCTGATCCTGGCGCCAGCAGCTGTCGCAATGGTGCGGCAAGGGGCCGGCGCTGGAAGAAGACATGGCGCTGACCAACGTCGCGCTGGACCTGCTCGGGCCAGACGCGCTTGTGGCTATGCGTATGCCGGCGAACTCGAAGGCGCCGGGCGCGACGAGGACAAGCTGGCCTTCCTGCGCGACGCGCACGAATTCCGCAACCTGCTTGCTGGTCGAGCAGCCCAACGGCAGCTACGCCGACACGCTGGTGCGCCAGTTCTTCTTCGATACCTGGCACTACTTCCTGCTGCGAGAAGCTGGTCGCCTCGTCCGACCCGCGCATCGCCGAGATCGCCGAAAAGTCGTTCAAGGAAGTGACCTACCACCTGCGCCGCAGCGGCGACCTGGTCGTGCGCCTGGGCGACGGCACCGCGCAGAGCCGCGCAAATGATGCAGGACGCCGTCGACGACCTGTGGATGTACACCGGCGAAATGTTCCAGCCACGACGCTGTCGACCAGGCGATGGTGGCCCAGGGAGTGGCGCCCGATCCGGCCAGCCTGCGCGAGCTCTGGCTCCAGAACCTGTGCGCGACCTTCGAGGAGGCGACGCTGGAGGTGCCGCCGCTGGATGCCTGGATGCAGAAGGGCGGCAAGCAGGGCGTGCACGGCGAAAGCCTCGGCTACCTCCTGGCGGAGATGCAGTTCCTGCAGCGTGCCTATCCGGGTGCGAGCTGGTAAGTCCGATGGCCGGCCGTCGCCACCCGATTATTTCAGTTGCCACTAGTTGCCCAGCCCTGTGTGCCGCGCACCAAGGGCTTGCCTTTATTGGAAAGTAGTTCGTTATGAGCAAATTCCATCCTCTGACCGTCGCCAACGTGCACCAGGAGACGCGCGACACGATCGCCGTCACTTTCGCCGTGCCGCCGGACTTGCAGGAGTACTACCGATATACGCAGGGCCAGCACCTGACGCTGCGCACCCGCATCGATGACGAAGAGGTGCGCCGTTCCTATTCGATCTGTTCGGCGGTGCAGGACGATACCTTGCGGGTGGCGATCAAGCGCACCCAGGGCGGCCTGTTTTCGAGCTGGGCGCACGAACACCCTGCATGCCGGCGCCGTGATCGACGTCATGCCGCCGATGGGGCATTTCAATCTGCCGCTGTCGCCCGACAACCGCAAGCAGCTACCTCGCCTTCGCCGCCGGCAGCGGCATCACGCCGATGCTTTCGATCATCAAGACCACGCTGCTGGCCGAGCCGCACAGCACTTTCACGCTGTTTTACGGCAACCGCGCCTCCTCCTACCGTGATCTTCAAGGATGAGCTGGCGGAATTGAAGGACGCCTATCTCGACCGCCTCCGCCTGGTGTACGTGATGAGCCGCGAGCAGCAAGACATCGAACTGTTCAACGGCCGCATCACCAGAGAGAAATGCGAGGAATTCTTCCGCCACTGGGTACGCCTGGAAGACATCGACGCCGCCTTCATATGCGGTCCGGAAGAGATGATGCATCGAGCGTGTCGGCGGCATTGCAGGACGGCGGCATGCCGAAGGAGCAGATCAAGTTTGAGCTGTTCGCCGCCAGCGCGCCGAAACGCCAGAAGGCCGAGCAGGCGCGGCCGCAGGAAGGCGACCAGGACTGCGAGGTGACGCTGATCATCGACGGCAATCACCTCAGCTTCACGATGGAGAAGGACAAGGAGTCGGTGCTGGATGCGGCGCTGCACGCAGGCATCGACATGCGCTATTCCTGCAAGGGCGGCGTATGCTCGACCTGCCGCTGCAAGGTGGTCGACGGCAAGGTCGACATGGACGTCAACTATGCCCTCGAGGATTACGAAGTGGCGCGCGGCTTCGCGCTGTCCTGCCAGAGTTTCCCGGTGAGCGACAAGGTGGTCATGGATTTCGATCAGGACCACTGAGCAACTCGGACACAGCAGGCGCGGCGACGCCGCGCATAGAGAACCAAAACGCCACCGGAGCACCGATGACTTATCAAAACATCCTGTTTGAGATCGAGCAGGGCATTGCGCGCCTGACCCTCAACCGTCCCGACAAGCTCAACAGCTTCACCGTCGCCATGCACCTGGAAGTGCGCGAGGCGCTGGAGCAGCATCAAGGCCGATCCCTCGGTGCGGGTGCTGGTGCTGACCGGCGCCGGACGCGGCTTCTGCGCCGGCCAGGATCTGGGCGACCGCGCGGTGGCACCGGGTTCGGCCGGCGGTCGATCTCGGCGAATCGGTCGAGAAATACTATGCGCCGCTGGTGCTGGCGCTGCGCAACCTGCCGATGCCGGTGATCTGCGCGGTCAACGGCGTCGCCGCCGGCGCCGGCGCCAATCTGGCGCTGGCCTGCGACATCGTGATCGCCGCCAAGTCGGCCTCCTTCGTCGAAGCCTTCTGCAGCTCGGCCTGATCCCGGATACCGGCGGCACCTACTTCCTGCCGCGCCTGCTCGGCACCGCGCGCGCCATGGGCCTGGCGCTGCTGGGCGACAAGCTGCAGCGCCGAGAACGCGCGGAAAGCTGGGGCCTGATCTGGAAATGCGTCGACTGACGACGCGCTGTGCCGCGGAAGCGATGCCATGGCACGACATTTTGCCACGGCGCCGACCAAAGGCCTGGCGTGCACCAAGCAGGCGCTGTACGCGAGCCCGTCCAACACGCTGGAGCAGCAGCTGCAACCTGGAGCGCGACTACATGCGCGAACTCGGCAACAGCGCACGACTACCGTGAAGGCGTCGATGCGTTCATGGAAAAGCGTGCGCCGCAGTTCAAGGGAGATTAGGCGGTGACGACAGCATTTGATAGTTCCTGCGTCGTCGCCGTGGTCGGCAGCGGCGCCATGGGCGCTGGCATCGCCCAGGTGGCCGCCGCTGCCGGCCATCCGGTGAAGCTGTACGACGCCCGCGCCGGAGGCGGCCGACAAGGCGATCGCCGACATCCGCAAAACCTACGCCAAGCTGGCCGACAAGGGCAAGATGAGCGCCGAGGCAGCCCAGGCGGCCGGCGCGCGCCTGCAATCGGTGACCGCGCTCGAGCAGCTGGCGGACGCCGCGCTGGTGGTCGAAGCCATCGTCGAAAACCTCGACGTCAAACGCAAGCTGTTTGCCGAACTGGAAAACGTGGTCGGCGACGATTGCATCCTCGCCACCAACACCTCGTCGATTTCGGTCACCGCGATCGGCGCGCCGCTGCGCCGCCCGCAGCGCCTGGTCGGCATGCATTTCTTTAACCCGGTGCCGCTGATGGCGCTGGTCGAAGTGGTGAGCGGCCTGGCCACCGAGCGCGCCGTCGCCGATACGATTTACGCCACCTCGATCGCCTGGGGCAAGAGCCCGGTGCACACGGCCTCGACTCCCGGCTTCATCGTCAACCGCGTCGCGCGCCCGTATTACGCCGAGGGCTTGCGCGTGGCTGACCGAGCAAGCGGCGGCGCCGGCCACGCTGGACGCCATCATGCGCGAGGCCGGCGGCTTCCGCATGGGACCGTTCGAGTTGATGGACCTGATCGGGCACGACGTCAATTTCGCCGTCACCTGTTCGGTGTTTGCCGCCTACTTCAACGACCAGCGCTTCACGCCGTCGCTGATGCAGCAGGAACTGGTCAACGCCGGCTACCTCGGCCGCAAGAGCGGACGCGGCTTCTATCAGTACGGCGAACATGCCGCCGCGCCTCAGCCGCATACCGAAGCGGCGCAGGCTGCGCCGGCGGAAGTCACATTGATCGGCACCGGTGCCAAGACCGCCGCGCTGGCGGCACGCATTGAAGCGCGCCGGCGTCAGCCTGCGGCACCACGCCGGCGACCGACCAGAACGGCGCCTTCATGGAATGCGGCGGCGCCACCGTGTTCCTGACCGATGGCCGCACCGCGACGCGGCGTGCGCGCGACAACGGTATCGCAAACACCGTGCTGCTCGATCTGGCGCTCGATTACGCCGGCGCAAAGCGCGTCGCGCTGACGCGCGCCGACCAGTGCAGCGATGCCGCGTATCACGCCGTGGTCGGCGTGTTCCAGGCCGCCGGCTTCGCGGTGTCGTCGATCGGCGACGTGCCCGGCATGGCCGTCGATGCGCACCGTCGCCATGCTCGCCAACGAGGCCGCCGACGCGGTCAACCAGGGCGTGTGCGAGCGCGCGCGGTCGATACGGCGATGCAGAAGGGCGTCAACTATCCGCGCGGTCCGCTGGCCTGGGCCGATGCGATCGGCATCGACTACCTGATGACGGTACTCGCCAACCTGTGCCGCGGCGTATGGCGAAGACCGCTACCGCATCTCCCCGCTGATCCAGCGCAAAGCAGCCACCGGAGCAAAATTCCATGAATGACATGACACAGCAGGCGGCTGCGCAGGCGCTCGCCGAAGCTACCGCCGAATCGATGTTCGCCCGCGACGAGGCCTCGAAATCGCTCGGCATGACGATCCTCGAGGTAGCGCCCGGTTACGCAAAGCTGACGATGCCGGTGCGGCCGGACATGCTGAACGGCCACCAAACCTGCCATGGCGGCTTCATCTTCGCGCTGGCCGACAGCGCTTTTGCGTTTTCGCCTGCAACAGCTACAACTTCAATACGGTCGCGTCCGGCTGCTCGATCGAATACCTGGCACCGGGCCGGGCGGGCGACCTGTTGACCGCCGAGGCGATCGAACAGTCGCGCGCCGGCCGCACCGGCGTCTACGACGTCACCGTCAGCAACCAGGATGGGACGCGCATCGCGCTGTTCCGCGGTAAGTCCTACCAGATCAGGGGCGAAGTCCTGCAGAGCCTCGCACCTGACAGCCAACATGCCGGTTCCTGAACGCAGCCGACAGCCAATCCTCTGAATCGAAGGAAAACCTATGTCCACGAGCAAGCCGAATCCGGGCGACCTGGAACCGATCGAACGCGCCAGCAAGGATGAATTGCAGGCATTGCAGCTGGAGCGCCTGAAGTGGACGCTCAGGCACGCCTACGAGAACGTCGCGCACTATCGCGCCTCGTTCGACGCCGCCGGCGTGCATCCGGACGATCTGAAGAGCCTGGCCGACCTGTCGAAGTTTCCGTTCACCGGCAAGCAGGACCTGCGCGACAACTACCCGTTCGGCCTGTTCGCCGTGCCGCGCGAAAAAGTCGCGCGCGTGCATGCCTCCAGCGGCACCACCGGCAAGCCGACCGTGGTCGGCTATACGCAGAACGACATCGACACCTGGGCCACGGTGGTGGCGCGCTCGATCCGTGCCGGCGGCGGCCGGCCGGGCGACATCGTGCACGTCGCCTACGGCTATGGCCTGTTTACCGGCGGCCTCGGCGCGCACTACGGCGCGGAACGGCTCGGCTGTACCGTGATCCCGATGTCGGGCGGCCAGACCGAAAAGCAGGTGCAGCTGATCCAGGACTTCAAGCCGCGCATCATCATGGTGACGCCGTCCTACATGCTCAACATCATCGAGGAGTTCCAGCGCCAGGGCCTGGATGCGGCGCAGAGCTCGCTGAAGATCGGCATCTTCGGCGCCGAGCCGTGGACCGGCGCGATGCGCACCGAGATCGAAGCGCGTGCCGGCATCGATGCGGTGGACATCTACGGCCTGTCGGAAGTGATGGGACCGGGCGTCGCCAGCGAATGCATCGAAAGCAAGGACGGCCCGGTGATCTGGGAGGACCATTTCTATCCCGAGATCATCGATCCGCAAACCGGCGAAGTCGTCGCCGACGGCGAAGAGGGCGAACTGGTGTTCACTTCGCTGACCAAGGAAGCGCTGCCCATCATCCGCTATCGCACGCGCGACCTGACGCGCCTGCTTGCCGCCGACCTCGCGCGCGATGCGCCGCATGGACAAGATCACCGGCCGCTCCGACGACATGCTGATCATCCGCGGCGTCAACGTATTTCCGTCGCAGATCGAGGAACTGATCCTGAAACAGCCGAAGCTGGCGCCGCAGTATCAGTTGATCGTGAGCCGCGACGGCCATCTCGACAAGCTCGAGGTATTGGCGGAATTGCGCCCCGAATTCTCCGGGAAGCTGTCGGAAACGGATACCGAAGCGGTGTGCCGCGATCTCCAGCACCAGATCAAGACCTATGTCGGCGTGACGACGCGCGCCTGCGTGATGGCGGCCGACTCCATCGAGCGTACTGCAACCGGCAAGGCGCGCCGCGTGGTCGACAAGCGGGCGGCAGTGGCGCAGTAAGGCAACAACCCAATCGGCCTCCGCTCTTCAGCAGGAAAACCGGAGTGCCGCTCAATCTCTTGGAGTATTCAACGTGAGTGAAGCTTTTATCTGTGACGCCGTCCGTACCCCGTTCGGCCGCTACGGCGGAGCGCTGTCGTCGGTGCGCGCCGACGATCTCGGCGCGATCCCGATCAAGGCGCTGATGGAGCGCCATCCGAACGTGAACTGGGCCGAGATGGACGACGTGTTCTACGGCTGCGCCAACCAGGCTGGCGAGGACAACCGCAACGTCGGCCGCATGGCGGCGCTGCTGGCCGGGCTGCCGATCGAGGTGCCGGCCAACACCATCAACCGCCTGTGCGGTTCGAGCCTGGACGCGATCGGTATCGCCGCGCGCAGCATCAAGGCCGGTGAAGCCGGACTGGTAATCGCCGGCGGCGTCGAGAGCATGAGCCGCGCGCCCTTCGTGATGGGCAAGGCCGACAGCGCGTTCTCGCGCGCGGCGAAGATCGAAGACACGACGATCGGCTGGCGTTTCGTCAATCCGCTGATGAAGGCCAAGTACGGCATCGATTCGATGCCGGAGACGGCCGAAAACGTCGCCAGCGATTTCAATATCGGCCGCGCCGACCAGGATGCGTTGGCGCTGCGCAGCCAGCAGCGCTGGGCCGCTGCCAACGCCGCCGGCTTCTTCGGCGCGGAAATCGTGCCGGTCACGATCCCGCAGAAGAAGGGCGACCCGAAGATTTTCACCACCGATGAACATCCGCGCCCCGATACCTCGCTGGAGATGCTGGCGCGACTCAAGGGCGTGGTGCGTGCCGACGGCAGCGTCACCGCCGGCAACGCCTCCGGCGTCAACGACGGCGCCTGCGCGGTGCTGCTGGCCTCGGCCGACGCGGTCAGGAGGCTACGACCTGAAGCCGCGCGCGCGCGTGCTCGGCATGGCCACCGCCGGGCTGGCGCCGCGCATCATGGGCTTCGGTCCGTCGCCGGCGTCGAAGCAAGGTGCTGGCGCAAACCGGCCTCAGCCTGGCGCAGATGGATGTGATCGAACTCAATGAGGCCTTCGCGGCGCAGGCGCTGGCGGTCACGCGCGACCTCGGCCTGGCCGACGACGCGGCGCACGTGAATCCGAACGGCGGCGCGATCGCCATCGGCCATCCGCTTGGCGCCTCCGGCGCGCGCCTGGTCACGACCGCGCTGAACCAGCTCGAGCGCATCGGCGGCCGCTACGCGCTGTGCACCATGTGCATCGGCGTCGGCCAGGGCATTGCGCTGGTCATCGAGCGGGTGTGATACGGATTCCCTTCTCCTCAGCGGGGAAGGGCTGGACAGGAGCGGCGAGCCCGGTTCGCTCGCCGCTCCGTCCCAACCTCCCCCGGCGGGGAGGCGCAGTTTTTGGCAACAGCTAGCTAGTCGAACAATTTTTATAAAACCCTCGTGGTGGAGATCGATATGAATCGTAGGAAGTTTGGTAAGACCATCATCGCCGGCGCAATCCTGATGTCGGCAGCATCCCTCGCAGCAGCGGCCGATCCGATCAAGATCGGCTCGGTGCTGTCGGTGACCGGCCCGGCGGCCTTTCTCGGCGATCCCGAGCTGAAGACGCTGCAGATGTACGTGGAGAAAATCAACGCCGACGGCGGCGTGCTCGGCCGCAAGCTGGAGCTGGTGCACTACGACGACGGCAGCGAAGCGAACAAGGCCAATGGCTTCGCCAAGCGCCTGATCGAATCCGACAAGGTCGACGTCATCATCGGCGGCACCACGACCGGCGCCACCATGGCGATGGTGCCGCTGGTCGAAAAGGCCGGCGTGCCCTTCGTCTCGCTGGCGGGCGCGGTGGTCATCACCGAACCGACCAAGAAGTGGGTGTTCAAGACCCCGCATACCGATCGCATGGCCGCTGAAAAAGTGTTCGAGGACATGAAGAAGCGCGGCATCAGCAAGGTCGGCCTGCTGTCGGAAACCAGCGGCTTCGGCCAATCCGGCCGCAAGGAAGTGCAGCACGTCGCCGGCAAGTACGGCATCACGCTGGTGGCCGATGAAACCTACGGCCCGAAAGACACCGACATGACCGCGCAACTGACCAAGATCAAGGGTGCGCCCGGTGTGCAGTCGGTCTTCGTGTTCGGCCTCGGCCAGGGTCCGGCGGTCGTGACCAAGAACTACGGCCAGCTCGGCATCAGCTTGCCGCTGTACCAGTCGCACGGCGTCGCTTCCGACGAGTACATCAAGCTGTCGGGCAAGGCCGCCGAAGGCGTGCGCCTGCCGACGCCGGCCATGCTGGTCGCCGACGCGCTGCCGGCCAACGATCCGCAGAAGCCGATCGTGGTCGGCTACAACAAGGGTTACCAGGACAAGTTCAAGGCCGAGCCGTCGACCTTCGGCGGTTATGCCTATGACGCCCTGGCGCTGGCCGTCGATGCCATGAAGCGCGCCAACTCGACCGACAAGGACAAGGTCCGCAACGCCCTCGAACAGACCAAGGGCTTCATCGGCACCACCGGCGCGTTCAACATGACCGCCAGCGACCACATGGGCCTCGATCTGAGCGCATTCCGCATGGTTGAAGTGAAGAGCGGCAACTGGGCTCTGCTGAAGTAATGAAGTCGTGCGCACCAGCAAAGTACCGGTGCGCGAAAACCATTGGACGGTCGCGGCCTTCTCCATCGCGGGGAAGGCCGCCGCACCGTTCCTGAAGTTCCCAAGGAGACAGCATGTTTGCCCAATTCCTCCAATTCCTGTTCTCGGGAATTACGGTGGGCGCTGCCTATGCGCTGGCGGCGCTCGGCTTTGCGATTATCTACAACACCAGCGGGGTGATCAATTTCGCCCAGGGCGAATTCATCATGCTGGGCGGGATGTTTGCCACGGCGCTGCTGGCCGCGGGCCTGCCCCTGCCATTGGCGATCGCGCTGGCGATCATCGCCACCGGCGCTGTCGGGCTGATCGTCGAAAAGCTGGCGATCGAGCCGGCCCGCAATGCCGACGTCCTGACCCTGCTCATCATCACGATCGGCGCCTCGCTGACCATTCGCGGCCTGATCCAGGTATGGCTGGGCAAGGGCAATCACGCGCTACCCGCATTTTCCGGTGAAACGCCGATCCAGATCATGGGTGCGCGCCTGTTGCCGCAGAGCCTGTGGGTGCTGGGCGTGGCGCTGGTGATCGTATTGATCCTCGGCTGGTTCTTCGGCAGGACGCTGCTGGGCAAGGCCATGCTGGCCACCTCCTACAACAAGCTGGCGGCGCAACTGGTCGGCGTCAACACCAAGGTGATCCTGCTGCTGTCCTTCGGCCTGTCGGCAGTGCTGGGCGCGGTCGGCGGCATCATCCTGGCGCCGATTACCTATACCTCGTATGACGTCGGCATCATGCTCGGCCTGAAAGGTTTCGTGGCGGCGGTGCTCGGCGGCCTGGGTGGCGGTGTCGGCGCAATCGCCGGCGGCCTGATCCTGGGGATTGCCGAAGCCATGGCGGCCGGCTACATCTCTTCCGCCTACAAGGACGCGGTGCCGTTCGTACTGATTCTTCTCATCCTGTTTTTCCGGCCTGCCGGCCTGTTCGGCGCCAAGGCCACGGAGCGCGTATGAAAACTTCTTCTTCCCCGGTGCGTGCGGAGGCGGCCGCCACCGCGTTGCCGGCTGGCGCGGCCAGCGCCGCCCTCCCGGCCGCGCGCGCAGCGGCGGCATCGCCGCCCGCCACAAGGGCCTGGCGGTACTGGTCCTGATCCTGGCGCTGTTGCCGCTGGTGCTGCCGAACAGCTTTTACTACGACGTCGTGATCCGGATCGCCATCAACGCGATCGTCGTCATCGGCCTGAACCTGCTGATGGGCTACACCGGCCAGATCAGCCTCGGGCATGCCGGCTTCCTCGGCATGGGCGCCTATGCCTCGGCCATCCTGACCACGCATTTCAGCTGGTCGCCGCTGCTGGCCATGCTGGCCGGCGCCGTCGGCACCGGCGTCCTGGCGTTCGTCGTCGCCCGCCCGATCCTGAAGCTCAAGGGACATACGCTGGCGATGGCGACCCTGGGCCTGGGCATCATCATTTCGATCGTGCTGACCAATGAAGCGCAATTCACCGGCGGCCCGGACGGCATTGCGGTGCCGACCTTCGAGCTGCTGGGCTGGGCCATCGCCGGCGAGAAAACCTGGTACGCGGTGCTGGCGGTGCTGCTGGTGCTGTGCACCTGGATGGCGCTGAACCTGATCGACTCTCCCGCCGGCCGCGCGCTGCAGGCGATCCACGGCTCCGAGGTGGCCTCGCGCGTAGTGGGTGTGGATACCACCCGCTTCAAGGTGCGCGTGTTCGTGCTGTCGGCGGTGATCGCCAGCCTGGCCGGCAGCCTGAGCGCGCATTACATCGGCTTCGTCACGCCCGGCCTCGCCGGATTCTTCCACTCGATCGAGCTGGTCACGATGGTGGTGACCGGCGGCATGGCATCGGTATTCGGCTCGATCGTCGGCGCCGCATTGCTGACCCTGCTGCCGCAGGTGCTGTCCACCTTCGAGGGCTGGGAAACCGTGGTGTTCGGCGTGATCCTGATGCTGACCATGATCTTCATGCCGCGCGGCCTGGTGCCGACCCTGAGCCGGCTCTTGGGCAAGGAGGGTCATTGACCATGCTCAGCATACGCAATCTCAGCAAGACCTTCGGCGGCGTCAAGGCGGTGCAGGATGTCAGCCTGGAAATCGAGGCGGGCACCATCCATGCGGTGATCGGCCCGAACGGTGCCGGCAAGACCACGCTGTTCAACCTGATCACCGGTGTCTATACGCCCAGCAGCGGGGAAATCCTGTTCGACGGCGCGGACGTCGCCGGCAAGGCGCCCGATGAACTGGCGCGTCGCGGCATGTGCCGCACGTTCCAGAACCTGCAGATCTGCATGAACATGAGCGCGGTCGGCAACGTCATGGTCGGCGCCCACCTGCGCCTGAACCAGGGCCTGCTCGCCGGCATGTTCCGGCTGCCGGCGCTGCGCCGCGCCGACGCCCTATGCCGCGACGAGGCCGCCGAGCTGATGCAGTTCGTCGGCGTCGGCAAATATCTCGATTTTTCCGCCAGCCAGATGCCCTACGGTGCCCTGAAGCGCCTGGAAATTGCGCGCGCACTGGCGGCCAAACCGAAAATCCTGCTGCTCGATGAGCCGGCGGCAGGCCTGAACCACACCGAAACCGGCGAAATCGAGGAGCTGATCCGCAAGATGGCGGCGTCCGGCATCACCGTGGTGCTGGTGGAACACGACATGAAGCTGGTGATGAATCTGTCGCAGCGCATTTCAGTGCTGGATTACGGCAAGAAGCTGGCGGACGGCACTCCCGAGGAAGTGCGCGCCAATCCGGATGTCATCGCCGCTTATCTCGGCGCGGCCGCCTAGGGGGAACAACATGACAGCTTTGGACATTTCCAGCGCCGCGCAGGGCACGGGCACGCGTTCCGCCGGCGCGCCGGCAGCCGCAACGGTGCTGGCCATCAAAGGCCTGACCAGTCACTACGGGCGCATCCAGGCCCTGCACGGTATCGATATCGAGGTCCGCCAAGGGCAGCTGGTGGCGCTGGTGGGCGCCAACGGCGCCGGCAAGACCACCCTGTTGCGCACGATTTCCGGCGTGCAGCCGGCCAGCGGCGGCAGCATCGCCCTGCATGGCGCGGACATCACGCGCATGAGCCCGGACCAGCGGGTGCGCGGCGGCGTCTGCCAGGTGCCGGAAGGGCGCCAGGTATTCGGCCCGATGGCGATCGAGGACAATCTGCGCCTGGGCGCCTATACGCGTTCCGGCGCCAGCGTCGAAGAAGACCTGGAAAAGATGTACGCCCTGTTTCCGATCCTGAAGGAAAAGCGGCGCCTGCCGGCGGGTACGCTGTCCGGCGGCCAGCAGCAGATGCTGGCGATGGCGCGCGCACTGATGGGCCGCCCCAAGCTGCTACTGCTGGACGAACCGAGCATGGGCCTGGCGCCGCTGCTGGTGCAGGAAATCTTCCGCATCGTGCAGACCTTGAAGGCGCAAGGCATCACGATCCTGCTGGTCGAGCAGAACGCCCATGCCGCGCTGTCGATCGCCGACACCGGCTACGTGATCGAAACCGGCCGCATCCTGCTGGCCGGGCCCGGGCCCGAATTGCTGCACCACGAACAGGTGAAGAGCGCCTATCTGGGAATGTGATCCGGCCATGTGAAGCGCCGGCGGAAGCCGCTGGCGCGTGCATGGCGGAGCTCCGGTCCCTTCATGCAAGAACCCCGCTTTTACAGAAGGAGGTGACGGTTTTCAAGTATATGAAAACGGAATTCATCCAATAAAAATACAGCTCGACAATATTCATCAGCACTATTTTTGACGGCTGCCATGCGCCAGGCAGGAGTCATCAAAGGATGAACAGCGGGCGATACACGTTTTTGCGGCCGCCCCTGTCGCCAGCAATTACCAATGGAGGAAATGTGGAATTTCATGTAAAGAACAAACGCAGCTACCCGGTCCGGGCGCTGACCGCCGGACTGGCCTTGCCGGTGGCCCTTTTTGTCGCCGGCTGCGGCGGCGACAATAGCGCGCCCCCGGCGCCGCTAGCGAAAAACATCACGATCAAGCGCGACACCTCCGGCGTGCCGCATATCTATGCCGACGATACCTATGGCGTCTTCTACGGATACGGCTATACCCTGGCTGAAGACCGCTTGTTCCAGCTCGAAATGGCCAAGCGTTCGTTCGTCGGCACCACGGCGGAAGTGCTGGGCGCCGGCGCCCAGAACGCCAACGTCAATTTCGACATTTCAGTGCGCAAGAATTTCGATCCGGAATCCATACGCAAGCAGATCGCCGAGCTGAACGACAAGGACATGGAAGTCTTCAAGGGCTATGCGGACGGTTTCAATGCGCGCATCGCCGAAGTGATGGCATCGTCCTCGACCTTGATGCCCAAGCAGTTCAACGATTTCGGCTTCAAGCCGACGCAGTGGACGCCATTCGACGTGGTCATGGTCTGGGTTGGCTCGATGGCAAACCGGTTCTCGGATTCCAATTCCGAAGTGTCGAACCTCGATCTGCTCAACAACCTGATCGCGCAGAAAGGCGAGGCGGTCGGACGGCAGATTTTCGACCAGGTGCGGTGGGAGAACGATCCCTTGGCGCCGACCACGGTGCCCCTGGAGGATGCTCCCAAGACCGCCATGCTGGCGCCGGCCAAGGCGAGCAAACAGGCCCCTGCCAAGATGCTGGCCGCGGCGCCGGCGCGCAAGCGGCTGAATCAGCATCTGGGCCAGCTGGCACCGCTCTCGAACGAAGTGGCAGCAGCCGATCGGCAATACCAGATCGCCAAATGGGGCGGTGTCGGCCCCGACTTCGTGCCGAAGGCGAGCAACCTGTGGATTGCCGGCCCCAACAAGACCAGCGACGGTTCGACCGTCTTCATCAACGGCCCGCAATTCGGCTGGTTCAATCCCGGATATACGTCCGGCGTCGGCCTGCACGGCGGCGGTTTCGACGTCGTCGGCAACACGCCGTTCGGCTATCCGATCATCCTGTTCGCCACCAACGGCACGATTTCCTGGGGCGCAACCGCCGGCCCGCTGGACGTCGTCGACATGTATCAGGAGAAGCTCAATCCGGCCAACCTGAACCAGTACCTGTACAAGGGTTCGTATCTGGACATGGCCAAGCGCACCGACACCATCAAGGTGAAGGACGCGGCGCCGGTGACGGTCGACGTGTATTCCACGGTGCATGGCCTGGTCACCAGCATCGACGAAAAGAACAAGGTCGCGTACGCGAAGAAACGCTCCTGGTCCGGACTCGAGGTGCAATCGCTGGTGGCCTGGATCAACTCCATGAAGGCGAAAAACTGGGATGAGTTCCGCGCCCAAGGCGCGCGCATGGGCATCTCGATCAACTGGTATTACGCCGACACCTCGGGCAACATCGGTTACATGTCGCCCGGACGCTTGCCGATCCGTCCCAAAAACCAGGATTTCCGCCTGCCGGCAGACGGCAGCGGCTCGATGGAATGGGAGGGCTTCAAGCCGTTCAGCGCCAACCCGCAGGTGCTCAATCCCAAGCAGGGCTTCATCACCAACTGGAACAACAAGCCGTCGCCTGACACCATCAGCCCCGACAGTTCGTACTGGTCGCCGGCGGACCGGGTGACCGAGCTGAATACGCTGCTCACGGCCAAAGCCAAGTTCACCGAGAAGGAGATCTGGGACTTCAACCAATGGGGTTCCTACGTCGACGTCAATGCGCGCTATTTCCGGCCGTTCATCAAGGACGCGGTCAGCGCTTTGCCGGCCAATGACCCGGTCAGGCAGGCCGGTCTGCTGGTCGCCGACTGGGACGGCCTGGCGCTTGCCACCGTGGATAAAAACTTCTACGACAGCCCGGCCTACACGATCATGCAGGCATGGCTGCCGGCCATGATCAGCCGGACCCTGAAGGCGGACCTGCCGGGCGCGAATTTCTCTTCGTTCAGCAACCCGGGCTACCCCAATCCGGCTTCGCCGCCGCGCGGCAGCATCAATACCGGCATGGGCACCAGGGTCGTGTACAACGCGCTGCTCGGAGCTCAGGCCGGCACGCCTCAGAAGTTCGACTTTTTCCATGGTGCGGACAAGTACCAGGTCATCCGCGATGCATTGAAGGATGCCGTGGATCAGCTCACCGCCAAGCAGGGCGCCGACATGTCCAAATGGTTGAGTCCGGTCGTCCCGCATGTGTTCCTGACGACCAACTTCACCGGCACGACGCAGGCGGGAGCGGACGAGCAAATGAGCTTCACGCCGTATCAGAATCGCGGCACGGAGAACAACAAGTTCATCCTCGGCAAGTCGGGTGTCAGCATGTGTGACGTCAATGCGCCGGGACAAAGCGGCTTCATCGCCCCGAACGGAGCCAAGTCGCCGCACTACCAGGATCAGTTCGACCTGTATAAGAGCTTTGGCTGCAAGCCGCAGTGGACCAGTGCGGCCGAGGTCGACAAGAACCTCGAATCGAGCAAGAAGCTCAGCTACTCGCGCTAATCCGGCAAGTGAAAGGCGTCCAGCGGCGCCTTTCACGCCGGTCGGCACGGGCCGCAATTGCGGTTGGTGCCGGCATGACTTTGAAGCCCGTGCGCAAGCGCGGGCTTTTTTATCCATGGCGCATCGAATTGGGCAGATCCGGGCCGCCGGCAGCCGCGCGCCGCCGCTCAGGAATCCTGCTCTTTGACCGGGTCGCGCCGGAGCGTCTTGGTACGCACCAGATAGACGCTGACGGCGGTCGCGATCGCCAGCAGCATGCCTTTCAGTACCACCGGCTTCACCGTATGGACCGAATACAGGATCGAGACCCACAGGAAGGTCAGGGCAATGATTTTCGCGCGCAGCGGAATGCCGCGCTTTTGCTCTTTCTCTATTTTCCGTGGTTTTTTTTTTTTTTTTTGGCCCCGCGTGATGCTGGCCCAGACCTGGTAGATGCCGGCCGGCACCAGCGAGATGAAGACCATCATCGCCAGCCCGATATTCAGGCATCCAGAACGTCAGGCCCAGCAGCCGGTCCGACCACAGCGCGCGCGCTCGACATGCCGCGCAGGCAGAACAGCAGCAGGCCGATGCCGAGCATGCCGTAGACTCCGAACAGCGCGGCGTGGCCGTGGGCCGCGGTCAGGTTCAGGCCCTGCAGGTAGTACAGCGCGATCGGCGTATTGATGCGTGAAGCCGAGCAGGCCGGCGCCGACCACGTTCCAGAAGCCGACGGCGATGAAGCACAGGATCGGCCATTTGTAGGTCTGCACCCACGGCGCGGCTTTCGAGCGCCGGTAGTTGCTTGTAGGCTTCGGTGCCGATCATCGCCAGCGGCACCACTTCCAGCGCCGAGAACATGGCGCCGATCGCGATCACGAAGGTCGGCGTGCCGGTGAAGTACAGGTGGTGCAAGGTGCCGAGGATGCCGCCGAACAGGAACACGATGGTTTCCAGCACGATCGCGCTGTTGGCGGTGGCCGCGCGGATCAGGCCGAGACGCGTGAACAGCAGCGCGATGACGGCGGTGGCGAACACTTCGAAGAAGCCTTCGACCCACAGGTGCACCAGCCACCAGCGCCAGTATTCGACCATCGCATAGTGCGTGTGCTGCCCCCAGGCCAGCGACGACGCGTAGAAGCCGCCGATGCACAGCGCCGACAGGAACACCATCGCGATCAGGCCGCGGCTCTCCGCTCGGCTTTTTCAGTGCCGGCCACAGGCCGCGGCCGAGCAATGTGACCCAGAACAGCAGGCCGACGAACAGCAGCAACTGCCAGAAACGGCCCATGGTGGTGAATTCCAGGCCCTGGTTGCCGAACCAGAAGCTGAAATCGGTGCCGGCGCGCTGCAGGGTGCCGAGCCAGCCGAACGCGGTCGAGCCGACCACGATGAACAGCAGCGCATAGAACAGCAGGTCGACGCCCGAGCTTCTGGTACTTCGGCTCATGCCCCGAGATCGCCGGCGCGATGTACAGGCCGGTGGCGAGCCAGGCGGTGGCGATCCACAGCACCGCGAACTGGGTATGGATCGTGCGGCTCACGGTGTAGGGCAGGATTTCCGCCGAGCGGGATGCCGAAGAAGCTTTGCCCCTCGACCGCATAGTGGGCGGTGATGACGCCGAAGCCCGACCTGGGCCAGCATCAGGCCGATGACGACGTAAAAGTACTTCTTGGTGGCCTGCATCGACGGCGTCGGCTTCAGGTCGAACAGCGGATCGGCCTTGGCCGGCTGCGGATCGTCTTCTTCCTTGTGCTTCGAGTGGAAGAACAGCATGCCGACGATCGCGCCGATCATCAGGATCACGCTGGCGATCGACCAGACGCCGGCATCCGGCGGTCGGCGTATTGCCGACCGCCGGCTCCGGCGGCCAGTTGCTGGTGTAGCTCAAGCCGGTCTTGCCCGGACGGTCGGCGGCGGCCGACCACGACGACCAGAAGAAGAACGCCGGCAGCGCCTGCAGGTCGGCGGGCTCGCCCAGCGCGCCGGCCGACATCGCGTACTGTTCGCGCAGCTTGTCGAGCGCCGGCGCGGTGCCGAACAGGTCGAGATAGTGCTGCGCCACCTGCTGCGCCGCCGCCAGCCGCGCCGGCGACAGCGTGAGGTCGCCGGTTTGGGCGTCATAGGTATTGCGCGCGCATTTCTTCCTTCACCAGCGCGTCGAGCTGGGCCTGCGGGCCGATGGCGAGTTGTTCGTACGACTTGCCGTACTCGCGCTGCGCCAGGATGCCGCGCAAGGCCATCGTTTCCCGGTGCAGCCAGTCGGCCGACCAGTCCGGCGCCAGATAGCTGCCGTGGCCCCAGACCGAGCCGAGTTGCTGGCCGCCCGCCGTCAGCCAGGCCGATTGGCCGCGCTGCACTTGCCCTTCGGAGAACAGCAGCTTGCCCTCGGTGCTGACGACCTGTTTCGGAATCGGCGGCGCGGCCAGATAGATCTCGCTGCCGACCCACCCCAGAACCGCGAAAGACATGACGCAGATGACTGCGAGCCAGGTCCATAGTTTGCGCGTTGCGTGCATGACGATCTTCCCTTATCAGTGGTTCGAATGTGCGAATTGAGTATAGGGAAACGGGCCTGGCCGCTTAAATGATGTATATCAAAGAAATCTTTACGCATGCGGGTCGGCGCCCGCGGGCTTCGCCTGTGGCATGCGCCGTTGCGGAGCGGTAATGGGCGAGACGAGGGTGCCGCGACGATGCCGGCGCCAGACTAAAGATGGCTCTTGGTGACTTCGGCGCTCCCCATCGCGGCCGGATCGAAGCGTGGAGGAATCGAAGCGTGGCCGGATCGAAGCGTGGCGGTCGGGCACCGGCAGCATCGAACCGCGCGAAATGCGAAAGCGTCATCGCATTGGCGCGGCGAGCCCGACGGCGGAATCGCGGGCTGTTGCCGTTCAAGGCGCGGCGTCGCGATGATGCTCGTGTGATGTGGCGCGACGGGAATCGGCAGCTTCGCGTTGCGAATGAGGGAGCGGCGGCAAGCGCGTGCCAGCGCGTGCGGAGGACACGTTTGCGCATGCGGCCCGTGTTTTCGCCATATCGCTACAGGGAGAAGGGGGATTTCCTGATGCCGGGCAATCTACATACTCCTTGTTACCTGGCCTTGTGTCGGGCAAAAATGCTATGAAGATTGCTGATACTCCATGACATACTCGTTCGGATGGTTGCGCAGGTCGAGGAGCGAGAGGAGCCGGGCAGCCGCTGTGGCGTGCGGCCCCGCATTCCGCAGGCCGATGCGCCTATTCGCCGCCGCATGCCGCTGCCGCCGCGCATGCGCCGGCTGCCGGCACGGGTAGCCGGCCGCCGTCAGCGCTGCCTGGAATTCCTTGGACGAAGTGCGGCGCTCGTCGTAGCGGATTGTGACGCTGCCGGCGGCCAGCGCGATGCTGAAATCGTCGACGCCATCGACGGTATCCAGCGCCTTGGCGATCGCGTCGGCGCAGCTGGCGCTGCGCATCCCGGTGACGCGCAATATTTCGGTTTGCATGGTGGATCCCCTGAAGTGAAAGTATGAAGCCGCCCGGCGGCTGCCGCGCGGCGCCGTGAATTGCGCCGCGACTGTATCAATCGGTCTACGGAAAAAATTGATTGCCATCAAGCTTCGCGGGATCGACAGCAGGACGAAAATGTGCGGATCGATGCCGGCGCTGGCGCCGCGCGGCCCATGTTGCGCGCATTTCTCTGGTATCATTTCGACCTTGTATCCGCTGCGCGAGCAGTGTTTGCCGCCGCTGGCGGCGCCCTTGGCAAGAGCGAGAAAGGCACCCTGGTTATGACACCGCGAACTAGCACGGCACCGTGTTTGGAACGACGCTAGTCGGGATCTTTTTCGTTCATGGAATTTGAAAAAGCGCGGCTGGCCCGCGTTTTTTTTCGTCCCCGTTTCATCTTTCAATCGTTGGTTGGCGTCAGCATGGCTGACATGGAGAGCAAAATGATTTCAGTTCGACTTCCCGATGGTTCCCAGCGCCAGTTCGAGGCCCCGGTCACGGTAGCGCAGGTCGCGGCCAGCATCGGCGCCGGCCTGGCCAAGGCGGCGCTGGCCGGCAAGGTCGACGGCAAGGTGGTCGATACCTCGTTCCTGATCGAGCACGACGCCGAGCTGGCGATCGTCACCGACAAGGATGCCGACGGCCTCGAAGTGATCCGCCATTCGACCGCCCACCTGCTGGCCTACGCGGTCAAGGAGCTGTTTCCCGGAGGCGCAGGTCACCATCGGCCCGGTGATCGACAACGGCTTTTACTACGATTTTTCGTACAAGCGTCCGTTCACGCCGGAAGATCTGCAGGCCATCGAAAAGAAGATGGCCGAACTGGCGAAGAAGGACGAGCCGGTCACGCGCAAGGTGTTGCCGCGCGACGAGGCGGTCGCCTACTTCAAGTCGATCGGCGAAGCCTACAAGGCCGAGATCATCGAATCGATTCCGGCCGACGAGGACGTGTCGCTGTATACGCGAAGGCAACTTCACCGACCTGTGCCGCGGCCCGCACGTGCCGTCCACCGGCAAGCTGAAGGTGTTCAAGCTGATGAAGCTGGCCGGCGCCTACTGGCGCGGCGACTCGAAGAACGAGATGCTGCAGCGCATCTACGGCACCGCCTGGGCCAAGAAGGAAGAGCAGGAAGCCTACCTGCACATGCTGGAAGAGGCCGAGAAGCGCGACCACCGCAAGCTGGGCAAGCCAGCTCGACCTGTTCCACTTCCAGGAAGAGGCGCCGGGCCTGATCTTCTGGCATCCGAAGGGCTGGACCATCTGGCAGCAGGTCGAGCAGTACATGCGCCGCGTGTACCAGGACAACGGCTACCAGGAAGTGAAGGCGCCGCAGATCCTCGACCGCAGCCTGTGGGAAAAGATCCGGCCACTGGGAAAACTACCGGAAAACATGTTCACGACCGAGTCGGAAAACCGCTCGTACGCGGTCAAGCCGATGAACTGCCCGGGCCACGTGCAGATCTTCAACGCCGGCATGCATTCGCTACCGCGACCTGCCGCTGCGCTACGGCGAGTTCGGCCAGTGCCACCGCAACGAGCCGTCGGGCGCGCTGCACGGCATGATGCGCGTGCGCGGCTTCACCCAGGACGACGGCCACATCTTCTGCACCGAAGACCAGATTCTCGACGAATGCGTGGCCTTCACACGCCTTGTTGCGATGAAGGTGTACAAGGACTTCGGCTTTACCGACATCGATCTACAAGGTTGCCACTGCGGCCGGAAAAGCGCGTCGGTTCCGACGAGGTCTGGGACCAGGCGGAAGAGGCGCTGCGTCGAATCGCTGCAAGCGCTGCGGCGTGACGTGCGAGATTTCGCCGGGCGAGGGCGCGTTCTACGGCCCGAAGATCGAATACCACCTGAAGGACGCGCTCGGCCGCCCGTGGCAGGTGCGGCACGATGCAGGTCGATTTCTCGATGCCGGAGCGCCTGGGCGCCGAATATGTCGCGGAAGACAACACGCCGCAAGGTGCCGGTGATGCTGCACCGGGCGATCGTCGGCTCGATGGAGCGTTTCATCGGCATCCTGATCGAAAACTATGCCGGCGCGCTTGCCGCTGTGGCTGGCGCCGGTGCAGGTTGTGGTCCTGAACATCTCCGAAGCGCAGGCCGAATATGCGCAAACAAGTGGCACAAGCCCTGCAAAAACAAGGGTTTAGGGTACAGGCGGATTTGCGCAACGAGAAAATAACCTATAAAATACGTGAGCATTCGGTCCAAAAGCTGCCTTATATCCTCGTGGTCGGCGACAAGGAGCGGGATGCGAACACAGTGGCCGTGCGTGCGCGGGGCAATGTCGATCTGGGCGTCATGTCGGTCGACGCATTGGTGGAGCGCCTGCAGCAACGAGGTCGAAACCAAGGCCTGAACGGGGCAACCCGTCGTGCAGAGCACGGCTTAATTATTTGATTTTAAAAGGAAACTACACATAGCTACTGACAAGTCGCATCGCATCAATGGTGAAATTACTGCCCCGAAGTGCGTCTGAGTCGGAGTCGACAACGAGCCGCTCGGCATCGTGAGCCTGGCCGAAGCCTTCCGCCTGGCGGAAGAGGCGAACGTGGATCTGGTGGAAATCGCGCCGACCGCGCAGCCGCCGGTCTGCCGCCTGATGGACTACGGCAAGTTCAAGTACTCAGGAGCAGAAGAAGGCGCACGAAGCCAAGCTGAAGCAGAAGATCATCCAGGTCAAGGAAGTCAAATTCCGTCCGGGCACCGATGACGGCGACTACAACATCAAGCTGCGCAACCTGATCAAGTTCCTCGAAGACGGCGACAAGACCAAGATCACGCTTGCGTTTCCGCGGCCGCGAAATGGCGCACCAGGAAATCGGCATGCGCATGCTGGAACGCCTGAAGGCCGACCTGGAGCCGTATGGCCAGGTCGAGCAGTTGCCGAAGATGGAAGGCCGCCAGATGATCATGGTGCTGGCGCCGAAGAAGAAGAAGTAATTCGCTTGGCGGGCAGAGTTGAGCGCAGCGGTACTCTGTCCCCAATAGATTAAAACGAATTGAATTTGCACGCGCCCGTCACCAATGAAGGGCTGTGTAAAGGCAGCAGACTCGATTCTGCTGCCAATGCGGTGGAAGCGATTCCGCCGTCAAACAAGTGGGAGCAGGCATCCAAGCGCAGCGAAATGTTGCCACCTGCAATCATGTTAAAAATGGAGCTGTCCGCCAGGACAGATAGTGTTATGCCAAAAATGAAGACCAAAAGCAGCGCGCAAGAAGCGCTTTCGCGTGCGTCCGGGTGGTACCGTCAAGTCGCGGTCAGGCGTTCAAGCGCCACATCCTGACCAAGAAAACCACCAAGAACAAGCGCCAGCTGCGCGGTATCGACGACCGTCGCATGCGAGCGATGTCGAGTCCGTTCTGCGCATGATGCCGTTCGCTTAACCTCACACTCGATATCAAGGAGCGAATCATGCCTAGAGTAAAACGTGGGGTTACCGCACGGGCCCGTCACAAGAAAATTCTTGTTCAAGCCAAAGGCTATCGCGGCCGCCGCAGCAAGGTCTATCGCATCGCCAAGCAGGCGGTCATGCGCGCCGGCCAGTACGCCTACCGCGATCGCCGCAACAAGAAGCGCGTGTTCCGCGCCTTGTGGATCGCCCGTATCAACGCGGCGTCGCGTGAGCACGGCATGACCTACAGCGTGTTCATGAACGGCCTGAAGAAGCGCGTCGATCGAACTGGACCGCAAGGTTCTGGCCGACATGGCTGTGATCGACAAGCCGGCTTTTGCCGCGATTGTCAACGCAGGTGAAGGCGAAGCATCGCTGCTTGAGTACGTCGATAGTCCAGCGCCGCCTGCAGGGCGGCGCGAGCAGTTTCCAGCGGGGCAGAGGTGCATTACCTGTGCCCCGTTTTTGATTTTGCAGCGTCTTTTCAGCCGCACTGCAAGGACAGGAAAGTACACGCATGAATCCCCTGGAACAACTCGTCGTCGACGGCCCAGGCCGATTTTTCCGCCGCCGCCGACGCCGCCGCGCTGGAAAACGCGAAGGCCAAATATCTCGGCAAGACCGGCCAGATCACCGAGCAGATGAAGGGCCTGGGCAAGCTCGACGCCGGACGAGCGCAAGCCGCAGGGCGCCGCTCATCAATGCCGCCAAGGAGCAGATCGAAGCCGCGCTGACCGCCCGCCGCGACGCGCTGGCCAACGCGCAGATGCAGGAGCGCCTGAACGCCGAAGCGATCGACGTCACGCTGCCGGGCCGCGGCCGCGCGCATGGGCGGCATCCATCCGGTGATGCGCACCTGGGAGCGGGTCGAAGAGATCTTCCGCTCGATCGGCTTCGACGTGGCCGACGGCCCCGAGATCGAAACCGACTGGACCAACTTCACCGCGCTGAACAGCCCGGAAAACCATCCGGCGCGTTCGATGCAGGACACCTTCTACATCGAGGGCAACGACACGCACGGGCAAGCCGCTGCTGCTGCGCACCCACACCAGCCCGATGCAGGTGCGCTATGCGCGCATGAACACAGCCGCCGATCAAGGTGATCGCGCCGGGCCGCACCTACCGCGTCGACAGCGACGCCACCCACTCGCCGATGTTCCACCAGGTCGAAGGCCTGTGGATCGACGAGAGACATCAGCTTCGCCGACCTGAAGGGCGTGTACCTGAACTTCGTCAAGGCCTTCTTCGAGACCGACGACCTGCAGGTGCGCTTCCGTCCGTCGTACTTCCCGTTCACCGAACCGTCGGCCGAGATCGACATCGCCTTCGGCAGCGGCCCGCTGAAAGGCCGCTGGCTGGAAGTCTCCGGCGCCGGCCAGGTGCATCCGACCGTGGTGCGCAACATGGGCCTCGATCCGGAGCAGTTACATCGGCTTTGCGTTCGGCTCCGGCCTGGAGCGCCTGACGATGCTGCGTTACGGCATCAACGACCTGCGCCTGTTCTACGAAGGCGATCTGCGCTTCCTGAAGCAGTTCAACTAGGCACTTCCCCACACAGCGCGGCGCTGATCCGTCAGCGATCGGACGCGCTGCGCTTCATGCTGAGACGTAAGGTATCACGATCATGCAATTCTCCGAACACTGGCTGCGTACCATGGTCGATCCGAAGCATGACTTCGGACGAACTGGCCCATCTGCTGACGATGTCCGGCCTGGAAGTCGAAGAAGTCGAGCCGGTCGCGCCGCCGTTCTACGAACGTGGTCGTGGCCGAAGTGCTGGAAGTCGCCAAGCATCCGAACGCCGACCGGCTGAACGTGTGCCAGGTCGATGTCGGCACCGGCACCATGCTCAATATCGTCTGCGGTGCGCCGAATGTGCGCGCCGGCATGAAGGTGCCGTGCGCGCATGGTCGGCGCCGTGCTGCCGCCGGGCGAGGACGGCAAGCCGTTCGAAATCAAGGTCGGCCAGCTGCGCGGCGTCGAGTCGCAGGGCATGCTGTGCTCGGCGCGCGAACTGAAGCTGTCGGAAGACCACGGCGGCCTGCTGGAATTGCCGGACGACGCGCCGGTCGGCCAGAACATCCGCGACTACTACCAGCTCGAACGACCTCAAGTTCACCATCAAGCTGACGCCGAACAAGGCCGATTGCCTGTCGGTGCTGGGCGTGGCGCGCGAAGTGGCGGCGCTGACCGGCGCGCCGCTGAAGGCGCCGACCTGCGCGCCGGTCGCCGTCAACGCATCGACGAAATGCTGCCGGTGCAAGATTTCGGCGCCCGATCTGTGCGGCCGCTTTTCCGGCCGCGTGATCCGCGGCCTGAACGCGCGCGCCGCAGACGCCGGACTGGATGAAGCGGCGCCTGGAGCGCAGCGGCCAGCGGCCGATTTCGGCGCTGGTCGACATTTCCAACTACGTGATGCTGGAACTGGGCCGTCCGTCGCACGTGTTCGACCTGGACAAGATCCACGGCGGCCTCGACGTGCGCTGGGGCAAGCAAGGGCGAATCGCTGAAGCTGCTGAACGGCAATACGGTCGAGGTCGACGAATGGGTCGGCGTGATCGCCGACGAGCGCGAAATCGAATCGCTGGCCGGCATCATGGGCGGCGACGCCACCGCGGTCTCGCTCGACACCACCGACATCTACCTGGAAGCGGCGTTCTGGTGGCCGCAGGCGATCCAGGGCCGCGCGCGCCGCTACAACTTCTCGACCGATGCCGCGCACCGCTTCGAGCGCGGCGTCGACTACGCCACCACGGTCGAGCATATCGAGCGCATCACCGCGCTGATCGTCGAAATCTGCGGCACCACGGACACCGCGGTCGGCCCGGTCGACGACCAGATCGTCAACCTGCCGCAGCGCAAGCCGGTGGCGCTGCGCACCGCGCGCGCCGCAAAAGGTGATCGGCGTGCCGCTCGACCGACGAGCAGATCGCCGACATCTTCACCCGGCTTGGCCTGCGCGTTCACGCAGGAGGCGGGGCGTTTCATCGGTGACGCCGCCGTCCTACCGCTTCGACATCGAGATCGAGGAAGACCTGATCGAGGAAGTCGCGCGCGTGTACGGCTTCGAGAATATTCCGGCGCTGCCGCCGGTGGCGCCGAACGCGATGCGGATCGCGCCGGAAAATACGCGCTCGCTGTTCGCGCTGCGCCACCAGCTGGCCGACCTGGATTACCAGGAAGTGGTCAACTTCAGTTTTGTCGAAGCCGCCTGGGAAGCCGATTTCGCCGGCAATGCCGATCCGATCCGCCTGCAGAATCCGATCGCCAGCCAGATGAGCGTGATGCGCTCGACGCTGATCGGCAGCCTGGTGGCGAATGTGCGCTACAACCTGAACCGCAAGGCTGAGCCGGGTGCGCGTGTTCGAAATCGGCGGCGGTGTTCCTGCGCAATCCGACCAGGCCGAGGATGGCCCGCTTGACGGTGGCCGGCTTCGACCAGCCGAAGCGCGTGGCGGCGCTCGCCTATGGCCCGGCGGTGGACGAGCAGTGGGGGCAGGCCGGCGCGCAACGTCGATTTCTTCGACGTCAAGGCCGACCTCGAGGCGCTGTTCGCGCCGCGAACCTTGCGCTTCGTCAAGGCCGAGCATCCGGCGCTGCATCCGGGGCGCTGCGCCGCATCGTGCTGCTGGACGGCCGCGCCAGTCGGCTTCATCGGCGAACTGCATCCGCGCTGGCTGCAGAAATACGATCTGCCGCTGGCGCCGGTGATGTTCGAAGTCGACGCCGAAGCGCTGGCAGCAGCGCGAGCTGCCGCAGTACAGCGAAATTTCGAAGTTTCCCGGCGGTCACGCGCGACCTGGCGCTGGTGGTCAAACAAACCGTGGCGGCGCAGGAGGTGCTCGACGCCTTTAACGCCGAAAAGCACGCCAATCCGCTGTGTGGCAGATCGTGCAAGCCATTGTTTTATTTGATGAATATCGCGGCAAGGGACTGGCGGCGGACGAAAAAAGCCTTGCTTTCCGCTTTACCTTGCAAGATACTCAACGCACCCTGCAAGACGAGCATGTCGATGCCGCGATGGCGGCGCTGTCGTTGCCGCAGCTCAACAGAAGCATGGCGCGCAAACTGCGCGCATGACTCCGAGCACGTGACTGAAGGCAGGGATCAACCATGAATAGAACGACGTGAACACAGTCGAATTCCAATCCGTTTTGGCGGCCGACCTGAATCGCGCCATGCTCGAGGCGCAAGGCGCGTTCGCAGGCGGAAAAAGAGCCTGCCGACCCTGACCAAGGCCGAACTGGCCGAGCTGCTGTTCGAGCAGGTCGGCCTGAACAAGCGCGAAGCCAAGGACATGGTCGAGACCTTTTTCGAAGAGATCCGCAATGCGCTGGAGCGCGGCGAAGCGGTCAAGCTGTCCGGCTTCGGCAACTTCCAGCTGCGCGACAAGCCGCAGCGGCCCGGGCCGCAATCCGAAGACCGGCGAAGAAATCCCGATCACCGCGCGCCGCGTCGTGACCTTCCACGCCAGCCAGAAACTCAAGGGCATGGTGGAAAGCCCGAGCCAGGCGCCTGTGGCGTCGCGGGGGTGAGTGAACCGTCATGAACGATCGCCCCAACAAGCCCGAGTTGATCGCATTGCCGCCGATTCCGGCCAAGCGCTATTTCACGATCGGCGAAGTGAGCGAGCTGTGCGGCGTCAAGCCGCACGTGCTGCGCTACTGGGAACAGGAATTCACCCAGCTGAAGCCGGTCAAGCGGCGCGGCAACCGGCGCTATTACCAGCACCATGAAGTGCTGCTGATCCGGCGCATCCGCGAGCTGCTGTACGAACAGGGCTTCACCATCAGCGGCGCCCGCAACCGGCTCGACAGCCGCGTGGTGGAGGACAGCGCGGCTCCGGTCGCACCGGCGGCTGCGCCCACGCCCGCGCTGGATACCGGCGCGCTGCGCCGCGAACTGACGGCGATCCTCGAATTGCTGACCCGCTAGAGCTCCGCCATGCCGCGCTCGAGTTCCTTGCATGTCCGGCGGCGCTGCGCGCGCCACGCCGCGCTTTCTTCTACCCGCCCTGAGCCGCATTTGCATGTGCGGCTTTTTTTCGCTTGCCTGAAACCGGCATTGGCGGTTCGCTATTCCATTTCTGGCTCTGGCCTTTCTGGCGCGCGCACGGCCGCTGCCCGCGCAAGTGCCCGCCGTCACCGCTTTCCTTCTCAACCCGACCCGAGGACTGGACATGTCGCAATCCCGCTCTGACAACCCGCTCTGGAATACCGACCTGGCGCCGACCACGGCCGCGCAACGCACCTGGACCGCCACCCATTACGCAGCGCTGTGGGTGTCGATGGCGGTCTCGGTACCGGCCTACATGCTGGCCTCCGGCCTGATGAGCGAAGGCATGAACTGGTGGCAGGCGGTGCTCACGGTATTCCTCGGCAACCTGATCGTGCTGGTGCCGATGCTGCTGGTCGGCCATGCCGGCGCCAAGCACGGCATTCCGTACCCGGTGCTGGCGCGCGCCTCGTTCGGCGTGGTCGGCGCGCGGCTGCCGGCGATCCTGCGCGCGATCGTCGCCTGCGGCTGGTTCGGCATCCAGACCTGGCTCGGCGGCCAGGCGATCTACACGATCCTGAACGTGGTCGGCAACGGCTTCCTGCAGGGTAACGCCTTGCCGGGGCTGGGCATCAATTTCGGCCAGTTGAGCTGCTTCCTGCTGTTCTGGGCGCTGCACATCTACTTCATTTACAAGGGCACCGACTCGATCCGCTGGATGGAAACCGCGGCCGCGCCCTTGCTGCTGCTGTCGTCGATTGCGCTGGTGTGGTGGGCCTACAATGGCGCCGGCGGCTTCGGCCCGATGCTGGAGGCGCCGTCGCAGTTCGATGCCGGCGGCAAGCGCGCCGGCCAGTTCTGGCTGGTGTTCTGGCCGTCGCTGACGGCGATGGTCGGCTACTGGGCGACCTTGGCGCTGAACATTCCCGACTTCACGCGCTTTGCGCGCAGCCAGCGCGACCAGATCATCGGTCAGTCGATCGGCCTGCCGCTGCCAATGGGCTTGCTGGCGCTGGTGGCGGTGCTGGTGACTTCGGCCACCGTGGTGATCTACGGTGAGGCGATCTGGGACCCGGTGGTGCTCTCCGGCAAGATGGGCGGCATCTCGGTGGTGCTGGCCCTGATCGCGCTGATCATCGCCACCATCACCACCAACCTGGCGGCCAACGTGGTGTCGCCGGCCTACGACTTTTCGAACCTGGCGCCGCGCAAGATCTCGTTCCGCATGGGCGGTTACATCACGGCGGCGATCGGCCTCGGCATGTTTCCGTGGAAGATCCTGGAGACCACGCAGGGCTACATCTTCACCTGGCTGATCGGTTACGGCGCGCTTCTGGGACCGATCGCCGGCATCATGCTGGTCGATTATTTCCTGATCCGCAAAACCGAGCTGAACCACGCCGCGCTGTTCGACGCCGACGGCGAATACAGCTATCGCGGCGGCTGGAATCCGCGCGCGCTGCTGGCGCTGGTGCTCGGCGTGCTGCCGAATCTGCCCGGCTTCCTGAAGGCGGCCGGCTTCATCGGCAGCACCGCGCCGCTGTTCGAGACGCTGTACACCTATGCTTGGTTTGTCGGGCTGGCGATTTCGGCGGTGGTCTACTATGTGCTGATGCCGGCCTCGCTGCGGGCCGCCGGCCCCGTGGGCAGCGCGCAATCCATGCGTTGATATGGGAGTATGTTGAAAAAATGTAACATATATGCCCGGCTTGGGCTTGCCCTATAGGGAGTATATGTTTTCGCAAAAACGCCGCCGCGCATCCGTCAGGCGCGGCGGCGGCCTCTGCGGCAGAAGCCAAGGAGTATGCCTTGAAACAGGCCCATCCCGCGCGGTGCCGCCGTCCTTTCTGAAAATACACGAGCCTGTATGATGCATGCCTAGAACCTTTCAGGGCCATCGTGCCAGCCGCGACCAAGCCTGTTTTACCTTCCGCACACCGACAACGCCATGAGCCAAGACCCACGCTTTCCCAATCTGTTCATCCTCGATCACCCGCTGATCCAGCACAAGCTCAGCCACATGCGCCAGAAAGACACCTCGACGCGTACCTTCCGCGAGCTGCTGCGCGAAATCACTTTGCTGATGGGTTATGAAATCACGCGCTCGCTGCCGCTCACCACGCGCCACATCGAGACGCCGCTGCAAAGCATGGAGGCGCCGGTCATCGCCGGCAAGAAGCTGGTGGTGGTGCCGGTGCTGCGCGCCGGCATCGGCATGAGCGACGGCTTGCTGGAGCTGATCCCGGCGGCGCGGGTCGGCCATATCGGCGTCTACCGTGACCCGGCCACCCTGCAGCCGGTCGAATACCTGGTGCGGCTGCCGGACGTGCGCGAGCGCACCTTCATCCTGTGCGATCCGATGGTAGCGACCGGGAATTCGGCGGTGCATGCGGTCGATGTGCTGAAAAAGCGCGGCGTCGGGGATGAACAGATCCTGTTCCTGGCGCTGGTGGCGGCGCCGGAAGGAGTGCGGGTATTCCAGCAGGCGCACCCGCAGGTGAAGCTGTACGTGGCGGCGCTGGATACGCATCTGGATGAGCACGCCTACATCGTGCCCGGACTGGGCGACGCGGGTGACCGGATTTTCGGCACCAAGTAAGCCTTCCTCAAAGGATGCCCGTACGCGGCATCCGGCATTCAGCGCGGCGTTCGCGCCATCGCGCTGTCCAACGCCTGGGCGTCGATATCGGTGCGCCGGCGCGCGGGCTTTTTCTGCGCCGCCGATTCCCCGGGTCGCTGGCGCAGGGCCTCCACCGCCGGCTGGAAAATCTCCGGCGCGATCTCCGACGAAAACTTGTTCCACAACTGCCACAGCAGGTCGGCGTCGGCCAGCGCCCGGTGACGCTCGCCGGTAACCAGCTGGTGGCGTTCGATCAAAGTGTCGAGGTTGTGCCGGCGCTCGGCCGGGAACAGCCGGCGCGACAGGCGCACCGTGCACAGCACCTCGTTTTGCAGCGGAGTGCCGGCCTGCAGGCAGGCATTGTTCAGAAAGCCGTAGTCGAAGCGCGCATTGTGGGCGATGAACAGCGCGCCTTCCAGCCGATCGCGTACGGCGTCCAGCACGGCGTCGATCAGCGGCGCATCCCGCACCATGCTGTCGCTGATGCCGGTCAAATGCTCGATGAAGGGCGGAATCGGCATCTGCGGATTGACCAGCGTCGACCAGCGCGCCACCTGCTCCCCGTTCACCTCCACCAGGCCGATCTCGGTGATGCGGTCGTTGGCCGGGTTGGCGCCGGTGGTTTCGAGGTCAAGAAACACCAATTTTTCGGATGGGATCATCACGGCATTTTGCCACGCGGGGCGAGGGCATGTGGTTGGGTGGCCGCGTTCGCAGGAAAAAAGCCGTGTTGCCCAATTTCAAGGCGCTCGGAATTTCTTGTTAGGAATCAATCGCTTGCGCCAAATCAAGGAAGTTACACACTAGTTTATCCACAGAAACGGTGCAGAACTTTTTCCCGAATCTGTTGCCTCTTGTTTATGGTCTGTCAACTGGCCATGCAGTTTTTTCGCAAAGACATGTGAAGAGGGGCGTCATCGGCACGGCCGGATCGGGTTGACGCAAGTCAATACCCGCCAAAAGCCGTTCGGTAACGTATTTTCCATACCAATCAAAAGGCGGACGGACTGTGCACCTTGTAGACATTACGATGTTTTATGCCGCGCAGGGTGGGGGCGTCAGTACCTATCTTGCCGCCAAGGCAAACTGGCTGGCGCAACGCAGCCGGGTCACGCATTCAATCGTCGCTCCGGCCCGGTACAACCATGCGGATCTGCATTTCGTCCGCGTGCCCAGCATCTCGATACCCGGCAACGCCAGCTACCGCATGCCGCTGTCGCCGGCGATCGCCGCCAGCGTGCTGCGGCGCCTGCAGCCGGACCTGATCGAGGTGGGAGACCCGTACCAGTCGGCGTGGGCGGCGCTGCGCATCAAGAACGAAACGGACATCCCGGTCATCGCCTTTTACCATTCCGATCTGCCGCAATTGGCGGGGCAGCGTTTCGGCGCCGGCGCGCAGGCGCTGGCGACGCGCTATCTGCTTCATCTTTATCGGCAATGCGACCTGGTGCTGGCGCCGAGCGAGATCATGGTGCGCCGGCTGCAGGCGATGGGGCTGGAGCGGGTATCGCACCAGCCGCTGGGCGTCGATACCCGCGTATTCTCGCCGCGCTGCCGCGACCCGCAGTTGCGCGCGCAACTCGGGCTGGCGCCCGACAGCCGCCTGCTGGTATATGCCGGCCGCTTCACCCGCGAAAAAAAGCTGCCGCTGCTGATCCAGGCGGTGGAGCGGCTGGGCCGGCCGTATCACCTGATTCTGATCGGCGGCGGCGGCGAGCAGCTGCCTCCTTCGCCGCATTTCACCTGCCTGCCGTTCCAGGCCGGTTCCGCGCGCCTGGCCCGGCTGATCGCCAGCTGCGATCTGCTGGTGCATGCCGGCGATTCCGAAACCTTCGGCCTGGTGGTGCTGGAGGCGATGGCCTGCGGGCTGCCGGTATTGGGCGTGGCCGCCGGCGGCGTGCGCGAACTGGTCGATGCGGATACCGGCCTGCTGGTGCCGCCCGATAATGTGGCGCTGCTGGCGGCAGGCATCGACGCCTTGTTCCAGCGCGATTTACCGGCGCTGGGCGCCAACGCCCGCCGCAAGATGGTCGAAAGATACGATTGGGACATCATCGTGCCGCAATTGATGACGCGTTACGCCGGTCTGCTGGCGTCGCATCAGCGTGCCGAACTGGAAGCGGGCGCCGCCTATGCCACCGAATGACGCGGCAAGTGCCTTATGCGTGTCGCTGCACGATGTGGCGCCGGCTACCTGGCCGCAATGCGCGCAGCTGCTGGGCGCGATCCGCGCGGTGGCGCCGATCCCGGTGACCTTGCTGGTGGTGCCGGCCTATCACCGCCAGCCGGTGCAAAATGCCGCCGCCTTCGACCGCCTGCTGGAAGCCCGGCTGGCCGCCGGCGACGAGCTGGCGCTGCATGGCTTTACCCATCTGGATGAAGGACCGCCTGCCGCCGGCTGGCGTCAGAAATTCCTGCGCCGCATGTACACCGTCAGCGAAGGTGAATTCAGCGCCATCGACGCCGCCGAAGCCGGCCAGCGGCTCAGTCGGGGCCTGGACTGGTTCGGCGCACGCGGCTGGCCGGTGGCCGGCTTTGTCGCGCCGGCCTGGCTGCTGGGAGCCGGCGCATGGCAGGCGCTGTGCCAATTCCCGTTTCGCTACACCACCACGCTGCGCTATTTCTATACCTTGCCGGAGCGCCAGGGTTTGCTGTCGCCCAGCCTGGTCTATGCGGCGCGCAACCGCAGCGGACGCTGGCTGTCGTCGCGCCGCAATGAACGCCTGGCGCAGCACCCTGGCGCAGCGGCCGCTGGTGCGGCTGGGACTGCATCCGCAGGATGCCGCCCATCCGCAACTGGTCCGGCATTGCCAGCAGTTGCTCGAACAACTGCTGGAAGGGCGGCAGGCGCTGACCAAGGCCGAGTTTGCGCTGCGCCTGCAGGCCGCCGCGCAGCGCAAGCCGGCAGCGCCGTCGGAGACGCTGGGTTTGGCTTGAAACCTGCGGCGCAGCCCGGATCAGGCCTGGCTCAGGATCCGCTGGTGGAAGGCCAGGTGCTCCTCGATGAACGAGGAGATGAAGTAATAGCCATGGTCGTAGCCGGCGTGGCGGCGCAGGGTCAGCGGCTGGGCAGCGGCGGCGCAGGCGGCCTCGAACTGCTCCGGCAGCAGTTGCTGCGCCAGGAACTGGTCGCCCAGTCCCTGATCGATCAGAATCCCCTGCGGGAACGGCGTGCGCAGGGTTTTCATCAGCTCGCTGGCGTCGTACTGGCGCCATGTGCTCATGTCGTCGCCGAGATAGCCGGAAAAGGCTTTCTCGCCCCACGGGCACTGCATCGGCGCGGCGATCGGCGCGAACGCCGAGACCGAACGATAGATGTCCGGATTCTTCAGCGCCAGGGTCAGCGCTCCATGCCCGCCCATCGAATGGCCGAAGATGCCGATGCGGTCGGCGCGCGCCGGGAATTGCGCCAGGATCAGTTCGCGCAGTTCCTGCACGACGTAGGAATACATCCTGAAATGCGCGCTCCACGGCGCTTCGGTGGCGTCGACGTAAAAGCCGGCGCCCGTGCCGAAGTCCCAGCTGTCGGCTTCGCCGGCAATGCCGGTGTTGCGCGGGCTGGTGTCCGGCGCCACCAGCATGAGGCCATGCTGCGCCGCGAAGCGCTGGGCACCGGCCTTGATCATGAAGGTTTCTTCGGTGCAGGTGAGGCCGGCCAGGTAGAACAGCACCGGCACCGGCCCTTGTTGCGCCTGCGGCGGCTGATACACCGAAAAGCGCATCGGCAAGCCGATCTCGCGCGATTCATGGCGGTAAAAGCCTTGGGTGCCTTCAAAGCAGCGGTGCTGGCTCAAGGTTTCCATCATCGCGGCCATCCTTAGTACAGCACCACCGAGCGGATCGACTCGCCGCGCTTCATCAGCTCGAAGCCTTCGTTGATGTCTTCCAGCTTCAGGCGGTGCGTGATCAAGTCGTCGATATTGAACTTGCCGTCCATGTACCAGTCGACGATCTTGGGCACGTCGGTGCGCCCGCGCGCGCCGCCGAAGGCCGAGCCTTCCCACTTGCGGCCAGTGACCAGCTGGAATGGCCGCGTCGAGATTTCCGCGCCGGCCTCGGCCACGCCGATGATGATCGAACGGCCCCAGCCCTTGTGCGTGCATTCGAGCGCCTGGCGCATCACCTTGGTGTTGCCGATGCATTCGAAGCTGTAGTCGGCGCCGCCGTCGGTCAGCTGGACGATGGCATCGACGATGTTTTCGGTGTCCTTGGGGTTGATGAAATGGGTCATGCCGAACTGGCGCGCCATCGCTTCGCGTTCCGGGTTCAAGTCGACGCCGATGATCTTGTCGGCACCGACCATCTTGGCGCCCTGGATCACGTTCAAGCCGATGCCGCCCAGGCCGAACACGACCACGTTGGCGCCGGCTTCGACCTTGGCGGTGAACAGCACGGCGCCGACGCCGGTGGTGACGCCACAGCCGATGTAGCAGACCTTGTCGAACGGGGCGTCGGAGCGGATCTTGGCCAGCGCGATTTCCGGCACCACGATGTAGTTGGAAAAGGTCGAGGTGCCCATGTAGTGGTAGATCGGCTTGCCGTCCAGCGAAAAGCGCGAGGTGGCATCCGGCATCAGGCCGCGGCCCTGGGTCGAGCGGATCGACTGGCACAGGTTGGTCTTTTGCGACAGGCAAAACTTGCACTCGCGGCATTCGGGCGTGTACAGCGGGATCACATGGTCGTCTTTTTTCGAGGCTCTTGACGTTGGGACCGACCTCGACCACGACGCCGGCGCCTTCATGGCCGAGGATCGCCGGGAACAGGCCTTCGGGATCGGCGCCCGACAGGGTGTAGTAATCGGTATGGCAGATGCCGGTGGCCTTGATTTCGACCAGGACTTCGCCGGACCGGGGACCGCCCAGTTCGACTTCTTCGATGGTCAATGGTTTGCCTGCTTGCCAGGCGATTGCCGCTTTGGTTTTCATCGTGTTCTTGCTCCGGTATTGCGATAGGAAGGCCTATCTGATTGCAGGGATACTGTTATTCAGTGGATTGGTGGTGGCCGGCATGCTGCCTGGCATCGTGTGCATGCCGTGGGCCTTGGGCGATTATCCCAGAGCTGCCGAATTCTGGTGCGGAGGCCGGCCTGACGACCGGTCTCCGCCCGGCGCGCGGGATTATTTTTTGGCGCCGCTGATGACGCCTTCGGTAAACCAGTCCATCTTGCCCAGTTGCGCCTCGGGATAGACGCTGCCGGCGGCGACGCGGACGGTGCCGGCCTGATCCTTGATCGGACCGGCGAATACATTCAGCTTGCCGGAAACGATGTCCTGTTCCTTCGAGCGCAATAGCGCCGCCACATCGGCCGGCATGCCGGGGCCGAACGGCGCCATCTTGACCACGCCTTCTTTCAGGCCGCCGAAATAGAAGCCGCCTTTCTGCTTGCCGGCCATCACGTCCTCGGCCACCTGGATGAAGAAATTTCCCCAGTTGTGGGTGATGCCGGTCAGATATTTGGTGGGCGCGTATTTCGACATGTCGGAATGGAAGGAGATCCCCCATACGCCTTTTTCCTCGGCGGCCTGCATCGCGCTCGGGGTGTCGGTGAAGTGCGTGATGACGTCCGAGTTCAGGTTCATCAGGACCAGCGCCGCTTCGCGTTCCTTGCCGGGGTCGTACCAGGAATTGACGAAAATCACGCGCACCTGCGCTTTCGGGTTGACGCTGCGCGCCGCCAGCGTGAAGGCGTTGACCGCCCACATGACGTCCGGCACCGGGAACGGCGCGACATAGCCGATGATATTCGACTTGGTCATCTTGCCGGCAGCGAGGCCGGCAAGGTAGCTGCCTTCGTGCCATTTGGCGTTGTAGCCGCCGAAATTCTTCGCGCTCAGATAGCCGCTGGCGACCTGGTAGAACTTGTCCGGATGCTGCTTGGCGACTTTCATCACCGGATTCATGTAGCCGAACGAGGCGGCGATGATCAGCTTGTAGCCTTCGTTCGACAATTCGCGCGCGACCCGTTCGGAATCGGGGCCCTCGTTGGTGTTCGGCACGAGGCGGACACTGACGCGCGAGCCCATGTGCTTTTCCAGCGCCTGACGGCCGAGATCCTGCTGATAGGCAAAGCCGCAATCGCCGACCGGACCGAGGTACATGAATCCGACCTTCAGCGGGTCGGCGGCGCGCGCGGCCGACCAGGGAACCCCCACTACGTTTGCTGCCAGCATTGCAGTCAGTACGGTACGACGTTTCATCTTGTCTCCTCTAGTTAGCGGCCGGGGCCAAAAAACAGCGTTTTATTATCCAGGGATTTCTCAGGCGAGGGCGGCTTCGAGCGCCGGCGCGACCGGAAAAATCCCGGCCATGACGACAAAACCGGGAATGCGCTTGACGCGATCGGTCCAGCGCCGCACGGCCGGATAGTCGATCAGCGAAATGCCGCCTTCGTCGGCCAGCATCACATAGGGGAAGCAGGCGATGTCGGCGATGCTGGGCGTATCGCGCGTGCATAGCCATTGCTGGCCGCGGCTTTCCTCGAACCACAAATGCTCGTCGAGGATGCGCAGCAACTGGTGCGCGCGCTGGCGGCACTGGTCGGCGTCGAAATCGTAGAAGAACAGCTCGTGCAGGCGCGCCGCCGAGATCGACCCGGTCAGGCCATCGGCAAACGCCAGCCACATGCTGATCTTGCCCATCGTCTCCGGCTGGTCCACCGGATACCAGCGCCGGCTCGGATCGTAGCGCGTGGCCAGGTAGACCAGGATTGCCTGGGCGTCGCGCAGCAGCAGCTCGCCGTCGCGCAACGCTGGCAGCTGGCCGAGCGGGTTGATGCGCAGGAAGGCTTCCGACTTGTGCTGGCGCGAGGGAAAGAATTCGACGTCTTCGGTTTCGTAGGGCAGACCGAGTATCGACAGCATCAGCCGGATCTTGTAGCAGTTTCCGGACAATTCGTAATCGTAGAGTGTGATCATGACAGAGGCCTCACAGGTCCGAATCAAAGGTCGAGCACCAGGGTGCCGCCGCGGGCGCGCGAGACGCAGGGCATCATGCATTTGCCGGAGGCTTTTTCGGTCGCCGACAGGTACAGGTCGTGATGCTCGATGTCGCCCGCGACGACGTTGGTGAAGCAGGAGCCGCAGACGCCCTGTTCGCAGGAAGCTTCGAGCGCGACGCCCTGGTCGTGCAGTGCCTGCAGCAGCGTGGTCCCGCTGGGCACTTCGAACTCGCGCGCCGTGCGATCCAGCCGCACCGTGAAGGGCGCGCCGGGCGCCGCTTGCGCCTCGTTCTTGAAATACTCGAAGTGGATGTCGTCGGCGCCGATGCCGCCCGCCAGCGCGCTTGCCTGGACGGCGGCCAGCATCGGACCGGGACCGCAGGCGTAGACCTTGGATTGCTCCAGCGGCCGGCCGTGCAGGATCGTGCGCAACATCGCCGCGGTCTGTTCCGGGTCGAGGCCGACGTGCAACTTCACCGCATCGCCCAGCGCCGCCAGCCGTGTGCCGAACGAGACGTAGTCGGCGCCGCGGACGAAATAGTGCAGTTCGAAGGCTTCGTTGCCGGCGCGCAGCGCCTGCGCCATCGACAGCAGCGGCGTGATGCCGATGCCGCCGGCGATCAGGATCGGCAGCTTGCCCGACGGCGCCAGCGGGAAGGTATTGCGCGGGATCGATGCCTCCAGGATGGCGCCGTCCTGCGCCGCTTCGTGCATCGATTTCGAGCCGCCGCGCGAATCCGGTTCCAGCTTGATGCCGATGACGATGGTGGCGCGCTCGTCGGGGCCGTTGACGACCGAGTACTGGCGCACCAGTCCGGACGGCGTGGTCAGGTTCAGGTGGGCGCCGGGCGCCAGCCGCGGCAGCGGCAGCGCCGGGTCGGCCGCCGCCAGCTCCAGCGAGATCACGCCTTCCGATTCCTGTCGGCGGCGCAGCACGCGGCAGCTGAAGCTGCGTTTCGGCGGCCGCCGTACCGCCACCAGTTTCTGCATCGGCACGGCCGGATCGGCGCCGTCATGCTGTTCGGCGGCCGGAAGCGCGGCGTTTTCCAGTTGCGCGCGCAAGACATTCATCAGCTGCGCATGATGGCGCCGGACCTGTTCGGCGTCGCTGCCGGCGCTGGTCAGCACGCCATGCACGATGGTTTTGTGCGGCGCCGCCGGCTGCAGCAGGAAATACAGCGTGGCCGCGCCGCCGTCGCCGGAGGCGCGCAGTTCGAGAATGTGCGGCGAGATTTCGCGTGCCACGGTCGCCGCCGGAGCCGCATCGTCGCGTCCGGCGGGGTCGAAACGATAGCCGGCCAGCGCCGCGCGTACCGCCGCGGCGTCGCGGTTGATCGGCAGGCTGCGCAAGGCCAGGCGGGCGCCCGCATCGGCGAGCGTGAACTCCGGCGCCACGCTCGGGGCATCGAAAGCGGTCCAGATGAAGCCGTCGCTTTCGGCGGTGGCGATGGTGAGGGCGCAGGCCTTGCTGGGCTCGGACAGGTTCGGGTGGGCCGGCACGTGGGTGCAGGCGCCGGTCCGGCTTTCATAGGTCCAGCCGTGATACTGGCAACGCAGCTCGCTGCCGGTATTGATGCCCAGCGACAGGCGCACGCCGCGGTGCGGGCAGCGGTTTTCCCAGACGTTGACGGCGCCGCCGTCGTCGCGCCAGACCGCGAGTTCGTAGCCGAACAACTGCGCCTGGTAGACATGGCGCGGCGGCGCGTCTTCGCTGCGGGCGATCGGGTACCAGGAGCGGGGATCGATGACATTCATGGTTCAGGCCTCCACCGCGGTACGTTCGGCGCAGGTGCCGTAGACGATCTTGTGCTCGCGCAACCAGCGGCGGTAGGCGGACGACATGGCGTCGGCGCGCACCGGCGTCTCCAGGCGCGCTTCGAGCGGCATGCGCTTCGGCACCTGGTTGATCAGGATCATGAGGTCCTGGCCGAAGATGGTTTGCTGGAATTTGCGCAGCTGTTCGTCGCTGTTGACGTCGTCGAGATAGATCATCACGGTATGCGCGACGCACCATTCTTCCGACAGCGGCTGCACGAACAGGCCGATCACGTCGCGCCGGTCGGGCGCCGGCACGCAGGTCTTGTACAGCATCGTGACATACGGCCGCGCGACACGGTAGGTATAACTGACTTCGATCGGATTGGCGGCAATCGCCGAGGCGCGCGGCTGCACGAAGCGGCAGTTGGTGGCGAGGATTTCGTTGCTGGCGGCGTCGATTTCGACGGTGTACGGCAGCACTTCGGTATGCGGTTCGGCGCCCAGATAGCCGGTATGGACGTAAGGGAAGTGCCCCATGTCGAGGAAGTTTTCGACCACGCGCAGGCCGGACACATGCAAGCGGACCGAACCGGCGCTGACCACGCGCCGATCCGGTTCGTCGAATTCAGGTATCGCGAAGAATTCGCGCGGCGTATCCGAGAGGCACACCCACACCGTCGCATAGCGCTCCTGGATGCGGCAGGGGCCGCCGTCGCTGCGGCGCGCCTGATAGCCGTCCTGGCTGCGCCAGTAGCTGAGCGGCGTTCCCAGCACCGTGGTCTGATACGGGCGATCGGCTGCCATGTCGGCGGCGATGATGACCGGGTGCCAGTCGCGCCATAGCATCTCGTCTACGAGCATCTCTCCTCCTTCGGTATTTATTCCAAACATTTTGGTATACCAGAATGTACGTCAGAAGTACCGGCCTCGCAACAAAAAATTTTCGAGGGAAATGCTCGGATTCCGGGAAGGAAAAGGGGAAGGGCAGCCGCCGGCGCGGCAGCGCTCATGCGTTCAGCCGCAGCGCCGCTGCCAGGTCGACCTCGGGCGCCGAGGCGATGTCGAAGCGGTAGCCGCGGATGACCAGCTTGTAGTGGGAAGCGAGCAGGGTTTTGGCGCGTTCGGCCTGCTTGTTGCGCAGCGCATCGATCAGGTCGACGTGTTCGTGGCGCAGATGGCAGTAGTCGAAATCGACCTTGTACAGCGAAGTGATGAGGGCCGCCTTGCGCTCCAGTTGCAGGTGGACCTGGCTCAGCACCTCGTTGTTCAGGAAGCCGATCAGCACGCGATGAAACTCGCGTCCGAGCCGGTCCGAGGCCTCGGGCGGCCCTTGCTGGAAGGTGGCTTCTTCTTGCCTGGTGTGATTTTCCAGGAGTTCTAGCTGTTCCGGCGTGATGTGCTCGATCAGCTGGTCGATGACGCCGCAGTCGATGATCAGCAGCATCTGGTACAGGCTGAAGGCGTCGTCGAACGAAGGCTGCGCCACGATGGCCGCGCGTTTCGGCGCAATCGTCACCAATCCGTCCTGCGACAGCCGGATCAGCGCCTGGCGCACGATGGTGCGGCTGACGCCGAACAGCAGCGCCAGTTCGCGCTCGTTCAACTTGGTGCCCGGCAAAAGTCGGCGCTCATTGATGGCGTCCGAAATCGCGGTGACGATGGAAAGGGTCAACATAGGTCTTTGCCGGTGAAGATCGCCGGTGCGGCAATCGATTTGACTCATCGGAACGACAACACGCGCCGCCAGGGCGCGTGTTGTCACTATTTCTCGACGCCAAATAGTACCGCGTGCGCGGTGCTCCGTCATCCTTGGCAAAGTCGGCGGCATCGGCCGATGCCGCCGGCAGGCAAGCTTACGCCTTGGCCGAGCGTGCCGCGTCGACGCTGAAGGCGCCGGCGCCGGCGACGGCAAAGTACAGGAATACGAAACAATACGCGACCGCCAGTTCGCCCTGGTTGAGGATCGGCAGGAAAGCCTTGGGCGCATGCGCCATGAAATAGGCCACCGCCATCATGCCCGACAGCACGAAGGCGACCGGCCGCGTGAACAGCCCGAGCGCCAGCAGCGCGCCGCCACCCACCTCGAGCAGCCCGGCCACGCCCATCAGGGACGCCAGTTGCAGGCCGTCGAACATGGCGATATGCGGCGCCCCGAACAGTTTGGCGGTGCCGTGCTGCAGGAACAGCAGGCCCATGACGATTCTCAGGATGCCCAGCAGGCGCGGGGTCCAGACGGCGTAGAAAGGATTGTTGTTTTGCATAGTATTGTCCTGATTGAAGTGAATGGAAAAATGCTGAATTGACTTAAAGGCCGTGCCGCTCCTGATGGCGGTTCGGTGCCGTTTGGTCGGCGCCGAACTGCCTGGGGGCAATACTGTGAGACATTTTGGTGCGTATTCCCATGAAATGAAGATTATGGGAGTATGTTAAAAAAATGACCATTTAATACCCGATATCATTGGTCTATATTGGGAGTATATGCGGGCGACCGGAACGCCGATGCGGTATGAAATTGGCAAAAAACCTCACCGGCATGCCGGCAGCGCCCAATATAAACCATAAACCGGCGCGGCAATTTTGCCTTGGAATTTGCCTTTTGGAAACATGTGCGCGCAAGGCGGCCGGCCCCTTTCAATAGCCCACCGTAAAGCGCTGGCGCGCATGCGCCGGCTGTTCCAGTTCGTCGATCATGGCCACCGCGTAGTCCTCCACCGAGATGTGGCTGCCGCCGTCCGCTGCCACCAGCAACTGGTCATGGCCAAGGCGGAATTTCCCGGTGCGCTGGCCGGGAGCGATCAGCGCCGACGGACTGAGCATGGTCCAATCGAGTGCCGGCTCCTGGCGCAACAAGCCGAGCGCCTGGCGCGCGCCTTCGGCAGTGGCGCGCCAGGCGGCCGGAAAATCCGCCCCGTCCATCAACTGCTTGCCCGGCGCGGTTTCCAGCGCGCCGGCGCCGCCCACCACCAGCAAGCGCGGAACGCCGGCCTGTTTGACGGCGGCGATGATCGAGCGGATGCCGCGCATGTAATAGTCGAACACATCGCTCTGGGCGTGGCCGCTGAAGGCGCTGATGACGGCCTCGGCACCCCGCAGCTGGGTTGCCAGCCGCGCTTGATCCAGCACGTCGGTGCCGAGCGCCGTCAAATTGGCCTGCGGCGCCAGCTTTTCCGGATGGCTCACCAGGGCCGTGACCTAGTGGCCGCGCGCCAGCGCTTCCTGGCGCAGCGCGGAGCCGATGAAGCCGGTGGCGCCGATGAGTGCGATTTTCCTGATGTTCTCCATATGCTCGGCAGGGTCCGTCGACGGCGTGGAATTGCCAGGGGCATCATGATGACAGCGGCGATTGTTTTGATAAATACATAAGACGATAATTCACTGTTGCGAATTTTTTAACGACAGGATGGCCATGACCCACCTCGGACAAATCGACCTGAACAGCCTGGTATTCTTCGACGCCGCGGTCAAGGCCGGCAGCTTTACCGCCGCCGCCGAGCGCTTGGGCGTGGCCAAGGCCAAGGTCAGCATCCAGATCGGCCGCCTCGAGAAACGGCTGGGCACGAGCCTGTTCACGCGCACCACGCGCCAGGTCATGCTGACCGATGCCGGACGGCGCCTGCACGACGAATGCCAGCCCTTGCTGCAGGGGATGCAGGAGGCGATCGACCGGCTCGGCGCCGGCAAGAGTACGGTGGGCGGCACCTTGCGTCTGTCGACCTCGGTCAACCATGCGGCGCGCTCGCTGGCGCCGGCGATTTGCCGCATTTGCCCGGCTGCATCCGGATTTGCACATCGATTTGCGTACCGACGACCGCATCGTCGATCTGGTGGCGGAGGGTATTGATCTTTCGATCCGCATGGGCTGGCTCAGGGATTCGTCGCTGCGCGCGGTCAAGCTCGGCGAGTTCGAACAATACGTGGTGGCCGCGCCCGACTACCTGCAGCGCGTCGGCCATCCCCAGCAGCCGGAAGACCTGGCGCAGAGCGAATGGATCGCCCTGACGCTGCTGCCGACGCCGCAAACCTGCAAGTTCACCTCGGCCGCCGGCCGCACCAAACTGGTCCAGATGAAGCCGCGGATCAGGGTCGACTCGCCGGACGCCTTGCGCGCGATGCTGCTGCATGGCGCCGGATTCTCGACGGTGGATGCCTACAATGTGCGGGCCGATATCAAGGCCGGCACGCTGGTACGGGTGCTCGACAACTGGTCCTTGCCGCGCGGCGGCATTTACGCGGTCTATCCGCCCGGCGCCAATGTGCCGGCCAAGGTGCGCGCGTTCATCGATTTTTACCGGGAATATCTGCACCAGTCGTGACCGGGGCGTGGCGGCGGGCGCAGGGCGTCACAGCCCGAGATACGACTTGCGTATGCGTTCGCCCTGCAGCAGTTCCGCGCCCGCGCCCTCGGCCACCACCTGCCCCTGTTCCAGGATATAGGCGTGATCGCACACGCTCAATGCCTGGCGCACGTTCTGTTCCACCAGCAGTATCCCGGTGCCGCTCTGGCAAATCTGCTTCAGGATGCGGAACAGCTCGACCACCATCTTCGGCGCCAATCCCAGCGAGGGCTCGTCCAGCAGCATGCACTTCGGCCGGCCCATCAGCGCGCGGCCGACCGCCACCATCTGCTGCTCGCCGCCGCTCATGGTGCCGGCCAGCTGCCGGCGCCGCTCGGCCAGCCGCGGAAACAGCGCCAGCACCTGCTGCATCAGGCCGCGCCGTTCGGAGGCGGGCAGCAGGTAGCCGCCGAGTTCCAGGTTTTCCTCCACCGTCATCTGCGCGAACAGGTGGCGGCCCTCGGGCACCAGCACCAGGCCGCTCGCCACCCGTTGCGAGACGTTGAGCGAGGTCAGCGCGGTATCGGCCAGCGACACGCTGCCGGCCGTCAGCGGCAGGATGCCCGACAGCGCCCGCATCAGGGTGGTCTTGCCGGCGCCGTTGGGGCCGACCATCACGGTCAGCTGGTGCTGCGGCACGCGGATGTCGATATCGCGGATGATCGCCAGCGGGCCATAGCCGGCGCTCAGTCCTTTTGCTTCCAGCAATACGCTCATTGGCTTACCTCGTCGCCCAGGTAGGCGTTGATGACCTTGGGATCGGCCGCGACTTCGGCCGGTGTGCCGTCCGCCAGCAGCTGGCCGAAATTCAGAACCGCGACCCGGTCGACGGTGCGCATCAGGGTGGCGACCGCATGCTCGATCCAGACCACGGTCAAGCCGTAGCGCTCGCGCAGGCGCGCGATCAGGCGCGCGACCTCCTCGACTTCGCCTTCGGTCAGGCCGGCCGCGACTTCGTCCAGCAGCAGCAGGCGCGGCGAGGTCGCCAGCGCCATGGCGATTTCTAGCTGCCGCTGGCGCGCCGGCGGCAGGGCGCCGGCCAGCTCGGCGCCTAGGGTATCGATATGCGTGGCGGCCATCACTTCCGCGACCAGCGCATCGTCCTTGCCGCGATTGCCGAACAGGAAGGCGAAACGCACGTTGTCGTGCACCGTCATGTCGGCAAAGATGCGCGGCGTCTGGAAGGTGCGGGCGACACCGGCGTGGCAGAAGGCGTCGGGGCTCTTACCCTGCAGCGGCTGGCCGTCGACCAGGACCGTGCCGGAAGTCGGCACCAAGATGCCGCTGATGGCATGGAACAAGGTAGTCTTGCCCGCGCCGTTGGGGCGAACGAGGAATCGGCCGGACTGGAGCGGATGTCGACAAGGCCTTCAGGCCGCCGAACTGCATGCCAAGCTGGTGCACCGCCAGCATCGAGTGGCCGTCATGCCGCCTCCTTGCTGCGGCTGGACATCCGGCCGAACAGCTTGCGCCAACGGATGCTGGCGAGACCGTCTGGGATGAACAGCACGCACACGATCAGCAGCACGCCGAGCAGGATCAGGTAGGCGTATGCAGATTCAGCGCAATGCATCCACAGCATCTAGCCATCCGCATCAGCGCTCGCGCCATTTGCCCCATCATTCATCAACACTCTAATCCATCAGCATTAACCAATGCATCATGTATTCCAGCGCACCCCATCAGCCCACCGCGCCGCAACATGCTGAGAGCGCAAACCATCAGCTTACTGTGCGCAATTACCCAATTTCGCGCCTGCTCTCGCACCATCCACGCATAGCAACATCCGCATATCCCACCCCTTGTAATCAAACACCAGCAGCGCCAACCAGCACTCCAGTACACAATATCTTACTGCACCTCTCAGCACCTGCACATACAAACACACTCTTTTCTGTAAATCACTAGTCCGTACAGCTCCCAACCAAATCAGCACCGCAAATATTTCCGCGCAAATGCATACTGCTGCGCCGCCAACAGTGCAAACAGCCCGCCACTAAACCGCTTGCATATCATAGCGCCAGGCATGTGCTGCAGCGCCAGCGCATGTGTATTCCACCAACAGCCCATTAGCCAGCACAGATAGCGTTGCCCGCAAAACATTATCAGCTACGCCAGCCTATTAATATAATAAAAATAAATTATAAATTATAATTTATATAAATAATTTTTTATTTTAAATTTTTTAATATAATAATTAAGCAATTGGGCGCCGGCGGCGACGGTGTCCTGAACGATGCCGTGTATGCGTTCCAGCTGCCTCTGATTGATGACCGGCCCCAGCGCCACTTGTCCGGTGGCCGGATCGCCGACCGGCAGGTGTTCCGCCTTTTCCGCCAGCAGCCGGGTGAATTCCTCGGCGATGCCCTTTTGCACCAGCACGCGGCCGGTGGTCATGCAGATCTGACCCTGGTGCAGATAGCTGCCCCAAGCCACGTTGGAGGCTGCCACCTCGAGGTCGGCGTCGTCGAACACGATGATCGAATTCTTGCCGCCCAGCTCCAGCGTCACCTTTTTCAGATGGCCGCTGGCCAGTTCGCCGACGCGGCGCCCGGCCCGGGTAGAGCCGGTGAAGGAAATCATGGCGACGTGGGGATCGGTGACCAGCGCCTCGCCGGCCTCGACGCCGCCCGGCAGCACATGCAGGCATTCCGGCGGCAGCCCGGCCTGCAGCAACGCCAGCGCCAGCGCGAAGCCGCCGGCAAACGCGGTCTGCGGGTCGGGTTTGAGCACCACGGTATTGCCGAGCGCCAGCGCCGGCGCCACCGCCCGCGTCGACAGCGCCATCGGCGCGTTGAACGGCGCGATGACGCCGACCACGCCGTGCGGGATGCGGCGGCCGATGCTGAGCCGGTTCATGCTGCTGGGCAGCAGCAGGCCGTGCGGCTGCGTCAGCAGCGCCGCCGCTTCGCGCAGCATGCCGATGCCGAGGCCCAGTTCGAAATCGACCTTCGGCGGCACGCTGCCGGTCTCGCGGATGAAGCGCGGCTTGATGGCGGCGGCATGGTTTTCCAGGAGGTCGGCGGCGCGGCGGAAGATCGCGGCGCGCTGCTCGAACGGCGTCGCCGCCCATGCCGGCTGCGCCGCCTTGGCGACCTTGGCGGCGGCGGCGACGTCCTGCGGATCGGCCAGCCCGATCGTGTGCAGCACCTGGCCGGTGGCCGGTTCGATCACCGCGTGACGGCCGCCTTGGGTGTCGCGCCAGCCGTTCAGCAGCGCTTTGCCTTCCCATGCCGTCGGCATCGGTGAAGGCAGCGGAAATCGGTGTGCTCATCGTGCATTTCCTTTCATCAGGGGCAATCGGTGGCGTCGGCCGCTGGGCCGCCGCGCTGGGTAGTGGCATGGCGCCGGGCTTGCCGGCGTGCGGTTTTACATGGTGACCAGGCGCAGCGCGGGCAGCAGATCGTCGCTGTCGCCGATGTGTTCGGTGGCGTGCTTGAGATTGAGCAGGGCAATCTGCCGGTGTTCTTCCGCCAGCGCCTGCGCGCGCGCGCTCTGGCCCTTGCGCAAGGCTTCCACCAGCATGTGGTGCTGGCGCTGCGCGAAGCGCATCACCTCGTCGCTGTCGGGCAGCTTGGATTGAAAGGGCAGCATGCCGCCGGCCGCGGCAAACGGAATGCGGTCGAGCGACTGCAGGCACTGCTTCAGCACATTGTTGCCGGAGGCGTCGACGATCAGCTTGTGGAAACGGGTATTGACCGAGAGATAAGCGGCGATCGCGTCCATGTCCAGCTGCTGCGGGCGCACCGCCTGGTCGCCCTCGTCGAGGCAGGCTTGCAGTTCGTCGCTCAGCTTGCGCGACACGCCCTGTTCCGCCACCAGGCGCGCGCACATGCCTTCCAGGTGCGCATGGACCGCGATCGCCTCGGCGATCTCGCGCCCGGTGTACTTGCGCACCACGTAGCCGCCGCCGTGGGCGCGCTGCACCAGGCCCTGCTGCTCCAGCATCAGCAGCGCCGAGCGCACCGGCGTGCGCGAGGCTTGCAGGCGCTCGGACAGGGCGGCTTCCACCAGCCGTTCGCCGGCCGCGAGCTCGCCCTTCATGATCATGTCCCTCAGTTCGACCACCAGCCGCGCGGTCTGGGTATCGATGCGTTTTTCCTTATTCATTGCCGATCCGGAAGGTTTGTATTTTCAGAAACTGTACACTGGATTATTTTTTATGTATACCGATAGGAATAATTTATCTATTTATTGGTCAATTTATCCGGGTTAAATAGACAATTTAAGATGGTATGGTATACCTTGGTTTAAAAATTATGGCTCTTCGATCATTGGCTGAAGGGGCCAGGCCGCCGATCTTGCTGCCCGGCACCGGAGCCGCTCGTCATGCGCAGGGCGCCGCGGGGCAAACCGTGCGCTGCATATCCCTCGTTGAACCAGAAGAAATCGTGGCAAACAGGAAAATCGCGGGTTTCGTCGCCAGCCTGCGCCAGCAACCGCTGAACCGGAATATGGGGCAGGCCTTCATGGCGCTGGCTCCTGCTGCGCTCGAATTCGGCATGCAGCCCATCGGGCAGTTGCCGTTTTACAATCAGGACCGCGACGACGCAGGCACGCCGGCGTTCGAATGGAGCGCGTTCCGCGACCAGGTGCTGGGCTTCGACGGCGTGCTGTTCTTTACGCCGCAGTACAAGCGCTCGCTGCCAGCGGTACTCAAGAATGCGCTGGATGTCGGCTCCCGCCCCTATGGCAAGAGCGTCTGGAACGGCAAGCCGGGCGCGGTGGTCAGCGTGTCGCCGGGCGCGATCGGCGATTTCGGCGCCAACCACCATTTGCGGCAATCGCTGGTGAAGCGCTGCCGGCGCCGGAAGCCTATATCGGCGCTGCCGCCGGCTTGTTCGACGCCGACGGCAGGCTCGCCAATGAAAGCACGCGGACCTGCGCCGCCGGATTCATGCAGAAGTTTGCCGCCTGGGTCGAGGCCAATCCGGCCCGATGAAGCGCGGTGCCTGGCGGCGGCGCCTCGAACTGCGGACGGGGGCGCCGGTCTGAGCAAAGGAGGCGCTTGCCGATTCCGGCGCTGAGGTGTCCGCACTTTTTGGCGAGGTATCCCATGTCCATCTCCAAGCTCATCCTGATCGGCCTGTCCTGCGTCGTCGTGCTGGGCGGCTGCCGCAAGCCGTCGCAGCCGCCGAAGCCGACCGCGACGGCCGGGGCGGCCGCAGCGCAGTCATCGGCCACGCCGCCGGCAGCACCGACTACGGCTGCGCGCCCTTGAGCGCATGGCGCCTTGCGGGAGCAGCCGTGCCATGGCGCGGGCGTGCCGAGGCTTGAAGGACGGTGGTGATTGACGGCAGCGGGGCGGCCAGGCGCTTCGCCTGGCGACAGGCCGGGATCGGGCAGCCAGGCATTTGCCTTTCGATCCCGCGCGTCCGAGCCACGATGCGCGGTATGCGGCGGCCCATCCTCTGCCTCATCTCCCCGAGCTGTCACCCAAAACAGCGATCCCGGATTTTCCCGGAGGTGCAAGAAAGGCCGGAGATCCGATTCAGGCGTTTGACGGCAGCGCGTACGGAATCATTAGATGATGGGGGTATGCGCTAAATTCGACCATTTTCTAACCGGCATGGGCCGCCTGTGTAGGGAGTATGTGCCTTATACAGATGCCGCCACGAGCTCGGGTCGAATCCGCCGCTGCTGCGCGCGCCAAATTGCCGGCTTAGCGGCCCAGCATTTTGCGCATCATCGACGGCGCTGGTTCCAGCGGATTGGCGTGGCCATACGCCAGTTCCGGCGCCAGTTCGAAGCCGAAGGCGGCATAGACGTCGATCAGGCGCGACTGGTCGGTGCGCACCGCCAGCCGCAGTTCGTCGATGTCGGCCGCCAGCGCCTGGTGGATCACCGCTTCCAGCAAATGCTGCGACAGGCCGGCGCCGCGGTAGGCGGGCAATACGCCCATGCGCACGATGTCCCATACCGCCGGTTCGTACTCGTGGCGCAGCCAGCGCACCGAGCCGGCGGACTGGCCATCGACTTGCAGGATGAAGCCGCCGCCGATGCGCAGGTCGTGCAGTACGCGCGCCACGTCTTCGCGGTGGCCGCTGGAGCTGGCAGCGACCTTGTCGGCCCAGCTGTGGCGGGTCAGTTCGGCGATCAGCTCGGCGTCGTCGACGCCGGCTTCGCGTACCAGGATGTTGCAGGGAGGCGCCACAGAGAGGGGCGCCGAAGGGAGCGCGGCAGAGCCGCTACTACTGGGTAAGGGGTCCATAGCTTTCAGTTGACCCGCATGCCGGGCTGGGCGCCAGGCCACGGGTTGAGTACATAGATACCGGGATTGGTTTTTTCGTCGGCGGCCGAAGCGGCCAGCACCATGCCTTCCGAAATGCCGAACTTCATCTTGCGCGGCGCCAGGTTGGCCACCATCACGGTCAGCTTGCCGATCAGGTCTTCCGGCTGATAGGACGACTTGATGCCGGAAAAGACGTTGCGCAAGCGGCCTTCGCCGACGTCCAGCGTCAGGCGCAGCAGCTTGTCGGAACCGTCGACCACTGCGCAATCGACGATCTTGGCGATGCGCAGGTCGATCTTGGCGAAGTCGTCGATCTTGATTTCCGGCGCGATCGCTTCGATCGCAGCGCCGTCCTCGCTCCCTCCCTCCGGGAGAGAGGCGGCCGTCGCATCGCCCGTAGCAGCCGTCTCCGGCACCTCGAACAAGGCATCCAGCATCTTCGGCTCGACCCGCGTCATCAAATGCTCGAACTTGCCGATCGCCTGCGGAATCGTCTGCAGGTCGGCCCAGGTCAGGTCGCGCTCGATGCCGGAACAGCGTCGCCACCTTGCGCGCCAGCGCCGGCAGGATCGGCGCCAGGTAGATGCTGAGGCGGTAAAACGACAGCAGCAGATCGCTGCAGACATCCTGCAGCGCCTGGTTGTTGGCCGGGTCTTTCGCCAGTTCCCACGGCTTCTTGGTATCGACGAAGTGGTTGACTTCATCGGCCAGCGCCATGGTCAGGCGGATCGCCTTGCCGAATTCGCGCGCTTCGAAGGCGTCGCGGATCGCCGCTTCCTCGCCGGCGCCGACCAGTTCCCAGAAGCGGTTGGTCGAATGGCCGATCGGGTTGGAGAGGCGGCCGTCGAAGCGCTTGGTGACGAAGCCGGCGGCGCGGCTGGCGATGTTGATGTACTTGCCGATCAGGTCGGAATTGACGCGGGCGACGAAATCGTCGCGGGTTGAAGTCGACGTCCTCGACCTTGGCCGATGAGCTTGACGGCGATGTAATAGCGCAGCCATTCCGGGTTCATGCCGATGTCCAGGTAGCGCAGCGGCGAAATGCCGGTGCCGCGCGACTTCGACATCTTTTCGCCGGAGACCGTGATGAAGCCGTGCACGAACACGTTGTTGGGCACCTTGCGGCCGGCGAAATTCAGCATCGCCGGCCAGAACAGCGGGTGGAAAGAGATGATGTCCTTGCCGATGAAGTGGTATCTGCTCGGTGGCCGGATCGGCCATGAAGGCGTCGAAGTCGCGCCCGGTCTTGTCGAAATAATTCTTCAGCGAGGCCAGGTAGCCGACCGGCGCATCGAGCCAGACGTAGAAGTACTTGCCCGGCGCATCCGGGATCTCGATGCCGAAGTAGGGCGCGTCGCGGCTAGATGTCCCAGTCGGCCAGGCCGCTGTCGGCGCCGTCCTTGCCTTCAGCCATTCGCGCGACCTTGTTGACGATTTCCGGCTGCAGGCGCGGCTTGCCGTCGACATCGCCCAAGGCCCATTCGCGCAGGAACGCCACGCAGTGCGGGTCGGACAGCGTGAAGAAGATACTGTTCCGAGGATTTCATCACCGGCGTCGCGCCGGTACAGCGTCGAGTACGGATTCTTCAGCTCGGTCGGCGGCTAGGCCGCGCCGCACACTTCGCAGTTGTCGCCGTACTGGTCCTTGGCGCCGCAGCTCGGGCACTCGCCCTTGATGTTGCGGTCGGCCAGGAACATGTTCTTGACCGGGTCGAAGAAGCGGTCGACGGTCTTGGTGCTGATCAGCTTGGCGTCGTCGCGCAGGTTGCGGTAGATGTCTTGCGACAGCTGGTGTTTTCCGGGCGAGTCGGTCGAATACCAGTTGTCGAAGGCGATATGGAAGCCGTCCAGGTACTGCTGGCGGCCGGCGGCGATCTTCGCCACGAACTCCTGCGGCGTGACGCCGTCCTTTTCCGCCGCGATCATGATCGGCGTGCCATGCGCATCGTCGGCGCCGACGAAGTGCACCTGATGCCCCTGCATGCGCTGGAAACGGACCCAGATGTCGGCCTGGATGTATTCCATGATGTGGCCGATGTGGAAGGCGCCGTTGGCGTAGGGCAGGGCGGTGGTGACGAACAGCTTGCGGGCGGGCGTGATGCTCATTGGATAATGCAGAAAGGGGGAAAGCCATGATTTTAGCAGCGGAAGGCGTTCTGTCATCCCCGGCGCGCAGCGGGCGTGCGATCGTCGCCGTTTTGCAGCGGCTGCGGGCCGGCCAGGGCTGCGGTCCGGGGCCGATTGCGTTTAGACTTGTTGGGATACAGTTCAGGAGAAATAATGAGCATCACGCTTGAAGACGTCAAGGCCGCGCTGTCCACGGTGGTCGACCCGAATACCGGCAAGGACCTGGTTTCCAGCAAATCGGTGAAAAACCTCCAGCTCGACGGCGCCGACGTCGCTTTCGACATCGAGCTCGGCTATCCGGCCAAGAGCCAGTTCGACGCCATCCGCAAGGCGGCGATCACGGCGGTGCGCGGCGTTGCCGGCGCCGGCAACGTCAGCGTCAACGTGCATTCGCAAGATCGTGGCGCACGCGGTGCAGCGCGGCCTCAAGCTGATGTCGAACGTCAAGAACATCATCGCGGTGGCGTCCGGCAAGGGCGGCGTCGGCAAGTCGACCACCGCCGTCAACCTGGCGCTGGCGCTGGCCGCCGAAGGCGCCCAGGTCGGCATCCTCGACGCCGACATCTACGGGCCGTCGCAGCCGATGATGATGGGCATCTCGCGGCCGTCCCGAAACCACCGACGGCAAGACCATGGAGCCGCTGGAAAACCACGGCCTGCAGGTGTCCTCGATCGGCTTCATGATCGACCCCGACGAGCCGATGGTGTGGCGCGGCCCGATCGTCACGCAGGCCTGCAGCAATTGCTGGAACAGACCAACTGGCGCGACCTCGACTACCTGATCGTCGACATGCCGCCCGGCACCGGCGACATCCAGCTGACGCTGTCGCAAAAGGTGCCGGTGACCGGCGCCGTGATCGTCACCACGCCGCAGGACATCGCGCTGCTCGATGCGCGCAAGGGCTTGAAGATGTTCGAGAAGGTCGGCATCCCGATCCTCGGCATCGTCGAAAACATGAGCACGCATATCTGCTCCAACTGCGGCCATGCGGAACCGATCTTCGGCGCCGGCGGCGGCGAGCAGCATGTGCGCCGAGTACGGCGTCGATTTCCTCGGCGCCTTGCCGCTGACGATGGCGATCCGCGAGCAGACCGATTCCGGCAAGCCGACCGTGGTGGCCGATCCGGACGGCGCGGTGGCGCAGATCTACAAGGAGATCGCGCGCAAGATGGCGATCAAGGTGGCGGAGAAGGCCAAGGACATGAGCAGCAAGTTCCCGACCATCACGATCCAGAACACCTGACGCGCGGCCGATGCCGCAACGGCGCTGCCGCAAGGGTGCCGGGCGATACCTGATATGCGAACGGCAATATAATCAGGCGCGCCGCAAGCTTCTACAGTATGGATCGCCCGCGTGCTGCCGGCGATCCATTGTTTTTGGCTCCGCACCATGCGGCGGAGGGCGTTGCGGCAAGTATATACTCCCGAAATGAGCGGCCTATCTCGGGCGTAAAATGGTACATTTATACAATATACTCCCTGAAAACGCCGGCCCTGCAAGAGGCGGCCTTGGCGGGAAGTGCGCAAGAGGTTTTTCAAAAATCATCAGCAGTGCGCCACCGGTCAGCGGCGACACCACCCCATTTTTCGGAGCAGACATGACCCAAACCGTGATCCCGATCATGCCCGCGGCGGCCTCGCGCGAACGCAAGCGCCAGCAGCCCAAGGGCCGGCGCGTCGAGCCGCAGGCACTGGACGAAGTGCGCGCCTTGCTGGGCGACGCCGCGCGCCGCGCCGATTTGCTGATCGAGCACCTGCACAAGATCCAGGACCGCTACGGCTGCCTGTCGGCGCCGCACCTGGCGGCGCTGGCGCAGGAAATGCGGCTGGCGCAGGCCGAGGTCTACGAGGTCGCGACCTTCTATCACCATTTCGATGTCGTCAAGGAAGGCGAAGCGGCGCCGGCCGCGCTCACGGTGCGGGTGTGCGACGGCCTGTCGTGCGAAATGGGCGGTGCCGCCGAATTGCTGCAGAAATTACCGGCCTTGCTGGGACGCGAAGTGCGGGTGCTGGCCGCGCCCTGCGTCGGCCGCTGCGAGCAGGCGCCGGTGGCGGTGGTCGGGCAAAATCCGATCCCGCAGGCGACTTGCGACGCCGTGGTGCAGGCGGTGGCAAGCGGCGCCTTGCAGCATGCGCCGCAAGCGTATCTCGATTACGCCGCCTACCGCGCGCAGGGCGGCTACCAGTTGCTGCAGCGCTGCCATGCCGGCGGCCTGGAGCGCGAGCAGCTGCTGGTCACGATGGAAAATTCGGGCCTGCGCGGGCTGGGCGGCGCCGGCTTTCCGGCCGGCCGCAAATGGCGCATCGTCGGCGCCGAAGCGGGGCCGCGCCTGATGGCGGTGAATATCGACGAGGGCGAGCCGGGCACCTTCAAGGACCGCTTTTACCTGGAGCGCGATCCGCACCGCTTCCTGGAGGGCATGCTGATCGCGGCGTGGGCGGTCGGCATCGCCGAAATCTATATCTACCTGCGCGACGAATACCACGGCTGCCGCGCGCTGCTGGAAGCCGAACTGGCCAGGCTGCGAGCCGAACCGCCGGTGTCGGGGCTGCCGCAGATTCATCTGCGGCGCGGCGCCGGCGCCTATATCTGCGGCGAAGAGTCGGCCATGATCGAATCGATCGAAGGCAAGCGCGGCATGCCGCGCCTGCGCCCGCCCTACGTGGCGCAGGTCGGCCTGTTCGGCCGGCCGACCCTGGAGCACAACTTCGAGACCTTGTACTGGGTGCGCGAGATCGTCGAAAAGGGCGCCGACTGGTTCGCTTCGCAAGGCCGCCACGGCCGCAAGGGATTGCGCTCGTTCTCGGTGTCGGGCCGGGTGCGCGAGCCGGGCGTCAAGCTGGCGCCGGCCGGCATCACGATCACCGAACTGATCGAGGAATACTGCGGCGGCATGCAAGAGGGCCACAGCTTCTACGCCTACCTGCCGGGCGGCGCCTCGGGCGGCATCCTGCCGGCGGCGATGGGCGACATCCCGCTCGATTTCGACACCTTGCAGGAATACGGCTGCTTCATCGGCTCGGCGGCGGTGATCGTGCTGTCGGACCGCGACACGGCGGTCGGCGCGGCGCGCAACATGATGGCGTTTTTCAAGGATGAATCGTGCGGCCAGTGCACGCCGTGCCGCAACGGCACCGCCAAGGCGCTCGCCCTGATCGAGCAGCCGCGTTGGGATACCGGCCTGTTGGCCGAGCTGTCGGCGGTGATGCGCGACGCCTCGATCTGCGGCCTGGGCCAGGCGGCGCCGAATCCGGTCGACTGCGTCGTCAAATACTTTCCGCACGAACTGGCCTGAACGGTCGCCGGCGAAGCACAGAGGAATCCCCAATGAATGCAATTACCCGCAACGAGATCGCGCAGCTGGACGCGCCAGTCGTCACCTTTGAACTGAACGGCCGCACCGTCACCGGCCGCGAGAGCGAGACGCTGCTGCAGGTGGCGCAGCGCGAAGGCATAGCAATCCCGCACCTGTGCTACAAGGACGGCCTGGACACGGCCGGCAACTGCCGCGCCTGCATGGTGGAAATCAAGGGCGAGCGTGTGCTGGCGCCTTCCTGCTGCCGCACGCCCAGCGCCGGCATGCAGGTGAGCAGCGACAGCGGCCGCGCGCAGGCGGCGCAAAAGATGGTGCTCGAGCTGCTCTTGTCCGACATGCCCGAAACCGAATACACGCGCCACAACGAACTCGACCAGTGGGCCGAAAAGCTCGCGCTCGGCAAGCCGCGCTTCGCTGCCCGTGCGCCGGTGCAAGCCGACCTGTCGCATCCGGCGATGGCGGTCAACCTCGACGCCTGCATCCAGTGCACGCGTTGCGTGCGCGCCTGCCGCGACGAACAGATGAACGACGTGATCGGCCTCGCCCTGCGCGGCGATCAGGCGAAGATCGTGTTCGACATGGACGACCCGATGGGCGCCTCCACCTGCGTCGCCTGCGGCGAATGCGTGCAGGCCTGCCCGACCGGCGCGCTGATGCCGGCGCGCAATGTCGGCCTGACCGTGCCCGACAAGCAGGTCGATTCGGTCTGCCCGTATTGCGGGGTCGGCTGCCAGCTCACCTACAACGTCAAGGACAACCAGATCCTCTACGTCGAAGGGCGCGACGGCCCGGCCAACCACGGCCGGCTGTGCGTCAAGGGCCGTTACGGCTTCGATTACGCGCACCACCCGCAGCGCCTGACCAAGCCGCTGATCCGGCGCGCCGACGCGCCGCCCAAGCGCGGCGACTTCACGATGGACCCGGAACACGTGCTGGACGTGTTCCGCGAGGCGAGCTGGGAAGAGGCGCTGGCGCTGGCCGGCGGCAAGCTCAAGCAGATCCGCGACCGGCACGGCAAGAAGTCGCTGGCCGGCTTCGGCTCGGCCAAGGGCAGCAACGAGGAAGCCTACCTGTTCCAGAAGCTGGTGCGGGTCGGCTTCGGCAGCAACAACGTCGATCACTGCACGCGCTTGTGCCACGCCTCTTCGGTGGCGGCGCTCCTGGAAGGCATCGGTTCCGGCGCGGTCTCGAACCCGGTGATGGACGTCACGCAAGCCGAGGTGGTGATCGTGATCGGCGCCAATCCGACCGTGAACCACCCGGTCGGCGCCACCTGGATCAAGAACGCGGTGAAGAACGGCACCAAGCTGATCGTCTGCGATCCGCGCCGCTCGGACATGGCGCGCATCGCGCACCGCTTCCTGCAGTTCAAGGCCGACACCGACGTCGCGCTGCTGAATGCAATGATGCATGTGATCGTGCACGAAGGCCTGGTCGATGAACAATTCATCGCCGAGCGCACCAGCGGCTACGACGCCTTGCGCGCCAACGTCGAAGGCTACAGCCCGGAAGCGATGGCGCCGATCTGCGGCATCGACGCCGACACCATCCGCTATGTCGCGCGCCTGTATGCGAGCTCGAAGGCGTCGATGATCCTGTGGGGCATGGGCGTGTCGCAGCACGTGCACGGCACCGACAATGCGCGCTGCCTGATCGCGCTGGCGCTGATGACCGGCCAGATCGGCCGCCCCGGCACCGGGCTGCATCCGCTGCGCGGGCAGAACAACGTGCAGGGCGCGTCCGACGCCGGCCTGATCCCGATGATGTACCCCGACTACCAGAAGGTGTCCGATCCGCAGGTGCAGGCGAGTTTCGAAAACGCCTGGAAGCTGCCGGCCGGCACGCTCGATGCCCAGCCCGGCCTGACCGTGGTGGAAATCATGCATGCGATCAAGAAGGGCGAAATCCGCGGCATGTACATCATGGGCGAAAACCCGGCCATGTCCGACCCCGACGCCAACCACGCGCGCGATGCGCTGGCGGCGCTGGACCATCTGGTGGTGCAGGATATTTTCCTGACCGAAACCGCCTACCTGGCCGACGTCATCCTGCCGGCCTCGGCCTTTCCCGAAAAGACCGGCAGTTTCACCAATACCGACCGCACGCTGCAAATGGGCCGCCAGGCCATCGATCCGCCCGGCGACGCGCGCCAGGATTTGTGGATCATCCAGCAAATGGCGGCGCAGCTCGGCCTTGACTGGGGCGATGCGCACGTGTCGGAAGTATTCGACGAAATGCGCCACACGATGCCGAGCATCGCCGGCATCACCTGGGAGCGGCTGGAGCGCGAGCATGCGGTCACCTATCCCTGCGAGGCGGAGGGCGACGCCGGCGAGCCGGTGGTGTTCATCGAGGATTTCCCGACCGCCAGCGGCCGCGCGCAATTCGTCCCGGCCGACGTCATTCCGGCCGACGAGCGGCCGGATACGGAGTATCCGATGGTCCTGATCACCGGCCGCCAGCTCGAGCACTGGCATACCGGCAGTATGACGCGCCGCACGGCGGTGCTGGATGCGCTGGAGCCGGATCCGGTGGCGCTGATCCATCCGCTCGACCTGGCGGCGCTTGGCGGCAAGCCGGGCGACGTCATCACGATCGCCTCGCGCCGCGGCGAAGTCAGCCTGTACGCGCGCGCCGACGAGGGCTCGCCACAGGGTGCGGTGTTCGTGCCGTTCTGCTACTACGAGGCGGCGATCAACAAGCTGACCAATGCGGTGCTCGACCCCTTCGGGAAAATTCCGGAATTCAAGTATTGCGCAATCCGCATCGCGCTCGGCGGCGCACCGCCGCTGCAGGCGAGCTATGGCGGCGGCCAGGCGCTGGGTCTCGCCGTCGCGCATAGCAGCTAACGCCCGCATTGCGACACCCGGGCTGAGCCGAGCCCGGGTGCCGATTGTCAAGGGACGCCGCCATTGGCCGCCGGCCAGGGGGCGGCACCATGTCCGCTGAGTGGTAAATGCTGCAATGCGTGGACATCTGTGCCATTATTTATGCACGCGACGGATCGACGCGCATATTTCCCTGGCGGAGGTGTGGTTGACCATGAATGTCATCATGCAGCGTATCTCGCTCAACAATCGCTGGCGCTCCTGCCAATGGCGGCCGCTGGAAGTGTTGGATGATATGACCGCGCCCGGCTTGGCGGCGCACTGCCTGCTGGACGATCCGGACGATACGCGCTGGCTGTTTCCCGGCTTTGACATCGATCTCTTCCCCGACGAAGCCGAAGGATATTTTCTGAACGCAAGTTCGCCCGTCCCATGCTGGTTCATCATGTGGCGGCTCGAGAAGATCGGCGATGCCGAAGTCGCGGTTCCGAAAATGGTCACCCTGTCCTACAATGAGGCAGCACGCCTGATGGATGGCGGCGAACAGGTGGACACCTTGCCGGCATCGCGCGAGATCATCGATTGGCTAGGGCAATTCATACAGCGCCATTACCGCCCCGAGGTCAAGAAAAAGCACAAAAAACCTTCCTTCGAAGGCGGTTCCGGAGTCGAGGAAATGGCCCGCGCGGAAGGAAAATCCCATGGCGGCTGACGATTTTTTTGCACGCTGGAGCCGGCGCCGTACGCAAGAGACGGAAGAAGCTGCGGCGACCGCAATTGAGAAGGTGAGCGGGGCAGAGCATGCGGACGCGCCGTCCACTCCCGTGGAGGTGCCGAACCGGCAGCCTCCCACCATGGAAGAAGTGGAGCGGTTGACCTACGAGTCGGATTATTCGCGCTTTGTCAGCGCCGGGGTCGATGAAGGCGTCAAGCTTTCGGCCATGAAGAAACTGTTTTCCGATCCGCGCTTCAACATCATGGACGGGCTCGACACCTATATCGAGGACTACAATGTCTTCGAGCCGATTCCTCCTGAAATGCTGCATGCGCTGAACCATGCAAAGGCGTTGCTCGATCCCTTGGGACAACTTGAAAAGCCCTTGATGGAACTGATTCAACGAGTGGTCGAGCCCGACGCCGGCGTGCCGGTCGCTGCTTCAGCCGCCGCGGAGGCAGCCGATACGGCACTCCCGAAGCCGGAAGCCCACGCACCGGTAAACGGCGTCGAGGAAGGCGCAGACCCGCTTCCCGATGTGCCGGCGCAGCCTTCGGCGCCGAGCGTTGCCACACAAGATACGACTCCCTGTTCTGACGATCTGGCCCGAGGCCGTACATGACCACTCAATTCAAGATATGCAGCTGCAATCGCACCATGCCGTTGAATGCCGCAGCCGGCGCCAAGCTGGGCGCGGCGTTGGGAACCGACGCTCTGCCGGTTGCCTCCGAGCTGTGCCGGCGCGAAGTCGGAAATTACCTTGACGCCGTCAAGGGAGCGGACGAGGTGGTGGTCGCCTGCACCCAGGAGCGTGCGCTTTTTTCAGAATTGGCTCATCAGAAAAAAACGGTGGCGCCGCTGCGTTTCGTCAATATTCGCGAGACCGGTGGCTGGGGCGCCGAGGCCAGGGATTCCTTGCCGAAAATCGCGGCGCTGCTGGCAGCGGCGGCGCTTCCCGAGCCGGAACCGGTGCCGGTGGTGAGCTATGAATCGCGTGGCCGCGTATTGATCGTCGGTGCCGCCGATCAGGCGCTGCCCTGGGCCGATCGCTTGCGCGAGCAGCTGGAAGTCAGCGTCCTGCTGAGCTCGGCGCGCAATGCGGATGCGCTGTTGCAGGAGCGCAGCTACCCCACATTCTCGGGCGCGCGGATCGCGATCGCCGGCTGGCTCGGCGCCTTCAAGGTCAGCTGGCATCAGGAAAATCCGATTGACCTGGAAGCCTGCACCCGCTGCATGGCCTGTGTCGACGCTTGCCCGGAAGAGGCCATCGATCTGCTCTATCAAGTCGATCTGGACAAATGCAAATCGCACCGCGCCTGCGTTGCCGCGTGCGGCGCCATCGGCGCCATCGATTTCACGCGCACGGTGACCGCGCGCAGCGGCGAATATGACCTTGTCTTCGACCTGTCGGATACCCCGACGCTGCGCATGCACCAGTTGCCGCAAGGCTATTTCGCTCCGGGTCGCGACCTGACGCGGCAAATGGATGCTGCGCTGAAGCTGACGCAGATGGTGGGCGAATTCGAAAAGCCGCGGTTTTTCCGTTTCAAGGAAAAACTATGCGCGCACAGTCGAAATGAAAAGATCGGCTGCAATGCCTGCATCGAGGTCTGTTCCGCCGAAGCGATCGGTCATGATGGCGACCACGTCAAGATCAACCCGAATTTGTGCGCGGGCTGCGGCGCCTGCACTACCGTCTGCCCTTCGGGCGCGATCGAGTATGCCTATCCCAGGGTCGCCGACATGGGAATCCGCCTCAAAACCATGCTCACGACCTACGGCCGAGCTGGAGGACAGCAGGCCGCCTTGCTGTTTCACAGCAAGGAGCGCGGCGCGGCGCTGATCGAGCACGCCGGCCGGTTGGCAAGGGCGGGCGGACGCGGCATCCCGGCGCGGGTGATTCCGGTCGATGTGCACCATACGGCCTCGGTCGGGATCGATTTGTGGCTGGCAGCGCTGTCCTATGGCGCTTCCAACGTCGCCGTGCTGGTGACCGCAGAGGAGGCGCCGCAATACATCGACGCCCTGGAAGCGCAGATGGCGACCGCGCAGGCGATCCTGTCCGGATTGGGCTATGCCGGCCGGCATTTCCAACTGATCCGGGCGGCTAGCGCGCCGGAGCTGGAAACGGCCCTGCATTCGATGCAAGCGGCCCAGATCCCAGCGGCGCGGGCGACTTTCAATGTAGCCAGTGAAAAGCGCGGCACGCTCGATTTTGCGCTTGAACATCTTCTGCGGCATGCGCCGGAACACAAGGAGGAAATCGCCTTGCCGGCCGGTTCACTGTTTGGCACCGTCAACCTGAACAAGGAAGCGTGCACACTCTGCATGTCGTGTGTCGGCGCCTGTCCCGAATCGGCACTGATGGATAGTACGGATTTGCCGCAGTTGCGATTTGTCGAAAAAAACTGCGTTCAATGCGGACTATGCGAAAAAACCTGCCCGGAAAATGCCATCACGCTGACGCCGCGCCTCCTGCTGACCGATGTCGCTAAAAAGCCGCGCATCCTCAACGAGGCGCAGCCTTATCACTGCATTCGTTGCAACAAGCCTTTCGGGACCCTGCAAATGATCGAGAACATGCTTAGCAAGCTCTCGCTGCACAGTGCCTTTGCCGGAAATCTCGATCGCATCAAGATGTGCCCCGATTGCCGCGTGATCGACATGATGGAAAACAAGCGCGAAGTGTCGATCCTGAACTTGACGCGCCCGCATTGATAAAAAATATAGGGGTCGATGTTTTATGACGACAGTCCAACCACTGGTGTTCGAAGCTCCTGGTCAGGAAGAGGAGATGGCGCGCGCCGATTTGTACGGCACGCTGGCGACCTTGTTTTGCCGGCCGCCTTCCCAGGATCTGCTGGATCGGATTGCCGCCGTTGCCCACAGCGAAGGCAGTCTGCTGGACGACGCCTGGCAGGAATTGGCGGAGGCCGCAGGCCGGACGGATGCCGAAGCGGTGCGGCAGGAGTACGAGGATTTGTTCATCGGGGTCGGCAAGCCTGCGGTGATGCTCTATGGCTCCTACTATATTTCCGGTTTCCTGATGGAAAAACCCCTGGTGGCCCTGCGTACTGACTTGGCCCAGCTGGGGCTGCAACGGCCCGAAACGGTGGCGGAAAGCGAAGACCATCTCGCCATGTTGTGCGAAGTGATGCGTTATCTGATCACCTCGGATGACGTCATGCAGTCCGCCTTGCCGGTGCAGAAAAAATTCTTTGCCGATCATTTGCAGCCGTGGGTGGATAATTTTTGCACGACGTTGGAAGCCTATCCGGGCGCCATGTTCTATGCGGCGGCGGCACGCTTTGCACGCCGCTTTTTTGAAGTCGAAGCTCAGGCTTTCGACCTGTTCGGATAGCGCCGCCTGCCGTGGACCTGGGAAACCTCTACGGCAAGCCCATACAGTTGGATGGCATTTTACGAACGGCATGGCATTTTTGTTGCACACACCGGAAAAATTGTGATAGGGTGTAAAAACAATAAATTAAAGACATTTTTCTTACCTGTCGTATCCTTTTGGAGACAAACATGACAGAGCCAAAGAAAATCACCAGGCGCAGCGTATTCGCGGGCCTCGGCCTGGTAGCAGCAGCCGGTCTGGCCGCCAAACTTTCTCCCAAAGCAGCGCCCCTGACTCCCCTTACGCCGGCTGAGCCGTCGGGCGATGGCTATCGCTTGACCGACCATATTAAAAAATACTACCGCACCACCACAATTTAATTAACGAGGTGACACCATGTTGTTGACTCGCAAGGGCCCGAGCGGCCAGCGTTCGGATACGCGTTTTTCGTCCAGCTTGTCGGAGACCTTGTCTCGCGCTCTGCCGACGATGGACCGGCGGATGTTTTTAAAACGCTCTGGAATCGGTGTTGGCGCAGGTATTGCGGTGTCCCAATTGGGATTGATCGAGAAGGCAAAAGCGGCCGATGGCGACAAGGCCGCCGCCAAAAAAATCGAGGTCAGACGTACGGTCTGTGGCCATTGTTCCGTCGGCTGCGCGGTCGATGCGGTAGTTGAAAATGGCGTATGGGTCAGGCAGGAGCCGGTCTTCGACTCCCCGATCAATCTTGGTGCTCATTGCGCCAAAGGAGCGGCGCTGCGCGAACATGGCCACGGCGACTATCGGCTGAAATACCCGATGAAGCTGATCAACGGCAAATATCAGCGCATCAGCTGGGATCAGGCCCTGAACGAAATTTCGGCCAAGCTCCTGGAAATCAGAAAAGCGAGCGGTCCGGATGCGGTGTTCTGGGTTGGTTCGTCCAAGCATAACAACGAACAGGCAGCCCTCATGCGCAAGTTCGTATCGTTCTTCGGCACCAACAACTGTGACCACCAGGCCCGCATCTGCCACTCGACCACGGTGGCGGGCGTTGCGAATACCTGGGGCTATGGCGCGATGACCAACAGCTACAACGATATGCAGAACTCGAAAGCGGCTCTGTATATCGGATCAAACGCGGCGGAAGCGCATCCGGTCTCGATGCTGCACATGCTGCACGCCAAGGAGACCGGCACCAAGATGATCGTGGTGGACCCGCGCTACACGCGTACGGCCGCCAAGGCCGATCAATATATTCGTATCCGTTCCGGGAGCGACATTCCGTTCCTGTATGGCGTGCTCTACCACATCTTCAAGAACGGCTGGGAAGACAAGAAATACATCAACGACCGCGTCTACGGCATGGACAAGGTGCGGGCTGAGGTGATGACCTGGACGCCGGAAAAAGTCGAGGAGGCATGCGGCGTACCCGAGGCGGAAGTGTACAAGGCAGCGGAAACGATGGCCAAAAACCGGCCCTCCACGCTGGTCTGGTGCATGGGACAGACCCAGCACAGCATTGGCAACGCGATGGTGCGCGCCTCATGCATCGTGCAATTGGCGCTCGGCAATGTCGGCGTGTCCGGTGGCGGAGCGAATATTTTCCGCGGCCATGACAACGTTCAGGGCGCGACCGACGTCGGACCAAACCCGGATTCCCTGCCTGGCTATTACGGACTGGCGACCGGGGCATGGAAGCACTGGTGCGCTGCCTGGGGCGTCGATTATGAATGGGTAAAAAAACAGTTTCCATCGCAGGCGATGATGGAGAAATCCGGTACGACGGTGTCGCGCTGGGTCGACGCGGTGCTGGAGAAAAACGACCTGATCGACCAGGACAATAATGTGAGGGCCATCGTGTTCTGGGGGCATGCGCCGAACTCGCAGACGCGCGGCCTGGACATGAAAAAGGCGCTGGACAAGGTCGACCTGATGGTCGTCATCGATCCCTATCCGTCGGCCACCGCTGCGATGACGGCAATGAAGGTGGACGGCCAGGAACTGAATCCGAACCGTGCCGCCTATCTTTTGCCGGCCGCAACCCAATACGAAACCTCGGGATCGTTGACAGCCTCGAATCGTTCACTCCAGTGGCGCGAGAAGGTGATCGAGCCGCTGTTCGAGTCGCGTACCGACCAGATGATCATGTATCAATTGGCGGAAAAGCTGGGATTCGGCAAGGAGTTGGTAGCCAAGATCAAATTGGTGCCAGGCAAAGGCGGCATGATGGAGCCTGAGCCGGAAGACATGCTGCGCGAAATCAATCGCGGCTCATGGACGATCGGCTACACCGGCCAGTCGCCGGAGCGCCTGAAGGCGCATATGCGCAACATGAATTTGTTTGACGTCAAGACGCTGAAATGCAAGAGCGGCAAGGACGAGGCGACCGGCTATGACATCAGCGGAGACTATTTCGGCTTGCCGTGGCCCTGCTATGGAACCGCGGAGCTGAAGCATCCCGGCTCTCCCAATCTGTATGACACTTCCAAGCATGTGATGGATGGCGGCGGAAATTTCCGTGCAAACTTCGGCGTGGAGCGAGAAGGCGTCAATCTGCTGGCCGAAGATGGGTCATGTTCGCTAGGCTCGGAAATCCCCACTGGATATCCGGAATTTGACGATGTGCTTCTGAAAAAACTGGGCTGGTGGAATGATCTTACTGATGCCGAGAAAAAGGCGGCCGAAGGGAAAAACTGGAAGACGGATTTGTCCGGCGGCATTCAACGCGTATGCCTGAAGGTCCATGGAGTGCATCCTTTCGGGAATGCCAAAGCACGTGCCGTGGTCTGGAATTTCCCCGACCCGGTGCCCTTGCACCGCGAACCGCTCTATGGAACGCGGCCTGACCTGGTCGCCAAGTACCCGACGCATGACGACAAGAAGGCATTCTGGCGTATGCCGACCTTGTACAAATCATTGCAGCAGAAGAACGTGGAATCGAAACTGTACGAGAAATTTCCCATCATCCTGACGTCTGGCCGTCTGGTTGAATACGAAGGAGGCGGCGAGGAGACGCGTTCCAATCCATGGCTGGCCGAACTGCAGCAGGAAAACTTCGTCGAGATCAACCCGAAAGCAGCGTCCGATCGCGGTATCCGTGACGGCGAATACGTCATCGTTGCGACACCGACCGGGGCGCGCATCAAGGTCAGGGCCTTGGTGACGCCACGCGTCGGACCGGATACGGCATTCGTTCCCTTCCACTTTTCAGGCTGGTGGCAGGGCAGGGATCTGCTCGAATATTACCCCGAAGGTGCCCATCCGATCGTGCGCGGCGACGCTGTCAATACCGCGACCACCTACGGCTACGATTCCGTGACGATGATGCAGGAAACCAAGACGACGATCTGCAATATTGAAAAAATCGTCACTTGATCCTGCGCCGACGATGCTTGGTACGGCGGACTGAATCTTAAACCGAACGGCGTTTCATCCGCCCCTCGGTCAGACAAGGAGGCAAGGCAAATGGCACGAATGAAATTTATCTGTGATGCAGAGCGCTGCATCGAGTGCAACGGTTGTGTGACCGCCTGCAAAAACGAGAATGATGTGCCTTGGGGGGTGAACCGGCGCCGCGTTGTGACGATTAACGATGGCGTGATTGGCCAGGAAAAATCCATTTCGGTCGCCTGCATGCACTGTTCGGATGCGCCTTGCATGGCGGTATGTCCGGTCGATTGTTTTTACCATACCGATGACGGCCTGGTGTTGCATGACAAGGATATCTGCATCGGATGCGGTTATTGCTCCTATGCTTGCCCATTCGGCGCGCCGCAGTTTCCCTCCAACGGCACATTTGGGCTGCGCGGGAAAATGGACAAATGCACGTTCTGTGCCGGAGGCCCGGAAGCGGACGGCTCACAGGCGGAATTTCAAAAATACGGACGGAATCGACTGGCGGAAGGCAAGCTGCCCGCATGCGCTGAAATGTGTTCCACCAAGGCGCTGCTGGGAGGCGACGGCGATGTCATTGCCGATATCCTGCGCAACCGTGTCGTACAGCGCGGCAAGGGCAGCGAAGTCTGGGGATGGGGCACGGCATACGGCAAATCGCATAATCCGGACGCGAAAGCCGAGGAGAAGAAATCATGATAAGGCTTATCGGAATGTCCTTGCTGGCCGTGGGTCTGGTTGCCTGCAGCGAGCCCGATCAGGCGTTAACCGCATCCAGCGCGAAGGCTGACGGCAAGGCGTGGCAGGGTGCGCAAAATCCTTTTGTGGCACCCGGTTGGCAGCCCGGTGACAAGACGCGCTGGGAAACCCAGCTTCGTAATCGGGCGCAGACACAAAATGAATATCTGAAAGCTCGCTGAGCGCATCGCGCAGGAGTCATCATGAAAAGTTTAGCCGCCGGTCTCATATTCGGTTTCTCGCTGGTAGTAACGTTGTCCGGCGTCGCCAGAGCTCAGAATCAAGACGCGGCCAATACCGCAAATGCTCCGGCCAAAACAGCGCAATCCGTACCGAATGTCGAATCGGTCGATATCCTGAAGCAGAACCAGGCCGAACGAAGCCGCGACCAACCAGGCAATCTGGCCCCCACTTATCGCATCGTCAAAGAAGGCCGGCGGAATTATTCCAGTTTGCCCGCTCCCGAAGCGGGCGTGCTGATCCAGCCGAAGGCGCAATTTCCAGGGCAGGCGCGCGCCACCACCGCGGGCGAAGCGTGGCGTAATTATCGCAATGGACCGTTGAGCCAGATCGGCGGCTGGCTGCTGGTTGTCGCAGTGCTGGCGGTCGTGCTGACCTATTTTATTTTTGGAACAAGCAAGTTAAAGGGGAAACCGACGGGACGGGTAATCGAACGCTTCACCTCGCTCGAGCGTATCGCCCATTGGACCACTGCGATCAGTTTTATTGCGCTCGCCCTTACAGGCATTACGATGCTGTTCGGCCGATACATCATCTTGCCCCTGTTCGGGGCTACCTTATTCGGCTGGTTTTCGTTTGCCTGCAAAAATATCCATAATTTTGTCGGTCCCATTTTTACGGTATCGCTGGTCGTAGTTTTCCTCATATTCGTCAGAGACAATTTGCCGGAACCCACCGACCTGAAATGGCTGGTCAGACTGGGAGGCGTGTTTGGAAAAGAAAACGTCAGCTCCGGACGCTTCAATTCCGGCGAAAAGCTCTGGTTTTGGGGAGGTGTGGTGGTGCTGGGCCTGTTTGTCAGCAGCTCCGGTTTTGTGCTGAACATGCTGGTGCCCGGGTTTGATTACACACGTGGCAACATGCAGATTGCCAATGTGATTCACATTATCAGCGCGGTCATATTCATGAGTATGGCTCTCGGACACATTTATATGGGTACGCTCGGCATGGAGGGAGCGTTTAATGCGATGGCCACCGGATTCGTCGATGACGAGTGGGCCAAGGAGCACCACGATCTGTGGTACAACGATGTCCAAAATGGAAAGATTCCCAGGTTCCGCACCCAGGAAGGCGCAGCTAAAGTCGGCGGCCCTTACCAAGTTCCGGCCGAAGGTTAGCGTATGCCCTGCCAGCCGGAGAAGCAACCCGGCTGCCTACACTTGACTTGCAGCATAAGTCCGTCGACGATTGGCTCATGGTGACCAACGCTGTTTCCCGCAGCATAAATGACATGCCGCTTCGCCCCATCCTATCCAATGCGACCGTCGAACTGACTCGCGAAGTCGAAGCAGTCGATGAACGCGGACGCGTATCGACGATCTCCATTCCGGCCGAGCGACCGCTTACCGTGTATGTGGACAAACGCGAATTGGTGACGCTGATGACCCTTGGCGGTGCTCCGGAAGCACTGACCTTGGGCTACTTGCGCAATCAGCGGCTGGTGAAATCCATTGAAGAGATCCATTCGGTCCAGGTCGACTGGGAAGTGGAGGCGGTTGCTGTCACTACGCGCAATGGGATTGCCAACGTCGAGGAGCGTACCTCGAAACGGGTAGTGACCACTGGTTGCGGCCAGGGATCGGTATTCGGTGGCCTGATGGATGAGGTAGACGCCATCGAGTTGTCGCCGGATGCGCGCTTGTCGCAAGCCGTGGTATATAAGATTGTCGATACGATTCGTACCCAGCAATCGATTTACAAGCAGGCCGGCTCGGTGCACGGGTGCGCATTGTTTTCGGCGAATGGCGAACTTTTGTATTTTGTCGAGGATGTCGGGCGCCATAATGCGGTGGATGCGATCGCGGGCAAGATGTGGCTGGAAGGCATCGACGGCGAAGACAAGGTCTTTTACACAACGGGCCGCCTTACTTCCGAGATGGTGATCAAGGGCGCACAAATGGGCATCCCCTTTCTGCTCTCGCGCTCCGGCACCACGCAAATGGGGCATATGGTTGCCGAGCGTCTCGGCATGTCCTTGCTAGCCCGCTGTACCGGCAAGCATTTTCTGCTGCTGTCGGGGCGCGAGCGCCTATTGCTCGATCCTGATTTGGCGAGCGGAGCACTAAAGGTTGCATAAGTTTGATCTGCTTAGCGGGTAAAATAGTCTTTTTCACATAGCGGCTTTGGCGAACCAAGGCCGTTTTTATTTGCCATGACTGTTCGTACTCGTTTTGCTCCAAGCCCCACCGGATATTTGCATCTGGGCGGTGCGCGTACCGCACTTTTTGCCTGGGCTTATGCCCGCCATTTCGGCGGCACTTTCATTCTGCGTATCGAAGACACCGATTTGGAGCGCTCAACTCCAGAGGCGGTACAAGCCATACTGGACGGCATGCAATGGCTTGGCCTGCAGCACGATGAAGGGCCGTTTTATCAAATGCAGCGGATGGATCGGTATCGCGAAGTGGTTGCGCAGATGCTGGGGGCAGGGTCTGCCTATTATTGCTATTGCACTCCCGCAGAAGTTGAGCAGATGCGCGAACGACAACGCGCCGCCGGCGAAAAGCCGCGCTACGACGGAACCTGGCGGCCGGAACCGGGCAAGGTGCTGCCGCCGATCCCGGAAGGGCGCAAACCGGTGGTGCGTTTTCGCAATCCGATCGAGGGCGATGTTACATGGGACGATCTGGTGAAAGGGCCGATCACGATCGCCAATCGCGAGATGGACGATCTGGTCATCGCACGGCCGGACGGTACGCCGACCTATAATTTCTGTGTCGTGGTCGATGACTGGGATATGAAAATCACGCACGTGATTCGCGGCGATGACCACGTCAACAATACGCCGCGTCAGATCAATATCCTCAAGGCGCTGGGCGCGACATTGCCGCAGTACGGCCATGTGCCGATGATCCTGGGCGCCGATGGCGAAAAGCTGTCGAAGCGCCACGGTGCGGTCAGCGTCATGGAGTATCCCGCCCAAGGATATCTGCCGGAAGCAATGCTGAACTATCTGGCCCGACTTGGCTGGAGTCACGGCGATGACGAGATATTTTCGATGCAGGAATTCTGCGCCTGGTTCGATCTCAATCATTTGTCGAAATCACCGGCTCAGTTCAATCCGGAAAAACTGGCCTGGCTCAACAATCATTATTTGAAGCAAGCCGACGACCATCGCCTCGAGCAACTGGTGCGGCCGCTGATGGAGCAGGCCGGTGCGCAGTTTGAGGAAGCCCCGGCTTTGCCGGACGTGCTCGCATTGCTGAAAGAGCGTGCCAACACCACGGTTGAACTAGCGGCGGCGGCGATGCTGTTTTATCGGCAACCGGCGCCCGATGCTGATCTGCTTCGGCAGCATGTCACAGAAGCGGTCAAGCCAGCGCTGGCTGACTACGCGGAGCGTTGCCGCAGCGTCGAATGGAACCGCCAGTCCTTGTCGGCGATGCTGAAAGAAGTGCTGGCGGCGCATCAGCTCAAAATGCCGCAACTGGCGATGCCGCTGCGCCTGATGATTACCGGCCAATTGCAGACGCCGTCGATCGATGCCGTGATCGCATTGTTCGGTCGCGACGTGGTCATCGCCAGGCTGCAGAAATATCTCTGAGAAATTTGAAAAGCCGATTTACATCGGAGCAAAAGCTTTGCTATAATCTCGTTTCTTCGCAAGGGGGTATAGCTCAGCTGGGAGAGCGCTTGCATGGCATGCAAGAGGTCAGCGGTTCGATCCCGCTTACCTCCACCAGCGAAATGAAGTAGAAGTTTAGGTCGGCAGTACGGACAGTTCATGTCCCCATCGTCTAGAGGCCTAGGACATCACCCTTTCACGGTGAGTACAGGGGTTCGAATCCCCTTGGGGACGCCAGCATTTTGCAAGGGATTGATTTTTACAAGAATCGGTAACTTGCAATGCGGAACAAAGCCGGAATACAGCAACGCTGTATTCCGGCTTTTTCTTTTTGCCCAATGTCGTTGGGTGGGTGCCTTACTTTGCAAGGCACACATCAGGCGATCAATGAATCCTGTGGGATTGCATGTGCCGCCCGCCACAGAGCGGTAGCGAATGCGACGGTGAAGCTTTGTCAGTAGCGGCTGCGAAAATTGTGTCGCAGCACCAGCCTTTCCGACTCGATCAGGCTGTTTAGCCCTAAGACGAGTTGCGTCAAGCGTTCACCCGGAATGATCCAGAGCGCGCCGCGTGGCGGCTGCGCGCCGGTCGCGGCAACGATCAGCGGCGCCACCCAGTCGGCGTCGTTACTGACGTCCAGCAGAATATCGCCGTCGGCATTCGTATGCAGGCAGAGTTCGCCGCCATGCGTCAATGTCAGGCAAACACCATGGCCGCGGTCGTAACGCGGAGCCGATGCGGCATGGCGAGCGCGTTCGATCTCTTGCAACTCATGATTGAGCCGCTCGATCCATGCCTCTGCTTCCTGAGCGGAGGTCAAGGCGATCCAGGGGCGAGCGGGGAGCTCGATTTCGTCAGCCGGTTTCAAGCGCGTTCCACCAATGGATCGGCTGCCGCGCGAGTAGTGCCGAGAGCTTGGGATGACGTCAGGATTTGCCGCAAGGCTTGTTCAAACGCCTCTACCGGTTGGCCGCCTTGAAGCAGAAATTTTTCATTGATGATGATGGCGGGTACCGAGCGTATCCCCTGGTCGAGGTAGAAGCGTTCGCGGGCGCGCACCTCCACGGCAAATGCATCGCTTGCCAGGATTTCGGCCGCGCGCGCCGCATCGAGCCCGACCTGCACCGCCAGCGCGATCAGGACCGCATGTGCGCTCGGGTCCTTGCCGTCGGTGAAGTAAGCCTTGAACAGTGCGCGTTTCAGCGCGTACTGGCATCCTTCCAGCTGCGCCCAATGCAACAGCCGGTGAGCGTCGAAAGTATTGTAGATGCGTCCGCGTCCATCCATGTTGAAACTGAAGCCCAGCGCCGCGCCGCGCGCACGGATCATCTCGCGATTGGCTGCCGATTGCTCCGGCGTGGCGCCGTATTTTTGGGCAATGTGTTCGGTGATGTCCTGCCCTTCGGGCGGCATGTCCGGATTCAGCTCGAAGGGCTGGAAATGAATGTCGGGCACAATCTGACTGCCCAGTCGGGCTAGCGCCTGTTCCAGCGCATTCAGCCCGATCGCACACCATGGGCAAGATATGTCCGAAACAAAATCGATTTTCATGGGTGTTGCCATTTCACGCCTTTGACGTCGAACCGGGATTGTAGATTTTAACTGCTTGGTTCGAACCGGGTGCGGCTCACGCTAGACGCCATGCGGCAGATTGCCCGGGTTTGCCGGCTACGGTGCTGCAGCGCGTGTGGCGTCCGGATGGCAGAAAGAAAGCCGCGGAGCGCGGCTTTTTCATTGTCAAATGAACCGGGTGTCATTGCGCGCATGCTCTAGCAGCAGCGCCGGCGCAGCGAAGCGCTCGCCATAGCGTTGGCGCAATTGTTCGGCGCGCTCGGCAAATTTCCGGATGCCGACATGGTTGACGAACTGGATCGCGCCACCGGTCCAGCCGGGGAAGCCGATGCCGAAGATGGAGCCGATATTGGCATCGCGCGTCGACTCCAATACATGCTCCTCCAGGCAACGGATGGTTTCGATGCTCTGGATGTACAGGATGCGGTCGCGCACATCTTCGTAAGGAATCGAAACGCCGGCCTTGACGAAAATATGGCGCAGTTGCGGCCACAGGAATTTCTTGCCGCCGTTCACGGCCGGGTCTTGCGGATATTCGTAAAAGCCGGCGCCGGCGGCTTTGCCGGCGCGCTTGAATTCATGGACCATGCGCTCGACGATGGCGGTGGCCGGATGCGCCTGATAGGGCTTGCCTTCGGCCGCGAGGTCGGCGCGCGTCTGGTTGGCGACGTGCAGCGATAGCGTCAGCGCCACTTCGTCCTGCACCGCGAGCGGTCCGACCGGCATGCCCACCGCCAGCGCCGCGTTTTCTATCAGTGCCGGTTCGAGTCCTTCGCCCAGCATGGCAATCCCTTCGTTGACGAAAGTGGCGAATACGCGGCTGGTGAAAAATCCGCGCGAATCGTTCACCACGATCGGCAGCTTGCCGATCTGCTGCACGTAGTCGTAGGCGCGTGCCAGCGTTGCGGGCGAGGTTTTTGCGCCGCGGATGATTTCCACCAGCTGCATCTTGTCCACCGGCGAAAAGAAGTGCAGACCGATGAAGCGGCTCGGATCGGAAAACGCTTGCGCCAATCCGCCAATCGGCAAGGTCGAGGTATTGGATGCCATGACGCCGTTTGGCGCCAGCCAAGCCTCCGCCTCTCGGGTGACTTGCGCCTTCAGTTCGCGATTTTCAAACACGGCTTCGATGACCAGGTCGCAGTCGGCCAGATCGGCGGGCGTGGCGCTCGGCTGGATCAGGGTCAGCGTGGCGGCCGCCTTGTCCGCTGTCATACGCCCTTGCTGGACGCGCTTTTCCAGCAATTTGGCGCTGTAGGCCTTGCCCTTCTCTGCCTGTTGCAGGTTGACGTCCTTGAGCACGCAAGGGATGCCGCGGCTGGCGTTGCTCCAGGCAATGCCGGCACCCATCATGCCGGCACCCAGAATCCCGACCTTGCTGGCGCGCCATTGCGGAATGTCGCGCGGCCGGCTTTTTCCTGCGCCGATTTCCTGCATCTGGAAAAAGAAAGTGCCGGTCATGTTTTTCGCCACTTGTCCAGTTGCGAGCTGGGTGAAGTAGCGGCCTTCGATCACCAGCGCATTGTCGAAATCGACTTGCGCGCCTTCCACCATGGCGCACAGGATGGCTTCCGGCGCCGGGTAGTTGCCACGGGTTTTTTCGCGCAGCAGAGCAGGGGCGATCTGTACCAGCGGCAGCACCTTCGGCGAATTGGGGGCGCCTCCCGGCAATTTGTAGCCGTCACCATCCCACGGCTGCTGTGCGCCCGGATTGGCGGCGATCCATGCTGTTGCTTGTGCGTTCAAGTCGTCCTTGTCTTGGGCCAGGGCGTGGATGAATCCTTTCTTGAGCGCCTCCTGCGGTGACAGCCGTTTGCCCTCGACCAGATAGGGCATCGCTTCCTGCAAACCGAGCAGGCGCACGGTGCGAATGACGCCGCCGGCACCGGGCAACAGGCCCAGCGTCACTTCCGGAAAGCCGAACTGGATCTTGGGCCGGTCGAGGCTGATTCGGCAATGGCAGGCCAGCGCCAACTCGAGGCCGCCGCCCAGTGCGCTGCCGTTGAGGGCGGCCACTACCGGTCGCCCCAGTTTTTCCAGGCGCCGCAACACCGCCTTGTTGTTTTCGACCATGCGAAAGCACTGTTCCGCCTGATCGGCCGGGATGGCGAGCAATTCGTTCAGGTCGCCGCCGGCGAAGAACGTCTCCTTGCCGGAGGTAAGGATCACCCCCTGGATCTGGTCGCGCTCGCTCTCTAGGCGAGCGACCGTTTCGCTCAATGCCGTCTGAAAGGCCGCGTTCATGGTGTTGACCGCTTGGCCGGGCATGTCGATGGTGAGGGTGACGATGCCGTTGGCATCCATCCGGTAATCGATGATCATCCTGTATTCTCCGCGCAATGGGTGGTCGGGATCAGACGCGTTCGATGATGGTGGCGATGCCCATGCCGCCACCCACGCACAGCGTGATCAGGCCCCGTTTCAGCTGGCGTGCCTCCAGTTCGTCGATCAGGTTGCCAAGCAACATGCATCCGGTCGCCCCCAAGGGATGGCCGAGCGCGATCGCGCCGCCGTTTACATTGATTTTTTCTTCCGGCACGTCGAGGTCTTTCATGAACTTCATGACGACTGCCGCAAACGCCTCGTTGACTTCGAACAAATCGATATCGTCGACCGTCAGGCCGGCCTTCAGCAGCGCCTTGCGGCTGGCCGGCGCCGGGCCGGTCAGCATGATGGTGGGGTCGGTGCCGGTGACCGCGGTGGCGAGTATGCGTGCGCGCGGCTGTAGCCCGAGGCGCTTGCCGATCGCAGCGCTGCCGATCAGCGCCAGCGCCGCGCCGTCGACGATGCCGGACGAATTGCCGGCGGTATGCACGTGGCGGATACGCTCGACCTGCGGGTACTTGCGGATCGCGACGCTGTCGAAGCCCATCTTGCCGGGCGCTTCGAACGAAGGTTTCAGCGAGCCCAGCGTTTCCAGGGTCGATTGCGGCTTGATGAATTCGTCTTCGGCCAGCACGATCACGCCATTCTGATCGCGCACCGGGCGCACCGACTTGAATCGTCCGGCGGCACGTGCCGCCGCCGCCTTGTGTTGCGAGCGCAGTGCGAAGGCATCGACGTCGTCGCGCGTGAAGCCTTCCAGCGTCGCGATCAGGTCGGCGCCAATTCCCTGCGGCAGGAAGTCGGTGGCGAAACTGGTTTCCGGATCGGCCGCCCAGGCGCCGCCGTCGGAACCCATCGCCACGCGCGACATCGATTCGACGCCGCCGGCCACCACCAGGTCCTCCCAGCCCGAGCGCACTTTTTGCGCGGCGAGATTGATGGCTTCCAGGCCGGAAGCGCAAAAGCGGTTGAGCTGCACGCCGGCCACCTGCCAATCCCAGCCGGCGGCCAGCGCCGCGGTCTTGGCGATGCAGGCGCCCTGGTCGCCGATAGGCGTCACGCAGCCCAGTACCACGTCGTCGATCAGCGCGGTATCGAGTCGATGGCGCGTCTGCAATTCCTGCATCAGGCCGGACAACAGGCTGATCGGCTTCATGGTATGCAGGCTGCCGTCCTTTTTGCCCTTGCCGCGTGGGGTGCGGGTGGCGTCGTATACGAATGCGTCGTTCAAGGTTGATCTCCTGGTCGCTCGATCCGTCCATCATAAAGTCGCGTGCTTTACAAAGCAACTGCTTGGTTAGTAGAATGAATCGGCTTTTCCGTTTTCCGTATTGACGTGCCAAGGCAGCATGGCTGTGCTGCAGGGAGAGGGGCATGGCTTATCGTACGATCTTTCGTCCCGGCCTGTTCGATGGGCAAGTCGCCATCGTCACCGGCGGCGGTTCCGGCATCGGGCGCTGCACCGCGCATGAGTTGGCCGCCCTCGGCGCACGCGTGGCGTTGGTCGGGCGCAAGGCCGACAAGCTGGTCGGCGTGCAGGGCGAAATCGCCGCTGCCGGCGGCAGTGCCAGTTGGCATGTGTGCGACATTCGCGACGAAGAAGCGGCAGTCGCCACGGTGCAAACGGTACTGAACATGCATGGCCGCATCGACGCGCTTCTCAACAATGCCGGCGGCCAATTTCCGGCGCCGCTCAAAGATATTTCCCTCAAAGGCTGGGATGCGGTCGTCAAAACCAACCTGACCGGCGGCTTCCTGATGGCGCGCGAATGCCTGAGGCAATGGATGCAAGCGCAGGGCGGCGCTATCGTCAACATCACCGCCGACAATTGGGGCAGCATGCCGGGCATGGGGCATTCCGGTGCGGCACGCGCCGGCATGATCAGCTTCACTGAAACCGCCGCGCTCGAATGGGCGCAGTATGGCGTGCGCGTCAATGCGGTGGCGCCGGGCTATGTGGCCTCGAGCGGCATGGATGCCTATCCCCCGGAAATGGCGCCGGTGTTGCGCGGCGCGGTCAATGGCGTACCGCTGCGGCGCATGGCAACCGAGGCGGAGATCTCGTCGGCGATCGTGTTCCTGCTGTCGGAGGCAGCCTCGTTCATTACCGGCAGTGTGCTGCGGGTGGATGGCGGGCGGCCGCAAATGCGCGCCGGCTGGGCCGCCGGCAAAGATGCCGGCGCTGCCTCGAGCGCGGCGGTGCGCCCCTACCAGGGCTTTCCGCTGGCTCGCACGCCTAAAGTGCTGCAATCCGGCCAGGAGTAAGAGCGCCATGGCCGTCATCGAATCAAGAGTCAACAGCAGCGACGCAGCGTTTCAGCAGAATCGCACGGTGCTGCTAGGGCAAATCGGGCAACTGCGCGCGCTCGAGGCGCGCACCCGCGCCGCGTCGGCGTCGTCCCAGCCGCTGTTCGACAAGCGCGGGCAAATCCTGCCGCGGGCACGGGTGGCGCGCCTGCTCGATGTCGGCGCGCCTTTCCTGGAATTGTCGACGCTGGCCGGCTACTTGGCCGATACGCCCGATGCGGAAAAAAGCATTCCCGGTGGCGGCCTGATTGCCGGCATCGGCTATGTGCAAGGCGTGCGTGCAATGGTGCTCGCCTCCGATTCCGGCATCGACGCCGGTGCCATGAAAATGGCCGGGCTGGACAAGATGCTGCGCGCGCAGGCGATCGCGCTGGCGAAGAAGCTGCCGTTCATCCATTTGGTCGAGAGCGCGGGCGCCAACCTGCTCGAATACCGGGTCGAACATTTCATTCACGGCGGCGAGGTGTTCTACAACCTGGCAAGGTTGTCGGCGGCGGGGATTCCAGTGATCACGGTGGTGCATGGTTCGTCCACTGCCGGCGGCGCCTACATGCCGGGCTTATCGGATTACGTGGTGATGGTGCGCGGACGCGCGCGCGCATTCCTGGCCGGACCGCCGTTGCTGAAGGCGGCGACCGGGGAAATCGCGACCGAAGAAGAACTGGGCGGCGCCGAGATGCATGCCTCTATCTCCGGCCTGGCCGAATACGTGGCGGAAAACGATGCCGACGCCGTGCGCATCGCGCGCGACATCATCGCTGCGCTGGACTGGAATCGCGATCTGCCGGCGCCGCAGCAGACCTATCAGGAGCCATGCTATGCCGCCGACGAACTGCTCGGCCTGATGCCGGCCGACGGCAGGAAGCCGCTCGACATGCGCGAAGTGTTGGCACGAATCGTCGACGGTTCGGATTTCCTGGAGTTCAAGGCCGCCTATGGCCCTGCCACCGTCACCGGACACGCCGCTATCTGCGGCCAGCGCATCGGCGTCCTGAGCAATAACGGCCCGCTCGATCCCGCCGGGGCCACCAAGGCCGCCCACTTCATCCAGGCCTGCTGCCAGGCCGGTACACCGCTGCTGTTCCTGCAGAACACGACCGGCTTCATCGTCGGCAAGGATTCGGAACAGGCCGGCATGATCAAGCACGGCTCCAAGATGATCCAGGCGGTGGCCAATGCCGACGTGCCGCGCATCACCTTGATGTGCGGCGCCAGCTTCGGTGCCGGCAACTACGGCATGTGCGGCCGCGGCTACCAGCCCGATTTTTCCTTCAGCTGGCCGAATGCGCGCACCGCGGTGATGGGCGCGGAGCAGGCGGCCGACACCATGGCGACCGTGATGGAAGCCGGCGCCAAGCGCAAGGGACAGGCACTCGACCTTGCCGCGCTGGACAAGCTGAAGCAAAAAATCATCGCTACTTTCGAGCGGCAAACCAGCGCTTTTTATACCTCGGCCCTGATGCTGGACGACGGCGTGATCGACCCGCGCGATACGCGCCAGGTCTTGGCGATGACGCTGTCGATCTGCGACGAAGCCGCGCGCCGAAGCTTGCGGCCGGTGCAGTTCGGCGTGGCAAGACCCTGAAAAACTCATCCACCGCAAGGAGCGCCCCATGCAATTTACCCACGAGCACCAGGAACTGCAGCGCAACCTGAAGCGCTTCATCGATACCGAGATCAATCCCCACGTGGACGAGTGGGAAGAAGCCGAAATCTTTCCGGCCCACGAACTGTTCAAGAAGATGGGCGAGCTCGGCTTCCTCGGAATCTGCAAGCCGGTCGAATACGGCGGCCTGGGATTGGATTATTCCTATTCGCTGGCGATGGCGGAAACGCTGGGGCACGTCCATTGCGGCGCGGTGCCGATGGCGATCGGGGTGCAGACCGACATGTGCACGCCGGCGCTGGCGCGCTTCGGGTCCGACGCGCTACGCGAGGAATTCCTGGCGCCGGCGATCGCCGGCGACATGGTCGGCTGCGTCGGCGTCTCGGAGGCTTCGGGCGGTTCCGACGTCGCATCGATCAAGACCACGGCGCGCAAGGACGGCGGCGATTACGTCATCAATGGCAGCAAGATGTGGATCACCAACAGCTTGCAGGCCGACTGGATGTGCCTCTTGGCCAACACGTCCGATGGCGCGCCGCACAAGAACAAAACCTTGATCATGGTGCCGATGAAGACCAAGGGCGTTTCCGTCGCCAGGAAGATCCGCAAGATCGGCATGAACTCTTCCGATACCGGCCTGATCCATTTCGACGACGTACGCGTGCCGCAACGCTATGCGGTGGGACAGGAAGGCATGGGGTTCATCTATCAGATGATGCAGTTCCAGGAAGAGCGCCTGTGGTGCGCCGCCAACAGCATTCAGGCATTGGTGAATTGCATCGACTGGACCATCGACTGGGCGCGCGAGCGGCAGATGTTCGGCGGCCGCCTGCTGGAAAACCAGCACGTCTACTTCCGGCTGACCGAGCTGAAAACCGAAGTGGAATGCCTGCGGGCCTTGACCTACCGCGCCTGCGAGCTGTACATCGGCGGCCAGGATGTGACCGAGCTGGCATCGATGGCCAAGCTGAAGGCAGGCCGGCTGATGCGCATCATCCCCGACGCCTGCCTGCAGTTCTGGGGCGGCATGGGCTACACCTGGGAAAATCTGGTTTCCCGCATGTACCGCGACGGCCGCCTGGCTTCGATCGGCGGCGGTGCCGACGAGGTCATGATGGGAATCATCGCCAAGACCATGGGCATCCATCCCGGCAAGCAGTCGCGTTAGGGGGGCGAGGAACATGACATCTCCGGCCATTCTCGACGTCCAGCGTGCCGGCAGCGTGCTGTACGTCACGCTCAACCAACCGGCTACGCGCAATGCCTTGTCGGCCCGGATGGTGGCCGAATTGCGTGAGGCCGCCCGCCTGTGTGCCCGGGACACCGGCGTGCGCTGCGTGGTGCTGCGCGGCGCCGGCGGCAATTTTTGCGCCGGCGGCAACCTCGGCGATTTCCAGCAGATGATGCAATCCCAGCCGGTGGCTGGGGCACCGGACCCGATAGCGCTCGCCAACCGCGAATTCGGCTACCTGTTGCAGGAATGGAAGGCGCTGCCGCAGGTATTGGTAGCGGTGATCGAAGGAGCAGCGATCGGCGGCGGCCTCGGGCTGGCGACAGTGTGTGACCTTGTTCTGGCCGAGGCAGGGGCGAAGTTTGCAATGCCGGAAGCCAGCCTCGGTTTGCCGCCGGCACAAATCGCACCCTTTGTCGCGCTGCGCATCGGTGCCGCCCGGACGCGCCGCATGGCATTGACGGCGGCGCGGCTAAGCGCGGCCGGAGCGATGGCCTGCGGCCTGGTGGACCAGGTGCTGACAGGTGCAGATGCTCTGGACGGTGCCTTGCACAAGACGTTGGCCGAGGTGCTGCGCTGCGCGCCGGGCGCGCTGGCGTCGACCAAGGCGATATTGGCGCGGCACGACGGCCAGCGATCGCTGGACGATACGCTGGACTTTGCCGCGCAACAATTTGCCACGGCTCTGCGCAGCGGCGAAGCGGCCGAAGGTGTGCATGCCTTCGGTGAAAAGCGCGCCGCCGCCTGGACGGAGCGGCCGCGATAATGGCCATGCAAACCATCCTGATCGCCAATCGCGGCGAAATTGCACTGCGGCTGATGCGCACCGCGCGGCGCATGGGGTATCGCACAGTCGCCGTGTATTCGGATGCCGACGCCGCTGCACCGCATGTGCGCCTGGCCGACAGCGCCTGCCGCATCGGCCCCGGTCCGGCCCGCGAGTCCTACCTGAAGATTGATGCAATACTCGACTCCGCCCGCCGCCAGGGCGCGGATGCGGTCCATCCGGGTTATGGCTTCCTGGCGGAAAATGCCGATTTTGCGCAGGCGGTACAGGATGCCGGTTTGACCTGGATCGGGCCGCCGCCGGCCGCCATGCGTTCGATGGGCAACAAGGCGGGAGCCAAGCGCTTGCTGGCCGATCAGGACGTACCGCTGTTGCCGGGCTATCAGGGCATGGACCAAAGCGATGCCGTACTGCGGCAAGAGGCGGTGCGCATCGGCCTACCGCTGATGATCAAGGCCGCCGCTGGGGGCGGCGGCCGCGGCATGCGGCTGGTGCAGGAGGAAAGCGAGCTGCCATCGGCTCTGGCGCGCGCTCGTTCGGAAGCGCAGCAGGCCTTCGGCAGCGCTGAACTGATCCTGGAACGCGCGCTGGTGGCACCGCGCCATGTCGAAGTCCAGGTGTTTGCCGACGCTTGCGGCAACGTGGTGCATCTGGGCGAGCGCGATTGTTCGGTGCAGCGCCGCCACCAAAAAATCATCGAGGAAGCGCCGTCGCCGGCGGTGACGCCAGCCTTGCGGGCGCAGCTCGGAGCAGCCGCCGTGGCGGCGGCGCGCGCCTGCGCTTACGTCGGTGCCGGCACGGTCGAGTTTTTGCTGGATGCGCAAGGCGCTTTCTGGTTCATGGAAATGAACACCCGCCTGCAGGTGGAACATCCGGTGACCGAGGCGATCAGCGGGCTCGACCTGGTCGAATGGCAGTTGCGCGTGGCCGCGGGTGAAGCGCTGCCGCTGACACAGGAACAGATCGATGCGCGGCTGGCAAGTGGTGGCCATGCGATCGAGGTGCGGTTGTGCGCGGAAGATCCGGCCCGCGATTTCCTGCCGCAAGCCGGCCGGGTCGCCCGCTGGCGTGCGCCGGAACAACTGCGGGTCGAGCATGCGCTGGAAGACGGCCAGACGATCTCGCCCTACTACGATTCGATGGTGGCGAAACTGATCGCGCATGCCGCCACACGCGAAGGAGCGCGCCGCCGGTTGGCACACCAGTTGTCGGAGTGCGTGTTGCTGGGCATTCCGAGCAACCAGGACTTTCTGCTGGCCTGCATCAATCATGCCGAGTTTGCCGCCGGCCGCGCCGATACCGGATTCATCGCGGCGCATTTTCCATTGCCGGCGTGCCCGCCGGCAAGCGTTGACTGGAGAACGCAAATTGCCGCCGCGGCCCTGCTGCTGGCATGCCGCCTGCGCGAGGACGGCCAGCGCTATCCGGATGAATTGCGCGGCTGGAGCAGCAGTGCCGCCCTGGATTACACGCTGGAGTTTGAATTGGATGGCATGCGCTGCAAGCTTTTGGCCGAGCCGCACGGCTCACACGGATGGCGTCTGCAAAGCGACGGACGCGCGGACGAAGTTCTTATCGCGGCCCACGGGACCAATCAGTTGCAGTTACAGATCGGCAGTGCCGCGCATCTGCTGGCTTGCACGATCGTGTATGCGCCGCAGGATGGCGCGATTCATTTCCGTACCGAGGGCCGGAATCATGTCTTGCGCGACCTGACCTACCAACCGCTTCAGCAAAAGAAGAATGGCGCGGCAGACGGCATCTTGCGCGCGCCGATGAACGGCCGTGTGACGCTGCAGCTAGCGAAGCCGGGACAGGCGGTGACGGCCGGCCAGACCCTGATCGTGCTGGAAGCGATGAAGATGGAACATGCGCTGGCGGCGCCGTGCGACGGTTTGCTGCAAGCCTTGCATGTCAGCGACGGCGAGCAGGTGGCGCCGGGCAAGCTGCTGGCGGAAATCATGCCGACAAGCGATCACTGATTTGCGCAGCATCCGGTTCAATTTCCTCATTCCACACGGCCAGCCATGTTGAAACCGAACCCCGCCTACTACTCGGCAGCGCACGAAGATTTTCGCCGGATGCTGCGACGCTTCGTCGAGCAGGAGATCGCGCCGCATGTGAACCAGTGGGACGAGGCGGAAACCTTCCCGCTGACGCTGTATGAAAAGGCGGCCGCGCTCGGGCTGCTGAGCCTCGGCTTACCGGCGGAGTATGGCGGCAGTCCGGATGCCGACGCGTTTCATCATCTGATCGCCTCGGAAGAATTGGCGCGCGCCGGCAGCGGCGGGGTGATCGCCTCGCTGATGTCGCATAGCATAGCCGCGCCGCCAATCGTGCATGCCGGCAGCGTGGCGCTCAAGGCACGGGTGCTGCCGGACATCATCGCCGGCAGGAAGATATCGGCGCTGGCAATCACCGAACCGTCCGGCGGCTCGGACGTGGCCGCGCTCAAGACCATGGCGCGGCGCGACGGCGAGCATTATGTGGTGGACGGCGACAAGATCTTCATCACATCCGGCATGCGCGCCGACTATTTCACGGTGGCGGTCCGTACCGATCCCGACGGCAGCAAGGGGGCGCACGGCATTTCGCTGCTGCTGGTCGAGCGCGGCACGCCCGGCTTCAGTCAGCATCCCTTGAAGAAAATGGGCTGGTGGGCATCCGATACTGCGCAACTGCGTTTCGATGCCTGCCGGGTGCCGGCGCAAAACCTGATCGGCGAGGAAGGCCAGGGTTTTCGCGCCATCATGCGCAATTTCAACTTGGAGCGCTTCAATCTGGCGGCCGGCGCTTACGGTTTTGCCCAAGTCTGCTACGAGGATGCATTGTCGTGGGCACGCGAGCGTCGTACCTTTGGCCGGCGCCTGGTCGAGCATCAGGCCGTCAGCCACAAACTGGTCGAGATGGCCACTCGCTTGAGCATGGTGCGCTCCTTGCTGGAAGATACCGCTTGGCGCCTCGGCGATCCGGCACAGCAGGGGAGCGAGCTGGTGGCGCAAATCTGCATGCTGAAAAATTGCGCGACCGGGGTCATGCAGTTCTGCGCCGATGCGGCGGTGCAGACGCTGGGTGGCATGGGTTTCATGCGCGGCACGCGCGTCGAACGCATTTACCGGGAAGTCAAGGTCAACATGATCGGCGGCGGCGCGGAAGAAGTAATGAAGGATCTGGCGGCAAGGCAACTCGGGTATTGACAAGGCCGTGTCAGGGGCCAGCGTCGCTTTCTCGCATGTCTGCCCCTTATCACGTTTCGGCCCCGTACTGCTGGTAAATGCACGGGCCGTAAAGCATGTCCCGCAGATGCTTTCAGTTGGCTAAGCGAGCTTCGCTCCCATTGCCCTGTCAACTATGGCCTCGAAGCTTTTGGTGACCGATGGGTACCGCTGATCCTTCGAGACATTGTTTTTCGAGGGAAGCGGACTTACAGAGAGTTTCTCCATTCAGAAGAGGGTTTTGCTACCAACATTCTGGCTTCACGTTTGCATCACCTTATTGAGGTCGGCATTCTTCAGCACGAGGGTGATGAAACGGATGGCAGGAAAGGCATCTATTCCCTTACTGAAAAGGGTCTGGATCTTATTCCTTTGCTTTTTGAAATGGTGTCATGGAGTGCCAAGTACGACAGCCGATCAGAGGCCAAGCGTATCGCTCGGCTGGTCGAGCTCATCAGAAAAGATAATCGCAAAATTAGTCGGAAAGTGAAGGAGCAGGTAAAGCGCGGCGAAGCGATTGTCGGTGAATATTTATCGTGATTCTGGATTGGCCGATGACCGATCGTCTAACATCGAATCCACGTCGATAATTCCGTACTGAAATTGCGGATGAACCAGGCGTGAGACATCCAAGAGGCTTTCCCATCAATTCCCGAGGAATGCAATGTCGAAACTTCGAGTTCTAAACTTTGCGGTCTCCATTGATGGTTATGGCGCCGGACCGAATCAAGATCTCCAGAATCCGCTCGGCGTCAGGGGAGCCGAGTTGATGGAGTGGTTCTTCCACACGCGCGTGTGGCGCCAGATGCACGGCCATGACGATGGAGAGACTGGAATCGACAACGGATTTGCGGAGCAAGGCTTTGCCGGAATCGGCGCCTGGATTCTTGGACGCAACATGTTTGGGCCGATCCGCGGTCCATGGCCGGACGAGAGCTGGAAAGGCTGGTGGGGTGAGGAGCCACCGTATCACACTCCGGTCTTTGTGCTGACGCATCACCCACGGCCACCGCTCAGAATGGCTGGAGGTACGGAATTCCACTTTGTCACAGAGGGCATTCATGCCGCGCTGGAGCAGGCGACTGCCGCGGCGGGCGGTCGCGATGTTCGTCTCGGTGGCGGCGTATCGGCTATCCGGCAATATTTGCGCGCTGGTCTGATTGACGAATTGCATCTCGCCGTCAGTCCTGTCTTGCTCGGCGCCGGCGAGCATTTATGGAACGGCACCGATATGTCGGCCTTAGGCTATGAATGCGTGGACTACGTCGCGGGCGAGCGTGCGGCCCATGTTTTTTTGCGCCGGCGCCCGTGACCGTTCCGATTTTGCTCCGTCGGACGCCTGACATTTCCTATTTGGATTCTTTCCAAAATGCTGGAAACGAAGCCATAGGGATCGCACGAGGGGAAAGCCTGCAGCAATCCGTCGCCATCAAAAAAGCCCGCACACGGCGGGCTTGGAAGTAGAGCGAGGATTTTCTAATAGTCCAGATAGTCGCTAGCCGCCATCCATTTTCCATTCTGGATTTGGCCGACGCGCGACTTGGCATTTCCGAGATGGTTGGTCTTGCTGAACTTGTATTCGGGGCTGCCGAACATGTCACGGCTGAAAGTGGTGGTTTCCAGCGCATTCACCAGGCTGTCGACGGTCAGATTGGCGCCGGCCTTCTCGGCCGCCAGCGCAAACATGCCCATCATCGCGTAGCCATAAGCGGAGAATTCGCTGGGATCTTCGTTGAACTGCGCCTTGTACTTGGCACCCCATTCGCGCACGTTCTTGGACGGGTCGTCCATGTACGGCACTGCAACCTGATAGGTGGAATAGAAACCGTCCATGGCCTTGCCGCCCAGCTTGTGGATCAGCTCGGTATAAGAGGCGGAAGTGCCGATGAAGTTCGGGTTCCAGCCGTTCTTGCGCGCTTCGCCGATGGTACCGATGGTTTCGCGGATGATGGTGCCCATCACCACCGTGTCGCAGCCGGAATTCTTCATCTTCGCCACCTGCGACGAGAAATCGGTGGCGCCGCGCTTGTAGCTGGTCTTTTCGGTGAAAGTTAGGCCGATATCCTTCAATCCCAGTTCGGCGCCGCGCAGCACTTCGAGGCCGAAATCGTCGTCCTGGTAGATGACGCAGAATTTCTTCGCACCGCGCTCCTTCTGCATGAATTTGACGCCGCTCCTGGCCTGGTCGTAGTAGGGCGCCGCAAACGAAAATTTCAGCTTGTGCAGCGGTTCATACATTTCACGCGCGGCCGTCAGCGGGAACAGGTTGGGCACGTTTTTTTCGAGCAGGGTAGGGAAGGAGGCCATCACGACGCCGGTGCCGATGGTGCCGATCATGGCAAAGATCTTGTCCTGCTGCACCAGCTTCTGCGTCGCCAGCAGGCCTTTCTTGGGATCGTAGCCGCTATCCTCCACGCGCAGCTTGATCTTGCGGCCATTGACGCCGCCCGCCTCATTGATTTCCTCGACGCGCATCAGCAAGCCGTTCCTGGCCTGTTTGCCGAAGCCGGCGATCGGTCCCGACAGATCCTGGATCGAGCCCAGCACGATTTCATTCTTGGTCACGCCCTGGGTCTGGGCGTGAGCCAGGCCGGCGCAGGCAAAGAGGCCCAGCAGTGCAGCGGGGGCGAGAATACGGCGTTTCAGCGATTTCATATTGCCTCCTGTTGAATGCGCGTGGGAACGATCATGCGCGTTGTTATCGGTTTGCCGGTCCGGGCGTAGAGCCGGGCCGGCATTCCTTTGGTTTGCGTCAAAAAATACCCCTCATGCTTCTTCGGCGGCCTGCCTGCTCAAAGGGACGTGCTCTGCAGGTTCCGCTGCGGTCTCGACTCCGGCCTGCCCGTACATCGATTCGATCAAATCGCGGTACTTCTGATGGACGAATTTGCGCTTGAGCTTCATGGTCGGCGTCAGCTCATCGTCTTCGGCGGTGAGCTTCTGCTCGATCAAGCGGAATTTCTTCACTTGCTCGACGCGTGCGAATTTCTGATTGACGTTTTGCAGCTCGGCTTCGATCAAGGCTTGGATTTGCGGTGCGCGGCACAGGCTGGCGTAGTTGGAAAACGGAATATCGTGATCCTGAGCATATTTCTCGACATTGTCCTGATCGATCATGATCAGGCAGACGAGGTAGGGGCGCTGGTCGCCGATCACCACCGCGTCGGTGATGTAGGGCGAAAACTTGAGTTCGTTCTCCAGCTCCGACGGCGTGATGTTCTTGCCGCCGGCAGTGATGATGATGTCCTTCATGCGGTCGGTGATCTTGAAATAGCCGTCGGCATCCATCCAGCCGACGTCGCCGGTATGCAGCCAGCCGTCGGCGTCGATGACTTCGGCAGTTTTTTCCGGCTGGTTGATGTAACCCATGAAGACGTTGTCGCCGCGCAGCAGCAGTTCGCCGGTCGCCTCGTCCACCCGCATTTCATTGAAGGGCGCTGCCGCGCCGATCATGCCGGGCTTGATCAGTGTCAGCCGATTGGCGGTGCCGCCACCGGAGGATTCGGTCATGCCCCATACTTCCAGCATCGGCACGCCGAGCGCCAGGTACCAGCGGATCAGGTCGGGCGAGATCGGCGCCGCCCCGGTCGCCAGGTAACGGCAGCGATGGATGCCGATCGATTTGCGCACGTTGTTCAGGACCAGGATCCGCGCCAGCCAGAATTGCGCCGCCACCAGCGCGGGCAGCGCCTGGCCTTTTTCCAGCCATGCGGCGGCGCGGCGGCCGATGCCGAGCGCCGTCTTGTAGGCGAATTTTTCCAGCGACGTGCCTTCGGATATGGCGATGGTGACGCCGGAGTAGAACTTTTCCCAGATGCGTGGCACGGCCAGGAATACCGTGGGTGCGATCTCGCGCACGTTTTCCGGAATCGTCTCCGGATTTTCGACGAAGTTCAGGCGCGAGCCGGTATACAGAGAAAAATACGCGCCCGCCAGGCGCTCCGCGACATGGCACAAGGGTAAAAAGCACATGCGTTCGTCGCGCTCGTCCTGTGCCAGCACGGTATTGAAGCCATGCAGCGCGGTGATGACGTTACGGTGCGACAGCATGGCGCCTTTCGGTTTGCCGGTGGTGCCCGAGGTATAGATCAGCAGCGCCAGATCCTGCGGCCGCCGGCTGTCGATGCGCTGTTCCCATTCGGCCCCACGTTGCGGATCGGCGGCTTCGTACTCGCGCCCGAGGGCGCGCAGCGTCTCCAGGCTGATCACCTGACTGTCGTCGAGGTCACGCAGTCCTTCCATGTCGAACACGATGATCTTGCGCAGCAGCGGCAGCCGCGCGCGCACTTCCAGTACCTTGTCGAGCTGTTCTTCGTCTTCGACGAAGATATAGACCGAGCTCGAGTCCTGCATCAGGTATTCGACCTGCGACGCGGCATCGGTGGGGTAGATGCCATTCGACACCGCGCCGACGCACAAGGCGCCGAGGTCGGCATAGAGCCATTCCTTGATGGTGTTCGACAGGATGGAAACGCATTCGCCCGGCACGAAGCCGGACGCGATCAGGCCCTGGCCCACCTCGCGCACGATGGTCGCCATCTGCGCGTAGGTCACGCTTTGCCAGAGGCCGAACTCCTTCTGGCGCAAGCAGACCAGGTCGCGGCGCTGCTGGGCGGCATTCCAGAACATGCGGGCGATGGTGTCGCCGGGAATGACGATGTCCGTTTGTCCTGTCGGTAGCTGGCTCGGTGTCATGGCATCCAGTATTCTTTCGCAGTGGTTTCAACGCCAGTTCTTCTTGCGCTTCCAGCGCCGCTGGCCGCGTACCCCGGCCTCCTTCAGGCCAAGATAGAACTCCTTGATGTCTTCCTTCTCGCGCAGCGCGGCGCAGGTATCTTCCATCACGATGCGGCCGACTTCCAGCACATAGCCGTAGTCGGCATAGTTGAGCGCGACCAGCGCGTTCTGCTCGACCAGCAGGATGGTGGTGCCGCGCTCGCGATTGATGCGGCGGATGATTTCGAAAATCTCGCCGGTCAGCTTGGGCGACAGGCCCAGGCTCGGTTCGTCCAGCAGCATCAGTTTCGGCTGCGCCATCAGGCCGCGCGCGATCGCCAGCATCTGCTGCTGGCCACCGGAGAGCAGGCCGGCTTCCTGCCTGGCGCGTTCCTTCAGGATCGGGAAATAGGCATAGGCGGCTTCGATGTCGCGCGCTACGCCGTCGCGGTCGCTGCGGGTGAAGCTGCCCATCAGCAGGTTGTCGTAGACCGACAGCAGCGGAAATACTTCGCGGCCTTCAGGCACGTGGACGATGCCCTTGTGCACGATCCGGGCCGGGTCCTGCTTTTGGATCGCTTCACCCTGGAACAGGATCGAACCCTTTTGCGGGTCGATGATGCCGGAAATGGTTTTCAGGATGGTCGATTTGCCGGCGCCGTTGGAGCCCAGCACGGTGGCGATGCTGCCTTCCCGCACCTGCAGGCTGACGCCGCGGATTGCCTTCACCGGGCCATAGCTGCTTTCGACGTTATTCAGCTGGAGGATGGCGCCGCTCATGCCGGCACCCCGCCGAGATAGGCTTCGACCACGGCCGGATCGGCCTGCACTTCGGCGGCGCTGCCGGTCGCCAGCACCTGGCCGTAATTCAGCGCCAGCACCCGGTCCGAGACGCGGCCGACCAGCGTCATGTCGTGTTCGACCATGATGATGGTCACGCCCAGGTTGCGGATGTCTTCGATCCAGAATGCCATGTCGTCGGTTTCTTCGGTATTCAGTCCGGACGAGGGTTCGTCCAGCAGCAACAGGCGTGGCTGCATGCAGAGCGCGCGCGCCAGCTCGACCACTTTGCGCGCGCCATACGGCAGCCCAGCCACCAGGCTGTCGCGGTAGTGCTGCAGATCGAGCAGGTCGATGACCTTTTCGATTTCGTCGCGAAAGGCCAGTTCGGCGCGCCGTGTGGCCGGGGTGAACAACAATTCCTGCCACAGCGCGGTGCGATGCCGGGTATGGCGGCCGATCAGCAGGTTTTGCAGCACGGTGGCATGCTCGAACAATTCGATGTTCTGAAAGGTGCGGGCAATGCCCTTGGCCGCAATCCGGTCCGGCGGAAGGTGCGAGATGGTTTCGCCGTCGAAGCGGATGCTGCCGCGGTTGGGGCGATACAACCCGCTGATCAGGTTGAAGGTGGTGGTCTTGCCGGCGCCGTTGGGGCCGATCAGGGTGAAGATCTCGCCTTCGCGCACCTCGAAGCTGACATTGTTGACGGCAGTCAGGCCGCCGAAGCGTACTGTCAGAGCATCGGCCTGCAGCAGCGGCGCGCTCATTTCAGCCGCTCCGATTTCACGTACGATTTCTGGCGTCGGAACATGCCGCGCCGATAGAACGGGAACAGCTCCAGGTAAGTTCGAATCTTCAGCCATCGTCCATACAGCCCGAGCGGTTCGAACAGCACGAAGGCAATCAGGATCAGCCCGAATACGGTCGGCTGCAAGCCGGTCTGCTGGGCGATGTTTTCCGGCAGATAGTCCTTGGCCAGCACGATCAGCTGCTGCGCCGCGATCCAGAACGCGGCGCCGAAAAAGGCGCCATGCAGGAAGCCGATGCCGCCGATCACGATCATCATCAGCAATTCGATCGACTGCACGAAGGTGAACTGTTCCGGAGAAATGAAGCGCAGCTTGTGCGCGTACAGGGCGCCCCCGATCCCGGCCAGCGCCGCGGAGAGAGCAAAGGCGGTGGTCTTGTAGCGCGCCAGGTTGATGCCCATGCTCTGTGCCGAAATTTCCGAATCGCGCACTGCGACGAAGGCGCGCCCGGTCGGACTGCGCAGCAGGTTCAGCGCCAGCAGCGTGACCCCGACGGTGATCGCCAGCGTCAGGTAATAAAAGCGCTGTTCGCTGTCGATGGCAAAGCCGAACAGGTCGATGCGGCCCACTTGCAAACCGGAATTGCCGCCAGTGACGCTCTCCCAGCGCGCCAGGATTTCCTCGACGATGAAGCCGAAGGCGAGGGTGGCGATCGCCAGATACATGCCCTTGGTGCGCAAGGCCGGCAGGCCGACGATGACGCCGGTGGCGGCCGACAGCAGGGCGGCGGCGGCCAGCGACAGCACGAACGGCCAGCCGCGGCTTTGCAAATAGGCCTCGGTGTACGCGCCGACCGCCAGGAAGGCGGCGTGCCCGATCGAGATCTGCCCGGTATAGCCGGACAGTAGCATCAGGCCAAGGCCGACGATCGAGTAGATCAGGATGAAGACCAGTTGCGACAGATAGTATTCGGACAGCAGCAGCGGCGCCAGCAGCAGCACAATGCCCAGCACGCCGTACCAGAAGCGCATGCCGTCATGCTTGAGCAGGCGGATGTCCTGGTTGTAATCGGTTTTGAAGAGAAAACGCATGAGCCGGTTTCTTTCCTGGAGGATTACACGCGCTTGCGCAGTTTTTCGCCGAACAGGCCATTCGGCCGGATCGCGAGCATCAGCAACACCACCACATAGGCGGCCACGTCCTTGAATCCTTCCGGCAGGTAGAAGCCAGAGAAGGATTCGACCAGGCCGATCACCAGGCCGCCGACGATGGCGCCGGGAATGCTGCCGAAGCCGCCGACCACGGCTGCCGGAAATGCCTTCATGCCGATGAATCCCATGTTGGAATGGACGAAGGTGATCGGTGCCAGCAGCACGCCGGCGCAGGCCGCGACAGCGGCGCTGATGCCCCACACCAGCCCATTCAGCCGGCGCACCGGAATCCCCATGTAAAACGCCGCCAGCTGATTTTGCGAGGCCGCCTGCATGGCGATGCCGAGCCGGGTAAAGCGGAAGAACAGGAACAGGATTGCGCACAGCAGCGCGGTGGCGGCGATGATGACGATGTGCTCCATGCTGACCACCAGCGGCTGGCCCGCGGCGCCCGAGGCGAAGCGCAACACCTGGTCCTTGTACGGTACCGGCATGGTATGGGTGTCGGTGCCCCAGCCCGGAATCATGGTGACGGCGCCGCGCGCCAGGTAGCCGAAACCGATGGTGACCATGACCACCGTGAATGCCGGCTGACCCAGCAGTGGGCGCAACAGGCTGCGCTCCAGCAGGCCGCCGAACAGCAGCATGACCAGCAGGGCGCCGGCAATCGAGAGCCAGAACGGTAATCCCAATACGGTCGTGCCGGTGAGACCGAGAAAAGCGCCCAGCATCATCAATTCGCCTTGCGCGAAATTGACGGTTTCGGTGGCCTTGTAGATCAAGACGAAGCCGAGAGCGATCAGGCCGTAGATACAGCCCTGCGCGACTCCGCTCAATGCGATCTGCAATGCTTGCATGTCTCCTCCGTGCAGTCGTGCTGCCTGGATGGCCTGTTTTTATTCGCGTCTTGTTCGTCGCAAGCCGAAACTACCATAAGCCTGCACAAGTTGCGATGCAGTGTAGCAAGTTTATTTTTGGCGGACAACCAAGCGGTTGCTTTTTAAAATTCCTCGGCCTAGGATGGCCGCATATCGGTATTCCGTTACAAGCCATGCCGGCGGCGATCCATTGCCCGCTTGAGGAGATGCCATGTATGACGCGATCACGTCTGTAGCGACGGCGCCGGCCGCCAGCGGCGAGGAATTCCGCGACCGCGAGGCGTCGCCGGGCGCCAAGTCGGCGCGCCGCCGCCTGCCGCCGGAAGTGCTGGCGCACCATACCCGGCTCGTGCCTTGGCGCTCGGCGCTGGCGGCCGTCGACACGTTTTCACTCCCGGTCGTGCTGGGTGTGCTCGGCGCGCTGGGCTGGGACCTGATCTGGCCGGCGCTGCTGGTGATCCTCCTGATGCCGGTGGCACAGCATCGGCTGGCGATTCTGTCGCATGAAGCGACGCACTATCGGCTGTTCCGGGCACGCTGGCTGAACGATACGGCCGGCTGGCTGGCGTCGGCTTTGATCGGCATCTCGGTGTATTCCTACCGGATCATCCATCGCATCCATCACAATCATCTGTATGAGTCGATCGATCCGGACATGCCTTTGCAGGCCGGCTATCCGCGTGGCCGGACCTACCTGCTGAAAAAGCTCCTCAAGGATGCAGCCGGCCTCACGTTCTGGAAAAACTATGCCTATTTCTTCGGCGCGCCGGCGATGAACCGCGATACCGGCGGTCGCGGCGGCAAGAGCGGCGATCCGCTCGCCGACACCACGCCCGCCCTGCGCCGCAAGGCCCAAATCGATCGCTGGCGGGTGCTCGCCTTTCAGCTGGCCTTGATGGCGGTGCTCGCCTGGCTGGGCTGGCTCAAGTACTACCTGGCGTTGTGGGTGCTGCCCCTGTTCACCCTCTACCAGGCGGTGCTGCGGCTGCGCGCCGTGTGCGAGCATGGTGCGCCGCTCGATACCGCATCGCCGCTGACGGCGGCCCGCACCAACGTCGAACTGCCGTGGCTGGCGCGGCTGTACCTGTTTCCGCATAACGTCAACTACCACATCGAACACCATCTTTATCCGGCCGTCCCGCAATACCATCTGGCCGGCCTGCATCGCGAACTGCAGCGACTGCAGCTGCTGGAGGGCGCCGAGGTCCGGCCGTTCGCTGATACCCTGCGGCGCGTGTTCGCCGATCGCGGCACTGCACGCGCGAAGGGGCAGACGGCATGAGCACGCATTTGCGGATCGCGGACGGGCTGGCGACGGTCGTTTTCGATAATCCGGCCACCCTGAACGCGATGGGCGCGGTGCAGATCGCGGAATTGAACCGGGTCACCGAGCACATTGCCGCCGATCCGAGCGTACGCGTGGTGCTGCTGCGCGCCGAGGGGCCGGCATTCGGCGCCGGCGGCGACATCTCCAGCTTTCGTCCGGATCGGGTCGACGCGCCGGCCATGCTGCGCGAGATCGGACGCGACCTCAATCCCTTCATCCTGCGCTTGCGCGCGCTGCCCGCCATCGTGGTCGCCGCGGTGCATGGTGCGGTGGCCGGCGGCAGCATGGGCACCATGGGTGCGGCCGACCTCGTGATCGCCGCACAGGGCACCCGCTTCAATACGGCGTATGCGCGCATCGGCGCCAGTCCCGACGCCGGCAACAGCTGGTTCCTGCCGCGCCTGGCCGGTGCGCGCAAGGCCCTGGAATGGCTGCTGCTGGCGGACAGCTTCGATGCCGATGCGGCCTTATCGTTCGGATTGGTCAACTGGGTGGTGCCGGCAGACCAGCTGAGTGCCGCGACCGACAGGCTGGTGGCGCGCCTGCTGGCCGGTCCGCAGGGTTCGCATGCGCGCATCAAGCGCCTGATTTATCAAGCCGAATCGACGCCGCTGGCGCAGCAGTTGGAGGACGAGATCGAGCATTTCGCACAAGCAACCGCCAGTGCCGATTTTGCCGAAGGCGTCGCCGCCTTCCTGCAAAAGCGCGCACCGCGTTTCGGGCCGGCATGAAAACCATACGCATAGGTGCGGGCCTCGGATTCTACGGCGACGCCTGGTGGCCGATCGCCGCCAGCATCGAGCGCGGCGGCGTCCAGTACATCGCTTCCGACCATCTGGCCGAACTGACGCTGGCGATCCTGCAAAAGGATCGCGCGCGCGACCCGCAGGCCGGCTATACGCGCGACCTGGTGCCGATGCTGGCCGAGTTGTGGCCGCTGGCGCAAAAAGCCAATGGCGGCCAAGGTGTCAAGTTCCTGCTCAATGCCGGCGGCCTCAACCCGCACGGTGCGCGCGACGCCCTGGCGGAACTGTTCCGCAAAAAGGGATGGCAGGCGCGCATCGCAGTGGTGACCGGCGATGACGTGCTGGCACAGCTCGATCAGTGGCAGAGCGCCGGCGAAAGCCTGGCCCACCTCGACAGCGGCGCGTCGCTATCCAGCGTGCGTGAGCGCATGGTGTTCGCCAATGCCTATCTGGGCGCCGCGCCGCTGGTGCAAGCCCTGGAACAGGGCGCCGACATCGTGCTGACCGGCCGCGTGGCCGACGCCGCCTTGTTCCTGGCGCCGCTGGTGCATGAATTCGGCTGGCCGCTCGACGCCCGCACGCCGGAGCAGTGGAACCGGCTGGCGCAGGGACTGACCGTCGGCCATCTGCTGGAATGCTCGGGACAAGGCAGCGGCGGCAATTTCGGCGGCCTGGACTGGAGCACGATCCCGGACCTCGGCCACATCGGTTATCCGATTGCCGAAGTCGCCGCAGACGGTTCGGCGCTCATCACCAAGGCGCCCGGTACCGGCGGCCGCGTGTCGTTCGATACGGTGCGCCAGCAACTGCTGTACGAAGTGCACGATCCGCGCAATTATTTTTCTCCCGATGTCGTGCTCGACATCAGTACTGTGCAGCTGGAGGATATGGGCGGCGATCGGGTGCGCCTGACCGGCGCCAGCGGCAAGCCGCGTCCGGCCAGGCTCAAGATCGTCGGCGGCTATCAGGACGGCTGGATGGGCCAGGCGACCTTCGGCTACAGCTGGCCGCAGGCCTATCTGAAAGCCGAGCGCACGGCGCAAATCGTGCAGCAACTGATGGCGGAGAAGGGCATGGCCTACGATGAAATGCGCATCGAATACCTCGGCTACGACTCCATCCTCGGGCCGCTGGCCGACCCGGCCCAGCGCGATGCGTTGAATGAAGTGTATTTGCGCATGGCCTTGCGCTGCGCCGACAAGCGCGTGGCGGACGGCTTCGGCCGGCTGTTTCCGTGGCTGGCGCTGTCCGGGCCGCCTTTCGTCGGCGGACGGTATACGATGCAGCCGGCGTCGGAGCTGCTCGGCATCTGGCCGACGCTGGTCACGCGCGAACTGGTCGAGCAGCGCGTGCGGGTTGAAGTGACGGAGGTCTGAGATGCGCGTTCAACTGGTGCGGCTGTCCCATGCACGCGGCGGCGACAAGGGCGACAAGGCCGATCTTGGGCTGTTTGCCTACGATGCGCCTATCTACGCCATCCTCAAGCGCGAAGTCAGCGCCGCACGCGTGGCGGCGCACTTTGCCGGGATTGTCGGCGGCGCGGTCGAGCGCTTCGAATTGGACAATCTGCTGGCGCTGAAATTCGTGCTGCATCAGGCGCTCGATGGCGGCGCTGCCCGTTCGCTGCGCAGCGACAACCTGGGGAAATCGCTGGCCGCCGGCCTGCTGCGCATGGAAATCGAAGTGCCCGATGATTTGCCGCTGCGTCATGGCGAAGCGCTGCTGTGAGCGCCGCGCACCAGGAGGTCGGCGGGACGGTGAATTTTCGGGAATGAAAGGGAGCGGGGTGTCCCTTTGGCCGCCGAAGGGCCGCTATAATTGCCGACCCACATGGACACTATGCCTAAGAACATGACTTCCGCCGCCGCCCCCGCAAGCGCGCGGCACGCGGACGCCCCCTGGCCACGGTGGCCGACGATGAAGGCAACCGCCGCGCCGATCTGATCCGCGTCTCCGCCCGCCTGTTTCGCGAAAAAGGCTTCGACGGCACCACCGTGCGCGATATCGCCGATGCCGTCGGCATGCGCTCCGGCAGCCCGTTCTACCATTTCAAGAGCAAGCAGGAAATCCTGGCCGCGGTGATGGAGGAGGGCCTGGTGGCCGGCTTGGCCGAGACCGAGCGCATCGTCGCCGGCGATTTGCCGCCGCGCGAAAAATTCCACGCGCTGGTGCGCTCGCATCTGGAAACCGTGCTTGGCGAGGGGCAGGATTTCATCCCGGTGCTGCTGTATGACTGGCGCGCGCTCAGCCCCGAATTGCAGGAGCGCATCATCGGCTTGAAGGATCGCTACGACGAGCGCTGGCAGCAAGTGCTCGGCCTGTTGAAACAGGCCGGCCTGATCAAGAGCGACAGCAAGCTGGTGCGCCTGCTGCTGCTGGGCGCCATCAACTACAGCATGCAATGGTACAAGCCGGGCAAGGGGCTGACGATCGACCAGCTGGCGGAACAGATCGTCGCTTTCTTTCTGGATCAGTAGGACCATCGACGCCCGGGAGCGCGCACCGGCGGTAGGTGTGCCGCCGCCGGACGTGTCGTCGTCAGCCGTTCTTCAGCGATGCCATGTCGATCACGAAGCGGTATTTCACGTCGCTTTTCAGCATCCGTTCATAGGCTTCGTTGATCTTCTGGATCGGAATCATTTCGATATCGGACGCGATGCCGTGCTCGGCGCAGAAATCCAGCATTTCCTGGGTTTCGGCAATGCCGCCGATCAGCGAGCCGGCCAGGCTTCGGCGCTTGAAAATCAGGTTGAATACGCGCGGCGACGGATGCGGCGTGGCCGGGGCGCCGACCAGCGTCATCGTGCCGTCGCGCTTCAGCAGCACCAGGAACGCGTCCAGATCGTGCGGCGCGGCCACGGTGTTGAGGATGAAGTCGAAGCTGTTCTGGTGCGCGGCCATTTCGTCGGGATTTTTCGAGATCACGACTTCGTCGGCGCCGAGCCGCAGCGCGTCTTCCTTCTTGTTCGGCCGAGGTCGTGAACAGCACCACGTGCGCGCCCATCGCGTGCGCCAGCTTGATGCCCATGTGGCCGAGCCCGCCCAGGCCGACGATGCCGACCTTCTGGCCGGGGCCGACCTTCCAGTGGCGCAGCGGCGAATAGGTGGTGATGCCGGCGCACAAGAGCGGCGCGGCCGCCGCCGGATCGAGCTGCTCGGGAATGCGCAGCACGAATTTTTCATTGACCACGATATTGTTGGAATAGCCGCCATTGGTGGCCTTGCCGGTATCTCCCTCGGTGCCGTCGTAGGTGCCGGTGAAGCCGTTTTCGCAGTATTGCTCCAGCCCTTCGGCGCAGCTGCTGCAGTGCTGGCAGGAATCGACCATGCAGCCGACGCCGGCCATCTGACCTTCGCGAAAGCGCGTGACCTCGGCGCCGACGCGCGTGACGCGGCCGATGATTTCATGGCCCGGCACCAGCGGATAGACCGTGCTGCCCCATTCGTTGCGCGCGGCGTGCAGGTCCGAATGGCAGACGCCGCAATACAGGATCTCGATTTGCACATCGTGCGGGCCGGGGTCGCGCCGCTCGAAGCGCAGCGGCCCGAGCGGCTGCTCGGCGCCGGTGGTGCCATAACCAAAGGATGGCTGCATGGTTGGACTCCTTGTAGAAGAGGGAAGGGCCGCACACCGATTGCGGACAGGGCATCCGGAATTGCCGCGACGCCGGCATGCCTGCCGGCAAATCCCGCATGGCGCGTCGGCACGAAAGGTTCAGGTATACACCAAAGCGGCAAGCGCCGTGAGGAGGCCGGACCGGGACGAGGACGGCGGCTAGAGCAGATTCGGCCTGACTGGCTCAGTCGAGGCCAAGGCGCCCGGCATCGGCGAGTCAGGTCAGACCGAATTTGCTCTAGCCCTTAAGCCGCTGCCTTGCGCGGCGTGGTGGTCAGCAGCATGACGCTGACCAGGATCACCGCCATCGCCAGCATTTCGCGGGTGCTGATGATTTCGCCGCCGAGCCAGACGCCGAGCGCGACCGCGATCACCGGGTTGACATAGGCATAGCTCGAGGCCAGCGCCGGCGATACCCGCGCCAGCATGTACATGTAGGCCGAAAACCCCACCAGCGAGCCGATCGTGACCAGGTAGAACCAGGCCAGCCACGCCTGCCAACTGGCCTGCGCCAGAAGTTCGAACGATCAGCGCTTCGCCCTTCAGCAAGCCGACGGTCAGCAGGAAGACGCCGCCGGCGATCATTTCGCTGGCGAAGCCCATCGGACCGGGCGCCACCTTCAGCTTCTTTTGCGACAGCACCGAACCAAGCGACCAGCAGATGACCGCGCACAGTAGCGTCAGGGCGCCCAACGGTGAGCCCGACAGGCCGGCGCCGCTGGCCAGCAACAGTACGCCGGCAAAACCGATGGCGATGCCGATCCATTCGCGGCGCGTCGGCCAGTGGCCGAACCAGCCCGACCACAGCGCGAACAGCAAGGGCGTAACGGCGATGAACACCGCGGTCAGGCCCGAAGCCACGGTCTGCTCGGCGATCGCCACCAAGCCGGTGCCGCCGCCCAGCAGCAGAACGCCGACGAGGGCGCCGTCGCGCCATTGGGCCGGCGTCGGATTGGGCGCGCCGCGCCACTTCATGAAGCCAAATAGCAGCGCGCCGGCCGCCAGGAAGCGCAACGCGATCATCAGGAGCGGCGGAAACGATTCCAGGCCGATGCGGATGGCGAAATAGGTGGAGCCCCAGACCACATACACGATCAGAAGGGCAATCAGGACGAAGCGGGGCAGTTGGCGCATGGAAGGAAGGGCTGGGGGTTGAACGTGAAAACGATCGAGTGCTGGGGCCATGCGCGCCGAACGTCGAGCGCTTGGCATAGCGAATGATCAGGGAGTATGGGTAAATTTGATAATTTTTATGCGCGACATAAGATGCTATGTATGGGAGTATATGAAGGCGTGCCGGCCTGACGACACGCAAACGACTTCACGCAACGCCCCGCCAAACGCAAATCAGGAATACAGTGTAGGCTCCAAATGGTGTTTTTTACATGGTGACTTAAAGGCCATGATGTTTTTTTACTTTGGCTTTAATTGAAATATGAGCACTTGACCATGAAGATAGAACTCGACGCCATGGATGGCAAAATCCTCGACATCCTGCAGGCCGATGCGCGCACCACGCTGGCCGAGATCGGTCGGCGCATCCACATGAGCCAGCCGGCGGTGGCTGAGCGCGTGCGGCGCATGGAGGCGGCGCAGGTCATCACCGGCTATCATGCGCGCGTCGATCCGGCCGCGCTTGGCTACCCGATCACGGCCTTCATCCGCGTCGCCAAGCGCGTGCATGAAACGCCGCTGGAAGTGGTCGCCGCGCAATTGCCGGAAATCGTCGAATGCCATTCGATCACCGGCGACGATTGCGGCGTGGTCAAGGTGGTGGCGGCTTCGGTCAGCGACCTCGAGCGCGTGATCCTGGCGCTGACGCGCTGCGGCGTGACCTCCAGTTCGCTGATCCTGTCCTCCAGCATCGAACGTAAGGCCCTGAAGCCGTCGGCGGCGCCGGCCTGATGCCGCCGACGATTGATTTTTGCGCCGCAGACCCGATATGCAAGCCATGATTCCATTCTCGATTCTCGACCTTTCCCCGATCACCGAAGGCAGCGATGCCGCGCAGTCGTTCCGCAACACGCTCGACCTGGCGCAGCACGGCGAGCGCTGGGGCTATCACCGCTACTGGCTGGCCGAACACCACGGCATGCCCGGCATCGCCAGCGCCGCCACCGCGGTCTTGATCGGCCATGTGGCCGGCGGCACGCAGCGCATCCGCGTCGGCGCCGGCGGCATCATGCTGCCGAATCATTCGCCGCTGGTGATCGCCGAGCAGTTCGGCACCTTGGAGTCGCTGTATCCGGGCCGCATCGATCTGGGCCTCGGGCGTGCGCCGGGCTCCGACCAGCTCACGGCGCGGGCGCTGCGGCGCAACCTGGCTTCGGATGCGGACGAGTTTCCGCAGGACGTGGTGGAGCTGATGGATTATTTCGCCGATTCCGGCCGGCAAGCGGTGCGCGCTGTGCCGGGCGCCGGCCTGAATGTGCCGATCTGGATTCTGGGTTCCAGCCTGTTCGGCGCGCAACTGGCGGCAGCGCTCGGCTTGCCGTATGCGTTCGCTTCGCACTTCGCGCCGGCGCAGATGCTGCAGGCGGTGGCGTTCTACCGTGCCAATTTCCGGCCCTCGGCGCACTTGCAGAAGCCGTATGTGATGCTCGGCTTCAACGTGTTCGCCGCCGATACCGACGAGGAAGCGCAGTTCCGCGCCACTTCGATGCAGCAGGCTTTCGTCAACCTGCGCAGCGGCCGGCCGACGCGGCTGTTGCCGCCGGTGGCCGATTACCTGGAGCGCATCGGTCCGGCCGAAAAGATGCTGCTGGAATCGGTGCTGTCGTGTTCGGCGATCGGCGCGCCGGCAACGGTGGCGGCGCAATTGCAGGCCTTTGTCGATCGCACCGGTGCCGACGAACTGATGATCACCTCGCAGATCTTCGACCACGCAGCGCGCCTGCGCTCGTACCAGATCACGGCCGAGTTGCGCGCCGCGGCCTGATCCTTCCTCTGGGCCGGCTTGCCGCTAGGCGGGCCGGCGCGAAACCACCAGCTTCGAAGTCAGTATCTGCAGCACCTCGCCGCGCTGGTTGCGGGTTTCGCTGCGTACCGTCAGCATGCCGCGATCGGGGCGCGAGCGCGACGGCGTGATCGCCATGACTTCGCTCTCCACATGCAGGATGTCGCCGGCGCGCGTCGGCTGCGGCCAGCTGACCTCGGCGCCGGCGCCGATGACGCCCTCCGCCAGCGGCATGCCGCCCGTCACCAGCAGCCGCATCGTGATCGCCGCCGTATGCCAGCCGCTGGCGGCAAGGCCGCCGAACAGGGTCTTGCGGGCGGCGCCGTCGTCGAGGTGAAACGGCTGCGGATCGAACTGGGCGGCGAAGGCCTTGATCTGCTGCTCATCGAGGGCGTGTTCGCCGCTGCTGAAACGGTAGCCGACCACGACATCGTCCAGATAGAGAGTGGCGGCGGCTGGATTGGAGGTGGACATGGAAAATCTCCTGTGATGGAAAGGGACTGGCTGAAAGGAAGGGGCCGGACAAGTTGATATTCGGCCGCAGGCGTTGCGATTGGGGCACTGGGGGAAAACGCTGCAAAGTCCCGCATGCCCACTTAGCCGGGCAGCGCTTCGGCGCTGGTGGGCGGTAGCGGCTCATGCAACAGCAAAGCGCGCACCGCCGCGAGAATTTCGTCGGACAGCGGATCGCCCCGGGTCGCCCGCGCCAGGCTCAGGGCGCCGACCATGGTCGCCAGCTGCAGCAGCGCCTGCTGCCGCGGATGCGGACGTAGATGAGCGCCGGCGGCGAGCGTCGTTAGCGCTTCGGCCATGCCTTTCACGCCGTCCAGATAGGCGGCGCGCACCGGTTTGCCGGGCGCCTCGCGCGCGACATCGGCGGCCAGCGCCACCGCCGGGCAACTGCGGCCCGGCTGGTCGCGGCTTTGCGGCGACAGGTAGCGCTCGATGATCTGTTCCAGGGCCCGCTGCGGCGTCGGCTGGCGCTGTACGCTGCGCTCCCAGCGCCCCAGTGATTGCTCGAACGCCTTGCCGCAGGCCACCGCCGCCAGCGCGTCCTTCGACTCGAAATGGCCGTAGAAGCCGCCGTGCGTCAGGCCGGCGGCGGCCATCAGGTCGGCGACGCTGATGCCATTCAAGCCTTGTTCGCGGAATAATCGGGCCGACACCTCTTCGATGGAAGCGCGGTTCTGGTCCATTTGCTGGCGGGATACGCGAGGCATGGGTTTTCCTCGGGAGAGATGGGTTAATAAATGATGATCGTCATGAATATAATACATGTTGATCATCATGTAAGCTGACGCCTGGAGACCATGCCTGCATGGCGCCATGCGCCTGCCTTTGATTTTCCGGAGCCGGCGTTTTATGCTCGGCTCCCGCGCTTGCCGCTCGCGCCGCAGCGCGTGAACGCTCTGAAAACTGCTCTGAATCGCCGTGTGGCCGATAATTCCGGCATGTGCGGCGGGTGGCGTGGCAGTGGAGGGCCGCTGCTCCGTATTCCCGGCGAAAGCTTGATTGGGCCGGTCGCCTGTAATGGGCCATAGCGGGCATAAATGCCCGGAGCGGCGCCCGCAAGGGCATGAAATGACGGGTTGAGCGCCGTCGATTTGCAATTCAATTCGTGCTGCCGATGCAATTCCGGATATCGGCGGTGCGACCTAGCCTTAAGACATCAAAAAATGGTCATTCATAAAAAGCCGCCAGTCTCCTTGGCGATATTCTGCAAAGTCGTCGATAACTATGGCGACATCGGTATCTGCTGGCGCCTGGCGCGGCAACTGCGCCAGGAGCACGGCATTGCCGTCACCTTGTGGGTGGACGACTTGCGCAGCTTTCAGCGGATTTGTCCGCCGGTCGAGATCGACGCTGAAGTGCAGCAGCTTGCCGGCGTGACGGTGCGCCACTGGCACGACCAGGAAGGCGTTTTTTCGACGGACGATGTGGCCGACATCGTGATCGAATTTTTCGCGTGCGATATCCCGCCCGGCTACATCGCCGCCATGGCACAGTGCCATCCGCGTCCGGTGTGGCTCAACCTGGAGGGCCTGAGCGCCGAGGAATGGGTCGAAGGCTGCCACACCTTGCCGTCGCCGCATCCGCGCCTGCCATTGACGAAATATTTTTTCTTTCCCGGCTTCACCAGCAAAACCGGCGGCTTGCTGTATGAATCGTCCTTGGAAGAACAGCGCCGGCAATTTCAAGCGGATCAGGCGGCCATGGCGGCTTTCCTGGCACAGTTTGGCGTGACGCCGGCAGAAATGGCGGCGTTGAAGGTGTCCTTGTTTTGTTATCCGCACGCACCGGTCCCAGCGCTGTTCGATGCATGGCAAAGCGGCGATGCCGCAATCGTTTGCCTGGTGCCCGAAGGCGTTGCGGTCGAGGCGGTGCAAGCCTTTCTGGGTGCGGAGGCAAAGGCGGGCGCTGCGCGCACCGCCGGTGCGTTGACCGTGCGCGTCCTGCCCTTTGTCGCGCAACCGGACTACGACCGGCTGTTATGGGCCTGCGACTTCAATTTCGTGCGGGGAGAGGATTCGTGGGTGCGCGCGCAGTGGGCGGGCAAGCCGTTCATCTGGCATATCTATCCGCAGGACGAAAACCTGCATCACAAGAAATTGCGCGCGTTCCTGCAACGCTATGCGGCCGGCATCGACAGTTTGATTGCCTTGTCCTGGCGCTGGAATGGCGCACCGGCTGAAAACATGGAAGAGCAGGCCGACTGGCCTGCGCTATGGTCGTCATTCCAGGCCGACATGCCGATAATCGCGAGCCGGGCGGCGGAGTGGCAGCGGCAAGTGCTGGCAAACGGCGACCTGGCAAGCAATTTGCTGAAATTTGCCAGTGCGCTGCGATCGGTAGCCATGGAAAACAAGGTATAATACGCGGCTGATTTTTAAGGCCTTTTCGATCAAGTGTAAGCTTACTGTGCCGTTGGCCGTGATGCGACAAATGATCCTTATGCAATCCATTTTTTTCGTACATTCATTATGAAACCTGCAAAAGAAATTCGTGTCGGTAACATCATCATGGTCGACGGCAAGCCTTTTATCGTGCTGCGTTCCGACGTCAACGGCTCGAGCCGCACGGGCTTCACCTACAAATGGAAGATGAAGAATCTTCTGACCAATGCTCCGCTGGAAAACGTATTCCGCGGCGACGACAAGTTCGACGTCGTTGTTCTCGACAAAAAGCCGGTGACCTATTCGTACTTCGCCGACCCGCTGTACGTGTTCATGGACGAAGAATACAACCAGTACGAAATCGAAGAAGAAAACCTGGGCGATGCGCTGCACTACCTGAAAGACGGCATGGAATGCGAAGCCGTTTTCTACGACGGCAAGGCGATCTCCGTTGAACTGCCGACCACCATCGCTCGCAAGGTGGTGTACTCCGAGCCTGCGGTCAAGGGCAACACTTCCGGCAACGTCCTGAAAGAAGCCAAGATCGAAAACGCCATCGAGGCGAATTCCCACATCGTCCAGGTGCCGCTGTTCGTCAGCACCGACGACTCGATCGAAATCGATACCCGTACCAACGAATACAAGCGCGTGATTCGCAACTGAATCGCTTGAAATCGTAAAAAACGCTGCCCAACATCGGCAGCGTTTTTTTTCGTCCGTGGCCGGTGCATCCCCACATGCGTGGAAGCCTCGTGACGGCATCAATCGCTGGTGGGCGACAGGCGGAAGCGGACCACTTGCGGGTCGCGGCGCAAGTTGTCGACCAATTGCCGGATGTTGTCGGCCTGCTCGGTGCGCAGGGTGGCGTGATATTCGAACAAATTGCCTTCTTCCTGGATGCCGTAGCCCATTTCCTCCGCATCCAACCCCAGCTGCGCCAGGCGCTGCGTGAGCGCCTGTTCGCTCGGCGCATCGGCGCGCGCGAAGCCGATCGATAGATACGAGTATTGATTCGCCGGCATCAGCGATTCGATGCGCTTGAACACCGAGAGCACGATCAGGGTGATCACGGTGCCGATGGTGCCGAGCATGTAAAAGCCGATGCCGAACAATACGCCGAGCGCCGCCACCACCCAGATGCAGGCGGCCGTGGTCAGGCCGCGCACGGTGAAGCCATCGCGGAAAATGACGCCGGCGCCGAGGAAGCCGACGCCGGTGACGATGCCCTGCACCACCCGGCTCGGGTCCATGTGGGCCTGGCCTTCGATGGGCGGATACCAGTCGAGCGGATTGGCGGAAGCCACCATCAGCAGGCAGGAGCCAAGCGCCACCAGCGAAAAAGTGCGGAAACCGGCGGCGCGGCCGTGGTAACTGCGTTCCAGCCCGATCAGGCCGCCGGCCAGCAGCGCGGCCAGGATTTGCCCGAGCATGGTGAGGGTGGGGGTCCAGTCGAAGGTGAAATGCGACATGATATTTTCCCGATTTGGAAGCGCAGGGAGCGGCGGGCAATGTTGCCGCGGCGTTCATGGTAGCGCGGATATACCGCGGCTCGCATATGAAAGCGGCCGCGCGTTTGCCCGCAATCAGCGGTGCTGCGCACAACAAAACCGGCTGTCTGGCAGCCGGTTCGCTCAAACGATGAAGGCGGGGCGCCGTGCTATTCCGGTGCCACCTGCAGGATCAGCTTGCCGAAGTTTTTCCCCTCGAACAGCATCAGCAGCGCCTCCGGGAATTTTTCCAATCCTTGTACGATGTCTTCGCGCGTCTTGAAGCTGCCTTGCTGCATCCACTGCGCCATTTGCGCGGCGCCTTCGGCGTAGCGGTCGGCGTAGTCGAACACCACGATGCCTTCCATGCGCGCCCGATTGACCAGCAGTGACAGGTAGTTGGCCGGGCCTTTCACCGGCGTGGTGTTGTTGTATTGCGAGATCGCGCCGCAGATGATGATGCGGGCCTTCATGCGCAGTCGGGTCAGCACGGTATCCAGGATCTCGCCGCCGACATTGTCGAAATAGACATCGACGCCGTCCGGACAGTGGGTCTTCAAGCCATCCTTCAGATTGCCGCTCTTGTAGTCGATGCAGGCGTCGAAGCCGAGTTCGTTGACGACGAAATCGCATTTCTCCTGGCCGCCGGCGATCCCCACCACGCGGCAGCCCTTGTGCTTGGCGACCTGGCCCACGGTCTGGCCGACCGCGCCGGCGGCGCCCGACACCACGACCGTTTCGCCGGCTTTCGGCTGGCCTACTTCGAGCAGGCCGAAGTAGGCGGTCATGCCAGGCATGCCGAGCGCATTCAGATACTTCGGCAACGGCGCCATGCGTCCATCGACCTTGTAGAAAGCGGCGGTCTTGTCGTCGGCGGCGCCGACCCAGTAGCGCTGCACGCCGATGGCGCCGGAAACCGTATCGCCGACCGCGAATTTCGGCGACTTCGACGCCACCACGCGGCCGATGCCGCCGGCGCGCATCACTTCGCCGATCGCCACCGGACGGATATACGACTTGCCTTCGTTCATCCAGCCGCGCATCGCCGGATCGAGCGACAGGTACAGCGTCTGCACCACGATTTCACCGTCGGCGATGTCGCGCACCGGCTCTGCGGTCAGATTCCAGTCCTGCGCCTTCGGCATGCCCACCGGCCGTGCAGCCAGGCGGAATTGCTGATTGCTTAACACGCTTGTTGTCATGCTGGTCTCCCGTCAAATTGTGATCGAACGACTATAGCGTAATTTGAACGATCGTGCTTTTTTGTGTCTGAAAATAATTCCGGAACTTTTATGGGTTGCCAAGCACCAATGCAGGAGTCATATGTTTTTCACATAGAAACTCATGGTGTGCCAGCTCTCTTTCCCGCCCTGCAAAAGCATGTGGAATGCCGCTTCGCCCCGCAGTTTTCGATGTTGACTCGACGGCCCGGATGCCGCGGTCACATTCATGTCACGTTCATCAGCCCTAGGAGATACCATGCTTCGTTCAGAAACGCTTTTCGGCAAACGGGAAACCGCCACGCCCAATTCGCCGCTTGGCAGCGCCAGCAGCCTGACTTCGCCAGGCAGCTCGTCGAATATCGTCAAGCCGGCTTACCCGGCCAGCAGCCCGAGCCAACCCAATCCGTCCACCAGCGCCAGCACCAACGAAGTCGGCAGCAAGCTGATCGTCGGCCCCAACATCAAGCTGAAAGGCGTTGAAATCACCGACTGCGACACCCTGGTGGTCGAAGGCAGGGTCGAAGCGACGATGGATTCCCGCGTGATCCAGATCGCCGAAATCGGCGCCTTCAAGGGTTCGGCCGAGATCGACATCGCCGAAATCCGCGGCGAATTCGACGGCGAACTGACGGTGCGCGAAAAGCTGGTGATCTACTCGACCGGCAAAGTCTCCGGCAAGATCCGCTACGGGCGGGTGGTGATCGAAGAGGGCGGCCAACTGACCGGCGAAGTCCAGGTCGGCGCCGCGAAAGGGCTGGCCGTAGCCAAATCCGCGCCCTAAGCGCCGCACAGGTATTTCCTCATCGACCCGGGCCGATCCATCGTCGGCCCGGGTTTTTGTTTGCCTAGGGCAAGCATGCGACAATAGCGCCTTTCGCCCACGCCACCGCGGGCCGCCGACTCCCTGCCTTTGCCATGACGCATCCAGAATACATTCTTACCCTGTCCTGCCTCGACCAGCGCGGCATTGTGCGCAACGTCTCCGGATTTTTGGCCGACCACGGTTGCAACATCATCAATTCCGCGCAATTTGGCGATGCCCAGTCGCACCTGTTCTTCATGCGCGTGCACTTCGCCGCCGAAGATGCCGGCAGCGACGCCGCGGCCCTGCGCGCCGGCTTTGCCGCGCTCGCCGAAACCATGCAAATGAGCTGGCAACTGCACGACGCCGCCAAGAAGCCGCGCATGATGCTGATGGTGTCGAAGATCGGCCACTGCCTGAACGACCTGCTGTTCCGCTACAAGAGCGGGCTGTTGCCGGTCGAGATTCCGGCGATCGTGTCGAATCATCGCGACTTCTATCAGCTGGCGGCCAGCTACAACATCCCGTTCCACCACTTGCCGCTGGCGGCCGGCGCCGCACCCGAAGCCAAGCGCGCGCAGGAACAGAAGATCCTGGAAATCGTGCAGGCCAACGACATCGACCTGGTGGTGCTGGCGCGCTACATGCAGATCCTGTCGCCGGAGATGTGCCATGCGCTGGCCGGCCGCGCGATCAACATCCATCATTCCTTCCTGCCCAGCTTCAAGGGCGCCAAGCCGTACTACCAGGCGCACGATCGCGGCGTCAAGCTGATCGGCGCCACCGCTCACTTTGTCACCGGTGACCTCGACGAAGGACCGATCATCGAGCAGGACGTGGAGCGCGTCGATCACGCGATGGAACCCGACACGCTGACCGCGATCGGGCGCGACGTCGAATGCGTGGTGCTGGCGCGCGCGGTGAAGTGGTTCGTCGAGCACCGGATTCTGCTCAACGGCCACAAGACCGTGGTGTTCAAGTAAGAGCGTTCAACAAAATGGAAATGGGAGTGAATCACGTCATGCCTTACGCAGCCATCGTGGATGCGCTGGACCACATTGAAGGTGTTGCGCCGTGGAGATTGACGTTCGACCCGACTCGAAGCTATTGACAAAAAATTCCAGGCCGGCGGTATGAATGAGGCTATTTTGGACTCTTTAGTCTCATCGAGATGCCTATCCGGCTTTCAACTGACGAATGACAGCCTCTTTTATCGGTATTGGGTCGCGCAGAATACGCTTCAGCGATAAGCTTCACAGGCGAACCGGCTTCCTTCCTCATGAACGAACCCCACCGATGAATCTATTGCACGAAGAGCCTTCTGTTCGCAGGGGACTTGAGCAGTGCTAGCGCAGCGGTCGCCGCTACGCGCAGGATGAATCGGCCGTCTGTCACGATCACATATTGTGTTCGGTCATGACCCCTACGTTGTGCCTATACATAGGGCGCGGCATTTTTTTCCGGACCATCCTGTGCCCAATGATTACCTGCACTCCACCCTTCTTTAAGGAAGAAAGGCGCCCGCCTGATGCCAGACTCGCCAAGTTCGCTACTTTTCCAGTGCCTTCAATACGACATCGTTGAAGATTTTGGAGATCGTCTCTGGTCCCTGGGCACCATTCGGTTTCATCCAGATATAAGAATAGAAGAACATCCCGAGCAGGCCTTTGAGGCGGACCGCGTTAAAAGGCCTGAATACGCCCTTTTTTTCACCATCAATGAGGGCGCGGCGCCAGATATGTTCATATTCGCCATGCAGCTTCAAGACTTCTTCCTTGCGGCTGCCGGTAAGCGAATAAATTTCACGGAAGCAGACGGTAAGTTCAGCCTGGTAGACCGCAATCGTTTCCATCAATTGGCGCCCCAATAGCTGGACGCGCAGTTTTGGATCGGTTTCTTCCTCGAATGCCTTGTTCCCCAATTCGACCAGCACGAAAATGTACTGCCTGGTGATGTTGTACAGGACGTCTTCCTTGCTCTTGATGTGATGGTACAAGGCGCCCCGGCCCAGTCCCACCGCATCGCCCAATTCGGTCATTCCGACTGCGTGGTAGCCACGTTCTGCGAATAGTTTTGCAGCGATAGCCAGGATCCGCTCGAGCTGGGTCTGCTGCATTGTCGGCTTAGGCATAGGAATCTCACTTGGATTGGGCGACCGGCCATTTCCTGCACTGAGGCATGCGCAAGCGATTGGAGCGACCGGGACAGTGGATTATAGATGAAGCAAAAACGCTGAATCGGATTCCCGATCCCATTTCTTAACAAAGACGCATCCAACGCATCGCACTCATTGCTTGACATACTCATCACTCGCTTCTAAAGTGCCCCTAAATTGTACCGATCGGTCGGTTCAAAAAAATATGCTGAGTCAATGACGGGATTTCACCATTAACGGGATTGGTGGACTCGGGCGCGACTCAACGATGGCTTCAACAGGAGAGGAGAGAGTATGCAGGACGATAGCAAATCCAAACAGTTGGTCCGTGACGCCCGCCAGCAGCTTCAGGCGCGCGATTCCCTAACCCACGGCGACCGTCGCGGCTTCCTGCGCCGGTCGATGGCGCTGGCAGGTGGTGTCGGAGGACTGGGGATGCTGACGAACGCCCAGGCAGCGCCGCTTCCCATCCCGGAATCGAACCGGGGAATGGGACGGCCAATTCCAGAGACAGAGTACGGCATGCCTGCGAAATATGAGGCGCACGTAAAGCGGCACCGCACTGATGTGCTGAAGAACAAGCAGAATTTCTCGGATTGGAGTATGACCCCGCTGCAGAATCAGCATGGGATCACCACTCCGAACGGCCTGTTCTACGAGCGGCACCACAATGGCGTACCCGATATCAATCCTGATCATCACATGCTGGTCATCCATGGATTGGTCAAGCAGCCGCTCAAGTTTTCGATGTCCGACCTCATGCGCTATCCCTCCGTCTCGAAATTCTATTTTATGGAATGTTCGGGGAATGGCTTGACGGACTGGAAAACACCGGCGTCGACGACTGTGCAGCAGTCACATGGCTTGCTTTCATGCGCTCAGTGGACCGGGGTTCCGCTTGCCTGGCTGCTCGATGAAGCCGGCCTGCAAGCCGATGCGAAGTGGCTGCTCGCGGAAGGTGCGGATGGATCGGCCCATATCCGAAGTATCCCGATTGCCAAGGCGATGGATGATGCGCTGCTGGTATTTGCGCAAAATGGCGAAATGCTGCGCCCGGAAAACGGCTATCCGCTGCGCTTATTCGTGCCGGGCTGGGAGGGCAATGTCAGCATCAAATGGCTGCGCCGAATCAAGCTGGGAACGGAGCCGTGGAATTTCCGAAGCGAGACGGCGCGCTACACGGACCCCATGCCGAACGGCAAATGGAGGCAGTTCAGTTTTGAAATGGAAGCCAAGTCGGTGATTACCCGGCCGTCAGGCGGCATGAGCATCCAGCGCGGCATGCAGGAAATCGAAGGCTTCGCCTGGTCCGGCAACGGCAAGATTACAGCGGTCGATGTTACCGTCGACGGCGGCCGTACCTGGCGTCAGGCAGTGCTGGAAGAGCCGGTGCTGGACAAATGCCTGACTCGATTCCGTTACCGCTGGCGATGGGAAGGCGGGCCGGCAAAGATCGCAAGCCGCGCCGTGGACAGCACCGGCTATGTCCAACCTACCGTTGCCCAATTGAGCGAGCAACGGGCAATCACCGGATTCGTGCAGCATCACAACGGAATTTTTCCATGGGCTATCAATGCGGCGGGGGAGGTGAGCAATGCGATCGCTTAAACGTATGATGAAGCCGCTGCTAAGCTTGGGGATGCTCGCCTGCTGTCTGCAGGTCATGGCAGCTCCGCCGGGGCCCTCGGTCAAGCATGGGCAGGCTGTTACGGAAGCCGACCTGAAGGCGTGGAATATCGACATCAATTCCCGGACCGGCGCCGGCCTGCCGCCAGGTGGGGGAACCGCCCTTGCTGGCAAGCCGATTTTCGAGGCCCAGTGTGCGGCTTGCCATGGTGTTGAGGCGAAGGGCGGCGCGATGTTCGGTTCGATGGTCGGGGGAATAGGGTCGTTTACCACGGATACGCGGATTATGACTCCCGGCAGCATGTTTCCTTATGCGCCGATCCTGTACGACTACATCAATCGGGCCATGCCGATGGATAGACCTCAGTCCCTTAAGCCGGATGAAATATATGCCTTGTCGGCTTATATCCTTCACCTGAACGGCCTGATTGGCCAGGACGTGGAAATGAACCAGAAAACCCTGACTCAGGTGAAAATGCCGAACCGCGATAACTTCATCGTCGACAGCCGGCCGGATACAAAGGCCAAGCGTTGCATGGAGAATTGCTCGACAAACTAAGCTGGGCCGAAGTGCTCCGGAAGTGACACAGGGACGCGAGGCGCTGCCTCAAGTCCCTGCAGCGCTGGGCATCCTTGGCCAAAAATTGATCCGAATGAGCACAAGATGCTGATGGGATTCTTTGGTGAATTCATTTCGCTTTTGACAATAAGACTGTAGTCAATCCACTTCTTCGAGAAAACTCGACCATTGTCGGCTTATGTGCCGTGTGCCCCGAAATCACGTTTGCCGATGCGGTCTTTTGCATTACAGGTATATCGCATAAGTACACCCGCCCGGAATTTGAAAAAATAGTTTGTGATCTTGGAGGGAGCGCCAGCGGCACCGTGACTCGCCGGGTCAACTATCTTGTCGTCGGCGCCGACGGAAACCCATGTTGGGCATACGCCTGTTATGGCCGAAAGGTCGAAAAGGCGGTGGCGCTTCGCAAGAAAGGAAGCGCTATCCTGATTGTTCACGAGAATGACGTCCACGACGCCATTGCAGACCAACTAAGCGCCTGAATCAGCAGTGATCTATGTCACTTACAGGCCAGTCCTTGGCAGGATCGAGAGTTGGCTAAATCAGGATGCCGCAACAGTCACAACACTCGTTTCAGCCAGGCGCCGATGTCGTCGATCTCTTCCGGGCATACCGAGTGCGGCATCATGTACTCATGCCACTCGACCGGATAGCCGAGCGAGCGCAGCAGGTCGCGCGACTTTTCTGCGCGGTCGATGGTGATCACCGGATCGCCGCGGCCGTGCGCCAGGAAGATCGGCGTGTCCTGGTTGGCAGCGTGGCGTTCGCCGGCAATTATTTGATGCAAGGGAACGTAACCGGACAGGCATAGCAAGCCGGCCAGTTTCTCGGGGTGGCGCAGGCCGGTTTGCAAGGTCATCGCGCAGCCTTGCGAGAAGCCGGCCAGAACGATGCGCCCGGCCGCGATGCCGCGCGATTTTTCCCGCTCGATCAAGGCCTCGACGGCCTTTTGCGAGGCGCGCAAACCAGCTTCATCCTCGGGCCGGCCGGGGCCGAGGATGTCGTACCAGGCCCGCATCACGTAGCCATTGTTGATCGTCACCGCCCTGGTCGGCGCATGCGGGAAGACGAAGCGGATCGGTGGGCAGCCAGCGAGGTCGAGTTCGCGCACGATCGGCACGAAGTCGTTGCCGTCGGCACCCAGGCCATGCATCCAGATGACGGCTGCGGTGGGGTTCGGTGCGGTTTCGAGTTCGATGGTTTCCAGGGTGCTTGGGGTCATGTTGTCTTTTTGAAACTGGTGGCGCGGTCTATTTCTGGCGGATCGCCGATTTCGGCCGGAACGCCTTGCACACGGCGTCGTCGGTCTCGGCATACGGGCCGCCGATCAGGTCGAGGCAATACGGCACGGCGGCGAAGATGCCGGCCACCAGCTGCTTGCCGTCGGCGTCCTTCAAGCCTTCCAGGGTTTCCTTGATCGATTTCGGCTGGCCGGGCAGGTTGATGATCAACGCCGCGTGGTCGGCCGTCTCGCGGATCACGGCCACCTGGCGCGACAGGATAGCGGTCGGTACGAAGCGCAGGCTGATCTGCCGCATCTGTTCACCGAAGCCGGGCATTTCCTTGGTGGCGATGGCCAGCGTCGCTTCCGGGGTGACGTCGCGCCGCGCCGGGCCGGTGCCGCCGGTGGTCAGCACCAGGTCGCAGCGCTGGACGTCGATCAGTTCGATCAGGGCCTGTTCGATCTGCGCGCGTTCGTCGGGGATCACGCGCGCCTCGGCCTGCCACGGGCTGGTCAGGGCGCTGGTGAGCCAGTCGCGCAGCGCCGGGATGCCTTGGTCTTCGTAGCCGCCGCTGCTGGCGCGGTCGGAGATCGAGAGCAGGCCGACCCGCAGTTCGTCAGGATTGGTCTTCATCCGGTGTTTCCTCCGCTTCGGATTCGTCAGGTTCGTTTGCGGCCCGCAATTGCTTCAATGTCTGGAAAATCTCGCGATAGGCCTTGGGCGGCTTGTTCTCCGCCTGCTCCTTGCGGGCGTTGCGGATCAGCGTGCGCAGCTGTTGCGCATCGGCCGCTGGGTATTCGGCCAGCAGCTCGGTCAGCGCGGCGTCGGACGCCAGCAGCTTGTCGCGCCGTCGCTCCAGCATATGCATGGCGTTGGTGTCGGCCTTGGAGGCGCCGCGCCAGCTGTCGAGCGTGCGCTGCACCGCGGCAACTTCTTCGGCGTCCAGCGTGCGCATTTTCTTGCCGACGAATTGCAGCTGGCGGCGCCGGCCTTCATGGTTGGTGATCTGCTGGCATTCGAGAATGGCATCGCGCACGTCTTCGGGCAGCGGCACGCGCTTGACGCGGTCGCGCGACTGCGCCACCAGTTCTTCGCCCATTTTCTGCAGGGCGGTCATTTCGCGCTTCAGTTGCGACTTGGAAGGGCGTTCGTATTCCTGTTCAAATTCGCTGGACTGGAAGCCGCAGGAACCGCGGTTTGGATTTGGCATGTTCTTGACTGTCTATGGCATCGCGCCATTCGGTAAACGACTGCTATCATAACTGCTTTACCCGTATCGAAGAAACCCGCCCATGACCGATTCCGTATTCATCTACAGCCAGGACCAGTTGCGACAGCTCGCGCAGGACGTATTGCGTTACGCCAAGGAAAAAGGGGCGACGGATACTTCGGTCGAGTTCAGCGAGGGCAACGGCCTGTCGGTTTCGGTGCGCAAGGGCAAGGTTGAAACCATCGAGCAGAACAAGGACAAGGGCATGGGCGTCACCGTGTTCCTGGGAGAAGGGCGACAGATCCGGCGCGGCAACGCCAACACCTCGGATTTTTCGCAGCAATCGCTGCGCGACACGGTGGAGGCGGCCTACAACATCGCCCGCTTCACCGCGCCCGACGACTGCGCCGGCCTGCCCGACGAAGATACGCTGGAAATGCAGCCGCGCGACCTGCGCCTGTATGCACCGTGGCTGATTGTCGGCGCAAGAGGCGGTCGAACTGGCGCAGCGCGGCGAAGCGGCCGCCTTCGCGGTCGACAAGCGCATCACCAATAGCGAGGGCGCCGGCGTCTATGCGCAGCAATCGCATTTCGTCGCCGCCAACAGTCGCGGTTTCATGGCCGGCTATCCGTATTCGCGCCATACGCTGTCGGTGGCGCCGATCGCCGGCCGCGGCGCCCACATGCAGCGCGACGACTGGTATTCGTCGATGCGCGATCCGAAGAAGCTGGCCAAGCCGGAAGCCATCGGCCGCTACGCCGCCGAGCGCGCGCTGGCGCGGCTGCATGCAAAGAAGCTGGATACGCGCAAGTGCCCGGTGCTGTTCGAGGCGCCGCTGGCGGCCGGATTATTGGGCGCCTTCGTCCAGGCGACTTCGGGCGGCGCCTTGTACCGCAAATCGAGCTTCCTGCTCGATTCTCTCGGTAAGCAGGCGCTGGCATCGCATGTCCAGATCGTCGAGGACCCGCACGTGATCGGCGGCGTCGGCTCGGCGCCGTTCGACGAGGAAGGCGTGCGCACGCAGCGGCGCGAGGTGGTCAAGGACGGCGTGGTGCAGGGCTATTTCCTGTCGACCTATTCGGCGCGCAAGCTCGGCATGCAGACCACGGGCAACGCCGGCGGCTCGCACAACCTGTCGCTGACGTCGAGCCTGACGCGTCCGGCGACAACTTCAAGGCGATGCTGAAAAAGATGGGCACCGGCCTCTTGGTGACCGAGCTGATGGGGCAGGGGACGAATTATGTCACCGGCGACTATTCGCGCGGCGCCGCCGGCTACTGGGTGGAGAACGGCGTGATCCAGTACCCGGTCGAGGAAATCACGATTGCCGGCAACATGAAGGACATGCTGATGCAGATCGTCGCGGTCGGCGCCGACAGCCTGATCCGCGGCAGCAAGCAGACCGGCTCGATCCTGATCGAAAACATGACGGTGGCGGGCGGCTAAGGGCGTGGCCGGCTCTTCGGGTTGAGCCGCTCGGCGCGCATCTGGAAAGCCGGGAGCTATTCCTCGGTTTCAGAGCGTTGAACGGCATGGATTGCGCGTCCATCCAAACTGTTGTTGCCGCGCAGGCGGGAATGCATGCATTTCTCCCAGGGGCACACGCCACATGGAGTGAATGCAGTCCGGACCAGACCGTAAAAACGCCGCCGGGCGCCGCCCGAGGCCGCGCAAGCGGCAAGGAGCGCAAGCATGGTGCGCCGGGCGCTCTTGTCTTTGCAGGAAGTGGGGGTATAGGGGTGAAGCGACCTGAATGCGCCCGAGATTGGCGGCCTATTCGGGGGAGTATGCGGGGGCGGCGTGGCGCCGAAGCACCGCGCCGGTTCTGCTATGCCACCACTTCCACCAGCTGCATCATCCCCAGATCCTCATGATCCAGCGCATGGCAATGCCAGACATACTCGCCGGTGAAGTCGGCAAAGCGCATGCGGAAGGTCACCGAGGTCGGCTTGTCCGGCGTGCCGCTGGGCGGTAGCGGCACGGTGTCGGCCCAGAACGGCGTCACGCTCTCGCCATTCACCTTGACCACGTAGCTGTCGTTGACGTGGATGTGGAACGGGTGCGGATAGTTGTTCATGTTGTAGATGGTCCATTCCTCGACCGCATTCAGCGCCACCGTCTGCCTCACAGTCAGCGCCGACTGGAACGGCGACAGCTTGGCGCCGAAGGTGCCGGACGCAAACACGGTGTTCTTGAAACTATCCAATCCGTCGCCTTCCGGCACGAACCATTCCTCGCCGGCGGGAATCGGCAGATTCAGATTGCTGCTGGTGCTGCCGAGCACGGCCAGCACTAGCGCGCGCGTCTTGCCGCCATGCTGCGCCAATTCGGCGTCGGTGATCGGAATGTGGTCGCTGTAGCGCGGCAGGTTGGCGGCGGACGGCAATGCGGTGCTGACCGGCGTTCCTTCCACCACGATGCGCGCCACGATTTCTTCCTTACCTTCGCTCGACGGCGCCAGCGCGGCGCGCAGATAGTAGGTACCCGGCACATCGCTGGCCTTGACCACCACCGAATGGCGCGCGCCCGGATAGAGGGCATTGCCCGGCCATTGCTGGTTGCCGAACTGGGTCGAGGTTTCGCGGTTGATTGCGCGGAACTTGCGGTCGAAGACGTTGCCGTCCTTGGCGTAGTGCCACAGGGTATGGCCGTCCAGCACCGGATTGAACGGGAAGAACGAGGCGGAGTTGACGAAATGCCAGTTCTGCACTTCGCCCGGCTGCATCACGATCGTCGGCTGGTAGGCGCCGTTGACCAGAAACGCCGAAGTGGGCGCGCCGACCGAATCGTAGAACGACTCGGTCTTGCCGTTGGCGGTCAGGTTCATTTTGTGCACGAACATCACGCGCTCGCGGATATCCGGCGAGGTGATGAACTTGTCAGCCGGGTCGCGGATCAGGATGGCGCCGAACATGCCGCTCGATACTTGCACGTTGGACGAGCCGTGCAAGTGCGGGTGATACCAGTAGATGCCGTTGGTATGGTCCTTGGGAATGGCGAGTTCATGCTGGCGGCGGGCGCCGGGCAGCACGCCGGCTTCCGGCAGGTCGACCACATAGTCGCCGAACACGCCGGGCCGGATTTCCTTCGGGTCGACGTGCAGGCCGTGGAAGTGCAGGTTGGTGCTGTTCTGGTGGTTCAGGTACTTGAGCGCCGACTGGCCGCCGACATTCGCCGGCAAATCGTTATCGAGGCGGATGCGCAGCGTATCGCCAACATTCAGGACCAGCGTCGGCGCCATGTAGCGGCCGTTGAAGCTGCGCAGCGAGGTCGTGGTTTTTTTCGACACGCCGGGATAGGCTGGCCCCTGGTTGCTGGCGATATCCAGCGACTGGGTGGCGTAGCGCACGCTGAGCGCCAGCTCCAGCATGCCGTTTTTCGACGACAGGACCGGGGCTTCCGGCAAGGTATCTTCGGTGGCGTTGTTGCCGCCGCAACCGGCCAGCGGTGCCAGCGCGGTGCCAAGGGACAGGCCGAACGCCCAGCGCAGGGTTTCACGGCGGCCGCTATCGACGGCGGGATCGGGACGGGTCATGACTGGGTCCTAGGCGAAAGAAAGTTGAATCGGCTGCGCTTGGATCGCGCGCGACGGGGCGCTGCCGCAGGCGGCGCTGCGGTTGTCGCCCCAGGCGAAAACGGCATTGCCGTCGGTTGCCAGCACATGGCCGGTACCGGCGGAGATGCGGGTGATGTTCGACAGTGCGTTGATCCGCACCGGCCGTGGCGATGAGGGGCCGGGCGGCTGCGCGGTCTGGCCCAGTCCGTTCCAGCCCCAGGCAAACACATCGCCCTGTGCCGAGACCGCGGCCGAGTAAAACATGCCGGCATCGATATGCGCCACTGGAAAGCCGGTCTTGATGCGCACCGGCCGCATGTAATAAAGGGCGGCGGCATCGCCGGCCTGGCCGTGGTTGTTGGAGCCCCAGGCCCACAGGCGGCCGTTGGCGTCCAGCGCAAAGCTGTGCGTGTCGCCGGCGGCGATGCGTCGGATCGGATCGGGAAAAGCGATGCTGAGTGGCTGCCGGCTGGCCTCTAGCGTGCCATTGCCGAGCTGGCCGGCGCTGTTCGAACCCCAGCTCCAGACGCGGCCGGCGCGATCCAGCGCCAGCACATGGCTGTGCCCGGCCGCCAACGAGGCAATCGGGGGCAATTCTGCGATCGCCGCCGCCGCGCTCTGCAGCGCGGGTGTCGGCCGCCCCAGCTGGCCGTTGACATTCATGCCCCACGACCACACCGCGCCATCCGCGTGCAGCGCAAAGGCGGCGGATTCGGTCAGCGCCGCCTGCACCGCCGTCGACGGCATGCCCGAAATCGGCAGCTGCGCCGCGCCCGCTTGCGGCGCGATGAGTGGGCGGCACGACAGCACCGAGCCGGCGCGGTGGATGCCCAGCGTATCGATATAGCCGTCGGCAATGGCGGCAAACGGCTGGTGCGGATTGAGGATTTGCGGCACCGGCTGGGCAAAGCGGTTGTGGCCGATTTCGGTGGCATCGGTGGTGCAGATGTCGCCGGCAATCTGGTCCGGAGCGAGCGGCAGGACTTTCTTGAAGGCGCCCCAGCCATACGCGCTGCCGTTTTCGGTAAGCGCCACCGAGCGTTCGCGTCCGGCGCTGATCTGTAGAATTTTCATGAATTGCTACCTTGCCATTGGGAAATTGCCAAGAATTGTAAGGCAATTTTCCTGATTTACGGAAAAATCCATAGCAATTTGGCATGCCCGGAATGGCATTGCCTGGTGCCGCCGCTGATGGCTGGCATGCCATTTTGCGCTCAGCCAAGATTTGCAAAAAATCAATGAAAATTGCCGCCCCGGCGTTAGAATTCGCCCATTCGCCGTTTGCAAAGCGGTTGCCATGAGCGTGTCGCGGCTCAAATGTGGCCCTCATGTATGCCGCCGTTTCCCATCTCCCATCTCAAATCGACTAGGGGGCATCATGAGGCGCTGGATCACATGGATTACGGGCATCCTCGGCCTGATCGTGCTGCTGCTGATCGGCGCCGCCATGACCGGCAAGCAGCTGGCCCAACAGAAGCGCACGCGGCAGGTAGCGGTCACGGTGGCGGCGGTGCCGTTGCCAACCGATGCCGCCAGCCTCGAGCGCGGCCGCTATCTGTTTCTTTCGCGCGGCTGTGCCGAATGCCATGGCGCCAATGGCGGTGGCCGCGAATTCATCCATGACGGCAAGGGCATGCGCGTTGCCGGCCCCAACATCAGCACCGGCGCCGCTGCCGTCGCCGCCTATCGCAACGAAGACTGGGTGCGCACCATTCGTCATGGCGTCAAGCCGAACGGCCAGCCGGTATTCATCATGCCGAGCGAGGATTTCAACCGCTTTACCGACGCCGATCTGGGCGCGCTAATCGCCCACGTGCAAAGCCTCCCCCCTGTCACCGGCGGCGACGCCGTGATGGAGCTGCCGCTGCCGGTACAGGTGCTGTACGGCCTCGGCCTGATTCCCGACGCGGCGCAAAAAATCGACCATTCGTTGCCGCCCGCGCAACCGGTGCCGGTTGCGGTATCGGTCGAGCATGGCGCCTACGTGGCGAACATGTGCATCGGCTGCCATGGCCCTGGTTTGTCCGGCGGTAAGATTCCCGGCGGGCCGCCGGAATGGCCGGCCGCCGCCAACCTGACGCCCGGCGAGGGCAGCGCCATGGCGCGCTACAAGGATGTGCAGCAGTTCACCGCCATGCTGCGCAGCGGAACGCGCCCCGACGGCAGTGCCATCCAGGTGATGCCGTTTGAAACGCTGCGCGAGTTGAACGAGGTCGATGCGCAGGCGGTGTACGCCTACCTGCAGACTGTTGCGGCGAAATCGTTTGGCGGCCGCTGAGGCGCAGCCGGAGCAGGTTGATTCTGCAGGCAATTCTTGTTAGGCGGGACAGCGCTTTTCTCGAGCGCCTAAGCCGCGCTTCACGCGCGACGCCGTCCCGGTGTGGACTCGGCGTCTCTCGTGCCGCGTAAGGGATAGGCAACAAAGGGCAGATGTGCCGCCAGCAGGGCGATGCCGTTAAAAAAGCTGCCGCCGGGACGAGGGAGCCATGCCACTCGACAGGGGCCGGCGCAAGCCCATCGATAAAAGGCATGGGTATATGATTGACCCGTTGGCGTTCATCAAGGAAAGCGGCGATGAAAACAGTTTCCCATATCCTGCGGTCCAAACCCAGCCAGACCGTCCACACCATCGCGCCCGAGGCATCGGTACTGGATGCCATCAAGCTGATGGCGCAGCAGCGCATCGGCGCACTGTTGGTCATGGAAGGGGAAGCGGTGACCGGCATCGTTACCGAGCGCGACTACGCACGAAAAGTGGTGCTGATGGGACGTTCGTCCAGCGAAACGCCGGTACGCGACATCATGAGCTCGCCGGTGATGTATGTGCATCCCGATCAAAGCAACGAGGATTGCATGGCGCTGATGACCGAAAACCGGCTGCGCCATCTCCCCGTCATGGAGAACGACAAGCTGATCGGCCTGATCTCCATCGGCGACCTGGTGAAGGACATCATCTCCGAGCAGCAGTTCGTCATCCAGCAGCTCGAACACTATATCCGGGGCGAGCGTGGCTAGCCCAGGGTTGCGCTGGCAGCCACAGTGGCTGTTGCCTGTGGGCCGCCGCAAGCTCAGTACCGTCCGGCAGTCCTTTTCGGTCGGGTTGCGTTGCCCGGTGTGCGGCAAGACGGTCCGTGGCGTCTGTCGAGTAGATTCAGGAATTCGTGCTGCTGGTAATGCGTAGCCGGGTAGCTTGGCTTCCATGCGCCGCTGCCATCCCGCGTTGCCGCCTCGCGTGCGCAGCCCTTAGAACCTGTAAGAAGCGCTGATGCCTGCACTCCAGTTGCGGCCGGGCGCCGGTTCGAAGTAGCGGCCGTTGGCCTCGTTGATGATCACCGAACCGGCATATTGGCGACCGAACAGATTGTCGATGCGGGCAAAGGCGTTCAGCGTCCAGTGCTCGAGGGGGAGCAGATATCCGGCGTGGAGCGAGGCCGTGAAATATGTGGGCGCGGAATCGGCATTGCTGTCATTGGCGTAGAACTTGCTCAGATAGCGACCTTCGATGCCTCCGCGCCAGCCTTGCGGCGGTGCCCATGCCAGCGCAGCGAACAGCGTCTGACGCGGAATGCCCGGAATCCTGTTGCCGGCGGGCACTGGTGGGTTGGTGGCGCTACAGGTCGAGGCACAGAAACTGTCGCGATAGGTGGCGTCGAGCCAGGTATAGGCCGCCTGCGCGTGCCAGTGCCGGCCCAGTTCGCGATCCCAGCCCAGTTCCAGTCCGTTGCGCAGCGTGCGGCCGGCATTCTGGAACGTGGTGCGGCCGCCGGTATTGGTGGCGGTGACGATCTCGTTCTCGGTGCGGGTCTGGAATAGCGCTGCGGTCAGCAGGCCGCCGCTCAGGCGTAGCTTGGCGCCGACTTCGAGGCTCGTGTTGGTGGCTGGCTGCAAGGCGAAGTTCAGGCCGGCCTGGCCATCGGGGCGATACGAGATTTCGTTGAGAGTCGGCGTCTCGAAGCCGCGCCCTACGGTCGCATACAGGTTCAGGTCGGGCCGCGCCTGATAGCGCAGCGCCGCCATCGGCAGCGCCTTGCGATAGCGCACCGCGCCGCTGTCGTTGCCATTGATGCCGACGATATAGTGATCGTCGGAATTGAAGCGCACCGTGCTGTAGCGCACGCCGGCATCCAGGTTCCAGCGTTCGGCGAATTGCCAGGACGCCTGTAGATAGGGGTCGGCGTTCCAGACCAGGTTGGTTTCGTCCCGCCGCAAGCGGCCCTGCACGCCGAGGATCTGGGCGGTGCCGCTGCCGATGAAGTTCTCAAAGCCCTTGCGCTGTTCTGTCAGCGTGTCGTAGGCGATGCCGCCGATCAGGGTCAGCGGACGCTCGGCCAGCTTTAGGCGCGAGGTCCAGCGGGCGTCGAGGCCGGCATAGCTGCGGCCGAGATCGATCACGCCGCCGGCATTCAGCGGATTGGCCTGGGCCGCGACCGGAATCGACTGGAACTGGACCGTGTTGCGCTGTCCGTAGTAGACCGTCAGGCGCAAGTCGTTGCTGGCATCGACGCGCTGCTCGTACACCAGCCCGCCCTGAGTCTGCTGCACGGTCTTGCGTGTGTTGAATTGGATCGCGCTGGGGGTGACGCTGCGCGGGGCGGCCATGAACTGCGCCGCGGTGAGGCCCATCGGGTCTTGCGCACTCAAGTCCACGCTGTTGAACACCAGCGTCAGCTTGCGGTCCTGGTCGAGCTGGATGCCGAGTTTGCCGTTTGCCAGATTTTTGCTGGCCGCGCTATGGTCGCGGTAGCCGTCGATCATGAAGCGACTGGTGCTGAGCAGGTAGTTGACGGCATCGTCGCTGGACGAACCGCTCGCCTCGATGCCATAGCGGCGCAGCCCATAGCTGCCCAAGGTCAGGCTCGATCCCAGCAGCAGCGGGCCGCTGCCGTCTTCGGTGAAGACCTGGATCACGCCGCCCGACGAATTGCCATATAGCGCCGAGAAAGGTCCGCGCAGGACTTCCACCCGATCGATCGAGGCGATGTCGATGTTCGAACTCTGTCCCTGGCCATCCGGCAGGGTGGCCGGGATACCGTCCACGTACAGGCGTACACCGCGAATCCCGAAGGTCGAGCGGGCGCCGAACCCGCGCACGGAAATTTGCAAGTCCTGGGCATAATTTTGCCGGTTCTGGATCATCAGGCCCGGCACTCCCGCCAGGCCTTCGGACAGGTTGACCTGCGGCTGGCTGTCGCGCATCGCATCGCCGCTCACCAGGTCGACCGATGCCGGTGCCTGGAACGGCGGCACGCCGATGCGGGTGCTGGTGACGATCACGGGTTTCAAAGCCGCCTCCGCGGAAGCGCCGGGCGCATCCGCAGTTTGCGCCGTCGCCGTGGCGCAGGCGGCCAGCAGCGCCACGGCTGTCAGCGCAGGGCGGATAAGGCGCGAAACCGGGATCGGCGCCGCCCTGCGGCGATGGCGGCACAGACCACCATAGAAAATTGTCATGGCTCAGGTTTCTCCCTGCATGGCGCCCCGACCGCCATGTAAACCGCAATGATTCCTCTTTTTCCGCTGACCGCGATGCCAGCCCGTAGCGGGTTGCAGCGCCCACCGGTTTCCGCAGCGATAGCGTGCATCAGCCCGTGGGGGGCGCTCGTGCTTACTTGATGACGACACCCCAGGGTAGCGTGCCGACGCTTACGTCGCGCACTTTGACATTTCGCACGGTATCGATCACCGACACACTGTTCGAGCGGCCATTCGCAACGTAGAGCTTCTTGCCGTCCGGCGTGATCGCCATGTTCCATGGACGCTGCCCTACCGGGATGGTGGCCACGATCTTGTTGTCCGCGGTATCGATCACCGATACGCTGCCCTCGCCGCCATTGGAAATGTAGACACGGCTGCCGTCCGGATGCACGGCGACGCCGTTGGCGCGCTTGCCGGCCTTGATGTGCGCGACCAAGCTATCGGTGGCCGTGTCGATCACATACACTTCGCTGCTGTTCTCCGTCGCGACATAGGCGCGGCTGCCGTCCGGAAGAAAGCCAATGCCGCGCGGGCGCGCGCCAACCGGCACCTGAGCCACCTGCTTGCGCGCAGCGAAATCGAGTATGTCGACCGCGTTGCCTTCTTCGGCGCTGACGAACAGCTTTTTGCCATCGGGACTGAAGACCGCGTGTTCGGGATTGCGTCCTCGCACCTTGATGATGAAAGCGACCTGGTTGGTGCCGGTGTCGGTAATCGCCACGTCATTGCTTTCCTCGATGGCGGCCGCCACCCAGCGGCCGTCGGCGGAGGCATACACGCCTTCGGGTGATTCGCCGAGCGCGATGGTGCCGCCCGGCTGGCGTTGCTTCAGGTCGATCATTTGCAGGCGGTTGTTCGGTTGATCGCTGACGTAGAGCCAGTTACCGCTGACCGCCAGGCCGCGCGGCTTTTTGCCGGCGGGGATGTCGGCCACCACCTCGTCGCTCGCGGTATCGATCACCGATACGGTGCCGGATCCTTCATTGGGGACATAGGCAAACGGGGCGGCATGGGCCAGGACCGAAAAAGACATCAGGGCCGCCGCGGCGATGCATTGAGAACGTGCGGGGTGGGTCATCGGCGATCACCTCAATCCTTTGTTATGGCAGCGTATCGGTGCCGACTGGCCGAGCGTGGCGGCCACATGCGCGAAAAAATGCCGTCGTGCTCGACCAGCAGATGCTTGAGCGCCGCCAGCACGTGCACGATTACCAAGGCCAGCAGCAGCCAGGAGCTGATCTTGTGCGTCTGGTTGAAAAAGGCATAGAGGAATTTGTCGTCGCTGCCCCAGGGCGCCAGTTTGACCGAGTTAAAAAAAATCACGCCGTGCTTGCTGAAATTGGAGGCGATATAGCCGGAAAGCGGCATCACCAGCATGAGCGCATACAGCAGGCGGTGACTGGCCGCCGCGGCACGCCGCTGCCAGCGTGGAAGCGCGTCGGGCAGGGGCGGCGGCCGGTGCATCAGGCGCCAGACGAGCCGCAACAGGATGGTTAGCCCGATCAGGATGCCGGTGCTCTTGTGCAGATTGACGAAATAGCCGCGCGCGGGAACGCCGCGCGGGATCTCGTTCAAGTACCAGCCGAACGCGAATTGGCCCATCAACAGGATGGCGATGAGCCAGTGCAGAAACATCGCGGTGCGGGTGTAGCGCTGATCCATGCGTCTGTCTCAACGCAGGCTGGTGATGTACTGCGCCAGATTTTCGATATCGGCGTCGCTCAGGTTGCTCGATACGCTGGTCATGTTTCCGGCATCGTTGGTACGGGTACGCGACCTGAAGTCCTTCATCTGCTTGACGATGTAATCGTGCTGCTGACCGGCGACGCGCGGGATCTCGTTCTGGCCGGAGAAGCCACCAAGATGGCACATCGTGCACAGGACTTCATCGGCCTTGGCCTTGCCGAGCTTGACCTTGGTGTCATCAACTTTAAAGGTCGATGGCTTCGGCGTTTGCGCAGCATAGAAGTTGCCGATATCGATCATGTCCTGCCGGCTCAAGGGCGCCGCCATGGGGCTCATGACCGGATCCTTGCGACGGCCTTCCTTGAAGTCTTTGAGCTGCACGTAGATATAACGCCATGTCTGGCCGGCGAGATTGGGGAAATTACCGCTGGACGAATTGCCGTCGGCACCATGGCAACTTGCACATACTTGGACCTTGGCACGTCCAGCCTCGACGTCCTGGGCGCCGGCCGGCGCCCACATCGGCAAAGTGCAGATGCCGAAGATCGCCGATGCGAGAAGGGTATCGAATTGCACAGTGGTTCCCTGCTGTAGTTATGCTGCCTTTGCGACAAGCGGATCGTGCTCGCCTGCGATGGCATTCGCCCCTTTTGCTATCGCGGCGCCAAATTTCATGACGACCGCGAAAACGGCGAGGATTTTTTCATTGCGGAATTTTTGATGTTGCCGGACGCCTGTTTTTTTAGAATGATGGACAGGGCGTTAGTTCACGAGGAACCGAGGCCCGGTCTTAAAGTGGCCTCGGCACATTTCCGGTTTCCTCCGCTTCACTTCTTCGGCAAGGCAAATACGAACATTGTGTTGCCGCGCTTGAAGTCGATCTGGGTATTGCCGCCGCAACCCATGGCGACGTACTGGCGTCCCTTGACGGAATAGGACACCGGCATGGCGTTGGCACCGGCGCCGCACTGGTATTCCCACAGGAGTTTGCCATTGCGGGCGTCGAGCGCGCGGATCAGGCCATTGCCTTCCCCGTAGAACACCAGATCGCCGGCGGTGGCAAGGGCGCCGCCGATCAGCGGCTGTTCAGTATCGAACTTCCACGTCATCTTGCCGGTATCGATATTGACGGCTGCAAGACGTCCCCACTGCCGTTCGCCCTCGATCGCCTTGAATGCGCCGCCAAGCCATAGTTTGCCGCCCGGATAGGCCGCTTTTTCGACTTGGTAGGTCATGGGCTGATGCAGATTCATCGCATAGGCCAGGCGCAGGTTCTGGTTGACCGCCATCGGCGACCATTCGACGCCGCCGTTGGCGCCGGGCAGCATACGCGCACCTTCAGGAGTCGGCAGGACCCACATGTTTTCCTGCGGAATCATCGCCTCGGAGAAACGGATGAGCTTGCCGTCCTTACGGTCATGCACGTAGATGTGTCCCGTCTTTCCACCATGGATCACCGCCGGAATCATCTTGCCGGATTTGTCTTTCGCATCTACCAGGATTGGAGCGCTGACGGCGTCGAGGTCCCAGACATCGTGCGGAATGTACTGGAAGTGCCATTTGTACTTGCCGCTGTCGAGATCGACTGCAACCATCGAGTCGGTATAGAGGTTGTCGCCGGGCCGTTCGGCGCCGTACAGATCGGGGGAAGGATTGCCGACCACGAAGAAAATGGTGCGCGTACTCAGGTCGACCGCCGGATTCATCCAGACGCCGCCACCGAGCGTCTGGTAGAAATCGCTGCCTTTGGCGAACTGCTCCTTCTCGGCCTTGATATCGCGATGCAGGTCGCGGCCGGTGGCGTCTTTTTCCGCCCATACGCCTTCATGGCCCTTGTCGGGAATCGTATCGAAAGTCCAGAGCAGCTTGCCATCCTTGGCATCGAATGCCTTGACGAAGCCGCGAATGCCGTATTCGCCGCCGTTGGTGCCGATCAGCACCTTGCCGTCGATGACGGTGGGCGACATGGTTTCGCTATAACCTTTTTCGGGGTCGGCGATTTCGGTCTGCCATAACACCTTTCCGGTCTTGGCATCGAGCGCCACCAGTTTGGCGTCGAGCGTACCCATGAACAATGTGCCGCCCTCGACCGCGACGCCGCGATTGTTCGGGCCGCAGCAGAAGGTGGTGAGGGGACCCATATTGTGCTTGTAGTGCCAGAATTCCTTGCCGGTCGTGGCGTCGATGGCGTAGACGTGATTGTAGGCGGTGGTCAGATACATGATGCCATCCACCACGATTGGCGCCGTCTCCATCGATTCCCGTACCTCGGTCTGAAAGCTGAATTCCGGGCGCAAGTTCTTGACGTTGCCGGTGTTGATCTGCTTGCCCGGATAGAAGCGGGTCTGCGCGTAGTTGCCATTGGTATGCAGCCAGTCATTGCCTTGCTTGCCGGCATCGTTCAATTGCGCCTGTGAGACATTGACCGAATTGAGGGCGGATGCGCCGCCAGCCTTGTCCTTTTGTCCCTGGACTTCCTGGCTATGCGCCATGCCGATGGCACAGAACGCAAATATCGCGGCGAGCACGACCTTTTGGTTTAGCGCAATCATTTTTGTTCTCCAATGAATTTCGGGATCCGCAATCACGGACCGAGGAGGATGCGGGCCCATCTCCTAAGCACAATGTAATTTGTTTTTTTGGTAAATATTTGTCCAAAATCATATGAGGTACTCGCTGCACTTTTATTCTCCTGTCTGGGAGGTGCAATGGCGATGAAGAAGGCATTAAAGGGAGGTGTCGGGGCGGTGCTGTTCTGCGCAGCGCTGGCGTGCGCCTTTGCGCAGCAGGCCGCGGATCAGTTCAACATCAACAGCCAGTATCTGTTCGCCGCCAAGGCCGGCCGAATCGAGCGCGTCGCCGCCTTGCTGGCCGAGGGCGCAGCGGTCAATTCACGTGACCGCAACGGCGACTCGCCGCTCAATATGGCGGCGCGCAAAGGCGACGAAGCGCTGGTCGATGTGTTGATGCGAGCGGGAGCGGAGGTCAATCTCGCCAACCTGGCGGGCGTGACCCCCTTGATGGCGGCGGCCTTCAGCGGCAACGCCCAAATCGTGCACAAGCTGATCGCGGCCGGTGCCCAGGTAGCACCGGTCGACCGCGTTAAAAAAAGTGCGGCGGTATATGCGGCGGGGAATGGCTGCCGCGATTGTCTGGCCGAATTGCTGCGTGCGGGCACTCAAGTCAATACCCGCATGGACAACGATGAGACCTTGCTGATGTGGGCCGCCGGCTATGGCCACGAGTCGACAGTGAAGTTCTTGATTGAGCAAGGCGCCGATTGCCGTATGAAGGACAATCGTGGCAAAACCGCCGCCGATATTGCGCGCGAGGGCAGCTACACGGCAGTGAGCAGGCTGCTGGAGCAATGCTGAGGCGCATCCCATCCACACGCGGGAAAGCAAAATAGTGTCGCGCGCCTGCCGCCCGTATGCTCTGCGGTAAATGCGAGCGCAGCACCGGCTGAGAATTTCCCGGCGCAATATTCTGCCCTGCTATCGCGACTAGCGGTATTCGACGTTCGGCCTGAATAATTCCAAGCTCCGGCATGCCAGACATGGCCGACAAGAAGCGATGCGTCACTTGGGCGCTGAGCCAGACGAAGCGCCAGCTTCCGGAGACGTTGTCGAGATGCAATGCAGCCGAGACAGGTGCGGCAAGTCAACAAGCCAACCTGGCTTGAAAAAAGGGGAGGGGACGGCGCATGCCGGGCTACGCATTTTACGGACAGCGTCATGTGCTGGCGTTGGCGATCGCGGGCTGGGTTTACGGATGGCCGGCAAGCGCGGTACTGGCACAAGGCGCTGCGGAGCCGGCTCGCGTCACGGTCCCGAATCCGGCGGAAGCGCTGGAGCTCCCCACCGTCGAGGTGATCGGCACAACCTTGTTGCCGGGCCTGGGCACGCCGGTGCGCGATGTACCCGCCAACATCCAGGTGCATACGCAACAGGATCTGGCGCGCCAGCGGCAGCTCAATATCTCCGACTATCTCGAACAGAATGCCTCCAGCATCACGGTCAATGCGGCGCAGGGCAATCCGTTTCAGCCCGATGTCAGCTTTCGCGGCTTCACCGCTTCGCCCTTGCTAGGCGTGCCGCAAGGCTTGTCGGTATTCCAGGATGGGGTGCGCATCAACGAGCCGTTCGGCGATGTCGTCAACTGGGATCTGATTCCGCAATCGGCGATCGCCAGCGTTCAATTGATGCCGGGTTCGAATCCGGCGTTCGGCCTGAATACGCTTGGCGGCGCGCTGGCGATCTATACCAAAAGCGGCAGCAACAATCCGGGCGGTTCCCTTGAAGTGTATGGCGGTTCGTTCGGACGGCGCGCCATCGAGTTCGAGCAAGGCGGAAAGGGCGGAAACTGGGATTACTTCATGACCGGAAACCTGCTGCACGATCAAGGCTGGGCCGAACACAATCCGAGCCGCGTCAAGCAGTTCTTCGGCAAACTGGGTTATCAGACCGGCGATACCGATCTCGACCTGAGCCTGACCCTGGCCGACAACATGCTGGAAGGCACGCAGACGCTGCCGCGCTCGTTTCCCGATATCCGCGAAGCCTACACTTTTCCCGATCGGACCGGCAACAGGCTCGGCATGCTCACCCTGAAAGGCAGCCATTTCATCAATAACGGCTGGTTATTGGGGGGCAACCTGTACTATCGCGATTACCGCAATTCCTCGGTCAGCAGCAATGTCAACGACAACTTCGGTGAACGCGATCCACTGACCGGCCTGCCGGATACCGTGCAAGCGCTCAATGACCGCTCGACGATCGATCAGATCAGTTACGGTTTCGGCATGCAGCTGACCTATCAGGGGCGTCTGGCCGGGAAAAAAAATCAGCTGATGCTCGGCACCACCGTCGACCTCGGCCATGCCCGCTTCCGCCAGGACGCGCAGGAGGCGCAATTCGATGCGAATCGCGGCACCGTTCCGATCGGCCCCTTCGTTCAGAATACCGACGCCGAAACGAACAACCGCTATTACGGCCTGTTCGCATCCGATACGCTGACGCTGAATGAGCATTGGAGCCTGAGTTTGTCCGGCCGCTACAACCTCGCCCAGATCCGGATTAGGGATATGTCCGGCAATGCCGCGGAATTGAATGGCGACCATTCGTTCAGCCGTTTCAATCCAGCCCTCGGGGTGAATTTCAATCCGACCCCGAATCTGACTGCCTACGCCAGCTACAACGAAGGGATGCGGGCGCCGACCCCGATCGAGCTGACCTGCGCCGATCCGAATGCGCCATGCAAATTGCCGAACAATTTCCTGTCCGATCCCGCCCTGAAAAAGGTGGTGGCGCGCACCGTCGAGGCCGGCGCGCGCGGCAAGCACGGCGCGGCATACAGCTGGAGCATGGCGGCTTACAGGACCGAGCTCAGTGACGACCTCCAGTTCATCAGCAGCCAGGGAGCCGGCTCGAACAGCGGCTTCTTCCAGAATGTCGGCAGTACCCGGCGCCAGGGGCTGGAACTGGGCAGCACCGGTAAGTGGGGCAGTCTGTCGGTCAGCGCGCGCTACAGCTATGTCGACGCGACCTATCAAAGCAGCTTTTCGACGACCAGCCCGATCAACTCGAGCGCAGATGACAACGGCTCGATTCTCGTGAAGCCGGGGAACCGGATTCCCGGCATTCCACGCCACAGCCTGAAGCTGCGACTCGACTACGACGCCAGTGAACGCTGGTCGATCGGCGGCAATCTCGTATATGCGAGCGACATCTACGCGCGCGGCGATGAGAACAACTTCGACGTCCGCGGCAAGGTCCCCGGGTATGCGGTGGTCAATCTTGATACACGCTTCAAGCTGGAAAAGGGCTGGGAGCTGTTTGCAAGGGTCGATAACCTGCTGAACCGCGAATATGCCAATTTCGGCATACTCGGCCGCAATGTATTCACCGGACCGGGACGCAGCTTCGATGGCGAGAATGCGCTGGGCGAGCAGTTCCGCGGCTATGGCGCACCGCGTGGCATCTGGCTTGGACTTCGTTACAGTTGGCGGTAATCAGTGTTGCGAAAAGCGGTGCAATTTCCGGAAACATAGGCCAGCCGACGGCGTGGCGATACTGAACACCAACGAAATTATTGTGCTCCTGGTGGATGTCCGGGTTACGCGGAGTCGACGTCATCTTGTTCGGCGTCCTTACATTGTCCGGACGGGTATTGACTCTGTTGGCCTGGTTTCATAGATTACAATTTATGCGCTGCTGAATAGCTTCCATCGTGCGCGCAATCCGGAATCAGAATCCTGGTGGACCCTCACTATTGGTTGTTGCTGATCACCGAACCAGTCGGCAATGGCGCAGGAAACATTATTTGGATCAGCCAGCAATGACTGGGGTGCTGCTTGTATTGGCAATTGGCACCAACGCTTCTAGGCAGGCCTACCTGCATCTGGTCAATCCAGGCATGGCAGCGCTGGAAAGAGGCGCCGGACCCGAAGCTGCCGCCCTGCACATGCTTGATCTGCTCCGCCGGAAGTATCGCGGTACCCTGATCCTGGCGGGCGGCTTTGATTATGAGTCGGCCGAAGCGTGGTCGGGCCAAGGCGGGGCGGATCTCATCGCCTTCGGCCGGAAATTTTTCGCCAATCCGGATCTGCCCGAACGGTTTCGCCTACGAGCGCCGCTTAACGCCAGCGATCCTGCCACCTTTTATGGCGGCGGCGTTAAAGGGTACAGCGACTACCCGACGCTGGCACAAGAAAGTGGCATGGAACCGATGGCCGCCGTCGATGACCGCTGGCGGTGATGGGACGTAAGAGGGAGATTGACTCATGGATATCGAATTTCAGGAAGATTTCGATCTGGACGCGGAAGATATTTCCTCTATCTTTTTTTATGCGACGTGTGACGGAGCACCCGTCCAGATTCGCGTTGATGCAGGAGCGCTTCAGGCGGTCGCTCCTGGAAACATGATGGAGGATGTGAGCGATCAGTTTCTTGATAGCCGTGCACGCTTCGAAGACATTGCCACCGAACTCATTCAGCAAGGGCGCGCGCAGCGTGGATATCTGGAAATTACAGCGGCAGATATTCATTAGGGGCGCTTAGAAAACAAGGGGTTATTTTCTTCTATTCGTCATGGAAACTGCACTGTTCGCTTTCGACCGCGACGATCTAGGAAAATGCCTTATCTACTTGCTAAAAAGCCTAGGCGACTTTTCTGATGCCGCCATGCAAGCCATGGCGGCCCAAGGCTTGCCCTATTTTCCCTTCTTGGTGACTTGCTTGAACACCTGCGTCAGTTCAGGTGTGACCTCCTCTGGCACCGGCGCAAAATAGGCCGGCATCTGTTCTGGTTTCGCCGGTTGCAAATCCACTTCCTTAAGCCGGGCACGCAAGTAAGCATCGGCTTGTTCGATCCAGCGCCGTGTTTCTTCCACGCTGGCTCCGAGCACTTCAGCTACGGTACCAAGCGTCATTCCTTCGGCTTGGGTGAGCCAGACAGCCCTGCGCCATGTGGCCGGCAAGTGGGTAAGGGCGGTGCGCAGATGCTTGCGCATTTCATCCTCACTTGCCGTCTTCTCCGGCGTAGCATCCGAGATGGGCACCATATCTTCCAGTTTCAGCATTTCGTCCGGCTGCCAGTATTCATAAGTGGCCTCGTCCTGCTCGTCGATGGTCTGGTCCGGCGCTTCCGGCGGCGGCGAGTCGAGCGAGACGAAACGCTCCTCCTCGGTCTGTCTCTGCCTGATCGCCTCAGTCAGGACTTCGTGCGCGATCCGATACAGCCACGGCAGCGGCTCGGCCTTGCCGGGCCGTTGATTCAGATTTTGATAAGCGCGCACAAGCACTTCGTCAATGACATCCTGGGCGGTCGGGTAGTCCACCGTCAAATCGCCACGCGACCGAAGATAGGAAAACTCGTGCTTCACGAAGCGTCCCAGTTTCGGAAGCAGCGGCCGCAGCAGCTTGCCGTAGGCCTCGGACTCTGCCGCCGGCTGCTTCGAAAGCGCCTTTTTAAGCCTCGGCAAATCCTCATGGCGCTTCATGGCGCACCTCTTCCTTCCTGGCGTATACGGGTAAGATGCTCCTCGAGTTGCCGCTCCAGTTCCGCAAACGACTTGCGCAGCGCTGGGATGATTTCGTCCGATTCATCGGCACTTTCCAGGTTTTCTTTCGGTATGCCGAGTCGCAGTTTGATGCGGTAGCGGGAATGGTGTTCGCTCTTTTCCACATGGACATGAAGCTCGGTCGCATCCGCGGGAAATTTCGTCATATGCCGCTCCAGATGGGTTTGGGACAGCTCATCGATCAGGCCTTCCAGTTCCGCATGGGAGCGTTTCTGAATATTGTGATAGCTGATTTCGGTCTTCATGGCGTCTCCGGTGAGGGGCGCCGGTGGTGTCGACCGGCAACGTGAATGGGTTGTATGCAGCCATCCGTGCAACCCATTCTCCTACTATAGTCAGCGAAAGCGGAACAGCCAGGCCTTCCGCATTTGATCCTTGCACCATAGGCCATCCAATTCCTGAACTGCACCACGCTGCTTGCGTCCAACCTGATTTGAAAAAATGGAAAATGTCATGAATGCCATTCGTGCCTGGGCCGCCAAGACAGCGGGCGGCCGCTTCGAGAGCTATTCTTATGACCCGGGGCCGCTGGAAGCGGACGAGGTCGAAATTGAAGTCGATTATTGCGGCATCTGCCATTCGGACTTGTCCATGCTCGACAATGAATGGGGCAATACCGCCTATCCGTTCGTGGGTGGACATGAAGCGATCGGGCGCGTGGCCGCCCTCGGTGAAGCCGCGCGCGACAAGGGCTTGCGCCTTGGCCAGCGCGTCGGTGTCGGCTGGAACGTAAAAAGCTGCCTGCACTGCCAGTTCTGCGTGCGCGGCGAGTACCACCTCTGCACCACCGTGCAGCCGACCATCGTAGGGCACCACGGCGCCTTTGCCGAGCGGGTGCGGGCGCACTGGATCTGGACCGTGCCGATTCCCGAGCCGCTCGATGTCAGTGCAGCCGGCCCTTTGCTGTGCGGAGGGATTACCGTGTTCGCTCCGTTGTTGAACCTGTATGTGACGCCGACCTCGCGCGTCGGCGTCTTTGGCATCGGCGGCTTGGGACATATGGCGCTGATGTTCCTGAACGCTTGGGGCTGCGAGGTGACGGCGTTTTCGTCCAATCCGGCCAAGGCAGATGAGGCGAAATCGTTCGGTGCGCATCACGTCGCTTCCAGCCGGGATGTACAGGAAATGCAGACTCTGGCGGGTTCGTTCGATCTCATCCTCGTGACCGCCAACGTCACGTTGGCGTGGGATGCGATCCTGGCTATGCTGGCGCCCAAGGGTCGGCTGCACTTTGTCGGCGCCGTACTCGAACCGGTGCCGGTTCAGGTAAGCAGCTTGCTGCATGGGCAGAACGGCATTTCCGGCTCGCCGACGGGATCTCGCGCGGCCATCGATACCATGCTGCAATTTGCCACCCTGCACAAGATTGCCCCCAAGGTCGAGCATTTCCCTATGAGTCAAGTCAACCAGGCCATGGACCATCTGCGCGCCGGCGAAGCCCGCTATCGGATCGTGTTGGATGCCGATTTCCCGCGCTGAATGCCGTTGCCGAATGGAAGACAGTGCACCGAGGGCGGCACACCAGCAGGCATCCGGTGACCTTTCAAATGATGATGGCGGGCGGCATCGCCAGAAAGTCCGTGTAGTCGCCATGGGTCGTGACGCGCTCCAGTGTAGTGCCGTCAGCCAGCTCAACGCGAAGCTCGAGGTCGCCGACACGATTTTTTTCGAGGACATAGACTCGGGTCACGGCAACCAGCTCAAAATAATCCCCACGTGGTCTTTTGTAAAACATGCTTACTCCATAAGTGCGGTCAGAAAATGGATCTGCAGTGTCGGTGGATCGCCCAATCTCTTAGCGGATTACCGACATCGCGGTCGCACCAGCCATTGTTAGTATCCGACCGTGAAGCGCTGCCGGATATGCGTCGGATGTTCCAGTTCGTCGATCATCGCCATCGCAAAATCCTGAACCGAAATGCTGCTCTGGCCGCCGGCATCGACCAGCAACTTGTCGCCGCCCAGGCGAAACTTGCCGGTGCGCTGGCCTGGTTGCATGGTTGCTGACGGCGCCAGGAAGGACCAATCGAGTTCTGACTCGTTGCGTAACTGTGCCAGCGCATCAATGGTTGCCAGCGAGCCGGGCTTGACCCAATCCGGAAAATCCGGGGTGTCCACCAAGAGTGCGCCTGGTTTCACTTCCAGGCCGCCGGCGCCCCCTACCCATAGCACCCGCTTGACACCTGCCGCCTTGATGGCGGCGATGATTGCAGTTGTTCCGCGCACTTGATGGTCATATAGCTGTGGATTTTTCCAGCCCGGGTTGAAGGCGCTGATCACCGCCTCCTGGCCGCGCAGCAGATCCGCGAGGGCATTCGTGTCATACACATCGCCGGCTTTGGCCACCAGTCGCTCGCGCGCTTCCAGCTTTTCCGGGTGACGCACAATTGCCGTGACGGTATGTCCGCGGTCCAGTGCTTCCTTCAATAGCGCCGTACCGACAAACCCGGTGGCGCCCAACAGCGCTATTTTCATGGCGCTCCTCCCTAATCAGAACGGATAGGTCGGCTGGCCATGCTGGATGGTCACCCAATGGTCGGTCGTGAACTCCTGCACCACCCATTCGCCGTTGAAGCGGCCGATGCCGCTGTTCTTTTCGCCGCCGAACGGATTGTTCGGCATGTCGTCGACGCTGGTGTCGTTGATATGGGTCATGCCGACCTTCAGCCGTAGCGCGAACTGCACGCCTCGCTCCTTGTCGCGTGTGAAGACCGCGCTCGACAGTCCGTACGGCGTGTCGTTGGCGACCCGCAAGGCCTCGGCTTCGCCGCTGACCTTGATGATCGGCGCAATCGGGCCGAAGGATTCTTCCTGCGCGATCCGCATCTCGTTTTTCACCTCCACGAATACGTGCGGCGGCAGCACCAGGCCTTGCGGCTCTGCTCCCAGTGCCTGGCGCGCTCCTTCGGCGCGGGCACCCTCGATATGCTTGATATGCGCTTCCATCTGCTTGGCATTGATGACCGGGCCAATGGCGGTGGCGGGGTCGTCCGGATTGCCGTATTTGAGGCTTGTGACTTGCGTGATGAAGCGATCGACGAACTCGTCGTACAGCCTGGCGTCGACGATGATACGGTTGGTGCTCATGCAAATTTGCCCCTGATGCAGAAATCTGCCGAACACCGCGGCGCGCACCGCCTGCTCCAGATCGGCGTCGTCCAGTACGACGAACGGGGCGTTGCCGCCCAGTTCCAGGGCGACGCGCTTGATGGTTGGGCCTTGCATGGCGAGTTCGCCGATATGGCGGCCCACCCTGGTGGAACCGGTGAAGGAAATCAGGCGTGGGATCGGATGCAGCGTGAAAGCGTCGCCGATATCTTTGGTGGCACCGATGACCACGTTCAGCAGGCCGGACGGCAGTCCAGCCTCCTCATAAATCTTGGCCAGCAGCAGGCCGCCGGTGATCGGTGTATCGTGCGCGGGCTTGAGTACCACCGCATTGCCGAGCGCGAGCGCTGGTGCTACCGATCGGTGCGACAGCTGCATCGGAAAATTCCAGGGACTGATGACACCGATCACTCCTACCGGCTGCCGGTACACGCGGCTTTCCTTGCCCGGTTCGTCGATCGGAAGGATGCGGCCCTCCATGCGGAACGGATACGACGACATTTCGAGCATGAATGCACGCACAAAGCCGCACTCCATTTCACCCTTAGCCCGGATGCCGCCGGATTCACGCACCAGCCAGTGTACGATTTCTTCGCGCCGCGCCTCCACGATCTCGGCGGCGCGGCGCAGGACGGCGGCCCGGGTGCCGGGAAGAGTTCGAGCCCATGCCTCCTGTGCTTTCGCCGCTGCCTGGTAAGCGTCGTCGAGGTCGTGCTCGTCAGCCAAGGTGATTTCGGCCAGCGTTTCGCCGGAGTACGGGTCGGTATCCTTGAGGATCCCTGCCTGCCTGCCAGGGCGCCAGACGCCATCGATATATTGGCCGGCGAATCTTGAATAAGGGGGAGGGCTCTCTTTCGTGGTGGATGCCGCTTGCTGTTTCATAATTCTTTCCTCAATGTATTCGACGGAAATTCCCTGCCGTGCGCATTGGACTTGTCCGATTGATATCCGGTTCGGGCCTGCTGGCGACGTGGCCAGGCAAATTCCTTTTGCGTTACCGCCGTCCAACATCGGTGGGGATCGGCTGGGAGCGTTTGGGGGCGTTCCAGCCGCCGCCCAAGGCCTTGTAGAGCTGTACGGCGGCGAGGCGCTGGTTGGATTCGCTGGTGTTGAGGTCGAGCTGGGAAGACAGCAGCTGGCGTTGCGCATCCAGGATTTCGAGGTAGCTGATCACGCCGGAGCGAAAGCGCAATTGCGCCAGGCGAAGTGCCTCGCCGTTCACGGCAACCCGGTCGCGATTGCCCTGGGCTTCAGCCCGGTTACGGTCGAAGGCGATCAGGGCATCGGAGACTTCCTGCAGTGCCACAAGCACGCTGCGGCGATAGGCAAGTGCCGCCTGTTCGGCTTGAGCGCGCGCAATATCGTAATTGCCGACCAGCGCCCCGCCCGAAAAGATCGGCAGGTTGACGGCGATACCTGCCGTCCGGACGTTCTGGCCGCCGCTCTGTACCAGGCCGCGCAGGACGTCGCTGGCACGCCCAAACGCACCGGTGAGCGAGATGGTGGGGAAGAACCTGGCCTTGGCCACGCCAATATTGGCATTGGCGGCAACCAGCAGCTGCTCGGCTTGCCGGATATCGGGCCGCCGTTCGAGCAGTTCCGAGGGAACCCCCGGCGGCACCAGGGGCGGGACGGCGTTCGGCGGCAAGCCGGAGCCCGTATCGAAGGAGCGCGGCGCCTTGCCAAGCAGGATGGCGAGCGCATCCTCGGTCTGTGCGATTTGCAGTTCGATCGCGGGGATCTGGTTCTCGGTGGTGAGCAGCTGGCTCTGCGCCTGACTGACCTCGGCCGCCGACTGCACCCCCTGCTGGGCAAGTTCCTTCACCAGCCGTAGAGAGTCGCGTTGCGCGGCGACGGTGCGCCGTAGGATCTCCAGCCGCTGGCGTAATGCGACGAGTTGCAGATATTGCTGTGCCACGCTGGCCACCAGCGACGTGATGACGCCGCTGCGGGCTTCCTCGGTGGCCAGCAGGTCGGCACGCGCGGCCTCCGTGGCCCGCAGATAGCGTCCCCAAAGGTCGATTTCCCAGGACAGCGTCAAGGCGGCAAGAAAGCTGTTGGTGGTCGTAAACGTGATGTTCTGGTTGCTGCGCGCAGCCTGTGCCTGGCCTGCCAGTTGCGGAAAGATCGGGGAACGCGCCACGGCAAGCTGTGCCTCGGCCTGCACGATCTGGCTGGCGGCGATGCCGAGATCGAGATTGTCGCGCAGCGCCTCGTCGATCAGCGTCATCATTTGCGGGTCGTCGAATACTTGCCACCAACTGACATCGGCAAAGGAGCGGGCCGCTTCCTCCGAGGGGGCATGATGATAGGACGCCGGCAGGTCTATGGCCGGGCGCCGGTAGTCGGGCCCTACGGCACAGCCAGACACCAGCAACAGGGCGACGGCGACGACACGCATCACGTCGTCTCCGTCTGCTTGCGTGCCGTCCCCTGATCCTTCTTCTTGCCGCGATTGACCACGCGCTCCACTGCGGCGAACAATACCGGGATGATGAAGACGCCGAAGAAGGTCGCGCAGGCCATGCCGGCGCATACCGCCACCCCCATCGAAACACGCGCAGCGGCGCCCGCCCCGGTCGCCAGCGCCAGCGGAAGTACGCCCAAGATGAAGGCAAACGAGGTCATGAGAATCGGGCGCAATCTCAGCCTTGCCGCCTCGATCGCCGCCTGGACCGGATCGGTTCCGCTATCGACCCGAACCTTGGCAAATTCGACGATCAGGATGGCGTTTTTGGCGGAAAGGCCGATCAGCAGGATCAGGCCGATCTGCGCGTAGATGTTGTTGGTCAATCCGACCACGGCGAGCGCCAGCATGGCGCCGAAGACGCCGATCGGCACGGCCAGCAACACCGCGAACGGCACCGACCAGCTCTCGTAGAGGGCGGCGAGAAACAGGAACACGAAGACCAGGGTCAAGCCGAAGACGATCGGGGTCTGCCCGGCCGACTGCTGCTCTTGTAGCGACAGGCCGGACCATTCGTAGCCGTAGCCTTGCGGCAGTATCTGCGCCGCCACCTGTTCGAGCGCGGTGGTGGCCTGTCCCGAGCTGTACCCGGGCGCGGCATCGCCCGAGATATCGGCCTCACGGAACTGGTTGTAGCGCTGCAATACCGACGGCGAACTGGTAGAGACCGGCTTCACCAGCGTGGAGAGCGGGATCATCTCGCCCTTGGCGCTGCGTACATGGAACAGCTTGATCGAACCGATATCGCCCCGAAACTCGGGTTCGGCCTGTACCGTCACCTTGTAGCTGCGCCCGAAGCGATTGAAATCGTTCACCTGCAGGCCGCCGAGGTAGGTCTGCAGCGCATAGAACACATCGGTGAGCGGCACGCCGAGCTTCTTCACCTTCTCGCGATCCACCGTGAGGTCGTACGCCGGTGTGCGCGGATTGAGGGCGGAGCGAATGGTGCCGATTTCCGGACGCTTTTTCGCCGCGGCGACAAAATCGTCGGCCACGGTAGCCAGGTCGAACGGTGTGCCGCCGCGGCGATCCTGCAGCTTGAGGCTGAAGCCGCCGAATGCGCCGAGACCGGGGAGGGCCGGTGGATTCAGCGGGATCACGGCGGCCTGCGGGATCGCCGCGCCGTCGCGGACGATGGAGGCGATGATCGCATTCACGCTCGTCTCCTGGGTCGTGCGCTGCTGCCACGGATCGAGTGCGGCTACGAATAGTGCGCCGTTGGGCTGCTGCGAACGGTTCATGATGTTGAACCCGTTCACCATCATGCGGCGTGCGACTCCCGGTGTCTTTGCCAGCGCAGCGTCGAGCTGCGCGGTGGCCGCCATCGTGCGCTCGAGCGCGGCGGCCTCGGGCAGGATGGCGGCGCCGATCAGGTAACCCTGATCCTCGGGCGGCACGAAAGCGCTCGGCACGCGCTTGAAGAGCAGTCCGGTGCCCAGCATGAAAATCGCCAGCACCAGCAGCGCAACCGCCATGCGGCGAATGGCGATGCCGACGATGCCGACGTAGCCGTTCAGCATGCGTTCGAAGCCGCGGTTGAAGGCGGCAAAAAAGCGTGCGAGCGGATTGCGGCTTTGCCGAGTCGAGCGCGGCTGGAGCAGCAGCGTGCACAGCGCTGGCGTAAGCGATAGCGCGACGAAGGCGGACAGCAGCGTCGACACCGCCACCGTCACGGCGAACTGGCGATACAGGACGCCGGTGATCCCGCCCAGGAAGGATACCGGCACGAACACCGCCGTCAGCACCAGCGCCACCGCGACTACCGGCGCCGACACGTCGCTCATGGCCTGCACCGTCGCTGCGTGCGGACTCATCCCTTTCTGGATATTGTGCTCGACCGCCTCCACCACCACGATAGCGTCGTCCACGACGATGCCGATGGCGAGCACCATGCCGAACAGGGTCAGCGTGTTGAGCGTGAATCCGAGAACGGTGAATGCGGCCAGGGTGCCGATCAGAGATACCGGCACGGCCAGCATCGGAATCACGGTGGCGCGCCAGGTCTGCAAGAAGATGAAGACCACGATCATCACCAGAATGAGCGATTCCCCCAGCGTCTTGACGACCTCGTCGAGTGACGCCGTCACGAACACCGTCTGGTCGACCACCACCTGGTAGTCCAGGTCGGCCGGAAACCCGGCCTTCAACTGCTCAAGCTGCGTGCGCACCGCCTTCGACACGGCGACCGCGCTGGCTTCCGGGGTCAGGCTGACGCCGAAGGACGCCGTCGGCTGGCCGTTGTATCTGGCCTGGATCGAATAATCCTTGGCGCCGAGTTCTACCCGGGCGAGGTCGTGCAAGTGCACGAACGAGCCGTCGGGCTGAGCCTTGACGATGATATTGCCGAATTCCTCCGCAGTAACCAGTCGGCCCCGTACATCGACGCTATATTGGAATGCCTGGTTCGGCGGCGATGGATATTGACCGACCTGGCCGGCCGGCGCCTGCACGTTCTGCTCGCCAATGGCCTTGCTGACGTCGGTGGTCGTGATGCCCAATTGGGCCATGCGATCGGGGCGCAGCCAAATCCGCATGCCGAAATCGCTGCCGAACACCTGCACGTCGCCGACGCCGTTGATGCGCTTGATGGCGTCGACGATATTGATGTTGAGATAGTTGCTGAGAAATAGAGAATCGTAGGTGCCTTTGGGGGAGTAGAGCGCCACGAACATCAAGGTGTCGGGCGTGCTCTTGCTGGTTGTCACGCCGGCCGCCAACACTTCAGAAGGCAATCGCGAATTCGCCTGGGCCACGCGGTTCTGGACTTGTACCGATGCAATGTCCGAATTAACGCCGAGCCCGAAGGTGACGCGCAACTGATAGGTGCCGGCTGCCGAAGAGGTGGACTCCATATACTGCATGCCCTCGACGCCGTTCACTTGTTCTTCGATCGGCTGTGCTACCGACTGCTCCACCGTTTCCGCATTGGCACCGGGATACGCCGTCGCAACAACCACGGTGGGAAGCGTGATTTGCGGGTATTGCGCAATGGGTAGCTGCAGGCCGGCGATAGTACCTACGAGCACGATGAAGAGTGCGACGACAATGGCGAAGATCGGTCGTGCAATGAAGAAACCGGCCATTGCATCTCCTACTTTCCGGGTGCCTGCACGGGTGTCGGCGTGCCATCGGAGGCTTGATCGAGTTGCGCCGTGGTGATCATGGTCGCCGCCACGACTGTTCCTGGCGGCGCCTTTTGAGCGCCATCGACGATTACGCGTTCGCCCGGATTCAGGCCCGATTTGACGATCCACATTTCGCCCACGCGATCGCCTAAGCTCACCGGGCGCTGGGCGCTCTTGTTGTCGGCGCTGATCACGGATACAAACTGTTTGCCGAGGAGTTCCGTAACCGCTCTCTGCGGCACCAATAAGGCGTTCGGCACTTCATCGTAGATCACGCGCACCCGGACATTCATCCCGGGGCGCAAGAGGGCCTGCGGGTTGGGATACCTGGCGCGTAACGTGAGCGTCCCTGTGGTGGCACTGATGGCGCGCTCGGCGAAATCGAAGGTCCCTTGCTGCGGATAGGCCGTGCCGTCGGGAAGAGTTAGCTGAATAGGGCGTTCAGCTGCCGTTTTGGCAGCGGCTTCGCGTGAGCCGCTGCCGCGCACGAAGCGGATGTAATCAGCCTCGGAAATACTGAAATAAACGAATACCGGATCGAGTGTCGACACGGTGGCAAGCACGGTCTGGCCGGCGGAAGCCAGCGCGCCGACCTCGACTTGCTGCAGTCCGATCTGTCCAGCGACAGGTGAGCGCACCTTGGTATTGTCGAGATCCAGCCTGGTGCGGTCGACCGCGGCTTTTTTCTGGACCAGCGCCGCCCGTGCCGATTTTTCCGTGGCCACGGCGGCATCATAGGTGGCACGCGGAATGGCATTGTCGGGGAGCAGCGGTTCATAGCGAGCAACGTCCTGGTGCGCACGGGCCAGCGATGCCTGGGCATCGGCGACGGCGCCAAGCGCCTCGCCCAGGTTCGCTTGGTAGGGCCGTGGGTCGATGACGAACAGGACTTCTTTTTCGCGCACGCGTTGCCCGGCCTGAAACATAATTTTCTGCACCCAGCCAGTCACTTGCGGCCGCAGCGCCACTTCGCGGAAAGCTTGGACTTGACCGACCAGCTCTCCCGTCACGGTGGCGGTTTGCTGAACCACCTGCATGGCACGTACCTGCGGCGGCGGCGCAGCCGCGGGTTCGGTCGCCGGTTTGGAACAGCTCGCAAGGGTGAAAGATATGAGGCAAGCGATAAGCGCCGGATGCAAGCGAAACGACTGCGGCATATGGTTCCATTGTGCGGCGGCTGGTTTCAGGAAGGCGGAAGAGATGCGGCGCGAGAATGGTGCAGCAGCAGATTTGTAAGGAGCAACACTGGAAAGAGTCGTAGACGGGTCAATCGTCCCCGCACCAGTATCGCTGCTGAATAGAACAATATCGCGCTCCACGAACGCCTCCGGTGTGTCGGTAGGATGTGTCTGGTTGCGGAATATTAAAAACGTATTCGTTCGAGAATAGAAAAATATTTCTAAATGTTTAAGCCCGTAATCACGGAAAATTTATCGGGTATCAAGCAATAGAAAAATAAAGTGAAAACGTTTTTCATGGGGAAGATAGAGAGGACGATCTGAATAATCCCGCTTCAAAGAAAATGCGCTGGATCGCCGGGTATTGCTGCCTTATGGCACTTTGCAGTCGGCCGATTGCTTGCTCGATGTCATCGATGGCGAGGTCGCGCTTGAACCGCACCGCCGCTGTTAACAGAATGTTGTCAGGACCTAACTGCATGGTGAGGAGATGACCCACGGCATCCACAGCCGGCTCGTCGGCAAGGATTTTTTTCAGCTGCACAATCTGTTCATGGTCGATGCTTTCGCCGACGAGTAAACCGCCGCTTTCACGGGCCAGGAAAATGGCGGCCGTGATGAGGACGAAGCCGATCACGACGGAAGCAGCCGGATCGATGTAGCGATTGTCAAACACCTGCCCCAGCCAGATGCCCAATAATGCGACGGCGATGCCAGCCAAAGCGGCGGAGTCTTCAATGAATATGGTGAACACCGACGGGTCCTTGCTACGGCGCACCACTTGCCACAGGTTTTCGCCAGGGTGACGGCGGCGGTTGAGCTCGTGTCGCGAGACATTCCAGCTGTAGCTCTCGAAGACGGCTGCTACTATCAGCACCAGGTAATTCCATGTCGGGTCTTGCAGTGCATGTGGATTTCTCAAGCTGGAGATGCCGTGATAAATCGACGCTCCGCCACCCAGAGAGAACACCGACACTGCCACAATCAGCGCCCAGAAATACAGCACCTTGCCGTAGCCAAATGGATGCCATTCATCGGCCGGCCGCCTACTGTGTTTGATTCCAATGAGCAGAAGAAGCTGGTTGCCGGTGTCCACTGCCGAATGAATACCTTCCGCAAGCATTGCCGCGCTTCCGGTCAAGCCTGCGGCAAGGAATTTGCTGATTGCAATGGCAACGTTCGCCGCAAGCGCAGCGTAGACTACTTTTTTTGACCCACCCGCCTTGGCAGGCATGTTTTCTGCCATCGCCGCGCTGTTGGCAGAACTCCGCTCAAGCATGCCAACCGGCCACTGCCGTTCATGATGAGGTCGGACTAGCCTGCGCCAGCCCGCTTGCGGGCTGCGATGCCGAGCTCGCCCCAAGGGCGGCCTGAAGTTTTGCTTCCTGCTCTGGAGAGAGGGAGGAGCGAAGAACGCGGCCGTGAAAGCGCGACATTTCTTTAAGCACTTTCTCGGGCTGCGCCTTCCGCACCAGAATGAAAAGGGCTGAAGTATTGGCCGGTATGGTATCGGCCAGTGACTTTATGAAATCGTCATTGATGCCGTAGTCGGAGAATTTTCCGGAGAGTGCGCCCGCTCCGGCGCCGGTCACCCCTCCAATGGCAAAGCCCGCCAACGGGTTGAGAAACAGCATCCCCACCAGCGAGCCCCATATGGCGCCCCACAACGCGCCGCCGCTAGCGCCGGCAGCCACCAGCCCGATGCTCTGCTTGAGCTGGACTTTGCCGTCGGGGTTGCGGATAGCCACTACCGCGTCTTCGAGGTCAATCAAGTATTCTTTTTGAAGCTGCCTTAGCTCGGTCAATGCCCGGTCCGCTTCGGTGATGTTATCGAAATCGACCACGATCAGTTCTGCCATAGTAACCTCCGAGTTTGGTCGTATTAATATTCCTAAAAGTCAACGATGCCGGGAAGAGCCTCAATCGCGATGAAGCCGCTCATCATCCTTGCGCTCAGCATCATTTGCGGAAGGCGGCCCTGCCTCGCTGGTGCCGGGGTCTTCAGCATCCGCAATGCTGATACCTGGCGGAAGCCAAGTCTTGCGCACATGTTTCGGGCCGTCCTTGATGTAATCGTCAGGGTCGCGCGCTCGATCAGGAGGTACCGGATTTTTTTCAATGTCAGTCGGGCTGGACATCACTTTCTTCTGAACTCTTCAACGGAAAAAAATTGGGCAATTGGCCATTCATTAAGTTCAAATTCCCCCAGCGCCTTGTGCGCCTTCTCAAGCTAGTCTGCCGCTTGGGTTCGGGGGAGGAAGAACTTGCGCGTGGGTTCGTCGTCAGACTGATTTCCATATCCGAGAAACGGGGCAGGCCATGGCGCTCAAGCAATATGATGTCCTCGTCGTTGGCGCCGGCCAGGCAGGAGTTCCGCTTGCCAATCATCTTGCCAGCATCGGCAAGCGCGTCGCCATTGCCGAGCAAGAGCATTTGGGCGGTTCCTGCGTCAACTTCGGATGCACGCCTAGCAAAGCCGCCATTGCCTCGGCGCGGATCGCCCATCTGTCCCGCAGGGCGGCGGAGTACGGCATCACGGTGGGTCAGGTTGCGGTCGATTTTTCCAAGGTGATGGAACGTGCGCAAGCCATCGCGGATGCGTCCCGTATTTCGCTCGAAAAAATGTTTGCCGCCGACAGCAATCCCGAACTCCTTTGGGGGCACGCGAGCCTGGTGGGGCGCGACCATGGCCGTTTTTTGGTGGCCATAGGCGCAACGCAGCTGACTGCCGAGCACGTCGTCTTAAACACCGGCACCCGCAGCCTGATGCCGGATGTCGAAGGACTGGACCAAGTCAACATCATCGACAGTGAGAATTGGCTGCAGCATCGGGTTTTGCCAAAGCATGTACTGATGATAGGCGGCGGCTATATCGGCCTGGAGATGGGCCAGTTTTACCGGCGCATGGGAAGCGCGGTCACCATTGTGCAAGGCGCCGGGCAAATCGCTCCGCATGAAGATCCGGACCTGGCCGCCAGCCTTCAAAGCCTGCTTGAAGAGGAAGACATCCGCTTTCACTTGAATAGCCGGGTGCGCCAAGTGCAGCCGTCGGCGAGCAATGTGATGGTGACGATCGAGTCGGAGGGCGGCACCGAACAGCTTGAGTGTTCTGATGTTTTTGTGGCCGCGGGGCGCCAACCGAATACCGGCGAACTCGGTCTGGCAAGTATCGGCGTGCAGCTCGGCAAGCACGGCGTCATCGAGGTCAATGAAAAGCTGCAGACCAATGTGCCTGGAATTTGGGCTGCCGGCGATATCCGGGGCGGTCCCATGTTCACCCACACGTCGTGGGACGATTTTCGCATCCTCTCGTCGCAGCTCTACGGCGACGGATCCCGGACGACGGAGCGGGTCATTCCGTATGCGATCTTTACCGATCCGGAACTGGGCCGGGTCGGGATGACGGAACAGGAAGCGCGCAAGGCCGGCCATGATATTCGGATCGGCCGGTTTGACTTCAAAGATAACGGCAAGGCAAAGGAAATCGGCGAAACGGCGGGATTCATCAAGGTGATCGTGGCCGCATCCAGCGGCAAACTACTGGGCGCCGCGGTCCTCGGTCCCGAGGGCGCGGAGCTGGTTCACATGTATGTGGACCTGATGAATGCAGATGCGCCGTATAGCGTGATGGAGAACGCGATCCATATTCATCCCACCTTGGCCGAAGCGATACAGAGCGCGGTGGCTGCCATCAAGAAAGGCTGAGTTTTCACCGCTGTCGTGCCCGCCATTTTGATCCTTGAAAGGAGGCGCTTTTGGATATTCGTGCACCTCTGGGACAGTCGCTGACCTCTTCCTTGCGTTCGTTGAAGGACCTGCCCGGACCGCGGGAGATACCTCTTTTCGGTAACGCACTGCAGCTTAAGGTCGGGCAGCAGCACCGGCAACTTGAAGCGTGGAGCGCGATTTACGGCGCTTGCTTCAAGCTCTCGATAGGACCTCGGACGATTTTGGTCTGCTCCAATCCTGAAGACATCTCCGGCGTGCTCAAAAATCGACCACACGGCTTTGGTCGCGGTGCTCGGCTTGAGATGGTGGCGAAGGAGTTGAATATCGCGGGCGTATTTTCTTCGAATGGAGAGGACTGGCGTCGACAGCGCACATTGGCCATGTCGGCATTTAACCCATTGCACGTGAAGTCGTACTTCCCGACGCTGCGCACGGTGACCGAGCGATTCCTGAGGCGCTGGAAAAAGTACGCGGACCAGGCACTATCGTTTGAGTTGGAACCGGACCTGATGCGGTTCACCGTGGACGTCACAGCGGGTTTGGCCTTCGGAACAGATATAAATACTATCGAATCCGACGACGGCATTGTCATTCAAAAACACCTCGAGGATGTATTCCGCATGCTGCAAAAGAGGCTTTTTTCCGCTTTCCCCTACTGGCATTGGATAAAGTTTGCCGAAGACCGCAAGCTCGACAGGGACGTCAAGGCCGTCGGTAAGGCAGTTCAGGAATTTATCGCAAGTGCGCGTGAACGCATGGAGAAAGACCCGGCCTTGTTCGAGCGGCCACGCAATCTGCTCGAAGCGATGATTGCGGCGCAGGACGGGGGCAAGGCGGCCCTTTCGGAGGCGGAGCTGGCCGGCAACGTCGTGACGATGCTGCTGGCGGGTGAGGATACGACTGCGCATACACTGGCGTGGCTCTTTCACTTGCTGTATCACCATCCGGATGCCTTGGCGCGTGTGGTGGCGGACGTAGAGCGGACGCTCGGCGACGATGTCTTGCCTGTGCGGCACGAGCAGCTCGGCGAGCTCGATTTTGTCGAAGCCTGTATCCAGGAAGCCATGCGGCTGCGACCCGTCGCACCGCTTATCGTGGCGGAAGCAAATCAGGACACGTCAGTTGCAGACATCGCCGTTCCTAGGGGAACGCTGGTGATGCTGCTGCCCCGGGTGGGGTCCATGGACAATCGGAATTTTGCCAACGCCTCTGAATTCATTCCTGACCGGTGGCTGGGAACCGCCTCGGAGGCGAACCATCGCAAAGTGTCGATCCCGTTCGGAGCCGGGCCCCGCACGTGCCCGGGGCGATATCTGGCGCTCGATGAGATGAAAATGGTGGTTTCCATGTTGGTCAGAAATTTCCATCTCGATCAAATCCGGACGCCCGACAAGGAAGAGGTGCAAGAGCAACTGGCGTTCACACTCGCCCCGGTAGGGTTGCGGATAAGCCTGCGGCGTCGACTCGTCTGAAATGAAAATAGAATTCGCTTCCGTCATCCATCTTCTGCACGGTACTGCGGCTGGCTGCTTGGCGACGCAGTCCACGCAAATGCCGGGATACCCGTTTGCCGCCATCTTGCCATTCGTTCCGGACGAGCAGCATCGTCCCGTATTTCTGATCAGCCGGCTTGCCGAACACACGAAAAATCTCATTGCCGATTGCCGTGCCAGTTTTCTTGTTCACAGCTCCGAGGGGCAAAGCGTCTTGATGTCCGAACGCGTGTCTTTGCTGGGGGACGTGGAGCGTATCGAGGCACCGGCCGAATTGGTCGCGCGTTACATCCGATATCAACCGGATGCCGAGCGATACCTTGCTTTCGGTGACTTCGCTTTTTTCCGGCTCGCGCCAAAAGGCGCACGATACGTTGCGGGCTTCGGCCAGATGGGATGGATTGAAGAAGCAGACTGGAGCAGTGCGGCAGTTTTGGCGCTGAAGGATGAAGAAAGGCTCGTCCACGATCTTATCGGGGCGCAGCCAGCCGGCATGAGATTGCTCGGTCTTGACTGCTATGGCTTCGACATCGAGCGGGCAGGGAAGAAAGAACGTCAGCGATTTCCAAAAGGACCGCCAGCTGCGGATCGTATGGCCGAGAATGTGAAGCGTTTTTTTTCGACCGTGTAATTGAATACATTAGGGGTGCGGACCTTTGTGGAGTAGGTATCTTATAAGCATTGCTTGGCGCAGGAATTGCCCGTATCGGCCTCGTTCGATGACGATGCTTGGCAGGGCTGGATCAAGTCGCCAGCTTGGCCTGAATCTGGTCCCTTTGGTTCGTCTCAGGGCACCTTTGGTAGCATCAGCGGCAGGATGTGGCCGGCAAAATGATTGGCCACCAGGCGCGATCCGGCAAGCGAGAGGTGAGCTTCATCCGCATAGACGACTTGATCATCGACGAGTGCGCGGCAGAGGCCATTGGCACAGAAGGTCTCGTACGGGTCGAGGAATGAAACGTTTGGCACGCCGCGCAGTTGTTCCTTCAACCCCGTATTTTCCGCGTAGGCAACGCCGGCAGCTTCATTGAAGACCAGATAGTTTTGGCAATCCGATGGAATGAAGATGGGGCGATTGAGGCATGTCTTCAAATTCACCCCGTTGGTTGATCCATCGCCCGGAGTGGACCCCACCACGATGATCTGCCGGTCTTTACCCGCCGTTCGGGCCAGTTCCAAAATATTGTCAGCTAAAAAACGATGGTACGAAGCGGGGTTATCGAATGAAACGCTCTTCCCATTCTTGCCCATTGACATGGTGCGGTAGCCGCCGGCCCAACTTTGGGCATAAATGATCGGCACGTCGTATTGCTTGGCCAGCGTCATGGCGCGCGCTGATGCCTTGGCACAGGCACTGTCGAGCTCACCATTCCTGCCAGTTGCGAACTGTGGCGACATCAGGCAGCCGGACTCCCAAATGCTGATCGCCTTCAGGTGGTTTCTGTGGAACAGTTCGTGGAGTCCATTGGTCAGATGTCCCGCAAAGCTGTCGCCCATCACGATTGCGCTCACCTCTTTCTGCGTGCGGTCACCCAAAACCGTCTCTTGGAAGAACCCGGCGCCGCCGAAATTCTCTTGGTAATAGGTTCCGCCGGCGAGACGGCCAACGCTCCTTTCATCCAAACGCCACGGTGCGCCACCGGACTGGGACGCATAGTAGGAACAGCCGGCGACGAGGGTGGTCAGGCCGGTCAACGCCGCGCCGGTCACGCGCCCAAGAGAGCGGAAGCGCAGATGCCGGAATTTTTCCTCGACCAGCTTGAACATCGGATAAGCGACCAAAAAAGGTACCAGGAATAGGGCTATCTTCTCGGCAAACGAGAGCGGGCCGTAGCGGTAATAGCGATAGAAGGTGAAAATAGGCCAATGGACTAGGTAGACCGAATACGAAACGACTCCAATCCAGACTATCAGCGGGTTCCTGAGCACGAGCCCGGCATAGCGGGATTGGCCCGCGTAGATACACATGGCAGCGCCGACGCAGGGCAATAGCGCCATGAAGCCGGGGAACGGGGTGTGCTTCGTGTAGGTCAGCGTGCAGTAACCGAGAATCGCCAGCCCGGCCGCGAGTATCGCGTCAATAACCAGTCCGTTTCCTGGGCGCCGCCGCTCTATCCAGGGAATGAGGGCACCCACGGCAAACTCGAACACGCGCGAGTGCACAAGGAAATAGGAGTCCGATGGGGCAGCACCGACCAAGTGTTGAGAAATCACCAGGGAGGCCACGCCGATCAGGGCGATGGCGATCGGTACGGCTTCCTTGCGCACCTTGAATGCCAGGAAAATCAGGAGTGGCCAGAACAGATAGAACTGCTGCTCGACACCGAGCGACCAGGTATGCAAGAGGGGGTTGGTGCCGGCTGCTTCCGCAAAATAGCCGGTGTTCCACAGAAATACGACATTCGAAATTGAGAATAGAGCGCTGGCCATGTACTCGCCCAATGCCTTGAAATGTTCAGGCGAGAGCAGCAGGAAACCGAATGCCCACGTTAAGGCCAATGTCACCAGCAGGGCGGGATAGAGCCGGAAGAACCGTTTCGACAGGAACCCCAAATAGCCGAACTGTTGACCGAAACAGCTCTTGTAAAGAATCTGGGTGATCAGGTAGCCGGAGATCACGAAAAACACGTCAACACCGATGAAGCCGCCCGTAAAGCGCTCGAAGCCCGCATGGAACAGGAGGACAAGAATCAGGGCGACGGCGCGCAGGCCGTCAATGTCTGGTCGGTAGGCTGCCTTGGCGTTGGCCGGCTGCATTTATGGCTTTCCTTAGGGCATGGCAGAATTGCGATGGCGATGATACAACAACGACAATCGCCCCTACGGCGCGTGGCCGAAAAGGAGAATCACTGTCAAATAGAAAGACGTCCAGAATTCCCAAACAAAAGGGGTTACGTTTGCACGTAACCCCTTGATTGTCTTGGCTCCCCGGCCTGGACTCAAAACAGAAGCCAGCGGGTTGACGATGTCATTAACGCGTTGGCTTTATGGATTAATGGTGCGCTCTGGCTCGTCACGTTTCGCCAGCAGTCGCCAAAATTGTCACGGCTGTTTGGCATTAATGCCGACAAAATTTCCCTGCTCAATAGGGGTGCCTATCCTTCTTATCGATCCACGCTTTATAGGCCTTGAGGCCAGTCTCACGTTCAAAGTTAGGCGTCACAGCAATGCGACGTTTTTCCCAGGGCTGGGTGAAGTCCTCATATTGAAAGGCATCATCGAAACCAATCTGGCTCGTATCTTTCAAGCTGGCGGCAAAATAAACGTGATCGATACGCGCCCAATAGATCGCACTCATGCACATGGGGCATGGCGCTCCATTTATATAAATTTCACACCCTTTGAGCATGCGTGCGCGTTCGGGGACCGGGTCGGGCGAACCAGGTTCGCGAGGAATCATTTCAAGGATGGTTCCTGGCCCGTATTCGCTACCCAGAAGTGCCTTTGGATTCAGCCTAGCTGATGCATCCATGATCGCCGTAATCTCGGCGTGGAACACGGGAATTCCAGTCAAGAGAACGCGGTTTTGACCGCGACCGATGATCTCGCCATCCTTTACGATGACTGCTCCAAAAGGGCCGCCCCAGCCCTTTTCTACAGATTCAATTGCCAGCCGCGTTGCTTCTTCCATAAATTTCCGTTTGTCAGCACCGCTTGTTGCCTTGGTGGGGGAGGGGGACGGCGTGGCCGCCACGGAAGATGCAGAAACTACAGCCGTAGCGGCTACGGCCGCCGTGCGCGTGAAAAATGTACGTCTTTCCGGATGGTCTGGTGAATTACCGTGCAAATTACACATTATGGATTTTTCCTTAAGTGGGTTGCCGAACGAAAACTTGTTTTAATGGCAAATAAGTATCGTCCTGCAGCCAGCGTTATGCAAGTCTTGAATCCGAAGCGACTCTCAAGTGCGCCGACAACCCTACGTAGCGCGCTCCGGGCGTGGGTACGGGCGGATGGCTGGTATCTGGAAGTTCAAACTGTCACCATCAGAAGGTAAGCGCCACCGCCAGAGCAAAACAGGCGATCGGTACACCCGATGGACGTGCTCTCAAAGACTGTCAATGGTGCCCTTACCCAATACCCTTCGGATGCAAATTGGCTTCGGCACTATGTTCGTTCAAGTCAGCAAAGCCTAACTGGATTCGGAAGAGGGCAGGTTGCCTGCGTACGGAGAGGGGGCAGTACGGCTTGGCAAGAGGGTGAAGACATTGTCGACAAAAAATTGTTGCCATATGGATTATAGTTCTTGTCTGAAACAAAAGAATAAACGACAACATTTCTGATCCGTCGCGCGTGACGAGGAGAGGTGATGCAACTTGCGGCGTTGGATATCCCTCTTCCGGCTGCTGAGGAACGCGGAGCGTATATAGCCTCCACAGGCCGACTCGAGTCGGCCTCCATGACCTGCGCGGCGCTCCTCACCGCGACCTGGTTTGCCATTTCCCCATTGAACTTTGTACTGTCGAATATTCTGGGGTACGCCTACACGCCAGCCATCACCGCCACGCTGTTGAGTTTTTTCCCCGCCGCGGCCTTGTGCTTTTTGCTTGGTGTCACACCCATCGCCGGCCGCGTGCGAACGCGCGTTGCCGTGGGCGGCTTGCTGTTGATGGCGCTTGCTTCGTTGTGGCTGCATAACTTCTTGGGTGACCAAGCCACGCGGCTCATTGGCCCCGTTCTTCCCGCCGAGGTCACCCAATTCGATGACAAGCGGCCGTATTTCTTTGCCTTGGGATTTTGTGCGGCCGGCCTGATCGCCATGTTGGCAGGGCGCCGGCCGGATCGCTTCTTTCCGCCGTTCCTGAAAGCCATGTATGGTCTCGCGCTCGTCCTCGCGGGCTTGTACATGGTCATGGATCGCGGCGACGCCGATCTCGCGCGCTTGGGCGGCGATGCCGGGCTGGGGATCGGCATCTTTTTGAGCCAAGGCTTGGTTGCCGGGATCGCGCTGGTGGCGCTGGCCGGACGGATTCGATGGCCGATTGCGGCCTTATCCATGGTGATCCTGGCCGGGATCCTGCTGTCGGGCACGCGTGCCGCGCTCGTGGCGGTTGCGGTGGCCGGAATGGTCGTGGCCCTGCTGCGGCTTAAGGAGGGGTGGCGCTACGGCCTATTTGCCTTGCCGGTGCTGCTGGGCGTCGTTGGCGTGGCCTATTCGCAAGAGTGGATTCCGGAGCAGACCTTAGAGCGGCTGACGCGGTTTGAACTGGAAGGCAGCGAAAGCCGTGCCGCGCTGATGTTGGCGGGGCTGGACAGCTTGATTGCGCATCCCTTCGGCAAAGTGCTGGCATACGATGAAGTCTTCCCCGCCGGTATCGAATATGCGCATAACACCTTGCTGCAGTTTGTCATGGAGTGCGGACTCCTGTCACTGCTGCCGCTGTTGGGGCTCGGTCTTTTAGCGGCCACCACTGCATGGAATCTGCGTTTGCGGCCTTTTGGCGCCGCGCTCCTGGTCTATGGCGCGGCCGTTGCCGTGCATTCGCTGTCATCGGGCGACGCGTATGCGGCGCAAGTCTGGTTCTTCGTATTCTTCCTGGCGACGCTCAGATTTGCGCGGCGGCGTTGATACGCTTCGGGAAATTGAAGGTATTGGACACGGTCGAATAAGTCGTCCAAAAGACCAAAAGAAAAGGGGTTACGTTTGCACGTAACCCCTTCCAATATCTGGCTCCCCGACCTGGACTCGAACCAGGGACCTGCGGATTAACAGTCCGTCGCTCTACCGACTGAGCTATCAGGGAAAAGAAGCAGAATTATAGTGAGAAAAACTGCTTTCTGTCAAACATTATCTGTGCAATTCCTTGCCAGCTTCGAGTATTTTTCCACCCGAATTTTTGTTCGGGCTCAGAGCACCTTGGCAATCGACTCCACCACACGGTCGATGTTGCGCGAATTCAGTGCAGCAACACAGATGCGGCCGGTGTCGACGGCGTAGATCGAGAATTCGTTGCGCAGGCGCGCCACCTGGTCCTTGGTCAGGCCGGAATAGGAAAACATGCCGCGCTGGCGCGTGACGAAATCGAAGTCGTGGGCAGGCGCTTTTTCTTTCAACTGTTTGACCAGCAGCTCGCGCATTTCGCGAATCCGTACACGCATACCGGTCAGTTCGTCTTCCCATAACTGGCGCAGTTCCGGCGTGCTCAAGCTGGTGGCAACCACCTGGCCGCCGTGGATCGGCGGATTGGAATAGTTGGTGCGAATCACGCGCTTCATCTGCGACAGCACGCGCGCCGCTTCTTCGGTACTGGCGGCGACGATGCTCAAGGCGCCGACCCGTTCGCCGTACAGCGAGAACGACTTGGAGAACGAGTTCGAGACGAACAGCGGACCGCCGGCTTGCGCGAATTGCCGCACCACCTTGCCGTCGGCTTCGATGCCGTCGCCAAAGCCCTGGTAGGCCATGTCGAGGAACGGGATCAGGCCGCGCTGTACGACGACCTCGATCACTTCACGCCACTGCGCATCGGTGAGGTCGGCGCCGGTGGGGTTGTGGCAGCAGGCGTGCAGCACCACGATCGAGCCGGACGGCATGGTTTTCAGCGCACCGAGCATGTTGTCGAAGGCCACGCCATGCGTTGCAGGATCGTAATACGGATAGTTATTGACGACGAAGCCGGCCGATTCAAACAGCGCGCGATGGTTTTCCCAGCTTGGATCGCTGATCCACACCTGTGCCGTCGGCGCGAAGCGCTTGAGGAAGTCGGCGCCGAGTTTCAATGCGCCGGTGCCGCCCAGGGCTTGCACGGTGATGGCGCGTTTTTCTTGAACTACCGGGTTGTCGGCCCCAAATACCAATTCCTGCACTGCCTTGTCGTACGCGGCCAGGCCGTCAATCGGCAGATAGCCGCGCGGCGTCAGTTTTTGCGCCAGTTGTGCTTCTGCTTTTTGCACGCATTCCAGCAACGGAACCTTGCCGTTGTCGTCGTAGTACACCCCGACGCCGAGATTGATTTTTTGCGGATTCTGGTCGGCATTAAACGCTTCCGTGATTCCGAGAATCGGGTCGCGCGGGGCCAGTTCAACGGCGCTGAAAAGGGAGGCAGGAATGGGTGCGTTCATCGTGATAACATAAAAAGTTGATTGCGATTTTGTGATGCGAATGAGGTCAATGTAGATCCTCAAGGCGGGCGCTGGATTGCAAGCAACAATTTTACCAAAGGTCGAATGCAATGGCTGAATTATCCGACGTTTCCAGCACTCTCGACGAATCCCGAATTCTTACCTTTCCCGATTCCCCATATCAGCTGTATCAACCCTTCGCGCCTGCCGGCGATCAGCCGCAGGCGATCGCCAAGCTGGTGGAAGGCGTCGAGGACGGTCTGTTTTATCAGACACTACTTGGCGTAACCGGTTCGGGCAAGACCTATACGATGGCCAACGTGATCGCGCGGCTGGGGCGGCCGGCGATCGTGTTTGCGCCGAACAAGACGCTGGCGGCGCAGTTGTACAGCGAGTTCCGCGAGTTTTTCCCGCGCAATGCGGTCGAGTATTTCGTCAGCTATTACGACTACTACCAGCCGGAAGCCTACGTGCCGCAGCGCGACTTGTTCATCGAGAAGGATTCCTCGATCAACGAGCACATCGAACAGATGCGCCTGTCCTGCACCAAGTCGCTGATGGAACGGCGCGACACGGTGATCGTGGCAACCGTGTCGGCAATCTACGGTATCGGTAATCCCAACGAATACCACCAGATGATCCTGACCCTGCGCGCCAAGGACAAGGTCAGCCAGCGCGACGTGATCGCGCGCCTGATCCAGATGCAGTACACGCGCAACGACGTCGACTTCGGCCGTGGCACCTTCCGCGTGCGCGGCGACACCATCGACGTGTTTCCGGCCGAGCATGCCGAACTGGCGGTACGCATCGAAACCTTCGACGACGAGATCGAAAGCCTGCAATTGTTCGATCCGCTGACCGGCCGCGTGCGGCAGAAGATCCCGCGCTTCACGGTCTATCCCGGCTCGCATTACGTGACGCCGCGTGCCACCGTGCTGCGCGCGATCGAGACCATCAAGGAAGAATTGCGCGACCGGCTGGCATGGTTCCGCCAGGAAAACAAGCTAGTCGAGGAGCAGCGGCTGGAGCAGCGCACCCGTTTCGACCTGGAAATGATGCAGGAAATCGGCTTTACCAAGGGCATCGAAAACTATTCGCGCCATCTGTCCGGCGCCAAGGCGGGCGAGCCGCCGCCGACCCTGGTCGACTATCTGCCGCCGGATGCGCTGATGTTCCTGGACGAGTCGCACGTGCTGATCGGGCAGCTGAACGGCATGTACAACGGCGACCGCGCACGCAAGACCAATCTGGTCGATTACGGTTTCCGGCTGCCTTCGGCGCTCGACAACCGGCCGCTGCGCTTCGATGAATTCGAAGGAAAAATGCGGCAGACCGTGTTCGTCTCGGCGACGCCGGCCGAATACGAAACCACGCATGCGGGCCAGGTGGTGGAGCAGGTGGTGCGTCCCACCGGCCTGACCGATCCGGTCATCAGCGTGCGCCCGGCTTCCAGCCAGGTCGACGATCTGATGTCGGAAATCACCGAGCGCGTGAAGAAGGACGAGCGCGTGCTGGTCACCACGCTGACCAAGCGCATGGCCGAGCAACTGACCGAATTCTTGAGCGACAACGGCATCAAGGTGCGCTACCTGCATAGCGACATCGATACCGTCGAACGCGTCGAAATCATTCGCGACCTGCGGCTGGGCACTTTCGACGTGCTGGTCGGCATCAACCTGCTGCGCGAGGGGCTGGATATTCCCGAAGTGTCACTGGTGGCGATCCTGGATGCCGACAAGGAAGGCTTTCTGCGTTCCGAACGCAGCCTGATCCAGACCATCGGCCGCGCCGCGCGCAACCTGAACGGCACGGCGATCCTGTACGGCGACAAGATCACCGACTCGATGCGGCGCGCGATCGATGAAACCGAGCGCCGCCGCACCAAGCAGATGGCATTCAACCAGGCCAACAACATCACGCCGATGGGCATCAAGAAAACCATCCGCGAACTGATCGACGGCGTCTACAGTCCGCAGGAGGCGCGCGAGGAGCTGCAGGCGGCCCAGGAGCACGCGCGCTACGAGGCGATGAGCGAAAAACAGGCCGGCAAGGAAATCAAGCGGCTGGAAAAACTCATGCTGGAACACGCGAAAAACCTGGAATTCGAGAAGGCCGCGCAGGTGCGCGATCAGCTCGCCATCCTGAAAGAGCAATTGTTCGGCGCTTCGGGCGCGGAGAATGTCGCTGCGCTGCTGGGCAAGGGGTAAAGCAGATAGGCATCGCCGCGCGACCGGCTGCGGCCGGTCGCGCCCATGGCTAAGTGCCGTATGGAATGATGCGGGCTTTCCCACCAGTTCTCTGACTATATAGGAGTATGGGTAAAATTCGTCGATTCTATCGGCGGGATATGCTGCTTTCTATGGGAGTATATCGAATGCCGTTGAAATGGTTTGCTGCTTTGGATTGCTGCGCCTCGCACCTGCCGCGCTTGCCAAACGCCGCATATCATTGATCGCGCCGAAGGACTGCCACCCTTGGGTGGCGCAATATGCAATATGAAAAAATAATGGATTCGCGCCGGCCGCGCTGCCCGGTCTTGTGTATTTCGCAAGCCGGGTGCTGCGGCTGTTCATCCCGCCATCCTTGTCACCGTCTTGATACTTTCGCCCATGCCTTCGTCCCTGATCCCGCCCGCCATTTCCGCCGCTCTCGCATCCGTCGATTCTTCCTGGCAGCCGGTCGTGCGCGCGGGCTTGGAAGCGGTGGCGCGCTACGATCCCGCCTATCTGCCCGGACTGGCGAGCGGCGATTATTTGCCCACCGGCGGCCGCATATTTGCGGCGTTTTCCCGACCGCTGGACCAGGTGCGCTATGTCCTGTTCGGCGAAGGGCCCTATCCGCGCGCGGCCAGTGCCATCGGCCTTTGCTTCATGGACGGCGCCGTCGATTCGCTGTGGTCGGAGCAGGGCCTGTCGAAGCAGGTCAACCGCGCCACTTCGCTGCGCAATTTCATGAAGATGCTGTTGGTCGCCGGCGGCCATGCCGATCCGCGCCACCTGTCGGGCGACGCCCTGGCGGCGGTGGCGCAGCGGGCGCAGGCTGACGGCTCCGGCTGGAGCCGTACGCGCGCGGATTTGCAAGACAATCTGCTCGACAACGGCTTTTTATTGTTGAACGCGACGCTGGTGTATCGACCCGAGGTACCGCCCTTGAAGGAAGCCAAGGCGTGGCAGCCTTTCATGGAAGTCGTGCTGACGGCGCTGGTCAAGCATGCCGAAGACAGGCATGTGGCGCCGCCGACTCTGGTGCTGTGGGGGAAAATCGCCGGTCAACTCGATGCCTTGCCGATCAGTGCGCGCTTCCCGAAGGTGGTGTCGGAACATCCGTACAACCTGACATTCATCCAGAATCCGCTCATGCAAAAGCTGTTCGGCCCGATGCACCTGCTGCGCAAGCAGCAGGCCAAAGGAGGAGGGGCAGCTCGATTGGGCGACGTGCGCCCATAAAAAAAGCCGGCCATCGGGCCGGCTTTTTCTTGCAGGAAAAGTCAGTCGCGGCTGCCGCCGAAAATTCCCAGCAAGGACAGCAGATTGGCAAAAATATTGTAGACGTCGAGATAGATCGCCAGGGTGGCCGAAATGTAGTTGGTTTCGCCGCCGTTCAGGATCTGTTGCACGTCATACAGGATATAGGCCGAGAAAATGGCAATCGCCACCACCGAGATGGTGAGGTAGAGCGCCGGCATCTGCAGGAAGATATTCGCAAGCGCCGCCAGGATGATCACCAATACGCCGGCAAACAGCCACTTGCCCATTCCGGAAAAGTCGCGCTTGGAAACCGTGGCCACGGTTGCCATCACGCCAAAAATGGCCGCGGTGCCGCCGAACGCGGTCATGATCAGCGAGGCGCCATTGGAAAATCCGAGCACATGGCCGATCAGCCGCGACAGCATCAGGCCCATGAAAAAGGTGAATCCCAGCAATACGGCGACGCCCAGCCCCGAAGTCTTGGTTTTTTCGATCGCAAACATGAATCCGAACGCGATTGCCAGGAACACCATGAAGCCAATCATCGGGCTGCCGGCAAACAGGCTGAAGTTCAGCTGCACGCCGACCCAGGCGCCGAGGATGGTGGGGATCATGGAGAGTGCCAGCAACCAGTAGGTGTTGCGCAGCACCCGATTGCGCACGACCAGCGATTCGCCGGTAGTGCCGTAAGCCTGCTGAATGTTTTGGTTCATCTCGCCTCCAGTGTGTCCGCCGACGCGGCATGTTGATTGCTGCAAATTCAAAGCAAGTATAGCAAGTCGTACGCAACGCAAGGCATTGTCCATCCCGTCGTCGCCGTTTGCTGTGCTCAGGCAACCGTATTCATCCGTGTTATGGGGTGTTTCATGATAAAATCAACGGCTAAATAAATTTCTGCCCCTTTCATCTAACCCTTTCATTTTATTGGAGTTTTTACAGATGGCAATTGAACGCACCTTGTCGATCATCAAGCCCGACGCAGTCGCAAAAAACGTAATCGGCCAGATTTACAGCCGCTTTGAAAATGCCGGTCTGAAAATTATCGCCGCCCGCATGGCCCATCTGTCGCGCGCCGAAGCCGAAGGTTTTTACGCGGTGCATCGCGAGCGTCCGTTCTTCAAGGATCTGGTCGATTTCATGATTTCTGGCCCGGTCATCGTGCAGGTTCTGGAAGGGGAAAATGCGATTGCGCGCCATCGCGACCTGATGGGCGCCACGGATCCGAAGAAAGCCGAGAAGGGCACCATCCGCGCCGATTTCGCCGAATCCATCGACGCCAATGCCGTGCACGGCTCGGACGCGGCCGAGACGGCGCAAGTCGAAATTGCGTATTTTTTCCCGGCGCTGAACGTTTATTCCCGCTAATCAGGGCTTCCGCTCATCCGTCTTGCGGATGAGCGGAGTATCGAATCCGGTTATGGCCATGGCTACCAATCTGCTGGATCTGGACCCCTCCCAACTCCTTGCCTATTGCATCGAGCTGGGAGAGGAGCCGCGCCGTGCCCGGATGCGCGCCAAACAGTTGCAGCGCTGGATTCACCAATTCGGCGTCAGCGATTTTGACGCCATGACGGATCTGGCGAAGTCGCTGCGCGACAAGTTGGCAGCGCACGCCTCCATTGTCGCGCCGACCATCATCAGCGACCATGTGTCGGCGGACGGCACCCGCAAGTGGCTGATCGATGTCGGCCAGGGCAACGCGGTCGAAACCGTTTTCATCCCCGAAGAAAAACGCGGCACCCTCTGCATTTCGACGCAGGCCGGTTGTGCCGTCAATTGCCGTTTCTGTTCGACCGGCAAGCAAGGTTTCAGTCGCAATCTGACGGTAGGCGAAATCATCGGCCAGTTATGGCTGGCGGAATTTATTTTGCGTCGCAGCAAAGGCATCGAATGCGGCCCCAAAGGCGAACGCCAGGTCACCAACGTGGTGATGATGGGGATGGGCGAGCCGCTGCTTAATTTCCAGCCGACCGTGACCGCCTTGAAGCTGATGCTGGACGACAATGCGTATGGCCTTTCGCGTCGCCGCGTAACCTTGTCCACCAGTGGCGTGGTGCCGATGATCGACAAGCTGGCGCAGGAATGCCCGGTGGCGCTGGCAGTGTCGCTGCATGCCTCGAACGATGCATTGCGCGACGGCTTGGTGCCGCTGAACAGGAAACATCCGCTGCCGGAATTGATGGCAGCCTGCCGCCGGTACCTGGAATACGCGCCGCGTGATTTCGTAACTTTCGAATATTGCATGCTGGACGGTGTGAACGATAGCGATGACCATGCGCGCGAGCTTATTGCTCTTGTGCAAGACGGCCCTGAAGTCGTACCATGCAAATTCAATTTGATTCCGTTCAATCCATTTCCCGAATCCGGACTCAAGCGGTCGAGCAATCCTCGCATCAAGGCGTTTGCCCAGATCCTGATGGATGCCGGCATCGTGACCACCGTGCGCAAAACCCGGGGCGACGACATCGACGCCGCTTGCGGCCAATTGGCTGGCGAAGTGCAGGATCGGACCCGGGTACAGGAACGCATGCAGAAAATGGCTGATTATCAGCAGAAATACGGCAAGAATTTTGGCCGCCTAGTGGAGATTTCCTCGTGAGGGGCAGGGCACCTAGGCTGCCGTGGGCCATTGCGTTGACTATCGTCCTGGTGCTGAGCGGATGCGCGGGCGTCCAGACGGGCGCGAATGGGGACGGTCCGCAGGCCGAATTGCGCACCCGTTCAGACCAGTCCGAAGACCAGAAGCGTGCCCAGATCCGGCTGCAGCTGGCGGTCGGCTATTACGGGCAACGTCAGCTGGAAGTGGCGCTGGACGAAATCAAGCTGGCGCTCGCTGCCGATCCGTCTTCGGCCGATGCTTACAACCTGCGCGGCCTGATCTACATGGATATGGGTGAAACACGCTTGGCTGAAGACAACCTGCTGCGTGCACTCAAGCTGGCTCCGCGCAATCCCGACCTGGCGAATAATTACGGCTGGTTTTTATGCCAGAACGGACGCGAAAAAGAGGCCCTGACGTATTTTGAAACCGCGCTGACCAACAAGTCGTATCAATCTCCGGCAAAGGCCTTGAACAACGCCGGCGTATGCAGCCTGAAACTCAAGGACGAAGCCGCTGCCGAGCGTTATCTGACGCAGGCTTTTCAATATGAACCGGGCAATCCGTCAGTCAACGCGAATCTGGCAAAAATTTACTTCAACCAGCGCAACGACGAACGTGCGCGGTTTTATATCAATCGGGCCACCAAGGCCGATGTGCTGACAGCCGAAATACTGTGGACTGCAATCAAGATCGAGCGCAGGGAGGGCCAGCGCAGCGCGGAAGCCAGTCTGGTGACGCAGCTACGCCGTCGCTATCCAAATTCCCCGGAATATGCAGCCTATCTTCGCGGGGCATTTGATGAGTGAACAGGAATTGAATTCGTCCGTGGTGCTGGACCATCCGGACGCACAGAGCCCGGTGCCGCTGCCGGGTGAGCAATTGGCAGCCCGGCGCCAAGCCGAGGGCTGGTCGATTGAACAGGTGGCGGCGCAATTGAAGCTGGCGCCGCGCCAGATCGAGGCGATCGAGGCGGGCCGCTTCGATGCCTTGCCGAGTGCAGTCATTGCGCGCGGCTTCGTTCGTACCTATGCGCGTTTGCTGAAAATGGATCCGGCGCCGCTGCTGGCGACGATTAGCGCCGATATTCCATCTCCGATCGAATCGATGCGCCGGCAACGGCCGTTGTCCGCACCGTTTTCCGAAACTCGGCTGCCGTCGATGCACGCGCGCGGCACGTGGTCGCCGAAATGGATCGCCGGCGCGCTGCTGGCGCTGGTGCTGGGTGGCGGGATCTGGGGCGCACAGCAAATGAACTGGCATGCGATCTTGCCGGAGCCGCTACTGGCGGCAATCGGCATGGGGCCGACGCCAACCGCGCTTGCGCCGGCAACGGACGAGGCGCAAACGGTGGCGCTTGCCGAGCCGAAGGAGACGCCGCTCGCGGTGGCTTTCGCTGATGCCGTGAGGATCGATGCCATGCCTCCCAGCCCACCGATCCAGGTTCTGCCGGAGGTCGTGCCGGTGCAGGTGGCGGCGGCACCTGTCCAGGTCGCGGCAGTGCCGCCGGCGGCCGTCGATAACCGCTTGAACCTGGTGCTGCATCAGGATTCCTGGATTGAAATCAAGCGCCAGGATAACAGCGTACTGGTATCCCGGGTGGCCAAGGCCGGCACTACCGAAACCTTTGAAATTACCGAGCCGGTGTCGCTGGTCGTGGGCAACGTGGCGGGCGTCGAGGCGAGCTTGCGTGACGCTCCGCTGGACCTGAAGTCCGTGACATCGACGAATGTCGCGCGTCTCAATTTGAAGTAAAGCCAGGCATGTCATCCGTCACTCTTCCGATTTCGTCCGGTCCGTCCGCACGCCGCCAGAGCCGCCTGGTCCATATTCACTACGGCCAGCGGGAAATCGTGGTCGGCGGCGGCGCGCCGGTGATCGTGCAATCGATGACCAATACCGATACCGCCGATGCGATCGGCACCGCCATCCAGGTCAAGGAGCTGGCACGCGCCGGTTCCGAGCTGGTGCGCATTACGGTCAACAATGCGGAGTCGGCGGCCGCGGTGCCGGCCATCCGCGAACAGCTCGACCGCATGGGAATCGACGTGCCGCTGGTGGGCGACTTCCATTACAACGGCCACACGCTGCTGAACGATTTCCCGGAATGCGCGCAGGCCTTGTCGAAATACCGCATCAATCCCGGTAACGTCGGTCAGGGCGCCAAGCGCGATACGCAGTTCGCGCAGATGATCGACATCGCCTGCAAGTACGACAAGCCGGTGCGCATCGGCGTCAACTGGGGCAGCCTCGATCAGGCACTGCTGGCGCGCATCGATGGATGAAAACGCCCGGCGCGCCGAGCCCTGGGGCGCGCAGGCGGTGATGTACGAGGCGCTGATTACGTCGGCAATCGAAAACGCGCGGCGTGCCGAGGAACTGGGCTTGCCCGGCGATCGCATCATCCTGTCCTGCAAGGTGTCCGGCGTGCAGGACCTGATCGCGGTATATCGCGAACTGGCGCGCCGCTGTGACTATCCGCTGCACCTGGGCCTGACCGAGGCCGGGCATGGGCAGCAAGGGCATCGTCGCCTCGACGGCTGCGCTATCGGTGCTGCTGCAGGAAGGCATCGGCGACACCATCCGCATTTCGCTGACGCCGGAGCCCGGCGGCGACCGCACCAAGGAAGTGGTCGTGGCGCAGGAAATCCTGCAGACGCTGGGGCTGCGGAAATTCACGCCGATGGTGATCGCCTGCCCGGGCTGCGGCCGCACCACTTCGACCGTGTTCCAGGATCTGGCAGACAAGATCCAGACTTATCTGCGCGAGCAGATGCCGGCCTGGAAGGAGCTATACCCGGGCGTCGAAAGCATGAATGTCGCGGTCATGGGCTGCATCGTCAATGGTCCCGGCGAATCGAAGCATGCCAATATCGGCATCAGCCTGCCCGGCACCGGCGAGATCGCCGGCGGCGCCGGTCTTCGTCGACGGCGAAAAGAAGCTCACCCTGCGCGGCGAGCGCATCGTCGAAGAATTCCAGGACATCGTGCTGGAATACGTCAAGACGCGTTACGGCAAGGCCCTGGCAGTCTGAATCCCTCTTCTTCGGGCGCATGAATGGAAAGCGCCTCATTAACTCTCTGAGAAAAATGTCGGAAAGCAAAAAGGTAGAAAAAATCGTCGGCGTCAAAGGGATGAACGACATCCTGCCGGCCGACGCGCCGCTGTGGGAACTGTTTGAGAATACGACACAGTCGGTCCTGAAAAGCTACGGCTTCCAGCAAATCCGCACGCCGATCGTCGAAGCCACCGCGTTGTTTGCGCGCGGCTTGGGCGAGGTCACCGACATCGTCGAAAAGGAAATGTATTCGTTCACCGATTCGATGAACGGCGACCAGCTCACCTTGCGTCCGGAAAGCACGGCCGGCGTGGTGCGCGCGGTGCTCGAGCACAACCTGACCTACGACGGTCCCAAGCGTCTGTGGTACGCCGGGCCGATGTTCCGCCATGAACGGCCGCAGCGCGGCCGCTATCGCCAGTTCCATCAGGTCGGCGCCGAAGCGCTCGGTTTCACCGGCCCGGATATCGACGCCGAGCTGATCATGCTGTGCCAGCGCCTGTGGGACGACCTGGGCTTGCAGGATATCCGGCTGGAGCTGAATTCGATCGGCGACGCCGCTGAGCGCAATCGCCATCGCGCCGACCTGATCGCCTATTTCGAGCGGCACATGGATTTGCTGGATGCCGAGGCGCGGCGCCGTCTGCACACCAATCCGCTGCGCATCCTCGACACCAAGAATCCGGCGATGCAGGACATGGTCAATGCGGCGCCGCGCCTGCTCGATTATCTCGACGAGGAGTCGCGGGCACATTTCGAAGGCGTGCAAAAGATCCTGCGCCATAACAATATCCCGTTCACCATCAATCCGCGCCTGGTGCGCGGCATGGACTATTACAATCGCACCGTGTTCGAATGGGTGACCGACCAATTGGGCGCGCAGGGCACAGTGTGCGGCGGCGGGCGCTACGATCCGCTGATCGAAATGTTCGGCGGCAAGCCGACGCCGGCCTGCGGCTTTGCCATGGGTGTGGAGCGCCTGCTGGAATTGATGAGGGCCAGCGGTGAACAGTTCACGCCCAATCAATGCGACGTCTACCTGGTGCACCAGGGCGAGGCGGCGCAATTGCAGGCGTTCGTGCTGGGCGAGCGATTGCGCGATGCCGGCCTCGATGTTGTGCTACATTGCGCATCGGCCAACGCCAGCGGCAGCTTCAAGATCGCAGATGAAACGGGCCGATGCCAGCGGCGCCGCCTACGCGATCATCATCGGCGACGATGAAATCGCCGCCGGCACCGTGGCCATCAAGGCCTTGCGCGCCGCCGGCAGCGACAGCCAGCAAACCGCCGTGGCATTCGATGCGGCGACCGAATACCTGGTCGATCAAATCGTCGGCGATGCGCATGACGACGATGCGCACGAACATATCCATTACCACCACTAACATTATTCGTCATGGCATACGATCTCGAAGAACAGGAACAGCTCGCCAGTCTCAAGGCATGGTGGAATCAGTACGGCAATCTGGTGACCTGGCTGTTGATCATCGGACTGGCGTCCTACGCCGCATGGACCGGCTGGAATCTGTACCAGAGAAACCAGTCGGCGCAAGCGTCGCAACTGTACGAAGAATTGCAGAAGGCGGTAAGCGCCAAGGACAACGCCAAGGTGCTGCGCGCGGCCAGCGACATGGAAGACAAGTTCGGGCGCGCTGCTTATGCACAAATGGGCGCACTGGCAGCCGCCAAGAGCGCGTTCGAAGCGAACGATCTGAAAGCCGCCAACGCCCAGTTGCAATGGGTGGTCGACCACGGGCGTGACGAGGAATACAAGGCGATTGCGAAAATCCGCCTGGCCGGTATTTTGCTCGATGAAAAAAACTATGACGACGGCTTGAAAATTTTGTCCGGCACATTTCCACCAGCCTTCGAAAGCGCGGTCGCCGACCGCAAGGGCGATATCCTGGTGGCGCAAAACAAGGTGGAAGAGGCACGCAGCGCCTATCAACTGGCGCTGGAAAAAATGGATAGAAAAAATCCGGGGCGGCAATTGGTCCAGTTGAAACTGGATGCGATCGGCGGCGCGGCCAAGAACGCCGCTTGATACACAAAATAGACTAGGCATAAGGGGAAAAAATGCATATTGCAGCCAAGCTCATCGGAGCCGGGGCGATCGCCCTGTTGGCGGGATGTTCCACGTTGTCGTCGTTGAACCCCTTTGCCCGCAAACCGGCACCCGTGAATCCGCCGGCTGCACTGGTCGATTTCCAACCGTCGCTGGCGGTGCGCACGGCCTGGTCGACCTCGGTCGGCAACGCTGGCGCCTACACATTTTCTCCGGCCCTGGCAAACGGCAGCGTGTTCGTCGCGGCCGCTGACGGTTCGTTGATGCGCATCAATGCCGCCGGTGGCGGCGCCGTATGGCGCATCAATGCCGGCAGCGCACTGACCGCCGGCGTCGGCACCGATGGCAGCACGGTGGCAGTGGCCGGCGAAAAGGGCGCGGTGCTGGTGTTCGACGGCGACGGCAAGCTGCGTTGGAAGGCGCAGGCCAGCAGCGAAATCCTCTCCGCGCCGGCGGTGGGGCAGGGCCTGGTCATCGTGCGCAGTCTGGATAACCATATCGTTGCCTATGACGCCATGAGCGGCACACGTCGCTGGGCGGTACAGCGCGCGACCCCGCCGCTCACCTTGCGCAGCGCTCCCGGCATTGTGATCAATGAAGATACTGCGTTTGTGGCGTTGCCGGGCGGCAGATTGTCCGCACTGGCTCTCAGTAACGGCGGTCCGCGCTGGGAAGTCGCCATAGGAGATCCGCGCGGCACCACCGAACTGGAACGAATTGCCGACGTCTCCGGCACTCCGGTGATCCAGGGGCGCGACGTCTGTGCGGTTGCCTACCAGGGGCGCATCGGCTGTTTCGATCTCAACACCGGGACGGCGCGCTGGTTCAAGGACTTTTCCAGTTACGTCGGGGTGGCGGTCGACCAGCGCTATGTGTTCGCCGCGGACGAGCGTGGCGCGGTAAATGCGTTTGCGCTCCAGAGCGGCGCCGGCGCCTGGCGCAACGACAAGCTGGCGTATCGCCGGCTATCCGCTCCCGCTTCTTTCGGGCGCGCCGTGACGGTGGGCGATTACCAGGGATACATGCATTTTCTGTCGCGTGAAGACGGCTCCCTGATCGCCCGTATCGCTACCGACGGCAGTCCCATCCTGGCCGCGCCTCTGGTGGCGGATGGCAATCTGATTTTTCAAACCCAGGCCGGCACCGTGGTCGCACTGACGACCGAATAGAAACGATTTGATGAAACCGGTTATTGCACTTGTAGGTCGTCCCAACGTCGGGAAATCGACGTTGTTCAATCGCCTGACGCGCTCGCGCGATGCGCTGGTGGCGGATCTTCCGGGATTGACCCGCGATCGTCACTATGGCGAGGGCCGCATCGGCGAACGCCCGTTCCTGGTCATCGATACCGGGCGGCTTCGAACCGGTGGCCAAGGACGGCATCATGCATGAGATGGCCAAGCAGACCAAGCAGGCGGTGGCCGAAGCCGACGTCGTGGTTTTCATCGTCGATGGCCGCCAGGGGCTGACGCCGCACGACAAGACGATTACCGACTTCCTGCGCAAGACCGGACGTCCCGTCATGCTGGTGGTCAACAAGGCGGAAGGCATGAAGTACACGACGGTGGTCGCCGATTTCTATGAACTGGGATTGGGCGATCCCTATGTCATTTCCGCCGCGCATGGCGACGGCGTGATCGACCTGGTGGACGAGGCGCTCGATCTGGCGTTGGCACGTGCCCAGCCGCTCGTCGACGAAGCGACCGAGACTATCGAGCAGGGCGTCAAAATCGCCATCGTCGGACGCCCGAACGTAGGCAAGTCGACCTTGGTCAATACCCTGTTGGGCGAAGAGCGGGTGATCGCCTTCGACATGCCGGGAACCACGCGCGATTCGATCGAAATGCCGTTCGAGCGTGACGGCACAGCACTACACGCTGATCGACACGGCCGGCATTCGGCGGCGCGGCAAGGTGTTCGAGGCCATCGAGAAATTTTCGGTCGTAAAAACCCTGCAGTCGATCTCGGAGGCCAACGTCGTCATCCTGCTGCTTGACGCCCAGCAAGATATTTCCGAACAGGATGCACATATCGCCGGCTTCATTCTCGAGACCGGGCGGGCCTTGGTGGTTGCCGTCAACAAATGGGATGGCTTGACCAGCGTCGAGCGCGACGAGATCAAGATGGATCTGGAGCGCAAGCTCGATTTCCTGTCTTTCGCCAAATTCCATTTCATATCCGCCCTGAAGGCGACCGGCATTGGACCGTTGATGAAGTCGGTCGATGCTGCCTATGCCGCGGCGATGGCGGATCTGACGACGCCCAAGCTGACGCGGGCGCTGATCGAGGCGGTGGAGCACCAGGAGCCACGCCGCAAAGGATCGGTGCGCCCCAAGCTGCGCTATGCCCACCAGGGCGGCAAAAACCCGCCGATTGTCGTGATTCACGGCAATGCACTCGAAGCCGTGGAAGACAATTACAAGCGTTATCTGGAAAAACATTTCCGCGAAACCTTTTCCCTGGTCGGTACGCCGATGCGTATCGAGTTCAGAACCGGCAAAAATCCCTACGCACGCCAGCAAAAATAGTCTTCGGTTGGCAGCAAATACCGAAATCGATTACAGTCGTAATTCACTTCCGCTTGTGAGGCACTTGAAATTTCTCAGGTCGCCTCCAACTCCTGACCACAACAACACCATGGAGCTGCCATGAGCAACAAAGGGCAATTGTTACAAGACCCCTTCCTCAACGCCTTACGTAAAGAGCATGTTCCCGTTTCGATTTATCTCGTAAATGGAATCAAACTCCAAGGCCATATTGAATCGTTCGACCAATATGTCGTCCTGCTGCGCAATACCGTGACGCAAATGGTTTACAAACATGCCATTTCGACCGTCGTGCCTGCGCGTGCCGTCAATTTGAACGTCGAAGCGGAATCCGAATGATGCCGGGTGCGGCATCATCATGATGGGCGACTGCTAGCATGCGTGCTGCGCTGGTCGGTATTGATTTCGGTAGCACGGATTTCGCTGCAAATCTCGAAGAGCTTTCCCTGCTGTCGAAATCGGCGGGTGCGGTGCCGGTTGTCACTATTTCCGGAAAGCGCACTACGCCGGATACCGCGCTGTTTGTCGGTTCCGGCAAGGCACAGGAAATCGCCCAGACCGTGCTAGAGCATGAGCTGGATATCGTCATCTTCAATCATGCGTTGTCGCCGGCCCAGCAGCGTAATCTCGAGCGCGTCCTGAAGACGCGGGTGGTGGACCGGACCAGCCTGATCCTGGATATCTTCGCCCAGCGTGCGAAAAGCCATGAGGGCAAGATTCAGGTCGAGCTGGCGCAATTGCAGCATCTTTCCACCCGACTGATACGCGGCTGGACCCACCTGGAGCGGCAAAAGGGCGGCATCGGTTTGCGCGGCCCCGGTGAAACCCAGTTGGAAACCGACCGGCGCCTGCTGGCGAATGCGGGTCAAGGCGCTGCGCTCGCGGCTGGATAAGCTGCGGCGCCAGCATGCGACCCAGCGCCGTGCCCGTGAGCGCAACGATACATTTTCGGTGTCGCTGGTGGGATATACCAATGCCGGCAAATCCACCCTGTTCAATGCGCTCACCAAGAGCGGCGTATATGCAGCCGATCAGCTGTTTGCGACGCTCGACACCACGTCGCGCCGCATCTATCTGGGCGATGTGGGTAACGTGGTGATTTCGGACACGGTAGGGTTCATTCGGGACTTGCCGCACCAATTGGTGGCCGCCTTCAGCGCCACCCTGGAAGAGACCATGCACGCCGATTTGCTGCTGCATGTGGTCGACGCAGGCAGCCCGGCGCGAATGGAACAGATCGACCAGGTCAATACGGTGCTGCAGGAGATCGGGGCCGATCAGATTCCGCAAATTCTGGTATGGAACAAGATCGATGCCGCCGGCCTTGCGCCGGCGGTTGAGTATGATGAGTATGATAAAATTCGACGTATTTTTATCAGCGCTCAGACAGGGGCCGGTTTGGATTTGCTGCGTCAGGCCATTGCTGAATTCATAAAAATGACCACCAGCGTACGTATCGATAAATTACAGGTGGCGACAGCAGCTTCCGACATTTGAACGAATTTAGCGGGCATTCCAACCCATAACTTAAAAGCCGGATTCTCACAGAATGCTTGTTTACTTCCTAAAAAAATACGGTTTGAAATTTTCACTGAACGATCCCCGGTGGGGACGCGGGTCTCAAGATGAAAATCAGCAAAACCCGAATCAGAACGGCAGAAGGCCGAACGATGGACCGCCCGATCTCGATCAATTGTGGAGAGACTTCAACCAGCGTTTGAATCGCCTGTTCGGTAACCGCAAAGGCGGCGGCGATTCCGGCGGCGGATTTTCGCCCGATATGAAGGGAACCGGTGTCGGCGCCGGCATCATTGCGGTAATCGCATTGTTCCTGTGGCTGGCCAGCGGTTTCTTTATCGTGCAGGAAGGTCAAACCGGCGTGGTTCTGACCTTCGGCAAATACAGCCATATGTCGCTCCCCGGTTTCAACTGGCGCTGGCCGTATCCGATACAGAGCCACGAAATAGTCAACGTTTCGCAGGTCAGAACCGTCGAGGTCGGCTATCGGTCGAATACCAAAAACAAACAGCTGCAGGAAGCCCTGATGCTGACGGAAGACGAAAACATCATCGATATTCAATTTGCCGTGCAATACACTTTGAAGAGTGCGTCCGAATGGCTATTCAACAACCGCGACCAGGAAGAAACGGTACGTCAGGTTGCGGAAACCTCGATTCGCGAAATCGTCGGCAGAAGCAAGATGGACTTCGTTTTGTATGAGGGCCGTGAAAAGGTGGCGCTCGACGTGAGCCAGTTGATGCAGCACATCCTCGACCTCTACAAGACCGGCGTCCAGATCACCAACGTCACGATGCAAGGCGTGCAGCCGCCGGAGCAGGTGCAGGCAGCCTTCGACGATGCCGTCAAGGCCGGCCAGGATCGCGAACGGCAGAAGAACGAAGGCCAGGCCTATGCCAATGACGTGATTCCCAAAGCGCGCGGCGCGGCCTCGCGCCTGATGCAGGAATCGGAAGCCTATCGCGCACGGGTGGTCGCTACCGCCGAAGGCGACGCGGCGCGCTTCAAGCAGGTCCTGAGCGAATACCAAAAAGCGCCAGCCGTGACTCGTGACCGAATGTACCTGGAAACCATGCAGCAGATATTCTCGAATACGACAAAAGTGATGCTCGATGCGAAGGGGGGCAATAATCTGCTGTATCTGCCGCTCGATAAGTTGATCGAACAATCGATCGCCTCCGATTCGGCAAATGCCAAGCCGAATACGCCGACTGGGCCGGCCGCCGCGTTGCCGGATGGTAAACGTGAGGGCGACACGTCGTCTCTGAGCCTCGAAAATTCGCGCCAGCGTGACGTAAGAGGTCGTGATTCCCGTGAACGGGAGGGCCGATAATGAACCGCCTTGTCACTTCCCTTATCCTGGGGTTGATCGCACTGTTTGTTTTGCTGTCGACGGTGTTTGTGGTGGATCAGCGGCAGTACGCCATTGTGTTCGCATTGGGCGAAGTCAAGCAGGTGATCAATCAACCCGGCCTGCACTTCAAGCTGCCGCCGCCGTTCCAGAACGTGCTGTTTCTGGACAAGCGTATTCTGACCATCGATTCTGCCAGAGACCGATCGTTTCATCACGGCCGAAAAGAAGAACATTCTGGTCGATACCTTCGTCAAATGGCATATCACCGATCCCCGGCTTTATTTCGTCAGTTTCGGCGATGATGAGCGCAGGGCGCAAAACCGCATGTCGCAGATCGTCAAGGCGGCCCTCAATGAAGAAATTACCAAGCGCACGGTGCGCGAAGTGATTTCCGGAGAGCGCGGCAAGGTCATGGATGCGATCCGCAAAAAGGTGCAGGAAGAAGCGAAGCAGATCGGCGTCGAAATCGTCGATGTGCGCCTGAAGCGGGTCGATTACGTGGAGCAGATCAATGCATCGGTGTATGACCGCATGAAGTCCGAGCGCGCCCGGGTAGCCAACGAATTGCGCTCCACCGGCGCGGCGGAATCGGAGAAGATCCGCGCCGATGCCGATCGCCAGCGGGTGGTGATTCTGGCCGAAGCCTATCGCGATGCCGAGAAGATTCGCGGTGAAGGCGATGCGAAAGCATCGCGCATCTATGCCGAGGCGTTCGGTCAAAATCCGGAGTTCTACAAGTTTTACCAAAGCCTGGAAGCGTATCGGGCCAGTTTCAAGACGCGCAAGGATTTGCTGGTGGTTGACCCGAATTCGGAATTCTTCCGGTATTTCAAGGCTCCCGGCAGCAATACCGGTGCCGGCGCGCCGAAGAAATAAGGCGGGCAACGTGAACAGCATCCGGACTCGGATGCCGCTGAGAAAAGGCGGCGTCCGATTTCTTTCGTCTGCATTGCCAAACGGAATATCAAGGCAATGCGGCGATGGGTGTTGTCTCTTTCAAGTTTGTTATATTGGTTCGATCCTCGCCGTGCCTGACCAGGCAGACTCCTCCATTTGATTTTTTGTTCCTATGCCACATTGGCTCCTTCCTGAAAATATCGCCGATGTCTTGCCGTCCGAAGCGCGCAAAATCGAGGAGTTGCGGCGCCTCATGCTCGATACGTTCCGGGTTTACGGCTACGAGTTGGTCATGCCGCCGCTGCTGGAATATCTGGAGTCGCTGCTGACCGGCGCCGGGCAGGATACGAATCTGCGTACCTTCAAGCTGGTCGACCAGCTATCGGGCCGGACCATGGGCGTGCGTGCCGACATGACGACCCAGGTCGCCCGCATCGATGCTCATCTGCTGAATCGGGCGGCGGTCACGCGGCTTTGCTATGCCGGCAGCGTGCTGCATACGCTGCCGACCGGCCTGCACGCGACGCGCGAGCCGTTCCAGATCGGCGCCGAAATCTACGGACACGCCGGCCTCGAAGCGGATGCGGAAATCCAGGAACTGGCGCTGGCCTCCCTGGCCTTGACCGGAATTTCGCAGGTCCGGCTTGATTTGTGCCATGTCGGCGTGCTTGCGCGCGCTGGTCGCCAATGATGCCCGTGCCAAGGAGTCCGAGGCGGAGCTTTTTGCGCTGCTGGGCGCCAAGGACATGTCCGGCCTGCGTGAAATGTCTGCGAATTTCGAGCCCGCCACGCGTGCGGCGCTGCTGGCTTTGCCGGGACTGTACGGTGACGCCGGCGTGCTCGCCGAGGCGCGCCGGGTGTTGCCGCAAATGGCGGGAATTCAGAAAGCCTTGGGCGAACTGCAGTCGCTGGTGGAACTGGCCGGCACCGCGAATGTGACCGTCGACCTGGCCGACTTGCGCGGTTATCACTATCGAAAGCGGCGTCATGTTCGCCCTGTATGTGCCGGGGCTGCCGAACGCGGTGGCGCGCGGTGGCCGTTACGACCATGTCGGCGAAGCATTCGGACGGGCGCGCCCCGCCACCGGGTTTTCGATGGACTTGCGCGAACTGGCGCGGCTGATGCCGGTGGCCGAGCGCAAGTGCGCGATTTGCGCGCCATGGAGCAACGATCCCGAACTGCGCGAAAAAATCGCCGCCTGGCGGCGAGATGGCGAGGTGGTGATTCAGAGCCTGCCCGGCCAGGAAACCAGTCCCGATGAGTTCGAGTGCGATCGGGTCGTGGTATTTGAAAATGGAAACTGGATTCTCAAAAATTTGGATTAAGTGATGTCACAGAAAAATGCTGGCAAAAAACGTCGTTGTATTGGCACCCAATGGGGCGACGAGGGCAAAGGAAAGATCGTCGACTGGCTCACCGACCACGCGCAAGCGCGTGGTGCGCTTCCAGGGCGGTCATAACGCCGGCCATACGCTGGTCATCAACGGGCAAAAGACCGCACTGCAGCTGATCCCGTCGGGCATCATGCGCGCCGGCGTCGCCTGCTACATCGGCAACGGCGTGGTGCTGTCGGTGCCGGACCTGCTGCGCGAAATCGACAAGCTGCAGGCAGCCGGCGTCGAAGTCGCATCGCGCCTGAAGGTGTCGGAAGCCTGTCCGATCATTCTGCCGTACCACGTCGCGGTGGACGTCGCCCGCGAAATTGCGCGCGGCAGCGCGAAAATCGGCACGACCGGCAAGGGCATCGGCCCGGCCTACGAAGACAAGGTGGCGCGACGCGCGATCCGCCTCGCCGATCTGCTCAACGAAAAGCGTTTTGCCGAGAAGCTGCGCGAAAACCTCGACTATCACAACTTCGTGCTGAGCAATTACCTGAAGGCGCAGCCGGTCGATTATCAAAAAACGCTGGATGACGCGTTGGCCACGGCGCCGCGCCTCGCACCCGATGGTGGCGGACGTGTCGAGCGCGCTGTATGCCACGTTTGCCGCCGGCGGCAACCTGCTGTTCGAAGGCGCTCAGGGCAGCATGCTGGACGTCGATCACGGCACCTATCCGTACGTCACCTCCAGCAACTGCGTGGCCGGCAACGCCGCTGCCGGCGCCGGCGTCGGCCCGAACATGCTGCATTATGTGCTGGGTATCACCAAGGCCTATACGACGCGCGTCGGGTCGGGCCCGTTCCCGTCCGAACTGCCGACCGACGACGGCGTCGGCAAGCATCTGTCGGCGTAGGCCATGAATTCGGCACCGTGACCGGGCGCGCGCGCCGCTGCGGCTGGTTCGATGCGGCGCTGCTGCAAGCGTTCGGTCCAGATCAACGGCGTCTCCGGCATGTGCCTGACCAAGCTCGACGTGCTGGACGGCCTTGAGGTCGCTGAAGCTGTGCACCGGCTACATGCTGGATGGCCGCAACGATCGATATCTTCCCGGTCGGCGCCGAAGACGCCGCGCGCTGCGTGCCGATCTACGAAGAAATGCCGGGCTGGAAGCAATCGACAGTCGGCGCCAAGTCGCTGGAGGAGTTGCCGGCCAATGCCTGCGCCTATGTCAAGCGCATCGAAGCAACTGGTCGGCGTGCCGATCGACATGGTATCGACCGGCCCTGACCGCGAAGAAACGATCGTCCTGCGCCACCCGTTCAAATAAAAAATTTGCCAGGAGAATACATATGACCGAATCAACCGATAAAGACCTGTGGGTATCCTGGGACGAGTACCACCGTGCGATCGAGAGGCTGGCCTTGCAGGTGCACGAATCGGGCTGGAAGTTCGACCAGGTGCTGTGCCTGGCGCGCGGCGGCTTGCGGCCGGGCGACATTTTTTCGCGCATTTTCGACGTGCCGCTGGCGATCCTGTCGACCAGCTCGTATCGCGAGGACGCCGGCACCGTGCGCGGCGACCTGGACATCGCCAAGCTACATCACGATGACCAAAGGCGCGCTGGCCGGGCAAAGTGCTGCTGGTCGATGACCTGGTCGATTCCGGCGTGACGCTGGAAAAGGTGCAGCATCACCTGAAGGAAAATTTCCCGGCGGTCACCGAGGTCAAATCCGCGGTGATCTGGTGCAAGGGCTGTTCCTCGATCAAGCCGGATTTCTATCTCGATCATCTGCCGAACAATCCCTGGATTCATCAGCCGTTCGAAGAATACGACGGTCTGCGGCCGCATCAGCTGGCCGCCTGGATGAAGAAAGGCGAGGCGTAATTCCGCTCGATTTACCGTTCGACGATTCCGGATGCCGCGCATGGAGCGCGGCACCGGAAAGGACGCAATGCAATGCCGGATGCAATACAACCGGTAAACGAAAAAACCCGTTGACGAATCAACGGGTTTTTCTGATGTTACTTGGTGCCCACGGAGGGACTCGAACCCCCACACCTCGCGGCACATGGACCTGAACCATGCGCGTCTACCAATTCCGCCACGTGGGCCCTGCAAAGAACGAAATTATAGCCGAAAAGCATCCAATGTCAAATAGTGGCAGAACTTTTTCTCGCGATTTTTGTGCGTTAGGTAAAAATCACGCTCCTCCGTTACACTGACTTCCGAATCATCACCATTAAAGAAACAAGCTTTTGAGCCAATATCCCTACACAATCCCCAGCCGCGAGGAAATTCTCGGCATCCTGCGCACGGCAGCCGCCACGCATACCCTGCAATCTCTGGCAGCCGCCCTTGGCGTCAAGCATAACGAGGTGGAAGGTCTGACGCGCCGCCTGAATGCGATGGAGCGTGACGGCCAGATCACTTCGAACCGCGCCGGCCATTATCAACTGACCCATTTGCCCAATTTCATCGAGGGCCGGGTCAGCAGCCACCGCGACGGCTTCGGCTTCCTGATTCCCGACGACGGCAGCGAAGATCTGTTCCTGCCCGAAAAGGAAATGCAGAAGGTCCTGCATGGCGACCGCGTGCTGGCGCGCGTCATCGGCACCGACCGCCGCGGCCGGCCGGAAGGCACGATCGTCGAAGTCGTCGAGCGCGCCAACACCCACGTGATCGGCCGCCTGCTGAACGAGAACGGCGTCTGGATCGTCGCGCCGGAAGACAAGCGCATCGGCCAGGACATCCTGGTGGCGGGCTCGCCGGGCAAGGCCAAGACCGGACAGGTGGTGAGCGTCGAGCTGATCGAGCAGCCGTCGCGCTATACGCAGCCGATCGGCAAGGTCGTCGAGGTGCTCGGCGATATCGACGATCCCGGCATGGAAATCGAAATCGCGGTGCGCAAGTACGGCGTGCCGCACGAATTCTCCGCCGCCGCGCTTGAAGCAGGCCGCCAAGCTGCCGGACGAAGTGCGCGACGCCGGACCTGGCCGACCGCGTCGACCTGCGCGACGTGCCGCTCGTGACGATCGACGGCGAAGACGCGCGCGACTTCGACGACGCCGTCTATTGCGAGCCGGTCAAGATCGGCCGCGGCAACGGCTACCGCCTGATCGTCGCGATCGCCGACGTCAGCCACTACGTCAAGCCGAACGACGCGCTCGACGCCGATGCGCTCGAGCGCAGCACCTCGGTCTATTTCCCGCGCCGCGTGATCCCGATGCTGCCGGAGAAACTGTCGAACGGCCTGTGCTCGCTGAATCCCGACGTCGACCGCCTGACGCTGGTGTGCGACATGGTCGATCACCGCCAAGGGCGAGATCAAGGCCTACCAGTTCTATCCGGCCGTGATCCATTCGGCGGCGCGCCTGACCTATACCGAAGTGGCCGCCATCCTGGGCAATACCAAGGGCCCGGAAGCGGCGCGCCGGCCGGCATCGGTGCCGCACCTGCAGAATCTGTACGAAGTCTTCCAGGCGCTGCTGCAGGCGCGCCAGGCAGCGCGGCGCGATCGATTTCGAAACCACCGAAACCTATATCGTCTGCAATGCGCAGGGCAAGATCGAACAGATCGTGCCGCGCACCCGCAACGACGCGCACAAGCTGATCGAGGAATGCATGCTGGCCGCCAACGTCTGCGCCGCCGACCTGCTGAAGCGCCACAAGCATCCGGGCGCTGTACCGCGTGCACGCAGGGCCGACCGAGGAAAAGCTGGAGCAGCTGCGCACCTTCCTGAAGCAGGTCGGCCTGCACCTGGGCGGCGGCGACAAGCCGACGGCGTGCGACTACGCCGAGCTGATGCCGAAGATCAAGGAGCGGCCCGATGCGCTGCTGCTGCAGACCATGCTGCTGCGCTCGATGCAGCAGGCGGTCTACAGCCCGGACAACATCGGCCACTTCGGCCTGGCGTACGAAGCGTATGCGCACTTCACCAGCCCGATCCGCCGCTATCCGGACCTGCTGACGCACCGCGCGATCAAGGCGATCCTGCAGGGCAAGCACTACGAGCCGAAGGGCATCGAACCGGCGCCGCTGAACACCATGCTGTCGCACGGCGGCGCGCAAGAAGCAGGCGCAGGACAAGGCGGACGGCAAGAAGAAGCGCGAGGGCGAGCCGATCGATCTGGGAAGCGCTCGGCGTGCATTGCTCGGCCAACGAGCGGCGCGCCGACGAAGCCTCGCGCGACGTCGAAGCCTGGCTCAAGTGCTACTTCATCCGCGACAAGCTGGGCGAGGAATTCACCGGCATCATTTCCGGCGTCACGCCTTCGGCATTTTCGTGCAGCTCGATACCGCTGTTCATCGAAGGCCTGGTGCACGTCACCGAACTGGGCGCCGATTACTTCCAGTACGACGAGGCGCGCCATGAACTGCGCGGCGAACGCACCGGCATGCGCTATCAGCTGACCGACCGCGTCACCGTGCAGGTGAGCCGCGTCGACCTGGATGCGCGCAAGATCGATTTGCGCCTGGTGCATGAGCCCGGCATCAAGACGGTCTTGAAAAATGAAGCGCGCCGCGCCGACGCCGAGCACGCGCAGCCGCAAGCCAGCCGAAGCCGGCGCCCGCCGCGCCGGACGAACAGGCAGCGACGAAGGCGGCGCCGGCCGCCAAGAAATCCACCAAGGCGCCGGCCAAGTCGGCGCCGAGCAGCCAGCGGCCGAGGCGGCCTTGTTGAAGACCGCGCCCCAAGCGCGCCAGGAAGAAGACGGTAAACAATGAAAAGCAAAATGATTTTCGGCTTCCACGCCGTGACCGCGCGTTTGCGCCACGAAGCATCGTCGGTCGAAGAAATCTACGTCGACGCCGGCCGCCACGACCGCCGCATGCAGGAATTGCTGCGCGCCGCGCAAGGCGGCCGATGTGCGCATCATCCAGGTCGACGACCAGCGCCTGGACAACATCGTCGGCACCCGCCGCCACCAGGGCGTGGTGGCGAAAGCCGGCGCAGCTGTCGCTGGCGCGCAACCTGGACGAACTGCTGGACGCGATCGACGGCCCGCCGCTGCTGCTGGTCCTCGACGGCATCACCGACCCGCACAACCTCGGCGCCTGCCTGCGCGTGGCCGACGGCGCCGGCGCGCACGCGGTGATCGCGCCCAAGGACCGCGCGGTCGGCCTGAACGCGACCGCCGCCAAGGTCGCCAGCGGCGCCGCCGAGACCGTGCCCTACATCACCGTGACCAACCTGGCGCGCACCATGCGCGAACTGAAGGAGCGCGAGCATCTGGCTGATCGGCACCGACCGACGATGCCGAAAAGGGCCTGTACGACGCCGACTTTTCCGGCCCGGCGGCGCTGGTGATGGGCTCCGAAGGCGAGGGCATGCGCCGCCTGACGCGCGAGACCTGCGACGTGCTGGTCAGCGTGCCGATGTTCGGCGCGGTCGAAAGCCTGAACGTGTCGGTGGCCTCCGGCGTCTGCCTGTACGAGGCGCGGCGCCAGCGCATGGTGCGCGGCTGATACCAAGCCGCGGGTGGCGGCAGGCGCGTCTTTGCCGGCCGCCTTCGCCGCACCGATCCGTCGCATTTGCGCCAGGCGGCAGCCGCACACAGGCCGCCGCATTCCAGCTTGCCACACCTGCAAGCCGCGGCCGAACACGCTAACATTACGCCTCCCAAGGTGGATACCGACTCCCTATGTTTACCCGCATCCGAGAAGACATCGACAACATCATGGAACGCGACCCCGCCGCCCGCAACGTGCTGGGAAGTGCTGACCTGTTATCCGGGCCTGCATGCGATCGTCATGCATCGCTGGGCGCACTGGTGCTGGCTGCGCGACCTCAAGTGGCTGGGGCGCTTCATCTCGCATATTGCGCGCAGCCTGACCGGGATCGAAATCCATCCGGGCGCCACCATCGGCCGCCGCGTGTTCATCGACCACGGCTTCGGCGTGGTGATCGGCGAAACCGCCGAGGTCGGCGACGACTGCACCATCTACCAGGGCGTGACGCTGGGCGGCACCTCGCTTGAACAAGGGCGCCAAGCGCCATCCGACGCTGGAGCGCGGCGTGATCGTCGGCGCCGGCGCCAAGGTGCTGGGCGGCTTCACCGTCGGCGAAGACGCCAAGATCGGCTCCAACGCGGTGGTGGTCAAGGAAGTGCCGGCCGGCGCCACCGCGGTCGGCAATCCGGCGCGCATCGTCCGCAAGGAAGAGCAGAACGTGCGCGAAGAGGCCGCCGCGCGCATGTTTGCCGCCTATGGCGTGACGCCGAACGGCGACGATCCGCTGTCGAAGGCACTGCACGGCCTGATCGACAATGCCGCCACGCAGGAAGAGCAGATCATGAAGATCGTCGCCGCGCTGAAAGCCGCCGGCATCGGCTGCGAAACCCTGCCGGAACTGGACAAATTCGATCCGGCGGGATTGAGCAAGCTGGTCGAATGAGTGGCGGCCATGAGTGAAGAACTGCGCCCCGTGCCGGAGGCCGAATCCCTGCTCGACCCTTTCGAAATTCGCGTGCTGGCGGTGCTGGCCGAAAAGGAAGCGCTGACGCCGGACAATTATCCGCTGTCGCTGAATACGCTCACCAATGGCTGCAACCAGTTGTCGAGCCGCGATCCGGTGATGTCGATGCAGGAGCAGACCGTGCAGGACGTGCTGCAGCGGCTGATCGCGAACAAAGCTGGTGAACGAAGTGCATCAGGCCGGCGCCCGCGTGGCCAAGTACGAACATCGGCTGCGCATCAATGGAATCTGCCGCAAGACAAGCTGGCGATCATGGCGACACTGATGTTGCGCGGCATGCAGACCGCCGGCGAACTGCGCGCGCGCAGCGGCCGGCTGCACGAATTCGCCAGCATCGCCGACGTGGAGCAGGGCTGCAATTCCTGGTCGACAAATACCCGCCGCTGGTTGCGCGCATGGCGCGCGCGCCCGGCTCGAAGGAAGTGCGTTATGCGCACTTGCTGGCCGGCGAGGCGCTGCTCGCGCAGCAGGAGCAGACGGCGGTTTTCATGCCGGCGCCAGCGGCGCCTGCCGCGCCCGGTGATCGCGTGTCCCAGTTGGAACAGGAACTTGCCGATCTGCGCCAGCAGCTCGAGCAGCTCACCCAGGAGTTTGCTCAGTTCAAAAAGCAGTTCGACTGAATCGGGATATCGGATCGCCGGTTTTCAAGCGCGCGCCACTGAAACAGTGGTTCCAAGCTTAGGCAACAGAGGGCATGGCGGTCTGCTTTCCAGGTATATACTCCCTTGGATAGCGGCCTATGTCGGGCGTGTCCTGGTCATTTTTTGCATATACCCCTATTCAAATGACTGGTCTCGTTGCCATGCCTGCGGGGTTTTTCCAGGCGGCCGGCAGGTGCCGCTACGGATGGTGCCAGCAGCGGCCCGGGCACTCGGCAACAGTGGAGTGACTGTATGAGCGGCGGCGGCTAGGGCAGCTCGCTGCCGTCGACATCGAAACGACGCAATGCGCCGCTCGCATCCAGCGCGATCCAGCCGCCGCGCGCCGGCGTCGCATCGCAATCCCAGTCGGGCAGCACGTAGCGCACTTGGCCGCCGGTGGCGGACTGGTGCCGCGCCGGCCGATGCGTATGGCCGTGGATCATGACCTCGGTACCGCTGGCGGTCGAACAGGTCGGCGACGGCGCAGGCGATTCACATCCATGATCTCGGCAGATTTTTTTCGCTGCTCGGCGCGGCTGCCATCGCGCATGCTCGGCGATGATGGCCTTGCGCTGCGCCAGCGGCAGCGCCAGGAACGCCTGCTGCCAGGCCGGCTGCCGCACCTGGGCGCGAAATTCCATGTAGCCGAGATCGTCGGTGCAGTGGGTGTCGCCATGCGCAGAGCACGATTTGGCGGCCGATCGAAGGTGGCGATATACGGATCGGGCAGCAGCGTCAGCCCGGCTGCTGCGGCAAAGTCGGCGCCGACCAGGAAATCGCGGTTGCCGGCGATCCAGAACAGCGCCACGCCGGCGTCGGCCACGCGCCGGATGGCGTCGACGATCCCGCGGTTGAACGGCGTGGCGAGGTCGTCGTCGCCGGCCCAGTATTCGAACAGATCGCCCAGCAGATAGAGCTGCCGGGTCCCGGTTGCACGGTTCTGCAGGAAATCCAGGAAGGCTTGCGTGGTGCGCGGCAGCGCCGGCTGCAAATGCAGGTCGGAAATAAAAAGCGCAACCGTTTCCGGTTGCGCTGTGGCCGCCGCGTCCGGCTGTGAGGATGGATCAGGCATCGGAGAAGCGCGCGAGCGGCGGCATGTTTGGGCGGCTCAGACGACTTCCGCCTTTTCGATCACCACGTCGTCGACCGGCACGTCGGCGAACATGCCGGTGCGCGTGGTTTTGACCTTCTTGATCTGGTCGACCACCTCGGTGCCTTCGACCACTTTGCCGAACACGCAGTAGCCCCAGCCGTCCTGGCCGGGATAATCGAGGAAGCTGTTGTTCTTGACGTTGATGAAGAACTGCGCCGAGGCCGAATGCGGGTCCGAGGTGCGCGCCATCGCCAGGGTGTACGGCTCGTTCTTGAGGCCGTTCTTGGCTTCGTTTTCGACCGGAGCATTGGTCGGCTTCTGTTTCATGCCGGGTTCGAAACCGCCGCCCTGGATCATGAAGCCGTCGATCACGCGATGGAAGATGGTGCCGTTGTAATGGCCGGCCTGGACGTAGGCGAGAAAATTGGCGACGGTCTTCGGCGCCTTGTCCGCGTCCAGTTCGATCTTGATGTTGCCGTGGTTGGTGGTGAGGAGGACTGCCATGGGATTCCTTGTTCGTTGATGAGAAGAGGGGATTACTTGACGACCGCGGCCGATTCGATCACCACCGGCGTGGTGGGCACATCGCTGTGCATGCCGCTGCTGCCGGTCTTGACCTGGCGGATCTTGTCGACCACTTCGGTGCCCTTGATGACCTTGCCGAATACCGCGTAGCCCCAGCCGTCGTGGCCCGGATAATCGAGCATGCCGTTGTTGGTGACGTTGATGAAGAATTGCGAGGTGGCGGAATGCGGCGCCGCGGTGCGCGCCATGGCGACCGTGTAAGGGCCGTTCTTCAGGCCGTTCTTGGCTTCGTTCGGAATCGGCTCGCGCGTCGGTTTCTGCTGCATGTTGGCGTCGAAGCCGCCGCCCTGGATCATGAAGCCGTTGATGACGCGATGGAAGATGGTGCCGTTGTAATGGCCGTCCTTCACGTAGTGCAAAAAGTTTTCGACGCTTTTCGGCGCCTTTTCCGGATACAGTTCCATCACGATTTCGCCCATGCTGGTCTTCAGCGCCACCTGCGGCGCATCGGCGGCATGTGCCATGCCGAGGGCGCCGCTCAGCGACAGCGCAGCCATGAAGGTAACGAATTTGCGACGTGGATTTTGCATCGAGATTCCTTGACGAAGGGAAGTGGGAAGGTTAGCGCGATTCACCGTTGGCACCGCCGGGGCATAATCGGGGCACGGACAGTGCGGATTTCGGATGCGTCGGCGCCGGAAGTTTTATCCCGAACGGTAACGGTGATGATTTTCATCAATGTTATACTGCGTAAAAAAGCCATTTTATCAAAATACGCCTCACCAAAGAGTTTTGGCAACCTTGTTGCATGGCGTTGGCATCGTCTGCGGATGCCGCGCATCCGCTGGTCCAGCATGTAACCGCTTCCCGGCCGAAACAAACTATCACCCATGAGTGTCTTGAAAATCTATAACACGCTGGCGCGTGAAAAGCAGCCGTTTTTTCCCATCGAACCCGGCAAGGTCCGCATGTACGTGTGCGGCATGACGGTCTACGACTATTGCCATCTCGGCCATGCGCGCGTGATGGTGGTGTTCGACATGGTGCAGCGCTGGCTGCGCGCCGCCGGCTTCGAAGTGACCTATGTGCGCAATATCACCGACATCGACGACAAGATCATCAAGCGCGCGGTCGAGAACGGCGAGACGATTGCGCAACTGACGCAGCGTTTCATCACCGCGATGGACGAGGACGCCGCCGCGCTGGGCGTGCAGAAGCCGGACCACGAGCCGCGCGCCACCGCCTATGTGCCGCAGATGCTGGGCCTGATCGAGACGCTGGAGCAGAAGGGCCTGGCCTACCAGGCGAGCGACGGCGATGTCAATTATTCGGTGCGCGATTTCCCCGGCTACGGCAAGCTGTCGGGCAAGTCGCTGGACGACCTGCGCGCCGGCGAACGCGTCGACGTCAATACCGGCAAGCGCGATCCGCTCGACTTCGTCCTGTGGAAAGCGTCCAAGGAATCCGAGCCGGATGAAGTCAAATGGGACCTCGCACTGGGGTCGCGGGCGCCCCGGCTGGCATATCGAATGCTCGGCGATGGCGTGCGAACTGCTCGGGCGAGCAGTTCGACATCCACGGCGGCGGCCAGGACTTGCAGTTCCCGCACCACGAAAACGAGATCGCGCAATCCGAGGGCGCGTTCCGGGCATCCGTTCGTCAACTACTGGATGCACAATGGCTTCGTGCGCGTCGACAACGAGAAGATGTCCAAGTCGCTGGGCAATTTCTTCACGATCCGCGACGTGCTGCAAGCAGTACGATGCGGAAGTGGTGCGCTTTTTCATCCTGCGCGCGCACTACCGCAGCCCGCTGAATTATTCCGACGCCCATCTGGACGACGCGCGCCATGCATTGACGCGCTTGTATACCGCGCTCAAGGACGTCGCTGCCGGACGAGCTTGCCGCTGGACCCGACGGAGGCGCACGCGCTGCGCTTTGCCGCGGCCATGAACGACGACTTCAATACGGCGCTGGCGCTGTCGGTCCTGTTCGACCTGGCCAACGAGATCAACCGTACCGGTTCGGCAGCGCTGGCGCGCCAGCTGAAACGGTTGGCCGCGCTGCTCGGCCTGCTGGAGCGCAGTGCCGCACGATTTCCTGCAGGGCCGCAAGGCGGTCAGCGACGATGCGGATAGCGCCCAAGCCGACGCACCGGCGCATGAGACGCGGATTCAGGAAGCGATCGCGGCCCGGACCGCGGCCAAGAAAAACCGCGATTTTGCCGAGGCCGACCGCATCCGCGCCGAACTTCTGGCACAGGGAATCGTGCTGGAAGACAAGCCGGGCGGCATGACGGAATGGCGCAGGGCATGACGCGCATGCCCACGATCGCGGAAATGGACGGCATGCTCGGCCTTCCCCACTACTGGGAGCAGGCCAAGGCCGAGCTGATGAAGCGCGACCGCATCATGAAAAAGCTGATTCCGCAGTTCGGCGACCTGCACCTGGTCGGGCGCGGCGAGCCGTTCACCACGCTGGCGCGCTCGATCGTCGGCCAGCAGATTTCGGTCAAGGCCGCCGAAACCGTGTGGCAGCGTTTTCTGCTGGTTTGCCCGAAGTGCACGCCGTTGCAGGTGCTGAAGGCGGGCGGCGACAAGCTGGCGGCCTGCGGCCTGTCGAAACGCAAGAGCGAATACATCCTCGACCTGGCCGATCATTTCAAGGCCAAGCGCGTGCATGTCGACAAGTGGGCCGAGATGGACGACGAGGACGTCATCGCCGAACTGCTGCAGATCCGCGGCATCGGCCGCTGGACAGCGGAGATGTTTTTGATATTTAATCTGCTCCGGCCCAATATCCTGCCGCTCGACGACCTTGGATTGTTAAGAGCATCAGCGTCAATTATTTTTCCGGAGAACCGGTATCGCGCAGCGACGCGCGCGAAGTCGCGGCGAACTGGGAACCGTGGCGCACGGTCGCCACATGGTATCTGTGGCGTAGCCTGGACCCGGTTCCGGTGACTTACTGATTGATGCCAGGGCCGTGCCCGCTATTGAAACGAAAGAAGTACGATGACAAAAACCACCTTTTTATCCTTTGAGCAACCGATTGCGGAGCTCGATGCCAAGATCGAAGAATTGCGCTTCGTGCAGGACGATTCGGCGGTCGATATTTCGGAAGAAATCGAACGGCTGTCGAAGAAGAGCCAGCAGCTGACCAAGGATATCTACGCCAAGCTGACGCCGTGGCAAGTCTCGCAGATCGCGCGCCATCCGCAGCGGCCGTACACGATGGACTACGTGAACGAAATCTTCACCGATTTCCACGAATTGCACGGCGACCGCAGCTATGCCGACGACCTGTCGATCGTCGGCGGCCTGGCCCGCTTCAACGGCCAGGCCTGCATGGTGATCGGACACCAGAAAGGCCGCGACACCAAGGAGCGCGCACTGCGCAATTTCGGCATGCCGAAGCCGGAAGGCTATCGCAAGGCCATGCGCCTGATGAAGCTGGCCGAGAAATTCGACCTGCCGATATTCACCTTTGTCGATACGCCCGGCGCCTTTCCCGGCATCGACGCCGAAGAGCGCGGGCAGTCGGAAGCGATCGGCCACAACCTGTACGTGATGGCCGAACTCAAGGTGCCGCTGATCGCCACCATCATCGGCGAAGGCGGCTCCGGCGGCGCGCTGGCGATCGCGGTCGGCGATACGGTATTGATGCTGCAATACGCGACCTACTCGGTGATCTCGCCGGAAGGCTGCGCTTCGATTCTGTGGAAGACGTCCGAGCGCGCCTCCGACGCGGCCGAGGCGCTCGGCCTGACCGCGCATCGGCTGAAGGCGATCAACCTGATCGACAAGATCGTCAACGAACCGCTTGGGCGGCGCCCACCGCGATCCGAAGCAGATGGCGGCCTTGCTGAAGCGCGCACTGGCGGATGCACTGCGCCAGTTCCAGGGCGTCAAGACCAAGGACTTGCTGGCTGCACGCCATGAAAAATTGATGAGTTATGGCAAATTCAAGGAAATCGCCGCGCAGGAATAATCGCCGCGACGACTTGCCGCTCGTATTTGAACGCGCGCTGGAAGAGATTCTGGCGCGCGTTCGTTTTTCTGCGCCGGAAGCCACGCCGGTGCTGGCGGTCGCCTACAGCGGCGGCCTCGACTCCTCGGTGCTGTTGCACTTGGCGTGGAAATTCGCCGAGGCGCGCGCGCTGCCGCTGTATGCATTCCACATCCATCATGGCCTGAGCCGCAATGCCGACGCCTGGCTGCAGCATTGCCGCGACGAAGCCGGGCGCCTGGGAATTCCGTTTCATGCCGCGCGGGTAGAGATCGACTGCGGCGACCGGCGCGGGGTGGAAGAAGCGGCGCGTCTTGCGCGCTATGCGCAACTCGGCAAGCTGTGCCGCCAGTTCGGCGCCACGGTGCTGCTGACCGGACATCATCAGGACGATCAGGCCGAAACGGTCTTGCTGCAAATGATGCGCGGTGCCGGTTTGCCCGGCCTGTCCGGGATGCCGATGCTGCAGCGCGCCAGCGACTTGCTGGGAGAAGGGCTTTCACTGGCGCGGCCGCTCCTGGGTGTGACGCGTGCCGAACTGGAACAGGCGGCGCGCCGGCAGGATTTGAGCTTCGTGGAGGATGAGTCCAACGCCGACGTGCGCTACCGCCGCAATAGCGTGAGGCACCAGGTGGTGCCGCTGCTGCAAGCGGAATTTCCCGGCTTTCCGGAGTGCCTGGCGCGGGTCGCCACGCATATGCAAGCGGCGCAGCGCCTGCTGGACGAACTGGCGCAGGCCGATCTGGCCGCATGCGCCGCAAACGCCGAGGGTACGGCGCTGGCTGTCTCGGAGCTGAAGCGGCTGTCCGCCGATCGTGCCGGCAACCTGTTGCGGCACTGGCTGTATCGGCAGGGCGTCAGTCTACCGAGCAGCGCGCGCCTGGAAGAAATGCGCTGGCAGGTGCTGGAAGCGGCGACCGATGCCCACCCGTTCTTCGACTTCGGGCCGGTGCGCTTGCGCCGCGTCGGCAACCGTCTGGAAATTCATCCGCTGCCGAGCCGCACTGCCGCTGTGCCGTCTGACGCTGCAATGGCGCGGTGAGCCGGCGATCGACGTGCCGGAATGGGGAGGGCGGCTGGTTTTCGATTCGACTCCCGGGCCCGGTTTGGCGCCGCAGGCCTTGCGTGCCGGGCCGCTCACGATAGGCCCGCGCAGCGGTTCGGAGCGGCTCAAACCGGCCCCGAACCGGCCTTCCAAAAATTTGAAGCAGCTGTTCCAGGAACTGGGAATTCCGGCCTGGCAACGGCCTCGCCTGCCGCTGGTCTACCTCGACGAACAGTTGGTTTTTGTCGGCGGCTTGGGCATGGACGCGCGCGCCGCGCTGGCAAGCCCGGGTATCTTGTTGCGCTGGCAGGCCAGCCCGGCCGAATCCTCGGGGCGAGGATCGGAACAAGCGCATCTCCCGGGGATGCCGGATGGGGAGTGAGCAGCCTTGACGGCATGCGGGTGGACTTCTCGCCCGAGGCCGGAAAACGCACCGCCAAAGAACAGCTATCCAGCGTGCTTCGGTTCCATATAAAAAAGGATGGCGTACCGGACTGCAGGCTCCAAGCGGGCGACGATGGCCGACACGGCTGCAACCCTTCACTGCCGCATAGCCAGAAAATAGGGAGTATGCTTAACAAAGTCCGGATATCGGGCAGAAATAAGGCGTATGTAAAAATACTGGCACCAGTATTGTTGTGGTCAAAAAACACGCGAGCCGACCTCGATAGTTCTCTGCCCGAGAGCAAGCCGACAGCCTGCTTGCGGTAGAGGGAGCGCTATCCGTTGCCAGATCCGTACTGCCACAAGTCCTTGTCATTCCGCGCTGCACAATGTAAAGTGAAGGGTTGTTCTATCGCCTTTTACCTTCAATTCCCTTATCCCCAAAATGGCTTTATTCGTTCATAAATACGGCGGTACGTCGATGGGGTCGACCGAGCGCATCAAGAATGTCGCGCAACGGGTCGCCAAATGGCATGGCGCTGGCCATCAGGTCATCGTCGTGCCCTCCGCGATGTCCGGCGAAACCAACCGTCTGTTGGGACTCGCCAAGGAAATCATGCCGCAGCCGGATTTGCGCGAACTCGATATGATCGCCTCGACCGGCGAGCAGGTTTCGGTTGGCATTGCTATCGATGGCATTGCATGCGCTGGGCAAGGAAGCAGTGTCCTACGCCGGCTGGCAGGTGCCGATCCAGACCGATTCCGCCCATACCAAGGCGCGCATCCGTTCCATCGATGACGTCAAGGTGCGGCGTGACCTGGACGCCGGCAAGATCGTCATCATCACCGGTTTTCAGGGCGTGGACGAGCACGGCAATATCACGACCTTGGGGCGGGGCGGCTCCGATACGTCCGCGGTGGCGGTTGCGGCGGCGATGAAAGCCAGCGAATGCCTGATCTACACCGATGTCGACGGCGTCTATACCACCGATCCGCGCGTGGTGCCCGAGGCGCGCCGTCTGAATACCGTCACGTTTGAAGAAATGCTGGAAATGGCATCGCTGGGTTCCAAGGTGCTGCAAATCCGTTCAGTCGAATTTGCCGGCAATTACCACATGCCGACCCGCGTTTTGTCATCGCTGACCGATCCGCTCATTCCGCTGGAAGAAGAAGCTCAGCTCCGGCACCCTGATTTCGTTTGAGGAAGACACCAAGATGGAACAAGCCACGATTACCGGCATCGCCTTCAGCCGCGACGAAGCCAAGATCACCGTCCGCGGCGTCCCTGACCGCCCGGGCATCGCCTACCAGATTCTGGGGCCGGTGCGCGATCGCCAACATCGAAGTCGACATGATCATCCAGAACCAGTCGGTCGACGGCAAAACCGATTTCACCTTCACGGTGCCGCGCCTGGACTATAACAAGGCGCTGGAAATCCTGAGCAATGGCGTCAAGGCGCATATCGGTGCCACCAGCATTGTCGGCGACGCCAAGGTGTCGAAGGTCTCGGTGGTCGGCGTCGGCATGCGCAGCCATGTCGGCATTGCATCGCAGATGTTCCGCACCTTGTCGGAGGAAGGCATCAACATTCAAATGATCTCGACTTCCGAAATCAAGATCTCGGTCCTGATCGACGAAAAATACATGGAGCTGGCCGTACGCGCATTGCACAAGGCCTTTGGCCTCGAAAGCGAGTGATTGCGGTATCGAACGAGAGAGTTTCATTGACCAAACTCGCCTGAAAAGCTATCATGCGAAGCCTTGCTGCGGTGCAGTCCCGTAGCAGGCGTGGAGACGTGGCCGAGTGGTCGAAGGCACTTCCCTGCTAAGGAAGCATATGGGCTTAAACCTGTATCGTGGGTTCGAATCCCTCCGTCTCCGCCACCATACAAGCCCCTGATTTATCAGGGGCTTTTTTCATATGCGCGCCGCTCATGGCTGCGATTCGAGTGACGTATGCAGAAGCGGATATCGATTGCGCAATTTCGCATCGTCCAACGTAATGGTGAAAAGGTGTTGTAACGCCGCCTCTTTTTTCTTTTCTGACATTTCATTTCGAAATGGCGCCCCTTAGACTCAAGGAATCAAAAATCGTTTGGGGACGGCAATGGAAAAAGAAGAAGCAATCGGTATCATGATTCATCTGGCCGGAAAACTCGAAAATTCTCCCGCGCTTGAAGATCTTGTTTCCGCGTTCGCCGAATTTCTCGCGCATATCCATTCCCAGCTTTGCGAACAGGATTTTGCCTTTCTCGCGACGATCGGTGCGATGATTTATCTGAAGGGTTTTCGTCAATACGACTCCAGCCTGGAAACCGAGCAGCTGATGCAAAAACTGCGGGAGACTGGGATGGCAACGTTGCCGGGCCGTCAGAATGTGGCATCCGTTCAAGGGCTCTGATTCTGTCCATGCCATTTCTTCTGGCATCAATGCGAAGATGATAAAGTATGCAAGACCGGCGAAGACATGATGGAGCGCTCTTTGTCCGGCGGATTCCGATTCGCGATCAAAGACGGATGCAGAAAATGGAAAACAAGGACAAGAACATGGCGTTGCTCAAGGATTTGATGACTGCGCCGCCCATGACGGCGGAGCAACATGCCGCCATCATGCGCAAACGCATCGAGCAGCGGCGCATGGTCGAAGAGGCGAAGGACCGTACCGATATCGAAGGTCAGCGCTTCGAAGAACAATGACGACAGTGTTTACGAACCCACCTTTTGGCTGACGGGCGAGTTCCTGCGGAAGTCGCTTGGCCTGCTTTTCAGCACATCATTGTATTTTTTATCGAGGTGCACCCTGCCGGGGTTGCGAAAGACTCTCGATTTGTCCCACGACGGTTCCAGTTCGCCGACACATGCTCATTTAAGTAGGCTCCGTACTTTTCGGAGTCGGCTCGGCCTCTGGCCAAGTCTGGCCAAAAATATTTTTTAAAAATGCCTAAAGTTCCGCAAATCGCAGCCGTTATGAGGCTGTAAGTGGCTTTGTGGAACTTTTTAAAATATTTTTGTTCTGACCCTAAAGTTTCCAAATACGCGGTCGTTAACGAGTAAAGACGAGGTTGAAGCTGGTTGATTGTGCCTGTTTTGATATCGGAATCTAAACTGAAACCGATATTTTTCGAAGGTGCTCCACAGATTTCCCGGCTCGTTCAATGATTCAGGCGAAAAGTCATTCTGTCGAGTAGTTGGAAGATCGTATATCCGCCTAAAGTTTGCATCGCCGCGATGCAAAATCATGGCCGCCCGGTGTTTGTAAGACAAACACCGACGGGCGGCCGTCTTCTATTCCTTACTGGAAATACCGAGTAAGGCCAATTTCTCTCCCTCGCTTCCCCCTTCAGAATGTAGTCACTGGCACAACTACTGGCCTACAAGCATTTACCGGGGAGAGACAAGCATGGATTCCAACAATATGATGGCCGAAATTCGTGAAGCGAATTTGGGATACCTGATGCTTGCGCAGCAGATGATCCGCTCCGACAAGGCAGCCGCGATTTTCCGCCTCGGCATAAGCCACGAGATTGCCGATTTGATTGAAAGCCTGAGCAATAGCCAGATTCTAAAACTGGCCGGCACCAATATGATGGTGGCCCGTTTCCGTTTCGATGACGGCGCCATCCTCGGCATGCTGACCAATTACAGCAAGGACCGTGAGCTGGCCCATTCGCATGCAGCCATTCTGATGGCAGGCCAAGCAGTTGAAGAGATCGCTTAACTGATTGCCGTTATCGTCAGCTATCCGATCAATTACCGAGGCGCCGTCAAATGGCTAAAAAAAGTGTTGTAACCGAGGCGCAGGAAATCCAGCTTGCCATCGAATTGATCAATCTTGGGGCGCGATTGCAGCTTCTGGAGGCGGAAACCTCGCTTTCCCGGGAACGCCTGTTGAAGCTGTATAAGGAACTGAAGGGCGTTTCGCCGCCCAAGGGCATGCTGCCGTTCTCGACCGACTGGTTCACTACCTGGCAGCCCAATATCCATTCTTCGTTATTCATCAATATTTATACGTATTTGGTGGAGCATGCCCGCATTTCCGGGATTACTGCGGTGATCAAGTCGTACAAGCTGTATCTGGAGCAGGTGAAATGCAATGCTGGCGATGAGCCGGTGCTGTCGTTGACGCGAGCCTGGACGCTCCTGCGCTTTTTCGATAGCAAGATGCTGTCGACAACGCAGTGCCGGGAATGCGGCGGCCATTACGTGGTCCATCGTCTCGATCTGCATGACCATTATTTCTGCGGTCTCTGCCGTATGCCTTCGCGTGCAGGCAAGACAAAAAAAGCCCGCGAAACGGTATCCCCAGCGCTACCCATACCGGCGTGAAGAATGAGGCTGTGTCGGTGCGGCCGGTAATTCCGCGCTGAGGAGGCTGCTGTGCCGGCGTCTCAAAAAAAGCCCTGGTGGCGCTTGCCGGCTTTTCAGGCTTTGCTGATTCAATGCGGATCTTTGGTTTCGGTTCTGGCTTTTTCCCTTACTGCCAGAGCTCTCGGGGCTGATGTTCCATGGGCCGGTCTTTTGATATGCCAGGGCGCGATTGCGGCTGCCGTTTCATACAAGCGGCAACTTGCGCCGTGGTGGCCCTATATTCAATTTTTCTTTCCGATTGCGTTGGGGGCGACCCAGGCGCTTCATCTGCCGTCTGAGATTTTTCTCATCTGTTTCTTGTTTCTTGCGGCCCTATTCTGGACCACATTCCGCACCCAGGTTCCATTTTATCCATCGCGCCGGCCGGTATGGGTCGCCCTTGCCGGCCTGTTGCCGCAGGATCGGCCGGTAGCAATGCTCGATGTCGGCAGTGGATTGGGAGGGCTGACACGCTATCTGGCGGCTTGCCAGCCGAATGGACGATTTGCCGGCATCGAGGTGGCGCCGCTACTGTGGCTGCTGAGCCGGTTTCGGCAATTTGTCGGCCCTGAGAATTGCCGCTTCATCCGTGGTGATTACAACCGTCTCAATTTCGCCCAATACGACGTGCTGTTCGCATATTTATCCGGTGCCGCGATGCCGGCGTTATGGGAAAAAGCCCGTCGTGAAATGCGCCCAGGCACCCTGTTGTTGAGCTACGAGTTTCAAATCCCGGATATTTCTCCGCATATCCAGCTCCTGCCGGAATCCGATGGACCTTTCTTATACGGCTGGTACATGTAATACGGGCAACACGTGTGGTACATTGCCGGCCAGTATTCTCAAGTTTGATCGGTTTTGGTCGTAACCGGGTGAGGGCCATCTTTCGGGTTTTGTCGCTACTTTTCGGGACGATGGCTTGTCATTCCTATCCCAGCCGGTAAGAGGCAGGTTGGCAAGCGCGTCTTGCCTTTCAACTGGAGCTGCAAGTTTGCTAGTCATATTCGGATACCTGGTTGTCGTCGCTTCAGTTTTTGGTGGATTTGCGCTTGCAGGCGGACATCTGGCCGCATTGCTGCAGCCGATCGAATTGCTGATGATCGGCGGCGCCGCCATCGGCGCTTTTTTGGTCGGTAACAATGGCAAGGCGATCAAGGCGACCTTGCGCGCGCTGCCGAGCCTGTTGCGGGGCTCAAAATATACCAAGACGCTGTACATGGAGCTGATGGCGTTGCTGTTCGAAATCCTCAGCAAGGTGCGCAAGGAAGGGTTGATGTCGATTGAAGGCGATATAGAAGCGCCCGAAGAAAGTGCGATTTTCAGCAAATATCCAGGGGTGCTTGCCAATCACCACATCATTGAGTTCATGACCGATTATTTGCGCCTGATGGTTTCGGGGAACATGGACGCGTTCCAGATCGAAAATTTGATGGACAACGAAATCGAGACCCACCATCAGGAAGGCGAAGTGCCGATACACTGCATCGCCAAAGTCGCCGATGCGATGCCTGCATTCGGGATCGTGGCCGCGGTGATGGGGGTCGTACACACGATGGCATCGGTCGGCTTGCCGCCGGCAGAACTGGGCCTGCTGATCGCACACGCGCTGGTCGGTACATTCCTGGGGATTTTGCTGGCATATGGTTTTGTCGGACCTCTGGCCACGCTGCTGGAGCAGAAACTGCACGAGTCCACAAAAATACTGCAGTGCGTGAAGGTGACCCTCCTGGCCAGCCTCAACGGTTACGCGCCGGCTTTGGCCGTCGAATTCGGACGGAAAGTCCTGTTTTCGACCGAACGTCCCTCCTTCCTTGAGTTGGAGGCGCACATCAAAGCCTCGAAAACACGGTAGCGGAAACCCTCATGGCAGATGAAGGGCTGCGGCCGATAATTGTCAAGCGGGTCAAGAAGGCGGGCGGCAAGTCTCACGGCGGAGCATGGAAAATTGCTTATGCCGATTTTGTCACTGCGATGATGGCGTTTTTCCTGCTGATGTGGTTATTGGGCTCGACGACCAAGGGTGACCTGCAAGGCATCGCCGAATATTTCAAAACACCGCTCAAGGTAGCCATGGCCGGCGGATCGGGCAGCGGCGACAGTTCAAGCGTGATTCAGGGGGGCGGCCGAGATCTCAGCCAGCGTGATGGCCAGATGAAAAAGGGCGACAACACGGTGGCCAAGAAAACCTACAACCTGAAGGCTGCGGAGCTGGAGCTTGAGCGGCTCGAGACCAATCGCCTGAAGGCACTCAAGCAGCGCATTGAAAACCTCATTGAAAATAACCCGCTGCTCAAGCAATATAAAAATCAGCTCCTGATCGATATCACGAGCGAAGGCTTGCGCATCCAGATTGTCGACGAGCAGAATCGCCCGATGTTTGCGCTGGCCAAGGCCGAATTACAGCCCTATACAAAGGTCATTCTGCACGAGATCGGGCGCGCGCTGAATGATGTTCCCAACCGGATCAGCCTGTCCGGCCATACGGACGCGGCAGTGTACTCGAGTGGCGAAAAAGGATACAGCAACTGGGAGCTGTCAGCGGACCGCGCCAACGCCTCGCGCCGCGCCTTGATCCTCGGCGGGATGGACGACTCCAAGGTTCTACGGGTAGTTGGGCTTGCCTCCGCGGTTTTGTTCGATAAGGAAAATCCCCTTAATCCGGTGAACAGGCGCATCAGCATCATTGTAATGAACAAGAAAGCGGAAGAAGTCGCGTCGCAGGACGGAGGCTCGATGGCCATATTTAATGAGTCCGAAGTAAGGCAGCAAGTAACTGAGGCGATGGAGCAGTGATCCGGTATCTTTTGAGCAGTGCGGATTGTTGACGGGACGGTTTTATGACCACAAAAAAATTGTTGAGCTTGCAGTTGAAGCGTTTGCTCTCAAGCGTCGCCGCGCATGGCAATCAGCATTTGACGGAAATCGAAGCAGACCTGGTTCAGACGAATTTTTTACTGGTCGGCGCCATTGAAAAGCTGGGTGAGAGCTTCATGAAAATCCATGCGGCCGCTTCTGCGCAGCAAGAGGTCGTTGCCATGAAGCTGGCCGGGAAATCGCTATCCGCTGACCATGCTGACCGGCTGAGTGCGGCTTCGGCAGAAATCGGATTGCACGTCAATGCGGCAGTGACCGCATTGCAGTTTCAGGACATGACAGCTCAGCTGATTGGCAGGGCGCTGCAGCGCGTGGCCGGATTAACGACGGTGCTCAAGACGCTCGAGGTCAGCAGCGGCGAAATGACGGGGAGTACGGACATTGAAGAAATCGTTGCACTGTTGAACAATGTGAATCGCCTGCTGGAAGAACAGAGCGGGAAATTGGAATCCGATCTGTGGAGAGCGGTTTGTCAGACGCACATGGAAAGTGGTGACATTGAATTGTTTTAGCAGTTCAGTGGCGGCAGCAGCGGATATTCGCTGAGGGAATGGAAAAAGCAGGAGTGGAAATGTCAAAAACAATACTTGCGGTGGATGATTCGGGCTCACTTCGGCAGATGGTAGTGTTCAGCCTGAAGGCGGCGGGATACCAGGTGACCGAGGCGGTCGACGGTCAGGACGGCCTGGAAAAAGCCAAGCACCATACGTTTGACCTGGTTCTGACCGATCAGAATATGCCGCGCATGGATGGATTGTCCCTGATCCGCGCCTTGCGCAAGCTGCCTAATTATCAGCATGTGCCGATTCTCATGCTGACGACCGAATCAAGCGACGATATGAAATCCAAAGGTCGCGCCGCCGGTGCCAATGGCTGGTTGGTCAAGCCGTTTGATCCGCAGCGTCTGACGGAAGTGGTGATGAAAGTAATCGGCTAGTCATCGCTGGGAGCGGCCCAGAACATTCAGAGTATCAACGACGGAGTTTGATGATGACGATCGAGATGAGCCAGTTCTTCCAGGTGTTTTTCGACGAGGCAGAAGAACTGCTTGCGGAAATGGAAAAGCTGTTGCTGGCTATCGACATGAATGCGCCGGCCGGCGAAGACCTGCATGCCGTATTCCGAACGGCACATTCGATCAAGGGCGGTGCCGCCACATTCGGTCTCGCCGATTTGACCGAGATAACGCACGTGCTTGAATCGCTGTTGGACAGGATACGCAACGGCGAGATGGCCTTGATTGCCGAGCATGTCGATGCGTTTTTGCGCGCCAAGGACGTTCTCAAAATGCAGTTGGATGGGCATCGCCACGGAACACCGGTCGATCGGGACGCGGTTGTCGATGTGCGCATGATGCTGCAATCCTTGTCCGTGCAGGCACCGGTCCCGCTATCGCCGTCTGCATCCACGCAGGACAAAAAAACGGGGCCGTCGGGGGCAGCTTCGTCACAAGCAGTGCAGCGTTTTCGCCTTGAGCTACCGTCGATTGCTCAGCGCGATGTCGATGCCCTGGCGACGGAGCTAGGCTTGCTGGGGACGGTCAGCCAATCGGTCTTGCAGGACGGAAGATCGGTGTTCGTGCTGGCTACCAGCGAATGCGTAGAGAATATCGTGGCAATCTGCTCCTTCATCATGGAGCCGGAAGATCTCAAGATCACGCCCGAAGCCGCTATCGGTTCCGCGCCCGACGATGCGGCTGCCGCCAGAAAAAAGCTTGAAGACGAGCAGGGCTACGGATTTTTCGAGCCGTTTGAACTGTTTAAGCCCGAGGCAGCGAAAGTCCCTGAAAAAGAGGTGCAGGACGGGGTTTTGCCGGTTTCGGAAATCGAGGCTGCACCGGTTCGACCGATGGACGGCGGTCCCAAATCGCCGGCGGACTCAATCGATGAGAAAAAGGCATCCGCCAAGCGCGAAGCGGATAAACCTGTTGCCGGCCACGAGTCCTCTTCGATCCGGGTGGGTATCGAAAAGGTGGATCAGCTGATCAATCTGGTTGGAGAGCTGGTGATTACGCAAGCGATGATCGAGCAGCGCACCGGCTCGCTTGACCCGATTGCGCACGAGCGTTTGCTTGACAGCGTGAGCCAACTGACCCGCAATACACGCGATCTGCAGCAGGCGGTGATGTCGATCCGCATGATGCCGATGGATTATGTGTTTTCGCGGTTTCCGCGCATGGTGCGGGATCTTGCCGCGAAACTGGGGAAGAAAGTCGAGTTCGTCACCCATGGCGCGGCGACCGAGTTGGACAAGGGATTGATCGAGCGTATCGTCGACCCGTTGACCCATCTGGTACGAAACAGCATCGATCATGGTATCGAATTGCCGGCCGACCGCGTCAAGGTCGGAAAAGGCGAAACCGGCCGGCTATCGCTCTCCGCGGCACACCAGGGCGGCAACATCGTCATCGAAGTCACGGATGACGGCGGTGGTCTGAACCGGGAAAAAATTCTCCAAAAGGCTCGCCAGGTCGGCATGCCATTGGCCGACAATATTTCGGATGCCGATGTTTGGCAATTGATTCTCGCGCCCGGCTTTTCGACCGCGGAGCAGGTTACCGATGTCTCCGGACGCGGAGTGGGCATGGATGTCGTCAAGCAGAACATCACCGCCATGGGAGGAGTCGTCGACATACGCTCCGGCAAGGGTTTCGGCACGACAATCTCGATTTCGCTGCCGCTGACGCTGGCGATCCTGGACGGCATGTCGATCAAGGTTGGCGAAGAAATCTACATACTGCCGCTCGGTTACGTCGTCGAATCGCTGCAGCCGGCACCTGTGGACATCAAGGAAATCAGCGGCCAAGGCAGAGTGGTGAAGGTGCGTGGCGACTATTTGCCGCTCATCCCGCTCTATCAAATGTTCGGCATCGAACCCCACTTTACCGATCCTTCGTGCGGCATCGTGGTCATCCTCGAGTCCGACGGCCGGAAGGCGGCCTTGTTTGTGGACGATCTGGTCGGGCAACAACAGGTGGTCGTAAAAAACCTCGAATCCAACTATCGCAAGGTGGCCGGCATTTCCGGAGCCACCATTTTAGGAGATGGCGGCGTGTCTCTGATTATTGACGTGGCGGCACTTTTGCGTTCGAGCCAGCAGCTTAAAGATGAATCGATTTTTTCTTGATGGGGAAAGCCATGCAATATAACGACCAAGCAAATATTACCGAAGCCCACGGGAAATCAGAGGGTGCGGGCGATGAGTTCCTCGCTTTTACCTTGGGTAAGGAAGAATACGGAATCGATATCCTGAAAGTACAGGAAATTCGCGGATATGAGGCGGTGACGCGTATCGCCAACGCCCCGGAATTCATCAAGGGAGTAGTGAATTTGCGCGGCATCATTGTGCCGATCGTGGATATGCGCATCAAGTTCAATCTTGGCGAACCGATTTATGACCAGTTCACGGTCGTCATCATTTTGAATATCAATGGACGAGTAGTCGGCATGGTGGTCGATAGCGTATCCGACGTCATCACCCTGTCGGCGGAACAGATAAAGCCGGCGCCGGAAATGGGCACTGCATTCAATACCGATTATCTGGTCGGGCTCGGGACTCTGAATGAGCGGATGCTGATCCTGGTGGATATCGACAAGCTGATGTCGAGCGCCGAGATGGGATTGATCGACAAAATTGCCGCTTGATGCGGTCTCTATAAAAAATCGCAGCAGTCCAGGCGGCGCGCACGACGATATATCCGGGGGAGAGTGGAGTGTTAAAGAATCTTAGTATCCGCACACGACTTATTTTCGTTCTGGGTGTGTTGTCCTTGATGTTGATTGTCGGCGGCGTCATTGGCTTGTCGAGCCTAAGCCATACCAATGGCGCACTGAAAGCGCTCTACGAAAATCGGCTGGTGCCGACCGGGCAGTTGGACCGGATCAATGGGTTGATCAACAAAAATCAATTGGCCATTGCCCAATCTCTCAATGACGACCCGGCAGCTGTCAATAAGAGAATGGACGAGGTGGATGCCGCGCTTGCAGATGCGGACAGAACCTGGGCCGCATATCAGGCCGGGGATTTGACTGGAGAAGAAAAAAAGCTCGCAGGAAAAACATATGAGAGCTACAAAAAATTTGTAGTTGAGGGCTTGCACCCGGCGATCGCTGCCTTGCGTGCACCCAACACGCAACTGGCAATGGAAATCATGCAGGGTCCGATGCGCCAGTATTACTCCGACGTCGAGCAGGGAATCCTGGCGCTCATCAAAATCCAGCTGGATGTGGCGAAGGCCGAATTTACCAATTCCCAAGAGCTGTATTTTTGGGTACGCAACACCTCATTGACTGCGATATTAGGCGGCGTGCTGTTCGCAATCCTGATCGGGGTCTGGCTGATACGCGCCATTTCTCGCCCGTTGAACAAAGCGGTCAAGGTTGCCAGGGATGTGGCGGCCGGTAATCTGGCACAGAAAATCGACGTCACTTCCAGTGATGAAACAGGCCAGCTGCTGCAGGCGCTCAAGCACATGACCCAAAGCTTGACCGATACGGTGGGTCAAGTGCGGCGTGGCACGGAAACAATCGGTGTCGCTTCGTCGGAGATAGCGACGGGCAATGCGGACTTGTCGTCGCGTACGGAAGCGCAAGCCAGTTCGCTGGAAGAGACGGCGTCGTCGATGGAGCAGTTGACGGCGACGGTACGGCAAAACGCCGAGAATGCGCGCCAAGCCAACCAGTTGGTGGTGGCGGCGTCGGAGTTTGCGCTGCAGGGCGGGCAAGTGGTGGGGCAGGTGGTGGCGACCATGGGCTCGATCAAGGACAGTTCGAAAAAGATCGTCGACATCATCGGCGTGATCGACGGCATCGCGTTCCAAACCAACATCCTGGCTTTGAATGCGGCGGTCGAAGCGGCGCGCGCCGGCGAGCAAGGGCGCGGCTTCGCGGTGGTGGCGGCCGAAGTGCGCAATCTGGCGCAGCGTTCGGCCGGGGCGGCCAAGGAAATCAAGGCGTTGATCGGCGATTCGGTGGACCAGGTCGACGCCGGCGGCAAGCTGGTGGATGCGGCGGGGCAGACCATGGGCGAGATCGTGACGTCGGTCAAGCGCGTGGCCGACATCATGAATGAAATCACGGCGGCCAGCGCCGAGCAGACCAGCGGCATCGAAGAAGTGAACCGGGCGATCGGGCAGATGGATGAAATGACGCAACAGAATGCGGCGCTGGTGGAACAGGCGGCGGCGGCGGCCGAGAGCTTGCAAGAACAGGCGCTGCAACTGGCCCAGGCGGTCAGCGTGTTCCAGCTCGAAGGGGCGGCGGCCGCGCGGGCGCCGGCGCTGCCGCCGGGAGTGCCAATAGGGACGGCGCCGCGCGCGGTGGCGGCACCGGCGTCCCGCGCCGTGGCGCGCGCCGCGGTGGCACCACGGCCGCGGGTGGCGGCCGGCAAGGAAGAGTGGGAAGAGTTCTAGGGTATTCCTGAAGATGTGAGCGGTCGAAGGAATGCCCGCTTATGGGGAAAAGCAACAACGATTGAATATGAAGAGGAAATTTTCGCCGTACTAAAAAGTTTTGTAGATTGTGTTTCGCCGTACCAAAAAAGTTTTTGTAGATCGTGATCCGATTGCAGACGATGACTGAACCATTGTATGCAATCACCATTACGGCGATCGTTATAGCGGTCGCCGGCATTGGAAAATAAAAACTAACTCAGGGAGACATGATGGACCTGCGTAGCTTGCGTATTGGCACTCGTTTGGGAATTGGATTTAGCCTCATATTGTTGATACTTGTCTCGGTACTGGTCATCGGCAATGTATCGAGTACCCGAAACGGCGTTAGATTGGTCGACGGGCTGCAAGTCGCCAACACCAAAAGTGTATTGGCGGCGAACATGAAAAGCGCCCTTCTGCAGGCCGGGATTGCGATGCGCAACATCGGATTGCAATCGGATGTCGCGGCCATGCAAAAAGAAGAAGGAAAAGTCAAATCGCAAAACCAGCGCTACATTGAAGCGCGCGACAAATTTTCGGCGCTTGGCTTGAACCAGTCTGAAAAGAAAATCCTTCAGGAAATGGCGCGCCTCGACACGGAACTGGAGGCGCCGTTCAAAGAGGCGATTCAGCAAGTGCTTGCGTTTAACGGCGAAGAAGCCGCCAAAATCATTACCAGCCGTATCGATCCGCTGAATCAACAGGCCATCATCGAAATCGACAAACTGGTCGAAGTGCAAAATCTCGCCGAGCGTGAAATCCTGGAAGGAAGCGCCAGCGTCCAAAAAAGCCTGACATATCTCTTCACTTTGATGGGAGCCGTTGCTCTGATTCTAGGTGGGTTACTGGCATTCACCCTGACCCGCGGCATTGTCCGACCCTTGCGGGATGCTGTGTCGGTTGCCAGAAAAGTCGCCGCTGGCGAACTCAACTCTCAGGTAAATGTGCAGGGCAAGGATGAAATCGGCGATTTGCTGCAGGCACTGAAGGAAATGAATGAAAGCCTTTTGCAAATCGTCGGCAAGGTCAGAAGCGGAACCGATTCCATGACGGGCGCTTCGTCGGAGATAGCGACGGGCAATGCGGACTTGTCGTCGCGTACGGAAGCGCAAGCCAGTTCGCTGGAAGAGACGGCGTCGTCGATGGAGCAGTTGACGGCGACGGTACGGCAAAACGCCGAGAATGCGCGCCAAGCCAACCAGTTGGTGGTGGCGGCGTCGGAGTTTGCGCTGCAGGGCGGGCAAGTGGTGGGGCAGGTGGTAGCGACCATGGGCTCGATCAAGGACAGTTCGAAAAAGATCGTCGACATCATCGGCGTGATCGACGGCATCGCGTTCCAAACCAACATCCTGGCTTTGAATGCGGCGGTCGAAGCGGCGCGCGCCGGCGAGCAAGGGCGCGGCTTCGCGGTGGTGGCGGCCGAAGTGCGCAATCTGGCGCAGCGTTCGGCCGGGGCGGCCAAGGAAATCAAGGCGTTGATCGGCGATTCGGTGGACCAGGTCGACGCCGGCGGCAAGCTGGTGGATGCGGCGGGGCAGACCATGGGCGAGATCGTGACGTCGGTCAAGCGCGTGGCCGACATCATGAATGAAATCACGGCGGCCAGCGCCGAGCAGACCAGCGGCATCGAAGAAGTGAACCGGGCGATCGGGCAGATGGATGAAATGACGCAACAGAATGCGGCGCTGGTGGAACAGGCGGCGGCGGCGGCCGAGAGCTTGCAAGAACAGGCGCTGCAACTGGCCCAGGCGGTCAGCGTGTTCCAGCTCGAAGGGGCGGCGGCCGCGCGGGCGCCGGCGCTGCCGCCGGGAGTGCCAATAGGGACGGCGCCGCGCGCGGTGGCGGCACCGGCGTCCCGCGCCGTGGCGCGCGCCGCGGTGGCACCACGGCCGCGGGTGGCGGCCGGCAAGGAAGAGTGGGAAGAGTTCTGACGCCATGGTCGCATGGTCTGGCGAGCGGTCGGATAAGAGGCGAAGCCGGCGTAATCGCGGCGATAGCACGCGCTATCCTACAGCGGTGATCGAAGGCGAAAAAGGTCAGTTTTGGCCCAGCCAATGGGGAGATGCGCCGCTGCCGACTCAAGTTCGTGTCGTTCACTGCCGATAAATATCGGCAGGCGGAAGACGGGGTTTCAACTTCTATGGTGATGCAATAAACATATCGTTTGGATGCCCATGGATACTTTGCGCAAGGCTTTGCCCCTGCCCATCGGGATGGCAGGCGCCGCGCTCGCCGGTTTTTTGATTGCAGCTCTGGTCAACTGGCTGGCAGATGGGTGGATTGGGCCCTTGGCGCTGGCGATGCTTGCGGCAACGGCCGGCGCATTCGTCGCCGCGCTGATTGGCCGCCGACGCGACTCCAGGGGTATTCGTTTCGGTTACAGGATTGCGCAGGAAATAGACCACATCATGATCGGCGCTGCCGAAACCTCATTCTTTGTCGATTCGGTCAAAGGCAAGATCGAGCAGGATATCCGGATCATCAACGATATCGTGGCCAACGCCGAGCAGAATGCCAGCACTACCGCACAAATTGCCGTCAATGCGCGGCGCGCCGCTCAGGTGGCACAGGACGTCCGCAATGAAAGCGTGGCCGGACGCGCACAAGTGGATCGCGGACTGAATCAAATCGGCGATGCCCGCCAGGACGCGCAGACAGCCTCGCGGACCATGGCTGAGTTGCAGGGCAAGGCGCGCCGCATTCACGGTATTACCGAAACAATTTCCGAAATTGCCGCGCGTACCAATCTGCTGGCGCTCAATGCCGCGATCGAGGCAGCCCGTGCCGGCGAGCATGGGCGCGGCTTTGCCGTGGTGGCCGGCGAAGTCCGGCAACTGGCGCAGCGTACCAAGAGCGCCACCGAGGACATCGGCCGCATGGTGCGCGAAATCAATGAAGAAGCAGAACGCGCGGCCGAAGGAATGACGTCGCTGACAGGCAAGGTCACCGAAGCCGCACAAAATGCCGCTCGGGTGCATGGCTTTCTTGAAAATATCGAACAGGCCGCCTCGATGTCGGAAAACGAGATCGGGCAGATTGCCGAGGCGTCGCATGAGCATGTGGAAACCGCGCGCCAGATCGCCGACAGGATGCTGAAAATCCGGGATGGCATGCTGCTTACCGACGCCGAATTGCCGCGCGTCGCCGCTTCCGCCGCGACCTTGTCGCAGCGGGCTGAGGCGGTGTATGGCGCGATTGCCGAATTCGATATCGAAAATTCGCACGATGCAATTCGCTTCGCCGCGCAAGCGGCAGCCCAGGAAGTGGGACGTATTTTCAGCGAATCGATCCGCAGCGGCCAGATCAGCGAGGAAGCGCTATTCGACCGTACCTATACACCGATTCCGAAAACCAATCCGCAAAAACATACCACCCGGTTCGACAGCTTCACCGACCGCGTGCTGCCGCCGCTGCAGGAGGCAATGCTGGTGGCGATGCCGCAATTGGCGTATGCCGGCGCCGTCGACAATAATGGCTATTTTCCGTCCCATAACAAAAAATATTCGCAGCCGCTGACCGGGAATTATGATGTCGATCTGGTCAACAACCGCACCAAGCGAATTTTCAATGACCGGACCGGCCTTCGCTGCGGGGCCAGCACCAAGCCATTTTTGCTGCAAACCTATAAGCGCGATACCGGCGAGGTGATGCACGATCTTTCGGTGCCGATCTATGTGGCGGGCCGGCACTGGGGCGGATTCCGGGTAGGCTACCGGTCCAGCGCGGCGGCCGGTCAAGCTGCCGATGCGGCGGCGGTGGTTCCGCTTGCCGGACGGCTGGCGCCCAGCCGTCCGGTGCGGCAAAGCCGCTGACAGCCGAAGGCGACTGACCGTGCCGAAAGGCTGGCAATGGGCCTGATCGGGTATCGTCTGAATAACCGGCGATGCGATCAAGTATTGTCCGACTTTGGAATTGAGATGAAAGACTAGTAGATTGAACCAAGTCACAAGCAATAAGCAGGATACCGTCAAGGAATTCGAGTTCACCGTCCGGGATTTTGAAAGAGTAAGAAGTCTGATACACCGGCACGCCGGCATTGCGCTTGCCGCCAGCAAGCAGGAGATGGTGTATAGCCGGCTGGCGCGCCGCCTGCGGGCGACCGGCAGGACTTCTTTTGCGGATTATCTCGACCGCCTCGAGCAAGACGGCGACGAGAACGAACAGCAGGCATTCGTGAATGCGCTGACCACGAACCTGACTTCATTTTTTCGCGAGTCCCATCATTTTCCGATTCTTGCCGAGCATGTCCGGCGGCTGCGCGAGCCGGCCTCGATCTGGTGCTGCGCCAGTTCCACCGGAGAGGAGCCGTACTCGATCGCGATGACTTTATGCGAAACGTATGGGACACTGACGCCGCCGGCACAGATCCTGGCAACCGACATCGCTACGCACGTGTTGAATACCGCCGAGCGCGGGGTGTATCCGCTCGAACGGATCGAGAAGCTTTCGCCGGAACGTAAAAAGCGCTTCTTCCTGAGAGGGAAGGGCGCACAGAGCGGGCTGGTACGGGTGCGGCCCGAACTGCAGCAATCTGATAACCTTCCGTCAGCTCAATCTGTTGGCCGATACGTGGCCAGTCTCCGGTTCCTTTGACGTACTTTTTTGCCGTAACGTGATGATTTATTTCGACAAAGCCACGCAGGCAAAAATCCTGTCCCGCTTTGCACCGCTGATGAAGCCGCATGGCTTGCTGTTTGCCGGGCATTCGGAAAATTTCTCCTACGTCTCGAGCGCGTTCAAGCTGCGCGCCAAGACGGTCTATGAACTGGCTTCGGGCAAGGCCGCCATGGCTGCACCGGGGATGCCGATAGGAGATCTGCAGCGATGAGCTACGGGATCGAAGAGCAATTCGCCGACAATGTCTATTACGACCGTACCTTCGATTGCGATGCGGCCAAGATACTGCCGGGCGAATACTACTTCACCTGCAAGGACATGCTGATCGTGACGGTGCTGGGCTCCTGCGTGGCGGCCTGCATTCGTGACCGTCTGACCGGCATCGGCGGCATGAACCATTTCATGCTGCCGTCTGGCGGTGACGCCGACAGCCCGGTCTCGGCCTCGATGCGGTACGGCACCTACGCGATGGAGGTGCTGATCAACGATCTGCTGAAAGCCGGCGCGCGGCGCGAAAACCTGGAGGCCAAGGTATTCGGCGGCGGCAACGTGCTCTCCGGCTTCGCCGCGATGAATGTGGGCGAGCGCAACGCCGAGTTCGTGCGGGAATATCCTGCAGGGTCGAGAACATCCGGCTGCTGGCCGAGGATCTGAACGACGTCTACCCGCGCAAGGTGTATTTTTTCCCGCGCACCGGAAAGGTCCTGGTGAAGAAGCTGAAACAGCTCAATAACAACACGCTGGTCAAGCGCGAACAGGATTACGCGAATCGCCTGCAGACCAGCCGCGTGAGCGGCGCAGTCGAGCTGTTCTGAGCCACGCGAGGCAGCGGCGCAAAGAGCATTATTCGGAAGAACTGGATTATGAAAATCAAGGTTTTAATTGTTGACGATTCGGCATTGATTCGTAGCGTCATGAGGGAAATCATCGGCAGCCAGCCGGACATGGAAGTGGTGGGCGTCGCGCCCGATCCGCTGGTGGCGCGCGACCTGATCAAGCAGACCAATCCGGACGTGATAACGCTGGATGTCGAGATGCCGAAGATGGACGGCCTCGATTTCCTCGAAAAGCTGATGCGGCTGCGGCCGATGCCGGTGGTGATGGTGTCGTCGCTCACCGAGCGCGGCTCGGAAATCACCTTGCGCGCGCTGGAGCTGGGCGCAGTCGATTTCGTGACCAAGCCCAAGCTGTCGATCCAGACCGGCATGCGCGAATACGCGGATATGATCGCCGAAAAAATCAGGATCGCCTCGAAGGCGCACATCCGGGCGCGCGCTCCCAGCGGCGCGGCTTCGAGCCCGGCGGGACAGTTGCCGCAACTCCGTAATCCGTTGACCAGCAGCGAAAAGCTGATCGTGGTCGGCGCCTCCACCGGCGGCACCGAAGCGATCAAGAATTTCCTGATGCAGATGCCGTCGGACTGTCCCGGCATCCTGATCACCCAGCACATGCCGGAAGGTTTCACGCGCTCGTTCGCCCGGCGGCTGGACAGCCTGTGCAAGATCTCGGTGAACGAGGCGGCCGGCGACGAGCGCATGCTGCCCGGCCACGCCTATATCGCGCCCGGCAATGCCCACCTGCTGCTGGTGCGCAGCGGTGCCAACTACATGACCCGGCTGGACCAGGGCGCGCCGGTGAACCGGCACCGTCCTTCGGTCGACGTGCTGTTCAGCTCGGTCGCCGACTGTGCGGGCAAGAACGCGGTAGGCGTCATCCTGACCGGCATGGGCAAGGACGGCGCACAGGGCATGCTGAAGATGAAGGAGGCCGGCGCACACAATTTCGCCCAGGACGAAGCGAGCTGCGTGGTGTTCGGCATGCCGCGCGAAGCGATCGCCGTCGGCGCCGTCCATCAGACCGGCGCGCTATCCGATTTGCCCGGCATGGTGCTCAATCATCTGGCCGTGCACAGCAGTCGGGCGTTCCGAGTTTAGATTAATCTGGGTCATAATAGGCACCGCAATTCAATTTGCCGTTCACTTGCGTCGCTATATACACACAGCGGCGTTCGATAACGGGGTTTACGCTTCAATGGAGTAATTCATGGCTGGTCCGAATACCAAATTTTTAGTGGTTGATGATTTTTCGACAATGCGCCGCATTGTGCGAAATCTGCTCAAGGAGTTGGGCTATACCAATGTCGACGAAGCGGAGGACGGCTCGATGGCGCTGTCCAAGCTGCGCACCGAGCATTTCGACTTCGTCATCTCCGACTGGAACATGCCGGTCATGGACGGCCTGACCATGCTGCAAACATACGTTCCGAGCCGGCTCTGGCCAAGCTGCCGGTGCTGATGGTGACCGCCGAGGCCAAGAAGGAAAACATCATCGCCGCCGCTCAGGCCGGCGCCAATGGCTACGTGGTGAAACCTTTCACCGCGGCGACGCTGGACGAAAAACTGGCCAAAATATTCGAAAAGCTTGAAAAAGCCGGCGCCTGAATCCGCAAGCGCATGGTGGGCGGCCCCGGCTGCCCGGTCATGCGTGACGCGCGGCTGCGCAACGCGGTCGCGCCCTTCCGATCGACGATTGACTACTTGAGCGAAATCCATTCATGCACACCGCAGACTTTATCGTCCGAGAACCGCTCCTGGATCCCAAGCAGCAGGTGCTTGGATACGAACTGAGCTGGCGGCAATCGGCCAGCGATGCCGACCGCGCGAATGAGACGGATTTTGCCGCACTGGCCGAGTTCGTCGGCCGGCAGCTCAACGATGCGGAAGCCGGCTGGCTACTGGGCGGCCACCTGCTGTTCCTGCAGGCGTCCCCGGACTTGCTCGCGGCCGAGGCCCTGCAGGCGCTGCCGCCGAAAAACACGGTATTGACGCTGAGCGCCGCCGATCTGGCGGACGCCGCCGGCCTTGCGATCGCCAAGGAGCGGCGCGCGCAAGGCTATGGCCTATGCTTGCGCGATGCTGATTTCAATGTGCTGGACAAGGCATTGCTGGCCCTGATGACGCATATCGAAGTGCGTTTCGACCCCGACGATCTGGCCAGCCAGGCCAGGATCTACGGCGCGCTCAAGCAATCGTCGGTGCGGATGGTGGCGCGCGGCGTCAGCACTTGGCAGCAGTACGATTCCTGTGCCGCGCTCGGCCTTGACGCTTTCGTCGGCAAGCTGCATCTGACGCCGCGTCCCGGGCCGCCGGCCAAAGGGCTGAACCCGGCGCAAACCGTCGTGCTGCAACTGATGACCCTGGTCCGGCAGAATGCCGAGATACGCGAGCTCGAGGCGGTATTGAAGCGCGACGCCGCGCTCTCCTTCAAGCTGCTGCGCTACATCAATTCGGCCGGCTTCGGCCACGGTTCGGAAATCCATTCGCTGCGGCATGCGGTGACCCTGCTCGGTTATGCGCCGCTGTTCCGCTGGTTGTCGCTGCTGCTGGCCACCGCCAGCACCAGCGGCTATTCGCCGGTGCTGATGCAGACCGCGGTGATCCGCGGCCGCCTAGCCGAGCTGTTGGGAACGCCGGCCTTGCCGCGCGGCGAGGCCGAGAACCTGTTCGTGGCCGGCCTGTTCTCGCTGCTGGACCGGCTGCTTGGGATCCCGATGGCGGAAGTGTTGGAAAAGATGCAATTTTCCGAGGCGCTGGCGCAGGCGCTGCTGTCGCGCGACGGCATCTACGGTCCTTATCTGGCGCTGGCCGAGGCCTGCGAGCTCAATAGCGCGCTGGTCGGCTCCCTCGCGGCATCGCTGCAGATCGAGGCGGAAGAAGTGAATCAGCTCCATTTGTCGGCGCTAGCCTGGTCGCATAATCTACAGCTGTAAGTCCGATGCCACTGTGTTTGACAGACGTCACCACCGGCTAGCCTGCAGAAAATGCCAAGGAAATACGGCCTGGCCGCAGCTTGTCCCATCGGTATAGGCGCGGCCCGGCCTGCGGCAAGAAAAAATTTTCGACCCCGGATCGAAATCGGGGCTTAGCCAAATCGGCGTTTGCGTGGAGCGCACCATGTTCCTTGGCCACACCGCAGTAGCGCTCGTCGCCAAGGCCAAGGCGCCCATGGTGCCGCTCGGATGGCTGGTGGCGGCGGCGTTTGCTCTCGACCTGCTGTGGCCGATCCTGATTCTGACCGGTCTGGAGCAGGTGAGTATTGTCTCCGGCGCGACGGCGTTCAACCCTTTGGTCTTTGTCTCGTACCCCTGGTCCCATAGCCTATTGATGGCCTGTTTTTGGGGGCTGTGTGCCATGGGCGCTGCACGTTTATGCGGCGTGGCGGCGCCAGGTGCGGGACTCGTCGGCGCCGTTGTGGTCAGCCACTGGGTGCTGGATTACATCGTCCATGTGCCCGATCTGCCACTCTGGTTTGGCCAGTCGCCGCTGTTCGGGCTCGGGCTATGGAACTCCATTCCGGGCACGTTCCTGATAGAAGGGTTCCTTCTTCTCTTCGGCATCACGATTTACCTCCGCGCCACGCGGGCTATCGATCGCATCGGATCATATGCATTCTGGGCATTCGTTCTCGTGTCTGCGGCAATATGGGCTTCGGGGCCCTGGTCGGCGCCGCCGCCCAGCTCTCAGGCGCTGGCATGGTTTGCCCTGAGCGTCTGGGTGCTGGTGGTGTGGGCTGGATGGATCGATCGGCATCGGAAGTCTCGCGCAGCGGCCTGATATGGCGGACACCTACTATCTGCAGGCGGACCAAGGAGCACGTGCGGCCGGCAGGACGCCAACAGCGTTTACGTTAGACCTCCATTTCGGCGCATGCCGTATCAGTTCGCAGAGCGCGCCTTTATTGGCCCATGGCGTGCGCCGACTCGGCCGTAGCAGCCGGCCAATCCCGAAAAGAAGCCCATTTCCACCCCTGTTCCTCTGATGGTACGCATGCCGGTTCGCCAATAATCGAGCTCGATGGGCCTATGGCGTCGTGTGGAACGCCAATGGCGCCATGACAGGAGTCGGCGGTGGCTGAAGACAGCGATCTCGAAAAAACGGAACCAGCATCGCCCCGGCGCATAGAACAGGCGCGCGAGGAGGGCGACGTTCCGCGTTCGCGCGAGCTTGCCACCTGCACCATTCTGCTGGCGGCCGGCGGCGGCCTGTGGTTTTTCGGCGGCGGCCTGGTCCAGCGCCTGAACCAGGGCCTGGTATCGGGCCTCGGTTTCGACCGCGCCCAGGCTTTCGATGCGAATGTGCTGCTGACGCAAATCGGCGCCAATGCCATCGACGTGCTGCTGGCCTTTGCGCCGATAGCTGGTTTTGCTGATGATCGTCGCGCTGGCGTCGCCGCTGCTGATCGGCGGCTGGCTGTTTTCGGCCAAGGCCTTGCAGCCGAAATTCGGCAAGCTGAATCCGCTCAAGGGCTTGAGCAACATGGTCTCGAGCAACGCCGCGGTCGAACTGGGCAAGGCGATTGCCAAAACCATCCTGGTCGGCACCATTTCCTGGCTGGTGATTCGCCATCAGCTCGACACCATGCTCGGGCTGGGCGTCGAGTCGGCCAAGGACGGCATGCTGCACCTGGCGCGCCTGCTGGGCGCCGGCTTCATCGCCATCGTCGGCGCGCTGGTGCTGATCGCGCTGATCGACGCCCCGTACCAGATGTGGCACTACGCCAACAAGCTGAAGATGACGCGCCAGGAAGTGAGCCAGGAATCCAAGGAATCCGACGGCAATCCCGCAGATCAAGGCCAAGATCCGCCAGCTGCAGCGCGAGATGGCGCGGCGCCGCATGATGGCGGAAGTGCCGACCGCCGATGTGGTGGTGACCAACCCGACCCACTATGCGGTGGCGCTGAAATATGCCGACGGCGCCATGCGCGCGCCGAAGGTGGTTGCCAAGGGCGCCGATGAAGTGGCGGCCAAGATCCGCGAGATCGCCGCCGAGAACAACGTGCCGATGCTGGAAGCGCCGGCGCTGGCGCGTGCCCTGCACCGCCATACCGAGCTCGGCGACGAAATCCCGGAAGCGCTGTACACCGCGGTGGCCGAAGTGCTGGCCTATGTGTTCCAGCTGCGCAGCTACAAGCAGCAGGGCGGCGTGCGCCCCGAGGTGCCGGCCGCGCTGGAGGTGCCGCCGGAACTCGACCCGAACAATGCGCCGCACCGCCAATGAGCCGGGAGTTGAAGCATGAACAGCCTGAGACTGCCGGCATGGCTCACCGGCCAGGGACCGCAGCGCGCTGGCGGCGCCGATCATCATCGTCATGATGCTGGCGATGATGGTGCTGCCGCTGCCGGCGTTTGTGCTCGACGTCTTCTTCAGCTTCAACATCGCGCTGTCGATCATCGTGCTGCTGACCGCCTGTACACGGTCAAGCCGCTCGACTTCATGGTGTTCCCGACCGTGCTGCTGGTATCGACCATGCTGCGCCTGTCGCTCAACGTCGCCTCCACCCGCGTGGTGCTGACCGAAGGCCACACCGGCCCGCGACGCCGCCGGCAAGGTGATCGAAGCCTTCGGCCACTTCCTGATCGGCGGCAACTACACGGTCGGTATCGTGGTGTTCGTCATCCTGACCATCATCAACTTCACCGTGGTCACCAAGGGTGCCGGCCGCATCGCCGAAGTCGGCGCGCGCTTCGCGCTGGATGCGATGCCGGGCAAGCAGATGGCGATCGACGCCGACCTCAACGCCGGCCTGATCGGCGAGCAGGAAGCGCGCCGCCGCCGCCCGGAAGTCGGCGCAGGAAGCCGAGTTCTACGGCGCCATGGACGGTGCCAGCAAATACGTGCGCGGCGACGCCATCGCCGGCATCATGGTCACCGTCATCAACATCGTCGGCGGCCTGATGGTCGGCATGGTCCAGCACGACCTGGCGTTCGACGCGGCGCTGAAGAACTACACGCTGCTGGCCATCGGCGACGGCCTGGTGGCGCAGATTCCGTCGCTGATCATTTCGACCGCCGCCGGCGTGGTGGTGTCGCGCGTGGCCAGCGAGCAGGACATCGGCGGCCAGCTGGTCGGCCAGCTGTTCGCCAAGCCGCAGGTGCTGTACATCACCGCCGCCATCATCGGCGGCATGGGCCTGATTCCGGGCATGCCGCACGTCGCCTTCCTGCTGCTGGCCGGCGTGCTGGGCGGCGCCGCCTACGCGCTGTCGCAAGCGCGCCGCGCAAGGCGGCGCAGGCGGCTGCCGGAAGCCGGCGGCCGCGGTGCCGGCGCCGGAAGTCGGAGGAAGCCACCTGGCAGGACATCCTGCCGGTCGATACGCTCGGCCTGGAAGTCGGCTACCGCCTGATCCCGCTGGTCGACAAGGGCCAGGGCGGCGAGCTGCTGCGCCGCATCAAGGGCATCCGCAAGAAGTTCGCGCAGGAAGTCGGCTTCCTGTCGCCGCCGGTGCACATCCGCGACAACCTGGAGCTGAAGCCGTCGGCCTACCGCATCACGCTGAAGGGCGTCGAAGTCGGCAGCGGCGAGGCGCATGCCGGCCAGTTCCTGGCGATCAATCCGGGCATGGTGACCGGCACGCTTGCCGGGCCCGGCCACCACCGATCCGGCCTTCGGCCTGCCGGCCACCTGGATCGACGCCGGCCTGCGCGAACAGGCGCAGACCATGGGCTATACCGTGGTCGATGCCGGCACCGTGGTCGCCACCCACCTGAACCACCTGATCACGACCCACGCGGCCGAACTGCTGGGCCGCGCAGGAAGTGCAGCAGCTGCTCGACCACCTCGGCAAGGAAGCGCCGAAGCTGGTGGAAGACCTGGTGCCGAAGCTGATGTCGCTGTCGACGCTGCAGAAAGTGCTGCAGAACCTGCTGGCCGAAGGCGTGCACATCCGCGACATGCGCACCATCATCGAAACCCTGGCCGAGCATGCGCTGCGCACGCAGGACCCGAACGAACTGACGGCGCTGGTGCGCGTCGCGCTGGGCCGCGCGATCGTGCAGCAGCTGTTCCCGGGCGACCAGCGAACTGTCGGTGATGACGCTCGACAACCGCCTCGAGCGCCTGCTGATGCAGGCGCTGCAGGCCAGCGGCCCGGACGGCGCCGGCATCGAGCCGGGGCTGGCCGATACCATCGGCGCAGCAGGCCGAGCAGGCCGCGCGCCAGCAGGAGCAGATGGGGCTGACGCCGGTGCTGCTGGTGCCGGCGCCGCTGCGCGCCTTGCTGTCGCGCTTCCTGCGCCGCGCGCTGCCGCAGCTGAAGGTGCTGTCGCACGCGGAATTGCCCGATTCGAAAACCATTAGAGTGACCAGCCTAGTTGGAGGCCCAGCATGAATGTCAAAAAATTCCTCGCCCATTCGTCGCGCGAAGCCCTGCGCCAGGTACGCGACGCCCTCGGGCCCGATGCCGTGATCCTGTCCAATCGCAGCGTGGCGGGCGGCGTCGAAATCCTGGCGCTGGCGCATGACGACATCGCTTCGCTGGCGGCGCCGGTGGTCGGAGCAGGAGACGGCCGCCGCGCCGCAGCCGGCAGCGCCGCGCCCCGCAGCAACGACGATAGCAACGGCAGCACACAGGCAGCGAATCTGGCCGCGATGCTCAGCCGCGCACCGGCGCCGGCGGCGCCCGTCGGCCAGCGGCAACGAGCTGAACGAAGTGATGAGCGAAATCCGCTCGATGCGCGGCATGCTGGAAGCGCAGCTGGCCGAGACTGGCCTGGGGCGCGCTGCAAAAGCGCGAGCCGATGAAGGCGGCGGTGCTGCGCGAAATGCTGGCGGCCGGTTTTTCCGCCAGCCTGGCGCGCTACCTGATCGAAAAACTGCCGGCACGGCGACAGCCGCGAAGCCGGCATGAACTGGATCAAGACCGTCCTGGCGCGCAACCTGGCGACGATGGACAACGAAAACGAGATCCTGGACAAGGGCGGCGTGTTCGCCCTGGTCGGCCCGACCGGCGTCGGCAAGACCACCACCACCGCCAAGCTGGCGGCGCGCTGCGTGATGCGCCACGGCGCCGGCAAGCTGGCGCTGATCACCACCGACGGCTATCGTATCGGCGGCTACGAGCAGTTGCGCATCTACGGCAAGATCCTCGGCGTGATGGTGCACTCGGTGAAGGACGAGGCCGACCTGCGCATCGCGCTCGAACGAGCTGCAAAGACAAGCACACGGTGCTGATCGACACCGTCGGCGTCAGCCAGCGCGACCAGATGGTGGCGGAGCAGGTGGCGATGCTGTCCGGCAGCCGGCGCCGACGTCAAGCGCCTGCTGTGCCTGAACGCCACCTCGACCGGCGAGACGCTGAACGAAGTGGTGCGCGCCTACCAGGGCAACGGCCTGGCCGGCTGCATCATGACCAAGCTGGACGAAGCGGCCACGATCGGCAGCGTGCTGGACGTCGTGATCCGCCAGAAGCTGAACCTGTACTACGTGGCCAACGGCCAGCGCGTGCCGGAAGACCTGCACGTGGCCGACCGGCAGTACCTGGTCGACCGCGCCTTCAAGCTCAAGCGCGAAACAGCGCCGTTCGAGTTCCAGGATGCCGAACTGCCGCTGGTGGTCGCCAATACCGCGCGCGCGATGAACGACCAGAGCCTGCGCGAGGTGAGCCTTGGCTAGTTTTGCCTTCGATCAGGCGGAAGGCCTGCGCCGCATGCTGGGCGGACCGAAGCCGCGCGTCGTCAGCCTTCTTGTCGGTGCTGCCGGAAGCCGAGAAGAGCGCCATGCTGGTCAACCTTGGCGCCTCGCTGGCGCGGGCCGGCAGCGAGGTGCTGCTGCTCGATGCCTGCTGAGAGCGAGACGGCGTCGCCGGCCGCCTGGGCGACCTGCCGCGGCGCCACCCTGCTGGAGGTGGCGCGCCAGGAACGCGCGCTGGAGCAGGTGGTGCGCATGCTGCCGCAGGGCTTCCGCTTGGCGGCGCTGGCGTCCGCCGGCAATCGCCCGGCGCAGCTGGCGGCGCATGCGCGCGATCTGGAGCAGTTGTTCCAGCAATTGGCGCGGCAAAGCGACATCCTGCTGGTCGATGCCGAGTTGGGCGACGACGGCATGTTGCCCGTGCCGGCGCTGGCGGCCGGCGAATCGTGGTGCAGGTGTCCGCGGACGCCGCCTCGATCACCGCCGGCTATGCGCTGATCAAGCGCCTGAATGCCGCAGTTCGGCCGGCGCCCGTTCGGCGTGCTGGTCACCGGCGCCGACGAGCAGCGAGGCGCAAGCTGGTGTTCCGACAACATGGCGCAGGCGGCCAACCGCTATCTGGCGGTGGAGCTGCACTCGTTCGGTTCGGTGCCGGCCGACGACCACCTCAAGCGCGCGGCACGGCTCGGCCGCGCGGTGGTGGATGCATTTCCGCTGGCCGGCGCCTCGGTCGCGTTCCGCCGGCTGGCTGGACGGCTGGCGCCGTCTGAGTTACCTTCGGGTAACCACAGCATGCTGGCCGGTGGAGTCAATAGCGGAATTTGAACATGTATAACGCCAACGGAAAGACGGACAGGAATAATCTGCTCACGCAGCACGCGCCGCTGGTCAAGAAACTTGCCCATCAGATGAAGGCGAAGCTGCCGCCCAGCGTCGAAGTGGACGACCTGGTGCAGGCCGGCATGATCGGCCTGCTGGATGCGGTCAACCGCTACGAGGAAACGCACGGCGCGCAGTTCGAAACCTATGCGGTGCTGCGCATCCGCGGCGCCATGCTGGACGAATTGCGCAGCAGCGACTGGCTGCCGCGCAGCATGCGCCAGAACATGCGCAAGATCGAGGCCGCGATGACCACGCTGCAGCAGCGCCTGGGCCGGCCGCCGAACGAGACCGAGGTCGCCAAGCAGCTCAAGCTGTCGCTGGACGACTTACCAGGAAATGCTGGCCGACGGCGGCGGCCACCAGCTGGTGTATTACGAAGATTTCCACGACAGCTCGGAAGGCGGCCACGAGCATTTCCTCGACCGCTACTGCCCGGACACCAACGACGATCCGCTGCAGGCGCTGCTGAACGGCGACTTCCGCGAAGCCGTGATCGACGCCATCGACCGCCTTGCCGCGAGCGCGAAAAAATCCTGATGGGCCTGTACTACGAACAGGAAATGAACCTGAAGGAAATCGGCGCCGTGATGGGCGTGTCCGAATCGCGCGTGTCGCCAGCTGCACAGCCAGGCGATCGCGCGCCTGCGCGCCACCTTGAGGGAGCAGGCGTGGACTGGGCTAGCGTAGCCGGGCTGGCGCTTGCGCTGGCCGGCATCCTCGGCGGACAGCTGCTCGAAGGCGGCACCTCGCTTCGCTGGTGCAGCCGGCCGCGTTCGTCATCGTGGTGGTCGGCACGCTCGGCGCGGTGCTGCTGCAAAGCGGGCTGGCGTTCTTCGTGCGCGGCCTGCGCATGCTGCGCTGGGTGTTCATGCCGCCGCCGGTCGATCACGAGGCGCTGATCCGCGATATCGCCGTCTGGAGCTTCACCGCGCGCCGCGAGGGCCTGCTGAGCCTGGAGCGCTTCATGGAGCGGGCCGAGGACCCGTTCGTCGCCAAGGGGCTGCGCCTGGTGATCGACGGCATCGACCCGGACAAGCTGCGCGAAATCCTGGAGGTGGAGATCGGCACCTATGAAGGCGCGCAGCGGCAGGCGCTCAAGATCTGGGAAGCGGCCGGCGGCTACGCGCCGACCATCGGCATCCTCGGCGCGGTGCTGGGCCTGATCCACGTGATGGAAAACCTGACCGATCCCGCCCGGCTCGGCAGCGGCATCGCGGTGGCCTTCGTCGCCACCATGTACGGCGTCGGCCTGGCCAACCTGCTGTTTCTGCCGATCGCCAACAAGCTCAAGGGAGTGGTGGCGCGCCAGACGCTGCGGCTGGAAATGCTGACCGACGCCTTTTCCGCCATTGCCTCCGGCGAAAATCCGCGCGTGATCGACGAACGGGTGCGTGCGTATTTCGAATAGCAGCCGTCTTTGGATAGTGCTGTGGGAGTATATTGATTTTTATTCCATTTAATGTGCGGTATTGGCTATTAATGTGGGGAGTATATGCAAGAGGAGGTGTGCCGGCAGCGACCGGCGACTGCGTGCCGCCACCTTGAATATTCCCGTTCCCGATTTCTTTTGCTGACACGGTAGCCGCGTCCATGGCACGAAAAAAATACGACGAAGAAGCGGACAATCATGATCGCTGGCTGGTTTCCTACGCCGACTTCATCACCTTGCTGTTCGCGTTTTTTGTCGTCATGTATGCGATTTCCTCGGTCAACGAAGGCAAGTACCGCGTGCTGTCCGATGCGCTCGGCAATGCCTTCGGCCAGTCGCGCATCGCCCCCGAGGCGTTGCCGCGCAGCCAGTTGCAGCAGCCGCAGCTGCCGCTGCGGCCGGTGCAGCTGCCCAGTCCGAAAGCGCGCGGCGGCGAAGCCCTGCGGCGTGAAAAGGAGCGCATGACCACGATGGCGCGCAGCCTGCTCGATGCGCTGGCGCCGCTGGTGCGCCAAGGCCAGGTACGGGTGACGCAAAGCGCGCGCGGCATCAATATCGAGATCAACGCCAGCGTGCTGTTCGCGCCGGGCGAGGCCAGGCTGGGCGAGGACTCGAGCCAGGCCCTGAAGGCCGTCGCGGCGGTGCTGAAAGACGACGACCATGCGATCCAGGTCGAAGGCCATACCGATACCACGCCGATTGCCACCTCGATGTTTCCCTCGAACTGGGAACTGTCGGCGGTGCGCGCGTCCAGCGTGGTGCGGCTGTTCATCGACCACGGCATCGGCGGCGCCCGCCTGACCGCGGTCGGCTACGGCGACACGCGTCCGGTCGGGCCCAACGACAGCGCGGACGGCCGTCTGCGCAACCGCCGGGTCGAGGTGATGATCCTGTCCGGCTTGCCGGAAACCGTGACCGAAGTCCCGGTTTACCGCTCCGGCGGCAAGTAGCCGGCCACCGCTCCCATCTCGGCCTTCCGATTCCCGCCCTCTGATCTCCCGCCGCGGCGCGGAACCGTGAAGCCGCCGCACCGGCCTATCCGACGGTACGGCAAAAGAATTCGGTGTAATCTGAAAGTCCCGGCGCCGGACGGCCGATGGCACCGGCCGACTTCGGGCAGCAAACTTGCCGTCAATTGAACGGGACCAGACCATGACTCACGCATTTCATCGATATGCGCAACTCTGCGCCAATGTGGTTGGATCGTCCTGGGCCTTCCTGATCGCCAGTCTGGTGATCATCGTCTGGGCCGCAACCGGGCCGATTTTCCATTACTCCGATACCTGGCAGCTGGTGATCAATACGGGTACGTCCGTCGTCACCTTCCTGATGGTATTCATCATCCAGAATTCGCAAAACCGCGATACCCTGGCCATGCAGCTGAAGCTCGATGAACTGTTGCGCGCCATCGAGAACGCCCGCACCGGCATGGTCAATCTGGAAAGTCTGGATGAAAAGGAGCTGATGCGCCTGCAGAAGGAATTCCAGCGCATCGGCCGGCGCGAAAACGGCATGGCGGCGCAGGCAGCGCAGAGCGGCGCCGGCAGCGCTCAGGGCGAATGAGCCACGGATAGCGTCCGGCTAGCGCGACTGGCTTTTCGCCCATACCGCGCTGAGCACGGGTTTGACGGTGGGATCGACCTGCACCAACGGCGCCGTCGGCAGATTCGGGTTGCGCGCGACGCTGCCGCCGACCATCGAGCCGAACGAACGGGCGCTCTTCAATTCGCCGGCGCAAGATCCGCCGCTGCCACGCCCGAGGGCGATGGTATAGCCGGCATTCACCGCATAGTCCCCGTCGCCGCCGTCGCGCTCGACCGTGCGCGAGGCGCCGATGTGCCAGGCGCCGCGTGACATGCTGACGCCGAAACTGCGCGCGACGGCATTGCTCTGGTAGCTGCCTTGCAGGCGCGAGCAATTGGGCAGGTATTGGGTATAGCTCAGGTGGCGCGAGGCCGCACTGTCGCGCGTGCTGCTGCCGTCGGCGAAATCGTAGGTCAGTCGGTCCATGCCGGTCCCCAGTTCCAGCCGCGATTGCGGCAGAGGCGCCACGGCGAGGTTCAGCATGTATCCGTTCAGGGCGCCCGGCGCCAGCGCGCGCGGATCGGTATAAACCCGGGTGGCCAGATCGCTTTCCTGCCGCACCAGCTTTTGCCCGAGTGCGGTGTCGTCGGCATACGCGCTCCACGCAGTCAGGCTGACATCGGAAAAGAAGGCGTCATGCTCCCAGTATTTGCGCACGTCCAGCAGGTAATTGTGCTGAACGACGCTGTCGGCATGCAGACCGGAGGCGAACTGGAAGTCCTCGGTCTGGCGCATCTGGCCGCCGCTCAGTTGCAGCCGCAGGTCTTTGCGCGGCGCGTAGATTGCATTCAGCAGCACTTCCTTGTGACGCGGGCCGTACACCAGATTGGCACCGCCGGCCAGCGTGCGGTCGAGGCGCAGGCCATAGTCGACGTTCATCGCCGCATCCAGCCGCGACGAATAGCTGAGCCGTGTGGTCCAAGTCTGGTCGCGGGTATCGCCGCCCACCGTCGCCGCCTGGTCGTCGATGGCGAAGCGGCGCACCGGCAGATCGCTGGGTGCCGCCAAGTCCGGAAGCGCCTGCTTTTTTACCGAAAACAGCGGCGCGCCAGCCGCCGCATGCGTGCCGGCAAAGGCCATCATGACTAGAACGGATGACAGGAGCTTCTTCAACATTATCTGGGCGTAGCGCTGCATACAAGGCCGCTTCGGCGGCCAGGAACGATCGGAAAAACCAGGAGGGAGAGGGTAAAGTTTACTGTGCCGGCCTTGCCGCGGACAATGTCTAAACCACCAAATCAGGCGATTTTTTTGCGAAAAAACGCCAAGCGCCGCGAAAGTGATGTCGAACTACAAACAGAATCCAGGTTTTCTGGTAATTCGCCGCTGGATGCGCGGAGATGAAGGGAGATGAGGCTGCGATTCAGCCGGCGATCACGCGGTGACCGCTGCTTGAAAGCGTGGATTGGCCGTCGGGGCCGTAGAAGTTGCCGTTGGTCGTGGCGGCCTGCAGCACGTTCAAGGCCGCATGGTTGCGCGCCATGTGCTTGCCGATCAACAGGCCGTTGGTGCGATTGAGTTCCTTGGCCGATTCGGCCAGCGCCAGCAAATCGGTCCAGAGGCGCTGCGCAGCCTCGCGACCGCCTTGTTCCAGCCATGCGCGCATGCCGCTTTCGTCGGCGCTGTGCGCAGCGGCCGCCAGCGCGGCATAGCGGCTGCGGGCGAGCGTCGTCATGCGCGCCACCAATGTGCTCTTTTCGGCGCTGAGTTCAACCAGGCCGTCGATCTGCGCCGCCACCAATTGCGTTTGCTCGCGCTGCAACAGCGCCAGCAGGCTCTGCGCCGCCTGCAGTTCCTGGGCGAGATCGCGGGCTGGATCGGCGGGTGTCGGATTCATCTTCAGGAAGCTTTGCGCGACTGGATCAGGTCGCGGACGGAATCGATCAGGCCGGCCGCGACTTTTTCCGGGTCCACCTGAAATTGGCCGCCGGCGATGGCGGCCTTGATTTCCTCGACCTTGGCGGTATCGAACACGCTGGCGCCGGCGACCTGGCCGGCCAGTGCCTTCAGCTGCGAGGAGATATGCACATTGTCGGAGGCCGGGGCCGAACCGGCGGCGCTGGCCTTGCCGGCGCCAGTGCTGCTTCGCGTCTGAGTCGGACCGACCGGCAAGCCGGTGGTCTTTTTGATCGAGTCATCGATTTTCACGACATTATCCTTGTCTGGTTAGGGCGGATCGCCTCAGGGCACACCTGATTATCGACGATATCGTCACAAACTTTAACATTTGAATGCCCGGCCGGATAAAAACCGCATTATTTCAATAACGGACTTCGAGTACGCCGCCGACCTTGGCGATGCCGCTGACGATCTGGCCGGCCGGCGTCCGCGCCTGTGCGATCTGGCCATCGTTGGCATTGCCCATGGCGCGCCCTTCGCCCGAGATCCGGAAGCCGGGACCGACCGAAACGAGCTGCACCACCTGGCCCGTGCGGATCGCCTGCTGGCTGCGCAGCCCATCCTCGCGCAGCGGCGCCCCCAGTGCCAGGGGGCGGATGGAGGTGCGGCCGATCGCCTGCTGCGGGTCGCTGATGACGCCGGCCGGCAGCGCGGTCAAATCGCCTTTCAGGACGGCGATATCTTCGGCGCCGATCGACTGCCCCTGCGCCAGCGGCGCGGCTGCCGCCACATATTCGGCCATTACGCGTACCCGGCCGGCCACATAGACCGTCCATGGCGCCGGTGCGCTGCAGCGCACACCGACCGTGGTTTTGCCCCAGGCGCGGCTGCCGGTCGGCAGGAATGCCTGCGGCGCGGGACAGGGCGCCAGGTTCAGGCGCGCATCGAAGGCGTCGACCTCGACTTCGATGGCGCCCGGCAGACCGGAGGCCTGCGTGCGCAGGAACTGCTGCGCGGTATTGCGCAGCGCCGCCAGGTCCTGGCGCGCATCAGGCGTCTGTGCCAGCGCCGGATTCAGGGGCGATGCAAGGGCAATGAACAGGGGGAGGAGCAGGTTTTTCATGGCGCGCGCGGATTTTGTACGAGATCGATCTTACGGAATCCGGTTGCGCTCAAAGCCCCAAACAGGCGCAGGTTTGCCGCCTTGCTCGGGCGATCAAAGGCGGTGGGCTTTCGTATGATTCCTCCTGTACAAAAGCCTTATCGGCACAGGACATGTTCTGTGTTGCCGGTAATTTCGGGAGCCGCACATGATCGGAAAACTGGACGACGCCTTGCGCTTCAATGAAACGGCGCTGAGCCTGCGGGCGCAGCGCCAGCAATTGCTGGCATCGAACATCGCCAATGCCGACACGCCGAATTACAAGGCGCGCGACATCGATTTCAACCAGGCATTGCAGGGCGCGCTGGGTCGTGGCAAGCCGGCACCGGTCGGCCTGGTGAAAACCGCGGCTGGGCACCAAAGCGGCACACCCGCCGGCATCGGCGGCGCACCGCTGCTGTATCGCAACGCCGTGCAGGGCAACGTGGACGGCAATACGGTCGACATGGACGTCGAACGCAACCAGTTCGCCGACAACGCGCTGCGCTACGAAGCGGGCCTGACGGTAGTCAGCATGCAGATCCGCAACCTGCTGGCGGCAATCCAGGGGTAATCGTTCGGAACCATCACGCGGAGGCAATCCATGTCGCTATTCAATATCTTCAACGTCGCCGGCTCGGCCATGAGCGCGCAGGCGCAGCGCCTGAACACGGTGGCCAGCAACCTGGCGAACGCCGACAGCGCCACCAGTTCGACCGGCCAGGCCTACAAGGCCAAGCAGGTGGTGTTCGAGGCCGTGCCGCTGCAAGGCGCCGCCGCCGCCGGCGTCAAGGTGCGGCAAGTGGTGGAGGACACGGCGCCGGCGCGCCAGGTGTACGACCCCAAACATCCGATGGCCAACGAACAAGGCTACGTGGCGATGCCGAACGTGAACATCGTGGAGGAAATGGTGAACATGATTTCCGCCTCGCGTTCGTACCAGACCAATGTGGAAACCATGAATGCAGCCAAGACGATGCTGCTGAAGACCCTGACCATCGGTCAATGAGGCGGCTTGACTCACAGCAGAGCACTTTAACTGGCAATGGCTTGAAGGAAGGATTGCAATGACTACGGTACAAAACAGCACGGTATCGCCGAGCCTGCTGGCGACGATGAATCCCGCCACGAGCGGCGCCAAGGCGGACGACGCGGCGGCGACCCAGGATCGCTTCCTGAAGCTGCTGGTGACGCAGATGAAAAACCAGGATCCGCTGAATCCGCTGGATAACGCCCAGGTCACCAGCCAGATGGCGCAGTTGTCGACCGTGACCGGCATCGAAAAGCTGAATTCGACGCTGGCATCGATGGTGGCAAGCCAGCAGGCCAACCAGTCCTTGCAAGCCGTCAGCATGATCGGCCACGGCGTCCTGGTGCCCGGTTCGGCCCTGGCGCTGCAGGACAGCAAGGGCGTGTTTGGCATCGAACTGAGCGAGCCGGCCGACGATGTCCAGGTCACGATCCGCGACGCCTCCGGCAACATGGTCCAGCAAATGAGCCTGGGGCCGCAGGAAATCGGTGCCCATCCCGTGTTGTGGGACGGCACCGCCAAGGACGGCACGCAACTGGCCGACGGCCTCTATACGTTCGAAGTCGCGGCCACCCGCGGCGGCCAGGGCAGCCCGGTCACGGCGCTGACCTTCGATCAGGTCGCCAGCGTTTCGACCGGGCCGCAAGGCGTCACGCTGAATCTGCCCTTGCGGGGCAGCGTCAGCTTGTCCGATATCCGGCAAATCATCTGATCGGCGGCATCACAGCCTACGCACCCATCCCTGAAACAGGAGCGAAAAATGAGTTTTCAACAAGGTCTGAGTGGTCTGAACGCAGCGGCCAAAAATCTGGAAGTGATCGGCAACAACGTCGCCAACTCCGGTACGGTCGGTTTCAAGCAAGGGCAGGCGCAATTCGCCGACATGTATGCGAATTCGATGAACCGCTCCGGCAACTCGCCGGTCGGGATCGGTGTCAACGTCGCCAACGTTGCCCAGCAATTTACGCAAGGCAATATCAGCTCCAGCAACAATCCGCTCGATGTCGCCATCAACGGCGATGGATTTTTCCGCATGGTCAGCAGCCTGAACAACGCCGCGCCGCTGTATGGCCGCAACGGCCAGTTCCAGATCAACGACGAAGGCTACATCATCAACCCCAGCCAGAATGGCGCCTTTCTGACCGGCTGGCCCGGCATCGTCACCGGCGGCGACCCGGTGCCGCTGAAAATCGACACGTCCAACATTCCGGCCACCGAAACCACCGGCGTCAAGACCAAGCTGAACCTGGATTCGCGCGTGGCCGCGCCGGTCACGACGCCGTTCGTCGCGACCGATCCGACCAGCTACAACAGCAGCACCGGGGTCACGGTGTTCGACAGCCTGGGCAATACCTATAACGTCCAGACCTACTACGTCAAGAATCCGCTGACATCGACCGCGACCACGACCGACTGGGATGTCTATACCACCGTCGACGGCGCGCCTTATCCGGCAATTGGCGCGCCGCCGGCAACCCAAGCCAGCATCGGCACCTTGACTTTCGACGATGCCGGCCTGCTGGCGAACTCCACCGTCGCCAACCTGAACCTGACCGCAAAACCGGGCGCCTCGTTCAAGGCCGCCGGCATTTCGCTCGACTACACCGGCACCACCCAGACCGGCGCCGCCTTCGTCCCCATCGCGCAATCGCAGGACGGCACAGCGCCGGGCGTGCTGTCCAGTTTTTCCATCGGCAAGGACGGCAGGATCATCGGCAACTATTCGAATAGCCAGACCAAGACGCTGGGCCAGGTGCTGCTGGTCAATTTCGTCAATCCGAACGGCCTGCAACCCTTGGGCAACAACCTCTACGCCGCCAGCGCAGAGGCGGGCGCACCGCTGATCGGCACGCCCGCCACCGGCAGCTTCGGCACCTTGCAGGCGCGCGCCGTCGAGGATTCCAACGTCGACCTGACCGCCGAACTGGTCAACATGATCACCGCGCAGCGCGTCTACCAGGCCAATGCGCAAACCATCAAGACCCAGGACCAGGTCCTGCAAACCCTGGTCAATCTGCGCTAGGCATGAGCGCACATGATTGACCGCCCACCACAGGAGTAGACATGGACCGCCTGATCTATACCGCCATGACCGGCGCCAAGCACATCCTGGAGCAGCAGGCGACCGTTTCGCACAATCTGGCCAACGTCAGCACCACCGGCTTCCGCGCCCAGGTCGACGCCTTCCGCGCGGTGCCGGTGCAGGGCGCCGAGCTGCCGACGCGCGCCTATGTGGTCGATGCGACGGTCGGCAGCGATTTCGCGCCCGGGCCCTTGCAGCACACCGGACGCGAACTGGACGTGGCGGTGCAGGGCGCCGGCTGGCTCGCGGTGCAGATGGCAGACGGCTCCGAAGCCTACACCCGCCATGGCAGCCTGAAGCTGAGCGAAAACGGCGTGCTGCAGACGCACAGCGGCTTGCCGGTGCTGGGCGACGGCGGCCCGATCGGCGTGCCGCCCGACGTCACGCTGGCGATCGCGCGCGACGGCACGGTGTCGGCGGTGCCGACCACCAGCGACCGCAACGCCGTCAACATGCTGGGCCGCATCAAGCTGGTCAATCCGCCGCCCGACACTCTGGTGCGCGGCGACGACGGCCTGTTCCGCCTGAAGGGCGGCGGCGAAGCCGACGCCGATGCCGACGTCGCCCTGATCGGCGGCACGCTGGAAGGCAGCAACGTCAATGTGGTCGATGCGATGGTCAACATGATCAGCCTGGCGCGCCAGTTCGAAATGCACATGAAGCTGATGCAGAACGCCGAGAACAACGCCGAGAAAGCAGCTCAGCTCCTCGCTTTGAGCTGACGGCGTCCGGCGCACAATGGATAACAAGGCCGGGCGTCCTGTCGAGGAGGCCGGCACCGCAGGTTCGGAGGAATAAATGATTCGCTCGCTATGGATTGCCAAGACCGGTCTGGATGCGCAGCAGACCCAGATGGACGTCATCTCGAATAACCTGGCCAACGTCAGCACCAGCGGCTTCAAGCGCTCGCGCGCGGTGTTCGAGGACCTGCTGTACCAGACCATGCGCCAGCCGGGCGCGCAGTCGTCGCAGCAGACGCAGCTGCCGTCCGGCCTGCAGATCGGCACCGGCGTGCGGCCGGTGGCGACCGAGCGCATCTTCACCCAGGGCAACCTGCAGCAGACCGGCAACGACAAGGACGTGGCGATCAAGGGCGCCGGCTTCTTCCAGGTGCTGCTGCCGGACGGCACCACCGCCTACACCCGCGACGGCTCGTTCCAGGTCGACAACCAGGGCCAGCTGGTCACCGCCAGCGGCTTCGTGGTGCAGCCGGCGATCACGATTCCGGACGACGCCGCAGAGCCTGACCGATCGGCCGCGACGGCACGGTCTCGGTGACCCAGGCCGGCAGCCACCGCAGCCGGTGCAGGTCGGCACGCTGCAGCTGGCGACCTTCATCAATCCGGCCGGCCTGGAAAGCCGCGGCGAAAACCTGTACGTCGAGACCGCGCGCGTCGGGCAACCCGAACGTCGAACACGCCGGGCGCCAACGGCGCCGGCATGCTGGCGCAGGGCTACGTGGAAACCTCGAACGTCAACGTGGTCGAGGAACTGGTCAACATGATCCAGACCCAGCGCGCGTACGAGATCAACAGCAAGGCGATCACGACCTCCGACCAGATGCTGCAACGCTTGTCGCAATTGTAATTTTCGTCGGCGCGGCCGGCACGCCCGTCATGCCGTCCCTGCGCCCAGGAGCCTCTATGAAATATCTGCTGCCCGTGGTGATTTTTACCGCACTTCAAGCGCTCGCCGGCTGCGCCAGCGTGCCCGACTCGATCGTGCATGCAGCCGACCACCGCGCGTCCGCAGCCGATGGCGGCGGCGCCGGCCGCCAATGGCGCGATCTTCCAGAACGCCGCCTACCGGCCGCTGTTCGAGGACCGCCGCGCGCGCCATGGTGGGCGACGTCCTCACCATCGCCATCGTCGAGAAGACCGCCGCCGGCAAGCAGGCCAACAGCAACGGCAGCAAGACCGGCAGCGCCAACTTCGCGATATCGAAACTGTTCGGCGCACCGGCCAGCACCACGCGCGACGCCGGCTTCGGCAGCAACGGCGCCTTCAAGTTCGAGGACAAGGGCGGCGTCAAGCGCCACCAACAACTTCACCGGCACCATCACGGTCACCGTGATCGAAGTGCTGCCGAACGGCAACCTGGTGGTCAGCGGCGAAAAGCAGGTCGCGCTCGACAAGGGCACCGAATTCATCCGCTTCTCCGGCGTCGTCAGCCCCGACAACATCGCCGCCGGCAACATCGTGTCGTCGACCCAGGTGGCCGACGCCCGCGTCGAATACCGCACCAACACCAAGATCGACAAGGCCGAAGTCATGGGCGCGCTGGCGCGCTTCTTCCTCAGCGTGATGCCGTTCTAACCGGAAGGCGAGAATCAATATGGGACTCAAGCATATCGTCACCCGCGCCCGTGCCAGAAAGCTGATCCTGGCTTCGCTGTGCGCCGCTGGCCTGCTCGGCGCGCCGGCGCTGCACGCCGAGCGCCTGAAGGACCTGGCCAGCATCCAGGGCGTGCGGCAGAACCAGCTGGTCGGCTACGGCCTGGTGGTCGGCCTGGACGGCAGCGGCGACCAGACCACGCAGACGCCGTTCACCGTGCAAAGCGTGGTCAGCATGCTGCAGCAGATGGGCGTCAACCTGCCGCCGGCCGGCAGCATGCAGCTGAAGAACGTGGCGGCGGTGATGGTGACGGCCTCGCTGCCGCCGTTCGCGCAGCCGGGCCAGACGCTCGACGTCACGGTGTCGTCGATGGGCAATGCCAAGAGCCTGCGCGGCGGCACCCTGCTGATGACGCCGCTGAAGGGCGCCGACGGCCAGATCTACGGCATGGCGCAGGGCAACGTGCTGGTCGGCGGCGCCGGCGCCTCCGCCGGCGGCAGCTCGAAGCAGATCAATCATCTGAGCGTCGGCCGCATCTCCGCCGGCGCCACGGTCGAGCGCGCGGTGCCGACGCGCCTCGGGCAGGACAACGTGATCCATCTGGAACTGAACAATAGCGACTTTTCCACCGCCAGCCGGGTGGTGCGAGGCGGTCAACAGCCGTTTCGGCGCGCGACATCGCGGCGGCGCAGGATGGCCGCGTGATCCAGGTGCGTGCGCCCGCCGACAGCGACGAGCGCGTGGCCTTCCTGGGCGCGCTGGAAAGCCTGGATGTGACGCCGGCGCAGATGCCGGCCAAGGTGATCCTCAATGCCCGCACCGGCTCGGTGGTGATGAACCAGACCGTGACGCTGGACACCTGCGCGGTGGCGCACGGCAACCTGTCGGTGGTGATCAATACCGAGCCGGTCATCAGCCAGCCGGCGCCGCTGTCGGGCGGCCAGACCGTGGTGAGCCAGAGTATCGCAGATCGAGATCAAGAAGGAGCCGGGCAAGGTCCTGCTGCTGCAGGGCGGCGCCTCGCTGGCCGACGTGGTCAAGGCCCTGAACGCCATCGGCGCCACGCCGCAGGACCTGCTGGCGATCCTGCAGGCGATGAAGGCGGCCGGCTCGCTGCGCGCCGAACTCGAAATCATCTAAGCGCCGCCGTTCATGATCAACCCCAGCAACAATCTGTCCGACAAGTTCGCCCTCGACATGAAGGGCGTCGGCGACCTGCGCCAGGCAGCGCGCCAGAATTCGCCGGAAGCGCTGAAGGCCACGGCACGCCAGTTCGAAGCGCTGTTCATGAACATGGTGATGAAGAGCATGCGCGAGGCGACGCCGCAGGAAGGCGTGTTCGACAACCAGCAAAGCCGCATGTTCACCTCGATGCTGGACCAGCAGACTGAGCCAGAACATGGCCGTCGCGCGGGGTCGGGCTGGCCGATGTGCTGATCCGGCAGCTGTCGAATACGGTGGCGACGCCGGCCTCGGCCAATCCGGATGCGTTGCCGGTGCCGTTACCGGCCGAGGGCAGCGCCGCCCGATCTGGGCGGGCCGGCAGCCTTGCCGCCGCGCCCGAATCCAATGCTGGCGCCGGGCGAAGCGCCGCGCGGCAACCGTTCGCAGCCGGCGCACGTGCAGGCATTTCATGTCGCGCCTGGCATCGGAGGCGGAAGAAGCCAGCCGCAGCACCGGCATCCCGGCCAAATTCATGCTCGGCCAGGCGGCGCTGGAAAGCGGCTGGGGCAAGCGGCAGATCGTGGCCGCCGACGGCACGCCGAGCCACAACCTGTTCGGCATCAAGGCCACCGGCAACTGGAACGGCCGGGTGGTGGAAGCCGTCACCACCGAATACGTCAACGGCGTGCCGCAGAAGAAAGTCGAGAAATTCCGCGCCTACGATTCGTACGCCGATTCGTTCCGCGACTATGCCCAGCTGATGCGCAGCAATCCGCGCTACGAGAACGTGCTGGCCAATGCGCCAGGACGCCAAGGGCTTCGCGCAGGGATTGCAGCGCGCCGGCTATGCGACCGATCCGCAGTACGCCGCCAAGCTGACCAGCATCATCCAAAAGACCCTGGCCGGCTGACGCTCCGGGCGGCCCGGCAGTTAAAGTTTCGCGGCCTCGTGCCGATGACGCAGGTATCTCTATAAAGAACAAGAGAATATGGGTTCGAACATCTTCAGCATCGGCAACAGCGCCCTGAATGCCGCCCAGGTCGGGCTCAGCACGGCGGGACACAATATCGCCAATGCTGCGACCCCGGGCTACAACCGCCAGGTGGTGATCCAGGGCACCGCCATGGCGCAGAACTACGGCTTCGGCTTCGTCGGCCAGGGCGCCCAGGTGGTCACGATCCAGCGCGTCTACAACGAGTTCCTGAATAACCAGGTGAACGCTTCGCAGACGGCGAAAAGCGCGCTGGATACCTACCATGCGCAAATCAGCCGCATCGACAACCTGCTGGCCGATACCGCCGCCGGCCTGTCGCCGGCCCTGCAAGGTTTTTTCAAGGACATGCAGGATCTGACCGCCAATCCGAACATTGCGGCGTCGCGCCAGGCAATGCTGTCCGGTGCGCAGACGCTGGCGGCGCGCTTTCAGAGCCTGAACGCCCAGCTGGCCGACAGCCGCGACAATGTCAATGCCCAGATCACTTCGAGCGTGACCTCGATCAACGCTTACGCCAGCCAGATTGCACAGCTGAATGAGGCCATCCAGAAAGCCAGCGTCGGCGGCCAGCCGCCGAACGACTTGCTGGATCAGCGCGACCAGGTGATCGCCGATCTCGGCAAGGAAGTGAAGGTCACCGTGGTCAAGGACGGTACCGGCTACAACGTTTCGATCGGCAACGGCCAGTCCCTGGTCATGGGCGGCCAGGCGTTCGCGCTGGCGACGGTCGGCACGATCGATGACCCCGGCCGGCTGCAGGTCGGCTATGTCACGCCAAACGGCACGGTAAGGCTGCCCGAAGCCTATCTGGGCGGCGGCAAGCTGGGCGGCCTGTTCGAGTTCCGTTCGCAGACGCTGGATGCGGCACAGAACGAACTGGGCCGCGTGGCGATCGGGCTGGCGATGGATTTCAACGCCCAGCATATGCAAGGGCTGGACCAGAAGGGCAATCCGGGAGGGGCATTCTTCAGTGTCGGCACGCCGCGGGTGACCGCCAGTTCCGGCAATACTCCCGGCGCGGTACTGGGCGCTACCATCAGCGATTCCAAGGCGTTGACCGCCAGCGACTACCGGCTGCAATATGACGGCACCAATTACAAGGTGACGCGGCTGTCGGATGGCGCGGTCAGCAATTTCAGCTCGCTTCCGCAAACCGTGGACGGCGTCGATTTCAGCGTCACTTCCGGCACATTGGCGGCCGGCGACAGCTTCCTGATCAAGCCGACCGTCAATGGCGCGCAGGACTTCAAGGTACTGCTTACCGACACCACCAAGATTGCGGCCGCCGGCGTGCCGACGATACCGGTGCTGTCGGCAATCGGTAGCGCCAACACCGGCAGCGGCGCCATCCAGGTCAGCGGTGTCGATGCCGGCTACGCCGGCGCGCCGCTGCCGCCGGGAAGCACTCTGGAGTTCAAATACGACCTCGCCAGCGACAGCTTCACCGTCACGCCGCCGACCGCGGTGACGGTGACCAGCGGGTCGCCGCCGACCACCGTCACTTATGCCGCGGGCGATCCGGTGCCGTATAGCGACGGCGCCGCCATCAACGCCCACGGCATCGACTTCCAGATCAGCGGCGTGCCGGCCGACACCGACAGCTTCATTCTGCGTCCCGGCAAGAATGTCGGCGACAACAGCAACGCCTTGGCGCTGGCCGCGCTGCAGACCGCCAACACGCTCAACGGCGGCACCACCAGCTACCAGGGCGCCTATTCGCAGCTGGTCAGCCTGATCGGCAACAAGACGCACGAGCTGGACGTGAACCGCGCCGCCGAAACCAATCAGCTGGCGGCGGCGCGGGCGGCGCAGCAAGCCGAATCGGGCGTCAACCTGGATGAAGAAGCCGCCAACATCATGCGTTTCCAGCAGGCCTACCAGGCGGCGGCCAGGGTCATGCAGACCGCCAGCAACATGTTCGACACCTTGTTGTCGCTCGGCCACTAAAGGCACCATCATGCGCGTTTCCACCAATCTGATATTCGAAACCGGCGTCTCCCGCATCAGCGACCTGAATTCCGCGCTGAGCAAGACCATGCAGCAGGTCAGCACCAATCGCCGCGTGCTGACGCCGGCCGACGACGCGGTCGCCGCCGCCCGCGCGCTCGACGTGTCGCAGGCGCAGGCGGTCAATCAGCAATACGGCGTCAACCGCCAGAATGCCAAGACGTCGCTGATGATGGTCGAGGGCGCGCTGCAAGGCGTGACGCCGCTGCTGCAGAATGTCAAGACGGCGATCGTCGCCGCCGGCAATGGCGGCCTGAAGGACGTCGACCGCGCCTCGATCGCCACCGAATTGCGCGGCCGCCTCGATGAGCTGCTGGGATTGGCGAATACCACCGACGGTTCCGGCAACTATCTGTTTTCCGGCTACCAGACGACGACGCCGGCCTTTGCCCGGACCGCCGGCGGCGCCCAGTACCAGGGCGATGACGGCCAGCGCCAGCTGCAGGTCGATGCCGCGCGCCAGATGAACATCAGCGATTCGGGCACGGCGATTTTCCAGGGCAACGGCGCCGCGGCCGGGGAGGACATGTTCAAGACGCTGCAAGACCTGATCACGTTGCTGGAAAAGCCGGTCGTTACCGATACCGACAAGGCCGACCTGGCCGCCGGCCTGGCGACCGCCAATGGCAATATCGACAAGTCGCTGGACAATGTGCTGACGGTGCGCGCCTCGATCGGCGCCCGCCTGAACGAGATCGACGCGCTGGACGACACCGGCAGCGCGCGCGACATCCAGTACACCAAGAACCTGGCCGACCTGGTCGAGATCGACCCGGTGGAAGCCTACTCGCGCCTGGTGCAGCAGCAGATCATGCTGCAGGCGGCGCAAAAGGCCTACGTCAGCACTTCCGGGCTGTCGCTGTTCCAGTACATGTAAAGTTGGCGGCGCGTTTCGGCAACCCGTCGCGGCCATATACTCCCATATTGCCTCGCTGATTCCGCCCGTATTGCGTGTGGATTTTACGCATACTCCTTGCTGAAGTCGCGTGCCCGAGTCCGAGCAGTAAATAGTTTCTGAATGGGGCAGGCTAGCGGCCTGGCATCCGGAGCGAGGCAAGCGCGCAAAGAAGGCGCCGCCGTGACCGTCCGTGCCGCCGAGCGGCATTCCCTCTCGGCCGCAGGCCAGCCCTAGCCGATCGTCACATGGCGCGGATGCGACGCGACCCGCTTCAGCCAGGCGCAAATCGCCGGATAGCCGGCCAGCTCGAAACCTCCCTCGCTGGCCACGTGCGTGTAGGCATACAGCGAAATATCGGCGATGGTATAGCCGTCGCCGGCTAAAAAGTCGGTCTTTTCCAGCTGCGCCTCCATGACTTTTAGCGCCTTATGGCCGCCGTCCTGCTTGGCAAGATATTCCTGACGTCGTGCCTCCGGCAGTCCCAGGTATTTCGCAATGAAGCGCGCCACCGCGATGTAGGGTTCATGGCTGTACTGCTCGAAAAACTGCCATTGCAGCACGCGCGCCCGCTCGAGCCTGGCGCGCGGCAGGAAGTCCGTGCCTTCGGCGAGATAATTCAGGATCGCGTTCGATTCGGACAGGAATATGTCCGGGCCGATTTCCAGCACCGGTATTTTTGCGTTGGGATTGATCGCCAGGAACGGCGGCTTGCGGGTCTCGCCCTCGAGGATGTCGACCGCTACCCACTCGTGGGTGATGTCCAGCAGGGACATCAGCAATTTGACCTTGTAGCAGTTCCCCGATTGGGCGTCTCCATATACCTTGTACATGCCTTTGCCTTTCCGTCCTTGGTTGGGTGGCTCCGGGGCCGTGCCGCGTCAACCGCCCGCGGCGGGGCCGGCAGGCGCGCTGCCGAGCTGACGGATCATCTCGACGCCGTCCTGCAGCAGCCGCTCCAGCGGCGTCGCCAGGTAGGGCAGCGACAGCCCGATGAGGATGAAGCCGACCGTCAGCGTCAGCGGAAAGCCGATGCCGAACAGGTTCAGTTGCGGCGCGGCGCGGGTCAGGATGCCGAGCGCCATATTGGTCATCAGGAGTGCCGCCACCATCGGCAGCGCCAGCTGCACGCCGAGACTGAAGATGCGGCCGCCCCAGGCGACCAGCTGGCGGATCGCCTCGCCATCCAGCGGCGTTGGTGAAATCGGCAGCGTCGTGAAGCTCTCCACCAGCACGGTCAGCAGGACCAGGTGCACGTTGGCGGCGAGGAAGATCATCAGCGCCAGCAGCGCCAGGAACTGGCTGATCGCCGACGAGCGTCCGTGGGATTGCGGATCGAAGAAGGTGGCGAAGCCGAGCCCCATGGTCATGCCGGTCAGTTCGCCGGCCATCTCGACGGCGGCGAACACGATGCGCATCGCAAAGCCCATCGCCAGGCCGATCACCATCTGCTGCGCCAGCAGCAGGATGCCGGCCGCCGACATGGGATCGATGGCCGGCAGCCCGGTCACGGTGGGCGCGACGATCAGCGCGACCATGATGCCGAGCGCGACCTTGCACGCGTGCCGGGATGCTGCGGTTGGAAAACAGCGGCGCCACCATGAACAGTCCGAGGATGCGCGTCAGCGGCCACAGAAGGCCGGCGATCCAGGCATGCATCTCGGCGCTGGTGACGGTGATCATGAGGCGGCGTGTACGGGAAGAGCGGGGCGATGTGCGTGCATGCCGGCGATGCCGGCGCGGCGCAAAGGCACGGAATTCAGCCGACCAGGCCGGGAATCCCGGTCAGCATCTGCCGCATGTAGTCGAGCATGATCGACAGCATCCACGGGCCGGCCAGCACCAGCGCGACGAAGATGCCGACCAGCTTGGGAATGAACGACAGCGTCATTTCGTTGATCTGGGTCGCGGCCTGGAAGATGCTGACCAGCAGGCCGATGACCAGCGCCACCAGCAGCAGCGGCGCGGCCACCAGCAGCGTCACTTCCATCGCCTGGTGCGCCCATGGTCATGACGGTTTCGGGGGTCATGTGCGAGTCCTTGCCTCAGGATAGAAGCTCTGCGCCAGCGAGCCGATCAGCAGCTGCCAGCCGTCGACCAGCACGAACAGCATCAGCTTGAACGGCAGCGAGATGATCGCCGGCGACACCATCATCATGCCCATCGACATCAGCACGCTGGCGACCACCATGTCGATGATCAGGAACGGGATGAAGATCGCGAAGCCGATCTGGAACGCGGTCTTCAGTTCGCTGGTGACGAAGGCCGGCACCAGCACCCGCAGCGGCACGTCTTCCGGCCCTTGCAGCTGCGGCGCTGTTCGACAGCTTGACGAACAGCGCCAGGTCGGCTTGCGCGGGTCTGCTTCATCATGAACGCCTTGAGCGGCGCCGACGCCGCGTGTCGAGCGCCTGCGTCATCGTGATCTTGTCCTCCGTGAAGCGGCTGGTAGGCCTCGGTGTAGATGCTGTCGAACACCGGCGCCATCACGAACAGCGTCAGGAACAGCGCCAGGCCGACCAGCACCTGGTTCGGCGGCGCCGACTGCGTGCCGAGCGCCTGGCGCAGCAGCGACAGCACGATGATGATGCGCGTGAAGCTGGTCATCATCAGCAGCACCGCCGGCAGGAACGACAGCGCGGTCAGCAGCAGCAGCGTCTGCACGGCTGAGCGAGTAGGTCTGGCCGCCGCCGGCGGCCGGGGTGCTGGTCAAGGCCGGCAGGCCGGCCTGCTGCGCGCCGGCCAAGAGCGGCAGGCAGAGCAGGGCCAGCGGCAGCCAGCGCAGCGTGGCGCGGGCGGCGGAAGCGGTGCGGGAGAGCGGTGCGGAGCTGCGCAAGGCGCGTTTATTGATTGCCATTGCGCTTGTCGATGGTGTGTTGCAGCCAGGCTGAAAAACCGCCGGCCCCGGGCTCGCCGTTTTGCGCCAGGTGTTCCCGGCGCGGCATGCTGGCCAGCGCGTTGACGCGGCCGGGAGCGACGCCGACCACGATCCACTGGTCGGCGACCTCGATCACCATGACCCGTTCGCGGTTGCCGACCGAGACGCCGCCGACGATCTTCGCCACCGAACCGCCGGCGCCGCGCGCCATGCCGACGCGCTTCATGAGCCAGGCCACGCCGGCCATCAGCGCCAGCACCGCGACCAGGCCGAGCAGCACCTGCAGCAGGCTGCCGGCCGAGGGCGGTGGAATCGGCTCGCCGCGCGCGCGGCTCGCCGCCGCCAGCGCCAGCGGCACTGCAATCAGTCTGAAACGGATCATTTGTTGAGCTTGCGGATGCGTTCGGACGGCGTGATGATGTCGGTCAGGCGGATGCCGAACTTGTCGTTGACCACCACCACTTCGCCCTGCGCGATCAGGCAGCCGTTGACCAGCACGTCCATCGGCTCGCCGGCCAGGCCGTCCAGCTCGACCACCGAGCCCTGCGCCAGCTGCAGCAGGTTCTTGATGGCGATCTTGGTGCGCCCGAGCTCGACCGTCAGCTGCACCGGGATGTCGAGGATGAAGTCGATGTCGTTGTGGGTGTCGCCGCGCGGCGCGCGGGCTGGAAAAGTCCTGGAAGACCTGCGGCGGCGGCGCTTTGTGCCTGCAGCCGACGCGGCTTCCGCCTGCGCCTGTTCGGCGAGCGCGGCGCCCCAGTCGTCGTCCGTGATGCCTTGGGTATCGGTGTCAGACATGTTCGTCTCCTTGAAATTCGGAATTGGCTTGCGTCAGCAGTTTTTCCACGCGCAGCGCGTACTGGCCGTTGAGCATGCCGTAGCTGCACTCCATCACCGGCACGCCGTCCACCTTGGCCGCGACCGTGTCCGGCATCGTCGAGCGGAATGACGTCGCCGACCTTCATGTTGAGGATCTCGCCGAAGCGTCGACGCGGCGCGTGCCGAGGTCGGCGATCAGTTCGACTTCGGCGGTCTGGATCTGCTGCGTCATCAGGCGGATCCAGCGCTTGTCGACTTCCAGCGCTTCGCCCTGCAGGCTGGAGGTCAGGCGGTCGCGGATCGGCTCGATCATCGAATACGGCATGCAGAAGTGCATCTCGCCGCCGACCGGGCCGAGCTCGATCGTGAAGGTGGTCGCCACCACCACCTCGTTGGGCGTCGCGATGTTGGCGAACTGCGTGTTCATCTCGGAGCGCACGTATTCGAACTCGACCGGATACACCGGCTCCCACGACTTGGCGTAGTTCTCGAACACGATGTCGAGCAGGCGCTGGATGATGCGCTGCTCGGTCTGGGTGAAATCGCGGCCCTCGACGCGGGTGTGGAAGCGGCCGTCGCCGCCGAACAGGTTGTCGACCATCAGGAACACCAGGTTCGGGTCGAACACCATCAGCGCGGTGCCGCGCAGCGGCTTCATGTGGACCAGGTTGAGGTTGGTCGGCACCACCAGGTTGCGGATGAATTCGCTGTACTTCGACACCCGCACCGGGCCGACCGAGACTTCCGCGCTGCGGCGCATGAAGTTGAACAGGCCGATGCGCAGCAGGCGCGCGAAGCGCTCGTTGATGATCTCGAGCGTCGGCATGCGGCCGCGCACGATGCGTTCCTGCGTCGCCAGGTTGTACGGACGGACGCCCGACGGTGTCTTCCGGCGCGGCGCACGTCGTCCTGGTCGCCGGTGACGCCCTTCAGCAGGGCATCGACTTCTTCCTGGGAGAGAAAATTATCGGCCATGGCCTGACTCTTACTGGATGACGAAGGAGGTAAAGAAAACATCGGAAACGGCCTGCGGCTCGCTTTGCGGCGTAAAGGGCAGGTTGATCTGGGCGATGATGTCGTCCGACAGCTTTTTCTTGCCCTCGACGCTGGAGATCTCGCTCGCCTTCTTGCTCGACAGCAGCATCAGCACCCGGCTGCGCACCTGCGGCATGTACAGCTTGATGCGGTCCACCTGCGCCTGGTCGGCGACCTGCAAGGTCAGCGCCACCTGCAGGTATTGGTCGCCGACTTCGCCCGGGGTCAGGTTGACCGTGAACGGCTCGACCACGATGAAAACCGGTGGTTTGGGCGCTTCGCGCACCGGTCGCTTCCGCTTTCGTCGCCGGCTTGAAATAGAACCAGGCTCCTGCCGCAATCGCCGCCAGCAGCAGCACCACCAAAGCCAGCAGCAGATAGACGAGTTTGCGCGATTTGCGCGGCGGCTCTTGCCGTGGTTCCGGCGCCGGCGCCGCGCTCGGTGCCGGCTTCGGAATTGCTCTGGGAATTGTTCTCGGGCTCGCTGTTGCCATCCTGTTTCCTCTGATCCGCCAGCGGCGGACCGGTTACACGCATTATCAAGAAAAAGCCGCCGCTCTCATGCGCGGAAGAGAGGGCTGAAGCCGCTGCATATCGACGCTTTTATGTTACCCGATGCCGGCAACAAATGTTGCACTACGTCAAGCAATGGGCTAGGCATGCTGCAGCGGGGCAAAAGACCTGAGACTTCCTATGCCGACAACAGCTTATCGGCACGAAGCGGCCGAACATGAAGGGCGGCGGAACAAGGAGCATTTGCGCCGCCCTGCGCCGGCCATCGCCGCACGGTGGTTACGAAGAGGGAAAGCTGAAGGCGCTCTGTCGAGTACGCTGGAAATGCCGGAGTATGCCGAAAAATGGCGTGCTACCGCATGCCGTTTAGTACATTTTTAAAATACAGGGAGCGGTATGCGGCAAGGCTAGGCGAAGGTATCGACCAGGCCGTTGCCGCCGGATAGCGCCTGGACGCGCGCTGGCAGCGCCGCCGACTCGCTGGTGTCGAGCGGCTGCCCGGCACCCGATCCCGCATGGCGCGTCCGCTGATCTGCGGGAGCCTGCTGCTGATCCGGCATGCCGGTGCCGACGCTGGCCTGGCCGAGCTGGATGCCGGCGTCGTTCATCATTTCGCGCAGGCGTGGCATGGCCGCTTCCAGCGCTTGCCGTACTTCCGGCTGTGCCGAAACGAAAGTGGCGTTGGCGTGCGAATTATTGACGTGCAAAACCACCTGCAGCGGCCCCAGGTCCGGCGGATTCAAGGTCAGCGACGCGCTTTGCTGGCCGCCGGCGACCATCCATACGACTTTTTGCCCGAGTGCGGCATCCCAGGCCGGGGTGCCGACTTGCGGCGTCAGCTTGTCGGCCGTTTGGGCGGCCGGCGCCTGCGCGGCGTGCAAAACGGCTGGGGGCGACTTGGGCCATGCCGGCGGCCGGCAGCGCCTCCGGGCTTGGCAGCGGTTGCGTCTGTGCCTGCGGCTTGGCCGCGGCCTGATTCAGGGCGGCGGCGAACGCGGTTTCGTGCCGCAGCGCGGCATCCTGGGCGTCGGCGCGCGTCGACGGCTGGCGCGGCCATGCCAGCCGGCAGCTCGAGCGCGCCGTCGCTGCTGGCCGGGGCGGCGTCCTTTTTGGTTGCCGCTAGCGACGCATCGTGAGCGGCGGGGATGCCGGAGTCGGCGCCTGGCGCCACACGCTTGCCGCGCGGGCCGCGCAGGGCTTCCGGTGCATCGGCCGCGGCAGGCGCTTCGGCGGTTGCGCTGTCGGACGCGGCATCGGTGCTGCCGTCCGCGATGCGCTGCAGGCCGGCCACCAGCGCCAGCAGTTCGGCGGACGCCGATGCGGTCGGCTGGCTGCTTTCGGTCTCGGCCTCGAGCTTCGCTTTGGACTCGCCGGCGGCGACCGGCGCGCTGCCGGCTTCGGCCGGCGGCTTGGCTTCGGCCGCCTTGCGGTCGGCGCTGCCGTTGGGCTTGCCGGCGGCGTGGCGCTCGGCGACTTCCTTCGACAGGACTTGGTTGAATGGCGTTTGCGGCGCGGCGGTGCCATTTTGCCTGGCGGACGGCGGCGGGTTGGGCAGGATGCTTGCCGGATTGTGGAGCGGGGCTGTATTCATGGCGTTTACCGGTGATGGATCTCGGACCGCAGAGCGGGCGGGCGCCGTGGCGCTAGCGTTTGTACAGCATCAGGCGTGCCGCATGTTCGTCGCTTTCTTTCTGGTCGCGCTTGTTCTCTTTTTTTTGCACTTCCTTTTGGGCGCGCGCGGCCAAGGTGTCGTAGGACATGCGCTTGCGCTCGCTTTCCTGCCAGGCGCTGCGCGCCTGCGCGACGCGGCGCTGCGCTTCGCGCACCACTTCCTGCTGGCCGGCGATGGCGCTGTCGAGCTTGTCGATGAACACCTGGAAATTGCGATAGCCGGTGGCCGAGAGGCCGGCCGCCGTGCTGGCCTGGAAGCGCGCCGCGTAGTCGTCGCGGTACTGCAGCAGCAAGGCCAGCTTCTGCTGCGCCTCCTCGCCGGCGCGCACCGCGCGCCCGAGACGCTTGGCGGCTTCGTCGGTTTCCTGGGTCGCCAGTTCGATCAGCGTGTGAATTGCGGAAGAAGTTGCCATGGCTGGTTCAGACGCTTGAAACAAGGTTTGGCCGCAGTGCAGGTGGCGGCCCGTTCCCGTTCATATACTCCCATATCAAGCTATCAATATCGGGCGCAATATTGATGAAATTTCAATATACTCCCCGTGTTCATTGGAATTGCCGTAGGCTGGCCGGTGCTTGGCCGGCGCTGTGCCTCATCCATACGCCGGATTATATTTTTCGCCGGCATGGTTCCATCAGGCGAACAGAGCGGTAAGTTGCGCCAAGCTCTCGGCAACGCCGGCGCGCTCCGGGATTCCTTGTTGCAGGAAGGCTTCGATGCCGGCGTGGCGCGCGATCGCCTCGTCCAGCACCGGATCGGTGCCGGCGACTGTAGGCGCCGACGCTGATCAGGTCGCGGTTGCGCTGGTAGCGCGAATACAGCTGCTTCAGCCGGCGCGCCTTGGCCTGGTGCTCGGGCGAGGTGATGGTGTGCATGGCGCGGCGGATCGATTGCTCGATGTCGATCGCCGGGTAGTGGCCGGCCTTCGGCCAGGCGCGCGGTTCAGCACGATGTGGCCGTCGAGGATGCGCGCGCGCGGCGTCGGCGATCGGGTCCTGCTGGTCGTCGCCCTCGGTCAGCACGGTGTAGAAGGCGGTGATCGAGCCGCCGCCTTCGCTTGCCGTTGCCGGCGCGTTCGACCAGCGCCGGCAGCTTGGCGAACACCGAGGGCGGATAGCCCTTGGTGGCCGGCGGCTCGCCGATCGCCAGCGCGATCTCGCGCTGCGCCATCGCGTAGCGCGTCAGCGAATCCATGATCAAGCAGCACGTTCTTGCCCTGGTCGCGGAAATGCTCGGCGATCGCGGTGGCATAGGCCGCGCCCTGCAGCCGCATCAGCGGCGGCGTGTCGGCCGGCGCGGCCACCACCACCGAGCGCGCCAGGCCTTCCTGCCGAGAATCTGTTCGATGAATTCCTTGACCTCGCGGCCGCGCTCGCCGATCAGGCCGACCACGATCACGTCGGCGCTGGTGTAGCGCGCCATCATGCCGAGCAGCACGCTTTTGCCGACGCCGGAACCGGCGAACAGGCCCATGCGCTGGCCGCGGCCGACCGTCAGCATGCGCGTTGATGGCGCGCACGCCGACGTCGAGCACGTCGACGATCGGCGCGCGGTCCAGCGGATTGGCGGCGCGCACGTTCGAGCGGCGCCGATTGCGCCGGCGTGCAGCGGGCCGAGGTCGTCGAGCGGGCGGCCGGCGCCGTCGACCACGCGGCCGAGCAGTTCGTCGCCGACCGGCAGGTGGCGCGCCGCGGTCGCTCGGGCGGCGGCGCGGATGCGTCGACGCGTGCCGGGACGCGGCAGGCTGCGCGCACTTCGACCGGGAACACGCGGGTGCCGGGCACGATGCCTTCGACATCGCTTTGCGGCATCAGGAACAGGCGGTCGCCGTCGAAGCCGACCACTTCGGCTTCGATGCCGCGCGCCGTTGGGCAGCGGCATGGTGCAGGCGCTGCCGACGGCCAGCTTGCAGGCCGACGCTTCCATCACCAGGCCGGCGACGCGCGTGACGCGGCCCGAGACCTGCATCGGCTCGGCGAGCGCCGACCAGCGCGCGGCAGTCGCGCAGATAGGCTTGCCAGCGCGCGCCGTGGTGCGAAGCCGGCTGCGCCGGGGAGGGCGGCGGGTTCATGCCGCCAGCCACTCCGATTCGCGGCCGAGCGCGGCGGCGAGGCGCTGCCAGCGGGTGGCGGTGGTGGCGTCGATCTGGTTGCTGGCGGTTTCGACGCGGCAGCCGCCGCGTTCCAGCTGCGTATCCTCGGCCACGCGCCAGCCCGCCTTTTCGCAGCTCGTCGCCGATGCTGTTCGCTGACCAGCTGCGGCATCGTCCGGATGCAGGAACAGCAGCGCCGGCTGCTGCAGCGCCGGCAGGTAGTCGATCGCCTCGCGCACGATCGGCAGCACCAGTTCCGGCCGCACGGCCAGCGCGGTTTGCAGCATGGCCTGCGCCAGGTCGCAGCGCCAGGTCGAGCATCTGCTGGGCGATGACTTCGTCGGCGCGCGCCACCGCCTGGCCGAAGGTGTCGGCGATCTGGCGCAGGCGCGCGGTTTCCGCCGCCGCTTCGGCGCGGCCCTGGGCCAGGCCGTCGGCGCGGCCGTCGGCCCAGCCTTCGGCGTGGCCCTTGGCGCGCGCCGCTTCGCGGATTGCGGCGATCTGCTCGATGGTCGGCAGCGCCGGCTCGGGCGCGGCCGCTGCGGCCGGCGCGGCGACGGGGCGCTCGTCGAAGGAGGCCAGTTCCCAGCGCTGGAAGGCCGACATGCTGTTCCTTCGGGATCACCGTGCTAGACATAGGCGTCGTCGCCCTTGGCGCCCAGCATGATCTGGCCCTCGTCGGCCAGGCGGCGCACGATCTGCAGGATTTCCTTCTGCTGCGCCTCGACCTCGGACAGGCGCACCGGGCCTTTCGATTCGAGGTCCTCGCGCATCATCTCGGCGGCGCGCTGCGACATGTTCTTGAAGATCTTCTCGCGCAGCTCCTGCGGCGCGCCCTTGAGCGCGATGATCAGCGATTTCGGACTGCACTTCGCGCAGCAGCAGCTGGATGCCGCGGTCGTCGATGTCGATGATGTTGTCGAACACGAACATCTCGTCCATGATCTTCTGCGCCATGTCGTTGTCGTAGTTCTTGCAGGTTGTCCATCACCGAGGCTTCGTGTTCGCCGGACATGAAGTTGAGGATCTCGGCCGCGGTGCGCATGCCGCCCAGCGGGTTCTTCTTGATGTTCTCGTTGCCGGACAGCAGCTTGGTCAGCACGTCGTTCAGCTCGCGCAGCGCGGCCGGCTGCACGCCGTCCAGCGTGGCGATGCGCAGCACCACGTCGTTGCGCAGGCGGTCGGTGAAGTGGTCCGAGGATCTCGCAGGCCTGGTCGCGCTCCAGGTGCACCAGGATGGTGGCGATGATCTGCGGGTGCTCGTTGCGGATCAGCTCGGCCACCGATGGCGCGTCCATCCACTTCAGGCTTTCGATGCCGGAGGCGTCGCTTGCCGCCCAGGATGCGGTTCAGCAGCGACGACGCCTTGTCGTCGCCGAGCGCCTTGGTCAGCACGCTGGCGGATGTATTCGTCCGAGTCGAGGCCGACGGCGAAGTCTGCAGTTCGGTCTGGCCGCGGAAGTCGTCCAGCACCGCCACCAGCTGCTCGTGCTGGCACGCTCTTCATGCGTCGCCATGGCGGCGCCCAGCTTCTGCACCTCGCGCGGGCCGAGGTATTTCATCACCTCGGCCGCCTCGTCCTCGCCGAGCGCGAGCATCAGGATCGCGCCCTTCTGTATGCCGATTGTCACTCATTGGCGTTTACCCATGTTTTGACGACGTTGGCCACGATGCGTCGGATCGTCCCGCGCCAGCTGCCGTGGCCAGGTCTGCAGATTGTTGCTGGTAGCCGTGCGCCGGCAGCTGCACCGGCGCTGTCGTCGGCTCGCGCCTCGCTCGGACAGCTGCGCCGCCGCATCCTGCTCCGGCGGCGCCGGCAAGGCGGGCGGTTCGGCGGGCTGGTCAGCTTGGCGCAGCAGCGGGCGCAGCAAGCCGAAGAACAGGATAGCAGCAGGACCAGCGCGGCCAGCAGGTACTTGCCGGCCTGCTTGGCCAGCTCGCAGCGTTTCCGGCTGCTTCCACCAGCGGGACGCTCGGCGCACCGGCTTCCTTGTCGACGCCGGCGAACGGGCTGTTGACCACGTTGAGCGTGTCGCCGCGGTCGCGGTTGTAGCCCATCGCCTCCTTGACCAGGTCGGTGATCTGGGTCTTTTCGGCTGCGGTCAGCGGCCGGCTCACCATCTTGCCGTTCGGCGTCGAGCTCGCGCTTGTAGTTGACCACCACCGCCACCGACAGCCGCTTGATGCCGCCCATCGGCTGCTGCACGTAGCGGATGGTCTTGTCGACTTCGTAGTTGGTGGTCGAGTCCTTGTGGGTGTTCAGCGGCGTGCCGGCCGCCTGCTGTTGCGAAGCGTTGGCGGCTGCCGGCGCCACCGTGAGCGGCGCCGTGGCTGGCGCCGGCGGCTGGTTCGACAGCGCGCCCGGCACGCCGCCGGCGTTGGCGTTGCCGGCGGTGGCTCGATTCGCTGCTCTGCTGGCTGCGGATCGGCCGAGGCATCGGCGCTCTGGTTCGGCTTGTAGATTTCGGCCGCCTGCTCGACCTGTGCGAAAAATCGACGTCGGCGGTGGCTTCGGCGCGCACGTTGTTGGGGCCGACGATCGGCGTGATGATCGATTCGATGCGCTGCGCGATGCTCTGCTGCAGCTCCTGCACGTACTTGAGCTGGGTCGGGTCGAGGCCGTTGGCGCCGGGTTTCTTGGCGGTGTCGGACAGCAGGTTGCCGTTCTGGTCGACCACGGTCACGTTCTTCGGCGGCAGGTTCGGGCACGCTGGAAGCCACCAGGTGCACGATGGCGCTGACCTGCTGCTGGTCGAGCGACGCGGCCCGGATGCAGGTTCAGCAGCACCGAAGCGGTCGGCTTCTGCTGGTCGCGCACGAACACCGAGGCTTTCGGCAGGGCCAGGTGGACGCGCGCCGACTGTACCGCCGCCATCGACTGGATCGAGCGCGCCAGCTCGCCTTCCAGCGCGCGCTGGTAATTGACCTGTTCGAGGAACTGCGACATGCCCAGCTTCTGGTTTTCCATCAGTTCGAAGCCGACGCTGCCGCCCTTCGGCAAGCCCTGCGACGCCAGCTTCAGGCGGACGTCGTAGCACCTGGTCCGCCGGCACCAGGATCGCGCCGCCGCCGTCGGCGAACTTGTACGGGATGTTCATCTGCTGCAGCGAGGCGATGATGGCGCCGCCGTCGCGGTCCGTAAAGTTCGAAAACAGGACGCGGTAATCCGGCTTCTGGCTCCACATCCAGACGCCGGCCATGACGGCGACGATGGCCGCGGCGGCGGCGGCCAGCAGCGCGTTGCGCGCGCCGGGCGTCTGCGTCAACCCCATGAGCCCGGGCGCTGCCGGAGGAAGGGCGCCTTCGCCTGCTACTGCCATGATGGCCTCCCGCGACCGTATTCGTTAAACATGCGCATGATGTGCTTCACCTGATTCCTTGCTGTATGCGGTTTTAGCCTTATGCCGATTGTCGTTCTGCCAGCGTATTTCAATCGTTGGAATAGAGCAATGTTTCTCGCGCTTTTCAGACCGAAGCGAAACCGGCTGCGTGCTAACGTGCTGCTATCGAGGCGCATGGCGCCAGCCAAGGACGAGGTGGACAATGAGCGTGGGGATAATCGATACCAGCCGGATCGAAGCGATGGTGGCGCAACTGAAGGTGGCGGCGGCCCGTACCCAGGGCGTGGCCAATCCGCTGCAGCAGCTACAGCCGCAACAGCCGGTCGCCAAGCCCGGCTTCGCCGACGCGCTGAAGGCGTCGCTGGATCAGGTCAACGGCGCGCAACGGAAATCCGAGCAGATGTCGAAGGATTTCATGCTAGGCGACGACAAGGTCAGCCTGTCGGACATGATGATCTCGATGCAGAAAGCCAGCATCAGCTTTCAGGCCACAGTGCAAGCGCGCAACAAGCTGGTGTCGGCCTATCACGACATCATGAACATGCAGGTGTGAGCGGCGGTGTGCCGCCGCAGGCGCCGGCATCGTGTCGAATTTTATACTCCCTGTGTCGGTGCCTTGACCCGGGCAGCAGCAGGAAGATTTTTTCCTATACTCCTTAAAGTTTGGCTCTGTCGCAGCTGGCTGTTGTAGCCAGGCTGGGCCTGGTCGCTCGCTTTGGGCCTGCGGTTGGCGCGCCACCTTTTTTCATTTGTCGCTCCCGCGCAGGCGGAGCCGAGCTACGTGGCGGGAAAGCGTCGCTGGGGGAATGCATGCAGTCCCGTCTGTACGAGGACGACCAGTTCAAAAGCTGTAGCAGATCGCCCACCGCCGGCCGGATAACGAGCACGTTCCAACCGCTCACTGCGACATAGCCTGAAGTTCGAGGAGACAAGATTCGGTTAAGAACCGCCTTACAGCATCCCGGTATTTTTCGCGTTCCGCTCCCGCTCCAGGCTGGTGATGTAGCGCTGGACCGCGTTCAGCATGCCGCTTTGCAAATCGACGAAACTGCATCCCAGACGCCGAATATTCTTGCCGTTGCCGAGCGTGATTTCGCGCAGGTTGCGGATTTCCAGGGCGGTCGTGACCAGCGCGCCGCCCGGGAGCTGGATGCGGCAATTTTCATAGACGAAGCCGATGGTCGGAGTCAGCAGCTTTTGCTCGTCGATCAGCGCCACGCCGCCGCCGCTGATGTCTTGCAGATTGACGGAAATGGCGCGCTTACCGTCGCCGTCCGTCACATGGATCTCGCACACCACCGGCTGTATGGTGGGCGTCGCGACACGATAGAATTCGCGCCGCTGCAGCCTGATCAGCACCGGTGGAGCGGCGATGCACAGCGCCGCGCCGCCTTCGTACTGGCACGCCTCGGCGCCGGTGGCTTCGAACAGGATGCGGATGTTGTCGAGGACGGTTTCGAAGAAAATATGCTCGCTGGCGGCGATGCGCTGGTTGACGGTGGCGCTCGGCCCGCAGTCGATGATCACTTCGCCGCGGCTGTCGTCGACGGCCAGGATTGACGTGACGATCGTGTCGGCGCTGCCTTCGATCCGCAGCTGGATCAGTTGCCTGCATTCGGCGAGGTTGCGCAGGATATTGCCGATTTCGCGTCGTGAGTGAATCTCGTAGTCGCTGAGATCGAGTGGTTGAAAGTCGTCGGATTCGGGCATCGGTAATCGGTCAGCGCATCACGTCTGGCAATGCAGTCTCGTATAAATAGTTTTTCTGGTCGTCGAGCGAGGGATTTTGACCATTTGCAAAATCGGCCAAAAGTTCCGGCTCACAAGGGCTCGGCATGCCTCGTTGCCCCGCCGGTAGGGATCGTCGATTCACACCAGCCGGTGGCAGCCCGCCATCATACCTTGCCGCCGTCTTTTTGCGCAGCCTCGATCTGATACAGCCATGCCAGCAGCTCCGCCACGGCCCGGTACAGCGCCGGCGGAATCTGGTCGTCCAGTTCGACCTCCATCAGCAGCGCCACCAGTTCCTTCGATTCGTGCACAAAAACCTCGTGCTCGCGGGCGCGGGCAATGATTTGCTCGGCCAGCAGGCCGCGTCCCTTGGCCACCACCTTGGGGGCGCCGTCGCCGCTTTGATAGGCGAGCGCCACCGCGCTTTGCATGGCAGCCGACGGCGCCTCATTGCTGCGATTCATCGCGTCTCACCGTCAGAGATTCAAGGGGGGAGCCGGCCGCGCCCAAGGCGTCCGCCAGCTGGCCGCCGTGGGTGCGCAGCGCTCCGGCAGCGGCCTCGGTTTCGGTGCGCAACTGGATTTGCAGGCCCTGGCCCTGCAGCCGAATCGACGCTGCCACCGTTCCCAGCTGCGGCAACTCGAAGCGCACCACGCTGTGCCATGCCGGCTCGCCATCGGACGTCGGTTCGCGGCCGTCTTGCGGCGCCTCCTTGCCGATTTCCCACTCCAGGGGCTGCCCCGGCCATAGCTCGCCGCGCCACAGCACGCGCTGGTTTTCCAGGGCATCGAGCTGCAGCGTGATCAAATGTGCGCCCTGCGGACGCGCGCTCTCCTGCCGCGCCGCCGGCTCGGGGACGGCTGCCGCGAGTTTTTCGGCTTGCGCCTGCGGTTCGCGCATCAGCTCGGGCAGCGCGCGTTTGCCGCTGGCCCATTGAGCGACATGGGATTCATAGAACAGGCCGCTGAAGACGAGGGCGTCGCGTAGGGCGGTGGCGATTGGGCCGGCTTGCGCTTGCGCCGCCTTGAGCAGCGGCGCGCTGCCTTGCAGCGCCGCCGGGGCGCCGTCCTGCCGCGCGCTTTGCAGCAACTGATCGATCATGCGGCCGGTCGCGCTGACGGTGGCGGTGGCCGCCGCATTCGCTTGCTGTCCGAGCACGAAAGGTCGGGCGCGGTGCGGTGCCGGCCAGCGTCAGCTGCAGCGTATCGCCGGCCTTGGCGTCTACCGGCAGGTTCATGCGGGCGGTGGTGCCGGCGATGCGCACCAGGAAGGTACCATCCTCCATTGCCGACAACACCTTGGCCTGCACTTGCTGGCCGAGCGCGATTTGCGCCAGGCGGCTGACGGTTTCATGCTTGGCATCGGCGATCGTAACGGTCGCCGTCGGCGCCTCGATCGCAGCCACGGGGCGTATACCGGATATGTCGGCCCGCGGCAGCATGATCACCTCACTTGTCAGGCACCATAAACCTGGGACAGCTTGCGTTCGACCCCGGTGCTCTGCATCAGCATCGACAAATGCGCCATCCATGGTTCGGTGATATTGCGGATCTCGCGGTCGTCCGCCAGGATCTTCTTGATGATTTCGACCTTGCGCTGGCGCACCATGCCCGACAGCGGCTCCGGCGGTTCGCCGTTCTTGAGCTGCTGCACATGGCTGCTGCAGCGCGTCTCCAGAACGACCAGCCGATCCCAGTCGCCATTGCGCGCGGCGTCCAGCATCTGCGTGGTGATACCGGCCACCGTCTCGTAGAGGGAAATGACTTCCTGGCTATTCATCGTCATCACGCCCTCACCAGGTTGGACATGCGCGGCGCCAGCGGATCGTAGGCCGGCATGCGCGCGGGTTGTGCCGGCGGCAGCGCTGCTGCCTGAGCGCTCGTTTCGCCGATTTCTTCCCAGGCACTTTTCAGGTCGTGCAATAGGCCATGTATTTCATCGAGGATCGCCGGCTGATTCTCGATATTGGCGGCCAGCAGGCGGCGTCCCATGTATTCGTACAGCGCATCCAGGCTGATCGCAATCTCGCCGCCGGCTTCCTTGTTCAGGCTGGCGCGCAGGCCGCTGTCGATGATGGCGATCGCTTTCGAAATCGCCTGGCCCTTGCCGGCGATATCGCCGTCCTTCATTTTTTGCACGGCGGTGGCGATCGACAGCAATGCCCCATCGAACAGCATGACGATCAGTTTGTGGGGGCTGGCGGCCGCAACCCCGGTTTCCATGCCGACTTTGGCGTAGGCATTGGCGCCATTTTTGGCCGATCCGAACATATGCTTTCTCCGCTTATTGTTTGTTGAAGTTGGCCAGTGCGGCCAACTGCTGGGTCAGGTAGTTGCTGGTCGAGGTCATGTTGGAAATCATCACGTCGAGCGCGGTAAATTGCTTGCGGTACTGGGCCTCGATGCTGGTCAGGCGCACATTGAGCGCATCGCGGCTGTTGCCGACGTCCTTGATGCTTTGATTGAGGCCGTCGGTGCGATTGGAAATCAAGCCTTCGCTGCCTAAAAAACCGTCGATCAGCTTGCTCAATTGCGAGGCATAGCCCTGCGAAAAATCTACCGTGCCACGATCGCCCAGGGCATCGCCGGTGACCTGGATTTTCAGGCCGTCGAAGCCGGTCAGGAATTGGCCCGAGCCGCGTCGCGGCCATGCCGTTGATCGTGCCGGCGACATCGACGCCGGTCGTGGCGTTTGGTTCATCGCCCAACAAATCCAGGGCGCCGGTGCCGGTCAGCGTGACGGTGGAAGCCGAGCCATACCTGTCGGAGGTAATGGTCAGCACGCCGTTGTCCTGGCTGACCTTAGCCGTAAAGCCGGCCGACGAGAAGGCCGCAACGCCGTTGATGGTCGCCTGCAGATGCGCAGCCAGCGAGGCGGCGTTGTAGGAGCCGGCCGTCAGCTTGAAAGTCGAGGTAATGCCATTCAGCGTCAACGTCAGTTCATCATTGACGCCGGCCGTAATGGTGGTGTTGGCCGCCGCCGTCCCGCCAACTGCCCCTTGGTTGCCAGCGCTGTGATGTTCACCGCATTGCTGCCGGCCTTGGTCGCCAGGGTCGAGCCGGCGTAGCTGATCAGGCTGTCGGAAGCGGTGCCGGCGACGGCAAACAGCTTGCCGATGTCGTTGAAATTGCTGGCGATCGCTTTTTGCAGCTTGCCGGAATCCAGCGCCAGGGTTCCGTCTCTCTGGAACGTAACGCCGATTTGCGACAACTGGGTCAGCGGGCCTTCCAGCCCCGTCGGAGGTGCAGCAAACATTTTTTGCAAGGCGCTCTGGATCGTGAGCACGGTCGAATCGCCGATCAGCAGGCCGCCGGTCTTGGTGTCGGCGTTGTAGCCGGTCAGCGCCTTTAGCGTCGTATTCAGGTCGTTATACGATTTGACGAAGGCGTTGACGTTCTTTTCGACAGCGCTGGTGTCGCTGGCAATCGAAATCGTGGTGGCGCCGATCTTGCTGGCAGTGAGCGTCACCCCTTCGATCGCGCCGGTGATGGTATTGGTGGCGCTGGTGATCGCGATGCCGTTGAGTGTCATCTGCGCATTTTGCGCGGCGCTGGTTTGCGAGAGTTTTTGCGCGCTGCCGTCCGTCACGGACGGGTCGAAGCTCAGCAAATCCTTCAATGCGGAATCGCCGTCCACGGTGATTTTCATGCTCGCCGCAACGCCGGTCTTGTCCGAGGTCAAGACCAGACGATTCGGGCTTGCGCTGCCGTCCGAAACAATGGTGGCGGTCACTCCCAGGCCAGCCTTGTTGATGGCGTCGCGGATCCCTTGCAGGGAGTTATTGCTGCTGTCGATGGTGATGCTGCCGGATGCCAGATCCGGGTTTTCGGCGAAGCTGGCGCCGGTATACACGCCGTTGGCCAGCGTACCGCCGCTGATCGTGCCGAACTGGAAGCTCAGGGTGGTCGCGGCGCCGCTACCGATCGAGGCGGTGGTCGAAGCGGTGCCGGCGCTGGCCAGCGACTGCTGTTGCGCCAGGTGAGTCAGGTCGATGCTGTACTTGCCCGCTGCGGCGCCGCTCGCGGTGGTGGCGCTGGCGATCGCCGCGTCGCTGCTGGCGCTGGTCATCTGCTGGAATTTGGACAGGTCGCTCAGGCCGTTCAGCGTGGTCTGGAACGAGGCCAGTGCGCCGGAGAGGCTGCCGAATGCCGAGACTTTGGCCTGGTAGCTCGATTCTTTTCTGTTCAGTGCTACCAGGGGCTGGCTCTCCGCCTGCATCAGTTGCGAAACGATGCTATCGATCGGAAGATTGGAGCCGATGCCGGGCGACGAAATGGCCAAAGTGCCTCCTGCTGAAAAATGACAATGTACCCCGTTATCGGCCGGATCAAATCCGACTTTAGAAGGGTTTTCCGGGCCTAGTTCGCCGCGGCAAGCCGTGTCAGGCTTTTTGATTGATCAGCAAACCCTGCATGCGGTCCAGCGCTTTGGCGATTTCCAGCGCTTCGGCGGACGGCATCTGGCGGATCAGTTCCTTGGTTTTCTGGTCGACCACCTTGATCACCGTGCGATGCGAATCTTCGTCAATCGAAAATTCCAGCCCGGAGTCGCGGGTCTTCATCGTTTGATTCAAGTGGCCCACCGCTTGCGCCAACTGCGCGCCGCCCGTGGCCGGTGCGGCAGCCTCTGGGCCAGCGACCGCCACCGGAGCAGCGGCGGGTCTGGCCGCCACTGGCGCGGCAGTTTTTTCGGCCACATGTGGCTGCGGCGCGGAAGAAGTGCCTATCGGTCGAATCTCCATGATCGCTCCTTAAGTGGGAACGCCCCGCCCGGGGCAACCCGAGCGGGGGACATTCCTGACTTGCCCCGAATCGCTCCGGGTCCTGCGAACTGCTTCGCGAATTTACATCGCTTAACCGCGCAGCAGGGCCAGCACGCCGTTCGGCAGCGAGTTGGCTTGCGCCAGCATCGCGGTGCCGGCTTGCTGCAGGATCTGGCCGCGCGTCAGGTTGGCCGTTTCTGCCGCGAAGTCGGTATCGAGGATACGGCTGCGCGCTGCACTGAGGTTTTCGGAGGTCGTGCCGAGCGACGAGACCACCGAAGTGAAGCGGTTCTGGATCGCGCCGAGCGTCGCACGGGTGCTGCTGACGAAGGACAGCGCGGTGTCGATCACCTGCAATGCATTTTGCGCGCCGGTGTCGGTCGAGATCGAGATGCCGCTCAACAGGTTTTGCGTCGTGGTCTGCGCGCCTGCGGCAAATCCGATCGTCGCTTCGGTGCCGCCACCCAGGGTGATGGAACCGGTCAGGCTGGTCGACAAGGTGATCTTGCCGTTGGCCCCTGCAGCCGTCGTGCCTGCGGTCAGGCCGACGTTGGCAGCCGTTGCCGAGGTGCCGGTGCCGACCGAGATGGCGGCGCCGGAGGTGTTGCTGAGGATGATTGCGCTGGTGGCGCCACCATTGGTGCCGGTACCGATCGTCGCCGTCACCCCGGTCGAGCCGGTCTTGGCGTTGATCGCTGCGGCTACATTGGTAGCTTGAGTGGCTGCATCGGTGCCGGCGGCGATGGCGCCGATTTGTACGCCATTGACGGTGATGTCACCGGCGGCGACGGCGCCAAAGCCCGAGATCGCGGCGCTGACGGTGAAGTTGCCGGTCTGGCTGGCCGTCACGCCGGTCAGGCCGGCTTGTGCATTGATCGCATCGACTTTCGCTTGCGACGTGGTGCCGGTGGTGCCGACGCCAATGCCGTTGATGGTCAAGCCGGTGCTCGCGGCGCTGGTCGGGGCAAACACGGTGGCGCCCACCGTGGAATTGCCCACCACGCTGGAGCGCGAGTCGGCAATTTGTACGCCGATGGTCTGGTTGGCGTTGGCGCCGACCTGGAAGTTGGCATTGGTGAACGAGCCGTCGAGCACGTTCTGGCCGTTGAACTGGGTGTGTGTGGCGATGCGGTCGTATTCCTGCCGACCAGTTGCGCTGACTTCAGCCTGCAGCGCGGCGCGGTCGCTGGCACTGTTGGAGGCGTTGGCCGACTGCACCGCCAGCGTACGCATGCGCTGCAGCAGGTCGGTTGCCTGGCCCAGTGCCGCCTTCGGCGGTCTGCGCCAGCGAGATGCCGTCGTTGGCGTTGCGGGCCGCCTGGTTCAAGCCGTTGATCTGGGTGGTCATCCGGTCGGAAATCGCCAGGCCGGCGGCGTCGTCCTTGGCGCTGTTGATGCGCAGGCCGGAAGACAGGCGCTGGAGCGAAGTGGCCAGCGAGGATTGCGAAGTCGTCAGATTCCGTTGCGAATTCAACGACGAGATGTTGGTATTGATGACTGAAGCCATTTTGATTCTCCTGTAGAAGGCCGATGATTCCGGCTTGAGTACCGTCAATGTCCGGTTTGCGTTTTGGTCGATGCAAGCCGCCGTTGGTAGTGGTATCGGACGAAGCTGGAAAAAGTTGAGCTTTTGCGAAAGTTTCTTTTTCAAGCCATGCCCGGACTCAGGCCAGGTGCTTGTTTTGTCGGCTTGCTTCTCGGAAATCTTTAAGAAATTTGCGGCTGGGCGCGAAGATAAAAATCCGCGATCACCCCTTCAGGTTTTGGATTTCGTGCCGATTGGGGCGCGCGAAATATGCGCCGATTCAGAGGGCGCGATCGTGGGTTTGCAGGGCCAGGAGGCGAAGGGTGTCCATGCGAATCGAGGCCGTTCGTCGTTCGCGGCGCTTCATTTTTTGGCAATTGCTTCAGGAACGGCCCTTATTTCATGCCGGCCGCTGCGGATCGGGCGGCGCTGGCGGAGGAAACATGGCGCTGATTTCCCGATAGCTGACGGCTTCATCGGCGAAGCGGAAGCTGCCGTGCTCGCGCATTTCGCGGGCGGCGCGCAAAAAGGCGCCGAGCGCCGCGCGCGACAGCGCGCTGCCGACGCTGATGCGCTTGACGCCGAGGGCGGACAACTCCGCCAGGCTGAGTTGCACGCCCTGCAGCCCCATCAAGACATTCACCGGCCGCTCCAAGGCGCCGACCACGGCGGCAATCTCCTCCTTGCTGCTCAGGCCCGGCGCGTACAGCACGTCGGCGCCGGCATCCTGGTAGGCCTGAAGCCGGCGGATGGTGTCGTTCAGGTCGGGACGGCCGTGCAGATAGTTTTCGGCGCGGGCGGTCAGCATGAACGGGAAGGCCAGTGCGTGCGCCGCTTCCGCCGCGGCACGCACGCGTTCCACCGCCAGCGCATGCGGATACACCGGATCGTCCGGGCGGCCCGTGGCGTCTTCGATCGAGCCGCCGGCCAGGCCGGTTGCGGCGGCGAGCCGGATGGTTTGCGCGACCGTCTCCGGGTCGTCGCCGAAGCAGTTCTCGAGGTCGGCGCTGACCGGCAGCTCGGTGGCCGCCACGATGGCGGCGACGTGCGCCAGGGTTTGCTCGCGACTGATCGTGTTGTCGCGCTGCCCGGCCGAAAACGCATACCCGGCGCTGGTGGTGGCCAGCGCTTCGAAACCGAGCGCCGCCAGCAGGCGCGCGGTGCCGACGTCCCATGGATTGGGGATGATGAACGCGCGATCCTGCTGATGCAGCGCGCGGAAAGCTGTTGCTTTTTCTGCCTGGCTCGACATGGAGGCCTCGCGATTGGCGTGGTGATGAGGAGCAGGTATACACCGGTTGGCACGCGGTGGTTTGCGCTGCGGCAGGTATCCGGCCCGGCAAGGGCGACTTTCCCGCGGATAAAGAAGTCGGGCGTCCACACCGGCGCCCGTGGTCTGTCCATGCCGGGTTGGCGTGCCAGGCCATGAGGCCGGCGTCGAAAACAGGAATGCCGGTTTTGCCGGGGCCGGCTTGGGTTCCATGCCGGAAGGGTGAGGTTTTTTACCGCTATATGGAGTATGTTGAAAAATCGTCCATATTGCATCCGAAATACGACCTACATACTGGGAGTATGTGATCCGTCAAACCGTGCCGGCGGTATGGCGCGGCGCTTCGGGCGGATCAGCCGCCGATCCGCGGCCGTCTCAGCCGGCGCTGACTACCCGGTTCTTGCCGGTTTTCTTGGCCTGGTACAAGGCGGCGTCGGCGCGCCGGATCAGGGATTTCTGGTCTTCGCCGTCGGCACGCAGCGCGAGGCCGGCGCTGAAGGTGACCAGCACGCGCTGGTGGTTGTGCAGGAAGATGCGCTTGGTCAGCTCGCGCTGCAGGCGCGTGATGGTGGCGCTGGCGGATTTGAGCGTGGTGTCGGGCAGCAGGATCAGGAATTCCTCGCCGCCGAAGCGGGCGATGACGTCCATGGTGCGCAGCGTATCCTTGACCACGCGCACCAGGTGGATCAGCGCTTCGTCGCCGGCGTCGTGGCCGTGGGTATCGTTGATGCGCTTGAAGTCGTCCAGATCGAGCAGCGCGATGCACATCGGCAGGCCGCGGCGGTCGGCGCGCGCCAGTTCGCGCTCGAAGACGTCGTCCAGTCCGCGCCGGTTGAGGCTGCCGGTCAACTGGTCCTCGCGCACCAGTTCGCTCATGTGCGCCAGTTGCGATTCCAGCGTCTTGATGCGGCCGTCGGCCTGCTGCGCCTGCTGCTGGGCGTCCTGCATCTGGTCGCGCGAACGCAGCGCCTCGCTTTGCAGCAGCAGCGTTTCGCGCATCACCTCGTGCAGGATGGTGTTGAGAGCGTGGATGTCGTCGGTGCGGCTGATGGCGGCGGCGTAGCGCTCGATCTTCTGGTGGTAGTCGCGCGTGCTGGCGGCGGTGGCGGACAGGCATTCGACGAAGGTCAGCATCATGTGCTTCACGGTGGCCTGGGCTTCCCGCAGGCTGTGCTTGAGCACGCCTTGCTTGTAAATCACGTCTTTCAGGCTGCGCATGGCTTCCTGCAGCGCGGCGGGATGGATCGGCCCCGCGATCAGCGCCTGCACGCTGGCGATCTGCCCGGCCAGCCAGCTGTCGTCCTCGGCCAGTTCCTTGATGTTGTCGAGCAGCAGCGCGAACAGACGCAGCAGCATTTCCTGTTGCCGCTGCATGTCTTGGCTGTCCTGCTCGATGCGGAAACAGAGTTGATTCAGGCGCGTCGCGGTCTGGCCCAGGAGTTCCGTGGAATCGGCCTGCTTGACGGCGGCGGCCAGGGCTTGCGTTTCGGCCGCCAGTTCCGGCGCGTGCTCCAGCTGCGAGGTCAGCGCCAGGTTGAGCGTGCGCACCAGCATGTCGCGCAGCAGATTGCCTTGCGCGCCGGTGACCAGGGCCGACGGCACCGGCAGCGGCGCGGCGGGAGCAGGGGCGACGGCGACGGCGGAACCGGGCGCCGGCTTGGACGCCAGCTGCTTGTCGAGCAGCCGGTTCAGCTGCAGTTCGCATTCCTGCCAGTTTCCTTCCTTGGCGGCGCGTGCGCACAGCTGGCCCAGCTCGGCGCTGTCGCCGCTGCCGGCGGCCAGGCGGGCGGCAAACGCGGCGATCACGGCCTCGGCATCGGTTTGCGCCGGCAAGCCGGCGATTTCGTCATAGATCGCGCGGTAGGCGTCCGGAGTCGGCGCAATACGCCGCGTCGCCAGGCGGCGGAACGCTTCACGGGCAATATCGGCGGAATTCTGGGCTGGCGGCTTTTCTGGTTTGGCGGGCATGGCAGGTACTGGGCAGTACGGTTGTGCGGCGTGGAAATCGGATCCGATATGATCGCTCACTCTCGTCGGTCAAATCAGGAAAATCCTGACAAGCGCCGGCTTTTTGGGGAGTGTGCGGCATTTCAGGGCCGGGAGGCGGGGCGGTGGCCGTGCGGCATCGATGAGGCGCGGCTCGTTCGCGAGGCAACGCGGCCCCGGCGCCGGGATGGCAAATGGCGGGAGGGCGTTCAGGCCGCGCTCACCACGCAGTTTTTGCCGGCCTGCTTGGCGCGGTACAGCGCGGCGTCGGCGCGGGCGACCAGCGCGCGTTGATCCTCGTTCGGCGCGCGCAGCGCGAGGCCGGCGCTGAAGGTGATCGCCAGCCGGGAGCGCTGGTGCACGAACACCTGTTCACGCAGTTTTTGCCGCAGCCGCTCCAGCGCCAGGCTGGCTTCTTCCAGCGTGGTGTCGGGCAGCAGGATCAGGAATTCCTCGCCGCCGAAACGCGCCACGCCGTCCATGCTGCGCAGCGTTTGCTTGATCACCTGCACCAGGTGCACCAGCACTTCATCGCCGACGCAATGGCCGTAGCTGTCGTTCAAGCACTTGAAATCGTCCAGGTCCAGCATCGCCACGCACAGCGGCGTGCCGTGGCGATCGGCGCGCCCCAGCTCGCGCACGAACATGCTGTCCAGGCCGCGCCGGTTGAGACTGCCGGTCAGCTGATCCTCGCAGACCAGTTCGTTCAACTGTTCCAGCCGCGATTCCAGCGCCCGGATGCGGCGGTCGGCGCTCTGCGCGGCGAAACGGCGGCGCGGTGCAACGTCGCCGTCATCGTGCGCGGGAACGCGGGCATTCTTGCCGAAGCGGGCGAGCACGGTTCCCGCCTGGAGCGAGGCGGCGGCGCCGGCGATCTCGTCATACAGCCTGCGATAGGCGTCGGGCGTCGGCGCGATGCGCAGCGCAGCCAGCCGGCGCAGCACTTCGAAGCCGATATCGACCGGCGCCGTGGCGGATAAAGCGGGTTCGGCAAGCTGTATGGCTGGCATGGAGGCTCCCTGATCGAAGGCTTGGATTGCTGATGGGATGATGCTAATTGATCAAGCACCTGACTGATGCCGGGAGTAGTGGCGGAAAGGGCGGGCAGTTCGCAGTTTTGCGTGGAGCGGCCGGCTGCGGCAGGCAGCCGCGGTACTTGGACGTCAGCCCGGCCGTATTCGAACTTCTGGGAGTATGTTCAAATAAAATCGATACGACGCCCGGTATCGATGCTTGATGTCTGGAGTATAAGGGAGGTGCCGCGCTGGAATGGCGGCGCAAGGACGCATGCCGCCGGCGCCTGCCGTCCCCCGGCGTATGCGCGCTTAGTCGACCAGCCGATTCTTGATGGCGTAATGGGTCAGCTCGGCGTTATGCCGCAGCTTCATTTTTTGCAGCACGCGCGAACGGTACATGCTGATGGTTTTCACCGACAGCGCCAGTTCGGCGGCGATGTCGCTCACCGTTTTGCCGGAGGCGATCATGGTCATGGTCTGGTATTCGCGGTCGGACAGCGCGGCGTGCGGCGGCCGGTCGTGGTCTTCGTCGAGCTGGTTGGCGAGTTCCTCGGCCAGGGCGGGGCTGACGTATTTGCGGCCGGCGGCGACCTGGCGGATCGCGGTGACCAGCTCGGCCGGCGCGCTCTGCTTGTTCAGATAGCCGGCGGCACCGGCCTTCAGCGCGCGGATCGCGTACTGGTCTTCGCGGTGCATCGACAGCATCAGGACTGCCAGCTTCGGAAACTCCTTCCTGAGCTGCTTCAGCACTTCGATGCCGTTGCGGTCGGGCATCGAGATGTCGAGCAGAACCACTTCGCAGGGATTGCGGCGGATCAGCTTGATTGCTTCGAAGCCGTTCTCGGCATCGCCGGCCACCACGATATCGCGCGTGTCCGCGAGAATCTGCTTCAGGCCTTCACGCACGATGGCGTGGTCGTCGGCGATCAGGACTTTTATTTTGGTACAGCTGTTGTCGGTCATGGGGCAATCAAAAAACTAAACATCCGTGGTGCGCGCAGCATGCGGCGCAACCGGCGTATTGGGGACATCGGCGGCTGCCGGCGCATCGGGCAGCGGAATCCGGATCGCCACCACGCTGCCGCCGCCGCGCGCCGTGCCGATGCTGAGACTGCCGCCCAGAGCGCTGACGCGCTCGGTCATGCCGCGTATGCCGAAGGAATTCGGCTTCAGGCGATCGGTGGCGGCAATCCCGCGGCCATTGTCGGCGATTTCGAGATGGACATGGTCGCCGGTTTTGCCGAGCCGCACCTGCACCCGGCTGGCCTGCGCATGCTTGCCGATATTGGTCAGCGCTTCCTGGAAGATGCGAAACAGCGCCACCGCCTGATCCGGATGCAGGTCGAGTTCGCTCACTTCAGAGAAAACCACGCAGGGTATGCCGAGCTGCTTTTCGAACTCGCGGGCCTGCCAGTCGATCGCCGTGACGATGCCGAAGTCGAGCACGCCGGGCCGCAGATCGCCGGAAATCCGGTGCACCGATTCGATGGTGCGATCCACCAGGGAATCCAGGTAGGCGGCTTTCTGGGCCAAATCCGCATCGTCCCGCCGGCAGCCGCCGCGCCATCAGCGCCAGCGCCATCTTGATCGCGGTCAGGTTGCCGCCGAGATCGTCATGAATCTCGCGCGCGATGCGGGTGCGCTCCTGCTCCTTGACCTTTTCCACGTGCGCCGACAGCTCGGCCAACTGCTGCGCGCGAGCGCTTGATTTCGGCCTGCTCCAGCTTGCTGTCGGTGATGTTGGCCATGATGCCTTCCCACTGCACCAGTCCGCCATCCAGCGCGCGCGGCGTGCCGCGCAGGTTGATCCACTTGGTGTCCTTCCATTCCTCGATCCAGATCCGGCCTTCCCAGTTCCAGGCTTTCATGTCGGCGGCCGAGGCGGCCATCGATTCCAGCCAGGACGCGCGGTCCTCGGGCAGGATCAGCTGCAGGAACAGCGCCGCATCGGCGCACAGCCGCTCGGCGTCGATGCCGAGCAGCGCATGGCAGCCGTCGCTCAGATAGGGGAATCCGAAAGCGCCATCCGGCTGCCGCAGGAACTGATAGACCAATCCCGGCGTGTTGGAGACGATGGCGCGCAGGCGCGCCTCGCTCAGGCGCAGCGCATGCGCCGATTCGTAGCGCGCACTGAGATCGTTGGCGATCGCAATGAGGATCGGCGCCGGCCCTGATGCCGACAGCAGCAGCCGCATTTCGACGGGATAGCGGGTGCCGTCCTGGCGCGTCAGCATGGTGTCCAGCGTCGCCTGCCTGGCGCCGTTTTTATGCAAGGGCTGCAGCAGCCGGCGGCAAGCGCTTTTACTCAGGTCGCCGGCGATGTCGGCCAGGGTCATGCCGGCCAGCGCGTATTCATCGTATTGCAGGTTGGCGCGCGCGGCTTGATTCAGGCAGATCAGGCGCAAGCTTGCGCAGTCGGCGACGTAGACCTCGCTGAACGAGCCCTGCATGATTGCCGCCAGCCATTCGGCCTGCAGGGGCGCGAGGGCTGCCGGTTCGGACGGATTGTCCGCAGCCGTGGCGGGATGCGCGCTGCGGCGGCGCGGTGATGGCGACGCGTTCATCGTATTTCCTGCCGCATCGCTAGATCATGTTCTCGTGCATCGCCTGCTGCGGAGGCGCCCATTTCCTGAGCCATTGCACGAACTGGTCGGCCGGTATCGGGCGGCCGATGAAATAGCCCTGGCCCTGGTCGCAGCCCATGCGCGCCAGCAGCTGCAGCGCGGCCTCGCTTTCGATGCCTTCCGCCACCACCCGCAGCCCCATGTTGTGGCCGAGGTCGACCGTGGAGCGCACGATGGAGGCGTCATCGACTTCGTGCTCCATGTTCATGACGAAGGACTTGTCGATCTTGAGCTCGTGCACCGGCAGCCGCTTCAGGTAGGCGAGCGAAGAATAGCCGGTGCCGAAGTCATCGATCGAAAGCTCGATGCCCATCGCGTACAGCCGTTCCAGGATCTGCTGGGCGCGCACCGGATCGTCCATGATCGCGCTCTCGGTGATCTCCAGGCAGAACGAGGAAGAGGCGACCTGGTGGCGCGTCAGGATATCCATGAACCTGGCCGGCAACTCCGGATCGAGCAGGTCGCGGGTAGACAGGTTGACCGAGATCTTCAGGTGCAGCCCCTGGGCCTGCCAGCGGCTGCACAAGGCCGCCGCCTGTTCCAGCACCCAATGCGTCACGACCCGGATAAAGCCGGTTTTTTCCGCAAAGGGGATGAAATGGTCGGGCTGGATCAGGCCTTTCTTGGGATGCATCCAGCGTATCAGCACTTCAACGCCGATGATCTTTCCGGTACGCAGGATGGACTTGGGCTGCACGTGCAGCTGGAACTCGCCGTTGTCGATCGCGCGCCGCAGCTCGCCCAGCAGCGACAGGCTTTCCTGGCTGGTCTTGTCGATCGACGATTCGTAGACCACCGCCTCGTTGCCGCTGTGCTTGGCCGCATACATCGCCACCTCGGCGCGGCTCAGCAGCGATTCGGCGTCGTTGCCGTGCGCCGGGTAGCCGGCGATGCCGATGCTGGCGCCGAGGTCGACGGTCTGATCTTCGAGTGAGATCGGCGTTTCCAGCGACTTCAGGATGCGCGCCGCCAGGGCCTGGGCTTCGTCGAGGCGGCTGTCCGGCAGCAGGACGGCAAATTCATCGCCGCCCAGGCGTGCAATCTGGTCGGTGCTCTTGATTTTCAGCGCCGCCAGGCGCTGCGCCACCTGCCGCAGCAGGGCGTCGCCGAATGAATGGCCGAGCAGGTCGTTGACATGCTTGAAGCGGTCCAGGTCCATCATCAGCACATGGCAGCAAAGATGGTATTTGCGGGACTGCGCTAGCGTGCTGTCGAGCAGGGTGACGAATTGGGCGCGGTTCGGCAGATTGGTCAGATTGTCCCAATACGCCAGGCGGCGGATTTCCAGTTCGCGGTTGGCGATGCCCTCGCGCATGCTGTCGAACGCGCGCGACAGTTCACCGATCTCGTCCTCGCGCTTGATTTCGATCAGGCCCTGGTAGTAGTCGCCGGTGCCGAGCCGCTTGGCGCTTTCCGCCAGCTGGCGCAGCGGCCCGGTGATGCGTTTCGCGGTCAGGATGCTGCCGACCACGGCCAGCGCGATGCCGAGCGCGGTCAATACAAGCAAGGTCAGCTGCAGGCGGCGGTAGGGGGCGATTGCCTCGCTGATCGAGCGCTGCAGCACGACGATGGAAGTTTGCTCCGAATCCTGCGCCAGCCGGAATATGCGGGTGCTGTACTCGACGTCGTGCAGATGCAGTTCTCCTAGCAGCGGCGCCGTGCCGGATGCCGCCTGCAATTGCGCCGCCAGGTTGTCGGCGTCGGCTTCCTCCAGGCTCGAAACGCCGGTCATCCACTTGCCGTTCTCGCCGCGGGTCAGGATCGATACCTGCAGCGACGAGAGTTCGCGCATGTCGGCGGCCAAGGCGCGGTCGATCGGAAACGCCATCGCCACCCAGCCGATCGTAACGGGCGCCTTGACCGATATCACGACGATCTGGAACGCGTGCTTGTCGACCATCGCGATTCCTGCCGCATTGCCGGCTTGCTCGGCATCGTCCACCAGTTGCAGGATGGCCCGCTCCAGGCTGGGCGCCGGCTCGCTGGTGGTGGCGGCCTTGATGCGGTGATCCTGGCCGACCAGCACCGTCAAGGTGGCGCCGATGCGGGCGCCGTGATTGGACAAGGCCGAGGCGATGGTTTCGCGGTCGTCGCTGGCAATCGCCTGCCGAAAGCCGTAGTCCGACGCCAGCAGCCGCGCCCCTTGCGTCAGGGTTTGCGCATTCTGCTTCAGCAGCCGCTGGAATACGCGCTCGCCGATCACCAGTTCGTCGCCGATCGAGGCGCGGGCGTTTCCTTCGATGCCGGCACGAATCACCAGGAAACCCGCCAGCTGCACCGTCAGAATCAAAAACAGGAACAGCATGACGATGCGGCTTTCAAGACTGCGCAGGCGCATGAAGACTCCTAATGTGCGACCGCGTCGGCCTTGAGTGAAACCCGGAACGATGCCGCACTGTCGGCGTCATTGACGTTCAGCGCCTGCTGCGGAATTGGCGCCGCCGGCGGCAGATTGTAATGCCAGGCCCGCAATTGATAGGAGCCGGCCGCCACTGCCTTGAGCACGGCTTGGCCGTCGGCATCCGTTTTGGTGAAATACGGGGTATTTACCACATGGATGTAGGCGACCATCTTGTCGTGTATGTTGCAGCCGAGCACCACCGTTCCCGGCTTGTCGAACACGATGGGCTTGGCCGGCACGCCGGAATACAGCTGCAACTCGAAGGCCTTCGTCGGCGAAAAGGAATAAACGTGATGCCGCACGGTATCGTGATTGGGGAATGAGACCGCGCTGCCCGCTTCTATGGCGGTCACCAGCGGCAGGAATTTGCGCTGATTCTGTTCGATCGATACGGTTGGCAACTGCTTCGGCGATACCCGCGGCGATAGCGGTTCGGCATAGATCACCGCATCTGGCACCGGCTTGCCGTGGTCGTCGGTCACCAGCACGCGCACCGAAGCGGCGAACGCCGAAGCGCCGAGGCATGCCAAAACCAGCAAGAGTGTCAGCCGTGGTCGAATATTCATATGTACTTTCATCCCGATTCGCTGACTGTGATTTGATCCTGAGTGTTACCGTCCCCTTACTTATATAGGGCTGTTGCCGCCATCCATCTTGGGATTCCGAGATGGTGCAAACGCCGGGGAACTGGGAACGAAGCGAAAACTTGATATTTTGGAGTAACGCACTGGCCCCAGGCGCTACTTTCAGGAATCGGGCGTCCTTGATGCGTTCCCGGCAAAGGAAAGCAGGGGAAAACCGGAACGGCAAGACATGAGATCGACCTGGCTGCTCAACTGGGATCTTTCAATATCGAGGCGGCCGCTATGTACTGCCGCATGGCAAATTCACACGAGATCGACTTTATCATAAGTTTTTTACAAAATAATTCAGGCAACTATTGTTTGCACGAAAACCCGCTGTCCGACACACAAGATGTTGCGTTTTAAAGACTTGTGGTTTGCCTGATGGCAATGCGACCGCGACGTCCGTTTTCCTAAGCGGAATAATTTGAAATTTGCCCTTTTAAAATGAAATTAAGTCGTGCTATAATTTTGTTTTTCGCGGCTGTAGCTCAGCTGGATAGAGTACTTGGCTACGAACCAAGGGGTCGTGGGTTCGATTCCTGCCAGCCGCACCAGTAAAATCAAGGGGTTCCGTTCACAAGACGGAACCCCTTGTCCGTTTTGGGTCGCCGTGGCCGAAAAATGTGGCGGATTTGTGGATTGCCGTTTGCCCGCCCGCCGGATTATTTATGTGCCTCTGGCTTGTATGCCTATCTTCTAAAAATTCTGCCTTTTCGCGGTTATGCGCGCCCTAGGGACAGGTCGGTGCGCATGAACTTTACCCAGACCTCCCGGCACCCTTCACAATTCTCGAGTACCCCAATGCATTAGCGATTGGCTCGAATTGGTAATTTTCAAGGGGGAGGGAAATCGTGCGTGTGAGATATCCGCGGCCTTCCTGTTTCATGGATACGAGAGAACGGATCGTCCTTTACCTTGATTGCAGCAAACCGGATTTAAGTGGACCGGAAGTGCCAGACATCATCCAAACTTGGGATGTGCGCAAAGCGGCAAGTTCGGCCAAAAGCGGAAATCCGACATGACATCCCACTTCCAGAGGGCCTTTCAGGTGCCGAATCAACAGCGGCATTGACATTTCTCATGACCGTTCGGAATGCTCGTTGTGCGCAACTAATAGCCTACCTACTCTGTTTACGGTTCGAGGTTCTCTGAATTGCATGGAAAGGCCATGCAATTCTTTTCTAAGTGCAAGCTTTCTCATTGAGAATACCTGGCCGGCAAAGCGTTTGACATATGGTCTCACGCAGCGCGTCCAAGAATCCTCAAAGGAGGGTTCACATGAGCGTTTCAGAATCTCGCGCTATTAGCGCATTGCTTCTGACAAGTGCCTTGGTTGTATTGCCGGCATCTGCTCAAAATCAAAGCAATACGGCGCCTGCTCCCACCTCAATGAAGGCTTCTCTTCCGATGTGGGCATTTCCCTGGAATCCGGATTTCAAACCACCACCTGACGATGGTGTTCCGCGAAGCGTTCCTGACAGTGCTGCCACTTTCACGCTCACCCAACTGCGGGATCTCTATGTCGCGCCGGACTGGCATCCGAACGATCATCCATCCATGCCAGACGTGGTCGCGCGTGGCAGAAAGCCCGAGGTGCGCGCTTGCGGTTCCTGCCACCGTGTCCAGGGTTCCGGTGGTCCGGAAAACGCCAGCCTTGCAGGTCTGCCTGCCGCCTACATCAATCAACAGATGGCTGACTACAAAAGCGGTGCCAGAACGACCTCCGTTCCGCAAAGATCTCCACCCCAACTTATGATTGCGCTAGCCAAGTCCGTCACCGAGGAGGAGGTGAAGGCTGCCGCTGCATATTTCGCCGCACTGAAGCCCCAGCCCAACGTCAAGGTTGTTGAAGCCGATATGGTCCCGAAAACCTATGTCGCTGGAAGCTTTCTTGCGACCTTGCCAGGAGGCGGCACGGAGCCTATCGGTCAACGGATCATAGAAGTCCCGGCCGATGTGGCGCAATTCGTGTCTCGTGACAGCCGGGCACAATTCTTGGCATACGTCCCGGTTGGAAGCATTGCCAAAGGCGAGGCATTGGTGAAATCCGAGGCTGCAGGCAAGACGGGTTCCTGCGCTTCGTGCCATGGCGCAGACCTGAAAGGTCTCGGCCCGGTACCGGGCATCGCCGGGCGATCGCCAAGCTATCTGGCTCGGCAGCTCTACGACTTCAAACTCGGGGCGAGAACGGGAAGCGCAAGCGACCAGATGAAACCAAGTGTTCAAAATCTCGCCGATGAAGACATAGTCTCGCTTGTGGCATACCTTGCCTCTCTGACGCCGTAGCAAGCCACGCGACTCCATTGTCAGGCTTGTCGCAGCTGAGAGGGCACGCTGACTTTGTGGTACCAGCGATCCTTGCTAATCGGTCCGCTACTGGCAGCGGAGCATCTGCCGCTCATGTCGAATGTCCGCTTTTCGGAGGCGGCAGGCTGTTCTGGGTCGATTGTGTTGAAAAAGTCCGGCGACAAAATTCTATGAACTGCTTTGAATAGAACCAAGGGTAGTGGGTTCGATTCCTGCTAGTCGCACCGTTATTGATCTTTAAGATCAACGGGTTAGGGCCGCAAACGCTAACCCGTTTTTCTTTGCCTGAGTGATTTTTGGGTAAGAACTTCGGCGTCATTGCCGATTAACCGCATTCTTATTGCGCCAAACCATAGCCCGTCGCCATGTTCCGATCCATCATCGTCCAATCAAGTGATTGTCGTGCTCGTTGAGAGTGCAAGCCTGGTCCCGTCTGCGCAAAGATGAAAATCCGTTGACGGCATTGCTCTGATCGTCGCCGTCACAATCACGGGCGAGAGTCCGACGCTCCCGAAGGGCGACCTAATCAGAGCTTGTCTTCTGCGCGTCATTTACGAGCCATGGAACTAAAACTTCGGGCCGGGCCGATGTTGCACTTTCCGATTTGGCGCCGCACACTCAAGGCTTCGCTTTGTAGGGGAAGACCGATGCCAGGCTCAACGACTTCCAACATAGATGCGAGGCTAGAACAGCTTGGCATTTTCCTTCCCGTTGCGCCGGCGCCGGCGGGTGCATATCAGCGCATCGTGGTCCGCAACGGGATCGGTTTCATCTCGGGGCAGTTTCCGCTGGTTGGCGGTAAGCTCGCGTATGCCGGTTGCGTCGGAGCAGAACTCACCGAAGAGGAGGGCCGGTTGGCGGCGCGCCTCGCCGCAATCAACGTACTGGCCCAGATTCGGACCCACCTCGGCGGCTTCGACGGTTTTGCCGGCTTGTTGCGGGTCGACGGGTATGTGGCATCCGCTGCCAGAAATTTCAGTCAGCCGCAGGTACTGGACGGCGCCTCGGAGCTGTTCGTTGATGTTTTGGGGGCCGAGTTGGGCGCGCATGCGCGCACCGCCTTTTCCGTGGCTCAACTGCCGCTTGGCGCGCCGGTCGAACTGGCGGTGAGCTTCGCGGCGGCTTCAGGTTAGTATCGGCCAAGTACCGCATGCCATTCCGGTAAAACAACCCTTTCATTCCGGAGGAGACACTTTCGATGACCGCAAGCGAGGATTTTTCCCGAGGCGCCGCTTTCGTGCGCGGCAAATACGTTCCGATTGCCGATGCCGCCATCTCGATCACCGATTGGGGATTTCTGCGTTCGGATGCGACTTACGATGTGGTGACGGTATGGGACGGCGCTTTTTTTCGGCTCGATGCGCACCTGGAGCGCTTCCTGCGCAGCTGCGCGCGCCTGCGCCTGGATCCCGGCTGCACTCCGGCGCGCATCGTCGAGGTGCTGAGCCAATGCGTACGCCTGTCCGGCCTGCGCAATTCCTATGTCGAGATGATCTGCACGCGTGGCCAGCCGGCCTGGGGTTCGCGCGATCCGCGCCAGGCGCTCAATCAGTTCTATGCGTTCGCAGTGCCTTTCGTGTGGCTGGCCAATGAGGAGCAGCGAAGCCGCGGCCTGCATGTGATGGTGAGCGATATCCAGCGTATTCCGGCGCGCTCGGTGGACCCGACGATCAAGAACTATCACTGGAACGATTTGACGATGGGCTTGCTCGGCGCGCTGGATGCCGGGGCCGACAGCGTACTGCTGACCGATGGCGCCGGCAATATTGCCGAGGGCCCGGGCTTCAACCTGTTTTGCGTGAGCGACGGCGTGCTGGTGACACCTGGCGAGGGCGTGCTGGAAGGCGTGACGCGCCGCACGGTGCTGGAGATCGCGCAGACGCTCGGCTTGCCGGTGCAAATCCGCGCACTGCCGGCGCGGGAGCTGCGCCGCGCGCAGGAAGTGTTCCTGTCCACCTCGGGCGGCGGTGTGCTGCCGGTGACGCGGGTGGACGATCAGACGATCGGCGATGGCATGCCGGGGTCGGTGACGCGGCAGCTGCGCGACACCTATTGGGAATGGCACCGGGATGCGCGCTACAGCACGCCGATCGATTATTCCGCCGCGCCGCATTTGGACGGCGGCGCAATTTGACCAAGCGACCGCTTGCGGCGCATTGATGGAGGACACGATGATGGATCACATCCGATGCAGCCCAACCCCGGCGGCCACCGGCGACGCGGCGCACCTGTTCCAGCAATCTCTCCTTGGCCGGCGCGTTTGGATGGCGGTGGTGCTGACGCTAGGGCTGGCCGCCTGCGCCACCCGCCAAGGCGTGCAGGCGCCGGCTGCCGGCACGACCTCCGACGCCTGTGCGCTGGCCGAGACGGCCGTCGGCAGTGCCGCAGCCTTGCCGGGCGATGTCGGCGCTCCCGAAATCGCCACCGGCTATGCGCCGAAGGATGTGGTGCATGCCAGAACCTACATGGCCATCACCAATAATCCCGTTTCCACCAAGGTCGCCTGCGATGTGTTGAAGCAGGGCGGTACCGCGGCGGATGCGGCCATTGCCGCACAAATGGCCCTGAACCTGGTCGAACCGCAATCCTCGGGCATCGGCGGCGGCGCTTTCATCCTGTATTACGACGCCAAGACGCGCCAGGTGATCGCCTACGATGGCCGGGAAACAGCGCCGGCTGCGGCGGACGAAAACTATCTGCGCTGGAAATCCGCCGCCGATCGTACGCCGCCCATGCCGGATGCCATGCGCAGCGGCCGCTCGATCGGCACGCCGGGCGTGTTGCGGGCGCTGGAACTGCTGCATGCGGAGCAGGGCAGGCTGCCGTGGAAAGAATTGTTTGCGCCGGCCATCCGGCTGGCCGACGACGGCTTCGTGGTTTCGCCGCGCATGGCGGCCTCGCTCGCCGACCCGGTGGCGCAAACGCATATCGGACGCGACCCCGAGATGGCGGCCTATTTCCTCGATGCCGCCGGCAAGCCGCGCCAGGCCGGTACCCGCCTCACCAATCCGGTATTGGCGCGCACCTTTGCCACGCTGGCCGAGCGCGGCGCCGATGCGTTTTACCAGGACGGTCCGATTGCGCGCGCCATCGTCGCCAAGATACAAACCCGCTATGACGGCAACACCACGCCGGGCGTCACCAGCCTGCGCGATCTGGCCGATTACCGCGCCAAGAAGCGGGCGGCGGTGTGCTCCGGATATCGGGATTACGTGGTCTGCGGCATGCCGCCGCCTTCCTCGGGCGGCCTGGCGATCGCCCAGACCCTGGGCATCCTGGAAAATTTCGATCTGGCGCGCTATGCGCCGTCGAGGATGGACCGCAACGGCGGCCGGCCCAGCGTGGTCGGGGTGCACCTGGTGGCGGAAGCCGAGCACTTGGCGTATGCGGATCGCAACAAATATGTCGCCGATACCGACTTCGTACCCTTGCCGGGCGGCAGCTGGAACAGCATGCTCGACAAGACGTATCTGCGGCAGCGCGCCACCCTGATCCGGCCCGACCGGGCGATGCCGCTGCCGGCGCCGGCCGGCGATCTCGGGCCGCTGCCGCTGGCGGCGCCGCAGACCGCCGAAAACGGCACCACGCATCTGTCGCTGGTCGACCGCTACGGCAACGTGGCGGCGATGACGACCACGATCGAAGCCGCGATGGGTTCCTATCACATGACCCAGGGCTTTCTGCTCAACAATCAGCTGACCGATTTCAGCGCCGCGCCCTCCGTCGACGGCGAGCAGGTGGCCAATCGCCTGCAGCCCGGCAAGCGGCCGCGCAGTTCCATGGCGCCCACGCTAGTGTTCCGTAAAAATACCGACGGCTCGCGCGGCGATTTCGTCATGACCGCCGGCTCGCCGGGCGGCGCCGCCATCATCCAGTACGTGGCCAAGACCCTGGTCGGCGTGCTGGACTGGAACATGGACCCGCAACAGGCGGTGTCGATGGTGGATTTCGGCGGCAACAATATGGCGACGATGGTGGGCGGCGAGCACCCGAACCTGGATATGCGCGCGCCGGCCGGAGGGCGGCCGGGCGACGCCGATCTGCTGGTGACGGGGCTGCGGGCCCTGGGCCATTCGGTCAACCTGGCCGCGCAATCGAGCGGCTTGAGCGCCATCGTCAAGCCGGCGCCGGATGCCGATCTCGCCGGCGGCGCCGATCCGCGCCGCGAAGGCGTAGTGCTGGGCGATACCGTCCGCCCTTGAGCGTGCGCTGCTCCCGTGTCGCCCGCGGCAGCTAGCGAGCTGCCCGATAGGAGCAACGGCGAGATGGGTGGGGCCGGACTGTCCGGTGAGGAAATAGGCGAGGAGAATCCGCCCGGGATTTTGCGATGAATTTCGAGACGCAGGGCGGCCAGCTTCAGCATATCCGGCTTTGAACCCCCGCCAAGAGGGGGACCGGCTGCGTCGCCGTTGGCGGTTGAATTGATCGCCTGGCCACACCCGGAGCAATGCCGCTCAAGCCTTCCGTTTTGTCATTTCCGTGCAAGGTGGAGCAGGGAATTCAGGCAGCCTGCTGCCTGGCTGTGCAACGGTTTGCGCTTGCCAGCGCAAACGCGCCCTGCAAGGGGCAATCCAGACGCGTGGCCGGATAACCGCACCAGGCCGTCGCCTGCGCGGAGGCAGCACATGGAAAAATCCTTGCATACCGGGCGGCATCGAGGGGGCCTCGATGCGGAAGAATTTCGACAACTCACTACAACAGAGTCGAGCTATATGGAGTAAGTGAAAAATTCCTATGTTTTATCGGCGGGATATCGCACTGATATGAGGAGTATATGATCGTCTGAATCCGGCGTGGCGCGGTGGCGTCATTCGGTCAGTTCGGCGAACTGCATCAGCTTCATCGGAGGGTAAATGCGCAAGGCGCGCGCCGCCTGCATGTTGATCAGCACCGAATGGCGGGTCAGCGTCGGCGATGCCAGCTCGCCCGGCTGCTTGCCATGGAATAGGATTTGCCCCGCCTGATGCGCCGCCGCCTGACCGATGCCGGCCAGCGGGCTGATCAGCCCGAGCAGGACGTCCCCTTGGCGGAAGGCCGGTTCGGTGGCGGAAAACATCGGCATGCCGCGCGCGATGGCGCCGGCGCTGATGGTTTCGATCTGCTTCAGGGTGAAGGTGGAGCCGATGTAGTACAGGAAGTCCGGTTGCTGCTGCGCCAGCCGGTCCAGCGCCGCCGGAATCTCGGCGGCGTTCGGGCGGCCGTCGGCGGCGCCTAGCCGCACTTCGCCGACCTGCACCGCACGCGCCTCGAAGGCGCGGCGCGCCTGCGCCGCCTGCGTCACAGCCGCCGGTTCGTCGGTGTTGTACAGCATGCCGACCCTGGCCAGCCTGCGGTAGGAAGCCAGCAGTTTGATCTGCGCTTCGATCGGCACCGAGGTGTTGGCGCCGGCCACGTTAGGTCGGCCCGAGCGTTCGGCGCTGCGCGCGATCTTGGAGGCAACCGGATCGCCGACATACATGTAGACCACCGGGATCTCGCTCAGATGCCGCGCCCGATCGGCGGCGTCGTAGGGGCCGATCGCGGCCAGCGTGATGCCGGTGCCCCAGGTGGCCACCAAGTCCGGGCGCAAGGCGCGCGCTTCGGCGACGAAGGCGGCAACCCGGCCGGCGTCGCCGGCGGCGTCGCGCCAGACGAACTCCACCGTGCCCTGGCTTTCCAGGTGGCGGCGAAAGCTCTGGCAGACTTCCTCGCAGCCGCGATTGGTGATCAGGAACACCTGTTTGGCCGGCTCGGCGCGCGCTGGCAGCAGCGCCAGCAAGGCCAGGATCGAGGCAAAAGCCGCAAATACGGCACGCTTGGCCATCAGCGATTCTCCTTTCTTGAAATCCAACCCTGCGCCAGCGCGCACAACAGCAACACCGCGCCCATGGCTTGGGCGGCGCCGGCATACCCCAGCATCTCGATCAAGAGCGCCACCAGCAAGGGCGCCAGCATGGCGCCGATGCGCTCGACCATGCGGTAGACGCCGATCGCCACCGCCGGCGCCACGCCGGCCAGCTCATGCTGGCCGATGCTTAGCACCAGCGCCCCCTGCGCCGGAAAACCCGAGGCCCAGGCGACGCCGATCAGCGCCACGCCGAGCACGATCGCCGCCGGCGTGTAGACGATGCCGCCCAACAACCCGGCCAGCCCGGCCAGCGCCAGCCCGCACAGCACCAGCAGCGTATGGCGGCCGCTGCGGTCGGCCCAGCGCGCGGACGGCGCGTTCAGCAGCAACACCAGCAAAAAATATCCCATCATGGTCAGACCGACGAAGGAGGTGCGCTCGCCTTGCGCCGTCAGCGCTAGCGGCGCCCAATAGAACAGCAGGCCCTGCTGCACGATCTGCATCGGCAGCGCAATCAGCGCGATCAGGCGCACGAAGCGCGGCTGGCGCAATAGCTGCAGCAGCGCGCCGGCCACCGGCGCCACCGTGCCGCCGGCGCTGCCCAGTGAAGGCAGGGCGCGCAGCGTGACGGCGGCCAGCGCGATGCACAGCAAGCCGAACACGAACACCGACGGAATGCCGGCGCGATCGGCCAGCAGCGCGCCGAGGCCGGCGCCGCAGATGCCGGCGGCGACGTAGGCCGCCAGATACAGCGCCATGCCGCGCGCGCGGGCGCCGCCGGCACGGCCGATATAGTCGAAGGCAGCCACGCTGACGCAGCCAAAACTGGCGCCGACCAGCACGCGCGCGACCGACAGGCTGAGCAGCGATTCCGCCAGGAAGGCCAGCGCATGGCCGCAGGCCGCCAGCCGCAGGCCGAGCCCGAACAGGCGCAGCGGTCCGTGGCGCGCGCTGTAGCGGCCGGCGAACGGCGAGATCAGCGCCACCGCCAGCAGAAAAATCGAAATCGGCAGCGTCATGCGCAACGCCTGCGGCAGCGCGGCGAACGGCGCCAGCAGCGCGGCCAGCAAGGTGCCGTCCCAGGCTTGCGGCAGCGCCTGCTCCGCCAGTTGCCGCGACCACATCGGCAAAAACGCGCGCGGCAGCTCGGAGCCGATGAAAAACAGGAACAGCGGCAGCCGCAGCCGTGCCAGCGCGGCCTTATCGTCGACTACGCCGCTGCGGGCGCCAATGCCGTGCAGCAGTTCCAGGCTGAGCAGCACGCCGATTACCAGCAGCGTGGCGAATTCCATCGCCAGTTGTCGGGTGCGCTCGTTGAGCTGATGCAGGTCGACCCCGACTACCAAGGTGCCGGCGGCATGGTCCTGCAGCCGCAGCGGAAAGCGGTATTCGGCGCCGCCGGCCGCGTGCGCCTGGGTCGCCGGCGCACGGAACAGCACGCGGCCATCGGCGTCGGCGATGGCCAGCGCCGCGAACTCCGGGCGCGCGGCCAGCACCGGTTGCAGCCAGTCGTCGACACCATGCAGTTGCGCCAGCGGAATCCCATGCTGCAGTGCCCGTTCCAGGTTGGGCGTCAGCGTGCGCGCCAGCGTCGCCGCCAGCAGCGGCGCATCCTCGCTGCCGACGCGGGTATAGGCATGGTAGGCGTTCCAGGCGACGCCGCATTGCACCAGCAGCAGCAGGGTCGCCACCAGCAAGCCGAGCCGGCGCGTGGCGCGTGCCGGCTGGGCGGCGTGGCGGCGTGCCAGGCGCGGCCCCAGCAGCGCCAGTGTCGCCAAGGCCAGCGTCAGGATCAGCAAGGCCGGCGGCCACAATTCAGAAAAGGCGTGCGCGGTCTGCCGACGCGGCTGGTCCAGGCCGTATTCCAGCACCAGCCAGCCGGCTTGCAGGCCGAAGCCGTTGCGCAAAGCGATCGCGATGGCGGCGGCGGCGTCGCCGCTGGCGCTGCCGTGCTCGTTGCCGCGCTCGCGCCGCGCGGCCTGCCACAGTGCCGCCGTGCCGCTGCCGGCGGCGACGCGCGGCGCGCCGTCGACGTCCAGCGCGGCCACCGCACGCAGCCGGGCATCCTGCCGCAGGCTGCGTCCCAGCAGCGCGCGCAGTGCCGGCGTGTCGTCCAGTGTCAGGCCCAGCGCCAGGTGCGATTCCAGCGTCTTGGCCAAGTCGTCGCCGAGCAGCACCTGTCGTGCCCGTTCGCGGTTTTCCAGGGTGGAGGCGAACTTGGCGTGGTTCAGGAACAGCAGCAGCGCCACCGCCATCGTCAGCAGCAGGGCGCCGGCGGCCAGCGGCCGGTGCTCGGGTTTCATGAGCGTCATGGGCGGCCCCGGTAGCGCGCCATCAGGCAGGTGATGTCGTCCGCCTGGGCGCCGCCGGCCTCGAATTCCTTGATCAGCGCCACCATGCGCGCCGGAATCTCGCGCACCGGCAGCGTGCCGATCTCCTGCAGTGCCGTGATCAGGCGCGCGTCGCCGTACAACACCTCGCTCGGTGCGCAGGCTTCGGTGATGCCGTCGGTGTACAGGAACAGGCCGTCGCCGGGCGCCAGGGTCAGGCTGCCTTCCTTGAATTCCAGGCCGTCCATCACCGCCAGCGCCATGCCGCCGGTGCTCGGCACCATTTCCACGCGGCCGTCGGCGCGCAGCAAATAGGGCGGATTGTGGCCGGCGTTGGCGTAGGAACAGCGACCGTCGCGGGTGTCGAAGATGGCGTAGAACAGGGTAACGAACATCATCTCTTCGTTGTCGGCCGCCAGCAGGTCGTTCAGCTGTTGCAGGCAATGGCCGGGGCGGTCGCTGAACTGGGCGATGGCGCGCAGCAGCGTGCGTGATACCGCCATGAAGAAGGCGGCCGGCACGCCCTTGCCGGAGACGTCGGCCACCACCAGCGCCACGCGGTGCTGGTCGAGCGCGAAGAAGTCGTAGAAATCGCCGCCGATTTCCTTGGCCGGCAGCATCGTCGCGTGCAGTTCCAGGCCGTCGCGCGGCTGGAATTCGCGCGGCAAAATCGACAGCTGCATCTTGCGCGCGATTTCCAGCTCCTGCTGCAGCGCGATGAATTGGGTCTTGGCGCGCAGCGCCTCGCGCAGTTCCTGCACCAGCCGGTCCAACTCCTGGTATTGCGCGCCGACCCGCGACACCAGGTTCTGGAAGCCGAGCGCGAGAATGCCGAATTCATCGACGATGCGGTCCAACCGCTCGTCGCCGGGCGGCCGCGCCTCGCTCGGTCGGCCCGCGTACTCGATCCGTTCCAGGTCTTCCAGGATGCCGCGGCGCGCATTCTCGTCAAGCCGGGACGCCAGCTGGTGCATCTGGTGGCGGATGAAGCGCGCCTGGCGCCGCCCCTGGCGTTCGCGCGAGCGGCGCAGCGTCTGCAGCATGTCGATCTTTTCGCCGAGCAGGCTGCGCACCTGGTACAGGCGCGCGGTTTCGTGGCCCGGCGCGCGCGGCATGGCGAGCGGCTCATAGGCGCCGTCGGCCAGGGCTTCCAGTTGTTCGGTGGCGCGCGCCAGCGGCGCGAACAGGCCGGCCAGGAAGGCCAGCAGCAGCAGCGCCGTGGCCAACGCGCTCGCCGCCGCCAGCAGCGCCAGGCTGGTTTCGGCTGCCGTCATCCGGCTCTCGGTCGGTAGCCGCGCCAGCAGCGTGCCGAGCGCATGGCCGCTGGGGGCGCTCAGCGTGGCGGCGGCGAGCGCCGCCGAAGCGGCGCCGGCCTGGTGCAGATAGCCCTGGCGGCCATGGGCGCGCCAGTCCGCGACCAGCTCGGCGCTGCCCGCGGTCAACGGCTGGCCGCGCAGGTCGGCCGCCGCCGCCGGCGCCGCCAGCCGCCGCGCCAGGTCGGCGACGCTGGCTTCCAGCGGCCGCGCGGCAACCACGACCGCCGACGCCGCGCCGGGCAGTGCGACGCGACGCGCCACGCCGCTCTGATAGCTGCGTACCGCGTCCTGCCAGACGCCATGGGCCAGCTCTTGTCCCTGGCGCAACGGCCCCAGGACCAGGTTGCCGAGGGCGGCTTCTTCATTGTGCTCGGCGCTCGCCGCGCGCATCGTGCCGTCGAGCCGCAGCACGGTCAGCGCCAGCGGCGGCGTGGCCGCCTGCGTCAGTGCCAAGTCCAGCGCGCGATCGTCGCTCCCGGCCAGCAGCGCGCGGAAACCTGGGCCGGCCAGCAATTGTCCCAGGATGGCGTCCAGCCGCGCCCGGTCCTGGTCGAGCGTGGCCTGCCAGGCCTGTTGCAGCGTGTGCTCGGCGCTGGCCACCAGTTGCCGGCCGTCGGCCGCACGGGACAGGCGCTGCAGCGCAAACAGGCTGGCGGCGACCAGCAGCAAGGCCAGCGCCGACGCCAGCAGGGCGCGCCGCGACAGGCTGGGCGCCGGCCGCCGTGCCGCCGCGGCGCCGGCGGCCGCGGGCTGTTGCGCCTGCCGCCAATCGAGCGATGCGGCCAATTGGTCCACTTGCACCAGGATGGCCGGATCGAAATGGGCAGCGCGCACTTCGCCGATTTTCAACAGCAGGTTTTCATGCTGCCGGTGCACGGCGTGGATGCGGCCGGCCAGCGCCGCCAGCAGCAGGCTGGCCGGTGCCTGCACGGGCGGCGGCGCCAGCGTCGGCAGGTGGCCGTCGGCGACGGCGCTGCCGACCGCGCGGCAGGCGGCCAGCGGCGCCGCCACGCGCTGCCGCAGGAGCAGCCACAAGCCGCGCGCGGCCAGCAGCGTCAGCAGCGCGGCGGCCGCCAGCGTCCACAGCCAGGGCGCGCCGCCGATGGCCGGCGCCACGCCGCCGACATGCAGCCAGCCCGCGACGGTGCCGCCGGCATCGTGCAGCGGCAAGGTGGTCAGCTGCAGGGCGCCGATCTGGTCGCTGGCGGCCGCCCGCCGGCCCGGCAGCACGGCGCGCAATTCGGCCGGCACCGCATGGCCGTCCAGCAGACGGCCGCTGCGGTCTGTCAGCGCCAGCATGGCCAGCACCGGGTTGGCATCGACGACATCGGCGAACCAGGGCTCGATCCCGACCAATGCGTCGATCGGGATCTGCTGGCGCAACGCGCGTTCGATATCGGTCGCCAGCGCGCGCCCGACGACTTGCGTGGTCTGGCGCAGTTCCGGTGCCGCCAGCTGCTGCGCCGTCTGCATCGCCAGCAGGCCAGCGCCGCCCAGCAAGGCCAGCAGCGCCGCCAGAATGATCGCGGTCCAGGCCAGCCAGAGGGTGCGTAGTCGGTTCGGCATCAGTGCAGGTCGAGGTCGTCGATGCGGTCGGCTTCGCGCTCCGCTGTGCGCAGCTGTTCTTCGCGTCGCTGCAGGGCGGCCAGTGCCGCCGGCAGCGGCCCGGCCAGCCAGCCGTCGGCGACCGGACGCTGCGCGGCAATATCACCGGCGAGCCCATTCAGGCGGCGCTCGAGCGGGCGCAGCGAAAGCCAGCCGGCGCCGGCACCGAGCGCCGCCAGCACGGCCGTCAACAGCAGTGCCGCCGGCCAGCGCTCGGACAAGGCGCCGAAGGTGCCGGCGCGGCTAGCCAGCGTATAGCGTAGCAGCACGCCACCGGCGACCTGCTCGTAACCGTTCTGCAGGGCGATGCAGCGCAGGTAGCCGTCGTCGTCGCGCGCCCGCCAGCCGGCGCCTGGCGCTAGGCAGGGCGCGCGCCACGCCGCCGGCAGATGGGCGCCGATGCCGTTTCTATCGGTGGTAAACAGGATGCGGCCCTGGGTGTCGAAGACGTCGATCGATAGGATGCCCGGCTCCTGCACGCGCACGTCTTCGATCGGCGCCTGCGCGTTGGGCAGGTCGGGCAGCGCCAAGCCGAGCTGCAGCCCCGATTCGAGCGTGCTCTTGACGCTGTTCAGGCTGAACTGGAAGCGGCTTTCGCGCAGCTGCGCGCCGCGCTCCTCGAGATACCGCAGCCAGCCGGCGCCGGCGGCGGCCAGCGCCGCCAGCAGCGCCAGGCACAGGATCGACGTGAAATGCCGGTTCAGCGAAGGCGCCGCGCGCTTCATGCATCGGGCTCCAGGCCGGCCAGCAGGTCGGCGTCGAGGTTGCCCTCGGCAATGAAATGGGCGCCGCCCGCCAATTGCAGCAAGCCTGAACGCGGCTCGCAATGGACGAGGAGCGACTCGCCGCTGCTGGTCACCACCTCGAGCGGCGCATGCAGGCCGAAATGGCGTTGCGCCAGCAGCGCCGCGGCCGTGGCGCCGGTGCCGCAGCCCAGCGTTTCCGCCTCGACCCCGCGTTCGTAGGTGCGCAGGTACAGGCGGCCGTCTTCCAGCGCGGCGAAATTGATGTTGCAGCCGCGCGGCGCGAATACGCTGTGGTGACGGACGTAGCGGCCGAGCGCCTCGACCGGCGCCTGCTCCAGCGCCGCGCGGCTGGCGAGGAAACAGACGGCGTGCGGCACGCCCAGATCGATCGCGTCGAAGCGCCACTCGCGCTCTTGCCAGCGGATCTCGATGTCAGGGCGAATCGGGCCGGCAGGCGGCAGGTCGAGCACGATATTGTTTGTGCCATGGGACCCGGCGCCGGCAAAGCGTACCGCCACGCTGCCGACCGGCGTCTGCAGCGTCAGCGCCTCGGTGGCGAGGCCGGCGCGGCGGATGAAAGCCGCCAGGCAGCGCGCGCCGTTGCCGCACATCTCGCCGATCAGGCCGTCGGCATTGACGAACACCATCTCGAAATGTCCCGCCAGCCGGCTGGCGCGCAACAGCAGCAGGCCGTCGGCGCCGATGGCAAGGCGGCGATGGCACAGGCGCCGCGCCAGCGCCGATTCACGCCCGGAAAAATGGCCGGCGCGGTCGTCGATCACGATGAAATCGTTGCCGCAGGCATGCATTTTGGTGAAGGCGGTTGGCATCGCGTTTTCCGTTGCCGTCACACCGGCGGCAGGTAATGCGCCAGCAGGTCCAGGTAGGCGCCGCTATCGACCAGCCGGCCGCCGCGCGCGGCAAAGGCGGCAAAGTCGTCCGCCGTCGGCTTCGGCACGTAGCGCCGGCTCGCGTGATCTTGCGCCAGCGCCGGCAGGCTGGCGCCGGCGGCGAGGGTGGCGACGGCGTCGGCGATCATGCGTGCGCCGTTCTGGTAGTTGGCGATCCAGTTGGAAAACAGCGAGCGCGAATAGTCGAGCGCCAGCGGCCGCACTTCGACCAGCGGCCCGGAATCGATGCCGGCATCGATCCAGTGCAGGGTGCAGGCGGCGTGGCTGTCGCCGTCCTTCATGCACCAGAAGGTCGGGTTGACGCCGGCGCGCTGCGGCAGGGCGCCGGAGTGCAGATTCAATGCCCCGCGCGCCGGAATCGCCAGCGCCTCCGGCTTGAAGATGAAGCCGAACTGGAAGGAGACGATCAGGTCCGGCGCCGCCGCGCGCACGCGGCGGGTCAGTTCGGCGGCGCCGGCGATGTGGCCGGCCTGCTCGATGCGCACTTGGTATTTCCTGGCCAGCGCGTCGAACGACAGCCATTGGCCGTCGCCGGCGGGAGCATGTTCGATCAGCGGAAACAGCAGGCGGTTCGGCAGGTCCTGCTCGAAGAATTTCATCCAGCCGAGTTCCGGCACGGTATCGGTTTCGGGGCGGATGCGGTTGGCCAGCAGAACTTCCACTTCATGCTCGGCCGCCAGGTCCGGCAGGAGTTGATTCAGCATCAGGTTGCCGACCAGGTCACGCTTGGTGCACAACAGCAGTTTCAAGCTGTTTCCCCTATGGAAAAGTGCAAATGATGCCACACTTCAACATGCGCTTGTATGTCGGACAACCCCGATGGCGGCACCGGCGCCGCTGCCTGCTTGGCAAAATGGCAGCGCTTTTTGGCTGCGTGCTACACTCGCGCGGCGCGCAGTCCCACAAGCCGGAACAGCCGGATGCGGCCGGGAGTTTTCCATGATTCAGCCAGGCGAACTGGTCCTTGAATTGAGCAACGATGTGTCCGAATTGTCTCGACTGGCCGAAGCGGTCGAGTCCTTCTGCGCCGCCCACGCGCTGCCGCCGTCGCTGGTCTTCAATCTCAATCTGGTGCTGGAAGAGGTGGTGGTGAACGTGATGCACTACGCATTTGCCGACACCGGTGCGCATGCTATCCATGTGGGCCTGCGGGTCGCCGGGCGGCGGGTCGAGGTCGAAGTGCGCGACGCCGGGACTGCCTTCGATCCGCTGTCGGCGCCGGCGCCGGATCTGAGCCTGGATCTCGAGCAGCGCCAAGTCGGCGGCCTCGGCGTGCATTTCCTGCGCACGCTGATGGATGAGGTGCGCTATGAGCGCCGCGACGGCGAAAACCGTTTGTACTTTTGCCGGACGCTGCCGGCGCAGGCGGGCGGTTGACGCAGCTCCGACTCTTCACACTTTATCAATTCCTGGAGTATATTTGAATAACGACCATAATACGCCCGGTTTTTGACTGTCGTCATGGGAGTATGTGGTGAAGACAAGCGCTCCAGGGATGTGCTGAGGAGGCACGCCGATGGTCCTGCAGTCGATCGCTTCTCGCGGCACAAGCAAGGGTGTCCATGCCGGGGAGCAATAATACGATGATAAAATTGCCATCCTGTTAAAAACAGGCAACCCCCCTTGTGCCGCGCGCTCTTCGATCGTTGCGCGCCGCATACCGACCACGTTTTTCCGGGCAGGATTTCATGACGAGCAAATACGAACACATCGGCAATATCCTGGTCATCAGTCCCGAGGGACAGCTCAACAGCGGCAACGCCGCCGCCGCCGAAGCCGAAATCCTGGGGCAACTGGCCGGCGGCGCCAACCGGCTGCTGCTCGACTTGACCCAGCTCGACTACATTTCCAGCGCCGGCTTGCGCGTGGTGCTGGTGATGGCCAAGCGGCTCAAGCAGTCGGCCGGCCAGCTGGTGCTGTGCGGCATGCGGCCGCACATCCGCGACGTGTTCGACATCAGCGGTTTCCTCAACATCCTGAACGTGGCCGAGACGCGCGAACTGGCGCTGCAGCGGTTTACGCCAGCGGGCTGAGCGGGCCGATGGCCGCGCCGGAAGCTCGCATCGTCGGCACCCGTTGCGGCGCTGGCTTCCATCCTCCCTTCGCTCCATTCTGAATCGCCCCAGATCATGAGCCACCGCCCCGACCTTGCCAGCCGCCTGCGGCTGTCGCCGTTTTCGGTACAGCGCCGTCCAGCCGACCTCACCTTCGCCGCCGACGAGCGGCCGCCGCCGGCGTCGCTGCTGGCGCTCGGGCTGCAGCATGCGGCCACCGCGCTGGCGCTGATCGCCTACGTGCTGGCGGCGGCGCGCATGGCCGAGCTGTCGCAGGCCGATACCCGCTCCTTCGTCACCGCCACCATCCTGGCGATGGCGGTGGCCACGCTGCTGCAGGCGTGGGGCGGACGACTGGGCAGCGGCGTGCTGCTGGTGCATATCCCGAATCCGCTGATGCCGGTGTTCGCGGCGGCGATCGCCGCCCGCTACGGCTTGGGCAGCATGGTGGCCGTAGGCCTGGTGACGGTGGTGGTGGCGATCGTCGTCAGCCGCATCATGCCGCGCCTGCGGCCGCTGTTTCCGCCGCCCGTGGTCGGCGTCGTGATCTGCATGGGCGGCTTGTCGCTGGTGGCAGAAGCGATGAGGCATAGCTTCGGCCTGGACGCACAGTTCGCCATCGATCCGGTCAGCCTGCTGATTTCCGGCTCGGCATTCGCGGTGATCGTCGCCTTTTCGGTATGGGGCAACCGTCGCCTGAAGCTGTTCGGCTTGCTGGCCGGGATCCTGGTCGGCGTGGCGATCGCGCTCGCGGCCGGGCGTCTGAATGGCGGCGCAGCGCTGGCGGCGACGCCATTCCTGGGCCTGCCGAGCCTGCCGACGCCGGTGTTCGGCATCGACCCCGGCCTGCTGGCGGCGATCGTGCTGGTGGTGGTGCTGACTCAGCTCGATACGCTCGGCAGCGTGATCATCATGCACAAGATGGAGGAGGCCGACTGGCGCCGCGCCGACATGAAGATGGTCGGGCGCGGCATACAGGCCAACGCCCTGGGTGATTTGTGCGGCGCCGTGCTGGGCGGCTTTCCGACCGTGTCGTCGTCGGCCAACATCGCGCTGTGCCACGCCACCCGCTCCACCTCGCGCTACATTGGCCTGGTTGCGGCGCTGGCGCTGGCGCTGGTCGCTTTCCTGCCGCAGGCCACGCTGGCGCTGACGCTGATCCCGACGCCGGTATTGGGAGCGGTCGAACTGTACGCCGCCGCCTTCCTGATGGTGTCGGGAATGGAGCTGATCGCCTCGCGCGCGCTCGACAGCCGCGGCATCTTCATGGTCGGGCTGTCGTTCGCGCTCGGATTGACGGTGATGCTGATGCCCGGCATCGCCGCGCACGCGCCGCCGTCGCTGCGCTTCCTGGTCGGCAGCGGCTTCATCATCGCCGGCCTCGTCGCCATCCTGCTCAATCTGCTGTTCCGCCTGGGGACCGCGCAATCGGCCAGCCAGGCGCTCGACGACGAGCAGGGCGCCGGGGCGCGCCGCATCACCGATTTCGTCGAATCCCAGGGTGCGATCTGGGCCGCGCGGCGCGAAGTGGTGCAGCGCGCGGCGCTGGCGGCGCTGGAAGCGGCGGAAGCGATCCGCAGCGCCGACGCCGGGACCGAGCCGCGGCGGATTCTGGCGATCGGCGGCAGCTTCGACGAATTCAACTTCGATATCGAACTGCGGCATTCCGGCGCGCCGCTGCTGCTGGCAAGCGCCCAGGCGCCGGACTGGAGCCATCTGCTGGAGGCTGATGACGTTGCCATCGATTCGGCATTGAGCCAGGTGTCGAACGTGCTGATGCGGCGTCTGGCCGACCGCGTCACCAGCGGCACACGCGACGGCGGAGCATTTTTGCGGCTGCACTTCGATCACTAGAGACGTGTCGTTTGCTCCCTAGGATTACGGGAGTATATCGAAATTCCATCCTCTTGACGTCCGGTATGAGGCACCATGCTGACCAGTATGTAACTGGACACGGTCCCGGCGATTTTGTCCATGGCTCATTCGGGCTATTCCGCCGCGCCTTTGGCTTTCGTACAATATTGCCTTTCCGCAATCCAAAGCCAAAGGAACACACGATGAGAATTCCCCAGCATGCGGGGCGCCTGGGCGGCGCCATGTTGATCGCGGCTATCCTGGCCGCCTGCGGCGGCGGCAGTTCGCCTCTGCCCGATCCGCTGGCTTCCTTCAAGCAGCAAAAGCTGGCCTGGCAGGCTTGTGATCCCACGATTCTGGGGAGCGACGTCACCTACTTCGAGGAGTTGGGAGCGCGGGCCAAGTGTGCATTGATGCGCGCGCCGCTGGATTACGCCCATCCGCAAAACGGTGAACTGAAGGTGGCATTGCTGAAGGTGGCAGGCACCCATCCGGCCAAGCGCAGTGGCGCCATCCTGTTCAATCCCGGCGGACCGGGCGGCGACGGACTGTGGCTGGCGCCGCAAACCGCGGCGCTGTGGAAAGAGGCTTTGTCCGACTCGCCGAACGGCCGCCTGATGAAGGAGCTCGAAGCGCAGTACGACCTGATCGGGTTTTCGCCGCGTGGCGTCGGCGCCAGCACCACGCTTACTTGCCTGTCGAACGAGCGGATGGCGGATGAAAACAGTCTGACCTTCGACCGCAGCCCGGCCAATATCGCCGCCGCGCAGCACAATGCGCGGCTGACCGCCAAGACCTGCGGCAAGAATCCGCTGACACCGCATATCAATACCGACGCCACCGCGCGCGACATGGACCTGCTGCGCACGATCCTCGGCGACGAGCGCGTCAACTTCATCGGTTACTCCTACGGCACCTGGCTCGGTGCCTGGTATGCGAGCCTGTTCCCGGAGCGCGTCGGTCGCATGCTGCTGGATAGCAGCATGGACGTCACCGCGACCTTCGACGACGCGATGATCAGCATGCAGATGGGGCGGCAGCGCCTGATCGACCGCATCCTGGTGTCCTATGCGGCGCGCCACCCGCAGCGCTTCAATCTCGGAACGACGCCGGAACAGGTGGCCGCTGCGATCCAGCAGTTGGCGCCGGAAATCAAGGCGCTGATGGTACGCCAGATGCCGTTCTACAAGCAGTACGAGGTCGAAAATGGCGTCTGGACGATGATGGGCGCGGTCGGTTTGCATCAGTTGCGTACGCAAATGCCAGGCGCCGGCTTTGCCGAACTGGACGCGGCCATCGCCAAGCACCCTTTTTCGCCAACCGCGGCCGACAACAATCGGGCCATGAGCGCGGCCCAGGGAATGAATAACTCGCTGTTCATGCCGACGCAGCCGCGCGCCGCCATGCTCGCGCCATCCGATGCGGTCTATCAAGCCGTAGTCTGCAACGACACCGGTACCCAGGGCGACGAGCAGCACTGGGTCGAAGTCGGCAACCAGACCGTGGCGAAGTACCCGCTGTTGGGCGGCACCTCGACCAGCAATCCCTGCCTGCATTGGGACAACGGACCGGTCAAGCGCCCGTCGCTGACCAATGCCAGCAAGGGCAATCCGATCCTGCTGCTGCAAAGCCGCTTCGATACCGCAACGCCGGTCGAAGGGGCCGAAGCGACGCTGGCGGCGCTGCCGAACGCCAGCATGGTGCTGGTCGAGGACGATTACACACATGCGCTGTATCCGTACGGCGACACCTGTGCCGACAGCAGCGTGCTCGAGTATCTGGCGAGCGGCAAGATGCCTCCGCGGAAGCTGAGCTGCGCCGGCAAGCCGCTGCCCGGAGAAGCGGAGGCGGGCGGCGCGACGGCCAACAAGGCCATCGCCAGCACGTACCGCGATCCGGCCAAGGCGCAGCAGATCATGCGCTCGATCCACGAAATCACCCGTCCGTCCGGAGACCGTTTCTGACGGATGCCGCCGCGGGCCAGGCGCTGGCGCGCGGCGGCAGATCAGTCCTGCTCGCGGTGGCAGGAAGGGCAACGCCATCGGTTTGTCCACTGGACAATACCTGATGCGTTGCCGTTTTTTATGCCCAGAACTCCATCCTCCGCGCGCGAGCGTCGTCGCCGGGAAGTCCAGAAGACCTGGAACGAGACCTTCGGCCTGGCGCACCTGCATCCGGCCAGGATGACGTTGCGTTTGTCGGCAGTGCCGTCGGTGAGAGGGGCGGAGCGCCGGTGGATGCTCCGCCGCGCCACCGCCGCCAGCGGGCAGGCCGGCATGGCACTTCAGAGCCATATTCCTGGTGAAAAATGTGGGATATGCTGGCCAAGCGCTCGATGACGCGCAACTCTGCCGCATCGATTTATTGGAGGGAAATCCCATGTATCTCTCGGCCGCCACCCTGGACGCGCTACAGCAACTGGTTGAACAGGACAATGTCCTGCAAGCCCGCATTCGCGGTGCCGACGATGTCGGGCAGGTGGTCGGCATCCTGACGCCGGCGGCATCACTGAAAGGCATCGAAGTCGAAGCTTCGACGCTGGCCGCCTATCTGGAGGCGGTGGTGCAGGCCGCCTCCGTGCGAACCTTGAACGACGCCCAGCTGGAGTCCGTGGCCGGTGGCGTGGCGCCGGGTGACGGCCGCTCGTCCGGGATGCGCGCCGTTCTCGACATATTGTTGCGGAGCGCGTAATGGTGAAGCCGGGAGGCCGGTGACGTCTTGGTACCGATTGCCGATGCGCGCTGCGACGGGCCAGCGCCGGCAGCGGCAAATGACGGCATGGCACATGCTAGCCATATTCCCTGTGGCGATTTCTATATAGACCGGCCTCGCGCCATTTGCCGATGCCTGAAAGGAGAACCTCATGTCGTTATCCGCCGAAGTGCTCCATCGAATCCAACAATTGGTCGCGGCCGACATCGAATTGCAGAAGCGCCTGCAGGATGCGGATGAGGTCGATCAGGCGGTCGAGGCGACTGTCGCCGCCGCTGCGGAAAAGGGGCTGGCGGTCGACGCCGACGCGCTGAAATCGTATTTGCTGCACTCGGTGACCGTGCCATCGAGCGAATCGATCCGGGATGCGCAGTTGGAAGGCGTGCGCGCCGGCGGCGTCATCCGGGGCAGTATCGCCGAACAGTACGTGGCGCCATGGAACGCCATTTTCAAAGCCTAGCCGCCGTTGCGTCCACGTGTCCGAATGGCGAATAGCCGGCCCGTGAGGCCGGCTATTTGCTGATGGCAGCCAGCCGTTCGCTGGCGCTTCCTGGATCTGCATGAGCGTATGGCACATGAGAGCCATATTCTTTTTTCGGTACGCCCTTTATCCTGAGCTTTCCTCATGCTGACAATCAAGGACGAACCGATGACCAAGCATAATTTGCCCATCGTGCGCACCGCGGTGGAAATTTTGGACCTGCCGCCGATCGACCGGCGCAAGCGCCTATTCATGAAAGCGGGTGGCGCCATGCTGGCGACCCTGGGCACGGGAATGCTCGCCGCGTGCGGTGGCGGAAATTCAAACGCGCAATGCCAGCCGATCTATGACAAGGACGGCAAGTGGATATCGGATACCTGTTCGTTAGGCAGCGGCGGAGAAGCGCCGCGCACGGTGGCAACCAAGCAGGGTCGCCACATCTTCCTGAACGGCGAGCGCTTCATGGGCAAGGGCTTCTGCTATTCGCCGGTTCCGATCGGCGCCGATTTCAAGTGGTCGCCTTACGGTGATTTCTTCACGCCGTTCTGGGAAGACATTTACCGCCGCGATCTGCAGCGCATGCGGCAGATGGGCGTCAACACGATCCGGGTGTACACCACGTCGCCGTTCGCCGAACCCTGGAATCCTTCTTCAGCCAGGCAGAGCCATACCTCTTTCCTCGATCTTTGCTACGAAAACGGCATTTATGTCTGGGCGACGCACCCGATTGCGGCCGGAGCGTTCAGGGACCCGAATCCGAAGGTGAAAGAGGCGATCGCGATCGGCGTGGAGCAGCTGAGCAAAGACCTGAAAGACCATCCGGCGGTAATCGGTTTCGTCATCGGCAACGAAATCAACAATGGAAGCGACCGCCAAGATCCCAAGTGGTGGGCATGGCTCAACGAGCTCGGCTCGATAGCCAAGAGGATCGCCCCGGACAAACTCACCATGGCGTGCTTTGTCGACGACAGCATGGACACCGTTCGCTTTGCGAACTCCGCCGGCGGCGGTGTTCCGATGTTGGATGTGTTCGGCATCAATTCCTATCGCGGCACCCGGACCACGGGCTTCGACAACCTGTTCAGCACGTTTGCTGACACCACCACCCGGCCGCTGATGATTACCGAATTCGGCTGTCCGGCATCCACCCGCGACGCCAATGGCACGGTGGTTGAAATGCCGGATCGGGCGCAGGCTCAGGCCGATTATCTGGCGTCGCATTGGAAGGATATCGTCGCCCATAGCGATATTTGCGCAGGCGGCTATGTGTTCGCATGGTCGGATGAATGGTGGAAAGCGGAGGGCAGTCCGGCGGCCCACGACAGTACCCCGGCGAGCAACGCTGCATTTCCCGGCGGCTGGGGGGATGAAGAGTGGTTCGGCATCCATTCGATTGCGGTAGGTGGTGGACGCGACCCCGCCAATCCTGTCAACAGCGCGGGCCGGCATGTCCCGGATCTGCTCACCCCGCGCGCCGCGTATGAGGTGTTGAGCGCTCTGTGGAAGGCTTAGGACCTGGCTTCGTGCGGGATTTGTCCGGTACCGTTTCAGCTCCGTGGGCCAACGCGCGGCCGCTCGCGGATCGGCACCGCTGGGTGTGCCGACACGCTTGAGGGAAGCTGCGCTTATGCATGCCCGGCTGCATGAGCGTCCTGGTCGCCGTCGTTTTGGATTGCGCAACATTCGGAACAAGGAGTTGGTCAACGCGACCGCAGCATCCTGGGCGGCGAAACGATGCACTGGGCGATCCGGCTCAATGGGCTTGGCGAAGATCCGGTGCCGGCGCCATTCATTGCCTGAGCGGGCTGGCGCAATGGGCTATGAAACGCTCACAGGAAATGGAAAGTATGGAGTATACCAAAAATAGTGATGTTTCATATGCGGTAATGAGCTGTCATGCATGGAGTATAGGAAATTCCTGAGTGTTTTCAGGGATCTTGCGAGGGATATTTCCTATTATCACCATTTGCTATATCTGTCATTCGAAAAGGAAAGCAGACATGGATGATGCAACGCAATATAGTAGCACCTGTCTCCTCCAATTTCCTCCTAAAAGAATTGGATTTAGCCCGCAAGCCGCAAGGTTCGCGGGCTTTTTTTTGCCCCGTAATTTATCGAATTCCGCGACTTCGCGCTGCAGCACGAATGATCCGCCAGAGAGCACGGGCGAACACGCTTGCTGCGTGACGATCGGTGTCGCTCCCGGCCCGCGGCCTCAAGTCTTCATTCAAACGATCTGGGCCGCCGCCAGGCGGGCGAAATGGCCGTTGGCGCGCATCAGCTCATCGAAGCTGCCGGTTTCCACCACGCGCCCCGCGTCCAGCACGAAAATCCGGTTGGCGTTGGCTATCGTGGACAGGCGATGCGCCACCACCACGCGCGTCACGGACAAGCGGTCCAGGCTCTCGGTGACGACCGCCTGCGTGCGGTTGTCGAGCGCGCTGGTGGCTTCGTCCAGGATCAGGATGCGCGGCCGGCCGACGATCGCGCGCGCGATCATCAGCCGCTGCAATTGGCCGCCGGACAGCGAGCCGCTGCCTTCGGTCACCACCGTGTGCATGCCCATCGGCATGCGCTCGATGTCTTGCGCCAGACCGACCTTGCGCGCGGCGTCCCAGGCGTCGTCCAAGCTGCCGCCGGAAATGCCGACGATGTTGTCGAACAGTGAGCCGGGCAGCGGCCGGCTGTTTTGCAGCACCACGCCTATCTGGCGCCGGGTGGCCAGCAGGTCGAGTTCGCGCATGTCCTGGCCGTCGATCAGGATGCCGCCGGCTTCCGGCACATCGAAGCCGAGCAGCAGCCGCAGCAAGGTCGATTTGCCGCAGCCGGAGGCGCCGACCAGCGCGATGAATTCGCCGGCACGGACGGAAATCGAGATGTCGTCCAGTACCAGTGGGCCGCTGCGTTCATAGCGGAACGACACATGCGCAATTTCCAGTGCCCCCGACAGCAGGCCCGGATCCGCCTTGCCGCCGCGGATTTCGGGTGCGGCCTTAAGGATCGGCATCGCCCGTTCCAGTAGCGGCTGCACCGCCAACAGGTTGGTCAGGGTCTGCGTCATCTGGGTGACGCTGCCGTTGAAGTTGTTGAAGGCGGACAGGAAGGCGGCAAAACCGCCGACCGCCAGCGCGCTGTCGGCAACGCCGTCGCCGAAATTGCCGAGGATCAGGAAAAAGAAGAACAGCGCGGCCAGGCCGAACAGGCTGTTCAGCGCCGCTTGCAGGTTGCCGAAGCCGGTGGCCGACGCGCGCAGCCGCTCGGCAGCGGAAAAGCGCACCGCCCAGCGCGCGAAGGCCCGGTCTTCCGACGCCGCCAGCCGGATCTTGGCGATGCCGCCGACGAACTGCAGCAGCATGCTCTGCAATTCGCCGCCGAGCCGCGCCAGCGGCCGCTCGCGCGCCAGCCGCAGCAGAGTGAGGGTGAGCGTGGCGCCGGCGTAGACGAAGGTGATCAGCACCGCCCACAAGCCCATCCTCCAGTCGTAATACAGCAGCAGGCCGAAGCTGAAGACGGAAAACACGCCGCCCATGACGGCGGCGGCCGCGGTACCGGATACCAGTTGCTGGATATGCGTGACGGCGGAGGCGCGCAAGGCCAGGTCGCCGGCCGAATAGTCGCGGAAAAAGCCGACCGGCAGGCGCAGCAGGCGGTCGACGATGGCTGCCTGCAGCGCCGGCCCGGCGCGACTCTCGAAACGGCTGAAGGCGATGCCGCCGACATAGCTCATCACGAACGAGGTGAAGCCGAGGATCGCCAGGATCACGCCCAACTGCAGCAGCTGGCTGCGGTCGTGAGCGGGAATCACGCTGTCGATCAGGTAGGCCGTGGCGATCGGCAGCGCCATCCCGAGGATGCCGGCGGCGGTCGCCGACAGGACCAGCGTCAGCAGATCGCGCCAGGTGCGCTTGAAGGCGAAGCGCGGCAGGTCCATCCAATTCAGTGCGCGAAATGGCAGCGGCGCGGTGAATGCCACCGCCTGCGGCGCCAGCAGCGCCAGCGCGGCGTCGCCGGCCAATTCCTTGCCGTGTTTTGGATCCAGCACCTTGATGCCACGGCGGCCATTGGGCAATACCGCCAGCGGCCGGCCGTCGTCGGCGGCGAAGCCGAGCAGGGCGTTGCCGTCCTTGTGCTGCCAGCCGGCGTCCAGCGTCACCTTGCGCTGACGCAGGCCGCTCGCCCACGCCAGCGCCTCCAGCGTCGGGTGCTCGTCGGCGTCGGCGCGTCTGCGGTGCGGCGGCAGGCGCACTTCAAAACCCTCATGCCGGCCGATAGCACGCAGCGTTGTAACCAGCGGATCGGTGTCGGCAGTCAGCGTGGCCGGTAGTGGGCCATCTTCCAGCACCGATTGCAGGCTGGCCAGTCCGCGTTTCCAATCGCGTCCCACCGATTCGACCCGACTGCGCAAGCGGTTGTATTCGTCGACATTGGCCAGCCGCAGGTTCAGTTCGGCGGTCGGAAACAGCACGCTGTGCAAGGCGTCCAGCCCGGACCACAGCTGGCCGGCGGCGATCACCGCGCGGCTGTCGGCAGTGCGCAGCGTCAGTTCGGCGTTCCCGTGCAGCCAGCTGGCGGCGGTCAGCGGAAACAGGCAGTCGCCATCCCCCGCCGGCAATTCCTGCGTATCCAGGTAGTGCGCGGCATGCGGCGGCAGCGCTGCCCAGACCACGCCGGCGGCGGCGCTGGCGCGGCTGTGCGCCGGCATCGTCAGCATGCGGTTGGGCGACAGCGATTGCTGGATGGTCGGGCGCGGCGTGATCCAGCGCGCCAGTCCTTCGGAGAGGGCGCCGATCCAGGCATCGATCGGTGCCGCCAGTTCGGCTGCGGCCGTGCTGTCCTGGCTCAGCTCGCGCAGGCATGCCAGCGGCAGGCGGCAGACTTCGGTGCTGACGTGGGGCACCGCCAGCAGGCCGAAACCGGTCGGCGACCGCGCCGAACCGTCCGGTCCAAAGAGCAGCGTGCCGGGCGCCAGCGAGGCGAAATGCCGGCGCGGCCCCTTGGGCTGACCGTCTTCCAGTTCGACCAGGAACAGTTCGATGCGGCCGCGCTCGTGCCACCAGGCGGTCTCCGGGTCGTCCAGCAGGAACGGCGTATTGCCGCCGACCGTCAGGCGCACGCCGGCGGCATCCAGGAGCGCTGTCAGCGCCGGGCCGCTCAGGGAGGCGACGAGCTCAGGTTTCGATGAGAGCACGATACGGGCCGTCCTGCTGTATCAGTTGTTCGTGGGTGCCGCGTTCGAGGATCCTGCCGCGGTCGAGCACCACGATTTCGTCGCAGTCGCGGATGGTGGAGAGGCGGTGGGCGATGATCAGGCAGGTGCAGCCGCGTCGCCGCAGGTTGTCGACGATCGCTTTCTCGGTCACGGTGTCGAGCGCGCTGGTGGCTTCGTCCATCACCAGCAGGCTGGGATTGCCGACCAGCGCGCGGGCGATTTCCAGACGCTGGCGCTGGCCGCCGCTGAAATTGCGGCCGCCTTCCTCGACTGCGCTGTCGTAGCCGGCACGGCGGCTCATGATGAGGTCATGGATCATCGCGTCCTTGGCCGCCTGCACGATGTGCTCATGCGGCATCGAGTCGTCCCACAGCGTGATGTTGTCGCGCAGCGTGCCTTCGAACAGCGCGATGTCCTGATCGACAACCGCCAGCGAATTGCGCAGGATGTTGCGCGGCAGCTGCCCGAGCGGCTGGCCGTCGAATAGGATGGTGCCGGACCAGGGTTCCAGCATGCCCGACACCAGCCGGCCGATGGTGGTTTTACCGCTGCCGGAGCCGCCGACCAGCGCCACCCGGCTGCCGGGTACCATGTCGAGATCGAAGTTTTCGATCAGCGGCGGATCGAGCGGCGAATAGCCGACGCTGACACCGCGCAGGCTGAGATGCCCGGACAGTCGCAGCCTGCGGCGATCGGAGACGCTTTCTTCGCCCGGGTGGAATTCGTCGGCGATGCCGTGGCGCAGCGTGTCGTCGATCTGCGCCAGCGCGCCCTGGGCGTTGCGGAAAGCGGCGGCGATGGTCATCAGCTCCTGTACCGGCGCGCTGAAGCTGCCCATGATGGCGACGAAGGCGACCAGCATGCCGACCGTCAGCGCATTGTCGACGACGAACAGGCCGCCCAGCGACAGGATCAGCGCCGACGTCAGCGCCGTGGTCAGCGACGGCAGGGCGCCGATCAGCGTCTGCAGATGGGCGACCCGCTGCTGGGCGTTGATGAACAGCGTCTGCAGGCCGGCCCAGTTGGCAAAGAAGGTGTCGTCGGCGCCGGTGGCTTTCAGGGTCTCGATCATTTGCAAACCCTGCATCAGCTTGCCTTCCATCTTGACCGCCTGCAGCGCCACGCTCTCGGAGGATTCGCCCAGCACCCGCTGCAACCAGGCGAACACCAGCGCGTTGACGCTCGCCAGCAGCAGGCAGGCCAGCGTCAGAGCGGCGTTGTATTGCAGCATTAGTGCGCTGAAGAAGACCAGCGTGGTGAGGCTCACCACCAGTTGCGCCAGCTGCTGCGAGGCCAGTTGCGCGATCTGCGCCGCCAGCGGAATGCGGGCGCTGATCATGCCGCCGTGGCGCTGCGTGAAAAAGCCGATCGGTAGGCGCAGGATGTGCCAGACCAGCCGGCCGCTGATCACTAGCCCGAGCTTGATGTGCAGGCGGTTGATCAGGTGCAGCCGTAGCCACGCTGTCAGCGCCAGCGTCGGCGCCGTGACCGCCATCGCGATCAGCAGCGGCGGCAGCCAGTCGTCCAGCCGCTCGATCATCACGTAGTCGATGAATACGCGGCTGAAGGCCGGCACAATCATGCTGATGCCGGCCATCAGCATGCCGGCGAACAGCACCAGCAGCAGCGGCGGCAGCGAACCGCGCATCATTTCGAGCAGCGCCGGCAATACCCGGCGGGGGGTGCCGCCAGGCTCGAATGCCGCGGTCTTTTCGAACACCAGCGCGATCCCGGAAAACATGCCGTCGAAATCACCGGCAGCGATCTTGCGCCTGCCGCCGGACGGGTCGTTGACGTAGAAACAACCGGGGCCGGTGCCCTCCAGCACCACGAAGTGATTCATGTCGATGAACAGGATCGCCGGCAGCGGGATGTCGGCCAGGTCCTCCGGTTCCAGCCGCATGCCGCGGGCGTCGAAGCCGAGCGTGCGCGCCGCCTTAACGAGGCTCAACGCCTTGCTGCCGTCGCGCGAGACGCCGCATAAAACGCGCAGCTCTTTCAGCGGTATCCAGCGGCCGTGATGGGCCAGCACCATCGCCAGCGCGGCGGCGCCACATTCCAGCGCCTCCATCTGCAGGATGGTCGGGGTCCGGGCCCGCCGGTGCCGACCGCCGGCACGGCCCGGCAGCAAGGGCAAGCGTGCACGGAGGGCTTCAAATGCGGCGTCAAGCAAGGGGAGGGTCATCAATCAACGCCGAGCCAGCGGAATACGTGGTCGAAGGCCGGCAGCACCAGGCTGATGATGCGCTGCTGGCCGACCATCAGCTTGACCTGCGCCGGGGTACCGGCATCGACGCTGATTTCGGGGCCAGCGCCGGACGACCAGCGATAGCCGTTGGGCGCCTGCGGATCGGCTTCCAGCGCCACTTCCATTTCAAACGGGGCGCCGGTGCGCAACAGGTCGTCCACCAGCGTCGCGTTCTTCAGGCGGTACATCATGTCTTCGCGGCCGGAGGGAATCTTGGCGGCCTTGATCACGGTGCCGCGGATGAAGCCGTCCTTTTGCGGTTTGGCGGTAGACGGCATGACTTGGGCGCTCATGCCTTCCTTGACCTTCTTGCCGTCGTTGTTGGAGACGAAGACGATGGCGTGCACGCCGCCGCGCTTGCTGGCATCCTCGGCCGCCAGCAGGATGCCCTGGCCCTGCACCTTCACCGGCGCGGTGGACAGCACGCTCCATATGAAGCCGGCCAGCAGCACCAGCGCAATCGCCGACAGGCCCAGGACATGCAAGGGGCGCACCACCTGCAGCACCCGATCGAGCTGCTCGGGGTTGCTGATCCGGGCCATCGCGGCCGGACGGAACAGCGAACTCATCGCCAGCGCTGAAACATATCGAGAAATTGCCGTAGTTCGTCCGCGGCACTGGGAATGGGTGTGACGCCGCCCGTAACCTGCATCAAGAGATCGTCGTCCAGGGCGGCGCTCATGCTTTCGTCCGCTCGATCGAGCATCATGTCGACGGCGCAAGCCGCCGAGTTGGCGAATCGTATCCTCACGCCATTCGGGACCTTGATGCCGACGCTGCGCAAGGCGGCGTGCGCATCGCTTTCGGCAAGCGCGCGAAATTTGGTGTCGTGATGAAAGCGATCGACAAACTGGCTCAAGACGGCGTTTTTTCCAGCAGCATCGTTCGGCAGCATGGGAGCTCCAGGGGGATGGCGAGAGGGGTTCGCACACTTCTTTTTTGTTGCGATTATGCAAAATTGTACACTAGCCAAAAATCGTTTTGCCATGGCACACATGTGCTACGCTCGGCCGCGCATGGCCTCTCCCGAGCGTCGTTTCATAGTCTGGACTTCCAACTGAAATATGACACCTCCCAAGAAGAAAATCGTGATCGTGGCCGACGACCACCCCTGCGTTCGTGAAGCGCTGGAACGGATCGTGACCGGACTGCATGCTTGCACTACGCTCTACACGGGGCGGCAATCGAGCGAGTTGCGCGCCATTGTCCAGCGGCGCCAGGAAGAGGCCGATACCCTGACGGTGGTCGATGTCGCCCTGCCGGATGCGGATGATGGAGAAGTCGGCGCCGACAGCGTCGATGCGGCGCTGATGATGGTGACGGCGCAAGAGCACGGCATCACCGCCAACTGGTTCGTGGCGATCGAAAGCGGCCAGCCGCCCGAGCAGACCGGATCGCGCATCGAAGCGGCGCTCGATCAGCGTGCGGCGGTGATGGAACTGATCGAAAGTCTGAGCCGGGCCGAGCGCCGCGCCGGGCGCGACATCCAGCTGCCGGCGCAGGGGATGCCGAGCGTGGAAGATCTGGCCCGCCTCGGCTTGACGCTGCGCCAGGCGGAGGTGCTGCTGTTATTGGCAGACGGGCTGGCGAACAAGGAAATCGCCCGCAAGCTGAATGTATCCGAATGGACGGTACGGCACCACGTCAGTTCGATCCTCGAGCGCCTGGAAGTTACCAATCGCGTACGCGCCGCGACCATCGCGCGCCAGCTCGGCCAGCGGCAAACCTGAATTCGCATGCTCCCTCGACCCGGTTTTCCCGCCTTGAGGAGCGCAGCCGTATGTTAATATGCGCTCCGCTTTCGCAACGGCATGCACGGCAATCCTGCTACCCATCCGCTAAAATCGCGCAATGCCCGAGTGGTGAAATTGGTAGACACAGCGGACTTAAAATCCGCCGCTTACCCGAGAGGGGGCGTACCGGTTCGATTCCGGTCTCGGGCACCAGCCAATTCGCTTTGAAAACACCCGAGGCGCGACATTTCAGAACTCATTCGCCTACCCGAATTGCAGGAATTGATGAGCGGCCTTTTTCGGGCAGTCGACACCCATCGCGTGTCGCCGCAGGGATTGGCCGGAAGCGGAGGTGGCGATAGGCCTGGTGCGGTGCGGCACCGTGCGCCGCTTGCTTCCCATGCGTGCCGTGGGCGGCGCTCCCCATGACGGAATGCGGGACGGCGCTACAATGATGGTGAATCCATGAGCCGGTACCGCCAGCGAATAAACGTGCCGGCCCGACCCTGTTTTCGGAGCATTATCTGCATGAAAGTTTATAACCTCCGGTGCGTGCGCGAGCATTGCTTTGAAGGCTGGTTCTCGTCCGCCGAGGACTTTGCCGCGCAATCGGAAAAGCGCTTGATCCAATGTCCGATGTGCGACAGCACGGAGATCCAAAAAATGCTTTCGGCGCCGCGTCTCAACCTCGCCCGCGAAACGCCGGCCGCTGGCGCCGACAG
>CAVPMM010000014.1:0-286507 GCA_963706525.1 uncultured beta proteobacterium | reverse complement strand
CGGCCGCCACAGCCACTACGATCAGCGCCGCGCAGGCGAATAGGATCCGTTTCATCGTCGTCTCCTTATTGCGGGAAGCTGCCGCATGGCAGCGGCAGCTTGTCGGCCAAGGCGACGGCGGGAGCGCTGGTGGCGGGCATCGGCTGCGCCGCCAGCCAGGAGGACACGGCGCTCAGGTCGGCGTCGGACAGCCGGCTGACGATCTGCGCCATGCAATCGGGAGCGGCGGCATGGCGCGCGCCGTTTTTCCAGGCGCCGAACTGGGCGTTGAGGTAGTCGCGCGGCAAGCCGAGCAGCCCCGGGATAGAAGGCAGGACGCCGGTCAGTGCCTTGCCGTGGCAAGCCACGCAGGCCGGCACATTCTTCGCCGCATCGCCCGCCAGCGTCAGCTGCCGGCCGCGTTCCAGTACGGCCGCTCCGACCGTAGCCGGTTGCGGCGCCGGGTAGGGCGGCTGCAGCGTCGAAAAATAATCGGCGATTTCCCGCAGGTAGTCGTCGGAAAGGTGATCGACCATATAGATCATCAGCGGATAGCGCCGGCGTCCCTCGCGGAAGTTCACCAGCTGGTTGTACAGATAGCCGGCCGGCTTGCCGGCGATGCGCGGATAAAAGCCGTCGCTGGCGGCGCGTCCTTCCTTGCCATGGCAGGTGGTGCAGGCGGCGGCGCGCTGTGCCATCGAATCGGGCAGCGTCTGCGCCGCCGCGCCGCCGGCGGCAAGACCGGAGCCGAGCGCGGCGGCAAAGGCAGCCGGCAATGCACCCCGGGCCAGCACCGCGCGCCAGCGCAGCCGAAGGTGGGACCAGCCGCCTCGCTCGAAAACAGGCTGCCTACGCGCTGGAACGGGAAAATGCAACCCAAACATATGGCTTCCTCGGAGATGGGGCTGATTCAAGACCCCGCATGATAATGGGTCTGCCGTCACCATGCAGGAAGGCGGTTCGAAGCGGTTTGATTTTTCGCGCCGCTTGGCGCAGCGCCGCGGACTTTGAAAAAATTACCAGCGATTGTTGGAATCTCGGCAAATATTTCCAAGAACTCAAGGGCCGCCAGCAAGGCCGGCGTTGGACGGATGCTGTTGTTGAGCGGGCATTCAAATTGCTGAACCGCGGATTTATCAGGTGGCACCACATCCGGAGGCGGTTCACCGAAAATCCTATGCCGCAGGCATTTCCCCAGACGACCGTTCTCGCGATCAAGCTGTTCTTCGTGGGAATCCTGATCCTGATAGCCGCCGCCGTGGCTATCGTCAAGTGGCGCATGGCGCCCGAAAACGTCGAGTACGCCGCGGTCGCGCAGCCGATCCCCTTCAGCCACAAGCATCACGTCGGCGATGACGGCCTCGATTGCCGCTACTGCCACACGTCGGTCGAAAAATCCTCGTTTGCCGGCCTGCCGTCGACCGACATCTGCCTGACCTGCCATTCGCAGTTGTTTCGTGATGCGCCGGCGCTGGCGCCGCTGCATGCCAGCGCGCGCGAACAGCGGCCGATCCGCTGGAACCGCGTGCACGACTTGCCGGACTTCGTCTATTTCGACCACAGCATCCACGTCAACAAGGGCGTCGCCTGCATGGAATGCCACGGCCGCGTCGATCAAATGCCGGTGCTGTGGCGCACCGCTTCACTGGAAATGCAGTGGTGCCTGAATTGCCATCGCAACGCGCCGCGCCATGTGCGGCCGCTGGACCAGGTCTTTCTGATGCGCGACGCCAAGCCGCTGTCGGAACAGGAGCTGCGCCAGCTGGATCGCCTGTACCGGCTGGCAGACACGCGGCGCCTGACCGACTGTTCCACCTGCCATCGCTAGAGGGCCTGCCAGCCATGACGCGTTATCGTGTTTTCCCGATCGCAGCGCCCCGCACGGCGCTGGCCGGACCACGGCCGGCGGCGCGCATGGACCGGCGCGCCTTCCTGAAGACGATGGCGGCGTCGGCGGCGCTGGCCGGCGCCGGCTGCAGCGGGCCGCCGCAGGAAAAGATCCTGCCCTATGTGCAAATGCCGGAAATGCTGGTGCCGGGCCGGCCGCTGTTCTATGCCAGCTCCTTCATGCGGCGCGGCCTGGCCCATGGCGTTCTGGTCGAAAGCAATATGGGGCGTCCCACCAAGGTGGAGGGCAATCCGCAGCATCCGGCCAGCCTCGGCGCCACCGACGTCTTCACGCAGGCGTCGATCCTGCAATTGTGGGACCCGGATCGTTCGCAAGCCGTGTATTCGGGGAGTGCGATCTCCACCTGGGAAGCCTTCCAGGGCGCTCTGCAGGCGCAACGGCCAGCCTGGGACGCCGACGGCGGCGCCGGCTTGCGCATCCTGACCGGCACCGTATCGTCGCCGACGCTGGCCGCCCAGCTGGGCGCGCTGCGCGAGCGCTATCCGAACGCGCGCTGGCATTGCCACGAGCCGCTGCACGACGATGCGGCGCTGGCGGCGGCGCAACTGGCGTTCGGCCAACCGGCGGACACGATCCTGCGGCCCGAGCATGCGGAACTGCTGGTCACGCTCGATGCCGACCTGTTCGGCGACTGGCCCGGCGCCATTCCCTATGCACGCGGCTTCACGCGCGGGCGCAGGGCCGAAGCGCCGGAGTTTTCCAACCGCCTGTATGCGGTCGAGGCCACGCCCGGGCTGACCGGCGCCTATGCCGACAACCGGCTGGCGCTGGCGCCGGCGGCAATCGAACAGCTGGCCTGGCGGCTGGCAGCCCGGCTCGGTGTGGCGGGGATCGCGCCGGATGTTTTTCCCGCTCTGGGCGGCGACGCCGGCCGATGGGAGACGGCGCTGGCCCGGCAACTGGACGCCCATCGCGGCCGCGCGCTGGTGGTGGCGGGCGGCGCGCTATCGCCGCAGACGCGGGCGCTGGTGCATCTGCTCAATGCCCATCTCGGCAATACCGGCAATACGCTGATCCATATCAAACCGGTGGCAGCGCAAGCGATCAGCCATGCGCAATCGATCACGGAACTGGTCGAGGCCATGCGGGCGGGTGCGGTCAGGTCGCTGTTCATCCTCGGCGCCAATCCGGTCTATAGCGCGCCGGCCGACCTGGATTTCGCGGCGGCCCTGGCGCGGGTGCCGTTCTCCGCGCATCTGGGCCTGTACCGCGATGAAACCGCGCGCAAGTCCACCTGGCATATTCCGCAAGCCCACGACTACGAACAATGGAGCGATGGCCGCGCCTGGGACGGCACCGCCGGCATCGTCCAGCCGCTGATCGCGCCCTTGTATGGCGGCCGCTCGGCGCATGAGCTGCTGGCGCTGCTGGCGCGCGACGACGAGCGCAGCGCCTATGCGCTGGTGCGCCGCTATTGGCAGCAGCGGCAGGGCGTGCGCGATTTCGAGCCGTTCTGGCAAGCGGCATTGCGGCAGGGGCTGGTGGCCGGCAGCGCCGAGGCGCCGCTGGCACTGCGTCCCGTGTCGTCGCTGGCGCCGCCGCAGTTGCAGGCCGGCGATTTGCAGGCGCTGTTCGTGGCCGATCCTTCCGCCGGTGGCGGCGAATTCAGCAACAATGCCTGGCTGCAGGAACTGCCGCGGCCCTTGACCAAGCTGACCTGGGATAACGCCGCCTTCATCAGCGCCGCCACCGCAAAAAAATGGGGTGTCGACACCGGCGACGTGGTGCGCCTACGCCTGCAGGCCGCGGCTGTGTCGCCGATCGAAGCGCCGGTGTGGGTCTTGCCGGGGCAGGCCGACGGCGTCGTGACGCTGCCGCTCGGCTATGGCAGGACGGCCGCCGGCCGCGTCGGCGACGGCGTCGGCTTCGATGCCTACCGCCTCAAGACCGTTGCCGCCGGCGACGCGCTGGCGATGGAAAGGACCGGGCGGCGCCATGTCTTCGCCGAGACCCAGCAGCACGCGACCATGGAAGGGCGCGACATCGTGCGCATGGCGACGCTCGACGAATTCCGCCGCAATCCGGGCTTCGCCACCGACGCGCCGAAGAAACGCGTGCCCGAAGTGTCGCTGTATCCCGGATGGCAGTACAACAGCTACAAATGGGGCATGGCGATCGACCTGAACGCCTGCATCGGCTGCAATGCCTGCACCATCGCCTGCCAGGCGGAAAACAATATTCCCGTGGTCGGCAAGGAAGAAGTGTTGCGCGGGCGCGAAATGCACTGGATCCGCGTCGACCGCTATTACGCGGGGTCGGCCAGGCAGCCGCGTACCGTGTTCCAGCCGGTGCCGTGCATGCATTGCGAAAAGGCGCCGTGCGAGGAAGTATGCCCGGTCGGCGCCACCGTGCACGACAGCGAAGGGCTGAACCTGCAGGTGTACAACCGTTGCGTCGGCACGCGCTTTTGCTCGAACAACTGTCCGTACAAGGTGCGGCGTTTCAATTTCCTGCAGTATTCGAATAACACGGTCGCAAGCCTGAAGGCGCTGCAAAATCCCGAAGTGACGGTACGCCGCCGCGGCGTGATGGAAAAGTGCACGTATTGCCTGCAGCGCGTCACGCGCGCCCGGCTCGATGCGGAAAAGCTGGGGCGCCCGCTGCGCGACGGCGAGGTGATCACCGCCTGCCAGGCAGTGTGCCCGACCGAGGCGATTCATGTTCGGCGACTTGAACGATCCCGCCAGCCGAGTCAACCGCGCCAAGGCTTCGCCGCTCAATTATGCGCTGCTGGCGGAACTGAACACGCATCCGCGCACGACCTATGCGGCGAAGGTCATCAATCCCGATCCGGACCTGGAGTAGGCATGGCGTCCGATACCAGATCCTCCATTGAGCGGCCGCCGGTTTCCAAGAATATCGGCGTGCTGCGTGCCGGTTGGGGCTATGCCAGCGTATCGGACAAGATCGCCGACCTGGTGCTGACGCGACCGGCGCACTGGCCCTGGATCTCGGCCTTTCTGTTCACCTTCGCCTGCGTGCTGGTGTTCCTGGGCGCCATCACCTATCTGTTCATCAAGGGCGTCGGCATCTGGGGCGTCGATATTCCGGTGGCCTGGGGTTTCGCCATCGGCAATTTCGTCTGGTGGATCGGCATCGGTCACGCCGGCACTTTCATCTCGGCGATCCTGCTGCTGTTGCGGCAGAAATGGCGCACCTCGATCAACCGCTTTGCCGAGGCCATGACCCTGTTCGCGGCCGGCATCGCCGGCATTTTCCCGATCCTGCACCTGGGCCGGCCCTGGTTCTTCTACTGGCTGGTGCCGTATCCGGACGTCATGAACCTGTGGCCGCAATGGCGCAGCCCGCTGGTGTGGGACTTCTTTGCCATCAGCACCTATCTGCTGGTGTCGCTGCTGTTCTGGTATGTCGGCCTGATCCCCGATCTGGCGACCTTGCGCGACCGCGCCGGCAGTGCGCCGGTGCAGCGCGCCAAGCAGTTCATCTATGGCCTGTTCGCGCTCGGCTGGCGCGGCGAAGCGCGCCATTGGGCGCGCTACGAAACCGCCTATCTGCTGCTGGCCGGGCTGGCGACGCCGCTGGTGGTGTCGGTGCATACCATCGTTTCGCTTCGATTTCGCGATCGGCAACACGCCCGGCTATCACTCGACGATCTTCCCGCCGTACTTCGTCGCCGGCGCCTTGTTTTCCGGCTTCGCGATGGTGCTGACACTGGCGATCCCGCTGCGGCACTTTTTCGGCCTGGAGGACTTCATCACCGAGCGCCATCTGGCCAACGCCGCCAAGGTCTTGATCGCGACCAGCTTGCTGGTGGCCTACGGCTATGCGGCGGAAATCTTCACCGCGTTCTACAGCGGCGACGAATTCGAACGCTACATGACGATCAACCGCTGGGTCGGCCCGTATGCGCCGGTGTACTGGTCGATGCTGGTCTGCAATATCGTGGTGCCGCAGCTGCTGTGGTCGCGCGCGATCCGGCACAAGGTCTGGCTGCTGTTCGCGATCAGCCTGGTGGTCAACCTCGGCATGTGGATGGAGCGCTTCCTGATCGTCGTCTCCAGCCTGCACCGCGATTTCCTGCCCTCGGCCTGGGGCATGTTCTATCCGACGCGTCTGGGACTGGGTGCATCTGTTGAGTTCGATCGCGCATGTTCGTCTGGCTGTTCCTGCTGTTCGTGCGCTTCCTGCCGCTGATTTCGATCGCCGAAATGCGCGAACTGGTGCGCGAAAGCGCGGAGGAAAAGAAATGAGCGGCCAAAGTCTACGGCTTGCTGGCCGAATTCGCTACCGCCGACGCGCTGCTGGCAGCCGCCAACCGCACGCGCCAGGCCGGCTACCGGCAGCTGGAAGCGTACGCGCCGTTCGCGGTCGAGGGGCTGGCCGAAGCGGTCGGTTTCCGGCGCAACCGGGTGCCGCTGATTACCTTGCTGGGCGGCATTGCCGGCGGCATCGGCACCTATTTTTTGCAGTGGTATTCGGCGGTGATCGACTATCCGATCAATGTCGGCGGCCGTCCGCTGCACAGCTGGCCGTCGTTTCTGCCGCCGACCTTCGAGATCACCATCCTCGGCGCGGCGTTCGCGGCGGTGCTCGGCATGCTGATCGCCAACGGCTTGCCGCGACTGCATCATCCCTTGTTCGACGTGCCGGAGTTCGACCTGGCGACGCGCAACCGCTTTTTCCTGTTCCTGCCGGCCGGCGATCCGGCCTTCGAGGCCGAGCGCAGCAGGCGCTTCCTGGATGATCTGCAACCGCTGCTGGTGCGCGAGGTGCCGGCATGAAGACGCTTTTCGTGTTGCTGGGCGTGGTTTTGCTGCTGGCCGCCTGCGAAAAAGCCCGGCAGGACATGTACGACCAGCCGAAATACAAGCCGCTGGCGGCCAGCACGCTGTTCGAAGACGGCAGTTCGGCGCGCACGCCGCCGGCGGCCACGCTGCCTTACGCGCAGGGGCCGTTTTCCGGCACCTCGAGCGGCCGCATCGGCAGCGAAGCGGTGGCCAGGGAGATAGCAGGCGCAGGAGGCGCCGGCAAACCCGTATCCGGTCGACGCCGCAACTGCTGGTGCGCGGTCAGGAGCGCTATTCGATCTATTGCCTGCCATGCCATAGCGCGGTGGGCGACGGCGACGGCTGGATCGCGCGGCGCGGCTTTCCGCATCCGCCGTCCTACCACGAGGAGCGGCTGCGGCAGGCGCCGGACCGGCATTTCTTCGATGTGATCACCAACGGCTACGGCATCATGTATTCGTATGCCGACCGCGTCGAGCCGGCCGACCGCTGGGCCATCGTCGCCTATATCCGCGCGCTGCAGCTGAGCCAGCACGCGCCAGTCGACACCCTGCCGGCCGAGGTGCGCGCGCGCTTGCCGGCCGTAGCGAAGGGGACGCCATGAGAGCGCGCATCCAGCCTGCGCTGCCGGCTGGCGCCGTGCTCCTGCTGCTGTGCGTGCTGGGCGGCTGGCTCCATCCGCGCGGCCTTGCTCGGCGCCTGGCTGGCGGCCTGGTGGTTCTGGATCGGCACCGCGCTCGGCGGCCTGGCCAATGTCTGGCTGCACAATCTGACCGGCGGCCAATGGGGCGAGGCGATCCGCGCGCCGCTGCTGCGCTTTGCCCGCACCGCCTGGATCGCTGCCGTGCTGTTCCTGCCGGTCCTGCTCGGCATGCACTGGCTGTTTCCGTGGGCGGCGCAGGCCGATGCCGGCGTCGCGCGCTGGAGCGCCGAATTGAGCACGCCTGGCTTCAAGAGCTTCTGGCTGATGCCGCCGTTCTTCATCATCCGCAGCGTCGCTTACCTGCTGATATGGAGCGCGCTGGTGGCTCTGAGCCTGCGCCCGCGCTTCGCCCGTTCGCAGCCGTTTTCGGCGGCGGCGCTGATCATCTACGGCGCCAGCGTCGGCCTGGCGTCGGTGGACTGGCTGATGTCGCTGATGCCGCTCTGGTATTCCAGCATCTTCGGCTGGCTGGTCGGCGTCGGCCAGATGCTGGCCGGCCTCGCGCTCGGCATCGTATTGGCGGCGGCACGGCGGCCGCGACCGCCGGCGCCGGTATTCGGCGACCTCGGCAACCTGCTGCTGATGTACGTGATGAGCTGGGCCTACCTGGCGTTTTCGCAATTCCTGATCATCTGGGCGGAGGACCTGCCGCACGAGATCGCCTGGTATCTGCCGCGCATGCAGGGCGCCTGGCTGGTAGTGGCATGGCTGCTGGCGCTGTTCTTCTTTTGCGCCCCCTTGCTGATCCTGCTGTCGCGCCATGTCAAGCAGACGCCGCGCCTGATGGCAGGGCTGGCGGCCGCCTTGCTGGCGCTGCAGCTGCTCAATACCTGCTGGCTGATCCTGCCGTCGCTGCCGGTCGCCGGCGGCCACTGGCTATGGGCACTGCCGCTGACGGCGGCGGCATTGTTTGCCGTGGCTGCGCTGTTCTGGCGGCGCTGGCCAGGGCTGCGAAGCAGCGAGGCGCGCCATGCCTGAGGCAGCGGAATCCACCGGCATCCATGCCGGCAAGATCGTGCGAGTCGGCCTCGGCATCGCGGCGACGATCGCATTGGCGGCGTCCGGCGCCTATCTGGCCTGGACCATGTGGCTACCGGGAAACCGCGATGCGCCGAATGCGGCTTTTGATTTCGGTGTCGCTCGGCCGCTGCTGGAAAGCGCGCCGCAGCCCGACCACGCCGCCTACACGGCGGAAAAGGAAGGCTTGCTGCATGGCTACCAGTGGGTCGATGCGCAGGCGGGAATCGCCCGCATCCCGATCGAACAGGCGATGCGCATCCTGGCCGCGCGGCAGGCGCCGGCAACTGGGGAGAAGCCGCGATGAAGCGCCTCGCACTGCTGTGGCTGTTTTGCGCCGCGGCCCAGGCCTGGGGCGGGGCGCTGGCGCTGCCCGCCGCGCCGGCCGCCGGATTCGCGCAGAAGCTGGATGGCGGCCTGCCGCTGGCAGCGGAATTCTTCGACGAAAGCGGCGCCAGGGTGGCGCTCGGCAGCTTCTTCGGAGCGGCGCCAGTGGTACTGGTGCTTGGCTACTACCAATGCCCCAATCTGTGCAGCACGCTGATGGACGGCGTGCTGCAGACGCTGGCAGCGATGGAGCTGCCCAGGGAAGCCTATCGCCTGGTCGAAGTCAGCATCGATCCGACCGAGACGGCCGAACTGGCGGCGCGCAAAAAAACTTCGTTCGAGCCGATGCTGGGCCGGCGCGGCGGCGACCTGCATCTGCTGACCGGCGCGCGGCCGGCCATCGAGCAGGCTGGCGCGGGCCGTGGGCTTTTCCTATGCCTACGACGACGCGCTGCGGCAGTATGTGCATCCGGCCGGCTTCCTGGTCGCCACGCCCGAGGGGCGCATCGCGCGCTATTTCATGGGCGTGCGCTTCGAGCCGCGCGATGTGCGGCTGGCGCTGGTGGAGGCGTCGGCCGGGCGCATCGGCTCGCCCACCGACCGGCTGCTCCTGCTGTGTTCCCATTTCGATCCTGCCACCGGCCGCTACAGCGGGGCGGCCATGACGTTGGTGCGCGCCGCGTCCCTGATCGTGCTGGCGCTGCTGGCAGGCTGGATCTGGCGGCATCGCGCGCAGCGCGGGAGGCGGCCATGATCGAGCTGTTCCATTTCGTGCCGCCGAGCGCCTCCAGCACGTCGGCCCGTTTCGACCTGCTGATGCTGGGCCTGCTGCTGCTGACCGGCGCCGTCGCGCTGGCGGTGACCAGCCTGATCGTCCTGTTTTCGATCCGCTACCGCCGCGGCTCGGCCGCCGACCGCAGCCATGCGCCGGCGCGCAACCGCGTTGTCGAAGTGGCCTGGACCGTGACGCCGCTGCTGCTGTTCCTGTGCCTGTACGGCTGGGCCGCCTACGATTACGTCCGGCTCTACCGCGTTCCCGCGGACGCGATGCCGGTATTCGTGGTGGCCAAGCAATGGATGTGGCGGCTTGAGCATGCCAACGGCCACCGCGAAATCGGCGAGCTGCACGTGCCGCTCGGGCAGCCGACGCGACTGGTGATGACTTCGCAGGACGTGATCCACAGTTTTTTTGTACCGGCGTTCCGCATCAAGCAGGACGTGGTGCCCGGACGCTATACCTCGCTCTGGTTCACGCCGACGCAGGCCGGCGAATTCCCGCTGTTTTGCGCCGAATACTGCGGCACCGAACACTCGGTGATGCGCGGCCGCATCGTCGTCATGCCACCGGCCGAATTCGCGCGCTGGCTGCAGTACGGCCCGAGCCAGCCGGCGATCGCCGCGCGCGGCTTCGAATTGTTCCGCCGCTACGGCTGCAGCGGCTGCCACAGCGTCGGCTCCAGCGTGCATGCGCCGGACCTGAACGGCCTGCTCGGGCGCATCGTGCACCTGCAGGACGGCCGTTCGCTGGTGGCCGACGAAAACTACATCCGCGATTCGATATTGCTGCCGCGCAAGGACATCGTCGCCGGCTATGAGCCCATCATGCCGTCTTTCGCCGGCCAGATCAGCGAGGAAGACATCATGGCGATCATCGAATACATCCGCCAGACCGGAGCCGCCCATGCCAGTGCAGGCAGATAAGGCGGCAGCGGCCGCAGCCGCCATCGATACCGGTGCGGCGCCCAACTATCTGACGATGGCTACCACGCTGAAGTCGTGGCTGACCACGCACGACCACAAGCGCATCGCGCTCCTGTATCTGGTGTCGATCACGCTGTTCTTCTTCATCGGCGGCGCAGCGGCGACGCTGATCCGGCTCCAGTTGGCCACGCCCAACGGGGACATGGTCACGCACGACACCTACAACAAGTTGTTCACGATGCACGGCGTGATCATGGTCTGGCTGTTCCTGATCCCGTCGATCCCGTCGGCGCTCGGCAACTTCCTGATGCCGATGATGATCGGCGCGCGCGACCTGGCGTTTCCGCGCCTGAACCTGGCCAGCTGGTACATCTACGTCGCCGGCGGCCTGTTCACGATCGCGGCCTTGATCGCGGGCGGGGTCGATACCGGCTGGACCTTCTACACGCCGTTTTCCACCATGTTTTCCAATTCCCACGTGATCCTGGTGCTGGTCGGCGTGTTCATCGTCGGCTTTTCCTCGATCCTGACCGGGCTGAACTTCATCGTCACGGTGCATACGATGCGGGCGCCGGGCATGACCTGGTTCCGGCTGCCGCTATTCGTCTGGGCCAATTACGCCACTTCCATCATCCTGGTGCTGGCGACGCCGGTGCTGGCGATGACGCTGCTGCTGGTCGCCGCCGAGCGGCTGTCTGGGCGTCGGCATCTTCGATCCGGCGCTGGGCGGCGATCCGCTGCTGTTCCAGCACCTGTTCTGGTTCTATTCGCACCCGGCGGTGTACATCATGGTGCTGCCGGCGATGGGCGTGGTCAGCGAAATCATCCCGTGCTTCGCCAGGAAGCGCGTGTTCGGTTATCGCTTCATGGCCTACGCCATCCTCGGCATCGCCGTGTTCGGCTTCATGGTGTGGGGGCACCATATGTTCGTTTCCGGCCAGTCGGTGTATGCGGGCATGGTGTTTTCGCTGCTTTCTTTCCTGGTGGCGATTCCGTCGGCGATCAAGGTGTTCAACTGGACGGCGACGCTGTACAAGGGCTCGATCACGTTTTCGGCGCCGATGCTGTACGCGCTGGGTTTCGTCGGCCTGTTCACGGTCGGCGGCCTGACCGGCCTGATCCTGGCGTCGCTGGCGATCGACGTCCACCTGACCGACACCTATTTCGTGATCGCCCATTTCCACTACATCATGGTCGGCGGCGCGGTGATGGCTTATCTGGGCGGCCTGCATTTCTGGTGGCCGAAAATATCCGGCCGCATCTATCCGGAAATCTGGGGCCGCATCGCGGCGCTGACGATCTTCTTCGGCTTCAACCTGACCTTTTTCCCGCAGTACCTGCTCGGCTACGCCGGCATGCCGCGCCGCTACCATACCTATCCGGCGGAATTCCAGTTGCTGAACATCCTGTCGTCGGCCGGCGCCTCGATCCTGGCGGTCGGCTACCTGTTGCCGCTCGGGTATTTCGCCTGGTCGCTGTTCTACGGCCGGCGCGCCGGCCCCAATCCCTGGCGCGCCACCGGGCTGGAATGGCAGACGCCGTCGCCGCCGCCGCAGGAAAACTTCGAGCAGACGCCGCAGGTCACGCAGGAGCCGTATGACTACGAACCGGAAACCGGCAGCGAGGTGCCGCAATGAGCGATGCCGTCCGCGCCGCGCTGCCGCCGCAATTCGACGACGTGCGCCAGCGCGAGAGCGCCGCCACGCTCGGCCTGTGGGTCTTTCTGGCCACCGAACTGATGTTCTTCGGCCCGCTGTTCTTCGGCTATACCTATGGCCGCAGCCACTTCGCACAAGGCTTCGCCGTCGCCAGCCGGCATACCGATGTGGTGCTGGGCAGCATCAATACCGCGATCCTCTTGACCAGCAGCCTGACCATGGCTTGCGCCGCCAGCGCCCGCAAGTACGAACAGCGTCGGCTGGCGCAATGGCTGCTGTGGGCCACGGCCGTGCTTGGCGTCTGTTTTTTGGTGGTGAAAGGCACCGAATATGCGCATGAGTGGCATGAGCACCTGTTTCCCGGCGCACGTTTCGCCCTCGGCGGTGCGCAGGCGGCCGGCGCCGAGATCTTCTTTTTCCTGTATTTCGCCACCACGGGGCTGCACGCGCTGCACCTGACGGTCGGCATCGTCGCCGTCTGCAGCTTCGCGCTGGCCTTGCGGCGCGGGGCGGCGGTTTTTGCCAGCAGCGAACGGATCGAGCTGGCCGGGCTGTACTGGCATTTCGTCGATGTGATCTGGATTTTCCTGTATCCGATCCTGTACCTGGTCGGACGCAGCGGGGGATGAGCATGCACAACGAGATCAGGCGCTTCATGCGGGTATGGCTGGCGCTGATGGTACTGCTGGGGCTGACGCTCTCCAGCGCCTACCTGCATTGGGGCGTGTGGAATGGCGTCGTCAACCTGGTGATCGCCGTCGCCAAGGCGGCGCTGGTGGCGCTGTTCTTCATGCACCTGGTCCAGGAGCGGGCGGTGATCCGCTTATGCGCAGCCATCGCGCTGTTCACGCTGGTGCTGCTGTTCGCCATCGGCGGCAGCGACTATGCGACGCGCGTCATCCATCGCGCGCCGTGGCAGCTGCCGCAGCAACTGCAATCGACTACCGTCGGAGGGTAGGCATGCCGCGCAACATCGTCGTCGTCACCGGCGCCTCGGCCGGCATTGGCCGCGCCACCGCGGTCGAATTCGGCCGCCACGGCTGGCGCGTGGCCTTGCTGGCGCGCGGCATCGACGGCCTGGAGGGCGCGCGCCGCGATGTCGAGCAGGCCGGCGGCGAGGCGCTGATCGTGGTCACCGACGTCGCCGACGAGAACCAGGTGGAGGCCGCCGCCGACCAGGTCGAGCGTGCATGGGGCGCGATCGACGTCTGGGTCAACGATGCGATGGCGACCATCTTTTGCGATCTGCTGTCGATCGCGCCGGCCGATTTCCGGCGCGCCACCGAGGCCACCTATCTCGGCACCGTGTGGGGCACGATGGCGGCGCTGAAGCGGATGAAGCCGCGCGATGCCGGCGCCATCGTCCAGGTTGGCTCGGCGCTGGCCTACCGCTCGATCCCGCTGCAGTCGCCGTATTGCGGCGCCAAGAGCGCGATCCGCGGCTTCACCGACGCCTTGCGCTCGGAACTGATCCACGACAAGAGCCGCGTGCATCTGACGATGGTGCAGCTGTCGGCCTTCAATACGCCGCAGTTCGACTGGGGCCGCTGCTGCCTGCCCGATGCGCCTAAGCCGCTGGGCAAGATCTTCCAGCCGGAAGTGGCGGCGCGCGGCATCTTCTGGGCCGCCACGCACCGCCGGCGCGAGCTGTGGGTCGGCTGGCCGGCGGTGGAAGCGATTCTCGGCACGCGCTTTCTCGCCGCTTATCTCGACCGCAAGCTGGCTGTCGATGCCTATGCCGGCCAGGAATCGCCCAAGCCGCTGGCGCCCGGCCGGCGCGACAACCTGTACCAGCCGCTGCCGGGCGACCACGGCGCGCACGGCCGCTTCGACGATCAGGCGCTCGATTTCAGCGCCGAGCTGTGGCTGGCCACGCACCGGCCGGTGCTGGCGGCGATCGCCGTCGTCGTCGTCGCGCTGCTGCTCTGGCTGGGCTGGCCGCTTCCCGCCAGATGATGGTTGCTAAGAATTTCTGGAGTATATGGAAATAAACCCCATTTTATGAGCGATATTGATGGTTATTGGTGGGAGTATATGGGCGGCCCATAAACGCAAGGCGGCCGCCCATGGCTGAATCGGGCATCGTGGTATATGCCGCCATCGCCGCCAACGTCGGTATCGCGGCGGCCAAGTTTGCGGTCGCCGGCATCACCGGCAGTGCCGCCATGCTGTCGGAAGGCATCCATTCGACGGTCGACACCGGCAATGACGTATTGCTTTTGATCGGTATGCGGCGCAGCCGGCGCCAATCCGATGAAGAGCATCCATTCGGCTACGGCAAGGAGTTGTATTTTTCCAGCCTGATCGTCGCCATCCTGATCTTCGGCTTCGGTGGCGGCGTTTCCGCCTATGAAGGAGTGCTCCATATCCTGAAGCCGCAGCCAATCGAGAATGTCGGCTGGAGCTACATCGTGCTCGGCTGCTCGGCCCTGTTCGAGGGCATCAGCTTTTCGCTGGCGCTGCGCGCGGTGCTGAAGGAGAAGGGCGAGCGGCCATTCTGGAATTCGCTGCACAACAGCAAGGATCCGACTACCTTCACCGTACTGGCCGAAGACGGCGCCGCGCTGATCGGCCTGGCGCTGGCGGCGCTTGGCATCTATGGCAGCCAGCGCTTGCGGATGCCGGTGCTCGACGGTGTCGCTTCGGTGGCGATCGGGATCTTGCTGGCGGGCGTGGCGGTCGCCCTGATCTACGAGAGCCGCGGCCTGCTGATCGGTGAAGGCATCAGCCCGAAGACCGCCGCCGCGATCCGCCAGATGATCGGCGACGACGACGAGGTGGTGCGCGCCACGCCGCCGCTCAGCATGTATTTCGGGCCGGATAATGTCCTGTTGACCCTGGATGTGGAATTCCGCCACGACCTGTCGAGCGTCGCCGTCGCCGCGGCGGTCAGGCGTTTCGAACAGAGCATCCGCAGCCGCTACCCGAAGATCAAGCGCATCTACATCGAGGCGATTCCGCCGGTCGCGACGCCGGCTAATCCCGGCTGAGCGCGGGCTCACGCCACGATCACCACCTCCGCCTTGCCTTCCTTGCGCAGCAGGTTGATGCCGACATTGTGCGGATAGCGCTGCAGCCGCAAGTCGACGCTGCCACCGCCGATCGACAGGTTGTTGATGGTGACGCTGTCGAGAAATTCCGGCAGCTGCGGATTCTTGAAACGGATTTCCTGCTTTTCGGAATCGAAGGCAAGGCCGAGGCAGGCCTGCAGCAGGTAGAACACGGTGGCGGCCGACCAGGCCTGCGGCGAGCAGGCGACCGGGTACAGCGTCGGGCCTTCCTCCGGACGCTGTTCGAAACCGCAGAACAGTTCCGGCATGCGGTGCTGGTCCATGAACAGGCTGGCTTCGCGCAGACCGGCGAAGATCGCCATCGCCTTGCCGGTAAAGCCGTAGCGCGCCAGGCCGTCGGCGATCAATGCATTGTCGTGCGGCCAGACCGAACCGTTGTGATAGGCCATCGGGTTGTAGCGCACTTCGCGCGAGGCCAGGGTGCGCACGCCCCAGCCGCAGAAGGAATCCTCGCGCAGCAGGCGGTCGGCCACGCGCGCCGCGTGTTCGGCGTCGGCGATGCCGCTCCAGAGCGTGTGGCCGGCGTTCGAGGCGGCCACCGCGCACTGGCGCTTTTCGCCGTCGAGCGCCAGCGCATAGCTGCCCACTTCTTCGCACCAGAAGGCCTGGTTGAATTTCTTCTTCAGTTGATGGGCGGATTTTTCCAGTTCCTTTGCCAGCGCCGGCTCATCCAGCAGGCGCGCCAGGCGTGAGGCCTGCAGCTTGGCTTCGTACACGTAGCCCTGCACCTCGCACAGCGCGATCGGCGCCGCCGCCAGGCGGCCGTCGCTGTGGAACACCGAGTCGTGCGAATCCTTCCAGCCCTGCTGCGCCAGCCCCTGGTCGGTATAGCGCGCGTATTCGACGAAGCCGTCGCTGTCGCGGTCACCGTAGCGGTCGATCCACAATAGCGCATTCTTGATGTTGCTCCAGATGTCGCGGATGAAAGCCAGGTCGCCGGTGCGCTCGTAATAGGCGCCGGCCAGGCCGACGAACAGTGGCGTCGCATCGACCGTGCCGTAGTAGCGGCGGAACGGGATTTCGTCCAGCGCCGCCAGTTCGCCGCTGCGCGCTTCATGCAGGATCTTGCCGGGCTCGGCGTCGCGCGCCGGATCGTGTTCGGTGGCCTGGGTCGCCGCCAGGAAGGCCAGCACGCCGCGCGCCATCCCGGGATCGACCCACAGGAATTCGCGCGCGGTCAGGATGCCGTCGCGGCCGAAGGTGGTGGCGTACCAGGGCAGGCCGGCATACGGATACGGCCCTTGCGGCAATGCCGTGGTCAGCATCACCAGGTCGGCCATCGAGCGGTCGAGCCAGCTGTTGAACATCGCGTCCGAGGTGACGATGCTGCAGCCACCGTGGCTGCGGCGCGCCACTTCGGTCTCGATGCGGGCATAGGCGGCCGAATAATCGACCGCCTGCACGCGCTCGCTGCTGTCCGGTTCGCATTGCGTGGTGACGTAAAAGTGCGCTTCGCCCTTGGGGTGCAGCGCCAGGCGGAAGTCGGCCTGGTCGGCCGACAGCGTGGTCGGCTCGGGTTCGCAACGGATGCGGGTCTTGCAGATCCGGTCATCCAGCCCGCGATAGCCGAGCACGAGCTCGCGTTCGCCGATTTCCGGCGCCAGTTTTTCGCCGCGCCGGCTGCGATGAAAGCCGCGTATCTCGAAAATGTCCGCATAGTCAGCGCCGAAAGTCATCGACAGCGTGATCTCGACCGCTTGCAGACCGTAATTGACGACGCGCACATGCTCGTAACAGGCGTCGTTCCACAGCAGCTTGGCGCGGAAGATGTGCAATGTGCCTTTTTCGATGTGGTCGGCGTCCAGCGGATAGAGGTCCGGGTTCATCAGTTCGATGATGAACAGGCCGCTGTCGTCCTTCACCGTGGAATTCAGGAACAGCGGCCGGATGCCTTCGATCAGCAGCTCCTGGCGCGACAGGAAGCAGGTGTCGCCGCGATAGATACCGGCGCCGCGCGGGCCGATCGAATGGGCGTCGCCGAACAGGTCGAACACCGCGAAGGTATCGTTGTGCTTGAGGACGCGGCGGCGTTCGTCGGTGGAAGAGGTGGTGGCGAGGATGTACCAGTGCTCGCCAAGTTGGATTCTTTCCATCCCTAGGGCTCCTGTCAATTGCCGGAGGCGCCCGCCAGGCGGCCGATGCCGGCCGGATGGCGGTCGATGGTCCGCGGCCGCCGGGCGGCAATCGTCTGTTCATAGACCCGCAGGTAGGCCTGCGCCATGTGGCGCACGGTGAAGCGCCGCTCGAACGCTTGCCGGCAGCGCAGGCGGTCGATTGCGCCGATCTGCTGCGCCGCGCGCACCGCCTCGTCCTGGCTGGTGACGGTGAAGCCGGTGATGCCGTCTTCCATGATCTCCGGCACCGAGCCGTTGCGGTAGGCGATGACCGGCGTGCCGCAGCAGAAAGCTTCGATCATGACCAGTCCGAATGGTTCGGGCCAGTCGATCGGGAACAGCAGCGCGGCGGCGTGTTGCAGCAGCTGCCGCTTTTCGCGCTCGTCGATCTCGCCGATGTACTCGATCAGCGGCGATTGCATCAGCGGCTTGATGCACTGGTTGAAATAGGGCTCGTCGGCCTGGTCGATCTTGGCGCCGATCACCAGTCGCGTGCCGCAGCGCTGGGCGATCTCGATGGCGCGGTCGATGCGCTTTTCCGGCGAGACGCGGCCGACGAAGGCGAAATAGTCACCAGGTTCCGGTTCGAACGCATACAGCGACGGCGGCAGGCCGTGATGCACGGTCGCCCGCCAGTTGGCGGCCGGCAGCGGCGCGCGCTGACTGTTGGAAATCGACACCAGCGGTACGTCATGGAAATGCTCGAACAGCGGCACCAGTTCCGGCAGGTCGAGCCGGCCGTGCATGGTCGTCACATGCGCGGTGGGCAGACGCCGGGCCAGCGGAAAATGCGGATAGTCGGTATGGAAATGGATGATGTCGAACTCGGACGCCATCGCCGACACCTGATCCATCTGGATCGCGTGATAGGCCAGCCATGCCGGACGGCCGGTATCGGGGCGCAGGTTATGCTCGATGGCCGACACCAGCCGTGCTTCGGTGATGGCGTCACCGCTGGCAAACAGCGTGACCTCGTGGCCTTGGCGCACCAGTTCCTCGGTCAGATAGGAAATGACGCGTTCGGTGCCGCCATAGGCGCGCGGCGGCACGCGTTCAAACAAGGGAGCAACTTGGGCAATTTTCATGATTCATCCAGATTTTCGGGTAACTGGATAAAGCAAAACGCGTACCTTGCGGCAGCAGACGGCCGCCGACCGTCCCGGCTGCCTAGAAACGGCGATCTGTTGCCTTACCTCAATCGCTGCCGTAGGCCACGGTCGAAAGCAGCGCCAGCTCGGCCTGGCGCGAATCGAGCCGGGTATGCTGGACTACCACCGGCACGTCCGATTCGAAGACGCTGGCGTAGTCGGTGCCGGGCGGCACGGATTCCGGATCACGCAAATCGTTGAAGCGCAGATGCAGCGTACGCTCGGCCGGGACGGTTATATGAAAGGGACCGGCCGGAGCGCGATCGCCGTAGTAGACCGTAATGGCGATATGGGCGTCGTGCTCGCCCGCGTTCAGGATGCAGGCGGCTTCATGACTTTCCAGCGCGCGTCCGCTGCCGGTGCTGGCGGGCGGAATATAGCCCTCGGCAATCGCCCAGCGCAGTTTGCCTATAGGGCGCATGGCAGTCCTGCCGCTTTCGCCGACGGACATGTCGGAATCCAATAATGTATGGGGTATATGAAAAAAATGGCCATTTTTAAACCGAATTGAGATGTGTTTCCAGGGAGTATGTTGTTTTGAAGGAAAACGACGTATTCATCGGCCTTGATCCAGCGCCATCTGCAGCACCTGTGCCAGATGCAGGGCCTGGCGCCCGGTGGTTTGCTGGATTTGTTCGCGGCAACTGAAGCCGTCGGCGACGAGCAGCGTATCGGCAGCTGCGCCGCGCACCGCCGGCAGCAGCACGCGCTCGGCGCAACGCATCGACACCTCGTACTTGTCGCGCTCGAAGCCGAAGGAGCCGGCCATGCCGCAGCAGCCGGAATCGAGCAGTTCGACGTCCAGCCCGAGTTTTTTCATCAGCGACAGTTCGGCATCCATCTTCAGCACCGCCTTGTGGTGGCAATGGCCGTGCACGACCGCGTGCCGTGCCAAGGCCGGGAAAGGCAGGGCGCCCGGCTTGCGGTCCAGGTATTCGGACAGCAGCAGCACTTGCGCCGACAGCCGCTTGGCCTGTTCGTCGAACGGAAACAGGTTCGGCAATTCCTCGCGGAACACCGAGACGCAGGCCGGTTCCAGGCCGATGATCGGCGTGCCGGCGTGGATGTCGTCGGCCAGTGCATCCATCACCTTCCTCAGATAAGCGCGCGCTCGTTCCAGCATGCCGAATTCGTACAGCGGCCGGCCGCAGCAGACGGGGCCCACAGGCAGCGCCACCTCGCAGCCGGCATGTTCCAGCACCCGCAGCGCCGCCTTGCGCCACTTCCGGATGAAAATAATTGCTGAAGGTATCGGGCCACAGGATGACGCGCTCGTCGCCGGTATGCGGCGACGAGCGGCGCGCGAACCAGGCGGTGAACGACTGTGCGGCGAACGGCGTGATGCGGCGCTGCGGCGCGATGTGGCCGAGCCTTTTCAGCAGCCGCGCAAACGGTTCTCTTTGCGTGAAGAAATTCGCGGCGCCGGGCAAGGAGGACGCCAGCCGCGCCCAGCGGTCGATCAGGCCGAAGGCATAGGCGTTGGCGCGGGCGCAGGCGGCCGGCGTAGTAGTGCGCCATGAATTCCGCCTTGTAGGTCGCCATGTCGACGTTGACCGGGCACTCGCCCTTGCAACCCTTGCAGGACAGGCACAGGTCGAGCGCCTCGTGCACCGCCTCGCTTTTCCAGCCGTCGGTGATCACTTCGCCTTGCACCATTTCGAACAGCAGGTGCGCGCGGCCGCGCGTCGAATGCATTTCCTCGCGCGTGGCCATGTAGCTCGGGCACATCGTGCCGTCCTTCTTCGCGGCATTCGCCGACGCCGACGCAGCGCAGCAGCGTGCGCGAAAAATTGCCGTTGTCGGCCGGATAATGGAAATGCACCGGCAGCACCGGCGGGTTGTATTCGGCGCCGATGCGCAGGTTCTGGTCCGCGCGGTAGGCGTCGATGACCTTGCCGGGATTCATTTTCCAGTCCGGGTCCCAGATGCTCTTGAACTCGCGGAACGCCTGCATCAGCTCGTCGCCGAACATGATCGGCAACAGTTCCGCCTTCGACTGGCCGTCGCCATGCTCGCCCGAGATCGAGCCGCCGAGGCTGACCACCAGATGCGCGGCGTCGTGCAGGAACTCGCGGAATTTCGCGATGCCGTGGCGCGGTTTCGAGATCGAAGTCGATGCGCGTGTGCACGCAGCCCTGGCCGAAATGGCCGTACAGGTCGCAGGCATAGCCGTACTTGTCGAACAGCTTGCGCAGCTTGCGCAGATAGCGGCCCAGGTTTTCTGGCGGCACCGACGAATCTTCCCAGCCTTCCCAAGTGATCGGCTTGTCCGGCACGTGCGCGGTTGCGCCCAGCCCAGCCTCGCGCACCTTCCAGATCTGCTTTTCCACCGGCGGGTCGTCGTACAGCTTCATCGACGGCGCGTTCTCCTTCTGCTTGAGCGCATCCATCAGCCGCCGCGCCTTCGCGTCGGACTCGTTCTTGTCGGCGCCGCCGAACTCCACCAGCAGCCAGCCGGCGCCGGGCGGAAGCAGTTGGAGATCCCGCGGATGCAGGTGCACCGCCTTCATGTCGGCCACCAGCCGGTCGTCCATGCCTTCCAGCGCGATCGGCCCGGATCGCATCACTTCCGGCACATGGTCGCCGGCCGCGATAGACATCCGGGTAGCCGAGCACCAGCAGCGAACGTGCCGGCGGGTTGTCGAGCAGGCGCACCGTCGCCTCCAGCACCACGACGCAGGTGCCTTCCGAGCCGACCAGCGCCTGCGCCAGGTTGAAGCCGTTCTCCGGCAGCAGCGCCGGCAGGTTGTAACCCGAGACGCGGCGCGGGATCGGCGGAAAGCGCGCGCGGATCTGGTCCGCGTAGCGGTCGCGCAGCGCCAGCAGTTCGCGATAGATTTCGCGCGCGCCGGCCGCCTGCCGGCGAGGATGCGGTCCAACTGCGCGCTCGTCGGTGGCGCCGACCGTCATGCGGGTGCCGTCGTAGGTCAGCACGTCCAGCTCGATGATGTTGTGCACCGTCTCGCCGCCCATCACCGAATGCGGGCCGCAGGAATTGTTGCCGATCATGCCGCCGAGCGTGTTGTGGTTGTGCGTGGACGGATCGGGCGCGAAGGTCAGTCCCTGCTGTTCGGCCGCGTGGCGCAGGTCGTCGAGCACCACGCCGGGCTGCACCCGCGCGGTCTTGGCCTGGCGGTCGATCTCCAGCACATTGTTCAGGTACTTGGAAAAATCCATCACCACCGCGACGTTGCAGCACTGGCCGCACAGGCTGGTGCCGCCGCCGCGCGACAGGACCGGTGCGCCGTAGCGCCGGCACAGGCGCACCGTCTGCAGCACGTCTTCCACGCTCTTCGGGATCACGACGCCGATCGGCGACCTGGCGGTAGTTGGAGGCGTCGGTGGCGTACAGCGCGCGGCTGCCGGCATCGAAACGCACTTCGCCGGCGATGGCCGATTTCAGCTCCCGCTCCAGCTGCGCGACGTCGATGGCGCCTGCCGCCGACGGGCGCGAGGGGCGCTGGCCGTCCACTAGATTTTGTAGCATTGCGCGTCGGCTTCCTTGAATTCGATGCCGAAGCCGGGGCGGCTCATGTCGGGCGCCAGCCGGCCGTTCTGCGGCAGCGGCGCGCCGTCGAACAGCAGGTGTTCGATGCGGGCATGGTCATGGAAGTATTCGAGGTGCACGACCGGGCGTGCGGCGCAGCACAGCGGCAGGTGCAGCGTCGGCGCGCAATGCGCTCGACAGCGGGACATGGAAGGCTTCGCACAAGCGCGGCGACGCCGAGAAAACCGGTGATGCCGCCGCAGCGGGTGGCGTCGGCCTGCAGCACATCGACCGCCTGCGCCGCCAGCATGCGGCGGAAATAGGGCAGGTCGTAGCCGTATTCGCCGGCCGCGATCGCCATGCCGGGCGGGGCGCGGTCGCGCAGCAGGCGCAATCCTTCCAGGTCGTCCGCCACACCGGCTCCTCGAACCAGGTGACGCCGCGGTCGGCGAAGTTGCGGCGAATTCCAGCGCCTGCTTGCGCGTGTAGGCGCCATTGGCATCGACGAACAGTTCCGCCATGTTGCCGATGGCGTCGCGCGCGGCGTAGACGCGCTCGATGTCGCCGGCGGGATCGCGCCCGACCTTCATCTTGACGTGCCGCATGCCGGCCTGTGCCCAGTCGTGCAGCTGGCGTTTCAGTTGCTCCTCAGAATAATTGGTGAAGCCGCCGCTGCCGTAGACCTCGACCGCCGGCCGTGCCAGGCCGAGCAGCGCGGCCAGCGGCAAATCCAGCAGTTTCGCCTTCAAGTCCCACAGCGCCGTGTCCACCGCCGCGATCGCCATCGAGGCGATGCCGGGCCGCCCGAGATTGCGCATGGCCACCACCATGTCGTGCCAGCGCACGTTGATCGCCATCGCATCGTGCGTGACCAGCAAGGGCAACAGCTTGTCGTTGATCAGGCGCGCGGTGGCGCCGTCGGCATACGTGTAGCCGAGTCCGGTCTTGCCGTTCGACTCGATTTGCACCAGCACCAGCGTGGTGGCGTCCCAGGTAAGGGTGCCGTCCGACTCCGGCTCTTCGGTCGGTACCATGTAGGCCGCCACCGTGGCGCGATCGATGCGGGCGGAGGACAGGGCGGCCATCGCTATTTCCCCTTGCTTTCATTTTCCGAAGGTGGAAACCAGCCTTCCCATAGTGCCTTGGCGGAGTCCTTGATGACTCCCAGCGCATCGGGATCGCGATGCAGCAGAGCCGCCATGTAGGCTTTGGTCTCCTTGGCGGAAATATGCGGCGGCAAGGGCGGCACATCGGGGTCGGTCTTGACTTCCAGCACGGTCGGCACGTCGGAAGCCAGCGCCTGTTCCCAGGCGGCGCCGACTTCGTCGCCGCGGTCGACGCGGATGCCGTGCAAGCCAAGCAGCGACGCATATTGCGCGTACGGAAATTCCGGCAGCGCTCTGCGACGCCGTGAATTTCGGGTCGCCTTCCATCCCGCGCTGCTCCCAGGTCACCTGGTTGAGGTCGCTGTTGTTCAGCACCATGACGATCAGGCGGCCATTGCCCCAGTCGTGCCAGGCGCGCGAGATGGTGATCAGGCCGTTGATGCCGTTCATCTGCATCGCGCCGTCGCCGACCAGCGCGATCACGGTGCGTTCTGGATGCGCATATTTGGCGGCGATCGCATACGGCACACCCGGGCCCATGGTTGCCAGTCCGCCCGAAAGCGAGGCCATGCATGCCGCGCCGAAGCTTGAGGTCGCGTGCATACCAGTCGGCGGAGGAGCCGGAATCGCAGGTCAGGATGCAGCCGTCCGGCAAGCGCGGCGACAGCTCCCAGAACACGCGCTGCGGATTGATCGGATTGGCGCTGGTCATGGCGCGACCTTCCAGCACGCGCCACCAGCGGTCGACGTTCTGTTCAATTTGCTGGCGCCAGCCGCGCTCATCCTTGCGCTTCAGATACGGTATCAGCGCGCGCAGAGTAGTCTTGGCGTCGCCGACCAAGCCAATCTCCATCGGATAGCGCAGGTTCAGCATGCGGCCGTCGATGTCGATCTGCACGCCGCGCGCCTGGCCTTCCTTCGGCAGGAATTCCGAATACGGAAACGCCGAGCCGACCATCAGCAGGGTGTCGCAGTCGCTCATCAAGTCCCAGCTCGGTTTGGTGCCGAGCAGGCCGATCGAGCCCGTGACGAAGGGCAGATCGTCCGGCACCGCTGCCTTGCCCAGCAGTGCCTTGGCGACGCCGGCACCGAGCAGCTCGGCGGTTTCGATCACTTCGTCGGTCGCCGCCAGCGCACCGGCGCCGACCAGCATCGCCACTTTCTTGCCGGCGTTCAGTATGTCGGCCGCGCGCTGCAGGTCGCTTTCCGCCGGCACGCTGTGGCGCGTGGTATAGCCAATCCCGCTATGCACGGTGCCGTGTTCGCGCGGCGGCGTTTCGACCGCCGGCATGTCCTGCACGTCATTCGGAAAAATCACGCAGGTGACGGTGCGCTGGTCGCGCGCGATGCGCATCGCGCGGTCGATCAGGTGACGCACCTGCTCCGGCGTCGACACCATGTGCACGTACTCGTGCGCGACGTCCTTGAACAGGGAAAGCAGATCCACTTCCTGCTGGTAATCGCCGCCGAGCGCCATCCGGTTTTGCTGGCCGACGAGCGCCACCACCGGCTGATGATCCATCTTGGCGTCGTACAGGCCGTTCAACAGATGGATCGCGCCCGGCCCGGAAGTAGCCAGACAGACACCGACTTCTCCGGTGAATTTTGCATGGGCGCAAGCCATGAAGGCCGCCAGCTCCTCATGTCGCGCCTGCACGAACTGGATTCCGGTTTTGGTACGGCCGAAGGCGCCGATGATGCCGTTGATGCCGTCACCCGGATAACCGTAGATTCGAGCGACGCCCCAGGATTTCAGGCGTTCCAGCAGGAAATCGCCCACGGTTGCCGCCATGTTTGCCCCCATTTGGCAAGTTCAATGAAAAAATTTTTTGCAAGGGGCGTGCCAATGACGAGGCCGCCAAATAGAGAAGAAAAGATGGAACAGGGGTAAGAATTACCGGGAAAATGGTAATTTTTACTGGTTGCCATTCCAATTCCATCAGAAGAAACAATGGTGGCAACCATGAGTGCATTTGGTTGGCGCAACTTGCGTATGCATTGCTGGTCATACAACAGAGATGAAGAAATAAAAAGACCGGCATCGGCGACCTGTCGATTGCCGTCGGCATGGCGGTTTTGACCTCGAAACGACATGGATTCGCCGCACGCTCCCTATCCCCCGATCGCCGATTACGCTTTCATCAGCAATTGCCATTGCACGGCGCTGATCTCGCGTGCCGGTTCGGTTGACTGGTGCTGCATGCCGCGCGTCGATTCCGATAGCTGTTATGGACGCCTGCTGGACTGGGAACGCGGCGGCTACAGCGCCATTGCGCCCGCCGATGCCGGTTTTACGGCGACACGCCGCTATCTGCCGGGAACCATGATCCTGGAAACACATTTCCGCACCGAAAAGGGAGAATGCCGGCTGACCGATTTTTTCGCGATGGACCGGCAAGCCAGTGAACAAGCGCGTTACGATCATGTGCGCATCATCGAGGGCCTCGTTGGCGTAGTGACAATGCAAGTCGATATCTGTCCGCGCTTCGATTACGGGGAAATCATTCCCAAGATGCGCCAGCTGGCGCCGCAGACCTATTCCGCGATCGGCAGCAATGTCGGCTTGGTGCTGTGTTCCGATATGGATCTGGAGGTGGTGGAGCACCGCGATCTGCGGGCATCGTTTTCAATTCGGCCAGGACAGCGCTTGCGGCTGTTGAGCCATTTCGAAGCGCCGGAACGCATCGAACGACTGCCGTTTTTGAGCGATCTGGCCGGCGCTACCGAGGACAGCTTCAGGCGTACCCAGGATTGGTGGCGCCAATGGTCGCAGCGCATGCGCGCGCCTCAGGAATTTGACGCGCAGACGCGGCGCTCCGCCATTCTGCTCAAGGCCCTGACCTACGAGGGCACCGGCGCCATCGTGGCCGCGCCGACGACGTCGCTGCCGGAATGGATAGGCGAGGAACGCAACTGGGACTATCGGTTCAGCTGGGTCAGGGACTCGGTATTCGCGGTGCGCGCCTTGTACGAGCTCGGATATGAAGACGAAGCCGAGCGCTTCCTGCAATTCATCCAGCGCTCTTCCGCCGGCAGCGCCAGCCAGTTGCAGATCATGTACGGCGTCGATGGCAAGCGACGCCTGACTGAGGTGGAATTGCCGTGGCTGGAGGGCTATCGGCAGTCGAAGCCGGTCTGCATCGGTAATTTCGCCGCCAAGCAGAACCAGCTCGACATCTACGGCGAAATACTGGAGATGGCGGCGGTATGGGACGCCAGCGGCCATGCGATCGATGCCCATTACTGGGATTTCCTGGCGGACGTGGTCGATATTGCCTGCCAGCGATGGCAGGATGAAGATTATGGCATCTGGGAATTCCGCGGCGGCCCGCACCATTACGTGCATTCCAAGGCGCTGTGCTGGGGCGCGCTGGCACACGGGATCGCACTCGCCACCAAGCACCATTTTCCGGCGCCGCTCGCGCATTGGCAGGACACGCGCGACCAGATCCGCGCCGTCATCGAACGCGACGGCTACGATGAGAAGCGCGGCGTCTTCGTGCAGGCATTTGAAAATCGTAATCTTGACGCCGCCTTGCTGCTGCTGCCGCGAATCGGCTTCGTCGCCTACGACGACCCGCGCATGATCCGTACGACGCAGGCGATCTGCCGCACCCTGGATCGCGGCGGATTGCTGGCCCGCTACGACTCCCCGGATGGCTTGCCGGGCCGTGAGGGCGTTTTCCTGCCTTGCACGTTCTGGCTGGTCAGCTGTCTCGCTTATCAAGGCTCTCACGATCAGGCGTGGCACTATTACCGTCGCGCGCTCGAGTGCGCCAACGATATCGATCTGTTTTCCGAGGAATTCGACACCGCAAGCGGCCAGATGCTCGGCAATTTCCCCCAAGGCCTGTCGCATGTCTCGCAGATCATGGCACGGCTGGCATTGAAAAAGACAGGGAAAGGCTCGACAGCGGTGAATGGTGGGCAGGTGGCATGAGCGATGCCTGAAGGGGGGCGTTTGTTTGTCCGTTTTGACGCAATCCATGCTGCCGATAAATGCCGGCGTTGCATTTGGTATTCCGGCTATGGGCCGGTCAGGGCGAATGGGCTCTAGCCACCTCCCGGAGCAGCGTCACCAGCGTCTGGACCTCGGCCGAGGGTGGGGTGTTGGTGCGCGTCATCAAGCCTATGGTGCGCGCCGATACGCCCGCGGGCCCTTCGCCCTGCGTAACGGGTAGCGGCAGCGACGTCAAGGCTCCCGCCGCGACATCATAGGCAACCGCGCTCCACGGTACGAACCAGACAGCGTCGCTGCTGGCCGTGTAGATCCGTCCAAAGGTGATCGACAGGTTTTCGATGAAATTGGTCGGGGTGCCAAGTCCGAAGTCATGTGCCAGCTTGTCAACCACCTGACGGTTCACGGAGCCCTTGATCGGGAGCACGGCGGTATAAGCATCCAGGTCCGCGGGCTGGATCGACGCCGCTTTCAGCAGCGGATGGTCGGGGCGGACAACGGCGACGAGCGTGTCGACGAACAGGTATTCGAACGATAAGCCGACCATCTGCTCCGGCTCGAAGTGGCGGCATAACACCAGATCGAATTCACCCTCTCGCAATTGCGTCATCAGCTGGGCCGTCGTGCCCGTCAGCAGGCTGACTTGCAGGCGGGGCAGCCGCTCGCCCAGGGCCAGCAGGACGCTGGGTAGGAAGGATGCGGTCAGAGTGGGGGATGCGCCAATGCGTAATATGGGGCTGGCCATTCCGCGCACCTGGGCCATCACCTGCTGCGCCTGCTCCAAGGCGCTGACGCTGGCCTGCGCATGCTTGAAAAAAATCTCCGCTTCCCGCGTCAGGACCGCGCCGGCCCGGCCGCGCTCGAACAGGCGTACTCCAAGAATGTCTTCAAGGTCTTTCAAGGTCTTTGAAACCGCTGGCTGCGTAATCGATAAGGCGTCAGCCGCCCGGTGCAGGTTGCGATGCTGGGACACCGCGAGAAAGCATTGCAGGTGTCGGAATTTGATACGGCCGTCGATCATGGAAGTTTAATAACCGTTAGTTATCGAATGTCGCCAAAAATATCAGTGTACTTGGCGTGACGCAAGCTCTATCTTTCACTGCCGAGAGTCTAGGGAGAAAACCAATGATCGCCTGCTGCGAAAGTGATCCGGTTATCGATCTGGCTTGGATTATGGGTTCCGCCGCGACGCGGGGCATGGGCGAAACCGAGATAGGGCAGACAACATGAGCGAGACAAAGAATATCTCAGCGGGGCAATTGCTGGAGCTGTGCGCGGAAGCGGAAGTGGCGTCCGGCTGTGCCAAAAAAGTGGACAGAGACGGGTTGTCTCTGGCGGTATTTCATCTCGACAGCGGCTTTTACGTGACCGACGACCTGTGCACCCACGGGCCGGGATCACTGTCGGAGGGTTACATCGACGGCGACGAGGTCGAGTGCGATTTTCACAATGGCGCATTCAATATCCGTACCGGCGAAGTAACGGCGCCGCCCTGCATGGTACCGCTGCGCACCTACGCCACACAGGTGATCGACGGCAAGGTCTACATCGACCCGACCCAGCCGGCATTTGCCGTGGCCGACGGCGTCTGCCCGAAGCTGGCGTCCGCGTGACGCGGCTTTTCGGTTGGATGCTCGATATCCCATTTATTAACTAACGACGACTGTATGGAGGCGACATGACGAAGCGCGAAGTGAATGAATTATTGACTCAAACCGGCCCGGGCACCCCGATGGGCGACCTGTTCCGCAGTTACTGGATTCCGGCGCTGCTGGCTGAAGAATTGCCGGCACCCGATTGCCCGCCGGTGCGCGTGCAACTGCTGTCGGAGCGCCTGATCGCGTTCCGCGACAGCGACGGCCGGCTCGGCTTGATGGATGAATTCTGCGCCCACCGCGGCGTCTCGCTGTGGTTCGGCCGCAACGAAGAAGGCGGCTTGCGCTGCCCGTACCACGGCTGGAAATACGACGTCACCGGCCAGTGCGTCGACGTGCCGTCGGAGCCGGTCGAGAGCGGCTATTGCGACAAGATCCAGCTCAAGGCCTACCCGCTGGTCGAGCGCGGCGGCGTCTTGTGGACCTACATGGGGCCGCCCGAGCGGCAGCCGCCGCTGCCCGAGTACGAATTCGCGACGGTGCCGGCCCAGCACAGCTATATGTCCAAGCGTTTCCAGGAATGCAACTGGCTGCAGGCGATGGAAGGCGGCATCGATTCGAGCCACGTGTCGTTCTTGCATAGCGGCGCGCTCAACCGCGACCCGCTGTTCAAGGGCGCCAAGGGCAACCAATACAACTTGCAAGATTTCCAAGTCAAGTTCGAAGTGGTCGAATCCGACGGCGGCTTGTTGATCGGCGCCCGCCGCAACGCCGAGAACGGCAACTATTACTGGCGCGTCACGCAGTACGTGATGCCGTGCTTCACCGTGATCCCGCCGCGCGGCGACCATCCGATCCACGGCCACTTCTGGATCCCGATCGACGACGAGAATTGCTGGGCCTGGAGCTACGACTACCATCCGACGCGCGCCCTGACCGAGACCGAGCGGCAGGCGATGGTCGATGGCCACGGCATCCACGTCAAGACGATCCCGGGCACCTACATCCCGCTGCAAAACAAGACCAACGACTACTTGATGGACCGCGCCGCGCAAAAGGCTGGCTTGACCTACAGCGGCATCGAAGGCATCGGCATCCAGGATGCCTCGCTGCAAGAAAGCATGGGGCCGATCGTCGACCGCGCCAAGGAAAACCTGGTGTCGACCGACAACGGCATCATCATGGCGCGCCACCGCTTGCGCAAGGCGGTGCTGGCGCTGCAAAAGGGCGAGTTGCCGCCCGGCCGCGACACGGTGCACCAGCGCGTGCGCTCGGCGTCGCTGGTGTTGCCGCCGGACGCCGCGTTCAATGACGCCGCCAAGGAGGCGCTGATCGCCAAGGAAGGCGTGGCGCAGACTTCGGTCTGAGGCAGGGGTAGGGGCATGCGACAATCGTAGGCTTTCTGGCGGAGAAGGGGGCGGCCGAATTCCGGGCCGCCCTGCCTCATCTGGCCAATAACAAAAAATTTATTTTAAGAGGAAACACGAGGATGACGAACAACACCGAGGGGAGTGCGCCGGCAAGTGGGGATGACTCTGTCAAGGAGGCAAGCGTCCTGATCGACCCCTACCGCGACTGGGCCGAGGCCGAAGGCATTCCCATCCACCTCGACTTCGGCCATAACCTGCTGAAACTCGAGACCGGCCCCTGGGATCGCTACGACGCGCGCGGCTGCTTCGCACATACGCACGGCGCAGGCGACTTCATGGCCAACTACGTGCTGGAGGTTGAAGCGGGGCGCAAGACGCGCCCGGTCAAGCATCTCTATGAAGTCTTCTGCTACGTTCTGGCCGGCCACGGCTCGACCAAGGTGTGGCTGCCCAACGGCGAGACGCGGGTGTTCGAATGGGGACCGAAGGCCTTGTTCGCCATCCCGTTGAACTGCCAGTACCAGATCTTCAACACCTCCGGCTCCCAATCGGTGCGCATTTCCTGCACCAACGACGCCCCGATCACGATCAACCTGTACCACGACCTCGACTTCGTGTTCGACAACCCCTGCTCGTTCCCTGCGCGCACGGGCCAGGGCAAGCACTTCGAAGGCGAGGGTGACCGCAGCATGTGGGTGGCCAAGGACATCAAGCGCAACCTGTGGGAAACCAACTTCGTGCCCGACCTGTCGAGCTTCAAGCTCTACGACTTCGAGGAGCGCGGCAAGGGCTCGAAGAACATCAGCTTCATCCTGGCCGACGGCACCATGCACTCGCACGTGTCGCAGATCCCGAAAGGGCGCTACAAGAAGGCGCACCGCCATGCCGCCGGCACGCACGTGCACGCGGTGGACGGCACCGGTTACTCGCTCCTGTGGTACGACGGCGACTCGGAGTTCAGGGAGTTTCCCTGGGAGCATGGCTTCATGTACACGCCGCCGTTCTGGATGTTCCACCAGCACTTCAATACCGGCCCGCAGCCGGCGCGCTATCTCGCGTGCAGCCTGGGAAGCCGGCGTTATCCGTTCATCTCGCTGCGGCGTAAAAGTTCGGAAGGTGCCGGGGCGATCTCGCTTTCCCAAGGCGGCCGCCAGCTCGAGTACGAGGATCAGGATCCGCGCATCCACCGCAAGTGGCTGGATGCGCTGAAACAGACTGGCGTGCCATCGGAGATGGGAGAAATTTTCGATGAAGCCGCGATTCTGGAACTGCCCCAGGAAGCCTTGACGGGTGTCATTCGCATGCCGCGCTCGATCGGGCCTGCCGTCTAACACGCAATGTCATAATTGGGGATCGATCCGCTGCCGCTGCGCAGCGGATTTCTTATTTTAGGGGGAGCAGTAGCGTGCCGCATGATCTCGAACTGGACCACGAACATGAGCAGATGCTGGACAACGAACAGTCCGCGATCGCCCAGCTCATCTGGGAGCAGGAAACGGTAGACCTGCGAACCGTTGGCATCGATATCGGAAGCTCCACCTCGCATCTGCTGTTCGCGCGCGTGGTGTTGCGGCGTTTGGCGGAGGACCTGTCGAGTCGGTTCGTAGTGGTAGCGCGCGAGGTGCTATGGCGCTCACCGATCATGCTGACGCCATTCCTGCCGGACGGCACGATCGATGCGCACAAGCTGGAGCACTTCATTCAGCACGCCTACCATGACGCTGGCCTGAAACGCCAGGACATCGATAGCGGCGCCGTAATCCTGACAGGGGAGGCGATCAAGCGGAAGAACGCGCGCGCGATCGACGAAATCTTCGCGCGGGAGTCCGGCAAGTTCGTTTGCGCTACCGCCGGCCACAAGCTCGAATGCATTTTGGCTGCGCATGGTTCGGGTGCGACCGCGCTGTCCAGGCGCAGGGATGCCTGCGTCATTCACGTGGACGTCGGTGGTGGCACGACCAAACTTGCCCTGATCGATCGCGGCGAGGTCATCAGCGTGGCCGCCTTTGCGGTCGGCGGCAGACTCATCGCGCAAGACGGGACGGGCGCATGGACCCGCATCGACGAGAGCGCGCAGCTGGCGGCCAAGCATCTCGGAATCGAAGCGACGCCGAGCAGCTTTGCATCGGAGTCGGCGCGCAGAGAAGTTGCCGAACTGCTGGCGACGATTGTGCGTCAGCAGATCTTGGGAGAGCCGCTCGACGAACTGGGACTGGCCCTGCAGCTGACCGAGCCGCTGCTGAGAACGAGAGCTCCCAGCTTCGTGACCTTTTCGGGAGGGGTGTCCGAGTACATCTTCGGCCACGAAACCGCCGATCACGGCGATATCGCACAGCTGTTGGCGCAGGCGATCGTCAAGCAGTTCAAGGCCCATGTTTCCATTCCCGTCATCGAGCCGGCAGAGCGGATTCGTGCCACCGTCATCGGTGCATCGCAATTTACGGTTCAGGTGAGCGGGAAGACCATCTACATGCCCGACAGCGACGCTCTGCCAGCGCACAATGTCCCCGTTGTCCAACTCGGGCTTGAGCTGACAGGTCCGCTGGATGTCGACGAAATCGTCACTACCTGGGCACGAAACGCGGACCTGCTGAACGTAGAGCCGCAGGCACGATTGGCGCTTGCGTTTACCTGGGATGGCGAGCCGGAACATGCGCGATTGCTCACGATGGCAAAAGCCATCATGCAGTTCGCCGCCCCGACCGGAAACAGGGCGGAGCCGCTGTTCCTGATGATCGATGGCGACGTTGGTGCATCGCTGGGACGGATACTGCGTGAAGAACTCCTGCTTGGCGCGAAAATTGTCTCGGTAGACGGCATCAAGCTGCGCGAGCTCGACTTCGTGGATGTCGGCGAGATCATCGATCCGCCGGGCGTGGTGCCGGTGGTGATCAAATCCCTGCTTTTCCCGAGCAGTGCCATCGCGTGAGAGCAGCGGGCGAAATTCTCGCCAACTGTATCGAAAGGTAGGTCGCGGCGCCGGTCATACAAGGTCCGCCGCGGAGCGGGCTTGGCCCGGACGCTGGCGGTGCCTCCTGGGGGAATGCGTATGATGTCCCAGGGGGCCTTCAGGCTCATAGGCCTTTCAAGTACAGATGCAAGGCTCTCAAATCCGTTTCGTTCATTTGCCCCAGTGAATCAAACGGCATGACCTGGTTTATCGTGACGCTGCATGACCGGGCTGCTGTCGAACGGCTGATCTCGCTCGAAATGAAGCGCTTTCCGGGCATTAGCCGTGATGAAGCAATTTCGCAGGCCTATCAGCGGTGGGTGGATGACAATCGCTGATTGGTTGCGGCACGGCTGCGTAGCGGAGATTCGGGTAGCGCATTTTTTATCCTTTTTTATAGCGAAAAGAAGCCGTGAAGTTATCACGGCTTCTTGTTGTTTAACTTCGCATAATTTGTATTATGTAAAATTATGCGCATACACTCCGCGAGAGTGGCACAGTTCGAGTGGTTTCAGTCTTTAGTACCCTTCACGTAGTTAGCTAGTCACGCGCCAGCATCGTTGGCCCCGGCGTAGCGGCTAGGAACGATCTGAGACAGCGGGACTGTCAATTGGCCACGTGGCCTCCTGCACATACCCGGCCTGGGAGACCGGTTCAAAGAACAGACTCAGTTGAACCGGCACCACGTCCTCTAGGCGACCAAAGGTCAAGACCAGTAGCGAAACGTCGGTGCGCTGGAAGCAATTGCCACACTTCGCAGAAGCGCCCGAGTTCCGCTAGCGCCTGAAGGCTTGACTGGGCGTGATATGTGAGTGTGGGGACATTGATGTGGAGGTTATCCAAGCAACGAACGGCTTCTTCGGCTGCTGGGGCCAGCTCATAGCGATGGGTGCCGCAACTTGTTGCACGACTTTGACCGGTTGCAAGCGCCCCTCCCTTATATCAAAAAGGAATATATAAGGAACTATTAAACCTTTTTGTTTTTCTTCCAAGCAATATATCCTGTGCAAATCTCTGACGCCACGACCAAATGGCCCTTGGCGTCATTGCAATGCCTGGCGACCAGAATATCTCGCCCTAGGCCCTTGTTCCATATGCTTTACGGTAGCCATCCAGGCGTGCCCGGCAAGCGTTACGTTGAAGTCGCAGTTTGTCATGTCAGCCACGCCTATTTCCGTATCCCCACTTCCCAGCCCCAGCATTCCAATTCGCTGGATGCCGCTTGGCGCCGCCCTGTCGCTTTGGGCTATAGGCGCAGTACACCTGTTCAACACCGTCAGCCTTGAACAAGCCCTGCTTTGGAGCGTGGGCGCCCTGCTCGGCGTGTCGCTTTATCAATCCTCGTTCGGCTTCACCTATGCCTGGCGGGTGTTTACCGCCGATCGCCAAGCCGCCGGCATCCGCGCCCAGATGATGATGCTGTCGCTCGGCGTGCTGTTGTTCTTCCCCGTTCTGGACAACGGGATGCTGGCAGGCAACCCCGTGCGCGGGCTGTCGGCCCCTCTCGGCGTCCCGCTGGTTTTCGGGGCATTCCTGTTTGGAACCGGCATGCAGTTGGGCGGTGGCTGCGCCTCGGGCACGCTCTACACGGCAGGCGGCGGCAGCACGCGCATGCTGGTGACGCTACTGTTTTTCATCCTTGGTTCGGTTGCCGCCACGGTTCACTTCGATTGGTGGATGTCCCTGCCTAGCGTGGCTCCGGTGCTGCTGCTGGATGAGTGGGGCCTGTGGCCGACGCTGCTTGCCCACCTGGCTGTGTTTGGACTCGTGGCCTACGGGGCGACGCAGCTCGAGCGGCGCAGGCACGGTCGCGTCGTGTCCTTCGCATCGCGCCTGGACCGGCCTGCTTCCTTCATGCGCGGCCCATGGCCGCTCATGTGGGGCGGCGTCGCGCTCGTGATCCTGAACTTCGTGACCCTGTGGCTTTCCGGAAAGCCGTGGGGAATCACCTCGGCGCTGGCGCTCTGGGGCGCCAAGGGCCTGGCTGCCATCGGTGTGGACGTAGAGACATGGGGTTACTGGAGCGCTCGTCTCGACAGTCTCGAGGCCCCCCTCACCGAGGACGTCACCTCGGTGATGAACCTGGGCATCGTGCTCGGCGCGCTGGCCGCGGCATCGCTGGCGGGCAAGTTTTCACCGGTATGGCGCATACCGCTACGCTCTTTGGTGGCTGCAGTGGCCGGAGGCCTCATGATGGGCTACGGCGCACGACTGGCCTTTGGCTGCAATATCGGGGCGTATTTCAGCGGCATGCTGTCAGGCAGCCTGCACGCCTGGCTGTGGCTTCCCGCGGCGTTCGCAGGCAGCGCCATTGGCGTGCGGATGCGGCCGACTTTCGGCCTGAGCGTCGAGCGACTGACCGCCTGTCGCGACTGCTGAGCAGTCCTCACCGGATTTTCAGTACACGGTGCCTGCAGCCTGCATTGCAGTACAGGCATCGTCATTTTTCAAGGAAGAAGTCATGACTCATCTCGTCAAGAAAATCACCGTGGTATCCGCACTGGCCTGGTCATGCAGCACTGCATTCGCAGCCGAGTCGATCAATGCCAGGGTGGTTGCCGTGGACGGCGGCCAGATTGCCCTGGAAGCCAATGGCCAAGTGCCGGGCTGGGCGGCCAAGGGCGCGACGGTGCAGGCGCTGGGCTGGCAGACCAAGGTGGTATCGGTGGATGGCTCGAAGATCCTGATCTCGCTGTCCAAGTCCAAGGCGTCCAAGGTTGAGCTCAACAGTGAAGTGGTTGTTCGGGAGGTTTCCCAACAGCAGAAGTTCGGCTGCTGAACGCGCCCATTGTCCATCCATTTACGAACAACATCACGATCAGGAAAGAACTGGAAAAGGCATGCTGAAAAGAATCAAAACCTGGGGGCTCGCTCTCGCTGCAGCGGCGACGCTATCGCTGGTGTCCGGGGGCGCCGCGGCTCAGAGCGGAAACCTGGTAAGCGCCCAATGGCTGAAAGACAACCTGGGCAATCCCGATATCCTGCTGCTGGATGCGCAGCCCACCAGGCTGTATCAGGAAGGGCACGTGCCCGGCGCACAAAGCGTCTCCTTCTCGCCGGAGGAGAACTCCTCGCTGGGCGTGAGCCTCTCCTATGGCGGCGGTGTGGATTATTTCACCGACACCAACGCCGAAGTCCCCTTCCAGGAACTGCCACCCGAGCAGATGCAGGCCCTGTTCCAGAAATGGGGCGCCAGCCCGGATCGCACGGTGGTGATCTACGACCAGGGCGCCAGCATGTTCGCCACGCGCCTGTTCTACTCCTTCTTCTACCACGGCTTCCGCACCGACAAGCTCTTCGTCCTGGACGGCGGCCTGGCTAAGTGGAAAGAGCTCGGCCTGGACGTCACAACCGAAGTGCCGCCCCCTGAAAAGAAGGGAACCTTCAAGGTGACTGAAGTCAGGAGCGAGTTCAAGGCAAACGTGTCGGAGGTCGTGACGGCTTCGGGCGACCCTAAGCGCAATGCGCTGGTGGAAGGCCTGGGCGCCGACTGGCACTTTGGCGAGGCGCTGAACTACGACCGCCGCGGCCATATCCCGCACGCGAAGATGCTGCCCTACAACAGCTTTTACAACGAGGACAAGACCTTCAAGTCCCCCGAAGAGCTGCGCAAGCTCCTGACCCTGCTGGGTATCAAGAACGATCAGAACATCTACACTCACTGCGGTGGCGGCATCGCCGGCAGCGTCCCCTTCTTCGCCATCAAGTTCCTGGCCGGCTATGACAACGTCAAGCACTTCCCGGAATCCCAGCTGGGCTGGCTGCGCGACGATCGCGAACTGCCGTTCTGGACGTACGACGCTCCCTACATGCTGCGTGACAGCCAATGGCTGCAATGGTGGGGTGGCCAACGTACCCGCACCCTGGGCAGCATCCACGTCAGCATCGTCGACGTGCGCAAGCCGGACGAGTACAAGGAAGGCCACATTCCGTTTGCCCTGAACATCCCCGTTGAAACCTTTCGCGCCAACCTGGGCAAGCCCAAAGCGCTGGCTGCCCTGCTCGGTCCCGCCGGCGTGAACCCGGCCCATGAAGCCGTCATCGTGTCCGACAAGGGCCTGGACAAGGACGCCGCCCTGGCTTTCGTCGCCCTCGAAGCCCTGGGTCAGCGCAAGGTCTCGATTCTTGCCGACGATCTGACCACCTGGGCCCACCAGGGCTTCCAGCTCAAGGAAGAGCCGACCGTTGTCGGGCAAAAGAAGGTGCGCCACGACCTAGTCATCCCTGCGGTCGACTACAAGGCCGAGCCGCGCGACAATGTGCTACTCAATCCCAAGGCGCCTGCGGCTGCCGACTTCCCCCGCGTATACATCGCGTCGGGTAACAAGCTGCCGGCCAAGACGCTCGATGGCAAGGTCGTACACGTGCCGTACCACACGCTGGTCGACGCCAATGGCAAGCCCAAGGCCGCCCACGAGATCTGGAGCCTTCTGCAAAAGGCGGGTGTGCCACGCTTTGCCAAACTGGTGCCGATATCCGACGATGCCGGTGAGGCAGCCGTGAACTACGCCGTCCTGAAGCTCATGGGTTACCCCAGCGTTCAACTGCAAACGCTATAAGGCGCTTTGCGTGACCGGGACACCGGCCTGACAACGGTACTGACGGGGAGCTCGACAGCTCCCCGTTTCTCTTGGAGATGCGGATGAACAGCAACACCATCCAGACCAACCTGGACCACACGCTGCACCAGATCATGCAGCTTGTAGCGCAGCCTGACGGCCCCGATGGCACGGCACTGGCGCAAGCCGCCGACCTGCTGGAACGCTTCGTCTCGCGGCATCGCGCCGATCTGTCGTTCGAGCACTTTCCCCTTCCGGCGGGAACGGATGAAGTGCTGTGCTCGTACGAACTGCATTGCGACGTCAGGACGGGACTGACGCTCTGGCTGCAGGCCATACGCGCAGGGGTGGACAGCGTCGTGCACGATCACGGAACCTGGGCCGTCATCGTCGCAATTGCCGGACAGGAGCGAAACCGCATCTATCAGCGCACGGACGACGGATCAAACGCGGACCAAGCCACGCTTGCCCTGCAGAGCGAAGTGGCGGTGAAGAAAGGACAGCCGCTGGTACTGGAGCAAGGCCTGTTTCACAGCATCCACACCACTGCAGGCGAGCCGACGCTACAACTGCACCTGTACGGCCGTAACCCGGATACGGTGGAAGGTCGAAGGATCGTGGATGTGCAGACCGGGCGGCTGGTTTATCTTGGAGTTGGAAACTAATGAACTATCGGGAAGAAAGGTTAAAGTAAAATTTTGGCTTAACATGCGCTAGTGCCGGATTAGCGTATCCATTCTCGTCCTTACCCGAGGCGCGGCAGAGACGCAACGCTTCAGCTCGATGCTCTCGAGCTGCCGGTGTGCTGTTCATACGTGCTGCCGCGCACATGCCCCCAGAGGTCCCATGCCATACATGCTTCTTATTGTCGAACCTGTCGGCCAACGCGAGGTGCGTGGGCAGGAAGACGGTCGAGCGGTCTATCAACGTATGCTCGCCTTCACCGAAGAAGTACAAGCTGAAGGTGCACTGCTTGCCACCAGTTCGCTGGCGACTCCGTCCGTCCGGCTACACAAGTCCGCGGGGGCGGGCGCCACGCAGGTATTGGATGGCCCGTTCGCCGAAGCCAAAGAAATGGTCGGCGGTTTCTTTCTGCTCAGTTGCACGACACGCCAGGAAGCACTTGCCTGGGCAGAACGCTGCCCAGCCGCAGAGTGGGCCAGCGTCGAAGTGCGGGAGACCGGCCCCTGCTACACCTGAAGTGCGTCTGTTCTCCAGCGAATTGGGATAACTTGGTATTTATCTGAAAAATAATGTGAGCTTGTCGATTTCATGCCGCGCCGTTCGTCGTACTGATATGAGGCCGCGCGAAAACGCTTCTTGAGCGCGGCTTCCCAAGACGCAACCACCCTTTCTCAGGAGATTCAATCATGCGCGTAATGGTCATGGTCAAAGCGACCCAGGAATCCGAAGCCGGGGTCATGCCCGATGCACAACTTATGGCCGATATGGGCCGTTTCAACGAAGAATTGGTCAAGGCCGGTGTCATGCTGGCTGGCGAGGGGTTGAAGCCTTCATCGAACGGGGCGCGTGTACGTTTCTCCGGCACTTCGCGAACCGTGGTTGACGGTCCTTTTACCGAAACCAAGGAACTGGTGGCCGGGTTTTGGCTATGGCAAGTTCGCTCGATGGAGGAAGCCATCGAATGGGTCAAACGCTGCCCTAATCCAATGCCGAGCGAATCCGAAATCGAGATTCGTCCCGTCTTCGAGGCCGACGACTTTGGCGAGGCCTTCACGCCCGAACTGCGCGCCCAGGAAGAGCGCCTGCGTGAAGAAATCGCCGCCCCGAAGGAGCCCCGGTGACCGAGGCTTGCGCCCACGTGACGGCATGACCAATGCCCTCCACCGCTCTATCGATGCCGTCTGGCGGATGGAGTCGGCCAAGATCATTGCCAGCGTCGCGCGCATGGTGCGCGATGTCGCGGCGGCAGAGGAGATTGCGCAAGATGCGCTGGTATCGGCACTGGAAAATTGGCCAGATGCTGGAATCCCCGACAATCCGGCAGCCTGGCTGATGGCCGCCGCCAAGAATCGGGCGCTCGATCGGCTGCGGCAGGAAGCCCTGCACCTGCGCAAGCAAGAGGAGTTGGGCGCGGATGCCGACGCCCGAGGCGACCACGTCGTGCCCGACTTCAGCGACGCGATCGATGATGCGCGCGACATCGGCGACGACCTGTTGCGCCTGATTTTCGCCGCCTGCCACCCCGTGCTTACGAAAGAGGCGCAAGTCGCCTTGACACTCAAGCTGCTGGCGGGGCTTACCACTGCTGAGATCGCCCGTGCCTTTCTGGTGCCGGAGCCTACGATTGCGCAGCGCATCGTCCGCGCCAAGCGCAGTCTGTCCAATGCCCGCGTGCCCTTTGAGGTGCCGCGCGGCACCGAGCTCGGCTCCCGCTTGGCCGCGGTGCTCGAGGTGATCTACCTCATCTTCAACGAGGGCTATTCGGCCAGCGCTGGTGATGACTGGATGCGCCCCGCTCTGTGCGAAGAGGCACTCCGTGTCGGGCGCGTGCTCGCTGCACTGATCCCTCAGGACAGTGAGGTGCTGGGCCTGGTCGCCTTGATGGAGCTCCAGGCGTCGCGCACACGCGCGCGTGTCGACTCTGAGGGCCAGCCGATATTGTTGCTGGACCAGGACCGAACGCGATGGGACTGGCTACTCATCGGCCGCGGCCTGGCGGCGCTTCAGGCCGCGCAGGCCGTCCGAGCCGAGCCGGGCGTCTACGAACTTCAGGCGGCGATCGCCGCTTGCCATGCCCGTGCGCGTACAGCCTCAGAGACCGACTGGCGGAAGATCGTCGGTCTTTACGACGGGCTATACCAGTGTGCGCCCTCGCCCGTGGTGGAACTCAATCGCGCGGTGGCCGTGGGCATGGCGTTCGGGCCCGAAGCAGCCTTGCCGCTAGTGGACGCACTGGTCGCCGAACCGGCTCTTCAGCGCTACCACCTGCTCGCAGCGGTGCGTGGCGACTTGATGTTCAAGTTGGGGCGCTTGTCGGAGGCTCGTCATGAGTTCGAGCGCGCCGCCGCCTTGACCGGCAACGAGCGAGAGCGCCAGCTGCTGCTCAAGCGCTCACATGAAACGTTGTCGTGACGCGCACTACGTCCAAACCGAAAATCCTCGAAGGAATGTCGAAATCCGTGCTGATCATTCGTCGTTGGAATGGAGCCATCGAGATCGCGCCGGCCTCCGACGTTTAGCCAACCACTACTTCACTGGAACAAACACCATGACCTCATCCAAAGTAAAACCCATTCCCGAAGGTTCGCACAGCCTCACGCCCATGTTGATCTGCGACGACGCATCAGCGGCAATCGAGTTCTACAAAAAGGCGTTCAACGCCGTCGAGCTGAGCCGACTTCCCGGAGCGGACGGGAGGCTGCTCCACGCCGCAGTCCGCATTGGCGACTCGTCCCTGATGCTCACCGACGAGATGCCCGAATGCGGCTCCCAAGGCCCGAAGTCGCTCAAGGGTACGCCAGTGATGATTCATTTGTACGTCGAAGACGTCGACGCAGCGTTTGCCCAAGCGGTCGCTGCAGGCGCTACGGCCACAATGCCGGTAACTGACATGTTCTGGGGCGACCGCTACGGCCAGCTGCGCGACCCGTTCGGCCACAGTTGGTCGGTGGCGACGCACACGCGCGACCTGACCACCGAGCAAATCCAACAAGGCCTGGCGGGCATGATGGCGCCGTGAGGACCTGCGCGCCTTCCCTGGTGCATTGACCGTTTTATTTGACCGAGAAGCGGGCGTTGAGTTACTTCCTGCCGCCGCTCGTGCTAAACGTTAAACGTCCGCATCTCGGAAACACGATCGCCGAGTATGGAGCAGTCGCAATAGAGAAAAGGCCTAGCCTATGTCGGGCAATTACGCGAACGTCTGGGGAGGCCTAATCATGCTGATCAACGAAATCAAGACCTGCTGGAAAACTGGGTCAATATCTATCTCAAGGGGCATCCGGAGCAGCCGTATTCATATCGTGGTATTGACGTATATGGTGCGCGCGGTGCAGGCCTTTCTCGAAATTTGCCAAGCCGATCCGGCACTGCGCACTCGTGCCGAGAGCCGTCTGCCGCATTTGCTGGCGATCGTGCCCATCAAACGATAAACGATAGCCGCAACGATCTGCACGCAGTTCTTCATAGATCAGGCCTTATGCCTCTGCATTTCCTCGGGCGGCTGCTCGCGTTTGAACATGGCATACAGCAGCAAATCGTAACCAATCTTCAGGCCGCCTGCCAATATCAGCGGCCAGCCAAACGTCGTCGCCGTCAGCAAATACCCGGCCATCATCGGACTGACGGCCGCGGCCATACTGCGGGGAACCGATGTCACGCTGGCGGCGGCAGCGCGCTCTTCGGGCGGTGTAATCGCCATGACATAGGAGCTGCGCGTAGGCACATCCATTTGCGACAAAGCGCTGCGGAGCAACAGCAAGGCAATGGCTCCTCCCAATGTCGGCATGAACGGGACTGCGATCAGCAATACGCTGGACGCCAAATGCGTAAACACCATTGTATTCACCAGGCCGAACCGATCGGCAATCCGGACTGCTACCAGGTAAGAAAGCGCGGACAGGACGCCGGTCCAGAAAAAGACCGTGCCAGCGGTCAGCGTCGAGAGCTGGAACTTCTGAAATAGCCATAAGGCCAGCATCGATTGCACGATAAGTCCGCCGGCAAACGCATCCAGGCTGAACAGGATGGCCAGGATAGAGATATTTCTTTTGGCGTCTTTCAATGGCATGGCAGTTGAACGAGCGTCTGTCGCGTGCATGGCTGGCAAGCGGTGGTAAATCGCTGCAGAGAGCAAGCCAATTACCCCGTACAGCATAAACATCGCTTGCAGCGCGAGGAGCGGTCGTACCTGCAGGGCCGCGGCCAGTGTTTCGGGCAAGCCGGCCACCAGTGCCCCTGACGCCGCGGCCAGCGAACCGATCAAGCTATAGCGCGCAAACGCGGCCGTGCGTCGGTCCTCTGCCATCACTTGCGAGAGCACCGCATGGTCAAGTGGCAGAAATAAGCTGACGTCGCCGCTGGACGGATTTAGAGTGCCGACGAAGGCGATCGCCAGCAAAGGCCAGAAATCGGTGGCGGTCGCGAACCCAAGGCCGGTTCCCGCCATCAGTGCCGCGGCCAACAGCAGCAAGGCCCGATACCCGTAGCGTCGGGCCTGATGCCCCACCCATAACGTCAATGCACTTGAGCCGATGAGCGTGCCGGTGGCGATAACACCGACCTCGAACGGACTCATCCCCAATGCGGTCAGATAGACCGGTAGCAGCAGGCTGACGTAGCCGTCGGCAAATGCGCGCAAGCCACGCGCCCATAAGATACGGATGAAGATAGCGGAATTCACTGACATGGCCGGCCAAGGTTCACTACCCCTCTCCTTTCAGGATTCAGGGAAACCGCGGTATTAACGGGGCGGTTGCATGACGCGCAATACCGGCCGTTGGCCGGTTTTTTGCAGCGGGAAATACACTTCATGCGTCGACGGCTCCGCCGCCACGCTATGCGCATGGGGGCCGCCCCAGACCTCCCCCACTTTCGTCACGCCTTGGGCGCTGACTGCAAACTGCGACACCACGCCCGATTCGCTGGCCACATACAGAAAGCCCAGGCCGGCGTCGTAGGCCAGAACGTCGGGGCCTCGGCCGACCGCGAAGCGGAAAATGATTTTTTGGGTACGCAGGTCCAGTACCAGCAAGGTGTTGTTTCCTTCGCAAGCGATAAATGCCCATCGGCGCGCCGGCTCCAGCAACAAGCCATGGTTGCCCTCGGCGTCGGCCAGCGGCATTCTGCGGACGATCCGGTCCGTTGCCGGATCGATTTCGATCAGCTCCCCCGTTCCCTGGACATTGACGAAGATATGCTTGGTGGAGGGATCGTATTGCGTATTGCCGACACGGCCGCCCAAGGGGATGGTGGCGATGCGGCGATTGGCTTGCACGTCGATTACCGTCTCGGTGGCGCCGTTCTCGTCTGACACGTACAGCTTGTGGGCCTCGGGAGCATAGGCCATGCCGTCGGGATAGATCCCGCCGGGCATGCGCGCGGTGATTTGGAATGTCGCCGCATCGATGGCGACGACCTCGTTGGTTTTCGTGGCCGACGCATAAACGCGCCCCAGTTCGGGAATCGCCAGGACGCCGTGCACCTCGCCGATATTGCCGATGGTGGCGACCACCGCTTTCGTGGTCGTGTCGACGACAACGATGGCGCTGTCGCCCAAATGCGCAATAAACAGGTGCGACCGGGCGGCATCCAGGCTCATGTAATCCCAGCGCGTGGCCCTGCCCGGCAGCGGGTAATCGCCGATCGACTGCAGCTCGACGGCGGCTTGACGGTTAGTCGCGGCAAATGCCTGCACCTGCGTGCCGAGAAAGGATGCCAACCCGATTGCCAAGATCCATGCTGCGCGGCGGCATTTGAGCCAATGTTGCGTCGTCATGTCGTCCCCCAACCTCATCATGTAACCATGTCTGCTGGCTCAGCAGCGTCGGTTGGCAACGCACTGTGGAACCGAATGAGCCGCTTGCTCCCTCTAATGTTTGTCGGCCAAATGATACTTTTTGAGGCATAGTTCGCCCTGATTTATGGCCTCCTTGGGGAGCACCGTTTGCCGATGTCGTTGGAGGCGGCCGCTTTATTCTTGGTAGCAATGTGCGTTCTTCCTTGCCTGAATGTCCACCGCAAGCCAGCCCCGATAGAACAGAGGGCCTGAGAAAAATCGAAATCATTGTGGCTGGGGAGATGAATTTATACGGCAAGCGCCTGCCCTGGGGCACGGACCGGAGTTACCAGCATGCTTCTTTTTCTCGATTTCGACGGGGTTCTGCATAGTTTTCCCACCCCGGCTGATAGCGCGAAGTTATTTTCCAACTTATCGCGCCTGGAAGCCGTGCTCCGCGATTTTCCAAATGTGCAGGTTGTCATCAGTAGTTCATGGAGGGAAGCTTGGTCACTGCCGGAACTGATGAGGCTGTTTTCTGAGGACATTGCGTTGCGTGTCATTGGTGTGACCCCACAGCTTGCAAGGACGCGGCCTAGCAGTCTCACTGCTATTCGATACCGGGAAATTGAACAGTTCTTGAAAGAGCGCAAGGTCGTTGAAGAATGGGTCGCCTTGGATGATGATCCGGGGTTGTTTCCACCGAATTGCTCACGGCTCCTTTTATGCGAGACCGGATTTGGGGAAATGGAAGAACGCGCGTTGCGGCGTGTATTGGGCGATGGTGGCGCCGTTGCCTAATCAGCGGGCTGCTGTTGAATGTCAGCTGCTCCTCCATCCGCACGTTCAATTGTCGGTGCCCTTTCGCAAACTCCCAGGCAATGACGAACCGCCTGTACCGGACAACGGGGCAAAGCAGTTTCATCCGATGAGAACGCAAAGTTCGACCGCACCGATTTCCGCAATACCGCACCGCGCTTTACGCCCGACGCTCGCTAGGCCAACCAAGCCTTGATCGACGCGATCGCTGCTATCGCCTCACGGAAACAGGCCGCGCTGGCACAGATCGCGCTTGCGTGGTTATTGGCCCAGAAGCCGTGGATCGTGCCGACTCCAAGCACCACGAAACTGCGTCGTCTGGAGGAAAACATCGGCGCCGCGTCGATCGAGCCGATGTCGGACAATCCGCTCGATATTCAGGACGCCGTATCAAAGATCACGGTGCAGGGAGACCGGTATTCGGCCGACCGGCAAAAGCTCATGAACCGCTCATTGGAACCTGAAGGAGTCTATGCATGGAAAACAATATCGCAGGAAAAGTAGTCGTCATTACCGGCGCCAGCAGTGGACTGGGCGAAGCGTCCGCGTGGCATTTGTCTGAGCTCGGCGCCAACGTCGTACTCGGCGCGCGTCGCGTCAACCGCATCCAGGCTCTGGCGGACAAGCTGACCGGCAACGGCGGCAAGGCAATTGCCATCGAGACCGACGTCACCGATCGAGCCCAGGTCCAGCGCCTGGTCGATACGGCAGTGCAGACCTACGGCCGCATCGATGTCATCGTCAACAATGCCGGCCTGATGCCCCAGTCCCTGCTGGAGAACCTTCAGATCGACGAATGGGACCGAATGATCGACGTCAACATCAAGGGCGTGCTGTACGGCATTGCGGCAGCATTGCCATATATGAAAGAAAGAAAGTCCGGACACATCATCAATGTCTCTTCGGTGGCCGGCCACAAGGTCGGCCCAGGCGGTGCAGTCTATTCGGCGACCAAACATGCCGTGCTGGCGCTCTCCGAAGGGCTACGGCAGGAAGTGAAGCCCTACAACCTGCGCACGACCGTGGTATCCCCCGGTGCTGTCGCCACGGAGCTGCCAAACACCGTCACCGACCCTGCGGTAGCGGCGCGGATCCACCAGCTATACGAGGAAGTCGCGATTCCGGCCGGCTCGTTCGCACGGGCCGTCGCCTTCGCGATCAGCCAGCCGGAGGACGTGGACGTCAACGAAATCCTGTTCCGGCCCACGCAGCAGGCGTATTGAGACCGTTTTACACCCGAAACCTGAGAGAGGCTTTATATGGAAATCAAACGAAACGGCTCGCAGCCCTCCATCAAGGGGCCGGCCGATTGGTTTACCGGGAATGTCCGCATCGATCCGCTGTTCGATGCCACCGACCAGGCACGCGCTTCAGGCGCCAGCGTCACGTTCGAACCGGGCGCCCGGACTGCCTGGCATACCCATCCGAGGGGCCAGGTATTGATCGTCACCACTGGCTGCGGATGGACGCAGTGCTGGGGCGAACCGATTATCGAGATCCGCACGGGAGACATCGTCCGCTGCCCACCCGGCCACAAGCACTGGCACGGTGCTTCACCGAGCACCGCGATGACCCATATCGCAATCCAGGAGGCACTGGACGGCAAAGTGGTGGAATGGATGGAAAAGGTCAGCGACGATCAGTACCTGGCTGGCCTGAACGCAGGCAAAAGTGAACAGGCTCCATAGGAAAGGACATTTGAATGAGCGACGTTATATTTCTAGCAGTAGGCAATTGCGTTGACGATCGGTAATATTGTTTCATTTTCACAACTATCGCCATGCAGGCGGCCGAAAAATGAGCAAGGAATGGATTTTGTCCGTGATCCTGGCCGCCCTAATGGTCACTGGATTCCTTTACTTCAAAAACGAGAAAAACTCGGAAGTTCCAATGCCATCAAAGTCTAGCCCGGCTGTGGTCGTCTCAGACAAGCCGCCCGAGCCGGAAAAAGAGATGCCATCAGAAACGTATCGAGAAGATGAAATCGTCAAGTGCACCATCAACGGGCAAGTCACCTATTCCAATTCGGGCTGCGGCGCGGGGCAGAAAAAAACGAAAGTAACGATCGTCGATACAGCGGGGGTCGTTAGTCCATCCAGGGCGCAAATCGATTCGACACTGTCGAGATCGCGGCAAGAAAGGCTGATCGAAGCAAACAGCCAGGCTGGGCAGGGGAAGGTAATGGTGATCGGAAAAGCAGAACAAGCCGAGTTTGAATGTGAGCTCATCAATAATCACATTGCCAATTTGGATGCCAGCGCCAGACAGCCGCAAACCGCACAAATGCAGGACTGGTTAGCCCGGGAAAAAAGGAAAGCAACCAGCCGTAAACACTCCCTTCAGTGCTAAACCCCTCTTCTCTTTAATCTGATCGCATCGATCAGGCCTGATTGCGGACGACAGAGTTTCGCTATGCTTCAGGTGCTATCGGGCCGCCTCTACGGAAATCCTCAGCCTTCGGCCAAGCGCCTCATATCTCTAGAGCCGCGATGGATGGTGGACGGGCTGGAACATGAAGCTGACGATGACCGGGCCGCCCGCCCGCCTTATTCGTAGCCAGGCGCTGCCGCGCCGCCTAAAGCATTCCATAGCCAATCGCCCATCACGGTACCAACACCGCCGCTCCATCGAAGCGCCCTTCGCGCAGAGATGCCAGCGCATGGTTGGCGTCACGCAATGCGAATGCGACCGGCGAGGTTTTGATGTCGATTTGCTCCGCAACACGGAAGAATGCCTCGCCGTCCGCTCGGGTCAGATTGGCGACTGAGCGCAGCGTGCGCTCTCCCCACAGCAATGCATAAGGAAAGCCGGGAATATCCCGCATATGGATACCCGCACAGACTACCGTTGCTCCCTTGCAGGTTGCTGCCAATGCCTGCGGCACGAGCGCGCCATCCGGCGCAAAAATAATGGCGGCATCCAACAGAGCCGGCGGCGCGGCATCGGCACCTCCGGCCCAGGCGGCGCCCAGCGTACGCGCGAAGGCCTGCGACCGCAGATCCCCAGGGCGCGTGAAGGCATATATTTCCTTTCCCTGCGCGCACGCTACCTGGGCAATGATATGTGCGGCAGCGCCAAATCCATATAGGCCCAGCCGCCGCGCCGTTCCGGTCATGGCGTACGCACGATAGCCGATCAAACCGGCGCACAGAAGTGGGGCTGCATGCATATCGTCATACCGCTCGGGCAAGCGGAAACAATAACGTGCATCGGCCACCGCATATTCCGCGTAGCCGCCGTCGCGGTCATATCCGGTAAATATCGCGTCATCGCATAAATTTTCACGCTGCCCCAGGCAATAGCCGCAATGGCGGCAACTGCCCGCCAGCCACGGAACGCCCACACGCTCGCCGATCGGGAAGCGGGAGGCCCGTTCGCCGCAAGCTACGACAGTGCCAACCACTTCGTGACCCAGGATCAGGGGAGATTTATGGGGCGGCAAATCGCCGTCGAGGATGTGCAAGTCAGTGCGGCACACGCCGCACGCAGTCACCCGCAGCAGTATTTCGTGGACGGAAGGACTGGGGATCGGCAAGGATGTCGCCCGCAAGGGCGTCTGCGGCATGTCGAGTACCATGGCATGCATGGTGGACGGTTTAACCCTTCCCTCATTTTCCGCGCTGGTATTCATGGCAGGTATTTTTGACACATTTCCTCTGCGGGCTATGCCCTTTATCAAATAATGGCGCCGCAAACGCCGCGTCTTTTCATATTTTGTACGTTACTCCGTAGGAAAAAATCATGCTGATTACAGCCGCCAACTCGATACTCGTCCTAGTCGACCTGCAGCAAAAGCTATTGCCCGTCATTTGGCACAAGGACGCAATGCTGGGCCAATGCCTGCGTCTGGCGCATGCCGCCAAGCTGCTCGGCGTACCGGTATTGGGGACCGAGCAAAATCCTGCCGGTCTTGGGCACAACGTCGATCAGATTCGCAGCGCTTGTGAAATCACGGTCACCAAAACCTATTTTGACGCTTGCAAGGATGGTTTGCTGGAGGCGCTGCCGCCGGGGCGCAACAGTATCGTGGTCACTGGCTGCGAAGCGCATGTATGCATGCTGCAGACTGCTTCGGGACTCATGGCGCACGGCTACGATGTCTGGATTGCCGCAGACGCGGTGGGGTCGCGCAAGGCATCCGATCGCGATGCGGCGTTGGAGCGCCTTAGGCAAAACGGCGCCCGCCTCACCACCACCGAAATGCTGATCTTCGAGTGGCTGCGCGGCAGCGATCACCCGCGCTTTCGCGAGGTGCTGAAATTGGTCAAGTGAGCACCGTTTTCCTACTCGCCGCTGCCGTCCCTGAAGGCGGCAGCGGCAGCAGCAGCAGCGGTCGTCAGAAGCTGGTCCGCACGCCGACGATCAGATTGCGGCCCGGTTGCGGCGCGACATTTTTCAAGATCGACGTCGACATGCGGATATCCTGATTCAAGAGGTTCTTGGCGATCAGGAACCAGGTCACATCGTTGGCCCGATAGCGCTGGGTGTACGAAAGATTGGCATCAACCTGGGTATAACCCGGTGTCGCGGCAGTCTCGAACGTGGCCAGGCGGTCCTGGGTCTGCGCGCGCAACATGGTCAATCCGCTGCGCCATGCGCCCTGCCGGTAGCCGACGTCGACGCCGAAACGCGTGGCCGGCTGCAAAGGCAGGTTGCCGGCGTCGTCCAGGGTGCCGCGCGAGGTATCGGCAAAGCCGCGCAGCGACAGGCCGGGGCCGCGCAGGTTATAGCTGATCTCCGCTTCGGCGCCGCGGATCGTGGCGTTCGCCTGCGACCAGAAACGCTGCATGAATTCGCCGTCCGCCTCGATCGCACCGCTGCTGTCCACCAGGGTGCCATCGATGCGGCCGAAGACAAAATTCCTGACGCGGTTCTGGAACAGGTTGGCCTTCCAGCGCACCAGTCCTTCGGTTTTTTGCAGGCTGATTTCGATATTGCGGGAAGTCTCCTTTTGCAGCCTGGGATCGCCGATGTCGAAGGTGGCGGTCGATTCGTGCGGTCCGTGCGAATACAGCTCCTCGACCGCCGGTGCGCGCTGCGCGATCGAAACCGTGGTGCCGAAAGCATAGCCGGGCGTGAAGGTCCAGAGACCGCCGAGCGAGTACGACCCCAGGTCGAAATGCCGATCGGGCAATCCGGCGCCGGCTTCGGGACGGCGTTTGACCGACTCCAGGCGCATGCCGGCGCTGGCGCGCAGCGGCCCGAAATCACGCTCTTCCACCAGGAATCCGGCCAGCGACGAGGACTTGGTGGTCGGCACCGTATCGGGCAGGCCGGTTTCGGCCGAGAGCGCCGAGAATTTGCTGTCCTCGGCCTGCAGGCCGAAGGTGCCGCGCCAGCCATACAGAGGCAAATGGGTCAATTCCAGGCGCGTTTCGGTCGATTTATTGATGAAATCCGTGAGCGGCGTGCCGTCCTGCGCCTTTTCCGTATGCTTGTAGTCGGTCACACCGAGTTTGAACTTGAAAGTCGAAAATCCCGCGAACGGCTGCTTGACCAATCCATCCACGTCGTAGCGGGTCTGCGACAGGTCGATGAACGACATTTCAGCGGTGGGAATCCCGTAGTGGTCATTCAGCACGCCGACCGAGGCCCCGATGTGTCCCCAGCCGGCGATATACGAGGCGCCGAGGCCCAGATTGTTCTGGCGCGTGAAGGAATTGGGCAGCCGGCCGGAAGCCGATTCCGGATCGTTCAATACGGCATTGCCGGGAATCCGATAGTCGCCGGCGTTGCGCAGGCTGCCGTCGACATGCAACCCGATCGGACCGGCCGCGCCGTCGGCCGACAGCGACAGGCTCGCCCCGCGGTCGACCGAGCTGTAGCGTAGCTCCGCGTCGCCGCTCGGCTTCGTCGACAGCTCGGTCGGAATACGGTCGTTGATGACGTTGACCAGGCCGCCGATGGCGCCGGAGCCATACAGCAGCGCCGCCGGACCGCGCAGGATCTCGATCTGGCGCGCGGTGGCGCTGTCGGAAGCAACCGCATGGTCGTTGGATAGGCTGGACACGTCGGATACCGACATGCCGTTTTGCAGGATCTTGATGCGCGGACCTTCCAATCCGCGAATGATGGGGCGCGAGGCGCCGGCGCCGAACGCCGAAGCCGAGACGCCGAGTTCCTGCGAAAGGGTGTCGCCGAGCGAATTGCCGAGCTTGTTGCGCAATTCGTCGCCCGACAAGACTTTGGCGGGAGCGAGGATCTGCGCGCCCTCGCCGGCGTTGAACGGCGTGGACGTGACGACGACTTCCGGAAGCGCCTTGTCGTCGGTTTGAGCATGGGCGGCGGTGGACATGACGGCGACGGCGGACAGAACCGCGCGCGCCAGCAAGGTGCGTTGGACGTGCATGATGATTCCTTGAAAAACATGAGGGAAACGATCAGGCCGCTATGGGTGCAGGCGCTACCAGCGGACCGGACCGGAATCAGGAGTGCGAAACGTCAAACGACAGGCGGGGCGCGCGACAGGAAATGGCTTGAGAACGGCGCGCTCCACGACGCGAATGCCAGCCACAGCGCCAGAACATGGACGTTGGGCAGCAAGGGGCCGACAAAGGGAGGGCAGTAAATGGTGGCGCCGAGCGCGGCGGCGTCGAAGGCGACGCACGAGTGGTGGGCTGAATTTCCGCTTTCGCCGGCAGGAGCGGAATCGGCGAAGGCAGCAGCGGAAATTTCCGCACTCCCCTGCCCGCCGCCATGCATGACCCGGTGATTGAAACCGCTCCATTGCGCCAGCAACAAGGCAAGCACCAGCGCTATGGCGAGAGCCTTATGATTCCAGCGGAGGTGGGAGCGATTGAGCGGCATGAAACGATGGAGCGGTTTGTTCCGGGGAGTTCTGTTGATTCAGAAAAACACGACGAGGTGGCGAATCATAGCATTCGTAGACAACCGAAACCAGAGTAGCGCCTCCGGGCATTTTTCTGCGACTGGCCGGCTTTTACACGGCGATAGGTCAGCCGAAACTATCCTGCGGGACAGATAAAATCCGCCGGACATCGCCGGGCATTGCGGCCACTACGATGCCTGCATGCCTTGCCGCCGATGGCCCGGAATGGCTGCGGCCGGTTCAAGCGCTTGTGTTGATCGTCTGCCCCAAATGAGGGGGCAGGTTTGCAGCCTCTACCGGCGGCAGCGCCGCGAGCAAGGAAGTTGCGGTGCCAGCCTCTATCTGCAAAGTTTTTTTCAGCACGGCAACGCTCACGTCCTGCATGGTGCGTTGCTGTGCCAGTGCCGTCGCCAGTTGTGCAAGGCCGCCTGTCTCCATCATCTTCCTTTCATTCTGTAAGCTCATCCTTAACGGCAGACATTTTGCTTTCTTCAGTTTGCCGTCCATGGAAAAACGTCGGCCGTACCCGTATTTTGGAAAACTCCAAAAAAATGCCGCTAACGACAGAAACGTTCGGCGCTTTTATCTGTCCACTATTTACACGAGCCTATTTTTTGGGTGGGACAAAGATGAGTGATGGCAACGGGGTAAATACTGAGCAACAAGCGAATTTTTATCAAAGCCTGGTAGCTTTTACCAAAAAGCATCGGGCGACGCACTGGACCGGTCCGTTTTCCCAGTTTCTGGAAAAAGTCGTGGTGACCGATCCGCAAGGAGTGGCGCGCAATTCCCACCAATACATGTGGGACATGATCCGTTGGACCCGAGCCGACGATAGCGCCGGCAAGCTGAATTGCAAATTGTTCGACGAGGAGCTGTTCGGCATCGACGAATCGATCGAACGTGTGGTCGATTATTTCAAGGCCGCCGCCGCGGGGTCGGAGGTGGGGCGCCGCCTGCTGCTGTTGCTGGGCCCTCCTTCCGGCGGCAAATCGACGCTGGTGATCCTGTTGAAGCGCGGCCTGGAGGAGTACAGCTATACCGAGGCCGGCGCACTTTACGGAATTGCCGGCTGCCCCGTGCACGAGTCGCCTTTGCACCTGGTGCCGCATACCTTGCGCCCCTCCTTCCGCGAAACTTACGAAGTGGAAATCAGCGGCGAGCTCTGCCCCTATTGCCGCACCCGGCTGGAGCACGAGCACAACGGCGATTTCATGCAGATGCCGGTCGAGCGGATTTTCATTTCCGAGGCCGGGCGCGTCGGCATCGGCACCTATGCGCCGCACGACCCGACCACGGCCGATCTGGCCGATCTGGTCGGCTCGGTCGATTTGTCGAAGGTGGCGGAATATGGCGACGAAGGCGATCCGCGCGCCTGGTCATGGTCCGGTTCGGTGTATGCCGCCAGCCGCGGCATGCTGGAGATGATCGAAATACTGAAGGTCAAGCGCGAATTCCTCTATCTGCTGCTGACCCTGACGCAGGAAAAAAATGTCAAGGTATCGCGCTTCCCGCTGATCTATCTGGACGAAACGATCCTGGCGCATACCAATCTGGCGGAATTCCGCAAGTTCCTGCAAGAAAGCGAAAACGAAGCCCTGCTCGACCGCATGGTGATCATCCAGGTTCCGTATACGCTCAACTACAAGGATGAAGCGCGCATCTACAAAAAGCTCATTTCCTCGGCCGCGCCGGCATTCCGCGAGGTACATCTGGACCCGCACGTCCTGCATGCGGCAGCGGTATTCGCGACCTTGACCCGGCTGCATGAAGGCGACCAGAAGGAAACCGAACTGGTGCAGTCGATCCGCATCTATGCCGACGAGGATGTGGAAGGCGTCAACCGGGCGGAAGCGGAACGGATCCGGCAAAAGATGCCGGATGAGGGATTGGGCGGGCGTTTCGCCGCGCTTCGTGATCAATGCCCTGTCCAACGCCATCATCCAGTCCGACGTCAAAAGCCTGACGACGATGAGCGTGCTGCTGGCGCTGAAGGATGGGATTGAAACCGACGCCCGCATCGATCCGAAGAAGAAACGCAAATGGATCGATTATCTGGTGCTGGTGCGCAAATTCTTCTACAACCGCTGGGCCAAGGAAGACGTGCACAAGGCTCTGTTCGTTTCGTTCGAGCAGGAGGCCCAGGATCTGCTCGACAAATACCTGGACGAGGTGGAGGCGACTCTGGACAACCGCCAGATCAAGGATCCGATCACCAACGAGGAGCGCAAGCCCGACGAGCGCTTCCTGCGCGCGGTCGAAGAAAAGATCCACATCTCCGAATCCGGCAAACAATCGTTCCGGCAGGAAGTGGTACGCAAGGCGATGGGTGCCTACAAGCGCGGAGAAAAATTCACGCTGGACAGTCATGCTCAACTTCATGATGCGGTCCAGCAATATCTGTTCGAGCAACGGCGCGACGTATTGCGCCTGGTCAGCTCCAGCGCGCGTCCCGACGAGGAAGTCAAACAGAAAATCTCGGTGGTCGAGCAACGGCTGGTGGACGAATACGGCTATGACAGCCACAGCGCGCGCGAAGCACTGAATTATGTGACTACCCTGCTGTCTCAGGAGTAGCGGCACCGGAGGCGTGCAACGATTCTTTGCGCGCTGTTCCGTCCGTCATGGCAAGACTGCGGCGGTAGAGGGAGTTATGCGACATCACAGCAGAAATGGCACGGAAACATCGTGGTATGAACTGTTTTCGCGCGGTGCCCGCGATTGGCTGCGGCATAACCAGAAGGTGCGCGAAGCGGTGCAGGAACACCTGCCCGACCTGATCGCCCATCCGGACATCATCACCGGCTCGCAGCAGCGCACGGTACAGGTTCCGGTGCACTTCCTGGAGCATGCGCGCTTCCGCTTGAACGACAATCGCCCCGCCTCCAGCGCCGAAGCCGGCCAGGGCGAAGGCAAGCCCGGCGATGTGCTGCATACGGCGCGGCCCGATTCCGGCACGGAAGCGGGCGAAGGCGGCCATGGCGAAGGCGAAGTCAGGCTGCTGCTCGAACTGAACATCGACGACATCATGGATTGGCTGTGGGAAGAAATGCGCCTGCCCGACCTGCAGCCGAAATACAATACCAAGCTCGACGACGACCAACTGGTGCGCGAAGGATGGGACAAGCACGGCGCGCGCGCCCGGCTGGATCGGCGCCGCACCCTCAAGGAAGCCGTCAAGCGGCGCGCAGTCCAGCAAAATCCCGCTGCCCTTCACCGACGAAGACCTGCGCTTCCGGCAGCTGGTGCAGCGGCGCAAGGACGCCACCAATGCCGTCGTATTCTTCGCGCTGGACGTATCGGCGAGCATGACGGTGAACGAGCGGCGGCTGGCCAAGAATTTCTTCTTTTTTGCCCTGCAGGGAATTCGCCGCCAATACGCGAAAGTCGATATCCGCTTCATCGCCCATACCACGCAAGCGTGGGAATTTTCGGAAGAGGATTTTTTCCAGGTGACCGGCACCGGCGGCACCGGCGCTTCGACCGCGTTCAACCTGGCGCTGCAGCTGGTCGAAACCGAATTCCCGCCGGAGCAATACAACATCTACCTGTTTTACGCGTCCGACGGCGAGAACTTCACCGAAGACCGCGCCGCCGCCACCACCGGCTTGCGCAAACTGGCCGAATTGCTGAATTACATCGGCTATATCGAAACCGCGCCCGGCCTCGCTGCGCTCGAGCGAAACCGAGATGAAAACCATCTGCAATGAGCTGGAAGACGAGGGCGCGATGATCAGCACCAGCGTATTGACGCGGCAGGAAGACGTATGGCGGGCGTTGCGCAAATTCTTCATGCAGCAGGCGGAGACGGCGGCATGACCACGCCCTACCCCACACAGCGCCCAAGCGGAGAAAAGCCTGGCCAACTACTCGCGGCAGATCGAAGCGTTGGCGCTGCGCCTCGGCTTGAATTTCTATCCGGTCGATTTCGAACTGGTGCCGAATAACTTCATGATGGAAATTGCGGTGTACGGCCTGCCGGTGCGCATGCCGCACTGGTCGTTTGGCGTGCGCTATATCCACCAGCTGATCCGGCAAAACATGGGGCATTCGCATATCTTCGAAGTGATGTTCCCGGGCGACCCCTGCCATGCCTATCTGGTCGACAGCAACAGCCTGCCGGAGAACACGCTGGTGACCGCCCATGTCCTGGGCCATGCCGACTTTGCCAGGAACAACCATCTGTTCGCGCGCTTCATGGAAATGGCCGGCGGCCATATCCTCGAACAGGCGGCGGAGCGCGCCCATCGGATCGAATCCGCCGCCGCCGAATTCGGCGCACAGCGCGTCGAAGCGGTGCTCGACGCCGCGCTGGCGCTGGAGCCGCACATCGACGTCAATGCCGAGCTGCACCGTTCCGCGTATCCGGAGCTTGCGCTCAAGCCGGCCCCCGAACCGGAAAGCCGGCCCTTCGACAAGCGCTACCGCAACCTGCCGGGCGAAAAGCTGGGAGCCCCGCCACTGCCGGCGGCCAGCCGCAGCATTCCACCGCAGCCGGAATACGATCTGCTGTGGTTCATCGCGCACTATGCGCCGGACATGGAAGGCTGGGAGCGCGATATTTTCCTCGCGGTGCGCGAGGAGTCGTTTTATTTTTATCCGGTGTTCGCGTGCCAGATCATGAACGAGGGCTGGGCTTCGTATTGGCATGCGCGCCTGTTGCGCGAAGCCGATTTTCTGCCCGATGAGCTGTATCTGTCGGCGATCAAGTCGCACTCGGACGTGGTGCGCCCCTATGCGGCGGAAAGCCAGCTGGCGCTGGCGATCAACCCGTATCACCTCGGGTTTTCGATGTGGGAGCAAATCATCGAGGACAAGGGGATCGAGGCGGCGCGCCAGATTTGCCGCGAGGAGGACGATTTCGGTTTCATCCGCAATTACCTGACGCCCGCCCTGGCGGAGCGGCTCGGATTGTTCACCTACGAAACCGAAAAGGATGGCGACATCACGATTGGCGGCCGCGACATCCACGCATTGCGCGAAGCGATCCTGGCGCCGAAGTTCAACTACGGCGCGCCGCGCATCGCCGTCACGCGCCTGCAGCAGGACGGCGGTCTGGAATTGACGCACGATTATCAGAGCGACGGTCGCGGCCTCGATATCGGGCGCGCGGAACGGGTGCTCGAATACATCGGACGAGTATGGCGGCGCCCGGTCAGCCTGCACACGGTAAGTGAGAGCGGCGCTGCGCGAGAACTGACGACGCGCAAATTTTAGTCGCGCTGCGCATGCACCCGATTAAGCGGCCGGTCCCTCGTAACGAGGGACGATCGGCGGAACGTCATTTGATCCGCGCCAGGCGGGGCGTTTGCCTGACGCTGTCGTTACCTGGTCGCCAAAAGTCATATACTCCCATCTGCACCAATCTATTCCGCATATAAAATATAGATTTTGTAGATATACTCCTTGATAGACAATAGCCACCAAAGCTTCTTTCATCCTCTTGCGGTTGGCTATGCGCCCTGCGTTCGTCCTGCGCACTAAGGCGGCGCAACCGCACGATTCCCCAGCCTGCCTTCCTCATCGCCCTTCGGTAGCACCCTGCTGCCGCTGATGCCCGGGCGCGCCCCGACATCCATCATGCGCCGACTTGATGCTATTCTCTTTTCCGAGCGAAGCTGTCACGTAATCGCCATGGTCGCGTGAGGCTTGCCCAACCAGACTTCCTTCCTGATGCCATGCGAATGAGCCTGATGAAAAATCTGTTTTCAAATTCGGCGGTTGCCCGCGTGATTTGCGGATTTTTCCTTTTGGCCGCGCTAGCTTCCTGCGCCACCTTGCCCGACGTCCGCTATCTGAGCACTTCGCTGACTCCCAAAGCGACGCCGACAGTCGCCGGCAGCCATGGCGTCCTGTCCGACCAGAAGGCCGGATCGATTCTCGCCAATAGACTGCGCGGCACCCGCATCGATATGCAGACGCTGGCCGGCCTCGAAGAAGCGGCGACGGGCAGCCCTTTGATTGCCGGCAACAAGGTCACGCTGTTGTTCGACGGCCCGCAAACCTTGCAGGCGATGATTGCCGCGATCAACACCGCCAAGGACAACATCAACCTGGAGACCTATATTTTCGACCAGGACGAGCTGGGGCTGCGCTTTGCCGACCTGCTGATCGAGCGCCAGCGCGCCGGCGTGCAGGTGAACATCATTTACGACAGCGTCGGCACCCTCGGCACGCCGGCTGCCTTCTTCGAGCGCATGCGCGATGCCGGCATTCGCCTGGTCGAGTTCAACCCGGTCAATCCGCTGAAGCGTTTCGGCAGATGGCGGCTGAATAATCGGGACCATCGGAAAATCCTGGTAGTCGACGGCAGGATCGCGTTTACCGGCGGCATCAATATCGCCAGCGACTACTCGACAAGTTCGCTGTTCCGCTCATCTGGGAAAAGCCATGGTGCGGTGGTCGGCTGGCGCGACACCCATATTCAGATCGAAGGGCCAGCGGTCGCTGCATTGCAATGGCTATTTCTCGACACCTGGGCCCGCCAACGCCCCGACGACCGGCTGGAGCGGAATTATTTCCCGCCCTTAAAGCCGGCCGGCGACAAGATCGTGCGTGTGCTCGGCAGTGAGCCGGACGGCGTTCCGAACATCTATAAGGCATATGCACTGGCGATCCAGGAAGCCAAAAAAACGATACACATCACGACGCCGTATTTCGCGCCCGACCAGCAGATCATCGATGCGCTGACGCAAGCCGCGCGGCGCGGCGTCGACGTCAAGATCATCTTTCCCAGCGTATCCGACCACAATCTGGTGCTGTATGCCGGCCAGTCTTTTTACAGTGAATTGCTCGAAAGCGGCATCAGCGTCTATCAGTTGCAGATAGCGGTATTGCATGCGAAGACGGCGGTGATCGACGGCGCCTGGTCGACGGTCGGCTCCGCCAACCTGGACATTCGCAGCTTCCTGCACAACACGGAAATCAACGTGATCGTGCTCGGCACCGACTTCGGCCAGGCAATGGAGAATGCATTCCAGGACGACCTGCGCGACTCGCGCCAGGTGTTGCGCGAGGAATGGGAGCAGCGGCCGTTTGGCGAGCGCCTCAAGGAATGGGCGGCGCGCCGGCTGGCGTACTGGCTGTAAGCCTGACCGGGCGGCGCGCCTTTCTCAGACGAGGTGGCAGCGGATCGTGGTCGATACGTTGCGCAACTGCTGCATCAGTTCCTCGGAAATCGGAGCGTCGACGTCGGTCACGGCATAGCCGATCGGACCGCGCGTTTGCAGCTGCTGCGCCACGATATTCAGATTGTGCTGGGCGAAATCGGCATTCATCCTGGCGATCACGCCCGGCTCGTTGCGATGCACGTGCAGGATGCGGCTGCGGGTTTGCTTTTCCAGGTGGGCGATCTCGGGGAAATTCACCGCCGAGCGCGTAGTGCCGGCATTCAGGAAACGCGCCAGTTTTTCTGCCACTTCGCGGCCGATGTTTTGCTGCGCCTCTTCCGTGCTGCCGCCGATATGCGGCGTCAGGATGACGTTATCGAGGCCGCGTAGCGGCGAGACGAATTCTTCCTTTTCATTGTGCGGCTCCACCGGGAACACGTCGATCGCCGCGCCCGCCAGCCGGTTTTCGCGCAAAGCCTGGTCCAGCGCCTCGATGTCGACCACGTTGCCGCGTGAGGCGTTGATCAACACCGCCGAAGACTTCATGACCGCCAGGCGTTCGCGGTCGATCATGTTTTTCGTGCTGGGATTGGCCGGCACGTGCAGGGTGACTACGTCGGACTGTTCCAGCAGCGCTTCCAGGGTCGGCACCGGCTTGGCATTGCCGAGCGGCAGCTTGCTTTCAGGATCGAAATAGCACGCGCGCATGCCGACGTTTTCCGCCAGGATGCCGACCTGCGAGCCGATATTGCCGTAGCCGATGATGCCCAATACCTTGTTGCGCACTTCAAACGAACCCTGGGCGTTTTTTTCCCAGCGGCCGCGATGCGCGCGCGCATTCTTTTCCGGAATTCGCCGCAGCAGCAGGATCGCCTGCGCGATCACCAATTCCGCCACCGAGCGCGTATTCGAAAAGGGCGCATTGAAAACCGGGATGCCGTGGCTGGCCGCGGCATTCAGGTCGACCTGGTTGGTGCCGATGCAAAAGCAACCGATGGCGCGCAGCCGCGGCAACGCGCGCAACACATCGGCTGTCAAATGGGTGGCCGAACGGATGCCGACCGCGTCCGCATCTGCCAGCGTCTCGATCAATTCCGGGCCGGACAAGGCGGTCGACAGGCGGACGATTTGCTTGAAGCCCTGCTCCTCAAAAAACGACACTGCGTTCGGGTGAATTTTTTCCAGCAAAACGATCTTCGTCACGTGCAGGCTCCAAAAATTTGTCGGTTTTCAGTCTGAGACAGTATTATTGCATAAAGAAATATTTTGTTTATATCTTAAGGATGACAAATGGCAGAACGCATGGCCGCCAGCGACAAGGCGAGCGTCGAAACCGTCACCTCGATGCGGCGCTGGACGGACGCCCTTTTCTCGTTCAGAACCACGCGCGCTGCGGATTTCGACTTCGTGCCGGGCCAGTTCGCGCGTCTCGGCCTGGATGACGGCAGCGGCCTCTTATGGCGCGCCTATTCGATCGTATCGGCCCCGCACGAGGCTGAGCTGGAATATTACGCGGTACTGGTGCCGCAAGGCGCGTTCAGCCCGCTGCTGGAGCGCCTCAAGCCGGGCGACCCTATTCTGACCGAGAGGGAGAGCTACGGTTTCATGACGGCCGACCGTTTTCCGCCGGCGGGCAAAGACCTCTGGATGCTGGCCACCGGCACCGGCCTGGGCCCTTTCCTGTCGATCCTGCAGGATGCGGCGGGTATGGCAGAAATACCGCCATTTGATTCTGGTGCACGGCGTTCGATTCGCCGAGGAACTCGCCTATCGGGACATGCTGGCACGGCTAAAGACGCATCCGCCTGCTCATTCCAGCGCCAAGCTGTTGCTGGTCCAGAGCGTCACCCGCGAACCGGAACACCACGATCCGGAGCACCTGCGGGGCCGCATCACAAGCTTGCTCGACGACGGCCAGCTGGAAAAAAAGGCCGGGGTCGCCATTACTGCCGAGGATTCCCATATCATGATCTGCGGCAATCCGGAGATGATCACCGATACCAGGAAAATCCTGCACGAGCGTGGACTACGCCCCTGCCGGCGTGCCGTGCCGGGTCATTTTTTGACCGAAAACTATTGGTGAAGGCAGCCACTGGATGTGGCCGAAGCGGCGGCGTGGAGAGCGTCGCCAGCCATCATGACGGCATGCCGGCCATGCTGACGATTTTCCATGGATATACTCCCTATCAAGACGCATGATTTCGCTTATAAAATGGTGAAATTTTCAACATACTCCGACTTTTTCTAGAAACGGGAATCGATGCAGGCATTTTCGCATTTGCGCTGCACTTGCCGCTTGGTTTCCCCTCTGGAGGATTCACCTCTTAGGCAGTCCATGCCCTGGCAAAACCGAGTCAACGATCGGGCCGCATCCATAAAAAAGCCCCGGCCTTGGCGCGGGGCTTTTTACAGATGCGGCGGCTTAGAGCAAATTCGCTCTGACCTGACTCGCCGATGCCGGTCGCCTTGGCCCTGGGACGGCGTTGCGACTCCTTGCCGTAGCCCCGCTACGGCGCGTCGCCGCGCCTTGTCCCGGACCAATCCGCCTCCGCCTCGACTAAGGCAGTCAGGCCAAATCTGCTCTAGTTGAAAGTCTTGCCTTCCGCCGCCAGCTTCGCCAGCAACGGCGCCGGTTTCCAGGCGTCGCCATGGCGGCCCTTGGCGTATTTTTCCATCGCCATCACGACATTCGGCAAGCCGACGGTGTCGGCATAGAACATCGGGCCGCCGCGGAACAGCGGGAAGCCGTAGCCGGTCAGGTACACCATGTCGATATCGGAGGCACGCATCGCGATGCCTTCCTCGAGGATGGCGGCGCCTTCGTTGACCAGCGCATAGACCAGGCGTTCGACGATTTCGGCGTCGCTGATCTTGCGCCGCTCGACGCCGATATCGGCCGAATGCTTGACGATCATCTCGTTGACCAGCGCCGATGGATAGGCCTTGCGGTCGCCGGCCTTGTAGTCGTACCAACCGGCCGAAGTCTTCTGGCCGTAGCGTCCCATTTCGCACAGCAGGTCGGCGGTTTTCGAATAGGTCACTTCCGGCTTTTCGACATAGCGGCGCTTGCGGATGTACCAGCCGATATCGTTGCCGGCCAGGTCGCCCATGCGGAACGGTCCCATCGCGAAGCCGAATTTCTCGATCGCCTTGTCCACCTGCTCCGGCAGGCAGCCCTCCTCCAGCAGGAAGCCGGCCTGGCGGCTGTATTGCTCGATCATGCGGTTGCCGATGAAGCCGTCGCAGACGCCCGAGACGACGCCGGTCTTCTTGATCTTTTTCGACAGGGCCATGGTGGTGGCCAGCACATCCTTGCCGGTCTTGGCGCCGCGCACGATCTCCAGCAGCTTCATCACGTTGGCGGGGCTGAAGAAATGGGTGCCGATGACGTCTTGCGGACGCTGCGTGAAGGCGGCGATCTTGTCGACGTCCAGCGTCGAGGTGTTGGACGCCAGGATCGCGCCTTGCTTCATGACTTCATCGAGTTTCTTGAACACGGTTTCCTTGACGCCCATGTCCTCGAACACCGCTTCCACCACGATGTCGGCCTGGCCGATGTCTTCATACGACAGGGTGCCCTTGATCAGGCCGACGCGCTGCTCGAATTTTTCCGGCGTCAGCTTGCCCTTCTTCATCGTGTTTTCGTAATTCTTGCGGATCGTCGCCAAGCCCTTGTCGAGCGCTTCCTGCTTCATTTCCAGGATCGTGACCGGGATGCCGGCGTTGGCGAAATTCATCGCAATGCCGCCGCCCATGGTGCCGGCACCGATCACCGCCGCGGACTTGATCGGACGGGTCGGCGTATCGGCCGGGACGTCGGGGATCTTGCTGGCGGCGCGCTCGCCGAAGAAGGCATGACGCAATGCCTTCGATTCGGTGGTCTGCACCAGTTCGACAAACAGTGCGCGCTCGACCTTGAGTCCGTCGTCGAATTTCTTGGTGACGGCGGCGGCGACCGCCTCCACGCATTTCAGCGGCGCCGGGAACGGGCCGGCGACGGCTTTCACCGTGTTGCGCGAGAACTGCAGGAACGCTTCATAGTTGGGGTAATCGACCTTGAGGTCGCGCACCTTCGGCAGCGGCCGCACATCGGCGATCTTGTTGGCGAACGCCAGTGCGCCCTGCAGCAGGTCGCCGTCGATCATTTCATTGAACAGCGCGGTCTTGGCCAGTTTTTCGGAGGCGACCGGATTACCGGACACGATCATGTTCAAGGCCATTTCCAGGCCCAGCACGCGCGGCAGGCGCTGGGTGCCGCCGGCGCCCGGCAAGATGCCCAGCTTCACCTCCGGCAAAGCCATCTGCGCGCCGGCGGTGGCGACCCGGTAGTTGCAGCCGAGCGCCAGTTCCAGGCCGCCGCCCATGCATACCGTATGAATCGCCGCCACGACCGGCTTGGTCGAATCTTCGACGACGTTGATCACCGTATGCAGTGTCGGCTCCGCCAGCGCCTTCGGCGAATTGAATTCCTTGATATCGGCGCCGCCGGAAAAAGCCTTGCCGGCGCCGGTAATGACGATCGCCTTGACGGCGTTGTCGTTCAAGGCTTGCTTCATGCCTTCCACCACCGCGCTGCGGGTTGCATGCCCGAGGCCGTTGACCGGCGGATTGTTGAGGGTGATGACGGCAACAGCGCCATGGACCTGGTATTCGGCTGTCATATCTCTTCCTTTTTCAATGAAATATCTGCAGGGAATGTGTAACGGGAATTCTTGTTTCGCGACGATCAAACTATACCGCAGAAAAGAACGATCGTATTATTTTGAAGATAAAAATTCCGCAGGATTGAGGGTTTTGCCGGCTCATCGGACTTCGCACACTGGGGGCGTGCCGGCGCCATGCACGCAGATTCAAAAGAGTAGCATTTCAGGAAGCTGCGCGCGCCATGGAGCGTCGCAGCGGACAGGATGGAAAGCGGCCGGACTCGACATCCATCCCGTGTCCGGCAAGCGCCGGTTACCGGCCGCCGCCCATCAGACTTCCAGCCACTCCTTGCGGATATTGCTGTTTACCCGCAAATCTTCCGGGCAGCCGGCAAAGACGATCGAGCCGTGGCCCATGACATAGATGCGTTGCGAGATTTCCAGCGCGATTGCCAGTTTTTGCTCGACCAGCAGCACGGAAATACCGCGATTCTTCAACTCATTCAGGTATTCCGCCACCAGATCGACCAATTTCGGCGCCAGTCCTTCGGTCGGCTCGTCGATCATGATCAGGTCCGGATCGCCCATCAAGGTGCGGCACAGCGTCAGCATCTGCTGCTCGCCGCCCGACAGCACGCCGGCGGCAGTGTCGCGGCGCTCTTCCAGACGCGGGAACATCCGGTACATGTCCTTGAGCGACCAGCGCGATTTCTTCTTTGCCTTCTCGCCGAGAATCAGGTTCTGTTCCACCGTCAGGGCCGGGAAAATATCGCGGCTTTCCGGCACATAGCCCAATCCCTTGTGCGCGATCTCGAAGGCCTTGAGACCGATCATCTCCTCGCCCTTGAACATGACCGAACCGGTGGCGTGGACCTGTCCCATCGCTGCCTTGACCGTGGTCGAGCGTCCGACCCCGTTGCGCCCCAGCAGGCTGACGATTTCGCCCTGGTCGACCCGCATGTCGACGCCATGCAGCACATGGCTCTTGCCGTAAAACGCGTGCAGGTTTTTTATTTCGAGCAGTGTCGTCATATTCAGGCCTCCGCCGGCGCGTGACCGCCGAGATAGGCTTCCTGGACTTTCTTGTTGGCGCGGATGTTGACCGGCGTATCGCAGGCAATCATTTCCCCGTACACCAGAACGCCGATTCTGTCGGCCAGTCCGAATACCACGCTCATATCGTGCTCCACCATCAACAGCGTCTTGCCCACGGTCACTTTGCGGATCAGTTCGACGGCGGCATCGGATTCCGAGCGGCTCATGCCCGCCGTCGGTTCGTCCAGCAGGATCACATTGGCGCCGCCGGCGATCGTGATGCCGATTTCGAGCGCGCGCTGCTCGGCGTAGGTCAGCAGGCCGGCAACGGTTTGCCGGCGTCGTTTCAGTCCGATCTGTTCCAGCACCGCTTCGGCATGCTCCTGCACGTCCTTCAGGCCGTTCAGCCGGTGCCAGAACGAATATTTATAGCCGAGCGACCACAGCACGGCGCAGCGCAGGTTTTCGTAGACCGACAGCCGATGAAAGATATTCGTGATCTGGAAGCTGCGCGACAGGCCGCGGCGGTTGATCTCGAACGGCCGCAGCGCTGAAATGCTTTCCCCCTTCAACAAGATATCGCCCGACGTCAGCGGGAAACGACCGGACACGAGGTTGAACAAGGTCGACTTGCCGGCGCCATTGGGGCCGATGATGGCAATCCGCTCGCCTTCCTTTACTTGCAGATTGGCGCCGCGGATGATCTCGGATTTGCCGAAACTTTTGCGGACATCGTTCAATTCCAGGGCAAATGTCATGCCTCGGCCCTCCGGATCATGTCCTCGATTTCCACATTCACCTCGCTCCATGCTTTCTGAAATGCCGACTTGGTACGCCAGAACCCGAACGCACCGGCGGCCAGCAGCACGAGCGCGATCAACCAGCCGGTGGGCGCGGTGGTATCGACGGCAAAACCAAACAGCTCCTTCATCGGGCCGCTGGCGGCATTCAAGGTGACGTGATAGAGCATTTCGATCATCATCACCACTCCTACCAGCGCGACCAGGGCCATTGCGCAGGTCACCCATAATTTGGGCCAGACGCGCCCGAACCGGCCGAACTTGATCACCCGCAGATTCAGCATGATCAGGCTGGCGATCCCGCCCGGTGCAAACATCACGATCAAGATAAAGAATACGCCGAGATAGAGTTGCCAGGCCTTGGTGTAGCTCGACAGCATCACCGTCAGGAATACGCCGACAACGGCACCGATCATCGGGCCGAAGAAGAAGCCGATGCCGCCGATGAAGGTAAACAGCAGCACGGCGCCGGAGCGCACCATGCTGACATTTTCCGCACTGACGATTTCAAAATTGATCGCCGCCAGGCCGCCCGATATGCCGGCAAAAAACGCCGACAGCACCAGCGTCAGGTAGCGTACCCACTGGGTGTTGAAGCCGATGAATTCGGCGCGCTCCGGGTTGTCGCGCACTGCGTTCGCCATGCGGCCGAGCGGCGTCTGCGTGAAGGCGAACATGCCGACGGCGCTGATGAACAGCCAGAACGCGATCAGGTAGTAGACTTGGATTTGCGGTCCGTAGGTAATCCCCAAAAACGGCTCGCCGATCACCCGGTTGGTGGTAACGCCGCCCTCTCCACCGAAAAATCCGGGGAACATGAGCGAGCAGGCGAATACCAGCTCGACGATGCCAAGCGTGATCATCGCAAACGTGGTGCCGGATTTCTTGGTGGTGACATAGCCGAACAGCACGCCGAAAAACATGCCGGCGATCCCGCCAACCAGCGGAATCAGCGTAACCGGCACCGCCAGCTGTCCATTGCTCGCCATGTTCATCGCATGAATGGCGACAAAGGCGCCGAGACCGGAATAAGCGGCATGACCGAAGGAGAGCATGCCGCCCTGTCCCAGCAGCATGTTGTAGGACAGGCCGAAAATCATCAACGTTGCCATCTGGGACAGCAGTGAAACCGAGGCGCCCTGGGTAAAAATCAGCGGCGCAACGATCAGCAGCAGCGCGAACAAACCCCACACCAGCCAGCGTCCCAGATTGATCGGTTCAAACTTCATGGTTGTAGTCGTCGTAGTCATCGTAGTCATCTGGCTCAACCTTCGCGCGTGCCCATCAGGCCTTTCGGCCTGAAAATGAGGATCAATACCATCAGCAGATAAGGCAGGATGGCCGCGGATTCCGCAATGGTCAGATTCAGAACCGCATAACCGGGCGTATCGATACTGATATGCGCGCCAAACAACGACAGCAGGCTACCAAAGGAATAATCGAGGGCTACCGCGAAGGTCTGGATGATGCCGATCAACAGAGACGCCAGCAGCGCCCCGACCAACGACCCCATGCCCCCCACCACCACCACCACGAAAACGATACTGCCAACGGTGGCGGCCATGGCGGGCTCGGTAGCAAACGCATTGCCGCCGATTACGCCGGCCAGTCCGGCCAGGGCGCAACCGCCGCCGAACACCAGCATGAACACGCGCGGCACGTTATGGCCCAGCGCTTCCACCATGTCGGGATGCGTCAGCGCAGCCTGAATCACCAGCCCGATCCGGGTGCGCGTCAGGATCAGGTAGATCGCCAGCAGCATCACCAGAGCCACCAGCATCATGAAGCCGCGATAGATCGGAAAGGTCGTCGTATAGAGGGTGAACAGCGAGCCGTCCAGTTCCGGCGGGATCCTATAGGGAACCGCAGCACGGCCCCAAAGCAGTTGCACCAGTTCGACGACCACGAACGACAAGCCGAAGGTGAACAGCAGCTCGGGCACATGGCCGTATTTGTGCACCGCCCGCAGGCCATAGCGTTCGACCAGCGCGCCGATCGCGCCGACGATCAGCGGCGCCACGAACAAGGCCGGCCAAAATCCCAGTTGCGTGCTGACGGTATAAGCAAAATAGGCGCCCAGCATGTAGAAGCTGGCATGGGCAAAATTGAGCACCCCCATCATGCTGAAAATAAGGGTCAAACCGGAAGACAGCATGAACAGCAAGAGCCCGTAGCTCAAGCCGTTGAGCAAAGTAATAAGCGTGAATTCCACGAAAACAGTCCCTAATCAACAGGATTATTAAATCACCGCAGAGAGTGCAACGAAGGAAAACAGCGTGGCGCCATTGGCACCACGCTGTTCGGTTGGCTTACATGGAGGGGCGCTTCATTTGGCAGGAAGTTGGCTGAGCCGCGATGTACGTATCGATGTGCTGATCCGTTTTCCATCCATAGCCGGTATTTTCCTGGTCATACTTGACGGTCTTACCATCGACTTTGGTCCAGGTCGAAATATGCAGCGGCTGCTGCAGCTGATGGTCGGCCTTGCGCATTTCCACTTCGCCGTTGAGCACCTTGGCTTTCATGCCCTCGAGTGCAAATGCCACTTTGACCGGGTCGGCGGTCTTGGCGGATTTAACGGCGTCAGACATCATCTTGATGATGGTGTAGATGTCCTGCACATAAAAGTCATCGTTATATTTTTTCTTGTACTCCATGGCGAAAGGCACGCCGGAGTCGGTTGGATTATTGACGTTCCAATAGCCGACCTGCTTGACCTGGCCTTCGCCGGCGGCGCCCATCGCGGTCGGCACACCCGTGGTGGCGGCATAGTAAGTGTAGAACTTGGCCGTAACACCAGCGTCTTTCGCCGCCTTGATCAGCAGCGCCAGGTCGGCACCCCAGTTGCCGGTAATGATGGTGTCGGCGCCCGAGGCCTTGATTTTTGCCACATAGGGCGAGAAGTCCTTGACGGTGGCAATCGGATGCAAATCGTCGCCGACGACCTGGATATCGGGGCGCTTGCGCTTCAGATAGTCCTTCGCGGCGCGCGTCACCTGATGGCCGTGCGAATAGTTCTGGTTGATGAGGTAGACTTTCTTGATGCCCTGGTCTTTCGCCATGTAGGTCGTCAGCGCCTCCATCTTCATGTCCGAGTTGGCGTCAAAACGGAAATGCCAGAAGCTGCATTTGCTGTTGGTCAGATCCGGATCGATCGCCGAATAGTTCAGGAATACGATTTCCTTGCCGGGATTCCGCTCATTGTGTTTGTTGACGGCGTCAATCAATGCCAGCGCCACTCCCGAGCCGTTGCCCTGGGCGATATAACGGTACCCCTGGTCGATCACGTGCTTGAGCTGGGTCAGCGATTCCTGCGGGCTGCCTTTGCCGTCAAACGCCGTGACTTCGATGGTGTTGCCGGCACCCGCCCACTTTTCCTTGTTCGCGATATCGGTGACCATCTGGAACGTATGCAACTGGTTTTGACCGATCGGCGCGAACGAGCCGGACATCGTCTCGATCATGGCGATCTTGATGTTTTCGGACATCGCGACAGGAGCAGCAAGAGCGGCGGCAACCGAGACTGCTAAAACGAGGGGGCGAAATTTGATTGTCATATGTCTCTCTTTATTTATATATAAGTGAAGGTACAACCGAAAAGCGGTACTGCGGGTGACAAATCCGACTGTTGGTCCGGCGTGTTTTCAGGCGGTAGGCAATTTATAGTCCTTGAATTGCTCGCGGATCTTGTTTTTCAGGATTTTGCCCGTTGCCCCGATGGGGAGCGCGTCGACGAATGTGACGTCGTCCGGCGTCCACCACTTGGCGATCTTGCCCTCGTAGAACAAGATCAATTCTTCCTTGGTCAGCGTGGCGTCCGGCTTCTTGACCACCACCAGCAGCGGGCGCTCATCCCATTTCGGATGGGCAACGCCGATGCAGGCGGCCTGCAAGCACGGCCGGATGCGCCATCGCGATGTTTTCCAGATCGATGCGTGCCGATCCATTCGCCGCCGGACTTGATCACATCCTTGCTGCGGTCGGTGATCTGCATGTAGCCGTCGGCATCGATGGTCGCCACGTCGCCGGTCGGGAACCAGCCGTCCTGCAGCACGTCGCCGCCCTCGTCCCTTGAAATAACTCTGGATCACCCACGGTCCTTTCACCAGCAGGTTGCCGTAGGTCTTGCCATCCCACGGCAATTCCTGGCCGGCGTCGTCGACGATCTTCATGTCGACGCCATAGATGGCGTGGCCCTGCTTTTCCAGCAGCGCCTGCTGCGCCTCTTCCGGCAGCAGCAGATGCTTCGACTGCAGAGTGCAGGCGGTGCCGAGCGGCGACATTTCCGTCATGCCCCAGGCATGCACGACCTCGATGCCGTATTGGTGACGGAAGGTTTTCATCATCGCCGGCGGACAGGCCGACCCGCCGATGACGGTGCGCTTGAAGCTGGAGAAGGAAAGACGGTTTTGGCCGACGTAGGTCAACAGGCCGAGCCAGACCGTCGGCACGCCGGCCGAGAATGTCACCTGCTCCAGCTCGAACAGTTCGTAGATCGATTTGCCGTCCAGCGCCGGTCCCGGAAACACCATCTTGGCGCCGGTCAGCGGCACCGAATACGGCAGTCCCCAGGCATTGACGTGGAACATCGGCACCACCGGCAGCACCGAGTCGCGCGCCGACACGTTCAACGCATCCGGCATGGTCGAGGCATAGGAATGCAGCACGGTCGAGCGATGCGAATAGAGCGCGCCCTTGGGATGGCCGGTGGTGCCGGAGGTATAGCACAGGCTGGAGGCCGAGTTCTCGTCGAACAGCGGCCATTCATAGTCATCGGAGCTGGCGTCGATCAGCTCTTCGTAGCACAGCAGCTTGGGAATCTTGCTGTCCTTCGGCATGTGCTCGCGACCGCACATGGCGATGAAGCCCTTGATCGACTTGCAGTGGGCGGCGATCGCCTCGACCAGCGGCAGGAAAGTCAGATCGAACAGCAGGTACTGGTCTTCGGCGTGGTTGACGATGTACGCCATCTGTTCCGGATGCAGGCGCGGATTGATGGTGTGCAGCACGGCGCCCGAGCCGGAAACCGCGTAATACGCCTCCATGTGGCGGTAGCCGTTCCAGGCCAGCGTGGCGACCCGCTCGCCCATCTGTACGCCGAGTCCGGCCAAGGCATTGGCCAACTGGCGCGCGCGCCGGTGGCAATCGCGGTAGGTGTAGCGGTGAATGTCGCCTTCGACGCGGCGCGACACGATTTCGTTGCCACCGTAATAGCGGTCCGCGTGCCGGATGATGCTCGAAATGAGCAAAGGCTGATCCATCATTTGCCCCATCAAGGGGCTTTTCGGGTACGGCACCATCTTGTCTCCTGTGCTCGTTATTTGCTGCTTTTGCACATTTTCGTACGCTCGTACGGAAAAGGTCAACGGTTTTTCATGTTGCCTTGCAATATATAGCTTATGCGGCGTTTTTCCTGCTGGTTTTCTTCGCTATCGAAGCCATAGTTTTAGCATTACACGCCAATATGATTCGAAAGCGTGAGCGGAAAATTGTCGTATCAAAATAAAACACGGCAGCCTCGTGTTTTTTCCGCAAATCAAATTCCTTTCCCGGAGCGATTTGACGAACATGTCCGCATGTTGTCGTTCATGCCGCCATAATGCAGGGCGTATCCTGTCCTGATCTCTGTCAAAATGAAAAATGTGATGAATGTCTGATGTGAACAGACAGTACCAGCATATCGGGCAGTCCAATCCTGTCAATCTTTTTAATATTCGATATATCCGCTTCGAGCTGCCTGAAATGACTGTATCGCTTCCCTGCTTGGCACTTGAAACTTTGCCGGCGCGCTTTTCCAGCGCGGCGCACCTCTTTCGTTCAAAGGGGAAAACCGTATGAGCGCGTCCGTCGCAGATTTGAAGTTCGAGCACTCGTTCGCGGCCTTGCCTTCCTCGTTTTACACGCGGCTTGCGCCGACGCCGCTGCCCGCTCCCTATCTGGTATGCGGCAGCACAGCTGCGGCAGCGCTGATCGGCCTCGATCCCGCCGCATTCGCCGAGGAGGATTTTCTCCAGGCCTTTTCCGGCAACCGGCCGCCTGCCGCGGCGCAGCCGCTGGCAGCGGTGTATTCGGGCCATCAGTTCGGCGTCTGGGCCGGCCAACTGGGCGATGGCCGCGCCATCCTGCTGGGCGAGGTGGACGCGCCGGCCTTTGCTCCAACCGGCAAGCTGGAGCTGCAGCTCAAGGGCTCCGGCCAGACGCCCTATTCGCGCATGGGCGACGGCCGCGCCGTGCTGCGCTCCTCGATCCGCGAATTCCTGTGCTCGGAAGCGATGGCCGCGCTCGGCATCCCGACTTCGCGCGCGCTGTGCGTGATCGGCTCCGACCATGCGCGTGATGCGCGAGAAGCCGGAGACCGCCGCGGTGGTGACGCGCATGGCGCCCTGCTTCGTGCGCTTCGGCTCGTTCGAGCACTGGTTCTACAACGACAAGAAGGAGGAGCTGAAAACCCTGGCCGATTACGTGATCGACCGCTTCTATCCTGAATTGCGCGCGCAGGCAAATCCGTATCAAGCGCTGCTGCGCGAAGTGACGCGCCGCACCGCGCATCTGATCGCGCAATGGCAGGCGGTCGGCTTCATGCATGGCGTGATGAACACCGACAACATGTCGATCCTCGGCCTGACCTCGACTACGGCCCCTTCGGCTTCATGGAAGCGTTCGACGCCGCGCCATATCTGCAACCATACCGACCAGGGGGCCGCTATGCCTACAACATGCAGCCGCAGATCGGCCACTGGAACTGCTATGCGCTGGGCCAGGCCCTGCTGCCGCTGATCGGTGCGGTGGACGATACGCAGGCGGCGCTGGAAGTCTATCAGCCCGAATACGCCGGCATGCTGGACCGCCTGCTGCACGCGAAGCTCGGCCTGCGCACGGTGGAAGCCGGCGACGACGGCCTGCTGGACGCGCATGTTCGCAATGATGCAAGCCAATCATGTCGATTTCACGCTGTTTTTTCCGCCGCCTCGGCGAACTGCAGCTCGACCATCCGGAGCGCGACGAGGCGTTGCGCGACCTGTTCATCGACCGCGCGGCCTTCGATGCCTGGGCAGCCGAATACCGCGCAGCGGCTGCAACAGGAAAACAGCCGCGACGGCGAACGCCGGCTTGCAATGCATGCGGTCAACCCCAAATATGTTCTGCGCAATTACCTGGCCCAGGTGGCCATCGAAAAAGCGCAGAACAGGCGACTTTTCCGAAGTGGGCCGCCTGCTCGCGGTGCTGGAACATCCGTTCGACGAACAGCCCGAACATGCCGCCTATGCCGAGCTGCCGCCGGACTGGGCCAGCCACCTGGAAGTCAGCTGTTCCTCCTGATCGAAAGAAGAATGCAATGAGTTCCGAAAAAGTCATCAAGACCGACGCCGAATGGCGCGCGCTGCTCGACCCGATGGAATACCAGGTCACGCGCCACGCGGCGACCGAACGCGCGTTCACCGGCCGCTACTGGGATCATCACGAGCACGGCATCTACACCTGCGTCTGCTGCGACACGCCGCTGTTCGAATCGGACGCCAAGTTCGAATCCGGCTGCGGCTGGCCCAGCTATTTCCGCGCGCTCGATCCGGCGAACGTGAGCGAGAACAGTCGACCGCAGCCATGGCATGATGCGCACCGAAATCATCTGTGCAAGGTCTGCGACGCCCATCTCGGCCATGTGTTTCCGGACGGACCGCCGCCGACCGGCCTGCGCTACTGCATCAATTCCGCATCGCTGCGCTTCGACGCCGCAGGCTATGCCGTCCGCTCAACCCGACTCGAAAGAATCCCAGCCAAAATGAAGTTCCTGTTCGATCTGTTCCCGGTCATCCTGTTTTTCGGCATCTTCAAATGGGGTGAAGGCAATGCCGAGGCGGCGCAAGTCGTTCGCGGCGCAATATCTGTCGGGCCTGGTCTCGGGCGGCGTCGTCACGCCGGACCAGGCGCCGATCCTGCTGGCCACCGCGGTGGCCATCATTGCCACCGTGGCGCAGATCGGCTATCTGCTGCTGCGCGGTCGCAAAAGGTCGATCCGATGCTGTGGGTATCGCTGGCCATCATCGTTGTTTTCGGCGGCGCGACGATCTACTTCCACAATGAAACGTTCATCAAATGGAAGCCGACCGTGCTGTACTGGTGCTTCGCCGCCGCGCTGTTCGTGAGCCAGATGTTTTTCCAGAAGAACCTGATCCGCACCATGATGGAAAAGCAGATCACCCTGCCCGATCCCGTCTGGCAGCGGCTGGGACTGGCATGGATGGCGTTTTTCGCCGCCATGGGCGTGCTCAACCTGTACGTCGCCTTCAATTTTTCCACCGCAACCTGGGTCAATTTCAAGCTGTTCGGCGGCATCGGACTGATGTTCGCCTTTGTCGTGGCGCAAAGCATGATGCTGTCGAAGTACATCAAGGATGCCGAATGAGCACGCGTGCCGAACAGATTCGCGAGCGCCTGGTTGCAACTTTCGCGCCTCTGGAATGTCAAGTAACAGACGAATCGGCTTTGCATGCCGGGCATGCGGGCGCCGCCTCCGGCGGCGGTCATTTCCGGGTGCGCTTGGTGTCTGCGCGTTTTGAGGGGCAAAATCGGGTCGCGCGGCATCGGCTGGTGTATGATTGCCTGCATGACATGATGCATTCCGATATACATGCTCTGGCGATTGTCGCATTGACCCCTTCCGAGGTGGCGGAGTAAGTGTCATTTCAAATTATTCTTATCCTTAACATTCTCAACCCCCTTCCCATTTTTAGGATTTCACCATGACTTTAAAACCTGCTCGCTTGCTGGTGGTGCTTCTTGCGGCTGCCGCTTTTCCTGCCCTGGCGCAGAACCTGGCCGTCGTCAACGGCAAGCCGGTGCCCTCTTCCCGCGCTGACATGATGGTCAAGCAACTGGCGGCGCAAGGGCAAGCGGATTCCCCGCAACTGCGCGCCATGATCAAGGAAGAGCTGATCAACCGCGAAATCCTGATGCAGGAAGCCGACAAGCTGGGGCTCGGCAGCAGCGCCGACGTCAAGAGCGCAGCTGGAGATGGCGCGCCAGTCGATCGTGATCCGCGCGCTGGTGCGCCGATTTCCTGAAAAAGAATCCGGTCAAGGACGCCGACATCCAGGCTGAGTACGACAAGTTCAAGGCCCAGGCCGGCGACAAGGAATACCATGCGCGCCACATCCTGGTGGACAAGGAAGAAGACGCCAAGGCGATCATCGCCAAGCTCAAAGGCGGCGCCAAGTTCGAAGACCTGGCCAAGCAATCGAAGGACACCGGTTCCGCCGCCAACGGTGGCGACCTCGACTGGGCTTCGCCGTCTTCCTTCGTGAAGCCGTTCTCGGATGCGATGGTGGCGCTGCAAAAAGGCCAGATCACCGAAACCCCGGTCAAGACCCAGTTCGGCTATCACGTGATCAAGCTGGAAGACACGCGCGCCGCCAAGGTGCCGTCGCTGGAAGAAGTCAAGCCGCAGATCGCCGAGTCGCTGCAGCAGAAGAAGCTGGCCGCGTATCAGGAAGAACTGCGCAAGAAAGCCAAGATCCAGTAATCGCTCTGGCGGAACAAAAAGGCGCTCTTCAAGAGCGCCTTTTTTATTGTGCCCGCGCAATACAGTACACCAGCAATCCTGGGAGTATGTTTATAAAATGACCACCATACGTCCGGAATTTGCAGTACATATGAGGAGTATGTGAGCAGCCTGTGCTGCCACAAACAGGCCGCCCACGGCCGGTATGACAGACCGGGCGTACGCAGCGTCAGGCTAACGCCTGCGGCGTGTAGCCGGCGTCGCGGATCGCTTCCTCGATGGCCAGGGGGTCGCTGGCGCCTTCGACGCGGACGATGTGGCTCTGCACATCGGCGTCCACCCGCGCCTGCTGTTCGACCTCTTTAACCGCCTTGGTAATGGTGGCGACGCAATGGCCGCAAGTCATGTCCTGTACTTTGAATTCGAGCATGTCGGTTCCTGAAATGAGTCTGAAAACCTCAATATAAGCCTTCCCACGATGACAAGGTCAAATGGAAATGGCGCTTGAGCCGCGCTTGACTTTTCCATCATTGGAAGGTTTATGCTGCAGGAAGTCAATCGAATCGGATGAATAGCGCGATGAAAACAAACACGGGATATGCCGACCTCCAGCTTCGGCGTCGAAGGCATGAGCTGCGCCTCCTGCGTGGCGCGCATCGAAAAGGCATTGCAGGCGGTGCCCGGCGTACAAACCGTCGCCGTCAATCTGGCCACCGAAAAAGCCACGGTGCGCGCCGCGGCCGATGTCAGCCTGAGCTCGCTGTCGGCCGCAGTGGAGAATGCCGGTTACCAGGTGCCGCAGCAAGCGCTCGACCTGTCGATCGAGGGCATGACTTGCGCCTCCTGCGTCGGGCGGGTGGAAAAGGCGCTGAAAAAGGTAGCGGGCGTGACGCAGGCGTCGGTCAACCTGGCCACCGAAAAGGCCCACGTGGTTGCCGCCGGCGTCGACGCTGCGGCCTTGATCGCCGCGATCGAAAAAGCCGGCTACCACGCCAGCCTGGTCGCGCCCAGCGCCGCCGCTCAGGAAAAAACCGGCTGGCCCGGCTGGTGGCCGGTGGCGGCCGCGGCCTTGCTCAGCCTGCCGCTGGTGGCGCCGATGCTGGGCATGCCGTTCGGCCGGGACTGGATGCTGCCCGGCTGGCTGCAACTGGCGCTGGCGACGCCGGTGCAGTTCTGGCTCGGCGCGCGCTTCTACCGGGCCGGCTGGAAAGCGCTGCTGGCGCGCAGCGGCAACATGGATTTGCTGGTGGCGCTCGGCACCAGCGCCGCCTACGGGCTGTCGCTGTACCTGCTGCTGGCGCATGGCGAGCACGCGGGGATGCACCTGTATTTCGAATCCTCGGCCGTGGTCATCACGCTGGTATTGCTCGGCAAGTGGCTGGAAGCGCGCGCCAAGCACCAGACCGTGGCCGCGATCCGGGCGCTGGAATCGCTGCGGCCCGACCGCCGCCACCGTGCGCCGTGACGGCCAGGACCGGCAGGTGGCGCTGGATCAGGTGCGGCTGGGCGACATCGTGATCGTGCGGCCCGGCGAACGGGTGCCGGTCGACGGCCGGATTCTCGACGGCAGCAGCCACCTGGACGAAGCGCTGCTGACCGGCGAAAGCCTGCCGGTGGCGAAAACCGCGGGCGACGCCGTCACCGGCGGCGCGATCAATGCCGAAGGCGTGCTGACGATCGAAGCCACCGCGGTCGGCGGCGCCACCATGCTGTCGCAGATCATCCGGCTGGTGGAAGAGGCGCAGGCGGTGAAGGCGCCGATCCAGCGCCTGGTGGACCGGGTCAGCGCCGTATTCGTGCCGGCCGTGCTGCTGGTATCCGCCCTCACCTTCCTCGCCTGGGGCCTGCTCACCGGCGACTGGCAAAGCGCGCTGCTGAATGCGGTGGCGGTGCAGGTGATCGCCTGCCCGTGTGCGCTCGGCCTGGCGACGCCGACCTCGATCATGGCCGGCACCGGCGTCGCCGCGCGCTACGGCATCCTGATCAAGGACGCCGAAGCGCTGGAAACCGCGCATGCGATCGGCACCGTCGCCTTCGACAAGACCGGCACCCTGACCGAAGGCAAGCCGGCGCTGGTCGCGCTCGAGCGCGCCGATGCCGATGGCGATACGGACGAATCGCGCATCCTGGCGCTGGCGGCGGCGGTCCAGCAATACAGCGACCATCCGCTGGCGAAGGCGGTGCTGCAGCAGGCGGCGGCGCGCGGCATCGCCACGCCGGCGGCGACTGCCGCCAAGGCGCTGGCCGGACGCGGCGTGCAGGCGCAGGTGGGCGAGGCCACCGTCTACCTCGGCAATCGGCGCCTGATGGATGAAATCGGCGCCGCCACGGCGGCGCTGGAAGCGGTCGCGGCGCAGCACGAACATGCCGGGCGCACCGTGTCCTGGCTGGCGCTGGCCGGCGCAAACGGCATGCGCGTGGCCGGCTTGCTGGCCTTCGGCGACACCATCAAGGCGACCGCGCGCGAAGCCGTGGCGCGCCTGGCTGAATGCCGGCGTGAAATCGGTGATGCTGACCGGCGACAATCCCGGCAGCGCGCGCGCGGTGGCGGCGGCGCTCGGCATCGCCGACTACCGCGCCGAAGTGCTGCCGGCCGACAAGGCGGCGGTGGTCGCCGAATTGCAGCGCGGCGGCCAAGTGGTGGCGATGGTGGGCGACGGCATCAACGATGCGCCGGCGCTGGCGGCGGCCGACATCGGCATCGCGGTGGCCAGCGGCACCGATGTCGCGATGCACGCGGCCGGCATCACGCTGATGCGCGGCGACCCGCGGCTGGTGGCGGACGCGATCGACATCTCGCACCGCACCTATCGCAAGATCCGGCAAAATCTCGGCTGGGCCTTCGTCTATAACATCGTCGGCATTCCGCTGGCGGCCCTGGGCTACCTGAATCCGGTGATCGCCGGCGCCGCGATGGCGTTCAGCAGCGTCAGCGTGGTCAGCAACGCCCTGCTGTTGCGGCGTTGGCGGCCGCGTGCCAATCCGGGAGAGCAAGCATGAATATCGGCCAGGCGGCGGACGCTTCCGGCGTCAGCGCGAAAATGATCCGCTACTACGAAAGCATCGGCCTGATCGCGTCGGCCCACCGCAGCGATGCCGGCTACCGCAAGTACGGCGACAAGGAAGTCCAGATCCTGCGCTTCATCAAGCGCTCGCGCGATCTCGGCTTTTCTCTGGAACGCATCAAGACGCTGCTCGGCTTGTGGGAAGACCGCTCGCGCCAGAGCGCCGACGTCAAGCAACTGGCGCGGCAATACATCGAGGAGCTGGACCACGACATCGCCAAGCTGCAGTCGATCCGCGACCAGCTGCAGCATCTGACCGAGTGCTGCCAGGGCGATAACCGGCCCGATTGCCCGATCATCGACGACCTCGCCAAAAACAGCGCCTGAAGCGGCCGGTATCGCGCGCAGCTCATAAACGCGCCGCTCTGCTCGCCGACGGGAAAATCACGGTGACGAGCAGCCCGATTACGCTGCACGATCGCGCGCATGCTGCGCCGCCCGCTGCGGCAGGAGCAGGATGCAAGCCAGCATGAAAAACGCCAGTACCGCCGACGCCGAGTAGCGGCTCAAGGCCAAGCCACCGTGGGCCAGCGGCTTGTCGAGAAAATCGCCGAGCGTGGCGCCCAGCGGCCGCGTGAGGATGAACGCCGTCCAGAACAGCAGCGTGCGCGACATCTTCGTGAAGAAATAGGCTGCCGCCACCAACGCCAGCGCGGCGCCGAATACCAGCGCCCCGCCCTCATAGCCGAGGCCGGTGGTGTCGGCCATCCAGTCGCCCAGCGCCGTACCCAGGGTCTGGGAAAACATGATCGTCGCCCAATAGAACATCTCGGCCTTGCGCGAGCCGAGCATGTCCACCGAGACCGAGCCGAGCGACCAGTACCAGATGCCGAGCGAGGCCAGCAGCAGGACGAGCAGCAGCGACGCTCCTCCGGCATAGCCGATGCCCAGCGAGCGGTCGACGAAATCGGCCAGCGTGGTGCCGGCGGTCGTGGTGGCGACGATCACGGCCCAGTACAGCAGCGGGTGAAAACGTTTGGCGGCGATCTGTGCGCTCACGGCGGCGATGAAGATGGCGGCGAAGATGGCGGTGCCGAGCAGGTATCCCAGGTGCATCGACATCGTCACGGCATCGCCGCCGGTCTCGCCCAGCGTGGTCGCTGCGATCTTGATGATCCAGAAGGTCAGAGTGACTTCGGGAACCTTGCTCAAACCCTGTTCGGCAATTCGATCCATATGGCTTTCCTTCCTGCTCCGGATTCAGGCGGGCGCGGGCAATGGCTACCTGGAAAATCAGGCTGCGCCGCATCGGCACGGCGTCGCATGATGCGTCAATCGCATGGACGAGGCCCAGGCGCCGCGGAGCAGACGCCATGTTGGCAAAAGCTAGCTGGCTTTCTGGTCGATAACTGGAGGCCGCAAAGGTTCATTTTGGACGGCCAGGCTTGGGAGGCACATAGGATTTGCTTCAAGCATGCCTGCCGGAAATGGCACCCGATGTATTACGAGGGCGCGCGACGCCATGTTGGGCGCCAGCATCGATGTCTAACGCTGGCGCGGCAGAAACGATCCGGTGGCCGGCGCCATCAATCCATCTCGTCGCGGCCATCGATCGCGGTCGGATTTGTCTACATCGGAGGAAATGACGGCGCCCTGCTCGGCGTCGAGCTTGACGTCGAACAACTTGGCGCCGCTACTGCGTCGACGCCGTACGTCCAGCCGTCTTTAGTCGGTTCGTAGTTGGCTCGGACCGCCCTGTCGTTGGCGTGTCGTTCGGAGGCGACGACTTGCATTTTCGGAATTCTGGCGCTGGGGAGGGCGGCAGCATCGTTCTCCGCGGTTTTGGCGGCGGAAACGGCGGAAGCGGCCGATGCCAGCGCGACAGCGAGGATGGCGATTGCGGTATGGCTGAACAACTCTCCGGTAGGTGACACGCGGACATTTGCGTACTGGAGAGCCTGGGGGATTGGACTTAAACTACAGCGAGCCTGTCAAACGCCATTTCTCAGGGAGTATATTGAAAAAACGACCAAAATATCTCCGAGTCAAGCCGCATGTCATGGGAGTATGCGGCTCGGCTCGCTTCGCTCATCCTACCCAGCGTCGGGCATTGCGGAACATCCGCATCCACGGCGAATCTTCGCCCCACTGCGTCCGGATGCCACGACTGCTGCACCGTGCGGAACACGCGCTCGGCGTGCGGCATCAGCACCGTGAAGCGGCCGTCCGGCGTGGTCACCGACGTGATGCCCTGCGGCGAGCCGTTCGGGTTGAACGGATAGGCTTCGCGTGGCCTGGCCGCGGTTGTCGACGAAGCGCATCGCCACCAGCGCTTCGTCGATATCGCCGGTCTGCGAAAAGTCGGCGTAGCCTTCGCCGTGCGCGATCGCGATCGGCGCTCTGCGTGCCGGCCATGCCGGCGAAGAAGATCGACGGCGAGTCGCCGCACTTCCACCATGCGAGAAGCGCGCCTCGAACTGCTCCGACTTGTTGCGCGTGAACTTCGGCCAGGCGTGCGGCGCCGGGGATGATCGACTTCAGGTTGCTCATCATCTGGCAGCCGTTGCAGACGCCGAGCGCGAAGGTATCGGTGCGCTGCGAAGAAGCCGGCGAACTGCTCGGCCAGCGCGGCGTTGAACAGGATGGTCTTGGCCCAGCCCTCGCCCGCGCCCAGCACGTCGCCGTACGAGAAGCCGCCGACCGCGATCACGCCCTTGAAGTCGTCCAGCCGCGCGCGGCCGGCGATCAGGTCGCTCATGTGGACGTCGACCGCGTCGAAGCCGGCCGGTGCATCACGTAGGCGGTTTCGACATGCGAGTTGACGCCCTGCTCGCGCAGGATCGCGACGCGCGGACGTGCGCCGCTGGCGAGGAACGGCGCGGCGATGTCCTGCTGCCGGATCGAAGCTCAGCTTCGGGCGTGATGCCGGGATCGGCTGCGTCGAGCATGCGCGTCGTATTCGGCGTCGGCGCAGGCCGGGTTGTCGCGCAGGCGCGCGATGCGCCAGCTGGTCTCGCTCCACAGCGCGATGCAGCTCGGCGCGCGGCTGGCTGTAGATCATCTTGGCGTCGCGCGTGAATTCGATCACGTCGCGCTCGTTCGGCTTGCCGATGATGTGGCTGCAGCGCGCCCAGATTGAAGCTCGCGCAAGCACGTTCATCACCGCGGATCTTGTCGTCCGCGCGCACCTGGATCACCGCGCCCAGTTCTTCGGAGAACAGCGCGCGCAGCGTCATCTCGTTGCGGCGCTCGCCCGACCTGCGTCGCCCAGTTCTTGGCGTCGCCCTAGTCGGACGCGTGCTCGCGCATCCATCGTCAGGATGTCGAGGTTGACCGACACGCCGGCGTGGCCGGCGAACGCCATTTCGCACAGCGTCGCCGAACAGGCCGCCGTCGGAACGGTCGTGGTAGGCCAGCAGCTTGCCGTCGGCGTTCAGCTGCTGGATCGCGGCGAAGAAGGCTTTCAGGTCTTCCGGCGTCGTCGACGTCGGGCACCGTGATCGCCGAGCTGCTGCGTCACCTGCGCCAGGGCCGAGGCGCCCAGGCGGTTCTTGCCGCGCCCGAGGTCGATCAGGATCAGCGCGGTGTCGCCGGCGTCGGTGCGCAGCTGCGGCGTCAGCGTGCGGCGCACGTCGGCCACCGGCGCGAAGGCCGAGACGATCAGCGACACCGGCGACATGACCGCCTTGTCGCGTCGCCGTCCTCGTTCCAGGTGGTGCGCATCGACAGCGAATCCTTGCCGACCGGAATGCTGATGCCGAGCGCCGGGCACAGCTCCATGCCGACCGCCTTCACGGTGTCGAACAGCGCCGCGTCCTGCGCCCGGCTGGCCGCAGGCGGCCATCCAGTTGGCCGACAGCTTGATGTCGGACAGCGTCGGCGATCGGCGCGGCGGCGATGTTGGTGATCGCCTCGCCGACCGCCATGCGGCCCGACGCGGGCGCGTCGATCACGGCCAGCGGCGTGCGCTCGCCCATCGCCATCGCTTCGCCCAGATAGCCGTCGAAGCTCATCGTGGTGACCGCGCAATCGGCCACCGGCACCTGCCACGGGCCGACCATCTGGTCGCGCACGGTCATGCCGCCGACCGTGCGGTCGCCGATCGTGATCAGGAAGGATCTTGTCGGCGACCGTCGGCAGCAGCAGCACGCGCCGCGCGACTTCCGCCAGGTCGAGGCCGGTCAGGTCGAGCGGCCGGCAGTTCGCGCTGCGACGTGGTCGACGTCGCGCTGCATCTTCGGCGGCTTGCCGAGCAGCACGTCCATCGGCATGTCGACCGGGGCGTTGTCGTGCTGCGGATCGATCAGCTTGCAGCTGGCGCTCTTCGGTGGCGATGCCGACCACGGCGAACGGGCAGCGCTCGCGCTCGCACAGATGCTTCGAACAGCGGCAGGCTCGCCGGCGCGATCGCCAGCACATAGCGCTCCTGCGATTCGTTGACCAGATTTCCTTGCGGCGCCATGCCGCTTTCTTCCAGCGGAATCTTGCGCAGGTCGAAGATGGCGCCGCGCTTGGCGTCGTTGGTGATTTCCGGGAAGGCGTTCGACAGGCCGCCCGCGCCGACGTCGTGGATCGACAGGATCGGATTGTCGCTCGCCCAGCTGCCAGCAGGCGTTGATCACTTCCTGCGCGCGCCGCTCCATTTCCGGATTGCCGCGCTGGACCGAGTCGAAGTCGAGATCGGCGGTGTTGGTGCCGGTCGCCATCGACGACGCGGCGCTGCCGCCCATGCCGATGCGCATGCCCGGGCCGCCCAGCTGGATCAGCAGGCTGCCGACCGGCAGGTCGTTCTTGTGCGTGTGCTGGTCCGAGATATTGCCGATGCCGCCGGCGATCATGATCGGCTTGTGATAGCCGTGCACGGTGCCGCCGACGTTCTGCTCGTAGGTGCGGAAATAGCCGCCCAGGATTGGGCCGGCCGAATTCGTTGTTGAAGGCGGCGCCGCCGAGCGGGCCGTCGATCATGATCTGCAGCGGCGAGGCGATGCGCTCCGGCTTGCCGTAGGCGGCTCGGCGGCGCGCTGCCGGCGCGGCGCGGGTGACGTCGGCGGCGTTTTCCCACGGCTGCACGCGCGTCCGGCAGCATCAGGTTCGACACGGTGAAGCCGGTCAGGCCCGCCTTCGGCTTGGCGCCGCGGCCGGTCGCGCCTTCGTCGCGGATTTCGCCGCCGGCGCCGGTGGAGGCGCCCGGGAACGGCGAGATCGCGGTCGGGTGGTTGTGCGTCTCGACCTTCATCAGGGTGTGCGTCAGCTCGTCGACGTGCGCGCGTATTCGCTGGCTCGCGCCGCGCGGGATAGAAGCGCTCGACGCTGGCGCCCTCCATGATCGACGAATTGTCGCTGTAGGCGACGATCGTGCCCTTCGGCTGCAGCTGGTGCGGTATTGCGGATCATCGCGAACAGCGACTTGTCCTGCGCTGCGCCGTCGATGATCCAGTCGGCGTTGAAGATCTTGTGGCGGCAGTGTTCGCTGTTGGCCTGCGCGAACATCATCAGTTCGACGTCGGTCGGATTGCGCTCGGCGCTGGTGAAGGCGTCGACCAGATAGTCGATTTCGTCGTCCGACAGCGCCAGGCCCAGCTCGCGTGTTGGCCGCTTCCAGCGCCGCCGTGCCCGTCGCCGAGGACGTCGATCGGATGCGCAGCGGCTTGGCCTCCAGTTCGTGGAACAGATGCCGGCGCGTCGTCGGCGTTGCGCAGCACGGTTTCGGTCATGCGGTCGTGCAGCAGCGCCGCCAGCGCCGGCAGCGTCGGCTTCCGCCAGCTTCTTCGTGCCGCCCAGCAGGCCGCTTTTCAGCTGCAACGTGGTACGCGACGCCGCGCTCGATGCGGTGGATATGCGCCATGCCGCAGTTGTGCGCGATGTCGGTGGCCTTGCTGGCCCACGGCGAAATGGTGCCGAAGCGCGGGATCACCACGAATTGCTCGCCCTCTTCGCTGGCGGCAGAACGGTTCGCCATAGGTCAGCAGCGCGCGCAGGCGCGCGACATCGTCGTCGGCCAGTGCCGCCGAGCTATCGATGAAGTGATGGAAACGTCCTGAAACGCCGACGATGGCGGGTGCCACCGCTTGCAACTGAGACAACAAGGAACGCGTGCGGAAAGTGGAAAGAGCGTTGGAGCCCGGCAAAATCAGCATGGTGACAGGAGAAATGGTGCAGCAAGGCTGCGGGTGGAATGATCGCGTGATTATACCGCGATGCAACATGCGCCTCCTCTCGCGGGAGCCTTGCCTCAGTTGAAAAACACGGTGCTGTCGCCGATCCGCCGCTGCGTGCTGAATTGCTTGAAATATGCGGTGGCGCCGAATTCTTTTAGCTGCCGATCCATTACCACGACCGCAACCTGCTGCCGGCGCAGATCCTGCTCGAACTGCGCCGAGCTCAGCATGAGCCGGTTGCCCGGACGCAGGCGATCGCCCCAGAACAGGTCGGCACTCTCGCTGTCGATCACCGGAACCGGATGCTTCAGGTAAAACGGCAGCGACGACATTTCCTCAAATTTCCGGTACAGGTAGACTTGGCGTGCCGGCTGTTCCCGCTGCAGGTACTGCGCCAGCGGCCGCGCCGACACCTGCGGCTCGAGCGGAATGATTGCAATCCCCAGCACGGCCGTGGTCAGCGCCGGCAACGCCAGATAGGACAGAATGCCGATCCGGGCGCTGCGCCAGGCGACCAGCGCCGCGGCCAAGGCCAGCAAGGCTAGCGCAGCCAGCGCCATGGTTACAAACTGCTGCTGATCGAACCCCAGAAAGGCGACGCTCGATTCCGTTGGCGGCCGCAATGCGAATGCCACGCAGAGCGCCGCGGCGCCGGCGCCGATCAGCAGGCCCGGCAAGGCGCCCAAGCCGCCTTGCAAGAAGCCGCGCTCCTCGAGCGCCACCGCCAGATGCAGCGCCGCAAACGGCATCACCGCCACCAGGTAGTAGTTGGCCTTGGCGCTGGAAACCGAAAAGAAGGCCAGCGGCAGCAGCCATGCGATGAACAGGAAGCGCTTGAGGCCCGGCGCGGGCGCCGTTGCGCTCGTTTGCTTGCGCGCCAGCAGGCACGGCAACAGGAACGACCACGGAAATAGGTAGATCGCCATGCGCGGCAGGTAGTACCACCAGGCGCCGGCGTAATAATCGTGCGGTTCGCGCCGGCCGAGGAAGCGCAATACATGCTCGTTGACGAAGTAGAACCAGGCGAATGCCGGTTCGGTCAGGCTGGCGGCCACATGCCAGGGCGCGGCCACGGCAACGAACACCGCCAGCGCGCGCCACTCGAACCATTTGCCGCAGCCCAGCAGGAACTGCCGCGGCGAACGCGCGGCGCTCAGCTCAAACGCGACCACCACCAGCCCGAACAGGATCAGCGCGACAAAGCCCTTGGCCAGCACCGCCAGCGCCAGCAAGGCATAAGCCCAGCCCAGCAGCCGAAGCCGCCGCTCCATCGCATAGCGGTAGGCCAGCATCAGCGCGGCGGCCAGCAGCGCGGTCAGCAGCATGTCGAACATCAGCACGCGCGACATTGCGAACACCCCGAGCCCGGTCGCGAACATCAGCGCCGCCAGCCGCCCCGCCTGGGGCCGGCCGACCGTCTTGCCGAATCCGAGCAGCATCGCCACGCAGGCCAGCGACGACAGCGCCGGCACCAGGCGCGCGCTCCAATCCGATTCGCCGAACAGCAGAAAGGACAGCGCCGTCAGCCAGTACAGCAAGGGCGGCTTTTCCATGTACGGCAGGCCGTTCAGGTGCGGGATGATCCATAGGCGCCAGTCGTTGGCGGCGATCATCTCGCGCGGGATTTCCGCGTACAGCCCCTCATTGTTGTTGAGCAGGCCATAACTGCCGAGACCGATCAGTACCGAGCCGAGGGCCGCTGCCCACACCAGCCATAGCGGAATCGAGAATGGTGAAGCGGAGCGAGTGGGGAGCATTCGGGATCGGGCGGGCCGGCGCAGGCGCAAAAGAAATTTTGTCGCGCATTTTCGCACGGGAACGGCGATTCCCCAATGCCGGCGCGCGTTTTGCGCGCCGGCGGCGGCCTACTGCCCCAGCAATTCGGCCAGTGGCTGCATGCCTTCGATGTGCTCCGAAATCACCTTGACGATCACGATCAGCGGAATGCCGAGCAGCAGCCCGGGAAGGCCCCACAGCCAGCCCCAGAACAGCAAGCCGATAAATACCGCGGCCGCATTCATCCTGGCGATGTGCCCGGTCATCCAGGTCGTGACGAAGGTGCCGATCAGGGTTGCTATCGAAAGCGAAATGCCGATCACCAGGAACATCATCGAAAAATTGCCGAACTGCATGAAGGCCGCCAGGCCGATGGTGCCGGCCGTCAGCAAAGGGCCGAAGTACGGAACGATGTGCAGCAGCCCGGCGGCGACCGCCCACGCTCCCGCGTTTTCCAGGCCGAGCAGGCGCAGCGCCCCCCATGTCAGCAAGGTCAGCATTCCGTTCGTGACCAGCAGCATGAACATGTACTTCTGGATCGAGCTATTGATGTCGTTCAGGATGGTGATGGTGATCTTCTTCGACGACAGCGACGGACCGGCCAGCTTGACCAGCTTGCGCTTGAAGATGTCGCCGGAAGCAAGAATGAAGAACACCAGGAAAATCACCACCGTGACCTGGCCCATGAAGGCGAGCGCGCCGATCGAACTGGCCCACAGCCAGTTGCTCAGGCGGAACTGCGGCGTGGCGTCGGCCGCCGGCGCGGCCTTGCGGGCATTGCCGGCGGCTTGCGTGGCGGCTCGCTCGATTTCACTGGCGGCGGCCTGCATCTGCTCCAGCGCATCGTGTTTGCCGCCGCGTACCTTGGCCAGGGCCTTCGTCAATTTTTGCGCAGCGACCGGCAACTGCTCGACGATAGCCTGGAATTCGATGCGCAGCGAATTGGCGGCCAGTGCCGCGCCCCCCAAAACCACCACCATGACCAGGATCACGGCCAGCAGGCGCGGGATCCAGATACGCTCCAGCCAGGCCGTCAGCGGATAAAGGGTGTAGGCGATCAGAACGCCGAACACCAGCGGCACCAGGAATTCCTGCGCCCATTGCAATGCAAATATCAGCGCCGCGCCGGCCAGGATCGACAGCGCCACACCGCGCGCATCGACATGCAGTGGCAGCGACTCGGATTCGGCGGTCTCGTCGCCAGCGTCCGCTGGGGGTGGTTCCGGCGTGCCGGCTTCGCGGATGACGGGCAAGGGCCGAGGCAGCGCCGGTTCCGGATCGGTAGTAGTCATGGCCGTGTCAGTCGTGCGGAAAGTTGGTCGGGATCATCGAGGCGTGCAGCGTACCCGCATGAGCAGGATTTATCGTACTGCAAAATGCCGCGTGACTGCGGCCCGGACGCAATTCAGGCATGGGCAGCAAGCGCTGCCCATGCCTGACCGACGCGAGCGGCGACTTGCCGCCGGAGTGCCCTCCGCTTATCGCGGTTTGATGGCGATATCGTTCTTGACCGATTTCACGCCATTGACGCCGCGTGCCACCTGCACCGCGCGGTTGATGTCGCTCTCCGATTTGACGAAGCCGCTGAGCTGCACCACACCCTTGAAGGTTTCGACCTTGATTTCGGTCGCTTTCAGGATCGGGTCGTTGACGATGGCTGCCTTGACCTTTGTAGTGATCACCGTATCGTCGATATACTCGCCGGTTCCTTCTTTCTGCGGACTGGAGGCGCAGGCCGCGAGCGTCAGCAGACAGAGGGCGAAGAGGAAAGTGCTAAAGCGCTGAGGTATTTTCATCATGTTCTCCTTTGAAGTTGATCGATCCGAAGGCCTATCCGGAGCCATCGCAACAATTGTTATTCCTCAAATGCGGTGATCGCTGCAAACAAGGGATTCTTCTTGATCATTTGCAACATAAGTTCGACGCGACCCGCCCGTTTTAGTTCCTATTTGTCTACATATCTCCGAGGTGAAACAAAGAAACATATCCTCTACCATCGATCAATGTCGGCGCGCAGGCGACCCGCGGCGTTGTTCTATGGCAGACTCGGAATTCTTCCGCGCCGGTCGCCGAGCGGCCGATTTTCCAGCCTTTTTCATGGTTCTTTTATGCATGGTGCAAGTCAGTGGCTGAAAAACAGATAACAATACAAAAACAGGTGGTAGTAGTGGGTGGCGGTGTGGTCGGCATGTGTACCGCCTATTTTCTGGCAGCGGCGGGACATGAAGTCGCGGTGATCGAACGCCGCGCTAGCGTCGCCGAGGAAGCCAGCTTCGGCCATGCCGGCATCCTCGGACCGGCTTGCGTGGCCCCGTGGGCCATGCCTGGCATGCCGCGCAAAATATTTTCATCCTTGTTCAATTCGGCAGCGCCAGTGGTATTCCGGCCGCATGCCAGCCGCGCCCTGTGGGGCTGGCTGCGCAAATGGCTGTCCGAATGCGATGCCCAGCGCTATCAGGTCAACCGCGAGCGCATGCAGCGTGTGGCGGGCTACAGCCAGCACCTTCTGCATGAACTGGTGGAGCGGCACCAGCTGGATTACGAAAAGACCGGCGGCGTCTTGCAGCTGTTCCGCAGCGCCAGGGAGATCGCGCTGAACGCGCCGGCGCGCGAGATTCTGGCCGAGCACGGCGTGGCGCACGAGATGGTCGATGCCGCCGCCGCGCGCCGCATAGAACCGGCGCTATCGGCCGCTGCGCCGCTGGCCGGCGGTCTGTACCTGCCCCAGGACGAAGCCGGCAATTGCCCGCTGTTCGCCAAACAACTGCGGCAGGTGGCGCAATCGATCGGCGTGCAGTTCCATTTCCAGGTCCGTGTCGATGCCCTGCTGCAGGACGGCGACCGTATCGGCCTGCGCATCGGCGACGAGGTCGTGCGCGCCGATGCCGTGGTGCTGGCGGCGGGCGCCGACAGCGCGCCGCTGCTGCGGCCGCTCGGCATCCGTGTGCCGCTGTATCCGGTCAAGGGCTATTCGATCACGCTGCCGATCCGGAACTTCGACGCCGCCCCGGTCGCGGCCTTGATCGACGACTCCTGCCAGGTCGCGATCACGCGCATGGATAATCGGGTGCGCGTGGCCGGCATCAGCGAGCTCGGTGCGCGCAAGCCGGGCGGCTCCGAACCGGCGCTGCGCATGCTGGCCAAGGTCGGCGACGACTGGTTTCCCGGCGCCGCCAGCTACCAGGCCGGCACGCTCTGGTGTGGCACCCGGCCGATGCTGCCGGATGGTCCGCCCCTGCTCGGCGCCACGCGCATCAGGAACCTGTTCCTGAATATCGGCCATGGCTCCTGCGGCTGGGCGATGGCGGCCGGCAGCGGCAAGATCCTGGCCGACCTGATTTCCCAGCGCGCGCCGGAGATCGACCTCGACGGCCTCACCATGGCGCGCTATGGATAGGGTCGAATGCGTGGTCGCCGGCGCCGGCGTCGTCGGCCTGGCGGTGGCGCGCGCGCTGGCGTTGTCCGGACGTGAGGTCCTGGTCGTGGAGCGGCAGCCGGCAATCGGTATGGAAACCAGTTCGCGCAACAGCGAGGTGCTGCACGCCGGCCTGTATTACCCGACCGGCAGCCACAAGGCGCGGCTATGCGTGGCGGGCCGCGCGGCGCTGGTCCGCTATTGCGCCGAACGCGGCATCGCGCACCAGCTCTGCGGCAAGCTGATCGTCGCCGCCAGCGAGACGCAACGCCCGCAGCTGCGGCAAATCCAGGCCCAGGCGCATGCCAACGGCTGTGCCGAAGTGATGGCGCTCGACGCCGCCCAGGCCAAGGCGCTGGAACCGGCGCTGTCGTGCGTCGCGGCCCTGCATTCGCCGCTGACCGGCATCGTCGACAGTCATGCCCTCATGCTGGCGCTGCAGGGCGACGCCGAAAACGCCGGGGCGCTGTTCGCATTCAACAGCGAGTTGCGCCAGGCGAAGGCCGGCGCGCACGGCATCGTGCTGCAGGTGGCGGGCGCAGATGGCGAACTGGAGCTGGAAGCCAAGCTGCTTGTCAATTGCGCGGGTCTGTACGCGCCGGCGCTGGCGGCGCACATCGAGGGCTTGGACCGGGCGACGATTCCCACCGCCTGGTTCGCCAAGGGCAATTATTACTCCCTGGCCGGCAAGGCACCCTTTTCCCGCCTGATCTATCCGGTGCCGGAACCGGGCGGCCTGGGCGTGCATCTGACCCTCGATCTCGGTGGCCAGGCGCGCTTCGGGCCCGACGTCGAATGGCTGGAGCAGCCGACCCAGCCGCTCGACTACACGGTCGATCCGCGCCGCGCCGAGCGCTTCCATGAGGCGATCCGGCGCTACTGGCCGGATTTGCCGGACGCCGCCCTGCAGCCCGCCTATGCCGGAATCCGGCCCAAAATCAGTCCGCCCGCCGCTCCCGCCGCCGATTTCCTGTTCGCCTCGCACGGCAACCCGCACTATCTCGGACTGTACGGCATCGAATCCCCGGGCCTGACCGCGGCGTTGGCGATCGGCGCGCACGTGCTGCGGCTGCTGCCGGGCGCCGACGAGAGCGCGGCGGCGGCCTCAATCCTCCCCTAGCTCCGGCGCGCGGCCGTAACCGCCGCCGCCCGGCGTCTCGATCACGAACAGGTCGCCGGGCACCATCTGCGTCTTGGCGACATACGGCAGCTCCTCAATCCTGCCGTTGGCGCGCAGCACGTAGTTGCGGCCGGTCGCGCCCGGCTCGCCGCCTGCCATGCCGAACGGCGCATGCAACCGGTTGTTCGACAGGATCGACGCCGTCATCGCCTGCAGGAAGCGGACCTTGCGCACGCCGCCATTGCCGCCCCGCCATTGGCCGCGGCCGCCCGAGCCGTGCCGGATCGCATAGCTCTCCAGTCGCACCGGGAAACGGAATTCGAGGACTTCCGGGTCGGTCAGGCGCGAGTTGGTCATGTTGGTCTGCACCACGTCGGTGCCGTCGAACCCATCGCCGGCGCCCGAGCCGCCGGCAATCGTCTCGTAGTACTGGTAGCGCTCGTTGCCGAACGTGAAATTGTTCATGGTTCCCTGCGCCGCCGCCATCACACCGAGCGCGCCGAACAAGGCATTGGTGATGCAGGTCGAGGTCTCGACATTGCCGGACACCACCGAGGCCGGATAATGCGGATTCAGCATCGAACCGGGCGGGATGATCACCTGCAAGGGTTTCAGGCAGCCGGCATTGAGCGGGATGTCGTCGTCGACCAGCGTGCGGAACACGTACAGCACCGCCGCCATGCACACCGCCGAGGGCGCGTTGAAATTGTTGTCGAGCTGCGGCGAGGTGCCGCTGAAGTCGATCTCGGCGCTGCGCGCATCTTGGTCGACGCGAATCGCGACACGGATCACGGCGCCATTGTCGAGCCGGTATTCATATTCGCCGTCTTTCAGCGCGGTGATGGCGCGCCGCACCGCCTCCTCGGCATTGTCCTGCACGTGCCGCATGTAGGCGCGCACCACATCCAGTCCGAAATGCGCGACCATCTGGCGCAGTTCGTCCACCCCTTTCTGGTTGGCCGCGATCTGCGCACGCAAATCGGCCAGGTTCTGCTCCGGATTGCGTGCCGGATATCTGGCTGCGCCCAGCAAGGCGCGGGTTTCTTCCTCGCGCCAGCGCCCCGCCTCGACCAGCTTGAAGTTGTCGATCAGTACGCCCTCCTCCTCGATCACGCGGGAATCGGGCGGCATCGACCCCGGCGTGGTGCCGCCGATATCCGCATGATGGCCGCGCGAGCCGACGTAAAACAGGATGTCGCACTCGGCCTGGTCGAATACCGGCGTGATCACCGTCACATCCGGCAAATGGGTGCCGCCGTGGTAGGGATCGTTCAGCATGTAGACGTCGCCCGGCTGCATGCGGCCGGCATTGGCGGCGATCACGCACTTGATGCTTTCGCCCATAGAACCGAGGTGCACCGGCATATGCGGCGCGTTGGCGATCAAGTTGCCGCCGGCATCGAAAATGGCGCAGCTGAAATCCAGGCGTTCCTTGATATTCACCGAATAGGCGGTGTTCTGCAGCCGCAGTCCCATCTGTTCGGCGATCGACATGAACAGGTTGTTGAACACTTCCAGCATGACCGGATCGGCGTCGGTGCCGATCGCGCGCCGCTGCGGCCGCGCCTCGACGCGCGTCAGCAGCAGGTGGTTCAGGCCGGTGACTTCGGCGCGCCAGCCCGGTTCGACGATCGTGGTCGCATTCGCTTCGGCGATGATGGCCGGACCATCAATGCGATCACCGGGACCGAGCGCTTCGCGCCGGTACAGTTTTGCCTGATGCCAGCTGCCGTCGCAATACATGCGCACCGCCTCCGCCGCCTGCAACGCGCCGCTGCGCGCGGCCGGCGCCGCAACGCTTTCCTCGACGGCCTCGGCGGCACCGATCGCCTCCACCGATACCGCTTCCGCGATCAAGCGCTTGCCATGCATCAGGAACGAGAAACGCTTTTGATAGGCGGCCTCGAATTGGCCGACCATGCCGTCCAGCGCCTCGAAGCGCACCATCAGCGCCGTATCGGTGCCGTCGTAGCGCAGGTGCACGCGCTGGACGACGCTGATCCGAGGCTGCGCCACGCCCTGCTGCAGCAAGTCCTGCCGCGCCTGTTGCGCCAGTTGCTCCAGCCGATCCGCTAGCTGTGGCACGGCAGCGGCCGTCAGCGGAATTTCGATCGCCGCTTCGCGCATCGCGCTCTGGTCGGCCAGTCCCATGCCGTAGGCCGACAGCACGCCGCCGAGCGGATGGGCGAATACGCGCGTCATGCCGAGCGCATCGGCCACCAGGCAGGCGTGCTGGCCGCCGGCGCCGCCGAAGGTGCTCAGAACATATTCGGTGACGTCGTGGCCGCGCTGCACCGAGATCTGCTTGATGGCATTGGCCATGTTGCCGACCGCGATCTCGATGAAGCCCTGCGCCATCTGCTCCGGCAAGGGGCGACGGCCGGTGGCGCTTTCGATCTCGCCCGCCATCTGCTCGAACCGTCGCGCGACGGCTTGCGCATCCAGCGGCTGATCGGCGTTCGGGCCGAACACTTGCGGAAAATAGCCGGGTTGCAGCTTGCCCAGCATCAGGTTGCAGTCGGTCACCGTCAGCGGGCCGCCGCGCCGGTAGCTGGCCGGGCCCGGATCGGCGCCGGCACTGTCGGGACCGACACGGAAACGCGTGCCGTCGAAATGCACGATCGAGCCGCCGCCGGCGGCCACGGTATGGATGCTCATCATCGGCGCCCGCATGCGCACGCCGGCGACCTGGGTTTCGAAGACACGCTCGAATTCGCCGGCGTAGTGCGAGACGTCGGTCGAGGTGCCGCCCATGTCGAAGCCGATCACCTTGTCGAAACCGGCTTGCTGGCTGGTGCGCGCCATGCCGACGATGCCACCGGCCGGGCCGGACAGGATCGAATCCTTGCCTTGATAGGCATGGGCATCGGCCAAACCGCCATTCGACTGCATGAATTGCAGCTTGACGTCCGGCAGCTGGCGCGCCACGCGGTCGACGTAGCGGCGCAGGATCGGTGACAGGTAGGCGTCGACCACCGTGGTGTCGCCGCGCGACACCAGCTTCATCAGCGGGCTGATCTGGTGCGATACCGAAATCTGCGTGAAACCGATTTCGCGCGCCAGCTGTTCCACCGCCTGCTCATGCTGCGGATAGCGATAGCCGTGCATGCAGACGATCGCCAGCGCGCGCCAGCCTTGCTCGAACGCCTGCTGCAGGGCGGCGCGCGTGCCGGCGACGTCGAGCGGCCGCACGACTTCACCCTGGGCGCCGATGCGCTCGTCGATCTCGATCACTGCGCGGTACAACAGCTCCGGCAGCACGATATGGCGGTCGAACAGGCGCGGCCGGTTCTGGTAGGCGATGCGCAGGGCATCGCCAAAGCCGCGCGTGATGGCCAGCGCGGTCGGCTCGCCCTTGCGCTCCAGCAGCGCGTTGGTGGCGATGGTGGTGCCCATCTTGACCGCTTCGATGCGGTCGACCGCGACCGGTTCGCCGGCCCGGGTGCCGAGGAAATGGCGAATCGCCGCCAATGCCGCGTCCTCGTACTGGCCGGGATTCTCCGACAGCAATTTGTGGGTGAGCAAACTCCCATCGGGCCGTCTGGCGACGATATCGGTAAAAGTGCCGCCGCGGTCGATCCAGAATTGCCAACCTTGCATGAGCCGTCACCCGATGTGATATGGTTTTTTGAAAAGCCGTCCACAGCCGAACAAAGACATTTTCCCATGAAGCCGCCCATGAGCGCCCCCATTTCTTCCTTGTCCGCCGTCCCGCGCCGCGCGCTGATGGAAACCTGTCTCGACGTCGCGCAAGGCAGTCGCTCGGCACTTCGCCAGCGCCCATCGCCTGCCCGCCGCTTCCTCACAGCATGAGCGCCCTCTATTCCGTCGCTGAAATCCGTGCCATCGAGCAGGCGGCGCTGGCCGGCCTGCCACCCGGCACGCTGATGCAGCGGGCCGGACAGGCGGCGGCGGAGCTGGCCCAAACGCTGGTCGCCGACGCCGGCGCCAAGCCGCGGGTGCTGGTGCTGGCCGGTCCCGGCAACAACGGCGGCGACGCGCTGGAGGCGGCGGCGCGGCTGGCGCAGAGCGGATTCGAGCCGCATGTGGTGCGTTACGCCGGGCCGCAGGCGCCGTCCGCGGATTGCGCGGCGGCGCTGGCGCATGCCGCAAGCAGCGGCGTTTGCTTCGTCGATCCGCCGCAGTGGCCGACGCTGGCCGCAGGCGATTGGGCGCTGGTGATCGACGGCCTGTTCGGCATCGGCCTGGCGCGTCCGCTGACCGGCGAACTGCGCGCGGCGGTCGAATATCTCAACCGCCTCGCCTGCCCGGTGCTGGCGCTGGACCTGCCGAGCGGGCTGGATGCCGACACCGGCGGCGTGGTCGGCGCCGAGGCCGGCGGCGTGGCGGTGCGCGCCACGCATACCCTCACCTTCATCGGCGACAAGCCGGGTCTGCATACCGGCGACGGCCGCGACCATGCCGGCACGGTCGCGGTCGCCGAGCTGGCGATCGAGCGTGCGCTGTTCCAGCCGGCGCAGGCGCGCCTGAATGCACCGGCGCTGTTTGCCGGCTGGCTGCGGCCGCGCCGGCAGAACTCGCACAAGGGCAGTTACGGCGATCTCGTGGTGGTCGGCGGCGCCCATGGCATGTCGGGCGCGCCGGTGCTGAGCGCGCGCGCCGCCCTGCATTGCGGCGCCGGCCGCGTCTTCGTCGGCTTCCTGGAAGCGGCGGTCGCCTTCGACGACGTCCATCCCGAGCTGATGTGCCGGCGCGCCCAGGATCTGGATTTTGCGGCGGCGGCGCTGGCGATCGGCCCCGGCCTCGGCCATTCGCGCCTGGCGCACGATACGCTGGCGCGGGCGCTGGCGGCCGCCACGCCGCTGGTGCTCGACGCCGATGGCCTGAACCTGCTGGCGGCGCACCCCGGCTTGCAGAAAAAATTGTCGCAGCACCAGGGCGGCGCACTGCTGACGCCGCATCCGCTCGAGGCGGCGCGCCTGCTCGGCATCAGCGCCGGCGCGGTGCAGGCCGACCGGCTGGCGGCGGCGCGCACGCTGGCGCGGCGCTTTCAAGCCGTGGTCGTCCTGAAAGGTTCGGGCAGCGTGATCGCCGAGCCCAACGGCATGGCCACCATCAATCCGACCGGCAATCCGGCGCTGGCCACCGCCGGCACCGGCGACGTCCTGACCGGCGTCTGCGGCGCGCTGCTGGCGCAGGGCTGGCCGCCAGCGCAGGCGGCGCAGGCGGCGGTCTGGCTGCACGGCGCCGCCGCCGACCGCCTCGCGGCGCAAGGCCTCGGGCCGGTCGGCCTGACCGCCAGCGAACTGATCCCGGCCATCCGCACCGTCCTCAACCAGACTATCGAAGAATATGCCGACCACCGCCGCACGCTCTAAACTCTGGCTCGGCATCGCCTGCCTGATCGCAGGCCAATGGACCTTGTCCTTGCTGGATACCGCCGGCAAGCTGCTGGCACTGGCCGGCTACCACGTGGTGACGATCGCCTGGATGCGCTACACCATCAACACCGCGTTCATGGCGGCGACGCTGGCGCCCTACTACCGGCGGCGTACCGGCAAGAGCATCCTGCAGTGCCGGCATCCGCGCCTGCAACTGCTGCGCGCCGCGGTGCTGCTGCTGTCGACGCTGGTGTTTTTCTCGGTGCTGAAGATCGTGCCGCTGGCCGAAGGCACGGCGATGAATTTCTGCGCGCCGCTGATCGTGCTGGCGGCTTCGCCCTGGCTGCTCGGCGAGAAAACCTATTTTTCGCGCTGGCTCGCGGTGGCGGTCGGCTTCATCGGCATGCTGATCGTGATTCGTCCCGGTGGCGCCATCGTCCCGCTCGGGGTGGCGCTGGGCTTGCTGTCGGCTGCCGTGTTCGCGCTGCTGGCGATCCTTAACCGCAAGGCCAACCAGGGCGACGATCCGATGGTCACGCTGTTCTATGGCGGCCTGGTGGGCACGATCGGCAGCAGCCTGCTGGTGCCGTTCTTCTGGCCGGCCGAAGCGCCGACCCTGCGCGAGTGGCTGATCCTGGCTTCCACCGGCATCACCAGCACGATCGGCCACTATCTGCTGAACCTGGCCTACAAGCACGCCGAAGCTTCGGTGCTGACGCCGTTTTTCTATGTGCAGATCATTTCCGCCACCGCCATGGGCTGGCTGGTGTTCGGCCAGTTGCCGGACAGCCTGACCACGCTAGGCATCGCCATCATCTGCGCCGGCGGCATCGGCCTCGCCTACGTCGAGCAGCGGCGCACGCAGCCGCAGCGCATCCTGCAAAAACCGGAAGGGGTGGGAGTATGCCCGGAATAAGGCTGATTTCGGCCGAATTCAGGGCGACTTGAAAAATACTCTATGCGGTACTATTTTGAGCCACGGATCAGATCAGGCGGCCGGCTGAAATCGTGATCGTGCGCTGGCAGCGCGCCGCGATCGATTCCTCGTGCGTGACCAGCACCAGGGTCGAACCGCGCTCGCGGTTCAGTTCGAACATCAGCGCCATGACCGCTTCGCCGGTGACGGCGTCGAGGCTGCCGGTCGGCTCGTCGGCCAGCAGCAGCGGCGGCTCGATGACGAAGGCGCGGGCCAGCGCCACGCGCTGCTGTTCGCCGCCGGACAGGTATTTCGGATAATGCTCGAGGCGGCTGGCCAACCCCACCCGCTCCAGCATCCGGCGCGCCTTGTCCCGGGCCATGCGGTCGCCGCGCAATTCGAGCGGCAGCATCACGTTTTCCAGCGCCGTCAGATGCGCCAGCAACTGGAATGACTGGAACACGAAGCCGAGCCGGTTCTTGCGCAACTCGGCGCGGCCGTCCTCGTCTAGCCCGAAAATGTCGATGCCGTCGATCTTAACCATGCCCTCCGAAGGCGTATCGAGGCCGGCCAGCAGGCCCAGCAAGGTGGATTTGCCGGAGCCGGAGGCGCCGACAATGGCCAGCGTCGCACCGGCCGGCACGGTAAAATCGACGTCTTGCAAAATGGTCAGTGTGCCGGTGGCGTCGGCGACGCGCTTGGCGAGTTGACGTACCTCAATAGCGGGAACCAGGACAGGGGATTCAGGCATGCAGCATCATCGGTTGAAATGGCGTGGGCTGGCGAGCGCATGGTCGGGCCTGCTACTGCTTCTGCTCGCCCTCCATGCAACGAGCGCCCATTCTGCATCAAAAACCGTGCTTGTGCTGGGTGACAGCCTGTCCGCCGAATACGGCCTGCCGCGCGCCACCGGCTGGGTGACGCTGCTGGAGCAGCGCCTGAAAGCGGAAAAGATCGATGCCGCGGTGGTCAATGCCAGCATCAGCGGCGAAACCACGAGCGGCGGGCTGGCGCGCCTGCCGGCGCTATTGCAGCAGCACAAACCGGACATCGTCCTGATCGAGCTCGGCGCCAACGACGCCTTGCGCGGCCTGCCCGTCGATGCCACCGAAGCCAACCTGCAGACGCTGATCTCGATGTCGCAAAAAGCCAAGGCCAAGACGCTGTTGCTCGGCATGCAGATTCCGCCCAACTATGGGCGCGATTACGCCACGCGCTTTTTCGGCATCTATGCCAAGCTGGCGCGGCAAACCCGCTCGGCGCTGGTGCCGTTTTTCCTGGAAGGGATCGCCGACCAGCCTCAGCTGTTCCAGGCGGACCGCCTGCATCCGACCAGCGAGGCGCAGCCGACATTGCTGAACAATGTCTGGCCCCAGCTCAAACCCCTCTTGCTGAAGTGAATACATGAAGTTTCCCGCGCTGCTCCCATTTTCCGAAATCCTGCCGCAACTGGAGCGCTTCGACAGCATCATCGACACCCGCAGCCCCGCCGAATTCGACGAAGACCACATACCGGGCGCGATCAATTGCCCGGTGCTGAACGACGAAGAACGCAAGCGGGTCGGCACGCTCTACAAGCAGGTCAATCCGTTCGAGGCGAAAAAAGTCGGCGCGGCGCTGGTCGCACGCAACATCGCGCATCACGTCGAAAGCCGTTTCATGGAACATGGCCGCGATTGGAAGCCGCTAGTCTATTGCTGGCGCGGCGGTAACCGCAGCGGCGCGATGGCGCATATCCTGGCCAAGATCGGCTGGCCGGCGGTACAGCTGGACGGCGGCTACAAGGGATATCGGCGTCATGTGAATGTGGCGCTGGCCGAGCTGCCGCCGCGCTATAGCTTCCGCATCGTGTGCGGCCCCACCGGCAGCGGCAAGAGCCGTTTGCTGCAGGCGCTGGCTGTGGCCGGCGCCCAGGTGCTGGATCTGGAGCAGCTGGCGGCGCACCGCGGTTCGGTGCTCGGCAACTTGCCGGATGAAAAACAGCCCACGCAAAAAACCTTCGAAAGCCGGATTTGGCAGACTTTGCGCCAATTCGATCCGGGCCGCATCGTATTCGCCGAATCGGAAAGCAAAAAAGTCGGCAACGTGCGTGTGCCGGACGCCTTGATGGAAACCATGCGCGCCTCGCCCTGCCTTGCGGTCGAGCTGCCGCAAGCCAAGCGGGTGGAGCTGCTGATGCAGGACTATGCGCATTTCACGCTTGATCCGGCCAGCCTGAACATGCAGCTGGAGTGCCTGACCAGCTTGTATGGCCGCGAGAAAATCACCGGCTGGCAGGCCTTGGCCGAGCGCGGCGATATCGAAGCGCTGGTCGCCGACCTGTTGCGCAATCATTACGACCCCGCCTACCTGCGCTCGATCCAGCGCAACTTCAGCCGCGTCGCCGAAGCGGCTACGGTCGCGCTCGACGACATTTCGGAAGTGGCCATTGCGGAGGCGGCGCAGCGCTTGTGCCGCATGGAGTGACGGCCACCCGCGACCAATAAAAAAACCGCTCCAAGAGCGGTTTTTTTATGCATGCAAGATAGGGTTATTTTGCCGCATGAGCGCCGGCCGGAGCCATCGTTTCGTCGAGGCCGGCGTTGCTCTGCGCGCGCGGCAGGATCTGCGCTTTCGCCTTGTGTTTCAGCTCGTCGAGATACACCGTCATTTCCTGCTGCGCCAGCGCATTGGCGACTTGCTGCTGCTCGGCCTGGCGACGGGCAAGGTCGGGATTGGCAGGCTGCATCACCTTGCTGATACGGAATATCGCGTAATTGCCGTCTCCCTCTTCCACGCCGACATAGGCCGGCAGCTTCCTGACGTCGGCCTTCATGACTGCGGTCAGCGCAGCCTCGTCCAGGCCCGCATTGTTCTTGGTGCGTGACACGCTCTTTTCCGCGCCGAAGCCGCTAGTGTCATCCTTGGCCGTCAGCGCCGCCAGCTTGCTCTTGCCGCTTTCCTGCGCCAAGCGAGCGGTTTCCTCCTGCACTACGCGTTCGCGCACCGTCGCGCGCACTTCGTCGAAAGGACGCTTGGAGGCCGCCTGATGCTCGAGAATATGGCCGGCAATCAGCGTATTGGGCGCCACTTCGACCACTTCGGTATTGTGCTTCTCGCGAATCACGTCGTTGGTAAACAGCGCTTTCAGGAATTTCGGATCGTTGTACGGCACATTGGGCGCCAGCGCCGGATTCGGCGTACGGCCCACGTTGGCCGCGGTCTGGATGGTCAGCTTGAGCTTATCCGCGACCGGCTTCAGGCTGTCGGCCTGTTCATACACCGTGTTGCTGAAAATATCGGCCATCTCGGCAAATTTTTTCTCGACCAGCTGCTTCTTGATTTCTGCCGCGATCTCGTCCTTCACTTCGGCCAGCGGCTTGACGGTGGCCGGCTTGATGCCGGTCAGCTGGATGATGTGATAGCCGAAGTCGGATTGCACCAGGTCGCTGATTTGGCCTTGCTGCAATTGGTACACGGCGTCTTCAAACGGCTTGACCATCGCCTGCTTGCCGAAAAAACCGAGGTCGCCGCCCTGCTCGGCCGAACCCGGGTCCTGGGAATTCGCCTTCGCCACTTTCGCAAACGAAGCGGGGTCCTTGCGCACTTCGGCCAGCAATGCTTCGGCCTTGGCCTTGGCGGCGGCCTTTTCCGCGGCCGAAGCGTCTTTTTTCACGGTGATCAGGATATGGCTGGCGCGGCGCTGCTCCTCACTCGTGTAGTGCTGCGCATTCTGCTCATAGTAGGATTTGATGTCGTCGTCGCTGACCGGCGTTTGTGCCGCCAGCGCCTTGCCATCGAGGACGACGTATTCGATCTTGGCTTGTTCGGGAACGGTGAACTGCTGGCCGTTCTTTTCGTAATAGGCCTTGAGCATCTCGTCGGTGATATTGACCTTGGCCGCATAGTCAGAGGCCTTGATCACCATTTCCTGCACCACGCGCTCCTGGTCGTTCAGGTCGGACAGGTGCGCCGCCAGCGTCTTCGGTGCAAATGCGCTCGCCTGGATCGCCGAATTCAGCTGCTGCAAGGCCAGGTCGTGGCGCAGGCGCGCCTCGTACATGGCCGGCGTCATGCCCTGCATCGCCAGCAACTCCTTGTAGCGCGCGCCGTCGAATTTGCCGTCGCCGCCGACCAAGCCGGGGATCTCCAGGATCGCCTGTTGCAGCGACTGATCGGAAACGGTCAGGCCCATGCGTGCGGCTTCCGCCGACAGCGCCCGCTGGCCCACCAGGTTGTCGAGGATTTCCTGCTTGACTTCCGGCGTATCGAACATCTTGGCGTCGAAGCGGTCGCCGAACATCTGGCGCAGGCGCTCCATCTGTTCGCGTTGCGCGGCATCCCAATCCTGCTGCGTGATCGATTGTCCGGCGACCTTGGCTACCGCGTTATCGCCACCACTGAAACGGCTGTAGCTTTCCAGTCCGAAAAACGCGAACGACGGAAAGATGAACAGCAGCAGAACAAACTGCATCAAGCGTTGGTGGGTGCGAATGAACTCGAACATGATCAACCAATCAGAGACAAATTACGAACGGTAAGCAGATATGAAAAAAGGCGAACTTGCGTTCGCCTTTTTTGGTTGTTGGCGGAGTGGACGGGACTCGAACCCGCGACCCCCGGCGTGACAGGCCGGTATTCTAACCGACTGAACTACCACTCCTAAAACTTCTCTAGTGCATCATTTGGCTGCCTGGTGGGTGCTGAGAGGCTCGAACTCCCGACCTACGCCTTGTAAGGGCGCCGCTCTACCAACTGAGCTAAGCACCCTACTTTGCTTACTTAGCTAGCCAAACTTTCTGGCGTTTGTCACCACGCCAAAAAAACACTAGTTTACAGCATCTTTCAAAGCTTTGCCAGGTTTAAATTTAGGAACTTTGGCTGCTTTGATCTTAATTGCTTCGCCGGTACGCGGATTGCGACCGGTGCGCGCTGCGCGCTTGCCAACCGTAAAAGTACCGAAGCCGACCAGTGTAACACTGCCGTTCTTTTTCAGGGTGGTTTTTACAACGCTGATCAGCGCGTCGAGCGCACGTGTCGACGCCGCTTTGGAGATATCCGCCGACCTCGCCATGTGATCGATCAATTCGGTCTTATTCACTTACGCCCCCTCAGAAAGGTTGAATTTCGCAACGCTGATTTTTACTTTATTCTTGCCGTAAAGCGATCGCGTATGCAGAAAAATCTGCAGCCCGTATTAAACAAGCCGCCACGCCTTGTGTCAAGCGCTTTACGCCGTCAGCGCCAATATCGGCAAGCATTTCCGCGGGTTTCGGGGCCCATCACCGCGCCGCGCAAGGCGCAAGGCCAAATAAAAAAGCGTTCCGAAGAACGCTTTTTTATTTGGCCAAAAACGATTAATGCGTGACCACTCCGGGATCGGTCTGGACGCCGGGCTGCACCGCCGCCGTGGCGACCAATGCCGTCTCCTCGCTGAGCGGAACCGGCGACCGTTCCAGCGCGATTTCCAGCACCTTGTCGATCCAGCGCACCGGTACGATCTCGAGCTTGTTCTTGACGTTGTCCGGAATGTCGGCCAGATCCTTGACGTTCTGCTCGGGGATCAGCACGGTCTTGATGCCGCCGCGATGCGCCGCCAGCAGCTTTTCCTTCAAGCCGCCGATCGGCAGCACTTCGCCGCGCAGGTGATTTCGCCGGTCATGGCCACGTCGGCGCGTACCGGAATGCCGGTCAGAATCGACACCAGCGCGGTCGTCATCGCGATACCGGCCGACGGACCGTCCTTCGGCGTCGCGCCTTCCGGCACGTGGATATGGATATCGCTCTTTTCGAAAACCTCGTTCTTGATGCCGAGCTTTCTGGCGCGGCTGCGCACCACGGTGCGCGCCGCTTCGATCGACTCCTTCATCACGTCGCCCAGCGTGCCGGTACGAATGATGCCGCCCTTGCCCGGCATGGTCATGGCTTCGATCGTCAGCAGATCGCCGCCGACTTCGGTCCATGCCAGTCCGACCACCTGGCCGATCTGGTTTTCCTTTTCGGCCACGCCGAAATCGAAGCGCCGCACGCCCAGGAACTTGTCGAGATTCTTGGACGTGACCGCGATTTTCTTGCCCTGCTTCTTCAGCAGCAGCATCTTCACTACCTTGCGGCAGATCTTCGAGATTTCGCGCTCCAGCGAACGCACGCCGGCTTCGCGCGTGTAGTAGCGGATGATGTCGCGAATCGCCGACTCGGCCACGCTGATTTCGTCTTCCTTCAGGCCGTTGTTCTTGATCTGCTTCGGCAGCAGATAGCGCTGCGCGATGCTGGTCTTTTCGTCCTCCGTGTAACCCGACAGGCGGATCACTTCCATCCGGTCCAGCAGCGCCGGCGGAATGTTGAACGAGTTCGAGGTCGCCACGAACATCACGTCCGACAGGTCGAAATCGACCTCGATGTAGTGGTCCGAAAAGGTGTGGTTCTGTTCCGGATCCAGCACTTCCAGCAGGGCCGACGACGGGTCGCCGCGGAAATCCATGCCCAGCTTGTCGATCTCGTCGAGCAGGAACAGCGGATTGCGCACGCCGACCTTGGCCAGGCTTTGCAGGATCTTGCCCGGCATCGAGCCGATGTAGGTACGGCGGTGGCCGCGAATCTCGGCCTCGTCGCGCACGCCGCCCAAGGCCATGCGCACGAACTTGCGATTGGTTGCGCGCGCGATCGACTGGCCGAGCGAGGTCTTGCCGACGCCAGGAGGGCCGACGAAGCACAGGATCGGCGCCTTGAGCTTGTCCACGCGCTGCTGCACCGCGAGATATTCAAGGATGCGTTCCTTGACCTTCTCCAGCCCGTAATGGTCGCCTTCGAGCACCTTTTCCGCATTCGCCAGGTCGTTGTTGACCTTGGATTTTTTCTTCCATGGCAAACCGACCAGCGTGTCGATATAGTTGCGCACGACGGTCGCTTCGGCCGACATCGGCGACATCAGCTTGAGCTTCTTGAGCTCGTTGAGTCGCCTTGTCGCGGGCCTCTTTCGGCATGCGTGGCGGCGACGATCTTCTTCTCGAGCTCTTCGAGATCGGCGCCCTCTTCGCCTTCGCCGAGTTCCTTCTGGATCGCCTTGACCTGCTCGTTCAGGTAGTACTCGCGCTGCGATTTTTCCATCTGGCGCTTGACGCGGCCGCGGATGCGCTTCTCCACCTGCAGGATGTCGAGCTCGCCTTCGAGCTGGCCGAGCAGGTGCTCGTGGCGCTTGGCGACATTGAAGATCTCGAGGATGACCTGCTTCTGCTCGAGCTTCAGCGGCAGATGCGCGGCGATGGTATCGGCCAGCCGGCCGGCGTCGTCGATGCCGGCCAGCGAGGTGAGGATTTCGGGCGGAATTTTCTTGTTCAGCTTGACGTACTGGTCGAACTGCTGAACGATGGCGCGGCGCATCGCTTCGACTTCGGAGTCGTCGCCGGGATCGGATTCGATCGGCGTCAGCTCGGCGACGAAATGCGTATCCAGCTCGCTGATGTGTTCGATGCGGGCACGCTGCGCGCCTTCGACCAGCACCTTGACGGTGCCGTCCGGCAGTTTCAGCATTTGCAGGATGTTGGCAACGCAACCGATTTCATAAATGTCGTCAGCCGACGGTTCATCCTTGGCGGCAGCCTTTTGCGCGGCGAGCATGATGCTCTTGCCCTGCTCCATTGCGGCTTCAAGCGCCTTGATCGACTTCGGGCGGCCGACAAACAGCGGTATCACCATATGCGGGAAATACGACCACATCGCGCAATGGCAATAGCGGCAGTTGCGTGTGTTCAGTAAGCGGTGTCGTTGTCATGGCGAGCCTTATCAAGAAAGCCTGTTATTGATGTTGGCGCGAGCGGCCGAAACACAAGGCCGGATATCAGCAAAATCACGCTTCATAAGTAATGGCAATAAAAAAAGCCACACACGAAGTTGCCTCCGGGTGGCCGTGCGACGGAAGCCAAACTGCTTTCCTGCGAGGGAAATTGTACTGCTTTTGGAAGCCGGATCACACCCGCAGGTAGACGGAACCCCGTCATTTGGCGCCGGACACTTTCGGCTGGTCGTGATAAATCAGCAATGGTTTGGCGCCATTCGTGATCGTATTTTCATCAATCACGACCTTGGCCACGTTTTGCTGGCTTGGCAACTCGTACATGACATCCAGCAGCGCATGTTCGAGGATCGAGCGCAAGCCGCGCGCGCCGGTCTTGCGTGCCAATGGCCTTGCGCGCAATCGCATGCAGGGCCGCCGGCCGCACTTCCAGTTCGGCGCCTTCCATTTGCAGCAGCTTGGCATACTGCTTGATCAACGCGTTCTTCGGTTCGAGCAGAATCTGGATCAGCGCTTCCTCGTTCAGTTCGCTCAGGGTCGCCACCACCGGCAGGCGGCCGACCAGTTCCGGAATCAGGCCGAACTTGATCAGGTCTTCCGGTTCGGCATTCCAGCAGCACCTCGCTGGCCGATGCGTTCTTGCCTGGCTCTTCACGGTGGCGGAAAAACCGATGCCGCTCTTTTCCGAGCGATTCGAAATGATCTTGGCCAGGCCGTCGAAAGCGCCGCCGCAGATGAACATGATGTTGGTGGTGTCGATCTGCACGAAATCCTGGTTCGGGTGCTTGCGCCCGCCTTGCGGCGGCACCGACGCCATCGTGCCCTCGATCAGCTTCAGCAGCGCCTGCTGCACGCCTTCGCCGGACACGTCGCGCGTGATGGACGGGTTGTCGGACTTGCGCGAAATCTTGTCGATCTCATCGATATAGACGATGCCGCGCTGCGCCTTCTCGACTTCGTAATTGCAGTTTTGCAGCAGCTTCTGGATGATGTTTTCGACATCCTCGCCGACGTAGCCGGCTTCGGTCAGCGTCGTGGCATCGGCAATCACGAACGGCACGTTCAGCATGCGCGCCAGCGTCTGCGCCAGCAGGGTCTTGCCCGGAGCCGGTCGGACCGACCAGCAGGATGTTGCTCTTGGCCAGTTCGACGTCATCCTTCTTGCCGAGATGCTTCAGGCGCTTGTAGTGGTTGTACACCGCAACCGACAGGATGCGCTTGGCAGTTTGCTTGCCGATCACATACTGGTCCAGCAATTCGGTGATCTCATGCGGCGTCGGCAGATCGGACTTCGGGCCGGCCATCGCATTCGACGCTCGACGTTTCGTCGCGGATGATGTCGTTGCACAAGTCGATGCACTCGTCGCAGATGAAGACCGAAGGTCCTGCGATCAGTTTCTTCACCTCGTGCTGGCTCTTGCCGCAAAAAGAGCAGTACAGCAATTTTTCGCCGCTGGAGGATTTTTTGTCAGACATAGGACTACGTAGGAGTGAGGTTCAGTTTGATATTACCTGCGAATTCCGGATTCGTCACGGCGCGTACCGGAAAAAATCCCGAGGCGTAAAGATATGTCCATGAAAAGCAAAACGCCCGAACGTGATAGCGTCCGGGCGTTTTCCGCATGGACTTCGCGGGTCAGGTGCGGTTGGTCAAAACCTTGTCGATCAGGCCATATTCGACTGCCTGCGTCCGCCGACATGAAGTTGTCGCGATCGGTATCCTTGCTGATCTGCTCGATCGACTGGCCGGTTTTTTCCGCCAGGATGCGCATTCAGGCGCTCGCGCAGATACAGGATTTCCCGCGCCTGGATTTCGATGTCCGATGCCTGCCCCTGCGCACCGCCCAACGGCTGGTGAATCATGATGCGCGAATTCGGCAGCGAAAACGCTTGCCCTTGGCGCCGGCGGCCAGCAGGAAGGCGCCCATCGAAGCGGCCAGGCCGGTGCACAGGGTCGAGACGTCCGGCTTGATGAACTGCATCGTGTCGTAAATCGCCATGCCGGCCGACACCGAACCGCCCGGCGAATTGATGTACAGCGAAATATCCTTGTCCGGATTTTCGCTTTCCAGGAACAGCAGCTGCGCCACGATCAGGTTGGCCGTCTGGTCGTTGACCGGGCCGACCAGGAAAATCACGCGCTCCTTCAGCAGGCGCGAGTAGATGTCGTAAGCGCGCTCGCCGCGGCCGCTCTGCTCAATGACCATCGGCACCATGCCGAGCATGTCGGTATCGAGTGCGGAGCGGCGTGTAAAGTCTGTCATTGGATTTCCCCGTATAAATCGTGCGAACGGATCACGATTGTGCTTCGTTGCCCATCAATTCGTCGAACGCCACGTTCTTGTCCGTGACCTTTGCCTTGCCCAGCACGTAATTGACGACGTTTTCTTCCAAAACAAGGGCTTCGACTTCGGCCAGGCGGCGGCGATCGCTGAAATAATACTTCAGCACTTGCTGCGGATCTTCGTAGCTTTGCGCGAAATCTTCGACCTGCGCCTTGACCTGCTCCGGCGTCGCCTGCAGATTGTTGGCCTTGACCACTTCCGCCAGGATCAGGCCCAGACGCACGCGGCGCTCGGCCTGTGCCGTGAACAGTTCCGGCGGGAAAGGCCATATCCTTGACGTTCATGCCGCGCTGCTGCCATGTCCTGCCGGGTCATCTCGGTCAGGCGCTCGCACGTCCTGCTCGATCAGCGCTTTCGGGCACGTCCAGTTCGGCGAACTTGATCAGCGCGTCCATCACGCTGTCCTTGGTCTTGGCTTTGACGCGGCCCGTGACTTCCCGCTCCAGGTTGAGCTTGATGTCTTCGCGCATTTTGGCCATGTCGCCGTCTTCGACTGCCCAGCGACTTGGCGAATTCCGCGTCGACTTCCGGCAGATGCGCCCATTCGAGCTTTTTCAGGGTGATGGTGAATTCGGCGGTCTTGCCGGCCACGTCCTTGCCGTGATAATCCTCCGGGAAGGCCAGTGGAAAGGTCTTCGACTCGCCGACTTTCAGGCCGATGGTCGCTGCTTCGAATTCCGGCAGCATGCGGCCTTCGCCGAGCACGAACGGCGTAGTCGCTCGGCTTTGCCGCCCTGAAATTCGACGCCGTCGATGGTGCCGATGAAGTCGACGGTGACGCGGTCGCCGTTTTGCGCGCTCTGATCGCTGCCGCCGTCGCCGTGCTCGCCCTGCTCGCCCTTGACGTGGTAATGCACGCGCTGCTTGCGCAGGATCTCGATGGTCTTGTCGATTTCGGCGTCGCTTACGTCGGGCTGACGGTTTTTTCCACTTCCGCGGTCGACAGATCGCCGATCTGCACCTCCGGATAAACCTCGAAGGTGGCGTCGAATGCCAGCGATCCCTCCGGCACCGCATCACCGGCTTTCGGCTCGATCTTCGGGAAGCCGGCCACACGCAGCTTGTTCTCGCTGGCTGCCTCGGTGAATGCACGGCCGACCTTGTCGTTCAGCACGTCGTTCTCGACCTGATAGCCGTACTGCGCGGCAACCATTTTCATCGGCACCTTGCCGGGACGAAAACCGGGAGCCTTGGCCGTGCGTGCGCGGATTTTCAACCGTTTTTCGACTTCCGACTGGACTTCGGCCAGCGGCAGCGTGATGGTGATGCGACGTTCAAGTTTGTTCAGGGTTTCGACTGCAGTTGCCATGTGAATCGTCCAAAAAATAAGAATTCTGTGGTGCGAGGAGGGGGACTCGAACCCCCACACCATTGCTGGCGTCAGGACCTAAACCTGGTGCGTCTACCAATTTCGCCATCCTCGCGGGATTTTGCAAGCAATGCGCAATAAAAAAGCGACCATGAAATCAGAAACTGGCCGCCCCGCTTGCCACACTCAATTTAACTTCAACCAAATATTTTACCTGAAGCCCAAGGGGATGTCTGCGTTTTGGACAATATGACATCGATGCCGAAGGTGGCTCCGGCAGGTTTTCTTCAACAGGCCCTGCGCGGCGCTAGCCCCTGACGAAGCGGGCTGCACTTCCGCATTTCGATGAAGGGCAGACATTTCGCCTGCGGCCGCGGCTTTCGCCCCCACCTGACGCCGCTTCCATGTCCTATTCCCAGACACGTCATTGCGTCAGGAGAAACCGCTTGGCACGACGCCGGGCAGTGCCGTTCTCAAGCTCAGGCCGGCCTTTTCACTCTGAACCAGGTCGCATACAAGGCCGGCAGGAACAGCAAGGTCAGCGCCGTGGCGACGATCAGGCCGCCCATGATGGCCACCGCCATCGGTCCCCAGAATACCGAGCGCGACAGCGGAATCATCGCCAGCACCGCGGCGGCCGCGGTCAGGATGATCGGCCGGAAACGCCGCACCGCCGATTCGACGATCGCGTTCCATGGGTCGGCGCCGGCGGCGATGTCCTGCTCGATCTGGTCGATCAGGATCACCGAATTGCGGATGATCATGCCGAACAAGGCGATCACGCCCAAGCTGCGCGACAAAGCCGAACGGGCGCTGCAAGATCAGCAAGGCCATCGCGGCGCCGGCCACGCCCAGCGGTCCGGTCAGGAACACCAGCAGCGAGCGCGAAAAGCTGTGCAGCTGCAGCATCAGCAGCGTGAAGATGATGAAGATCACCAGCGGCACATTGGCGACGATCGACTGCTGCGCCTTGCCGCTGTCGGCGGCGGCGCCCGCCAGTTCGATCTTGTAGCCGGGCGGCAGACTGGCGCGCAACCGGTTGAGCTGCGGATCGATCTGGCTCGACACGGTCGGCCCCTGGACGCCGTCGACGACGTCGGACTGCACCGTGATCGCCCATTCGCGCCCTTCGCGCCAGACCACGCCCGGCTCCCAGACGAACTGGGCGCGCGCCACCTGCGCCAGGGTGACCGCCTTGCCGCTGGCGGTCGGGATGTTGGCGTGATTCAGCGCATCGATGGTGGCGCGCTCTTCGACCGGCTGGCGCATCACGATGTCGATCAGCTTGTTGCCGTCGCGGAACTGGCCGATCGCCGTGCCGCTGAGTATCGTATTGGCGGCGCGCATCACGGTTTGCGAGGTGATGCCGAGCGCGCGCAGCTTGTCCTGGTCGAGGTCGAGCCGCAGCACCTTGACCGATTCGTTCCAGTTGTCGTTGACGCCGATCGCGTTCGGGTTGGCGCGCATGATTTCCTTGACCTGGTCGGCGATCTGGCGCACCGGACCGACTTCGGTGCCGGTGACACGGAACTGCACCGGATACGGCACCGGCGGACCGTTCGGCAACAGCTTGACGCGGCCGCGCACCTCGCGGGAAATCGTTCTTGAAGACGTCGACGATCTTCAGGCGCAGGGCTTCGCGCGCCTTCAGGTCCTTTGGCCAGCACCACGATTTGGGCGACGTTCGTTTGCGGGAAAATCTGGTCGAGCGGCAGGTAGAAGCGCGGGCTGCCGGTGCCGACATAGCTGGTGACGCTTTCCACGCCTTCCTGCCGGCGCACGAAGGCCTCGAATTTCTTCGCCTGCGCTTCGGTGGCGTCAAAGGCGGTGCCTTCGGGCAGCCACAGTTCGACCATCAGCTCCGGGCGGCTCGAATCCGGGAAGAACTGCTGCTCGATGAAGCGGAAGCCGAACACGCCCAGCGCAAACACGCGCGAGCGTCAGCAGCGATCGTGGTCTTGCGCCATTCGACGCACCAGTTGACCGCGCGCCGAAAGCGCGAATAGAAAGGCGTGTCGAACAGTTCGTGTTGGCCATCGGCATGCGCCGCTGCGGCTTGACCTTCAGCAGCAGAAAGCCGATGTAGGGCGTAAACAGCACGGCAGCGAACCAGGAAATCAGCAGCGCCAGCGCGTTCACCGAAAACATCGAGAAGGTGTATTCGCCGGCCATCGATTTGGCCAGGCCGATCGGCAGAAAGCCGGCGGCGGTGATCAGGGTCCCGGTCAGCATCGGCATCGCGGTCGAGGTGTAGGCGAAGGTGGCGGCATCGAGGCGCGACATGCCTTCCTCCATCTTGCGCACCATCATCTCGACCGCGATGATGGCGTCGTCCACCAGCAGGCCGAGCGCGATGATCAGTGCGCCCAGCGAAATCTTGTGCAGGTCGATATTGAACACGCGCATGAACAGGAAGGTAACGGCCAGCACCAGCGGGATCGTCAGCGCCACCACCAGGCCGGGCCAGACGTCCAGCCGGAACGGCTTGGTGTGCAGGCCGAGTGCGAGAAAGCTCACGGCCAGCACGATCAGCACCGCTTCGATCAGGGTATGGATGAATTCGTTGACCGACGAGGTCACCGCCTTCGGCTGGTCCGACACGCGCTCCAGCTCGCATGCCGACCGGCAGCTTGGCGCGTGATGCCGGCCGCCGTCAGTTCCAGATCGCTGGCCGAGGTCGATGATGTTGCCGCCCTTCTCCATCGACACGCCGAGGCCGATCACTTCCTTGCCGTTGAAGCGCATCTTGTCCTGCGGCGGGTCCTTGTAGCCGCGCTTGCACGGTCGCGAAATCGCCGAGGCGGAAGGTGGTGCCGCCGGCGCGCAGCTGCAGATTTTCCAGGTCGGCGACGGCGACCGGGGCGCCGCTCACCCGCACCTGCAGGTTGTCGGTCGGCGTCACCAGCACGCCGGTCGTTTCCACCGCGTTCTGGCTATTGATCTGGTTGACCATCGCCTCGAAGGGGATGCCCAGCTGCGCGAATTTCTTGTGCGAGAACTCGATGTAGATCTTCTCGTCCTGCACGCCGAACAGCTCGACCTTGGCCACCGACGGGACCTTCAGCAGTTGCTGGCGCACGAAGTCGGCGTAATCCTTCAGCTCCGCGTAATTGAAGCCGTCGCCCGACAGCGCGAAAATCGAGCCGTAGGTGTCGCCGAACTCGTCGTTGAAGAACGGCCCGACCACGCCCGGCGGCAAGGTGCCGCGGATGTCGCCGATCTTCTTGCGCACCTGATACCAGGCGCCGCGGTACGTCCTTGGGCGGCGTCGACTCGCGCAATTGCAGGATGATCAGCGTTTCGCCCGGCTTGGAATAGCTGCGGATCTTGTCGACGTACGGCGTTTCCTGCAGCTTCTTCTCCAGCTTGTCGGTGACCTGGTCGGCCATCTGCAGCGCGGTGGCGCCCGGCCAGATCGCGCGCACCACCATCGCGCGGAAGGTGAACGGCGGATCTTCGTCCTGGCCCAGCTGGCCGTAGCTGAGAATGCCGCCGATCAGCAAGCGCCACGATCAGGTAGCGCGTCAGCGGGATATGCTCCAGCGCCCAGCGCGACAGGTTGAAGCCGCCTTTCATTGGGCGGCTCCCTGGCCTGCTCCGGCAACGGCCGGGGGCGCAGCCGGCGCCATGGGATCGTCGCCAAGGATTTTGACCTTCTGCCCCGGTTTCAGCAGATGGGCGCCGGCGGTGACGACGGTCTGGCCCGGTGTGAGCGCCGCTCGCCAGCAGGATGTCGTTGCCGCTCGGCCCCGCCACCTGCACCGGCGTCAGCCTGACCGTGCCGTTGTCGACTACCCAGACCGCCGTGTCGTCCTTGTCGCGCAACAGGGCCGTCAGCGGCAGCTTGATCATCTGGTTCGGCGTACGGGCGACGAAGGTGACGTAGCCGGTCATGCCGAGCTTGACCGTATCCGGCGCCTGCGGCAGCGAAATTTTGACCGTATAGGTGCGAGTGGCGGGATCGGCGATCGGCGACACTTCGCGGATCTTGCCGGCGATGGCCTGTTGCGGATCGGCCCACAGGCGCACTCGTATATCGTCTATATGCCGCAAGGCGTCGACCTTGTCTTCCGGCATGCCGATCACGATTTCCGTCTCGCTCGATTGCGCCACCCGCACCACCGGCGTGCCGGCCGCCACCACCTGGCCGGCTTCGGCGTCGATCCCGGTGACCACGCCATCGACATCGGACACCAGCGCTGGTGTAGCCGGTCTGGTTGATCTGATTCCTGTAGTGCGGCGAGCGGCTTGCTCATAACTGGCCTGGGCCGTCTTGTAGCCGGTTTCCTTGGCGTCGAGCACCGCCTGGCTGACGAAATTCTGCGCGCGCAGTTCCGGTAGCGCTTCAGTTCGGCCTGCGCCAGGTCGCGGTTGCCTTGCGCCGCCGCCAGGCCGGCGCTGGCTTGCGCCTGCGCCAGTTGCAGGTCCTGCGGATCGAGCTGCATCAGGACCTGGCCGCGCTGCACGCTGGAGCCGACCTCGACCTTGCGCGCGACGATCTTGCCGCCGACCCGAAATCCCAGGCGCGATTCGTAACGCGCCCGCACGTCGCCGGAAAATTCCGCACAGTACGGTCGGCTTGGTCGGCCGCCGCACCATCGCGCGCACCGGGCGGATATCTTCAGTCTTGGGCACGGGTTTCGAACAGGCTGTCAGCAACAGCATGGGCAGGATAATGAGCGGGGCAAGCAGCTGCCGCGGTTGCTGCAGACGGGGGAATTGACGCGCAAGGATCGGGGACGCCACGTTTTTTCCTTTACTATTCGGCATTAAAAATGAAGTTCGGAATTCGAAGCAGCAAAGAAACTGCAAGCCTGAAGCGCCGTCGCCGAAGCGGTGGCCATCTATTACTGACTGAGAGGTCAGTAATTATAAGCAGCCGAATGCCGTTTGAATATGACTTTTTAGTCAGTAATTGGAATTAATGTTGCATGCCGGTCGACCACTACGAAAATTTCCCCGTCGCGTCATTCCTGCTTCCCGCGCCGCTTGCGGCCGGCGGTGCAAGCCATCTATGCCTTTGCGCGCAGCGCCGACGACCTGGCCGACGAAGGCGATGCCGAGCCGGGGGCACGCCTCGCCGCGCTCGACGCTTACGATGCGGCGCTGGTGCGGATCGAACGCGGGGAGCCGGTCGCCGGTCCGGTGTTTGCGCCGCTGGCTGCCGTGGTGCGGCGAATTCGGATTGCCGCTGCAGCCGCTGCGCGATCTGCTGTCGGCTTTTCGCCAGGATGTGGTGACGCCGCGTTATCCGGATTTCGACAGCTCTGCTCGATTACTGCCGCCGTTCCGCCAATCCGGTCGGCCACCTGATGCTGCATCTGTACGGCGCGGCGGACGCCCGCAACCTGCGCGAGGCCGACGCCATCTGCTCGGCCTTACAGCTGATCAACTTCTGGCAGGACGTCGCGCTCGATTGGGAAAAGGAACGCATCTACCTGCCGCAGGAAGACTTGGCCCGCTTCCGGTCAGCGAAGCGCACATCGCGCAAGCGCGCGTCGACGCCCGCTGGCGCGCGCTGATGGCTTTCGAGGTGAACCGCGCGCGCGCCTTGATGCTGTCCGGCGCGCCGCTGGCATGCCGGCTGCCGGGGCGGATCGGCTGGGAATTGCGGCTGGTGGTGCAAGGCGGCCTGCGCATCCTGGAGCGGATCGAAGCCGCGGATTACGATGTATTCCGGCGGCGGCCGCAGATCGGCGCGCGCGACTGGCCGCCTTTGCTGTGGCGGGCGTTAAAAATGCGCGGCTGAATTACGCTACCTGTCCTTTTTTGGCGGAATAAAATACTCCACTGTGTATTTTAAAAGTCGCTTGCAAATCTTCCGAGAATGCCCCTGTTTTCCCCTATACTCCCCGTATTTAAATTTCTCCGGAAAATTCGATCAACTCCGCAGCGCGGCGCCTAGCTCTGGTTTGTCGCGCCGGACGCAGTCGGCTAGCATAGCGGCTTCCTATTCGCCTTGAATCGCCCTCCTCCTGCATCCATTTTTCATGTCCCCCGACGAATACTGCCAACAAAAAGCCGCACAAAGCGGTTCCAGTTTTTACTACAGCTTCCTGTTCCTGCCGCCGGAGCGGCGCCGCGCGATCACCGCGCTTGTATGCGTTTTGCCGCGAGGTCGACGACGCCGTCGACGAATGCACCGATGCCGCTGTCGCCAGCGCCAAGCTGGACTGGTGGCGCAGCGAAGTCAATGCGATGCTAGCCGGCAAGCCGACCCATCCGGTGACGCAGGCGCTGCAGCCGCATCTGGCCACCTATGCGCTGGACGGCGCAGCACCTGCAGGCCATCGTCGACGGCATGGAAATGGACCTGCGACCAGATCGCGCTACCTCGACCTTCCCGCGCCTGGAGCACTATTGCTGGCATGTGGCCGGCGTGGTCGGCATCCTGTCGGCCAGCATCTTCGGCGTCACGCGTCCGGAAACCCTGCAATACGCGGAAAAGCTGGGGCTGGCATTCCAGCTCACCAACATCATCCGCGACGTCGGCGAAGACGCGCGCAAGGGCCGCATCTACCTGCCGGTCAACGAACTGCAGCGTTCAACGTGACCGGCCGCCGACATCCTGAATGCGCGCCACAGCGAGAATTTCGAAAAACTGATGCAGTTCCAGGTGGAGCGCGCCAACGCCACCTACGACGAAGCATTCGCGCTGCTGCCGGCCGAAGACCGGCGCGCACAGCGGCCGGGCCTGATCATGGCGGCGATCTACCGCGCGCTGCTCGCATGAAATCGAGCGCGACGGTTTCCACGTCCTGAACCAGCGCATCTCGCTGACGCCGATCCGCAAGCTGTGGCTGGCGTGGAAGACCTATGTGCGCGGCTAAGCCTGCACAACGCCCATGAGCGCATCCCGCCGCATCGCCGTGATCGGCGCCGGCTGGGCCGGCTGCGCGGCGGCGGTGGAACTCACGCATCGCCGTCACCAGGTCACCCTGTTCGAAGCGGCGCGCACGCCTGGGCGGCCGCGCGCGCGCGGTCGAGATCGACGGCGTCACGCTCGATAACGGCCAGCACATCCTGCTCGGCGCCTATCGCGAAACCTTGCGTCTGATGCGCGCCGTCGGCGTCGACCCGGAGCAAAGCCTGTTGCGGCTGCCGCTGCAGATGCGCTATCCGGCCGGCGGCGACGGCATGGATTTCGTCGCCGCCCGCCTGCCCGCTCCGCTGCATCTGCTGGTCGCGCTGTGGCGCAGCCGCGGCCTGTCGCGCGCAGGACAAGCTGGCGCTGGCGCGCTTCTCCACCAGCGCCCGCTGGATGGATTGGCGCCTGAACGAGGATTGCAGCGTGGCCGAACTGCTGCGAGCGCTTCGACCAGAGCGAGCGCCTGATCCGGCTGATGTGGCGGCCGCTGTGCGTGGCGGCGCTCAACACGCCGATCGAGCGCGCTTCGGCGCAGGTGTTCCTGGCCGTGTTGCGCGACAGTCTCGGCGCGCGCCGCGCCGCCTCCGACATGCTGATTCCGCGCACCGACTTGAGCGCCTTGCTGCCGCAGCCGGCGCTCGATTACATCGCCCAACGGGGCGCCAGCGTCAGGCTGGGCACGGCGGTCAAGCGCATCTCGCGCGAGGGCGAACAGTGGTCGCTGCAGGCCGGCGATGCGTTCCACCGCTTCGATGCCGTCATCGTCGCCATCGCGCCGGCCGCCGCCGCCAGCTTGCTTCAGGGGCTGGCCGACGTCGACCGCATCGCGGCGCTGGAGTACGAACCGATCACCACCTGCTATTTGCAATATGCACCGGCGCTGCGCCTGAAACGGCCGTTTTTCGCCTTGGAGGACGATCCGGAAAACGCCCGCTTCGGTCAATTCGTGTTCGACCGCGGCCAGCTGGCCGAGCGCCACGCCGGCCAGCTGGCGGTCGTGATCAGTGCCGCCAGCGATGCCAATCAGCACAGCCAACAGGCGCTCGCCGCTGCCACGGCGCGGCAACTGGCCGACGCGTTCCAGCTCCCGGCTTTGCATAAGCCGTACTGGAGCCGGGTGATCAGTGAAAAGCGCGCCGGTTTTTCCTGCCAGCCGGGTTTGGCGCGTCCCGCCAACCAAACCACGGCGCGCGGCACTGCTGTTGGCCGGCGACTATACCGCCGGCGACTATCCGGCCACCATCGAAGGCGCGGTGCGCAGCGGCTTGGCCGCCGCGCGGCTCCTGAGCCAATCAGAATAGACGCTCCCTCACTTAGGGAAAGGGACCCAGCCGTCGATTTTGCGGATGAGCCTGGTTCCATCTAGTCCCTCGACTTCCTTTCGCTCCCGCAAGCGAGGCACATTCTTTTCTATTTTCCGGCAATGGATTTTCATTGCTGAAGATGACTATTTCCCTGCTCGTCTCGAATCGATCCTGACAATGTAAATCTTTGCAAAATCCACAACAAAAACACCCTGAATGCATTGCCCAATTGACAATTGATGATTATTATCAAGTCGCAAAATTGCCATATGGAACGCACGAACGTCCACATCCCCCGCAGTAATGCATCCCTTTGCATTGCTCGACGTTTCCTGAGTAACCACAGCCCACAAACAAGGGCGGGCGATATGCAAGCTCCTTCACCCGGACCTCCTTCAGGAAAAAGGCAAGATGGATATAGAAGTACGTCAGCTGGTTCCTGCGTCAGTGGACGCAAGCGGCGATCTGCCCGCAACACAGGGAACGGCATCGGAGTTAACCGAGCCAGCTGGCGAGTCTCGAAAGTCCCAACCGGCTGAAGGACGCAAGGGTAATGCACCCGGATTGAAACTAGTTGCTGCCGCTTCGCACTCGGCGCCCGCAGCCGTTGTCGCGTCGCCGGCACCCAACAAACAAAATTTCTATCTGTCCGTCAACGCAAAATTCACGATTGCCGTTTTGGGAGCATTTCTGTGGATGGGTGCTTCGATTTATCTCGCTCTGCCCTGGTTTGAAGCGCTATCGCAACTTCTCGGTCCGGTACTGGCGCCGCTTGTGATCTTCGGCATCGCCATTCTTCCCGGATTCATGAACGCCTTTCTCGTGATTAGCCTACTTCTGGATCGCCGTCCGATGCACCCGCCGCTGGATCAATATCCTGAGGTAACGATCCTGATCGCGGCATACAACGAGTCTGCATCGATCGTGGATACCATCAAGAGCATCGCCTTGCAGGAATACCCGGGTGCGCTGCACGTCATCGTCATCAACGACGGGTCGAAAGACAATACCGCCGCGCTGGTCCAGGTGCAGATGAAAAAATATCCATGGCTAGAGTTGATCGACCTGGCCAAAAACGGCGGCAAGGCCAAGGCCCTGAATTACGGGCTTGCCGTGGTCAAATCAAAACTGGTGCTCACGGTCGATGCGGATTCCTACCTGTATCGGTCGGCACTCAAAAATATCGTAGAACGCTATATGCATGACCCTGCCAACACCCGGGCCGTATCCGGGACCGTGTTGGTACGGAACTCCCGCAAGAACTGGATTACCCGCACGCAGGAATGGGACTATTTCCATGGCATCGCGGCGATCAAGCGCGTGCAATCCCTGTATCAAGGGACCTTGGTGGCGCAAGGCGCCTTCTCGTTATATGACCGCGACACTCTAATCGAAGTCGGAGGCTGGCCCGATTGCGTCGGTGAAGACATCGTGCTGACCTGGGCGATCCTGAAAGCCGGGTACCGAATCGGACACAGCGAACATGCCTGCCTGTTCACCAATGCGCCCGACACCCTGCGCCAATTCGTGAAGCAGCGCCAGCGCTGGTCGCGCGGAATGGTGGAGGGATTCAAGCAACATCCGGGGATTTTGCGCAAGCCGCGGCTTTCGACCTTCTTCGTGTACTGGAATTTGGCATTTCCGCTGCTGGATCTGATATTTACGTTCTTTTTCATTCCCGGATTGATATTGGCCCTGTTCGGCCATTATTTCATTGTCGGTCCCATGACCTTGGCGCTGCTGCCGATTGCCATGGTCATGAATTTGTTCATGTTCGTGGTCGGCAAAAAAACCTTTACCGAAAAGCACCTGAAGGTGCGCCAAAATTTTGGGGGATTTTTGATTTATACCCTGGCCTACAGCTTGATCATGCAGCCCGCATGCCTCATCGGTTACCTGTCTGAAATCTTGAACCTGAAGAAAACCTGGGGCACGAAATGATTTCGAGCAAGGCATGGCGCCCGGCCTTGGCGATATTTGGCACCGTCTCGGCGTTCAGTGTCGTCGCGGCGGAAACCGAGATCCGCAACCAAGGTGTAGGTGCTGCCTTCGTTCTGGCGCAGGACAATGAAGGATTTTCCACCCAGCGGCTGGCACTGGAATATCTTCCGGCATTCGAGCATGGCGATGCTCTCACTGGAGTGCGCTATACCGCTCACCGCTTCGAGCAGGACGATTGGGTCCGCAACGGCAAGCAACTGAGCTTTATGCATCGCAGCCTCGATCCGGCGACGGCCAACGGCTGGCAACTGGAGGCAGGCGTGTCGCGCCAAGGCGGCCGCGATTTGTTAAGCCTGGACGGCAATTATCATGCAGCGCTTGGCGCGCGAACCGGGCTCGAACTGTTTGTCAATCGGGACTGGGTGGAAACCAGGACGGCGCTGGACAAAGGGGTCAGTTTCACATTTGTCGGCGCCACCCTGGAGCAGGGGCTGGGACCGCATGTCACCCTGGTCGGCCTGGCGGGATATCAGGATTTCTCGGACGGCAACCATCGCCATCACGGCCGCGTCAAACTGATCGTGCAACCCGACCTCGACCTCGGCTTGACCCTGCAGGCGCGTTATCGGATGTACACCAGTTCCAGCGACGACGTCGGCGGCGCCTACTTCAACCCCGGCCGCTACGATGAGGCGATGTTGGCGCTAGGCTGGCGCCATCGGATACAAGGCTGGACCGGCAGCTTGACCGCCGGTGCCGGACAACAGCGGGTCGCCGATGCGCCGCAAACTCCCACCCGCTTGCTTGAAATCGCGATACAGGCTCCTCCCAAACCGGGCCATGCATTCCGAATTCGCGGCGGGCTCAGTCGCAGCGCTTCCTTTAATGGACCTGACTACAGTTACCGCTATGTGCAAGCCGAATGGATCCTGGGGTTCTGATACCCCAGCGGACAGGACGGCGCGGCACTTGCGTACGCGCCATTGGTCGGTAAATCCAGCCAGGATTGAAACGTCATCCTAGCCCGGCGACCGTCACTTTAGTAATGCGCTTGGCCTCAAGCCGAGGCGTCGCGCGCCTTTTCCAGCGCTTCCTCGATGCGCTCGACCGCGATCACCGTCAAGCCTTCGATCTTCTGCTTGGGCGCATTCGCTTTCGGGATCATGGCGATCGAAAATCCGAGCTTGGCCGCTTCGCGCAGGCGTTCCTGGCCGCGCGGCGCCGGCCGGATTTCGCCGGCCAGGCCGACTTCGCCGAATACCACCAGGCCGCGCGGCAAGGGCTTGTTGCGCATCGACGAATGGATCGCCAGCAGCACCGCGAGGTCGGCCGCCGGCTCGGTGATCTTGACGCCGCCGACCGCATTGATGAACACGTCCTGGTCGAAGGCGGCGATGCCGGCGTGCCGGTGCAGCACCGCCAGCAGCATCGCCAGCCGGTTCTGCTCCAGGCCGACCGTCAGCCGGCGCGCATTGGGCAGGTGCGACATGTCGACCAGCGCCTGGATTTCGACCAGCAGCGGCCGCGTGCCCTCCTGCGTCACCATCACGCAGGAACCGGCCACCTGGGCGTCGTGCTGCGACAGGAACAGCGCCGACGGATTCGACACGCCCTTTCAAGCCCTTCTCGGTCATCGCGAACACGCCGAGTTCGTTGACGGCGCCGAAGCGGTTCTTGAAGGCGCGCACCAGGCGGAAGCTCGAATGCGTGTCGCCCTCGAAATACAGCACGGTGTCGACGATGTGCTCCAGCACGCGCGGTCCGGCCAGCGCGCCCTCCTTCGTCACGTGGCCGACCATGATGATGGTGATGCCGGATCTGCTTGGCGACGCGCGTCAGCTGCGCCGCGCATTCGCGCACCTGCGCCACCGAGCCGGGCGCCGAACTGAGCGCGTCGGAATACACGGTCTGGATCGAATCGATCACCGCGACCTCCGGCTTGTGCTCGGCCAGCGTGCCCAGGATCTTTTCGAGCTGGATCTCGGCCTGCAGCTGCAGGTCGCGGGCGTCGACCGCCAGCCGCTTGGCGCGCAAGGCGATCTGGGCGCCGGATTCCTCGCCGCTGACGTACAGCACTTTTTTCAGCCGCGACAGATTGGCCAGCGCCTGCAGCAGCAGGGTCGACTTGCCGATGCCCGGATCGCCGCCGATCAGCACCACGCCGCCGGCCACCAGGCCGCCGCCCAGCACGCGGTCGAATTCCTCGATGCCGGTGCCGAAGCGCGGCACGTCGATCGCCTCGATGTCGGCCAGCGTCAGCACCGGCGCCGTTTGCGCCAGGCCCTGGTGCGAAGTCGAAAAGCGGTTGCCGGCGGGCTCGACGACGGTTTCGACCAGCGTATTCCACTGGCCGCAGGCCGGGCACTGGCCGGTCCATTTGTTGCTGATGCCGCCGCATTCGGTGCAGGTGTAGTTGGTTTTTGCTTTGGCCATGCGTTATTGCCTACATCAGCTGCTGCTTGAATCGATACTGTCGGATCTGACGAATGCCAGTCTGCATGCCGCTGACGATACGCGATGCTCTCATTCCGCGCGCACCTGCACGCGCGGCGCCAGCGCGCACATCAATTCATAGCCGATGGTGCCGGCGGCCTCCGCCACGTCGTCGATCGGCAGGCCGTCGCCCCACAGCTCGACCTTGCTGCCGACGCCGGCGTCGGGAATCGGCGTCAGGTCGACCGTCAGCATGTCCATCGACACCCGGCCGACCAGCGTGGTGCGCACGCCATCGACGATCACCGGCGTGCCGTTCGGCGCGTGGCGCGGATAGCCGTCGGCATAGCCGCAGGCCACCACGCCGACCGTCATCGGCCGCTCGGCGACGAAGCGGCTGCCATAGCCGACCGCCGCGCCCGGGCCGATGCGCTGCACGCCGATGATTCCGCCGGCCAGGGTCATGGCCGGCTGCAGGCCGAAATCGCCGGCGGATCTGACGCCCGGCGTGCCGCCGTACAGCATGATGCCGGGCCGCACCCAGTCGCAGGCCAGTTGCGGCTGCATCAGCGTCGCCGCCGAATTGGCTCAGGCTGCGCTCCCCCGGCAGGCCGTTGCTGGCATCCATGAAACGGCGCGCCTGCTCCGCCAGCGGCAGTGCCGGATGATCGGCGCAATCGGCATTGGCGAAATGGGTCATCAGCGTGATGCGGCGCACCGCCGCCGATGGCGCGCAGGCGCGCATAGGCCGCCGCGGTAATCGGCCGGCTTGAAGCCGAGCCGGTTCATGCCGCTGTTCATTTTCAGGTGCACGTCGATGGCGTCCACCAGGCCGCACTGCTCCAGCATCTCGATCTGCTCGTTGCAATGGACCGCGACCTCGAGTTGATGTGCGGCCACAAGTCGGCAGGTCGGCCGCTTCGAAAAAGCCTTCCAGCAGCAGGATCGGTTTGCGCCAGCCCAGTTCGCGCAAGCGCACCGCGCCGTCGAGTTCGATCAGGGCCAGGCCGTCGGCATCGGCAAAGCCGCGCATGCCGCGCGCCAGTCCGTGGCCGTAGGCATTGGCCTTGACCACGCGCCCAGACTTTGGAGGCCGGCGCACAGCGTCGGGCGACGGAAAGATTGTGCTGCAACGCAGCGACATCGATCGTGGCGACTAGCGGTCGTGGCATCGGATTAACGGCAAATGTGAAAGATTGATTCCTGGCAGACTTTCGATTTTACCCGAGTGACCGGATGTGGCATGCTTGGTTCAGGTGTACCGATATTTTCATGGTATAAAGCAGGCCGGAGCCATTTTGTTACCCCACCAATGCGGATGAATCGCGGTTTTTACACCATCATGGCGGCGCAGTTTTTTTCGTCGCTGGCCGATAATGCGCTACTGATTGCCGCTATCGCACTGCTGGTGGAAATGGATTCGCCGGCATGGATGACGCCGCTGCTCAAGCTGTTCTTCGTGCTGTCCTACGTGTTGCTGGCCGCTTTCGTCGGTGCCTTCGCCGATTCGCTGCCCAAGGGCCGCGTCATGTTCATCACCAACCTGATCAAGGTGGTCGGTTGCGCGCTGATGTTCTTCCATGTGCATCCGCTGATTGCCTACGCGGTGGTCGGCTTCGGCGCCGCCGCCTATTCGCCCGCCAAGTACGGCATCCTGACCGAACTGCTGCCGCCGGAAAAACTGGTGGCGGCGAACGGCTGGATCGAAGGCTTGACCGTCGCCTCGATCATCCTCGGCACCGTGATGGGCGGCGCCTTGATCAGTCCGCATGTGGCCGCGACCCTGCTGAAATTCGATTTCCCCATCATCGACACCGGAGTCGAGACCCCGACCGAAGCGGCGCTGTGCGTGATCGTCGTCGTCTATCTGATCGCCGCCATCTTCAACCTGCGCATTCCCGACACCGGCGCCCGCTATGCGCATCAGGAGCGCAACCCGGCGCGACTGATCGCCGATTTCGCCGACTGCTTCACCAAGCTGTGGCGCGACAAGCTGGGCCAGATCTCGCTGGCGGTCACCACGCTGTTCTGGGGCGCCGGCGCCACCCTGCAGTTCATCGTGCTGAAATGGGCGGAGAACTCGCTCGACATGCCGCTCGACCAGCGCCGCCGTGCTGCAGGGCGTGGTCGCGATCGGCGTCGCGCTCGGCGCGGCCGCCGCCGCCCGCTTCGTGCCGCTGAAAAGATCGCTGTCGGTGATGCCGCTCGGCATTGCGATGGGCATCGTGGTGACCGCCATGACGCTGGTGCATACCGCCTGGCTGGCCTATGTGCTGCTGGTCGTGATCGGCGTCCTGTCGGGCTTTTTCGTGGTGCCGATGAACGCCCTGCTGCAGCACCGCGGCCATGTGCTGATGAGCGCCGGCCATTCGATCGCGGTGCAGAATTTCAACGAAAACCTGTCGGTGCTGACCATGCTGGTGCTGTACGCGATCATGATCAAGCTGAACCTGAGCGTGAATGTCCTGATCATCGTGCTCGGCGTATTCGTCGCCGGCACCATGTTCGCCGTCATGCGCCGGCATGCCGCCAATCAGCGCGAGCACGACTCGCTGGCGCTGATCGGCGAGCACAAGCACTGAGGCGGCAGGCTCAGGCCTCGCCCTGCAGCGCCGCAATCCGTTCGCGGGCGCGCGCCTGCCAGTCGTCCGGCACGATGAAGCCGCGGTCCGCCTCCAGCGCGACAGCGCCGTCGACCTCGGCCAGGGCCACCAGGACCGGCGTGCTGTTCTGGCTGAAATACGCCGCCAGCTCGGCTTTCAGGCTGGCCCGGCTGATGCATTCGGCCGCCGCCACGCGCGCCGGCGCCAGCCAGCTCAGGCGCGGCAGCAGCACGAAATGCTCGCCTTCCAGCGCATCCAGTTCCTCCAGCGCACACCAGAAGCCGCGGCAATGGGCCGCCGACAACCCGGACGACGGCAAAGCCGCGCGGCTGCCGGCGTGATAAAACAGCCATCCCTTGACCAGAGCCTGGGCCGCCGCCAGCGGCTGCGGCAGGTGGATTTGCGCTGCCGGATGCTGGCCCAGCGCCAGTTGCCGATCCAGTATCTTGCGCATCTTGGTGCTGAGCATATCGGCCAGGCTCGGCCCCAGGAAATAGTCCGGGAGCCGCATGTCGCCGGCTTCCAGCAGATAGAACTTGGTGGCGAATTCCCAGTGCACCAGGGCTTCTCCCTGGCGCAGCAGGAAATCGAATTCGCCGATGGTCGCGCTCTTGCCGTCCTGCACCTGCACGCTATGCGCCACCAGGATGCCGCGATGCCGGAAATAGAAGGCCATCAGCTTTTCGGCATAGCGGCCCAGGCGCATGCGCGGATGCATGGCCAGATAGGCGTGCAAGGACGCCGGCGCGTGGTCCAGCGTCTGCAGCCAATCGGCGATTCCGGGGTCGGGCGGCAGCTGCGCTATTTTTCCCTGCCACTGCGGCGCCTGCCAATCGAGCAGGTCGGGCGCGCACAGCAGCCAGGCCAAGGCCCGCACATGGCGGTCGGCCAGATGATTCCAGCGGCGGTGGAATTGCGCCTGGAAGCCGGCGTCCACCTCAATGTCCGGCGCCGCCTGCATATGACTCCATTGCCAGACACAGGTCGGCCCAGGTCTTCTTCTTGTCCGCCAGGTTGCGCAGCAAATATGCCGGGTGGTAGGTGACGATCAGCGGCAACTCGGCGTAGCGATGCACCTTGCCGCGCAACCGCGATACCGGCGTGGCCGGATCGAGGCCTAGCAGGGACAGCGCCGCGGTCTTGCCGAGGGCGACGATGATCGCCGGCTGGATCAGCGCGATCTGCCGCTGCAGATACGGCATGCAGGCGGCGATTTCCTCGGCGCTGGGCGGCCGGTCGCGGCCGTCGTCGCCGGTCGGGCGGCATTTGACGATGTTGGCAATGTAGGCATTCTCGCCGCGCCGCAGCCCCATCGCCAGCAGCATATTGTCGAGCAGCTTGCCGGCCGGTCCGACGAACGGTTCGCCGCGCAGGTCCTCGTTGCGCCCCGGGCCTTCGCCGACGAACAGCCATTTCGCCTGCGGATCGCCGACGCCGAATACGGTTTGCGTGCGGCCCTGGCACAAGCCGCAGCGCATGCAGCCGGATACCGCCGCCTGCAACTGGGTCCAGTCCATGTCGGCGATCGCAGGAGTGTCGACATCGGCCGGCACGGGGACGGATGCTGCGGCGGGCTGCTCGGGCTCCGTGGCGAAATCCATGGGCAGCGCTGAGGCGGCCTCGGCCTCGACCTGGACGGCTTGCGGGGACTCTTGCGCCATGGCCGAAGGGCGGCGCAACCAGAGTGGGCCGACGCCGATTTCGTTCAGAAAAAGGGCGCGGCGTTGCGCCGGCGACGTCATAAGGGAAACCTCATGACGATTGCATCCTCGCGCCCGCCGCCGGCAGCCGGATAGTAATTCCGGCGCATGCCGATCGGCGCAAAGCCATAACGCCGGTAGATGGTCACCGCGCGCTGGTTGGACGGCCGCACTTCCAGCAGGATCGACGCCATGCCTTGGCGGCGCGCCAGCGTCGCCACTTCGTCGAGCAGCATGCGGCAGATCCCGCGTCCCTGCCAATCGCGGCGCACGCTGATGTTCAGCAGATGCGCCTCGTCGACCGCCAGCAGCAACAGAAAATAAGCGATCAGCGTTTGCTCCGCATCGCGCAGCACGCGGCATTGGTAGCCGCTGGCCAGCGCATCGACAAAATTGCCGTACGTCCAGGGATGCGAATACACGTCGTTTTCAATGCGCACCACCTGCGGCAAGTCGGCCTCGCACATTGGCGCCAGCTCCAGTTTCTGGCCGACCGCTTCGAGCTGCCAGTTCGGCAAGGCGCTCATGGCCGCCCCTTGGCCAGCCGCTCGGCGGTAGTCAGTGCCACCTGGTTGCGCAGATAGAAGGGTTGCGCTTCGTGCGGCGCCAGGGCGCGGCCCTGCTCCCAGGCGCTACGCCCGAGCCGGGCAATATGGCGCGCATGCGGCGCAATATCTCGACTGTCCCTGAACTGCGAACGGCTGGCCGTCGAAGATTGCCGAAAATACCGCCAGGCCATTGCCGCAGGCCAGCGCAGCACCGACGGGCACCACCTGCTCGGGCGCCGACAGGGTCGGCGCGATGATGCTTTGCCAACCATCATCGCGATAAGCGTATTGCGCCCAATAGACTTCGCCCATGCGCGCATCCAGCACGGTCAGCACTTCGCTGGCCCCGCTGGCTTCGCGGCAGGCCTCGGCCATCGCTTCCAGCGTCACCACCGGCAGCAGCGGCAGTTCGGCGCCGAAGGCCAGTCCCTGCGCCACGCCGCAGGCGGTGCGCACGCCGGTAAACGAACCGGGACCGCAACCGAAGGCGATTGCGTCGCATTGCCCGATTCCGATGCCGGCTTCGGCCAGCAGGCGCTGCACCATCGGCAGGATGGATATCGAATGGGTTTGTACGCCGGACGCTTCAAGCACCACGCATTCATCGGCGCGCAACAGCGCCGCAGAAGCGAGCTCGGTGGAAGTTTCGATGGCGAGAATGATGGACATGGGCGGTATTTTACCGCGCCTGTCATTCGGCACGAAGCGCGAGCAGCACGGTAGAATGCGGACATGCTTCCCTTGACCCTGGACCAAGACAACCGCGCCCAGCTTGCCGAGATGCTGTCCGGCGAGCGCTGGGTGATCGCCTGCCTGTGCGCCGCATGGTGCGACAGTTGCCGCGAATATCAGGCGACCTTCGAGGCGCTGGCCCAACGCCATCCGGACAAGTGCTTCGTCTGGATCGACATCGAAGACCAGGCCGATCTGGTCGGCGAGCTGGACGTCGAGAATTTTCCGACGCTCTTGATGCAGCAATCGGGCCTGGTGGCGTTCTTCGGCAGCGTGCAGCCGGAGTTGCGCGTGGCCGACCGGCTGATCGCGGCGCAAGCCGAGAAAACCCCGGATGAACTTCGGCGCGAGGTCGGCGCCAGCGCCCAGCGGCAGCGCTGGCAAGCCGAGTGCGACCTGCGGCGGCGCCTGCAAGAGACGCCGGGCGCCGACCTTTAGGCGGCGCGGCCAGCGGTTTCGGCAGCAGCCACCGAATCGAACCGATCGTCCCGGCGTCGCCCACAGCGATGACGACACCATGTGCGCCATGACCAGCATGCGATAACGGCACTTGGTCCGCCCCCGCGGATTGCCGCTCGCGCTTTCCCGCCTTCGTTATTTCCCCGCCTCGGCGCCTTGGCGTTCGATCGCCAAAACAGATTTTTCATGACGCCGCACCAAGGCCCGAGAGCGGGCCCGCATCCAGTCGGAAACGGGATAGCGTCGCCGTTGCCTACGTCCTCCACGGTGCCTTGAGCGGCATCAAAATGTGCTCTCGCCGCCTGCAACATGATGGGGAACCTCTCCCGCTTTTCCCAAGCCATTGGAAGCGAGCATGAAAACGAGCCGATTATTTCTCATCGTTGTACTCGCTTCAGGGCTCGCCAGCCTCGGTTCGCACCGCGGCGACGACACAGTGCATCGCGCGGCCGACAGCGCCGCATCCTCGACGCAAACGGCGGTTCGTTTCAAGACGGAAAGCGTATGCCAGGTTCCCGTCCTGTCCCGCGCGGTCGCCTTCAAAGGGGGCGCCACTACCGGCGAGGAAGTTACCGTCAGGCTCGACACCGCGCGCCACACCTATGAAATCCACATCGATGCCAGCAAAACCCCGGGGCGGCAAGGCATGCGCCGCAACGGTACGCTGATCCTCGATCGGCAGGATTGCAGCTACCGCTTGTCGGGAGAAGCGGCGGCCCGGCTGGCGGTGAACAAGGATGGCATCCTGTTCGGCGGCATCCGGCCCGGGACGGCGGAACAGGATTCGCCGGCGCTGATCGTCGCCTTCAAAAACACTTCCAGGGACATCCTCGACCTGAGCGGCCACTGGTGGGTGTTCGAAAGCCGCAACCCGGCGGATTTTCCGGTCGCCGGCCATGCGGGCGCAGCCTATGAGGCCCGCATCCTGCCGGACGGGCATTTCAGCAATTGCGAGCTCGGCGACAACGGCCCGGACGACCAATGCAATTCCTTCCTCGGCCGCATCCATTTCAACGGCAAGGTGTTCGTCAGCGAAGACGAAAACGGCAATACGGCGACGCTGGTCGTGGGACGCGTCGCCGACAAACTGGTGCCGATCCTGCTACAACAGAACGACAAGGGTTCGGGCATGCGTTTCTTCGCTCCCCGCAAACCCTTGCCGCCGTCCCTGCCTCCCGCGCGCAAGCAACTACCGACCACGCAGTGACAATAGGCATCGGTCGGGATGGCGTTCAAATACCTGTGATTCCGAAAACAACAACGATTTCGCAAAACACCATTTCCACGATCCCCTCCCCCGCAGCATGGTCGCCAGGCGCCCAATGGACCCGACTGAATCGCCACGCAAATCGCTTGCGTGCTACTGGTCTGCCCCCTCCAGATTGAATTGAAGGCCTGCGCTGATGATGCGCCCACACGGGGAGAGTTTGTTTGCCCACGTCAATGACGCCACGATTGCGCTGGGGCGGGTGTGTGTGCTTTTGCGTTATGGCGCGCGCCCAATGGAATATGCCGCCGTGCCTAGCTGGTGGCTGCGACGGCCGCCCTGATTTTTTGTAGACGCGCGCGCGATGCTGGTCCAGATCGGCGCCCTGCCCGCTCAACAGCAACCGCTTCCATTGCAGCTCGCAACTGGCGGTAATTTCCAATTGGCCGCCTGCGCTGCCTGTAGCCACAAAATGACGCTGCGGCGCACCGGCGGCGACTCGACTTGGCGTTGCACCACGTATCCCGACTGCCAGCACAGACGGGCAGCGTCGGCGAAACCGACGGCCCTTGCCTGAGAATTTCATCGTCCGCGGACGATTCATAGCGACGGCGCAAATCGGCGTCATCTGCCGCTATCCGGCAAACTGCAGCGCGTGCACAACCGGCCTGCGCGTCATTGCCTATGGCGTCACACTTTGTGTTTGCCCAAGGGCTTCATTACTTGGAGTATATGTATTTTATGTAATAAAAACGGGCGAGATAGGCCTCATATGATGGGAGTATATGATTCGCAGTCACGCTTTGGATGAGCTGCCCCCCGCTTCGCTGGAAAACCGTGTCTGCGGCCAATGCGCTTCCATTTAGAATTACTCCTCACGCAACCTTCGACCGCCTTGCTCGCCGCGTCCCTGGCCACGCATTCCAAAAAACACCCATGACCCAAAGCTTCTTTCAATCCTTCATCCTGCTCCTGCTGGTCACCGACCCCTTCGGCAACGTGCCGATCTTTGTTGCGGCAATGGCCAATGTGCCGCCCGCCCGGCGCTGGCGCGTAGTGGTGCGCGAATGCGCGATCGCCTTCCTGCTGCTGTTGCTCTTCATGTTCTTCGGCCGCCATTTCCTGGCGGCGCTGCAATTGTCGGAAGTGGCCCTGCGCATCGGCGGCGGCGTGATCCTGTTTTTGATCGCCTTGCGCATGGTGTTTCCGCAGTCGGGCGGCTTGATGGGCGATGTCGAATCGACGCATGAACCGTTCATCGTGCCGCTGGCGATTCCGGCGCTGGCCGGGCCTTCGGCGCTGGCCACCGTCCTGCTGTTTTCCTCGGATAGCGCCACCGAAGTGATGCTGCACGTCGGCGCCCTGGCGCTGGTGGCGCTGGTCTCGCTGGCGGTGCTATTGGGCGCGGGCCGCATGCAGCGCGCGCTCGGTCCGCGCGTGATGTCGGCCTTCGAGCGTTTGATGGGCCTGATCCTGTGCGCGATGGCAGTCGAAATGCTGTTGGCGGGGATCAGGGCTTACGTCAAGTCGCTATAGAACGCAGCCGGTATTCACCGTAATCACTGCTTCTGCTTGTGCAGGTATTCCTCAATCTCCTTGACGCTCAGGCGGGAAACGTCTTTTACCAGTTCCTCGTCGACCAGTTTTTGCGCCTCCTTGCCGAGATCCTGCCGGATCATCCCCAGAAACCTGGGCGAGGCGATCAGGCGCAGCTTGTCATAGCGATGCTCGGCGCGCGCCTTTTCCAGGTATTTGCCGATTTCTTTCGAAAACATCTCGATCTCGTGCATGACGGGATCGACACGCGGTTCCGCCGATTTTCCCGGTGTCCGCTCCCCGGTTCCGGAAAAATGCCCATAACTGTCGGTACGGAGATCGCGATTGGTCCCACGCCCCTGCGGATTGGCGAAGTCGGCGATTTCCTGGAGGTGTAGCTTAGGCGACGACGCTTCAAAAATCCGTACGCGGCTGCTGTCACCCGCAAGAATCCAAGTTTTCGGCATACTTTTCTCCCGGCAAAGATCGTTTCGGTTAGAGGGGATGAAAAGATATACGTTCCGCCCAAAAGCGGAGCGGCAGGCAGCGGCGCCTCGTGCACGCATCCACAGACAGCGGGTCAAGGCAGCGCGACGCCATCCTGCCACGTCGGAACGGCTTCCGGACGGGCATAAAAAAACGGCGCCGGTGGCTTGTCCACCAGCGCCGTTTCCTGGGCAAGGCAGGATCGGGACTACCGGATCCTGCCTTGCGTCAGCCTGCTATCTTCAAATTTCCTCATAGAGCGGCAGGGTCAGGAATTCCGCGAAGGTATCCGAAGTCGACATTTCCTCGAAGATTTGCGCGGCGCGGTCGTAGCTCGGTCGCCGCTGCCGGCAACTTGCTTCACCTTGGCCAGCTCCTCCGGCATCATCGCGCGCACCATGTCGGCAGTGACCTTGCGGCCGTCTTCCAGCACGCCCTTGGGCGTACGGATCCACTGCCAGACTTGCGAGCGGCTGATTTCGGCGGTCGCGGCGTCTTCCATCAGGTTATGGATCGGCACGCAGCCATTGCCGGCCAGCCAGGCGCCCAGGTAGTGGATGCCGACGTTGATGTTGTAGCGCAGGCCGGCTTCGGTGATCGGCGTCTCCGGCTGGAAGTTCAAGCAGGTCGGCGGCGCTGACGTTGACGTCCGCACGCTGCTTGTCGATCTGGTTCGGCTTGTCGCCCAGCACCTTCTTGAATTCGGTCATCGCCAGTTCGACCAGCCCCGGGTGCGCGACCCAGCCGCCGTCGTAGCCATCGGTCGCGTCGCGCGCCTTGTCGGTGCGCACGCCGGCCATCGCGATGTCGTTCTTTTCCGGATCGTTCTTGATCGGGATCAGTGCCGACATGCCGCCGATCGCCGGCGCATTGCGCTTGTGGCAGGTCTTCAGCAGCAGCAGCGCATAGGCGCGCATGAAGGGCGCGGTCATCGTCACCTTGGCGCGGTCGGCCAGGCAGAAGTTCTTGTCCAGCTTGAATTTCTTGATGCAGCTGAAAATGTAGTCCCAGCGGCCGGCGTTCAGGCCGGCGCTGTGCTCGCGCAGTTCGTACAGGATTTCATCCATTTCGAAGGCGGCAAGGATGGTTTCGATCAGCACGGTGGCCTTGATCGTGCCTTGCGGAATGCCGAGTTCGTTCTGGGTCATGACGAAGATGTCGTTCCACAGCCGCGCTTCCAGGTGCGATTCCATCTTCGGCAGATAGAAGTACGGACCGGCGCCGCGCGCCAGCTGTTCCTTGGCGTTGTGGAACATGAACAGCGCGAAGTCGAAAATGCCGCCCGAGATGCGCTTGCCGTCGACGGTCACGTGCTTCTCGTCGAGATGCCAGCCGCGCGGACGCACCACCAGCGTCGCGGTCTTGTCGTTCAGCTTGTAGCTCTTGCCGCCCTGCTCCAGCGAGATGGTCTTGCGCACGGCGTCGATCATGTTCAACTGGCCGGTCAGCTGGTTGTCCCAGTTCGGCGTGTTGGAATCCTCGAAGTCGGTCATGTAGCTGTCGGCGCCCGAATTCAGCGCGTTGATCACCATCTTGCGCTCGACCGGGCCGGTGATTTCGACGCGGCGGCATTCGAGCGCCTGCGGGATCGGCGCGATCTTCCAGTCGCCGTCGCGGATGTGCTTGGTCTCGGCCAGAAAGTCAGGGCGCTCGCCGGCATCCAGGCGCTTGGCGCGCGCCGACGCGCGCGGCCAGCAATTCCTGGCGCCGCGGTTCGAACGCGCGCGACAGCTTGGCGACCAGTTCCAGCGCCTGCGGCGTCAGGATGGTTTCGTAGCCGGGCCGGATTTCGCCGCTGATTTGCATGCCCGCAGGCAATTGAAGAGCCATGATTTTTCTCCTTGGTGAAGTGGTTAATAGGTCCGGTAAAAATAATAGATCGTCAGCACCGTGCCGACCGCGATGATGAAGCGGCGCATCCATGGCGCCGGTATCTTGCGTGCGGCGGCGGCGCCGACATAGCCGCCGACGGTCGCGGTCGCCATCATCGCCAGCGTAAACGGCCAGTTGACCGCGCCGGCGATGACGAAGGTGGTGATCGTCACGCTGTAGATCACCGCCGACAGCAGATTCTTGATGGCGTTGATTTCGTGCACGTCGCTATGGCCGGCCATCGCCAGGCTGGCGATCATGAGTATTCCCATCCCGGCGCCGAAGAAGCCGCCGTAGATCGACACCAGCAGATGGCCGCCCAGCGCCAATGAGCTGGTAGCCGGCGCGGCCGCTTCCTTGCCGCGCAGCCAGACCGAAATCTTCCCTGAAAAAGCGAACAGCACGGTGGCAAACAGCAGCAGCCACGGAATCAGCAGCGCAAAGGTCGCGTCCTGGGTCGACAGCAGCAGCAAGCCGCCGCCGATGCCGCCCACCAGCGAGACGATTCCCATCGGGATCAGATAGGATTTGTAGCGCGACAATTCCCTGCGGTAGGCCCAGGCGCCAGACAGGCTGGCCGGCCATAGCGCCACCGAATTGCTGGCATTGGCCGATACCGGCGGCACGCCCGCTGCCAGCATGGCCGGAAATGAAAAGAAGGTGCCGCCACCCGCCATCGAATTCATCGCCCCGGCCATAAAGCCGGCCACCGCGACCAGGCTGATCTGCCAGGCGCTCATGCCATCTCCGCCCGCACAAATCGCAGCAGGTCGTTCATGTCGGCGCCGCTGCCATGCGGCGTCACACCCAATTCCTCGAATGGCGCCGCGTTGCGGTTGACCCAGAAGGTGGTATAGCCGAACCAGGTTGCGCCGCAAACGTCCCAGCCGTTGCTGGAAACGAACAGGATGTGCCGGGCCGACAGGCCGAAGACGTCGGGCGCCAGTTGGTACGCCTCTGGCGCGGTCTTGTACTTCTTGACGGCATCGACCGACAGGATATGGTTGAACAGCCCTTCCATGCCGGCGGCACCGACCGCCGCTTCCAGCATCTGCGGATTGCCATTGGAGAGGATCGCCATCTTCAGGCCCAGCGTCTTCAGTTGCCGCAGGACATCGAGGTTTTCCGGAAAAGCGGGCAACTTGGCGTACTGCCCCATCAGCGCGTTCTGCGCATCGACGCTCAGGTCGAGCTGCAACTTCTTGCAGGAAAATATCAGCGCGTCCTGTGTCACTTCCCAGAACGGCTTATACATCGCGCACATCGTGCGCAGCTCCGTATATTCGATCTGTTTGTCGCGCCACAAGGCGGCGAGCGCCGCGCCCTTGCCGGGAAACAGTTTTTCGGCGAGGGCGCCGATCGAATACACGTCGAACAGGGTGCCGTAGGCGTCAAAGGCGATCGCTTGGATGCTCATGGGCTTGCCTGCCTGCCGCCGCATGATGGCGAGTAAGGATGAAATGGTCGGAATGGCATGGGTCTCAGTATATTGTTCTAAAATCGCACAGACCGAACCATTTATCATTTTATTTTTACGTTTTAGTCACAAGTCAAACTCATGAGCCAATTCAAGCAGCTTGCCACCTTTGTCGACGTCGCGGCCAAGGGCAGCCTGTCGGCCGCGGCGCGCAGCGAAGGGATCGCACCGGCGGTGATCGGACGCCGGCTGGATGCGCTGGAAACGCGGCTCGGCGTCAAGCTGTTGCAGCGCACCACCCGGAAGATCGCGCTGACCAATGAAGGGATGGCCTTTCTCGAAGATTGCCAGCGCATCCTGGCCGAGCTCGAAAACGCCGAAGCGGCCGTCTCCGAACGCAGCGTCAACGCCAGCGGTCATCTGTCGATTTCGGCGCCGGCCGGATTCGGGCGCCAGCACGTCGCGCCCCTGCTGCCCTCGTTCCTGGCCGAGCACCGTGAGGTCAGCCTGACCCTGAACCTGAACGACCGCGTGGTCGATCTGTTGGGCGAAGGGATCGATGTCGCGATCCGAATCGCCGCGCTCTCCGACTCCACGATGATCGGCGTCAAGCTGGCCGACAACAAGCGCGTGGTGGTGGCTTCGCCCGACTATGTAAAACGGCATGGCGCGCCGGCTTCGCTGGATGACCTGGCCAAGCATAATTGCCTGGCGATGAGCAGCGACGGCAGCCAGCGCGGCTGGACTTTCCGTCAGAACGGCAAAAACGTGACGCTGAAGGTCGCGGGCAACATGGAATGCAACGACGGCGAGGTCTTGCACGATTGGGCGCTGGCCGGCAAGGGGCTGGCATGGCGTTCGATGTGGGAGGTTGGCGCGGCGATCGAATCAGGCCAACTGACGACGGTGCTCGACGAATTCGCCGCGCCCGGCAACGATATCTACGCCGTCTTCGCGCAGCGCCGGCATCTACCGCTGCGCATCCGGGCTTTTGTCGATTTCCTGCGGCGCGCCTATGCGCAGCCGACATATTGGCGTCGCGCCTGAGTAACAACGCCAAAATGTATACTCAGCCCTGGTATTTATCCTGCCGTCCTGAACATGCGCGGTATACGCCCGAATCCGGCCCTACTCCCTTTTCTTGTTTTATAGGGAAAACAGGTCCTCTTCAGGCAAAAAAAATCCCCGGCAAGCCGGGGATTTTTATCAACTCAGCGGTATTACAGCGGCTGAATGTTGGAAGCCTGTTTGCCTTTCGGGCCGGCCGTCACTTCGAAGGAAACCCGTTGGTTTTCCTGGAGCGACTTGAATCCGCTGCTTTGGATTGCCGAGAAGTGCGCGAACAGATCTTCGCCACCTTCGTCAGGCGTGATGAATCCAAAACCCTTCGAATCGTTGAACCATTTTACGATACCAGTTGCCATTACAAATCCTATTTCAGTTAAGTGGGCAGATGCCCGTTAGATCGTTTGAACCAGGAAGGAATGACAGACTGATACTGCACTACTACCTCGAATCTCAACGACCGCGCAATTATATACTGACTGGATTTGCAAAAGTCAAAATAATCAGGGATGTGGAACCGTTTCGGTATCTCGCATCGATCCAATTTCCTGCGCTTTTCCAATTCCGAGCCAAGCGATATGCCTCATCACCGGCGCCAGCATATGCTTACCATAATACAAACATCGTACTGCACGCCGATTGATGCCGATCAAGCGATAGCCTGATATTGACAAACCGACAGCTATTTTAGTTCATCGGCCCGCTCTTGGTACACCCTATTTCGCTTGAATTGTTGCAACAATGTATAAATGCGGCAATACTTTGAGAGGAAAATTACCTGCCGAAAACGGAACGCTTTCGATGTCGCTGGCGCGCGCATCCCGGATCGGCGTCGGCTTTGCGGTGTTGCAAAACTCAAACATCCAAGGACTACAATGGAACGGACTCCCCCATGCCAGTGGCCGACGTAAAAATCCATCCGGCACGCACCCTGCCGGCACTGCTGTTTTTCGTCGGCCTGATCATTGCCGTGATCATTGGCCAGACATGGTGGGCAAGCATCCAGGATCGGGAATTTTCCATCGAACTGGAAAAAACCAATGCATTGGTGGCGGTGCGCGGACTGGAAGAGCACGCCAACCAGATCTTGCACGGTGCCGACCGTGCGATCGACGCCACCATCAAGGCGGTCCACGATGCCGGCGATGCGGTTCTGAACGATCCGCATCATTTGCGGCAAATCCTGAATCAGGAGCAACGATATACCGACTACCTGCAATCGATCCGCTATATCGACCTGCACGGCATCAGCCACACCACTTCGTTTGCGCAACAGGTAGGGCCGGTCGACGTCAGCGACCGGCAATACATACAATATCTCAATGCCCACCCCGAACGAACGGACACGGCAATCGGCCACCCGGTCAAGAGCCGCTACGACGGCCAGTGGATCGTGCCGGTTGCACGCAACCTGTTCGATGCCAGCGGACAGCGCATCGGGATGATCGCCGCCTACATCCGGGTACCGTATTTCGAAGCCTTCTACCGACGTGTGGCGAAAGACAATCGGGCCATCGTCTCGCTCTTCTCGGATAGCGGTTTCATACTGATTCGCTCTCCGTTCGAGGAGGGCCTCCTGGGCCGCGACGTATCCGATACGCCGCTCATGCAGCGCGTGCGTAACGGCCCTCTCGAAGATTCCTTCGAAGCACGCGCCCCGCTGGACAATATGCGTCCGCACCTGTTCGCTTATCACAAATTCGTCGACTTCCCGGTGACCTCGGTGTATGCGCGCGACATGGAGGAGGTGCTGGCCCCGTGGAAGGCGCGCACCAGGGACCGCATCCTGTTTGCCGCGGTTGCCATCGGCTTCATGCTCGCCCTTGCGGCACTGCTGGCGATCCAGATTCGCCGCCTGCAAAAATCGGCCGGGCGCCTGGCGGCCAGCGAGGGGCGCTACCAGATGCTGTTCGAGGGCGCCAACGATGCGATTCTGCTGTTGAACCGGGAGCTGGCCTATGTCGATTGCAACCAGGCGGCGCTGGACCTGTTTGGCGTACCCGACAAGCGGCAAGTGATCGGCCGCAAGGTGGGCGCCTTTTCTCCGCCCGTCCAGCCGACCGGGTCCACCCCGGAGAGTCGGCAGCGGCGCATCGAGGCCGCGCTGGACGGGGAGCCGCAACGCTTCGAATGGACCACGCAACGGCACGGCAAGCTGTGCCACAGCGACGTCACGCTCAGCCGCGCCGAGGTCAACAATGAAGCGCTGGTGATGGCGATCTTTCACGACATCAGCGCCCGCAGGCATGCGCAGGCGCTGCAGCAGGGGCAGAACCGCATCCTGCACATGATTGCGGCCGGCGACGACCTCAACGATATCCTGACCGAGATCGCCTTGTTCGTGGAACAGCACGCCCCGCACAGCCGCTGCACCCTGCTGTTGCTGAACGATGCGCAGACGCATTTTTCATACGTCATCGCGCCCTTCCTGAAACAGCGGGTGGCGCAGGTCGTCGGCCTGCCGGTAGCCATCGGCAACGGCTGCTGCAGCGAATCGGTCATGAGCCGCTGCCCGGTGATCATCGAGGATTTTCCCGGCAGCCCATCGATGACGGGCTTGCTGGAACGCACCGGGCCGCTCGACTTCGCCTCCTCCGGCTCATGGCCGATCATGGGCAAGCGCGGACAGATCCTGGGCGCCTTTTCCTTGCTCTATTGCGAACGCCAGACGCCCGACATAGACGACATGCAACTGGTCGGCATCGCCACCGATCTGGCCGGCATCGCCACCGAAAGCCGCAAGGCGGAAGAGCGCATCCTCCATCTGGCGCACTACGACGAACTGACCGGCCTGCCGAACCGCTTCCTGTTCATCCAGCACCTGGACAAGGCGCTGGCCCACGCCGAGCGGCACAAGAGTCCGATGGCGGTGCTGTTTCTCGATCTCGATCGTTTCAAGAACATCAACGACACCTTCGGTCATGAGGCCGGCGACCGCGTCCTGCGCGACACGGCGGCACGCATGCAGCAGTCGCTGCGCGAGCAGGACACGATGGCGCGCGTGGGCGGTGACGAATTCCTGGCCTTGGTCGAGGATTATCACGATCCGCGCAAGCTCGGGGAAATCGCACAACGGCTGCTGAACGAAGCGGCGGCGCCGTTCGAGATCGAGGACCACGAATATCGGCTCAGCGTCAGCATCGGCATCGCCACCTACCCGGCCGACGGCGCGGACACGCAGGCGCTGCTGAAAAACGCCGACATCGCGATGTATCGCGCCAAGACCACCGGCAAGAACAATTACCAGTTCTATTCGGCGGAGATGAACATCCATACCGTCGAGCGCGCGGCGCTGGAAGCGCGACTGCGCCGCGCCATCGAACAGCGCGAATTCATCATGCACTACCAGCCCAAGGTGGATGTGGAAAGCGGCCGCATCGTCGGCGCCGAAGCGCTGGTGCGCTGGCAGCATCCGGAACGCGGCCTGCTGCTGCCCGGCGAATTCATTCCGCTGGCCGAGGAAGTCGGCCTGATCGGCCAGCTCGGGATGCTGGTGCTGGATGTGGCTTGCCGCGATATCGCAGGTTTCGAGGAGACCGGGGGCAGCTTCGGGCGCGTCGCCATCAATCTCTCGGCCGCCCAGTTTACGCAAGCCGGCCTGCTCGACGACGTCAGCAATACCGTCAGGTCGCGCGCGGTTTCACCGTCCAGCCTGGAGTTCGAAATCACCGAAAGCATGGTCATGCATAACCGGGAACAGGCGATTCAATTGATGAACGGCATACGCGCGCTGGGCTGCTGGCTGTCGATCGACGATTTCGGCACCGGCTATTCCTCGCTCGCCTACCTGAAGCGCTTCCCGGTCAACAGCGTCAAGATCGACCGCTCCTTCATCAGCGACATACCGCACGGCCCGAACGATTCCGCGATCGTGCAAGCCATCATCGCCATGGCGCATACGCTGGGCCTGGAAGTGATTGCGGAGGGAGTGGAAACCGAAATCCAGCTGCAGACGCTGCAGAAATTCGGCTGCGACCGATATCAGGGCTTTTATTTCAGCAAGGCGGTGCCGGCGCCGGAATTCATGGCACTGATCGAAAGCCAGGACCTGGAAATTCCGCTCTGAAACGGCGCAAGCGCGGCTCAGTCGAGCGCCAGCCCGACATAGTTTTCCGCCAGAACGGTGGATGCCGCGCGCGAACCCACCAGGTAATCCAGCTCCGAACGCTGCATCCGGTACTGGAATTCGGATTCGTCATGGAAGCGGTGCAGCATCGACGTCATCCACCACGAGAAGTGCTCCTTGCGCCAGATGTGGCGCAGGCAGGTCGCCGAATATTGCTGCAGCAGCTCGCCGTTATTCTTGTTGTAGCGCGCGGCAAACGCCGCCGCCAGCACCTTGATGTCGGCCACCGCGGCATTCATGCCCTTGGCGCCGGTCGGCGGCACGATATGGGCGGCGTCGCCGGCCAGGAACAGCCGGCCGTACTGCATCGGCTCGGCGACGAAGCTGCGCATCGGCGTCACCCCTTTCTGCAGGATCGGCCCTTCGTTCAGCTTCCAGCCGTCGGCGGTTTCCAGGCGCGCATGCAGCTCGCTCCAGATGCGGTCATCCGGCCATTCGGTCAGATCCTCGTCCGGCCGGCACTGCAGGTAGAGTCGCGTGATGTGCGGCGAGCGCATCGAAAACAGGGCGAAGCCGCGATCGTTCTGGGCGTAGATCAGCTCGTGGGCAGCGGGCGCGGCTTCGGCCAGGATGCCGAGCCAAGCGAACGGATAGACGCGCTCGAAGTGGCGGATGACGCCCTGCGGAATCGAGCCGCGGCTGACGCCGTGAAAGCCGTCGCAGCCGGCAATGTAATCGCATTCGATCTCAGCCGCGGCGCCGTTGTGCCGGAAGCGGATGGTGGGCGATGCGCCGTCCTTGCCGTGGAAGTCGTGCAGGCTGACGTCGCTCACCTCGAACAGGATCTGGCCGCCGGCCGCAAGCCGGGCGGCGATGATGTCCTTCACCACTTCCTGCTGGCCGTAGACGGTGACCGCCTTGCCGGTCAAGGCGCGGAAGTCGATGCGATGGCGCTGGCCGCCAAACAGCAAGTCGATGCCCTCGTGCACCAATCCCTCGCTCTGCATGCGGGCTCCCAGGCCGGCCTGGTTCAGCAGATCGACGCTGCCCTGCTCCAGGACGCCGGCGCGCACCCGCTGTTCGACGTATTCGCGGGTGTGGCGCTCGAGGACCACCGATTCGATCCCTTGCAGATGCAATAGATGCGAGAGCAGCAAACCTGCCGGACCTGCGCCGATGATGCCAACCTGGGTACGCATGCTCACGCTCCTAGCGCCAAAAGGAATTCCGCGAAAAATCAGGCAATGGGGACAAGGTTTCCAAAGTATCACGACTTTGTTCGGTAAACGCACATATAGTTGCCTATCGAACACATGTTACGATAATATGATCTCAACCTGGCACTGTCAAGAATCGTTCCGGACGCTCGGACAGTTGCCATGGTGAATCGTTATACTTGGAAGACGAACAATTCGTGGTGCGCGGCGCCAGAGTTGCTCCGGCCCATATCAACCACACGCGGCGCACGGCCGCATGACCATTCACGGGGGACAGCCATGCAATTCACCAGAACGCTACAGTCGCTAGCGATCGCCAGCACCCTGGCGCTGACGGCATTCGCCGCGCACGCCGCGGACACCATCAAGGTCGGCCTGATCGCGCCGTTTTCGGGGCCGTTCGCCGACTACGGCAAGCAGATGGATGCCGGCATCAAGGCCTACATGAAGCTGCATGGCGACACCGTCGCCGGCCGGAAGATCGAGATCATCATGAAGGACACCACCGGCCCGGTGCCGGAAGTCGCCAAGCGCCTGGCGCAGGAACTGGTGGTGCGCGACAAGGTCGATTTCCTGGCCGGCTTCGGCCTGACGCCGGAAGCGCTGGCGGTGGCGCCGATCGCCGAGCAGGCCAAGAAACCGATGATCATCATGAATGCCGCGACCTCGGTCATCACCACCAAATCCGACTACATCGCGCGCGTCTCGATGACGCTGCCGCAAATCTCGGCGCCGATGGGCACCTGGGCGGTGAAAAACGGCATCAAGAAAGCGGTGACGCTGGTGGCCGACTACGGCCCCGGCATCGACGCCGAAACCGCGTTCAAGACCAACTTCATCGGCGGCGGCGGCCAGGTCACGGAATCGATCCGGGTGCCGCTGAAGAATCCGGAATTCGCGCCCTATCATCCAGCGCATCAAGGACGCCAAGCCGGACGCGGTATTCGTGTTCGTGCCGGCCGGCGAACAGGGCATCGCCTTCATGAAGGGTTACCGCGAGCGCGGCCTGGCCGAAGCCGGCATCAAGGTCATCGCCACCGGCGACCTGACCGACGACCACGTATTGCAATTCGATGGGCGACCCGATCCTCGGCGTGATCACCACCTTCCATTATTCGGCCGACCACAAGTCGCCGGAAAACGCGAAATTCCTGAAAGCCTTCGCGGACGCCAACCCGAACGGCGGTCGGCCCAACTTCATGGCGGCCGCGGCCTATGACGGCATCGCCGCCATCTATGAAGTCAGCAAGAAGCTGAACGGCAAGATCGACGGCGACAAGGCGATGGCGGTGCTGAAGGGCATGAAGATCGCCAGCCCGCGCGGCCCGATCACGATCGACCCGCAAACCCGCGACGTGATCCAGACCGTCTATGTGCGCAAGGTTGAAAAGGTCGGCAACGAACTGTACAACGTCGAGTTCGACAAATTCCCCGACATGAAGGATCCGGGCAAGTAATACCGCCGCGCCCGCCGCAATGGAAAAGCTCCCCGGCATTGGCCGCGGGAGCTTTTTTTACGCGCTGCGGCGGCGGTCAACTGGGTTCCTGCGCTCCGGCTTTTCATATACTCCCGGATATAGGCCAATATGTCGGGCATAAATTGGCTATTTTTGCAACATACTCCCAATATTGCATAAAGCAGGATAGGTGCGGATTTTTGGAAAAAAGCGATGGCACCGGCCAAGGCAGGCGCACGGTGCGGCGCCGCGTTTTTTCCTTCGGCTCAAGCACACCGCGATCGGCAGCTATCCGGGAGTTTCAGTCCACCCGCTCGACCCGCGCCTCGACATACAGATCGCGGCCGGCGCCCAATCCGGCGGCCAGGGCGCCGGCGAACAGCACGATAAACAGCAGCACCGAACTGTGCCAGCGATGGCTGAGGTCATGCAGGATGCCGACCGCCAGCGGCCCGAGTGCCGCCACCGTGTAGCCGACGCCCTGCGCCATGCCCGACAGCGCGGCCGTCACCTGCGGATTGCGCGCGCGCAGCACGATCAGCGTCAGCGCGACACTGAACGCCCCGCCCTGCCCCAGCCCCAGCAGCACCGCCCATCCCCAGACGCCGCCGAGCGGCGCATACACGCAACCGAGCAGGCCGACGATGGTCAGGCCCAGCATTGCCGCAATCGCGCCGCGCTGATCCCGGCCGCGCGTCGCCAGCCACGGTCCGCCCAGCGCAGTTACCAGCTGGAAGCCGATCGACAGCGACAACACCAGGCCGGCGTCGAGCGGCGTCATGCCGCGATCGATCAGGATCGTCGGCAGCCAGCCGAACACGCAATAGGCCAATGCCGACTGCAAGCCCATGAAACCCGTCACCTGCCACGCCAGCACGTTCGAGTACAGACCGCGCACGACATGGCGGCCGTGGCGCGCCGTGACGCGATGGATGGCGCAATTGCGGCCACCAGATCCACGCCGCCAGCAGCGCCGGCAGCGCCCAGAACGCCAGCGCCGGCCGCCAGTCGTTTTGCCCCAGATGCTGGATCGGCACCGTCATGCCGGCCGCCAGCGCCGCGCCCAGGCACAAGGCCATCGTGTAGAGGCCGGTCATCAAGCCGAGCCGATGCGGAAAATCGCGCTTGATGATTCCCGGCAGCAGCACCATCACCACGCCAATGCTGCCGCCCGCCAGCAAGGTGCCGGCAAATAGCCCCGGAATCCCGAAAAAGCTGCGCATGCCGATGCCGAAGGCCAGCACCAGCAGCCCGTACAAAACAATGCGCTCCGGCATGAAACGGGACGCCAGGCGCGGCGCGAGCGGAGCGAAGATGCCGAAGCACAGCACCGGCAGCGTGGTCAGCACACCGGCCAGCGCCGACGACATGCCGGTGGCGGCGCGTATCGATTCCAGGATGGCGGCCACGCTGGACAAGGCCGGCCGCAGGTTGATCCCGACCAAAAACAGCGCGATCACCAGCAGGATCTGGCTGCGTCGAGTAGGAGCGTGAGACGGGCCAGTGGAAATTTTTTCCTGTGCTGCCGTGGAGGGGGACGATGCGATGGTTTCTTGTTGGAGCGTCATTCAGGATTCGCTTGAGGGTTCCGGGCGGCCATGCCCTTGGAACCGTTGTGGAGTCTTGTTGTGTTGGTCTGCGCCGGGTTACGGTGGCGCATGGACGACTTTCCGCGTGGCCAATTGCGCGCCGTGCAAGCCGTATCGCCGTCCATGATACAAGGCATTGGCGATTTCAACGGCGAGCGGCGCTTTCCGGGCGGACGCGGCATACAAGGCGCGATCCATTTCAACGCGCTTCCATGCAAGCCAGGATTGGCAAAAAACAAATTACGGAAGAATAAATACCCTTAAAATAAATTCGGTTCTGCATACGTGCATCCATTCCCAGGAGACCACCGTGATCAGAAAAATTCAGCAACCGCGCCTGGAGTCGCCACCGCGCCGGCACTTTTTGCGACAGTTCGGCAGCATGGGCGCCCTAACGGCGCTGGGCGGCAACGCATTGTCGGCACTCGCCGCCGATAACGGACAGGTGCTGCTGCCGTTCGCCAACGGCGTACGCGAACTGGTGGCGTTTCCGCAAAAGCGGCCGCTGATCCTGCTGACCAGCCGGCCGCCGCAACTGGAAACCCCGTTCGGCATTTTCAATGGCGACCTGCTGACGCCGAACGACGCGTTTTTCGTGCGCTACCATTGGAGCGGCATTCCCACCTCGATCGACCCGCAGAGCTATCGGCTGCGGATCGGCGGCCATGTCGACACGCCGCTGGAACTGTCGCTGGCCGACCTCAAGCGCATGCCCAACCCGGCCGAAATCGTTGCCGTCAACCAGTGCTCCGGCAATAGCCGCGGATTTTTCGAGCCGCGCGTCGGCGGCGGCCAGTTGGGGAACGGCGCGATGGGCAACGCGCGCTGGACCGGCATCCCGCTCAAGACCGTGCTGGAAAAAGCCGGCGTCAAGGCCGGCGCCGTGCAGGTCAGCTTCAACGGCCTGGACCAGCCGCCGGTCGCCGACGGGCCGGACTTCGTCAAGGCGCTCGATATCGACCATGCGCTCGACGGCGAAGTGATGCTGGCCTGGCAAATGAACGGCGCCGACCTGCCGATGCTGAACGGCTATCCGCTGCGGCTGATCGTGCCCGGTTACTACGGCACCTACTGGGTCAAGCATGTGTCCGACATCGCCGTGCTGGACAAGACCTTCGACGGCTTCTGGATGAGCACTGCTTATCGCATTCCCGACAATTCCTGCGCCTGCGTCACGCCGGGCACGGCGCCCGCCAAGACCACGCCGATCAAACGCTTCACGATACGCTCGTTCATCACCAGCCTGACCGACGGCATGCACCTCAAGGCCGGCAGCCAGACCACGGTACGCGGCATCGCCTTCGACGGCGGCTACGGCATCACCGCGGTCGCCTTTTCGGACGACGGCGGCCAGACCTGGCGCGACGCCACGCTTGGCCGCGACCTCGGCAAATATTCGTTTCGCGAATGGACCATTCCCTTTACCCCGGCCCGCAGCGGCACTTATGAACTGAAGGTACGGGCGACCAACCGCATCGGCCAAAGCCAGCCGATGACGGCGCTGTGGAATCCGGCCGGATACATGCGCAATGTGGTGGAGACCACGCACGTGGTCGTTGTTTAAGGAGGCGGAAATGGAACTCACCAGAGCTGGCAGGTCCTCCCGTGCCTTGTGGGTAGCCCTGCTGCTGGCGGCCGCACCGCTTGCAGCCGCCCTCGACATCACGCTGCCGCCCGAAACCGCGGCCTACCGTCCCAGCGACCTGCCCGGCTATCAGCTGGTCCAGCAAAACTGCATGGCCTGTCACTCCGCGCAGTATGTGCAAACCCAGCCGCCGGCGATGCCGCGCGGTTTCTGGGAGGCGACCGTAAGGAAAATGAAAAAACCCTATGGCGCACTGTTTGTCGAGGGGGACATTCCCGCCATGGTCGATTACCTGGTCAAGACCTACGGCGCCGAGCGTCCGCCGGATAAGACGGAGCCGCACTGAACATCCAGCGACGGCATATTTCCGATGCGCCGGGCTCAGGCCACCGCCACCAACCGGTTCAGGGTTTGTGCATCCTGCAGCAGGCTGCCGCTGTCGGAATCGTGGACGATGCGGCCGCGGTCCAGCACGATCGCGCGCTGCGTCAGCGACAGCGCCATGCGCGCGTGCTGCTCGACCACGATCACCGACATGCCGGATTCGCTCACCAGCGCCCGCAGCACGCGCAGCAGTTCCTGCACGATGATCGGCGCCAGGCCTTCCATCGGCTCGTCGAGCAGTAGCAGGCGCGGATTGACCATCAAGGCGCGCGCGATCGCCAGCATCTGCTGCTCGCCGCCGGAGAGCTGGTTGCCCATGTTGGCGCGCCGCTCCTGCAGGCGCGGAAACAGCTGATACACCTTGGGCACGTCCCACGCGCCGGGGCGCGCCACCACGGTCAGGTGCTCTTCCACCGTCAGCGACGGAAACATGTAGCGCTCCTGCGGCACCCAGCCCAGCCCGGCGTGCGCGCGGCGATAGGTCGGCACGCGCGCGATCTCGCCGCCGCGCCAGCGGATCGTGCCGCCATGCAGCTGGGTCAGGCCCATCAGGGTCAATAGCAGGCTGGTCTTGCCGACGCCGTTGCGGCCCAGCAGCGCCAGGCTGTCGCCCTCGCGCATCGAAAACGAAATCCCCTCCAGCACCACCGAAGCGCCATAGCCGGCGGTGACGCCTTCCAGCGCCAGCAACTCCTTGCCGCCGTCAGTCATGTTGGGCCTCCCCCAGATACACTTCCTTGACCCGGCTGTCGGCCGCGATCTCGGCCGGCGTGCCTTCGGTCAGCACCTTGCCGCCGACCAGCACCGTGATCCGCTCGGCGAAGCGGAACACCAGTCCCATGTCGTGCTCGATGAAGACGATCGTCACATCGCGCGGCAGTTGCGCGATCACCTCGAACAGCTCGGCGCTTTCGGCCGACGGGATGCCGGCCGCCGGCTCGTCCAGCAGCAGCACTTTCGGCTTGGTGGCCAGCGCCAGCGCGATTTCCACCAGCCGCTGCTTGCCGTAGGGCAGATTGCCGGTCACGGTATTGGCGTCGCGCTCAAGCTTCAGCGCTGCCAGCAATGCGCCTGCCTCGTCGATCGCCGCCTGCTGCCGGGCCACGGTGCGATACCAGACGCGATGCCGGCCTTCGCGCTCGAAGATCGCCAGCAGCACCGACTCCAGCACCGTCAGGCCGGCAAACAAGGTGTTGATCTGGAAGGTGCGCGTCATGCCGCGCTTGACGCGCTGATGCTGCGCCAGCCCGGTGATGTTGTCGTCGCCGAAATACACCTGGCCCGCGGTCGGCGCCAGCGCGCCGGTCAGCAGGTTGATGAAGGTGGTCTTGCCGGCGCCATTGGGCCCGATCAGCGCATGCCGGCTGCCGGCAGCGAAGCTCAGCGAAATGTCGCTGTTGGCCTTGAACGTGCCCCAAACCTTGGACAGCCCTTCGGTGCGCAAGCTGGTATTCATCGCGGCGCCTCGCCGGGCAAGGCGCGCGGCCGCAGGCGCGCGCGGAGTTTATCGAGGCCGCCAAGGATGCCGCCGCGCCCGAACATCACGATCACCACCAGCAGCAGCCCGATCCAGAACTGCCAGTAGGTCGGATCGATGCCGGCGATGCGGTCCTGCGCCAGCATGAAGACGATGGCGCCCACCAGCGCGCCGTACAGGCGGCCGGTGCCGCCCAGCACCAGGATGATCAGCAACTCGGCCGAGCGGCTGAAGCTGAGCGAATCGATGCCGACGAACTGCGTGGTCTGCGCCAGCAGCGCGCCGGCCACGCCGGCGACGCCGGCGCTGATGGTATAGACCGCGACCAGCCGCCACTGGACGTCGGCGCCGATGGCGGGCATGCGCAGGCCGCCCTCGCGGATGCCGACCAGCGACAGGCCGAACGGCGAGTTCACCAGCCGGCGCAGCGCGACGAACAGCACGAACAGCACCGCAAAGCTGTAGAAGAACGCGGTCTTGCCGTACAGGTCGAATTCGAAGACGCCGAGCAGCTTCCACATCACGACGCCCGACAGGCCGTCGACGCCGCCGGTAATGAAGGCAGCCTTGTTGGCCACCTCGAACAGCATCAGGCCGATGCCCAGCGTCACCATCAGGCGCGTCAGATCGTGGCCGCGCACCACCAGGAAGCTGGTGCAAAAGCCGAACAGCGTGGTCAGCGCGGCCGCCGCCAGCAGGCCCGACAGCGGCTCGCCCCAGCCGTGCACCGCCAGCAGCCCGGCGGTATAGGCGCCCAGCCCGAAAAAGGCGGCGTGACCGAGCGAGACGATGCCGGCGTAACCCAGGATCAGATCGAGCGACAGCGCGAACAGGCCGACGATCATCATCTGGCTGGCCAGCACCAGGTAGCCCGGAAACAGGAAATACGCCAGCAGCGGCAGCAGCCAGAACACTATCTCCAGCGGCTGCCAGCGGTCGTGCGGCAAGCGCGGCGGCGGCAGCTTGGCGAGCAGCGAGGATTCGAGCGGCTTCATGCGCGCCTCGCGATCAGTCCGGACGGATACAGCAGCAGCAGCACCACCATCAGGACATAGATGACGAAGGCGCCGACCTCGGGCACGTAATATTTGCCGGCGACGTCGAACACGCCCAGCAGCAGCGCCGCGAACAGCGGCCCGCGGATGGTGCCGGCGCCGCCGACCGCCACCACGATCAGGAAATACACCATGTACTTGATCGGGAAGGTCGGATCCAGCCCCAGCACGTCGATGCCCAGGCCGCCGCCCAGGCCGGCCAGGCCGGACCCGAGCGCAAAGGTCAGGCTGAACACGCGGCTGACGTTGATGCCGAGACCGGCGGAGGCGCGCTGGTTGTCGACCGAGGCGCGGATCTGGGCACCGAAGCGAGTACGCTCGATCAAATAGCCGAGCGCGGCCGTGATGACGATCACGATGCCGATCAGGAACAGCCGGTAGGCGCCGACATCGAGCCCGAAAATTTCCACTTGCCCGCGCAGCCACTCGGGCAAGCGCACCGGCTGCTGGGTCGGGCCCCAGACGTAGGTGGCGGCGGCCACCACCATGAAGGTCAGCCCGATCGAGAACAGCACCTGATCGAGCGGGTCGGCCTGGTACAGGCGGCGGTACAGCAGGCGCTCCAGGATCCAGCCGGCCAGCGCGCTGACGATGAACGCCACCGGCAGCGACAGCAGGAACGGCACGCCCAGCCGGTTCATCAGCACCACGCAGACGTAGCCGCCCAGCATCGCAAAGGCGCCGTGCGCGAGGTTGACGAAGTTCATCAGCCCGAGCGTGACCGAGAGGCCGACGCTGATCAGGAACAGCAGGCTGCCGTAGGCGATGCCGTCGAACAGCACGCCGATGAAATTGCTCAGCATGGCAACCGCCGCGGCAGCCGGCACTGCATGCACTGCTGGCGGCCGGGATGAGGATATGGCATGAAGCGACTTCCTTCCGGGTTAAAGAGACCGGCACGCGGTCTTGCAATCACCATATACTCCTCGTATAGACGACGATTCTCGGGCAGGAAATGGTCGTTTATACAACATACTCCTCTATTTACGCAATAATGCGCAAGGCAGCTCACGCCTGTCCTGACATTACCGGCAGCAGTAGGAAACCCGGTGGCGGCTTTGGCGCCCACTCGGGCAGAAGTGTGCCCAAGGGCGATTCACGGCACCTGCTTCCCGCCTGAAACGTGCAGAGTGTACGACATCGCGGTCAACCTGCCGCCGCATCCATTTCGCCAAACACTTGCTGCGCCAGGTGAAACGCCGAATTGGCCGCCGGCACGCCGCAGTAGATCGCCGTCTGCAGCAGGACTTCCTTGATCTCGTCGCGCGAGACGCCGTTGTTGGCGGCGGCGCGCAAATGCAGCTTCAGTTCCTCTTCACGGTTCAGCGCCACCATCATCGCGATCGTCAGCAGGCTGCGCGTATGGCGCGGCAGGCCGGGCCGGGTCCAGATTTCGCCCCAGGCGTAGCGCGTGATCAGATCCTGAAAGTCGCTGGTGAGCGCGGTCCGGTTGGCCTGCGCGCGGTCCACGTGGGCGTCGCCCAGCACCGCGCGGCGCACCGTCATGCCGTTGGCGTGACGTTCCTGTTCATCCATCGCAATTCCTCTTTCGTTGATCAGGCCGTCAGGAAATCCACCACCGCCGCCGTGAACTGGTCGGCCTGCTCCCAGTTCGACAGGTGCGCCGCATCCAGCTCCAGGAAGCGCGCGCCGGCAATCTGCTCGGCCACGAACTGGCCGTCGTGGGCCGGCGTCGCCTTGTCGTGGCTGCCGGCGATCACCAGCGTCGGCGCGCGGATCGCGCCCAGGCCGTCGCGCTGATCCATGTCGCGCACCGCCGCGCAATTGGCGACATAGCCGGCCGGCACGGTGTGCCGCAGCATTGCCCGCGCCTTTTCGATCTGCTGCGGCTCGCGCGCCGCGAAGTCCGCCGTGAACCAGCGCTCGACCACGCCATCGACGATCGGCGCCATGCCTGCCAGGTTGACCTTGTCGATGCGCACGTTCCACGCCTCCGGCGGCGGAATGCGGGCAGCGGTATTGGCACAGCACCAGTCGCTCGATGCGCGATGGCTGGTGCGCGCCCAGCCACATGCCGATCATGCCGCCCATCGACAGGCCGCAGAAATGCGCGCGCCCGATCTGCAGATGATCCATCAGCCCGATCACGTCCTCCGCCAATTGGGCGATGGTGTACGGACCGGGCGTCACCTGCGACTGGCCGTGGCCGCGCGCATCGTGGCGCAGCACGCGAAAATGCTCCAGAAAGCGCGGCATCTGGAGATCCCACATGGCGAGCCCGGTGCCGAGCGAATTCGACAGCACCAGCACCGGCGCATCGGCGCGTCCTTCGAGCTGATAGTTGAGCCGGGCGTGATTGATGTCGGCTATGGGCATGGGGCAATCTCCTGATGATGGGTGTTCTTGCTCTGATGATAGGTATCTAGCACGCGTTCGACGAAGCCGGTGGCCACGCCGAGATAGGCGGCGGGATCGAACAGGCGCTCGAGTTCAGCCGCCGGCAGTTCGGCACCGACCTGCGCATCCTCGGCCAGCACCGCGCGCAAATGGCGGCCACTGACGACCGCGGTGCGGCAGGCCTGCTCGACCAGATGATGCGCCTGCAGGCGGCCGAGCCTGGCGCCCAGCGCCAGCGTCACCGCCTCCGCCATGATCAGGCCGTGCGTGATATCGAGATTGGCGCGCATGCGCTCGGCATCGACCGTGAGGCCGGCCGCGACTTGCCGCAGCTGCTGCAGCGCGCCGCCGGTCAGCTGGGCGATTTGCGGCAGCGTCTCCCATTCGGCCTGCCAGCCGCCGAGCGCGCGCTCATGCTCCTGCACCATGGCCGTCAGCATGGTCGCCACCAGCCCCGGCACGCGCACCGCCGCCGCCAGCGCCGCCGCGCAGCCGACCGGATTGCGCTTGTGCGGCATGGTCGAGGAGCCGCCGCGCCCGGGCGCGGCCGGCTCGGCGAGTTCGCCGACCTCGGTCTGCGTCTGCAAGCGAAATGTCGCGCGCGATCTTGCCGAGGCTGCCGGCCAGGAGGCCGAGCGCGGTCGCCGCTTCGGCCACGCGCTCGCGCTGGCCGTGCCAGGGCGTATCGGGCAAGCCCAGTCCGAGTTCGGCCGCCAGCGTGGCGGCGACCTCGAGGCCGTGCGAACCGAGGCTGGCCAAGCGTGCCGGCGGCGCCGCCGAACTGCAGCGCCAGCAGGCGTGGCTGCAATTGCGTCCAGCCGCTGCCGATGCCGCAGCAGCGCGTCCAGCCAGCCGGCCGCCTTCAGGCCGAAGGTGATCGGCAGCGCGTGCTGCATCCAGGTGCGGCCGATCATCGGCGTATCGCGATGCGCGTCCGCCAGCTGCGCCAGCGCCTCCATCAGCGAATGCCAGTTCGGCGTCGATCTGCGCCAGCGCGTCGCGCAGTTGCAGCACCAGGCCGGTATCGATGGCGTCCTGGCTGGTGGCGCCCCAATGCACGTATTTGGCCGCCTCGGCGTCGGCCTTGGCGACTTGCGCGGTCAACTGCTTGACCAGCGGAATCGCCAGGTTGCCGGCGGCGCCGGCGGCCTGCGCCAAGCGCATCCAGGTCGATGCGCGCGGCGTCGCAGCCGGCTTCGATGGCGGCCACGGCGGTGGCCGGGATCACGCCATGCGCGGCCTCGGCGCGCGCCAGCGCCGCTTCGAAATCGAGCATGCGCTGAACCGTGGCGCGGTCCGAAAATACCTGCTCCATCGCCGCGCTGGAAAACATGGCCGCGCCGAGCCTGGATGCACTCATCGCGGCCTCCGCGGAGCGTTCGCAAGCAGCATGGCTAGATGTCGAAGAACACGGTTTCATCGGCGCGCGCGGCGCTCGCCTGCAGCACGATGTCCCACTCCAGCACGCCGTCCTTCTTGTGGCGGGCGATCAGCGTGGCGCGCCGCTCGGCCGGCACCAGCGCCAGCACCGGATCGTCGGCATTGGCGGCTTCATCGGGGAAGTAGACGCGCGTCACCAGGTGCTTCAGCAGGCCGCGCGCAAAGACCGTGACGGCGATGTGCGGCGCCTGCATCCTGCCGTTCGGCCCCGGCACCTGGCCCGGCTTGATGGTGGTGAAGCGGAAAGCCCCGTTGCCGTCGGTCGGTACGCGGCCAAAGCCGCGAAAACCCGGCTGCAGCGGCAAGTCGCGCGCGTCTTCCGGATGGGCGTAGCGGCCGTGGGCGTTGGCTTGCCAGAGCTCGATCAGGCCGTCCGACACCGGCTTGCCGTCGCCGTCGAACAGGCGGCCCTCCAGCACGATATGCTCGCCGTCCACCTGCGGCCCGACCAGGTCGGGCGTATTCAGCCAATCGGTGCCGATATGCAGGTAGGGCCCGATGGTTTGCGATGAAGTCGTTTGCAGGCTCATGTCATTTCTCCATGGGGGTGGCGTCGCGGCCGCGCAGCACGATGTCGAAGCGGTAGCCGAGCGCGTATTCGGGCGTCGTCACTTCCCAGTCCAAGCGTCGAGATCAGGCGCTTGCGCGCCCTGTCGTCGGGGATGCCGGTGTACATCGGATCGAAGTCCAGCAGCGGATCGCCGGGAAAATACATCTGCGTGATCAGGCGCGTGGCGAAGGCATGGCCGAACAGCGAAAAATGGATGTGCGCCGGCCGCCAGGCATTGTGATGGTTGCGCCACGGATAGGCGCCCGGCTTGATGGTCAGGAAGCGGTAGCGCCCCTGATCGTCGGTCAGCGTGCGTCCGCCGCCGCTGAAATTCGGATCGAGCGGCGCGTCGTGGTTGTCGTTCTTGTGGGGGTAGCGACCGGCGGCGTTGGCCTGCCAGATTTCCACCAGGGAATTGGCCACCGGCCTGCCGTTTTCATCGAGCACGCGGCCGGTGACGATGATGCGCTCGCCGAGCGGGTCGCCGCCGTGCTGGTGCGTCAGGTCGTTGTCGCCGGGCCGGATGTCTTCATGGCCGAACACCGGCCCGGTCACTTCCGACAGCGTCTGCGGCAACAGGATCAGCGGCTTGCCGGGGGAGCGCTTGACGGTCGAGCCGTAGGGCTCGTACAAGTAATCGGGCTGGGTGCCGCGAAACGGGCGGCGGTATTGTGCTACTTCGGACATCGGTGGCTCCTTCCTGCCTCATTGATATTGGTTGCCGTCGCCGATGCGCCGTCTGCCTGCGCCGGCGCATGGCTTGCCATTCGGGTCACACGCGCTCGATCACCAATGCGATGCCCTGGCCGACGCCGATGCACATCGTGCACAGCGCGTAGCGGCCGCCGGTACGCTGCAACTGGTACATCGCGGTGGTCACCAGGCGCGCGCCGCTCATGCCGAGCGGATGGCCGAGCGCGATCGCGCCGCCGTTCGGGTTGACGCGCGGATCGTTGTCGGCCACGCCCAGCATGCGCAGCACTGCCAGCCCCTGCGCCGCGAACGCCTCGTTCAGTTCGATCACGTCCATCTGCTCGATGGTCAGGCCCAGCTGCTGCAGCAGTTTCTGCGACGCCGGCGCCGGTCCGATGCCCATCACGCGCGGCGCCACGCCGGCGGTCGCCATGCCGACGATGCGCGCCTTCGGCGTCAGGCCGTGGCGCCTGGCGGCTTCCTCGCCGGCCAGCAGCAGCGCGCAGGCGCCGTCGTTGACGCCGGACGCATTGCCGGCGGTGACGGTGCCGTCCGGCCGCACCACGCCTTTCAGCCTGGCCAGCGCTTCCAGGCTGGTCGCGCGCGGATGCTCGTCCTGCGTGACCGTGAGCGGATCGCCCTTTTTCTGCGGAATCACGACCGGCGTGATTTCCTGCGCCAGGGTGCCGTTTTGCTGGGCGGCGGCAGCCTTGTCCTGGCTGGCGACGGCAAACAAGTCCTGGTCGGCGCGGCTGATGTTGTAGTCGGCAGCGACGTTCTCGGCGGTTTCCGGCATCGAATCGACGCCGTAGCTTTCCTTCATCAGCCGATTGACGAAGCGCCAGCCGATGGTGGTGTCGTAGATCGCGGCATTGCGCGAAAACGCGCTGTCGGCCTTGCCCATCACGAACGGCGCGCGCGTCATCGATTCGACGCCGCCGGCGATCATCAGCCCGGTGTCGCCCGACTTGATGGCGCGCGCGGCGGTGCCGACCGCGTCCATGCCCGAGCCGCACAGGCGGTTGATGGTGGCGCCGCCGATTTCCTGCGGCAGGCCGGCCAGCAAGGCGGACATGCGCGCGACGTTGCGATTGTCCTCGCCGGCCTGGTTGGCGCAGCCGTAGATCACGTCATCGCACCTGCGCCCAGTCGACGCCGGGATTGCGTTCGATCAGGGCGCGTAGCGGGATGGCGCCGAGGTCATCGGCCCGCACATCCTTCAATGCGCCGCCGTAGCGGCCGATCGGGGTACGGATGGCATCACAGATATAGGCTTGATTCATTGTGTCGATCGCTCTTGGTCATTAAACAAAAGGGGCTGCAACCGCTTATCCGGCATCCGCCGGCGGCTGCTGGAGCAGCGGCACGCCGGTCAATTTTTGCAGCTCGTCGAATCCAATATCGGCCAGGATTTCGCGCACCGCCAGTCCGGCCGGCGTCACGTCCAGCACCGCCAGGTCGGTATAGATGCGGGTGACGCAGCCGATGCCGGTCAAGCGGATAGCTGCACTGGGCGACGATCTTGCTTTCGCCGCTCTTGGTCTGGTGCTCCATCATCACGAACACCTGCTTGGCGCCGACCGCCAGGTCCATGGCGCCGCCGACCGCAGGAATCGCGTCCGGCGCGCCGGTATGCCAGTTGGCCAGGTCGCCGCTGACCGACACCTGGAACGCGCCCAGCACGCAGATGTCGAGATGGCCGCCGCGCATCATGGCGAACGAATCGGCATGATGGAAATAGGCGCCGCCGGTTCAGCAGCGTCACCGGCTGCTTGCCGGCATTGATCAAGTCCTCGTCTTCCTCGCCGGGCGCCGGCGCCGGCCCCATGCCGAGCAGGCCGTTTTCGCTGTGCAGGAAAATCTCGCGCTCCGCCGGCAGATAATTCGATACCATGGTCGGCAGGCCGATGCCGAGGTTGACGTAGGCGCCCTCGGGGATGTCGCGCGCGACGCGCTGGGCGATCTGGTCACGGGTCAGGCGTTTCATTGCTTCTCCTCCTGTGGTGCCGCTTGCGCCACCACGCGCTGCACGAAGATTCCCGGCGTGACGATCGCCTCCGGGTCCAGCGCGCCGAGTTCCACCACTTCGTTCACCTGCGCGATCGCGCACTTGGCGGCCATCGCCATGATGGGGCCGAAGTTGCGCGCCGTCTTGCGGTACACCAGGTTGCCCCAGCGGTCGCCGCGGTAGGCCTTGATCAGGGCGAAATCGGCGTGGATCGGCGTCTCGAACACGTATTGCTTGCCGTCGATCAGGCGGGTTTCCTTGCCCTCCGCCAGCAGCGTGCCGTAGGCGGTCGGCGTGAAGAAGCCGCCGATGCCGGCGCCGGCGGCGCGGATGCGTTCCGCCAGGTTGCCCTGCGGCGTCAGTTCGAGCTCGATCTCGCCGGCACGGAACAGCGCATCGAACACATAGGAATCGGTCTGGCGCGGGAACGAGCAGATGATCTTCCTCACGCGCTTTGCCTTCAGCAGCGCCGCCAGGCCGGTGTCGCCGTTGCCGGCGTTGTTGTTGACGATGGTCAGGTCGCGCGCGCCCTGCTCGATCAGCGCATTGATCAGCGCCAGCGGCATGCCGGCATTGCCGAAGCCGCCGATCATCACGGTGGCGCCGTCGTGGATATCGGCGACCGCCGCTTGCAGTGATGCGGAAATTTTATTGATCACGTTGCGGATTCCTCATGAGGCTGCCGTTCCGATGAGCGCATCGGCACTTCCCGGTGGGCAGGCCTGTCGGTTGCTATCCATGGATGCGTCTGCATCGACACTTGCAGCGCAGCCCCAGATGTGCGATAAACGCACTAATGTCTGTTTATAGAACATAATGGAGTGTAGCCAGAAGCCATGGCCAGCGTCAAGGCCCAGCGCTGCATGAGCAACCGTGCCCGCATCGCAGCCGCGGAACCTTGGACGCTGCTTGCCCAAACCGGCCCTGTCTTCATCCGCGCCAAAGCAGCAGGCAATATTTCTTCACGCCCGAGCATACGACTACCATGAGCCCGCCTTCCGCTAAAAAAGATGCCGTACCGGCCGCAGGAACCGCCAAGAAAAACCTCAGCATCGCCGAGGAAATCGACGCCTTGACCGATCCCAGCTTCATGACTTCGCTGGCGCGCGGCCTGGCCGTGGTGCGCGCCTTCAGCGATCAGCGCCGCAGCCTGACGATCGCCCAGATCAGCCACAAGACCGGCATCCCGCGCGCGGCAGTACGGCGCTGCCTGCACACCCTGCGGCAACTCGGTTACGCCGATTCGGAGGCCAACAATTTTTCGCTGACGCCGAAGATCCTGACGCTCGGCTATTCCTATCTGTCCTCCACGCCACTGGCGGTATCGGCGCAGCCCTGCCTGAGCCAGATCAGCCGCACCCTGCACGAATCGTCGTCGATGGCGGTGCTGGACGGCAACGACGTGCTGTATATCGCGCGCGCCGCCACTTCGCGCATCATGTCGATCGCGCTGAACGCCGGCAGCCGCCTGCCGGCCTACTGCACTTCGCTCGGACGCGTGATGCTGGCGCATCTGCCCGAGGATGAACTGGAAGCCTATTTCGACCAGGTGGAGCTGAAGGCGTTTACCGAGCGCACCGTGGTGTCGCTCAAGCGGCTCCGGGAAATCCTGGCCGGCGTCCAGCAGGCCGGCTTCGCCATCGTCGAAGAGGAACTCGAAGTCGGACTGCGCTCGATTGCGGTGCCGGTACGCGGCGCTTCCGGACGCGTGGTGGCGGCGCTGAACGTCGGCGCCCAGGCGGTGCGCGTCACGCGCCAACAGATGGAAGAAGAATTCTTGCCGGTGTTGCAGCGCGGCGCCCAGGAATTGGGCGCGCTGTTGCCTTAAATCATTTCAAAGCGATGCAGGCGGCCGCACCCCGGATTTTTCATAATCGCATACTCCTAGCACATGCAGCTCATACCGCTCATATAACGGTCGCTTTGACCATATACCCATAGCTTGGAATTGGCCGAAGCGCCGATGCCAGCCACGACTTGGCCCAACCGCTGTCGCTTCAGGCGCGTCGCGGGAAACGTACACAGGCGCGCACGCCGTGCCCGGTATTGCTCAAGCTGGCCTCGGCGCCGTGCGCCTGGGCGATTTGGCGCACGATCGCCAAGCCGAGTCCGCTGCCTTCCACCTGATCGCCGTCGCCGCCGGCCCGATAGAAGCGATCGAATACACGCGCCAGATCGGCCTCCGGAATGCCCGGTCCGCTGTCCTCGACGATGATCGAACAGGCGTCGGCATCGGCCTGCACCGAGACGTCGATGCGGCCGCCCTCCGGCGTGTAGCGCAAGGCATTGTCGACCAGGTTGTTCAGCATGATGCGCAGGGCGCCGGCGTCGCCCTCCACCACCGCCGGCGTTTCGCCACCGATGCCGAGATCGATGCGGCGGGCGTCCGCGCTCAAGGCAAAATCGGCGATCACGCTATGCACCAGCTGCACCAGGTCGACCGCCTGCTGCGCCGCTTCGTAGACGCCCGGCTCCTGCCGTGCCAGCGTCAGCAATTGCTGCACCAGGTGGATGGCCCGCTCCAGGCCGCGCTTCAGATCGGCGAATGCGGCCTGCCGCTCGGCGTCGCCGGCGGCGCGCTCGGCCAGCTGGATCTGCAGCTTGAGTGCGCCGAGCGGCGTCCGCAGCTCGTGCGCGGCGTCGGCGACGAAGGCGCGTTGCGCGTCCATCGAATGCCCGAGGCGCGCCAGCAGATCGTTCAGGGCGGTCGTCAGCGGCCGGATTTCCTGCGGCAGGCCGGCATCGGAGATCGCCCGCAGCGCGCCGGCGTCGCGCGTCTCGACCTCGCGGGCGATGCGCCGCAGCGGCGCCAGGCCGCGGCCGACGGTGAGCCAGATGATGGCGCCCAGAAACGGCAGCAGCAACAGCAGCAGCGCCACCGTTTTCATCGCCATCTGCGCCGCCACTTCGCTGCGCGCGCTGAGCGGCTGGGCGATCTGCACCACGGTATTGCCCAGCTGCGTGCTATACACGCGCCAGCGGTTGCCTTGCACCGTCACATCGGAAAAACCGAGTTCGGCGCGCTGCGGCAATTCCGTGCGCTGATGCGAGCGGTAAATACGCAGGCCGGTGTTGTCCCAGATCTGGATCACGATGTCTTCTTCGCGCGCCAGCCGCTGCGCATCGTCCGGCGCCAGCGGCGCGAAGGCCCGGTCCGGCAGCGACGCCGCCAGCTGTTTCATCTGGTAGTCGAACAGCTGGCTGGCTTCGTTGCGCGCCTGGACATACAGCAGGCCGGCGGCCACCAGCACGCCTATCGTCAGGCCGGCCGACAGCCACAGCAGCAAGTTGCGCCGGATAGAATTCATCACCCACTCATTGCTGTAACGGCACCATGTAACCGACCCCGCGCACGTTCTTGATCAGCTCCGCTCCCAGTTTCTTGCGCAGCGCATGAATGTACACCTCGACCGTGTTGCTCTCCACTTCCTCGTTCCAGCCGTACAATTTTTCTTCGAGCTGGGCGCGCGAGAATACCGTGCCCGGGCGCTCCAGGAAAATCTGCAGCAGCGCGAATTCGCGCGCCGACAGGGCAATCGGCTGATCGTTGCGGCGCACTTCATGGGCGGCCGGATCCAGCGTCAGCGCGCCGAGCTGGATCAGCGGCTGCACGCGCCCGGCCTGGCGGCGCAGCAAGGCGCGGATGCGGGCCCCGAGTTCTTCCAGGTCGAACGGCTTGATCAGGTAATCGTCGGCGCCGGCATCCAGGCCGGCCACGCGGTCGGCCACGGCGTCGCGCGCGGTCAGGATCAGCACCGGCACGCGATTGCCGGCGCGGCGCATCGATTTGAGCACCTCCAATCCGGATTTCCGGGGCAGGCCGAGATCGAGCAGCGCCAAGTCGTATGGCTCCTGGCCGACGGCGATTTCCGCGGCCTGGCCGTCGCGCACCCAATCGACGACGAAGCCGTCCTGGCGCAAGCCCTTGCGCACGCTTTCGCCGATCATGATGTCGTCTTCTACCAGCAATAATCGCATCGTGGCTGACTCCGTATCCGCCTGCCGCCGGCGGCTCGCACCGGTAGTTTAATCCGTACCGGCCGCGTACCGCAGCGGCGACCGAATGGCAACCAGGGATAAAGGGAAAAGACCCAGTTCGCCATCATGTTGCACCAGCAGATTTAAGCGGAACTTAAGACGGCGCGGCCGCCGGAATGGATGGCAGGAAACGCGGCGCGCTTCGTGGTGCAAGGCCTGATGCGGCGCCTCGATCCGCCGGTAGAGCGATTGCCCGGCGTAGCGCGGCTTGCCTTGGCCAGCGTAATACCACTGGCCGAGCGCGCATTCGGTTTCATCAGGAAAATCCTCGGGCGCGATCTTCGACAACCCCATGAATGCCTTGTACACCTCCAGCTCCGTGGTCAGTTTCTCGAAGATGGCTACGCCGCCATGAAAATCAAATCGGGATCGTCGGCATGGTCGAGCAGCATTTTCCGCACGCGCTCCTGCCACAAGCGGCCGAATTCCCGCACCTCCTCGACGCTCGCCGTACCGGCCATCGCCTTCTGCAGCAAGGGCATGGTGCGCGCATCGGCCGCCACCCTGCCGCTTGCCATGCCGAGCTGCACCGCGGCGCCGTTGTCCTTGCGCTCGAAACGCGCGACACCGTCGAAGGCGCGGCCGAAATCGAGCAGCCCCATGCGGCAATGCCGGCCGCCGATGCCCTTGAAGCCGCCTGCGCCGGCGGCGCCGGTGATCAGGCTGGCGACGTTGGCGATCACGCCGGTGACGCCCTCTTCCAGCGGCGCGGAAAACTGGACGGCGACTTCACCGCGCTGCGGCATCTGGTCCGGATACAGCAGCTGCAGCGCCCGCCGCACCAGGAGGTAAGCGCCGGCCACGGTCGGACAGGAATGCCCGGCCAGGCGCACGGCGTCGACATAGCGGTAGGTCAAAAGGCCGTCGTCGGCGGCGCCGATAAAGGCAGCCAGGCCATCATGGACGGTAATGGCCGGAACCTGATCGAAAAACGCCGGATAAGCCATGGAGAGAACTCCGTTCTGCAAAACCCAAAGAGAGGCATGCGGCCGAGGCGCCCGAATGCCAGCCAGCAGGAAATCAGCCCACAGCGTAAGCGTGCGGCCTCCAAACCGGAATGATTTTTGTCATGGCGTACCCGATGCGGCGCTTCTATGCTCGGCTCGGACCTTGCCCTCGACAGGAGAAACCGGCATGACCTTCGTGGTTACGGAAAGCTGCGTCAAATGCAAATTCACCGATTGCGTCGAAGTCTGTCCGGTCGATGCGTTTCGCGAAGGGCCGAATTTTCTGGTGATTTCGGCCGAGGACTGCATCGATTGCGCGCTGTGCGTCGCCGAGTGCCCGGTCAATGCCATCTTTGCCGAAGAAGACGTCCCGGCCGACCAGCAGCATTTCATCGGACTGAACACCGAACTGGCCGCCAGGTGGGAGCCGATCGTCAGGAAGAAGCCGGCGCTGCCGGATGCGGACGAATGGACCGAGGTGAAGGACAAGTTGCATCTGCTGCAGCGCTGAATGCGCTGTGCGCCGGGTTCAGCCGGCATCCGATATGCGCTGCAGCATGTCGATGCGTGTGATTTCCGTGCCGCCCCGGGTACTTTTCATCCAGCCGGCCTTTTGCCAGCGACTGATGATGCGGATCACGGTTTCGACCCGGGCGCCGACCAGGCGTCCGATCTGCTCGCGGCTCAGTGCCACGTCGATATGCAGCGAACCGCTGCCGTCCGTGGCGCCGAAGCGGCGCCCGAGAAACAGGAACAGCGCCGCCAGCCGCTTCGGTACCGCGCCGGCACCGACGATCTCGAGCGAAGCGCGCAAGGCGGCGTTGTGCTGCAGCAAGGCCTGATTGACGGCCAGCGACAAGGGCAGATGCTCGCGCATCACCCGCAACACCGCCGCCGCCCGCACCCGCACGATATCGACCTGGGCGCTCAGCGCCAGCGCATCCGCCGGATAGGGTTTTCCCGCCAGCACCGCCGGCAGGCCGACGCTCTGCCCGGCGTCGAACAGGCCGAGCACCACGCCGTCGCCCGAGCGCCGGGTGCGCTCGATCTCGACGATGCCGTAATCGATCAGGGTGAAATGCGCGGCAGCGTCGCCGGCATACCAGATATGCTCGCCCGCCTTGTAGCGCTGCCGCGTGGCCTCGCGCGCCAGCTGCGCCAAAGGCAAGCCGGCAAGAGGAGCAAATAGTGCGAAAGCGGCCAGCGGCCCGGCGTCCGGCGCCATATGCGGCCGCAGGAGCGGTAAGGGCAACGCGGCGCGCTGCATGAAATGCTGCGGCGGCACGGTTGGCTACAGCAGGCCGAGTTCCAGCCTGGTCTCGTCGCTCAGCATATCGATGCTCCAGGGCGGTTCCCATACCAGCTCGACCCGCACTTCCGACACGCCCGGCACTTCGCTCAGGCGCTCCTCGACCGTGGCCGGAAACGTCCCGGCAACCGGACAGGCCGGCGCCGTCAATGTCATCTCGATCGCCACCTCGCCGGCGGGACTGATATCGAGCTGGTAAATCAATCCGAGGTCGTAGATATTGACCGGGATCTCCGGATCGTAGATCGTCCGCAATGCGGCGATCAGATTCTGCCGGACCTGCTCTTCCGGCAGTGATTGCGCCGCAGCGCCGCCTGCCAATTGTTCTGAATCGGAATCGCTCATTGCCTACTCCGTCGATATCGGTTGCGTTTGATCCTTCAGTGCCGCATGCAGCGTATGCCAGGCAAGCGTCGCGCATTTGACGCGCGCCGGGAATTCGCGCACGCCGGCCAATACTTCCAGCTTGCCGAGGTCTTCATGCGGCACATCGTCGGCGCCGGTGACCATCTGGTGGAATTCGCCGAACAGGTGCTCGACCTCTTCCACTTTCTTGCCCTTGAGCGCTTCGGTCATCAAGGATGCGGAGGCGGTGGAAATCGCACAACCGCTGCCGCTGAAGCTCAAGTCCTCGATGACGCCGTTTTCCACCTTCAGGTATACCGTCACCTGATCGCCGCACAAGGGGTTATAGCCTTCGGCCTTGTGGTTCGCATCGGCCAGCGCGCGACAATTGCGCGGCGCGCGGTAGTGATCAAAGATCATTTCCTGGTACAGCTCTCGCAGATCGCTCATCGATGAAACATCTCCCGCACCTTGTGCAAAGCGGCCGCCAGCCGTTCGACTTCGCGCCGCGTGTTGTACAGCGCGAACGAGGCGCGCGCCGTGCCGGCCAGGCCGAAGCGCTGCATCAGCGGCATCGCGCAGTGGTGACCGGCGCGAATGGCGATGCCGTCGTGATCGAGAATGGTGCCGATGTCGTGCGGATGAATGCCCTCCATCGTGAACGACAGGATGCTGGCCTTGCGCGGCGCCGTGCCGATGATGCGCAGGCCGGGAACTGTCCCCACCAGGCCGGTAGCGTATTCGAGCAGCTCGTGCTCATGCGCGGCGATCGCCTCCAGGCCGACCGCGGAGACATAATCGAGCGCGGCGCCGAGCGCTATCGCGCCGCCGATATTCGGCGTGCCAGCCTCGAACTTGTAAGGCAGCTCGTTATATTCCGTCTTCTCGAAGGTGACGCTGCGGATCATGTCGCCGCCGCCCTGGTACGGCGGCATGGCCTCTAGCAACGCCGCCTTGCCGTACAGCACGCCGATCCCGGTCGGGCCGAAAATTTTGTGGCCGGAAAATGCATAGAAATCGCAACCGAGCGCGCGCACGTCGACTTTCAGATGCGAAACCGCCTGCGCGCCGTCCAGCAATACCGGCACGCCGGCCGCATGCGCCATTTCGATCATCCGCGCGACCGGCGCAATGGTCCCGAGCGCGTTCGACAAATGCGTGACCGCCACCAGCCGCGTACGGCTGCCGAGCAGCTGGCCGTAGGCCGCCATATCCAGTTCGCCGGCGTCGCTGATCGGCACCACCTTGAGCTGCGCCCCGGTTTGCGCGCAAACCATCTGCCACGGCACGATGTTCGAATGGTGCTCCATGGCGCTGATCAGGATCTCGTCGCCCGCCTTCAGCAGCGGCCGGGCGTAGCTCTGCGCCACCAGGTTGATGGCTTCGGTAGTGCCGCGCACGAAGACGATTTCCCGATCGCTCGCGGCGTTCAAGAAGCGGCATGCCGTGGCGCGCGCCGCCTCATAGGCATCGGTGGCGCGCTGGCTCAGGTCGTGGACGCCGCGGTGCACGTTGGCGTTCAGATGGAGGTAATAGTCGCGCTCGGCATCGACCACCGCCTGTGGTTTCTGTGTGGTGGCGGCGTTATCCAGGTAAACCAGCGGCTTGCCGCGCACGGTTTCGCGCAAAATCGGAAAATCGCGGCGCCATTCCGCCACCTCGCCCGCTGCGGGATGCAGCAGCTTTTCGCTCTCCATTCTCATGTCAGCTCCCTGATGCGCTCGCCTTGCGGCAGGCGCGCAATCAAAATCTGTTCCACGCGTCGGCGCAGCGACTGGACGCGGATCCGCTCGACCACATCGTGTGCGAATGCATGCACCAGCAGGCCTTGCGCAATCGCCTCCTCGATGCCGCGCGAACGCAGGTAGAACAGCTGCGCCTCGTCGATCTGGCCGACCGTGGCGCCATGCGTGCATTGCACGTCGTCGGCATAGATTTCGAGCTGCGGCTTGGTGTCGACCTCGGCATCGCGCGACAGCAGCAGGTTGTGGTTCGACTGATGCGCATTGGTTTTCTGCGCACCGGGATGGACGATCACCTTGCCGTTGAATACCGCCCGCGACGCGCCATCCAACACGCCCCGGTAATACTCGCGGCTGCTGCCGTGAGGCGCGGCGTGGTCGATGCGGGTATGGTGGTCCATGTGCTGGCGGTCGCCGGCCAGGTACAGGCCGTTGAGTGTGGCATCGCAGCCGGCCGCCTCGAACACGGTGGTGATGTCGTTGCGCGACAGCAGTGCCCCGAGCGAAATCGAGTGCGATGCAAGTCCGCTGTCCTTGCCTTGCCGAACGTGGATGCCGGCAACATGAAAGGCCTGCGCCGATTCCTGCTGCAGCTTGTAGTGCTCGATCGCGGCGTTGTCGGCGGCGAACAGCTGCGTCAGCGTATTGGTGAGATAGCTCGCTCCCTCCACCCCCGCGTAGTGCTCGATCACCGTCGCGCGCGCGCCCGGTTCCGCCACCAGCAGATTGCGCGGGTAGATCGCCGCCCCACCTTGCGTCGCCAAGAACAGCAGATGAATCGGCTCCTCCACCTCGGTATTGCGCGGCACGCGCAGCCAGGCGCCATCCGCCATGAAGGCGGTGTTCAGGCGGCCGAACATGGTCTGACCGGCCTGATCGGCGAGATAGGGCTCCAGCGCCTGCGGCACTTCTGCCAGCGCCTGCGCCAGGCTGCCCAGCATGACGCCGTCCGGCAATCCCTGCACGCGCGACAGCGACGGTGCATGGCGGCCGTCGACGAACACCAGCCAATGGCCCGAGCCGCGCTCCGGGACCATCAGGCTCAGCAAGCCGGAAACGGCTGCGGCATCGAACGCGGTCGCCGTCAGCGCCGACAGCGCCTGCCGCTCGATCCGGCTGACGTTGGTGTACTTCCAATCCTCGTCGCGCGTGCTCGGATAGCCGTCTTGCGCGAAGCATTCGAGCGCCGCTTGACGCTCGCGCGCCAGCCAAGGCAGGCGGGCACCGGGCAGCATCGAGACGACGCGCGCATGGTCGGCCAGCATGCGCTCCCTGGTCTCCGGATTCATCATGTCGGCGCTCCCGTGGCGGCTCCAGCCGCCGGCTTTTTCTCGCCGGCGCCCGCTTCCAGCCAACCGTAGCCGCGCTGCTCGAGTTCGAGCGCCAATTCCTTGCCGCCGGACTTGATGATTTTTCCCCTCGACAGCACGTGCACGAAATCGGGCACCACATAATCCAGCAGGCGCTGGTAGTGGGTCACCATGAGGATCGCCCGCTCGGGGCTGCGCAAGGCATTGATGCCCTTCGCCACCACCTGCAGGGCGTCGATATCCAGGCCGGAATCGGTTTCGTCCAGGATCGCCAGCCGGGGCTCCAGGACCGCCATCTGCAGGATCTCGTTGCGCTTTTTCTCGCCGCCGGAAAAGCCCTCGTTGACCGAGCGGTACAACAGTTCCTGGGACATTTCCATCAGCTTCATTTTCTGCTTGATCAGGCTCATGAATTCCAGCGCGTCCAGTTCGGGCAAGCCGCGATGCTTGCGCACGTTATTGAGGGCCGCCTTGAGCAGGTAGACATTGCTGACGCCGGGAATTTCGACCGGATACTGGAAGGCCAGGAACACGCCTTCGCGCGCCCGGACCTCGGGCGCCATCGGCAGCAGATCCTGGCCCAGATAGCGCACGCTGCCGGCGGTCACTTCAAAGCTGTCGCGTCCGGCCAGCACCTGTGCCAGCGTGCTTTTCCCGGAACCGTTGGGCCCCATGATCGCGTGCACCTCTCCGGCGTTGACGTTCAGGTCCAGCCCTTGCAGGATGGTTTTTTGCTCGACCTTCACGTGCAGATTCTTGATTTCCAGCATGTTTATCCCTGGCGATGATGACTTAACCGACACTGCCTTCCAGGCTCACGGACAGCAGCTTTTGCGCCTCCACCGCGAACTCCATCGGCAATTCCTTGAATACTTCCTTGCAGAAGCCGTTGACGATCATCGATACCGCGTCCTCGGCCGAGATGCCGCGCTGCATGCAGTAGAACAGCTGGTCCTCGCCGATCCGCGAGGTGGAGGCTTCATGCTCGACACGCGCGGTCGGATTCCTGACTTCGAGATAGGGGAAGGTATGCGCGCCGCATTTGTCGCCCAACAGCAGCGAATCGCATTGCGTGTAATTGCGCGCGCCCTCGGCGGGTTTCATGATCTTGACTAGGCCGCGATACGCCTGCTGGCCGCGCCCCGCCGAAATGCCTTTCGAGATGATCGTGCTGCGCGTATTGCGGCCGATATGGATCATCTTGGAGCCGGTATCGGCCTGCTGGAAATTGTTGGTCAGCGCCACCGAATGGAATTCGCCGATCGAGTCGTCGCCGCGCAGCAGGCAGCTTGGATATTTCCAGGTGATCGCCGAACCGGTTTCGACCTGGGTCCAGGAGATATGCGACTTCTTGCCACGGCAATCGCCGCGCTTGGTGACGAAATTGTAGATGCCGCCCTTGCCGTTCTTGTCGCCCGGATACCAGTTCTGCACGGTCGAATACTTGATGCGCGCATGGTCCAGCGCCACCAGTTCCACCACCGCCGCGTGCAACTGGTTTTCGTCGCGCATCGGCGCGGTGCAGCCTTCCAGATAGCTGACGTAGGCGCCTTCATCGGCGATGATCAGCGTGCGCTCGAACTGGCCTGTATCTTTCGCATTGATGCGGAAATAGGTGGACAGCTCCATCGGGCAGCGCACGCCCGGCGGGATGTAGCAGAATGAACCATCGGTGAACACTGCCGAGTTCAACGCCGCATAGAAATTGTCCGCCTGAGGAACCACCGAACCGAGATACTCCTGCACCAGTTCCGGGTGATTTTGCACCGCATCCGAGAACGAGCAGAAGATGATGCCGAGCTCGGCCAGCTTGTCCTTGTAGGTGGTACCGACCGAAACGCTGTCGAACACCGCATCCACTGCGACGCCGGCCAGCATCTCGCGTTCCTTGAGCGGCACGCCGAGCTTTTCATAGGTCTTGAGAAGCTCAGGATCGACTTCGTCCAGGCTTTTCGGACCCTGCTTCAGCGATTTGGGCGCCGAGTAGTAGATGATGTCCTGATAGTCGATCGGCGGATGGCTGGTGGTCGACCAGTGCGGCTCGCTCATCGTCAACCAATGACGATATGCCTTTAGCCGCCACTCCAGCATGAAAGGCGGTTCATTTTTCCTGGCGGAAATCAGCCGTATCGTGTCTTCGCTGAGGCCGCGCGGGACGCTATCGGCCTCCACTTCGCTGACAAAGCCGTGCTGATACTCGTTGGCCAGGAAATCGTCCAGTTGCCTTGCGCTTGCCGATTCCTTCATGCTTGCTCTCCGTTGATTCGAATAGGCCGCGCCCGACGCGCCTGCAGCCTGCTGATATCGACCGGTTCCGGCACGGGTTCGATCATCTGGTCGAGCGTCACCTGCTGCAGCGACTGCAGAACGATACGGTTGATGCGCTGCCAGTTGGCGCGTACCGGGCAGCCTTTTTCCTGGATGCACAAACCGGGGGTGATGCTGCATTCGGTCATCCCGATCGGTCCGTCCATCGCCTCGATCACTTGCGCCATCGAAATCTGATCGGAGGGACGCGACAGCGTGTAGCCTCCCTTGGCACCGCGCAACGACACCACGAGGCCCTCGCGCGCCATGATTTTCAAGACCTTGCTCACCGTGGTCACCGGCACCCGGATCACCGCTGCGATCTCGGCGGCGCTTTGGGGACGATCCGGGTATTGCAGCATCGTCGTCAAAATGACCGTGCCGTAATCGGCCAATTTACTCATTCGCAACATCGCCGCCGCCTTATGTTTTTAATCAGAACCAATATAGTCCTGTTTATGCAAAAACGCAATCGCCGGGTGCATGCCGCCCCGGCGATTGCCTGTTAAGAATTCAGCCGATTATTTGGCGTCAGGAAAGACTCTTTGCTCGGGGAGCCAATCAGGTGTCGTCACTGGCAGGTGTCGTTACTGGCACTACCAGCGGCCGCGATAACCGCCGCGAAACCCACGTCCGTGGTAGCCGCCGCTGCGGTAATTCAGTCCGAATCCTAGATACACCGGCGGGCCGACATAGGCCGGCGGCGCGGCATATACCGGACCATAGACGGGGGGCGCCACATATCCCGCGCCGTAGGAATCGGCCGGATAAGCCGGATAACCCGCGTTGTACGGAACCACCGCACAGCCCCCGAGCGCGCCCAGCGCACCGAGTACGCCCAGATAAGTCGTCAACCGTCTCATGCCCACTTCCTTATGTTCCCAGATTCAAAATCGACCGGCGATGTCGACGCCGTCAACTTGCAAAGCCTCTCACGCCGTAGCAGTCCCCGCTTCCTTCGGAAGAGCGTCATGCGCCGAAGCCTCGCTTCAGGATTGCTGCCGGCACGGACCGGACGAATCCAATCGCCCGAATTTCATTGTAGTTCGACGGTCGTGAAAGGATGGCGATCGTTACCAACTTTTACGATATTGCGGGCCGGGCCCATTTCCGCTTCAAGCCGCGGTGCCGAAAGCGCCGCGCCAGCGCCAGTCGCGAATTTCCGGCATATCCTCGCCGTGGCTGCGCACATAGGCATGGTGGGCGCGCAGCTTGTCGCTCAATAAGACCTTGAGTGACGCAGCGCGCACGCTCAGTCCCGGCACGCGGTCGATCACGTCGCCGGCCAGGTGGAAGCGATCGAGATCGTTCAGCACCACCATGTCGAACGGAGTGGTGGTCGTGCCTTCTTCCTTGTAGCCGCGCACATGGAGGTTATCGTGATTGGTGCGGCGGTAGGTCAGGCGATGGATCAGCCACGGATAGCCGTGGTAAGCGAATATGATCGGCTTGTCCTTGGTGAAGATCGCATCGAATTCGACGTCGGAAAGACCATGCGGATGTTCGCTCTTGGGCTGCAGCGCCATCAGGTCCACCACGTTGGCGACGCGCACCTTCAAGGCCGGCAGATGCTGTCGCAGAAGCTGTACCGCCGCCAGCGTCTCCAGCGTCGGCACGTCGCCGCAGCAGACCATCACCACGTCGGGATCGCCGTCATCGTCGTTACCGGCCCACTGCCAGACACCGACGCCGGCGGCGCAATGCCGGATGGCGGCGTCCATATCCAGCCATTGCGGCGCCGGCTGCTTGCCGGCCACGATCACATTGACGTAATTGCGGCTGCGCAGGCAGTGGTCGGTGACCGACAGCAGCGTGTTGGCATCGGGCGGCAGATAGACCCGGATGATGCCGGCCTTCTTGTTCATCACCTGGTCGATGAAGCCCGGATTTTGATGGCTGAAGCCGTTATGGTCCTGGCGCCATACATGCGAGGACAGCAGGTAATTCAGCGAAGCGATCGGCCGGCGCCAGGGAATGCGGTGCGTCACCTCGAGCCATTTGGCATGCTGGTTGAACATCGAATCGACGATGTGGATGAACGCCTCGTAGCATGAAAAGAAGCCGTGCCGCCCGGTGAGGAGATAGCCTTCCAGCCACCCCTCGCATTGATGCTCGCTCAGCATTTCCATCACGCGGCCGTCGGCGGCGACATGATCGTCATACGGATAAATTTCCGCACTCGAGCAGCGGTTGGTGACTTCGAACACCGCGCCCCAGCGGTTTGACGCGGTCTCGTCGGGGCTGAACACGCGAAAATTGTCCGCCGCGGCGTTTTTTTTCAGTACGTCGCGAATGAATTTTCCCTGCACCGCCGTCGCTTCGGCGTCGAGCGCGCCGGGTCGCGTGACAGCCAGTGCGTAATCGCGAAAGTCAGGCAATTCCAGGTCGCGCAGCAGCGCACCGCCGTTTGCGTGCGGATTGGCGCCCATGCGCCGCTCCCCGCGCGGCGCCAGCTCGGCCAATTCCGCAATCAATCTGCCATTGCGGTCGAAGAGTTCCTGGGGCCGGTAACTCTTCATCCAGGCTTCGAGGATTTTCAGATGTTCAGGCTTGGTTGCGAGCTCGGCAACCGGCACCTGATGCGCGCGGAAGGTCCCCTCCACCGCCTTGCCGTCCACGGTTTTGGGGCCGGTCCAGCCCTTTGGCGACCTCAGGATGATCATCGGCCAGCGCGGCCGCTGCTGGAAGCCGCTGCTGCGCGCGGCGTTCTGGATGCCGCGAATGTCGGCGACCACGGTGTCGAGCGTCGCCGCCATCAGCTGATGCATGTGCTCCGGCTCGTCGCCTTCGACGAAATAAGGGGAATAGCCATAACCGATGAAGAGCGCCTCCAGCTCGCTGCGCGGAATGCGCGCCAACACGGTCGGGCCGGCAATCTTGTAGCCGTTCAGATGCAGGATCGGCAGTACCGCGCCGTCGCGCACCGGATTCAGGAATTTGTTGGAATGCCAGCTGGTGGCCAGCGGCCCGGTTTCGGCCTCGCCGTCACCCACCACGCAGGCCACCAGCAGATCGGGATTGTCGAACGCGGCGCCGTACGCATGCGCCAGGCAGTAGCCGAGTTCGCCGCCCTCGTTGATCGAGCCGGGGGTTTCCGCCGCGGTATGGCTGGGAATGCCGCCCGGGAACGAAAACTGCCTGAACAGCTGCTTCATGCCCTGTTCATCCTGAGAAACCTCCGGATAGAGCTCGCTATAACTCCCTTCCAGGTAGGTATTGGCCACCAGCGCCGGGCCGCCATGGCCCGGCCCGGTGACGTCGATCATGTCGAGATCGTATTGGCGGATGATCCGGTTCAGATGCACGTAGACGAAATTCAGCCCCGGCGTGGTACCCCAGTGCCCCAGCAGGCGCGGCTTCACGTGCTCCAGTGTCAGCGGCTGCTGCAGGAGCGGATTGTCGAGCAGATAGATCTGGCCGACCGAGAGATAGTTGGCCGCGCGCCAATAGGCATCCATTTTTCGCAGCAAGTCCGGCGGCAGCGGCTGTGGCGTCAGCTCATGTCGATTCAGGTCCATGATGGTTTTCCTTGTTGGTCAGCGCCCCCAGAATCCGGGCGCTCGTCGTTGCAATCATCCATTCCTCGTCGGTGGGAATCACGCGCACTTCGACCCGGCTGTCGGCGCAGGAAATCAGCTCCGCAGCGGCGGCGTTGCGCGCGAGGTCGAGGTCGACGCCGAGAAATGCGAGCCCAGCGCAGATGCGCGCCCTGATCTCCGGCGCGTTCTCGCCGATGCCGCCGGCAAATACCAGCGTATCGAGGCCGTTCAGCGCGGCGGCCAAGGCGCCGATCCATTTGCGGGCCTGATAACAAAACAGTGCGATAGCGTCGGCGGCACGCGCGTCGTCGGCCTCGCGAGCAAGCAGGTCGCGCATATCGGCGCTGATTTCGGAAATGCCGAGCAAGCCCGAGCGATGGTTGATCAGGTCGCTGAATTGTGCGGGATTCAGGCCGCCGGCCTGCATCAGATAACAGGCGACCCCGGGGTCGAGGTCGCCCGGACGGGTCCCCATGGGCAGGCCGCCCGCCGGCGTCAGGCCCATGCTGGTGTCGATGCTGCGGCCCTCATGCACCGCAGCCATGCTGGCGCCATTGCCCAGATGCGCCAGGATCACGCGGCCCTGCGCCCTTGCCGGGTCGATCTGCGCCAGCCGCTCCATCAGGTAAGCGTAAGACAGGCCGTGAAAGCCGTAACGCCTGATCCCGAGCGCCTCGAAGCGCCGTGGAATCGGCAGTATTCGCGCCACGCGCGGCAAGCCGCGATGAAACGCCGTGTCGAAGCAAGCCACCTGAAGCAGGCGCGGATGGCGTCGGCCAAATTCCTCGACCAGTTCGATTTCGAGCGGAAGATGATCCTCGTCGAGCGCAATGGTGCGACGCAGGTCGGCCAGCAACGCCGGCGTCAGCGGTTGCGGATCGATGTGCCGCAGGCCATGCACCATGCGATGGCCGACTGCGCGCAAGGTGCCGAAGTCGACCTGCCGCTCCAGCCAGTCCAGCAGAAACCCGGCCGCCGAACTCGCGCCCGCCCCTTCGACGCGTCCACTCTCTGGCGCACGAGACGCATCGCGAAAATCCAGGTGCATGGCGGACGAACCGATGCGGTCGACCTTCCCCGCCAGCATCCGTACCGGCTCCGAGCCGATCCGATATAGGGCAAAGCGGATGCTGGACGAACCGCCATTGACGGCCAGCACGATCTGTTCTGCCAGCGGCGCGCCTATTTTTCCCATGGCGGCCTGCGCTCCCCGATCACAGCCAGCCGCCGGTGAAGCCGGCGCGCCGCAAACCGCCGACGATATAGGGGCAGTTGCGCATCAGCCGCCACAGCAGGCCGCTCAGATGGTTTTCGATCATCAGCACGATGGGGCCCTGGTTCAGTCCGTAGTGCCAGGGCGAGACCCAGCCGAATGGATTACGCCCTTTTTCCGGATGGGTCAGGTTGAAGGTCGCCGAAAAACCATAGGGATTCCCCTGCCGCAGGCACAGGTCATGGGTGCAATGGCGAACGGCGGGCAACACGATTTCCGGCGCAAACGGCAAGGACGCCACCACCGCCCAGGGCGCGATGGTGCCGTCGTCCGGTCCATACGGCACGCCGCGCCCGACATAATCGTAGAACTGGCGCTGGATACCATGCACCTTGATGGTATCGGGACCGGGGCCGTCGCTGGCGGTAATCCCCCAGCAGCGTTCGCCGTATCCGACGAACTGAAGCGGATTCTGGATGGCGTACTGGCGCTGGATATAGGTAGCGCGTCGGCTGTTTTCAAAATAATCGATGCCCTTGTCCCGCATGAAGGCATCCTGGATGCCGCGGAAATCGATCCATATATGTGAAAGCTGGTGTGTAAACAGCGGCCCAGCGTACAGATAGTCGTGGCCATAGCAGTGCAGCCAGCTGTAGGTCGAGGCCCACGCCACATAGCTGCTTTCCGGCAGCGGATGCGTTGGCGAACCGAGGCCGAGGACATACAGCAGCATCGCTTCGTCGTAGCCCTCCCAACGGTATTTGATGAAACCGCTTTCCGGCTTCCAGCCATGCGTCACCGTGTCGCCACCGTCCTGCGCCCATTGCCAGTCGGCGCGCCGATACAGTGCGTCGGCCAGAGTGCGGATTTCCTGTTCGTCCTCCGTATCGGCGGAAAAATAGGTGGCCGCCAGCAGGCCGCCCGCCAGCAGGAAGGTGCTGTCCACCGTCGACAGCTCGCATTGCCAGGCGCGCCGGCCGCTCTGCATATCGAGAAAGTGATAATAGAAGCCCTGGTAACCCGTGGCATCCGGCTCCGGCCCCTGCCGGCTGTTCCAGAAAAACCGCAGCGTGGTCAAGGTGCGGGCTACGGCGGTCGCATGCGGCATGAAGCCGCGCTCGACCGCGACCGGATAGGTCGCCAGGGCAAGACCGGTGGCGGCGATGCTGGATGGCCAATTTTCCGCGTTCTTGTCGATCACCAGGCCGTTTTCCGGATTCATCTCGTGCCAGAAATAGCTGAAGGATTCGTGCTGAAGCTCTACCAGCTCCGTCTCGAGACCGGGATTGCCGCCCATATGCCCTCCTGCCGTAATTTTTGCAAAACCCTATTCCGAGCCGGATGCATCGAGTGCTTCACGGACGATCGCCTGCGCCTCCGTCACGATGCGCTGCAGGTGATCGGCCCCGTGGAAGCTTTCCGCATAAATCTTGTAGATGTCCTCGGTGCCGGACGGGCGCGCGGCGAACCATCCGCTGGCCGCCGACACCTTGACGCCGCCGATCGGAGCATCGTTGTGCGGCGCGTGCGTCAGCACGCTCTGGATTTTTTCGCCGGCCAGCTCGGTTGACCTGATCTGCTGCGCGGTAAAGTGCGCCAGTTTCTGCTTCTCGGCCGGGGTCGCCGCCGCCTCGAAGCGCTGGAAGACGGGGACGCCGAACTCATGCGTCAGTTCGTGATAGGCCTCGCCCGGATCGCGCTGCAAGGTTGCGGTCATTTCGGCGGACAGCAGCGCCGGCACGATGCCATCCTTGTCAGTAGTCCAGGCCGAGCCGTCCAGCCGGAGAAAGGACGCCCCGGCGCTTTCCTCGCCGCCGAATCCGAGTGATCCATCAAACAGGCCGTCGACAAACCACTTGAAGCCGACCGGCATTTCCACCAGTCGGCGGCCCAGGCTGGCGGTCACGAGATCGATCATGCGGCTGCTGACTACGGTTTTTCCGACCGCGGCCTGCCCGGACCAGCGCGGCCGATGCCGGAACAGGTAATCTATCGCCACCGCCAGATAATGATTGGACGGCAGCAAGCCGCTGCCTTTGGTGACGATCCCGTGCCGGTCGTGATCGGTGTCGCAGGCGAAGGCGACGTCGAAGCGCTCCTTGATGCCGATCAGGCGCTGCATCGCGTAGGAAGACGACGGATCCATACGAATCCGTCCGTCCCAATCGACCGTCATGAAGCCGAAGGTCGGATCGACGCGATCGCTGATCACCGTCAGGTTGACGCCGTAGCGTTCAGCGATGCGGGCCCAGTAGTGGACGCCGGCGCCGCCGAGCGGGTCAACGCCCATACGGATGCCGGCGCCGCGAATCGCCTCCATGTCGATCACATTGCCCAGGTCATCGACGTAGGCGCCGAGAAAATCATGCCGATGGGTCGTCGCGGCCTGCAAAGCTTTTTCAAACGGCATCCTGCGCACCCCACCCAGCCCCCCCTTCAGCAGGGTGTTGGCTCGGGTTTCGATCCAGCGGGTGACATCGGTATCGGCCGGACCGCCATTGGCGGCGTTGTATTTGAAGCCGCCGTTGTCCGGCGGATTGTGCGACGGCGTAACGACGATGCCGTCGGCCAGACCGCTGCGACGGCCCCGGTTGTAGACCAGGATCGCATGCGACACCGCCGGCGTCGGCGTGTACTCGTCGCCGCCCGCCATCATCACCTCGATGCCGTTAGCCGCCAGCACTTCCAGCGCGCTGGCAAAGGCCGGCTCCGATAGCGCATGGGTATCGATGCCGATGAAGAGCGGGCCGTCGACGCCGTGCAGTTTGCGGTATTCGCAGATCGCCTGGGTGATCGCCAGCACGTGCGCTTCATTGAAGCTGCGCTCGAACGCCGAGCCGCGATGGCCGGAGGTGCCGAACGCCACGCGCTGGGCCGGCACCGATGCGTCCGGAATTTCGGTGTAATACCGGGTCACCAGTTTCGGCACGTTGACCAGCAGCGACGGCGGCGCCGGCTTGCCCGCCAGCGGACTGATGGTCTGTACAGCTTCGCTTGCTCTGGCGGCGGGCGACGCCGCGGCCTCGTTAGCCATGCGCCCTCCTCGCGGCCCGCTCGATCTGCTCGCGCGCGGCCTGTACCACGTGCTCCGGCTCGAAGCCGAAATGTCGGGCGACGATTTTGGACGGTGCCGACAATCCGAAGCAATGCATGCCGAGTACCGCGCCTTGCGGACCGGCATAGCGTTCCCAGCCGAAAGTCGACGCTTCTTCGACTGCGACCCGCGCACCGACCGCCGGCGGCAGCACGCTGTCGCGATACTCCTGGCTCTGGTGCTCGAACAATTCCCACGACGGCATGCTGACCACGCGCGCGCCGACCCCATCCGCCCGCAGCTGCTCATAGGCCGCCACACACAAGGCCACCTCGCTGCCGGTGGCCAGCAGCAGCACCTCCGGGCGGGCGTCCGGCGCATCGGCCAGCACATAAGCGCCGCGCGCCACGCCCTCGGCCGGGGCATAGCGGGCGCGATCCAGGGTGGGTACCGCCTGCCGCGTCAGCACCAGACTGACCGGCCGATCCTTGCAATCCATCACCACACGCCAGGCTTCGAGCACTTCGTTGGCGTCGGCCGGCCGCAACACGATCATGCCGGGCATCGCCCGCAAAGACGCCAGTTGTTCGATCGGCTGATGCGTCGGACCGTCTTCGCCGAGGCTGATCGAATCGTGGGTCCAGATATAGATGACGGGAATTTCCATCATCGCCGCCAGTCGCAAGGCGCCGCGGCAGTAGTCGGTGAAAATGAAAAAACTGGCGGCAAAGGGACGCAGTTGCGACAAACTCATGCCGTTGGCGATCGCGCACATCGCATGCTCGCGCACGCCGAAATGAAAATTGCGGCCATGATAGTCGCCAGCCTCGGGGTGGCCCGCTTGCGGCGGCTGAAAATTCCCGAACTGCGGCCCCTTGAGGTCGGTCTTGGTCGATGGCGCCAGATCCGCCGCACCGCCCAGCAGCCACGGCATCCGCGCCGCAATCGCGTTGAGCACCGTGCCGGACGACTCGCGCGTCGCCATGCCTTTGGCGTCCGGCGGAAAGACCTTTAGTTCGGCATCCCAGCCGGGCGGCAAGGCGCGTGCGCGCATGCAGTCGATCTGCGCGGCCAGATCCGGGTAGTGGTTGCGGTAGTCGGCGAACAGCGTTTCCCATGCCGCGTGCGCGCTGGCGCCGCGCTGGCCGAAGTGGGCGGCGAAATGCTCGACCACGCCATCCGGCACGTCGAATTGCTTGTCGGGGTCGCAGCCGTAAAATTCCTTCGCCAGCCGCACCTCGTCGGCCCCGAGCGGCTCGCCATGCGCTTCACGCGTGTCGTGCCGGTGCGGCGAACCATAACCGATGTGGCTGTCGACAATGATCAAGCTCGGCCGGTCCGGCGTATGCAGGAAGGCGTCATATGCCGACGCCAGCAGCCCCAGGTCGTTGGCATCCGGCACCCGCAGCACTTGCCAGCCGTAAGCTTCGAAGCGTGCCCCCACGTCCTCGGTGAAGGCGATGCTGGTCGGGCCCTCGATCGAGATGCGGTTGTCGTCATAGATCCAGCACAGGTTGGACAGTTGCAGATGCCCGGCCAGCGACGCCGCCTCGCTGGCGACGCCTTCCATCATGTCGCCATCGCCGCACAGCGCATAGACGCGGTGGTCGTACAGCGGGTAACCGGGGCGGTTGTAGGTGGCCGCCAGCCAGCGCCCGGCGATCGCCATGCCGACGCTGTTTGCCACGCCCTGCCCGAGCGGGCCGGTCGTGGCTTCGACGCCGGACGTCCAGCCGTATTCCGGGTGGCCGGTGCAGCGGCTGCCGGCCTGCCGGAAGCTCTTCAGATCGTCCAGCGTCACCGCCAGCCGATCGGCGCCTTCATAGCTGGGCGCCGTCGCCTTGACCCGGCACAGATACAGCAGGCTGTACAGCAAGGCCGAGGCGTGGCCGACCGACAGCACGAAGCGGTCGCGGTTCGGCCATTCGGGGTCCTGCGGGTCGTAGCGCAAAAACCGCTGCCACAGGCAATATGCCGCCGGCGCCGCACCCATCGGCGTGCCCGGATGTCCCGAGTTCGCCTTCTGCACCGCGTCGATCGACAAGGTGCGCAGGGTATTGATACAGCGCTGGTCGATTTGGGCCCGTTCGCTCATGGCGCGTCTCCCGCTGCGGCTGTCTGGCGTTCGCGTTCGAAAATGGCGGCCCAGGCGGCATAGCGGCTGGCGATCCTGACGCTGGCCTCCTCGCGCGTGGCTTGACCGCTTTCGTAATCCTTGACCGCATCCCAGAAGCTGGTGCGGCCGACCGCGAAGCCGACATAGCCCGGCACCGTTGCCGCGGTCATCAGCCATTCCGTCACCTTGCGTTCGTCGGCGCCCCGTCCAAGCACGATGCAGCCGACTTCGGCGCGGCCGTCGCGGCGCGCCGTGTCGACGATGCGCAGGCAATCCTCGCGCCGCTCCAGCCCTTCGATCTTCCATATGTCCGGCTCGACCCCGGCGTCCTGCAGGCTGCGGATCGCGCCCAGCATCAGCTGCGGCCGAAGTTGGCGGTCGTAGGCATCCTTGTCGCCCTGCACCTGCTGCAACTGCGCCTTGGTGGCCGGCACCAACAACTCGAACATGAAGCGCCGGCCGGCCTGATGGCAGACATCGGACAATTGCCGCAGGCGTGCCGACTGGCGCTGGTTGAGGGCGGCATCGCCCTCCGGGTTGTAGCGCACCAGCACCTTGGCGAAGCTTGGATTGAAGGCTTCCAGGTGGGCGGCGAAATTGGCGCCGTATTCGAACTCGAATTCATCCGAGCCGCTCTTTTCCGTGGAAAGCGCGGTGGTGTAGCCGTGGCTGGCGGCATCCCGCAGAATCGCGGCGCCGAACTCCTCGTCCACCAATAGCCCGGCGTGCTCCTGCGCAACGCCGTCGGCCAATGCCTGCCGGAAACCTTCGTAGATCAGCTGCTTGCTGTCGGCCACCTTGTCATGCTGCTCTGGCGTCAGCGGCGACTGAAAGCCGAACATGCCGCTGACATACGACTGGCGGTGATCGAACGGCAATACGTAGAGCGTGCGGTTGTAGCCTATGTTCATGATGCCTCCTTGCGGAAACGGCGATAGCGCCGGATCAGCGTGTTGGTCGAACTGTCGTGCTCGAGCTGCGGTTCGCCGGCACTTTCCAGTTCGGGAATGGCTTTTTGCGCCAGCACCTTGCCCAGCTCGACACCCCATTGGTCAAACGAATCGATATCCCAGATCGCCCCTTGCGTGAACACGCTGTGCTCGTACAGCGCGACCAGCGCGCCAAGCGTTTGCGGCGTCAGGCGCGCCGCCAGGATGGTGTTGCTGGGACGGTTGCCGTCGACGGTACGGTGCGGCACCAAGCCGCTCCGGCGTGCCCTCGGCGCGGACTTCGGCGGCGGTCTTGCCGAACGCCAGCGCCTCGCTCTGCGCGAACAGGTTGGCCATCAGCAGGTCGTGCTGCTCCCCGAGCGGATTCAGCGGCTGGCAAAAGCCGATGAAATCGCAGGGAACCAGCCGCGTTCCCTGATGCAGCATCTGGTAGAACGAATGTTGGCCGTTGGTGCCTGGTTCGCCCCAATAGACGGGCGCGGTTTGATAGCCGAGCGGCTGGCCGTCACGCGTCACGTGCTTGCCATTGCTTTCCATGGTCAGCTGCTGCAGATAGGCCGGGAAGCGCTTCAGGTATTGCGCATACGGCAGCACCGCCACCGTCGGCATGCCGAAAAAGTCGTTGTTCCAGAGCGCCAGCAGCCCCATCAGCACCGGCAGGTTGCGCTCGAACGGCGTGCCGCGGAAATGCCGGTCCATCTCGCGCATGCCGGACAACATGGCATGGAAGTGCTCCGGCCCGATGGCGATCATGGTGGACAAGCCGATCGCCGAATCCATCGAATAACGGCCGCCGACCCAGTCCCAGAAGCCGAACATGTGGGCGCGATCGATGCCGAATGCGGCCACCGCCTCGGCATTGCTCGACACCGCGACGAAATGCCGGCCGACCGCCTGTTCATCGCCTAGCCTGGCGAGGCACCAGGCGCGCGCGGCGCGCGCGTTGGTCAGGGTTTCCTGCGTGCCGAAGGTCTTCGAGCAGACGATGAACAGCGTCTCTCCGGCATCGAGATCGCGCAAGGCTTCCGTCAGGTCGGTGCCGTCGACGTTGGAGACGAAACGGAAGTTCAGATGGCGCGCGCTGTAGTGCCGCAACGCCTCGTAGGCCATCACCGGTCCCAGGTCGGAACCGCCGATGCCGATATTGACCACATTGCGCACCGGCTTGCCGCCGTGTCCGCGCCACTGGCCGCTCCGCACCTGTTCGCTGAAGACCGCCATCCGCTGCAACACTTCGTGCACCTTGGGTACCACGTCGGTGCCGTCCACCATGATGCGCTCGCCGGCGGCGGCGCGCAGGGCCACGTGCAAGGCCGGACGCTGTTCGGTGACGTTGATTTTTTCGCCGCTGAACATCGCCTCGATCCTTTCCTGCAACCCGCATTCGGATGCCAGCTGCAGCAGCAGCGCCAGCGTCTGGTCGTTGACGCGGTTCTTGGAATAGTCGAGGTAGAGTCCTGCCGCTTCCGCCGCCAGGCGTTGGCCGCGCGCCGGATCGTCGGCAAACAGCTGGCGCAGAGGGACGTCACAAATGACCGGAAAATGTGCCGCCAATGCCTGCCAGGCCGGACGTCCGGTCAAATCCGATGCCATTGCCGGCGCCGCTGCTCCGCTCATGGCTGCTCCATCCGCGCGGCGTCTTGCAGGCGTCCGCTCTTGGCGGCGAGGCAGGCCAGCAGATCGTTCCAGGAGCGATCGAACGACTGCGTCCCCTCGCGCTGGAGCTGCTCGGCCAGGGCCACGTCGTTGATGCCGGAGCGCTCGAACTTGTCCAGCATGCCTTCCCATTCGTCTGCAGCCACCGGGTCGGACGTCATCATGTTCTTCACCTTGCCGTGCTCGGCAAAAGCCAGCAGGGTCTTCTCCGGCATGGTGTCGATGGTGTCCGGCGCCGCCAGCGCCTCCACGTAGAGCGTGTCCGGCGCGGCCGGATCCTTGGTGCCGGTGCTGGCCCACAGCAGCCGCTGCGGCAGCGCGCCCGCGCTCGCCAGCTGGCGCCAGCGCGGCGACGCCAGCAGATCGCGGTAAGCCAGGTAGGCGCGCTGGGCGATGGCGATGCCCAAACGGTTCTGCAGACTCGGCGCCACCTTGTCCTTCACCGCCACATCCCAGCGGCTGACGAAAATGGAGGCCACCGATGCCACCCTCGGGTCGCGCCCGGCCGCCAGCCGGCGCTCGATGCCGCGCATGTAGGCGCCGGCCGCGGCCAAATACTGCTCGCGCGAAAACAGCAGGGTGACGTTGATCGGCACGCCGTTGCAGATCGATTCTTCGATCGCCACCAGTCCGGCGGCGGTGCCGGGAATCTTGATGAACAAATTCGGCCGCGCCGCCCGCGCATGTAATTCGGCCGCCGCGGTAATGGTGGCGGCGGCGTCGTTGGCCATCAGCGGCGACACTTCCAGCGATACCCAGCCGTCGACGCCGCCGCTGCGCTGATGCACCGGCAGAAACAGGTCGGCGGCCTGCGTCAGGTCCTCCAGCGCCAGCTCGAAGAACAGCGCCTCGCCCTTTACGCCTTGCTTGGTCTTGCGCCGGATCGCCTCGTCGTAGAAATCGGTGTCGGCGATCGCCTTCTCGAAAATGGTCGGATTGGAGGTCAAGCCGGTCAGCGCCAGCTCATCGATGTAGCGGCGCAAGGTACCGTCCGCCACCATTCCGCGCGTAATGGTGTCGAGCCAAAGGCGCTGCCCCAGCTCGTGAAGTTGTTGTGCAGCATTCATGATCGGCTCCTTGCACGCGCCTCGGCCGTGCCGGTAAATGAAGACAATTCGAACCGCGCCAGTTCGCCGATGCGCTCGATCGCGATATCGGCCGGCGGATACCGGGCGGCGTTGCGGGCATCCAGCGCATAATGACCCTGGCGCGGGAATACCGTGCTCAGCTGCTCGGCCATCACGTCCTTCATGGCCGCCAGGATGCGCAGCTTGTCGTCGACCATCACGTAACGGCGCGCCGGATAACGGCCGCGTACGGCGTCCAGCATCTTTTCTTTGTGGATGTAGATCAGCACGCGTCCCTCGACCGCGTCCCACAATCCGGAGCGCTGGACCTTGCGCGGCTGGAACACGGCGTCGCCGTCGGACAGGATGACGGTCCGTCCCCAGCGCCGCACATGCGCCAGCACCGCCAGCGCACCCGGGTACAGCCGCTCGGCGAACGGATAATCGAGCAGGAATGCGGACATCAGCAGCAGCGCCGGATCGTTCTCGTCGTTGCTGCGATAGCGCTGCAGCGCGCCCAGATAGTCGGCGTAACCCAGTTCGGCGCGCAGTTCTTCGAAGATGCGCCAGTAGCGCCCGGCATTGTCGGCGCCGAACTGCCGCACCAAATGCCGGCGCAGGTCGTCGGTGACGCGGTCGTTGTCGAGCAAGGTGTTGTCGACGTCAAACAGGAACACGAGGTCTTCCGGCGCGCTCATGGCTGGACCTCGTGCGCGACAGGATCATGCCAGCGGCCGCGGCTGCCGATGAGGTCGGCGGCGGCGGCCGGTCCCCAGCTGCCCGGCGCATATTCGATGGGCGGCGCGCCCTGGCGCAGCGCCGGATCGACGATGCGCCATGCCTGCTCGACGCAGTCGTTGCGGGTAAACAGCGAGGCGTCGCCGCGCAAGGCGGCATCGAACAGGCGCTCGTAGGGCATCATGTCGTCGCCGGGATCGCGCTGGGCGATCAATTCGGTGGCCTGGCCGGTCATCGCCGTGCCGGGCTGCTTGATGCGCGCGCCGAGCGAGATGCCGACGTCGGGGCCGAAGCGGAACCGGACGTAATTCGCCTGCCCGCTGCCCGGATCGAATACCGCCTGCGGCAGGCGCTTGAGTTCGACCACCACCTCCGTCGCCGTCACCGGCAGGCACTTGCCGGCGCGGATATAGAACGGCACGCCGGCCCAGCGCATGGTATCGATGTGCAGCCGCAAGGCGACGAAGGTCTCGACCCTGGAATCGGCGGCCACGCCCGGTTCGGAACGGTAGCCGGCGAACTGGCCGCGTACCACCTCGTCGGGGTCGAGCGGACGGATGGCGCGCAGCAGGCGCAGTTTTTCGTCGCGCAGGATGTCCAGGCCGCGGCCGACCGGCGCGTCCATCGCCAGCAGGGTCGTGACCTGCAGCAAGTGGTTTTGCACGACGTCGCGCAGGGCGCCGACCTCTTCAAAAAAACGGCCGCGGCCTTCGATACCGAATTGTTCGGCCATCGTGAGCTGGACGCTGGCGACATGGTCGCGGTTCCAGATCGGTTCCAGGAAGGCGTTCGAAAAGCGGAAATACAGCAGGTTCAGGACCGCTTCCTTGCCGAGGTAGTGGTCGATGCGGAATATCGCCGATTCCGGAAACGACTGGTGCAAGGTGGCGTCCAGCTGTTGCGCCGACGCCAGGTCGCGCCCGAACGGTTTTTCCACGATGATGCGCGCGCCCTTGCCGCAGCCCGACTTGGCCAGCCCGCGCGCCACCGCGCCGAACATGCTGGGCGGAATGGCCAGATAGTGCAAGGGCCGCGCCGCATCCGCCAATGCATGCCGCAGGCGCTCGTAGGTGCCGTCTTCGCCGTAGTCGCCGCAGACATAGCGCAGCTGGGCGCATAGCTTGGGCCAGGCCTCGGGGTCGACGCCGCCGTTTTCCTCCAGGCTGCTGCGCATGCGCTCGCGTAGCCGCTCCAGGCTCCAGCCGGAGCGGGCGACACCGATGATCGGAATCGAAAGATGGCCGCGCCTGACCATCGCCTGCAGCGCCGGAAAAATCTTCTTGTGGGCCAGATCGCCGGTGGCGCCGAAGAAAACGAAGGCGTCGGAATGGAGTTCGCTCATCCCGCCTGCTCCGGTTTTTCCAGATGGCCGCCGAAACGGTAGCGCATCGCCGACAGCACCTTGCCGGCAAAATCGGCGTCGCCGCGCGAACTGAAGCGCTCGAATACGGCGGCGCTCAGGATCGGCACCGGCACCGCGGTGTCGATGGCGGCGGCGATGGCCCAGCGTCCCTCGCCCGAATCCGAGACGCGGCCGGTATAGCTGGACAGTTCCGGATTTTCCCGCAGCGCGGCGGCCGTCAGGTCCAGCAGCCATGAGCCGATCACGCTGCCGTGGCGCCAGACCTCGGCGATATCCGGCAGGTTCAACTGGTACTGGTAGCGCTCGGGATGACGCAGCGGCGCGGTTTCGGCGTCGGCGGCGCGCGGATGCCGGCCGGCATCGGCGTTGTGCAGGATATTCAAGCCCTCCGCATAGGCGCCCATGATGCCGTACTCGATGCCGTTATGGACCATCTTGACGAAATGGCCGGCGCCCGACGGGCCGCAATGCAGATAACCCCGCTCGGCCGTGGGACCGTCTTGCCGGCGCTGCGGATCGTCAGCGGCACCCGGCGCCAGCGCCGCGAACACCGGATCGAGCGCGCGTACGACCGCCGCCTCGCCGCCGATCATCAGACAATAGCCGCGCTCGAGGCCGGCGGTGCCGCCGCTGGTGCCGACGTCGACGTAATGGATATTTTTTGCGCGTAGCGCGGCACTGCGGCGAATGTCGTCGTGGTACATGGAATTGCCGCCGTCGATCACGATGTCGTCCGTCTCCAGCACGGGCGTCAGCGCCGCCAGCACCTCATCGACCACGGCCGCCGGCACCATCAGCCACAGCGCACGCGGCCTGTCCAGCGCGGCCGCCAGCTCCTGCAGCGATGCCGCCCCCACCGCACCCAAGCGGCTCAGCGCCGCCACCGTGCCCGGATCGGCGTCGTAGACGACACAGCGGTGGCCGCCCCGAATCAGGCGCCGCGCCATATTCGCCCCCATTCGCCCAAGGCCGATCATGCCGATTTGCATTTCGAAACCCTTTCCCGATCGTGCTTCCCCATGTTGGCGGGCGCGGCACCCAAGGCAAGCGATGTGAATCCGGCTGCCATGCCGGTTCGGATTCCCGCACCGGCCAGTGGCTTTCGGCCGGCATCACTTCCATGGTGCAGCCGCGACATACGTTCGACCTTGTATAACGCCATCGATTCCGCGCTAGCTGCGCATCATCAGGCCGCCACGCCGCCCGCTTTCCCTTTTGAAAGAATGGCGGCGCAGCGTTGCTATCACAATCCACTTGAACTTGGAGTATGTGAAAACTTTCCTTGAAATTTGAGTGGATTAAATGCCTATATAAGGGAGTATATGAATTCACGCTAAGGCGGCGCGGCACATGGCAGCCGCCGCATCGCTCCATTTCACGAGTTCTCCGCTGCGTCCCTATTGAGAAGGCGCAAGCTTTCCGCATCCTTGCCGCGCCTGTAAAGCAGCGTGCTTGGGCAAGATGACGCCGGCTCCCCTGCCTGCGCCAGAACATGACGCAGCGCACGGCACTGCATGCCATAAAAGTCTTATGATCGAAAAGAGCCGCGCCAATCCGCCGCTTTCGCCGCCGGTGTCGCGCCGCACTCTTTCGGGAGGATGCGATGAGTCAAGCAGAAGGAAAACCTGTCGGGCCGGATTTTGCCGCCGGCATCCCGCTTTCCGCCCTCACCGGCCAGGACAGGCTGCTCGGCCATGTCCAGGGCGAAGCGGTTCTGCTGGTGCGGCGCGGCAGCGAGCTATTGGCAATCGATGCGTTCTGCACGCATTACGGCGGCCCGCTGGCAGAAGGCTTGTTGCTCGGCGACACCGTGCGCTGTCCCTGGCACCACGCCTGCTTCAGCCTGCGCAGCGGCGAGGCCTTGCGCGCGCCGGCGCTGAATCCGGTTTCCTGCTGGCGCGTCGAACAGCACGAGGATCTGGTCTACGTGCGGGAAAAAATCGCGCGCGCCGCGGCACCGGCGCTGCCGGCGGTGGGCATGCCGCGCTCCATCCTGATTGTGGGCGGTGGCGCGGCCGGCAATGCCGCCGCCGAAACCCTGCGGCGCGAGGGCTACGCCGGCAGCATCACGATGCTGAGCGCGGATGACTCGATACCATACGACCGCCCCAATCTGTCGAAGGGCTATCTTGCCGGCAACGCTCCCGAAGAATGGATTCCGCTGCGCTCGGCCGACTTCTACCGTGAACATGACATCGATTTATGGCTGGATGCGGAAGTCGCCGAGATCGACACCGCGCGCCGGCATGTGCTGACGGTGGACGACAGCCAGTACTCGTACGACGCGCTGTTGCTGGCCACCGGCGCCACGCCGCTGCGACTGACGGTGCCGGGCGCGGATTTGCCGCATGTCCACGTCCTGCGCACGCTGGCCGACAGCAATGCGCTGATTGCCTCGGCACGCACGGCACGGCGCGCGGTGGTGATCGGCGCCAGCTTCATCGGCCTCGAAGCGGCGGCGGCGCTACGTGCGCGGGATATCGAGGTGCACGTGGTCGGCCGCGAGAATGTGCTGATGGAGCGTTTGCTCGGGCCGGAGGTCGGCGATTTCCTGCGCCGGCTGCATGAAGCGCACGGCGTCGTTTTCCATCTCGGCACCAGCGCCGCCTCCATCGATCAGCACAGCGTCCATCTGCTCAATGGCGAAACCCTGGCCGCCGACCTGGTGCTCATCGGCATCGGTGTGCAGCCGGCCTTGGGACTGGCGCAGCAAGCCGGCCTGGCGCTGGACCGGGGCGTGGTGGTCGACCAATATCTGGAAACCAGCGTGCCCGGCATTTTCGCCGCCGGCGACATCGTCCGCTGGCCGGACCCGCTGAGCGGCGAAGCGATCCGCGTCGAACACTGGGTCGTCGCCGAACGCCAGGGGCAGACCGCCGCGCGCAACATGCTCGGCCGCCGCGAGCGCTACGACGCCGTGCCGTTTTTCTGGACCGAACAATACGATTTCGTGCTGGCCTATACCGGCCATGCCGTCCAGTGGGATCAGGCCGAGCTCGACGGTTCGCTGGAGGCCCGGGATTGCACCATCCGCTACCGGAGCAACGGTACGCTGCTGGCGGTAGCCGTGGTGCAGCGCGACCTGGAAGGCTTGCGCGCCGAAGCCGAATTCGAACGGAGGATTGCCGCCAAGGGCTGAAGGACTGCCGGCAGGTCGCCGCTGCCGGCACAAGTGGAAGATGGCGGAGGCCGGCGCCATCCATATACTCCCTCGACTTATCATGTGTTGTCGCAGATTATTTAAAAGAAAATTTCCATATACTCCATTGATTTTGGTTCTGTCGTGATTGGCGGTTGTGGCGTCCACCCCGTGCTATCCCGGCGACATAGCCTTGACTTCCTTCCCAGTTCTGGAAGATGGACACGGACACGAAGGGCATGAAAAGTCAGGGATTTTTCCGGATTCCGGTTTTTCCGGAACACCACTCCACGAAAGTTGTCACATTCATATTGCAGGCAACATCGGAGCTTCAGTCATGTTACGCAGCATACGTAATCTGCACGGATCCGCCTTGCACGCGACGGATGGCGAATTGGGAAGTGTCGAGCAGGCATTTTTCGACGACGAGGCCTGGGTCATCCGCTACCTGGTAGTGAAGACCGGCGGCTGGCTGTTCGGGCGCGAGGTGCTGATCTCGCCGCTGTCGGTGGTCCGCATCGACGACGCTTCCAACAGCATCGAGGTCAGGCTGACGCAACAGCAGGTCAAGAATAGCCCGGACATCGATACCCACAAGCCGGTCTCGCGTCAGCATGAAATCGACTACTCCGGCTACTACGGCTACGCGCCCTACTGGGGCGGCCCCTACATGAGCGAACTCTCGGAATACCCGGTGCTGGCGCCGATCCCGCCGGCGCCGGAAGACCAAGCGCGCGCCGAGCGCGAGGCGGAGGTACGGCCCGAGGATGTCCATCTGCGCAGCACCGGTGAAGTGCGCGGATATCGCATTCATGCGAGCGACGACAGTATCGGCCATGTCGACGATTTCATTTTCGATGACGAGACATGGGCCATCCGTTATCTGGCGGTAGATACGCGCAATTGGTGGCCAAGCGGCAAGACCGTGCTGATCGCAACGCAATGGATAGACGACATCGACTGGATCGATTCCAGCGTGCATGTCGACTTGAAGCGCGACGCGATCCGCAACAGCCCCGAATATGACAACGTGGCAGCCATCAACCGCGAATACGAAACCCGATTGCACGAGTTTTACGGCAAGCAAGGCTATTGGCGTTGAGGACTGCCTTGGCCGCAAGGCTGACGCCACAGTAATTCCTGTGGCCGGAACAAGGACATCCGTTCGCTGCCCACGAGCGGATGCTATCGGCGGCATCGTCAGCAAGCTCTGGCTTACGCCGGCGCTGGTGTAACGGGCGCAACACGAAGGTGGACGGCAAGCGGCAGCAACGCAGCGCCCCCACTGAACTCAATCCCTGGCCTGGAGGTTACAAATGAAGACAGTTTTCAAGCAATCACGTCTCGCCGTGGCGATAGCCACCATGATCGTTGGAATGTATGCCGGTGCCGCGCATGCCGCCGACGTCAAGGTGGGCTTGACCGGCGGCCATGAGGTGCCACCGGTCACCACCAGTGCAAAGGGCAGCGGCACCATTACCATCAATCAGGACATGACGGTCAGCGGCAGCGTCACCACCTCCGGCGTGACCGGCACCATGGCACATATCCATGAAGCGGCGTCCGGCAAGAACGGTCCGGTGATCGTGCCGCTGGAGAAGAAAGGCGACAACCAATGGGTCGTGCCGGCGGGAGCGAAATTGAGCGAAGCCCAATACAAGGCGTTCCAGAAAGGCGACCTCTATGTCAACGTGCATAGCGCCGCCCATCCCAACGGCGAAATCCGCGCGCAATTGACGCCGTAACGGCCCGGCTCAGCCCACCGGCTGCTCGCTCAACACCTCATCGGGCATGCGCATCGCCAGCGCCACCGATGCCAGGGCGATCAGGGCGCCGAGCATGAAGATCGACTGAAACGCATCCTGCACGGCCGCCGTCAATTGCAGGCGCAGCCCCTGATCCATGGTCGGCAGCGCCGACCCCGCCTCGCCCACCATCGCCTTGATGATCTCGGCCCCGGAGGGTGAGCCGGCGACGGCCGGCGCCTTGTCGTGCAGGATCGCCAGCAGCAGCGCCATCAGGATCGCTATCCCGATCGCCGCGCCCAGGGAACGGAAAAAGGCCGTGACCGCAGTGGCGATGCCGACATGCCGGTGCGGTACCGCATTCTGCACGGCGACCATCGAGGTCGGCAGTTGCAGGCCGATGCCGATGCCGGTCAGCGCCATCAGCAGTGCGCCGAGCAAGGCGGCGTGCGGATCGATCATGGCCAGCCCGAGTACCGCCATCGGCACCATGGCCGCGCCGGTCAGCTGGACCCGCTTGAAGCGGCCGCTGCGCGTGGTCAGACTGCCGCCGACATAGGCGCCCAATGGAATCGCCAGCGATAGCGGAATCAGCTGCAGCGCCGAGCCTTCGACGCCGGCATCGGTCATCATCTGCAAGCGCAGCGGAATCAGCACCGACAGTGAAACGATTTGAAAAAAGGCGATGAACAGGATCGAACAGCACAGCGCCATCGTCGGGATACGGAACAGCGCCAGCGGAATGAGGGGCTCGACCGCGCGCCGCTCCTGCCACAGGAATGCCGCCAGCGATACCAGCGCGACCGCAAACAGCTGCAGGTTGACCGTTTCGCGCCACGCGACGCCCTGGCCGATGCGCGTGATGGCGATCAGCAGCAGGCTGAGGCCGATCGACAACAGCACCGCGCCCAGATAGTCCACCGGCCGCTTCACGTGCGGCACCGGCAAGCGCGCCAGCGCCCGCCGCGAGATGATGAAGGCAGCGAGGCCCAGCGGCAGGTTGATCCAGAAAATCCAGCGCCACGACAGGTATTCGGTCAGCAGGCCGCCCGCCAGCGGGCCGGAAACGCTGGCCACCGCGAAGGCGCCGCTGATATAGCCCTGAAAGCGGCCGCGATCGCGCGGCGCGACGACGTCGGCGATGGTGGCCTGGGCCACCGAGATCAGGCCGCCGCCGCCCAGGCCCTGCAAGATGCGCGCCGCCACCAGCATCGGCATCGACTGTGCCAGCGCGCACGCCACCGATGCGAACAGGAACAGCCCGATGGCAAACGACAGCATGGCCCGCCGTCCGTACAGATCGCCGAGCTTGCCGTAGATCGGCGTCGCCACCGCCACCGCGACCAGGTAGCCCGATACCACCCAGGCCAGCAGGTCGAAGCCCTGCAGCTCGGCGGACATCATCGGCAGCGCCACGGAAATGATGGTCTGATCCAGTGCACCAAGGAGGATGGCGAGCATCAGCCCGATAACGACGGCACGTACTTCGGTTTGCGATAAGGTGGAATGGACGGCGGGTGGAGCTTTAGTCATGGAAAAGGACGAGTTGTCGGAATTCAAATGCGGCGCAGAGTCATTGCTTGCCACGGACAGAGAGGATAACAACAATTCGACGCAGCCGAGTGGTCCGGCAAATTTCCGTTGTACGGCACTTCTCCAGGACGGCAAACGACGGCAACGGCCGACGCCGCAATGGCGCCGGCCGGTCATGGTCGCTTGCATGAGCCGGGCGGCCTCTCTCAAACGCAGCGCGCCACCACGGCATTGCACCGGCCGGCAGCCTATAGGATGTCCGGCGGTGCGGGCGCAGGCGGCTCGCGCACCGGCGGTTCGACGGGACGGTCCGGTGGCGCCGGTGGCGGCCTATCGCGGCCGGGAGGCTCTTCTGGCTGCGGCGGCTTGTCGGGATGATCCGGACCAGGAGGATCCGGCACATGCGTGTGGCCTACCGGCCAGGATTGAAAATTCATCTCTTTCTCCTTGGGCGATTTGCATAAGACAGCCCTTGCCGAACCGCCGCCGCATGCCGCAACGGCTTGCGACAGGAGCCGTCGCATTCCGGCATGCGTTCGCCACGCAGATGCCGCAGGCGGAGCGCGGCGCCACCGCGCTGCATGCCGCCCAGCGCCGAGGCCCCCGGGGCGCTGCGATTTGCCGGTGGCGTGACCTGTTGCGCCTGAACAGCGGCCATACTCAATGCGGCTCCGGAAACCAGCAATGCCGATAAGGCGCGCAAGCTTTTTTTGATTTTTTGCTCCATATAAAAAATTGGCGCCCTCTTCATCCATTGACGATGGTGCCGCCGTTCGGATGCAAGACTTGGCCGGTCATGTAGCTGGCGTCCTTCGAGGCAAGAAAGACATAGCACGGCGCCACCTCATCCGGCTGGCCGGGCCGGCCGAGCGCGGTATTGCTGCCGAATTTGGCAACCTCCTCGGGGCTGAAAGTGGAGGGAATCAACGGCGTCCATATCGGACCGGGCGCCACCGCATTGACGTGAATGCCTTTTTCGGCGAGTTGCGTCGCCAGCGAGCGGGTAAAGGAAACGATGGCGCCCTTGCTCGCCGAATAATCCAGTAAATGCGGACTGCCGTGGTAAGCGGTGACCGAGGCCGTATTGATGATGCGCGCGCCGTCCTTCAGATGAGGCAGCGCCGCCTTGGTCAGATAAAACATCGCGAATACATTGGTGCGGAAAGTCCGTTCCAGCTGTTGCGCCGTGATCTTGCCCAGTTCATCCTGCGGGTGCTGTTCGCCCGCATTGTTGACCAGGATATCGAGATGGCCGAATTTCTTCACGGTCCGCTCCACCACCTGTGCCGCGGCCTCTTCGCTGCCGAGGTCCGCAGCGATCAGTTCGCACCGCTGCCCGGCGGCCTCCACCAGTCGCGGCGTTTCTTCGGCGTCCTTCGTTTCATTGACGTAGACCACCACGACATCGGCGCCCTCTTTCGCAAAGGCGACCGAGACCGCGCGACCAATACCGCTGTCGCCGCCGGTGACGATGGCAACCTTGCCGTTCAGCTTGCCGCTGCCGACATAATCGCGCCCTTCCGCTTGCGGCTGTGGCGTCATCTCGATTTCCGTCCGGGCTGATGTTCCTGTTTTTGTGGTGGTGGCGAACCGGGTTTCTGAGTCATGCGGTTTCCTTGCAAGTATAGTTGGCGGGTCGTGGCACTGGCGCGGACGCTTTGCCGATGTAGTGTGGCTCGGGGAGCGCAGCCCGCTCAATGCCAGTACGGCGGAATGGTGTAATGCGAATGCACTTGCTGCGCCCAGCTCGTGTCGGCTATTGTCGGCCTGTGATCCTTGTCGAATCCCGCGGTGTGCGTCAACATTCCCTTGTCGACATCGAGAACGAAACATTTGTTGTCGACGTCCAGCTGCAGTGCTGCCCACGGAATCGCGAACAACTTGTCGCCATGCCAAGAAAGCCGTCGAAAGACAGCACGGCGTAGGCAATGCGGCCGCGCCGCACGTCGAGCATGATGTGCCGCACCGTTCCCGGGCCTTCGCCGCCCTTATTGATAACCTTTTCGTGATCCAGGGTATTTGTCGGCATGAGGCCTGAGCCCGGCCGATCGTTGGCTGGATCGGTGGAACCTATGATGCGGTTTTCGGTATCGGCTTGAATCATGGCGGCTCTCCATAGGGTGGCAGACTGCAACATGATATTTCCGGCATGCTGAGATTAAGAAGTTTTAGAAGTTACACTGATTTTTCTCATGCAATTCACATGCCTATTCCGGACCAGCGGCGCGGCGGCGACAGCGCGCGCTCTGCGGTGAAAGAGCCTCGCTCAAGCTGCGCATGCCCGCATCGCCGCAGCGCATTTACAAACGCTTGTAAAAATCACACTCTTCGCGATACACGCGATGCAGGATGGGCCTGCTCATGCGGCGGCATGCTCGGATCGAAGTCTGTCCATTGGCCATCTTTCCAGATGCCATCCGCCTGCTCGACCGCCTCCGCCCCGCCCTCGCGCAATAGCTGGGTCACCAGCGCCAAGCTGGATTCGGGCACATGCGTCGCCAGCATGACGCCTGCTTCGCGCAGCGGCCGCGGCTCCTCGTCGAGAGATTGGGATTGGGATTGGGATTGGGATTGGGACTGCGGCTGCATCTTGCCCAAGGCGCCGGCGAACGAACCCACATAGGCGCCCAACGCCGCCGCCACGATCGGAATCAGCCAGTAGCGCCATCCGGCTATATACACCAAGCCGCCGATTACCAGCCCGACCACGGCACCCCCACTACGCCCAGCGCGCCCCCTTGCCGCCGGGCTTGGCCGCCGCATCGGCAAAATGATCGCCACCGATCACATACTGCGCATGCTGACCGGGCGGAGTCACGAAGAAAACACTGACATCTTCCTGCTTGACGTGGTGCGAATAAAGACGCTGCGCCACTTCATCCGCCCGTTCGAATGTCGGAAAACGTCCTGCCACTATCAAAGACATGGTGTCACCTCCTTGCTAGTTGCCGACTTGCGCGGCATAGCGCTTGAAAAAGCCAATGCAATAAGTAGTCTCCAGTTTCGCCTGCTCCTTTTCGACGCGGCGAAGACCGTCGATATACCGGACTGCAGACACCTTTCACAGCCAATCAGGTAGCGTGGAAAGTGCCGCCGTTCGCCCGCCGTCATCTCACATCAATTTTCCGATTTCCTTCGAGATGGAAGCCGCTGTCTCGTAATCGCGCTCGGGAATCTGCTGCAGCACGTGCACGATGCGACGGTCGGCATGCGCAGTGTCGCCTTTTTCACGATTTCGTCCAGGCCGGCTGGATAGTCCCTTTCAGAGCCTTCTGGATATCGATCGGACTGGGTGGCTTGCCTTCGCTGTCCTGATGGCCGCCCTGACCCTTGCCCATGCCGTCGCCTTCGTGGCCGCATGACCGACTCATTTCATGGCCGGTATGTTGCGGGTGATGTGAACTCATGTCGACACTCCTGAAAATGTGTACGCGGCGGTGCGTTGTCGACAGCAATCAATGGCACGCCTGCCCCGCTTCGTGATTTCCTGAATTCCCGCTGAACTTCAATGTTTGTGCATTCTCGGTTCAGCCCAGCCGGGCGGACCGAGTCCGTTCGTGTCCGAACTTGATGTGAACTGGGCCGGAACCGTCCGCCGCACGTTTTATTGACGGTGTAATTTTTATTGGAAACTTCCCGAAATTTTTCGTACAGATCGGGAACATCCCTTTTGCAAGCCTACGCGGAGATATTGATGTCCTGCATTCGCTGGCTGGCACGCGGATTGCGAAGAGGGCGACACCACGCATGACGCTTCGCCGAATCGACCTGGGCTGCGTTGCCCACTCACCGAATGTTTCAAGGAGCTTGAAGGAAAACCATAGCGAACCTCCTCGACGCCAAGGGCGCGCCGCTGGACAAGCAGCGCTTCACCTGGCGAGAGCTGGTCGGCAAGCCGATCAGCAAGCTGGACGACGACGCGTTCACCCGCGTGCGCGTCATCCTGATGAACGGCATCGAAGTCGAGGCGCTGCGCTTCTTGCACATAGCCGCGCGCATGAACCGCGAGCTGCGCCTGCCGCTGGCGCAGGTCCGCCGCGTCGAGCAGCACCAGGCGACGATGGTCAACTGGCTGCTCGGCGCCGACCATTCGCCGCTGGAGACCACGATCGGCTACGAGCAGGTCGCGATCGAGGTGACCGCCGCGGTCGCGCAGCCCGAGCCCGACCCGTATCTGGCGCAGGTCTACCGCTTCGGCCTGCTCGAGGACTTCGACCACCTGTATCGCTATTCGGCGCTGCTGGACCGGCTGGAGGGCAAGGACGCCAACAACATCCTGCAGAGCTACACCGACATCGTGCCGGGCCGGCCGACCGTGATCGAGCACCGCGCGCCGGAGGACGACCTGCGCGAGCCACTACGACCGCACGAGTGCCGCGCTGATCACCAAGCTGCACGCGCTGACCATCATGACCGCGGCGAGTACCAGACCCACGACTACTACATGAACATCGGGCCCGCTGTTCTCCGACCCGGTGGCGCGCGCAGCTCTACGCCGAGATCGCCTCGATCGAGGAGCAGCACGTCACCCAGTACGAGTCGATCATCGATCCGACGAGACGCTGGCTCGAGAAGTGGCTGCTGCACGAGGCGACCGAGGTCTACAACTACTACAGCTGCGTGCAGCAGGAGACCAATCCGCGCATCAAGGCGATCTGGGAGCGCTTCCTCGACTACGAGCTCGGTCATCTCCATCGTGGTAAGGAACTGTTCAAGCAGTATGAGCGGCGCGACCCGGCCGAGGTGCTGCCGGCGGTCTGCCCGAACCAATCGAGTTCAGAGCCAGCGCGAGTTCGTGCGCAAGGTGCTGGCGCAGGAAGTCGACCTGCGCGCGCGCGGCACGCAGTTCGTCGGCAAGTCGAAGAGGAAACCCAGGCGTCGCTCGAATATCGCGACCATCTGAACTCGTCGGTTCGCCATCCGAGACGGTGGCGGCCGGCTATCAATGGGCGCCCGGAACCGAATTGACCCGCAAGGCCGCCTGACGGCAAATCATCACAAAGGAAATGACATGGAACACAAGGATAAAGGTCAGACCAACCGCACCGGCATCTCGGGCTCACTGGAAAACAGCCGGTTGCTGCAGGAATTCGCCGACATCTGCCCGGCGGACCCGCCTGGCTCGAGTGCGGCTCTGGCGCAATTGCGGGAAGTGAGCGTCCAGGAGGCGGATACCATGGGTGCCGTGCCGGAAAGCGGCAATGGCGCCACGGCCGGCCGGACCGCCGCCCAGACAGGCGGTACGATTTCGCTGCCCGATTTGCTGATCGATAAACTGGGGGAACGCCTGGCCTTCGAGCGCACCAGCGTGCGCCTTGTATGAAGCGATGCTGGTCAAGGCCGAGGCGCAGGGCCAGAACAGGGCGTCGCTGCTGGACGAACCGCGGCATTTCTGCGACGAGGAAGCAGAGCATTTTCGCATGGTATCCGAGTGTGTCACCAAGCTGAATGGGGATCCGACCGCACAAACGTCGGCCGCCGACGCCGCTGCGGTCGCCTCGGCCGGGGTACTGCAAGTGGTTTCCGATCCGCGCGCTGATCTGTTCCAGTCGCTCAATGCCCTGCTCGCGGCGGAGCTGATCGACAATGCCGGCCGGGAACTGCTGATCATGCTGTCGGAAAACTGCGGCCATACGCAGTTGGTCGACCAGTTCCGTAAGTCATTGCAAGAGGAAGATGAACACTTGAGCAGCGTGACGCGCTGGATCAAAGAAATGGCCGTGGCGCAACTCCATTAGCCATCCTGCTGGCGCGCATACCCGGCCGGCACAAATTACACGCTTCTGTAAAAAGCGGCCGCGAGCTATCTGCTTGCGGCCGCTTTCATATGGAATTGGGCAACGAGAAGCGCTTCTGGCATACAAGCTGCTTCCTGGAATGGAAAGGCCAACGCAGCGCAGTTCCCGGCCGTGCGTTTTGCAACTCCAGGAGCCCTTCATGAGAAAAATTGCGTTGATCAGTGAACACGCATCGCCGCTGGCCATCGCCGGCGGCATCGATGCCGGCGGCCAGAACATTTACGTTGCACACGTCGCCCGGCAACTTGCATGCCGCGGCTTCCATGTCGACGTTTTCACGCGCCGCGACAATGCCCGCCTTCCCGCCGCCGTTCCGTTTGGCCCCAACGCCCGCGTGATCCATGTACCGGCCGGGCCCGCATGCAGCCTGCCGAAGGAAAAACTGCTTCCCTACATGAACGCGTTCGGCGATTTTTTGATCGATTTTTTTCAGCATGAAAAAATTGCCTATGACGTCATGCACGCCAATTTCTTCATGTCCGGCGCGGCGGCCTTGCGGGTCAAGGCGGCGCTCGGCATTCCGCTGGTCATGACCTTTCATGCGCTGGGCCGGGTGCGGCGGCGCCACCAGGGTGCGGATGATGGATTTCCGGATGAACGCTTCGCCATTGAAGACGCATTGGTAAACGAATCCGACTGCGTGATCGCCGAATGTCCGCAGGATCAAGTCGATCTGCTGGAATTGTATGACGCCGACCCGGCGCGCATCGTAACCGTTCCATGCGGCTTTGACGCGCAGGAGTTCATGCCGGTCGAACGCCAGGCGGCGCGTGCGCAGCTAGGCTGGCCGCGCGACGAATTCGCCGTCCTGCAACTGGGTCGCCTGGTGCCACGCAAAGGCGTGGACAATGTCATTCGCGCCATGCGCTACATGGCTACCAACGGCGGCGTGTCACCGCATCTCTACATTGTCGGCGGCAACACCGAATTGCCGAGCGAACTGGATACGCCGGAAATCGCACGCCTTCATCAAGTCATGCGCAAAGCCGGCGTCGAACGACGCGTCACCTTCGTTGGCCGGCGCGACCGCGATGTGCTGCGGCTGTTTTACAGCGCGGCCGATGTCTTTGTCAGCACGCCATGGTACGAGCCGTTCGGCATTACCCCGGTCGAAGCGATGGCGTGCGGCACGCCGGTGGTCGGCGCAGCGGTCGGCGGCACTCGCACTACGGTGCAGGATGGAAAAACCGGCTTCCTGGTACCGCCCAACGATCCCGCCGCGCTGGCCGAACGGTTGAGCGTGCTACAGAATTCGCCGCAGCTGGCGCACGCAATGGGGCTGGCAGGCCGCCGTCGCGTCAAGAGTCATTACACATGGTCCGGTGTCGCGGCTCGCCTGGCCGCTGTCTATTGCCAATTGTCGACGCCAGCAAAGCCGGCATCCCGCCTGCCCGTGATGCTTCCCACCACCCCGGCGGAACGCCGTATCGCCGCTTGAGCGGCCTGGTGCCCCAGCCGATTTTTCGAAGGACGACAATGAAAGAAAATAATCGAAAGCGCATTCTCGTCACCGGCGGCGCCGGATTTCTCGGCTCCCATCTCTGCGAACGGCTGGTCGCCGAGGGGCACGACGTCATTTGCGTCGACAATTTCTTCACCAGCCAGAAGTCGAATGTCGCGCATCTGCTCGAATGCCCGAACTTCGAGCTGATCCGGCACGACGTGACGTTCCCGCTCTATCTCGAAGTCGATGAGATCTACAACCTGGCCTGCCCCGCCTCCCCGGGCCATTATCAGTTCAACCCGATCAAGACGCCAAAGACCTCGGTCCTCGGCGCGATCAACATGCTGGGGCTGGCCAAGCGGTGTCGAGGCCAAGGTCCTGCAGGCCTCGACCAGCGAAGTCTACGGCGATCCGGAGGTCCATCCGCAGCCCGAGAGCTACTCGCGGGCCACGTCAATCCGATCGGCCCGCGGGCTTGCTACGACGAAGGCAAGCGGTGCGCCGAGACGCTGTTCATGGACTACCACCGGCATGACACAGGCTGAACGATCCAAGTGCTGCGCGGATCTTCAATACCTACGGCCCGCGGATGCATCCGTTCGACGGTCGCGTCGTGTCGAACTTCATTTGCAGGCGCTCAGGGCGAGCCATCTACGATCTTCGGCGACGGCTCGCAGACCCGATCATTCTGCTACCGCGACGATTTGGTCGAGGGGATGATTCGGATGATGAACGCCCCGGACGAACTGCCGCCACCGATCAATTTCGGCAATCGCCAGGAATGACGTGCTGGAGATCGCCCGCCGGATCATCACAGCGACCGGCTCGCGCGCGCGCATCGTCTTCGAGCCGCTGCCGGCCGACGATCCGAAACGGCGTTGTCCGGATCCTCCGCCGCAAGGGCGTTGCTCGACTCGTCACCCTCCACTCCGCTGGCGCAAGGACTGGCGCAGACGGTGCGCTACTTCATGCAGCGTGAAGCACGCCGCGCCCAGATCGCACGCGCTACGGCCAGCAACAACCCTCTCCCAGCATATCTCACCTGCACCACGGCATACCGAAAAGGCTGCACCTCCGCCGCGCAGCACTGACATGCCCTTTTCCATTCCCCTGCAACGCGGCCCAAAAGGTCGCTGGCTTATCGTTCGAACATGCCTTCGATTGAATCCCTAGTCGTCATTTCGCCGCACCTGGACGATGGCGTCTTCAGTTGCGGCAACTTGATCGCCGCCAAGCGCCATGCCACCGTGATTACGGTATTTGCCGGCATCCCTGAGCCCGATATGCCTGCGCCCGACTGGGACCGGCGCGCCGGTTTTCCTGTCGGGCGCAGGCTGCCGTGACGGCGCGTCGCGTCGAAGACCAACAGGCATTGACCGGCTGGATGCGACCCCGCTGTGGCTAGATTTTTTCGACAGCCAGTATGGCATTGCAGCCGCGCAGGGAAGACTTGGCAACGCGCTTGCATGAAGTGCTCATTGATTTCGCTGGCGCCACCATCGCGGCCCCGCTCGGCCTCTTCCATAGCGACCACCAGCTGGTGCAGCAGGCCGCTCTCGGCTTGTGGCGCCAAACATCCAGCCGCTGGCCGTGGCTGTTTTACGAGGATGCGCTTTACCGCCGCCTGCCGGGCTTGCTGCAAGAACAGCTGGCAGCCTGGCGCGATGGCGGCATCCGCGCGCGGCCGATCGACCTGCACCAGCCCAGGCTAGCGGCCACGAAGGCCGACGCGGTTCGCGCATATGCGAGTCAGCTGGCTTTGCTCGGGCGCGACAAGATGACGGATCTGGACGCTCCCGAACGTTATTGGCAATTGGAATGCGACCCCGACTAGATAACAGCGTCACGCAAGGCGGCACGGACAAGGACATTGAAAAACGCATCAGCGTAGTGGTGCTGACCCATGAACGAAGCGCCCAGCTGGCGCGTACCTTGAAGCTTGTGTGCGCGCTGGCGGAGCAGCCGCCGGTGATCGTGGTCGACAACGATTCGCAAGACGATACCGTCGTGATGGTCGAGCGCGATTTTCCGGCCGTCAGCCTGGTTCGTGCACCGCGCAACCTTGGTGCTTGCGGACGTAATCTGGGAGCGGTCCGGGTACGGACGCCGTATGTCGCTTTTTGCGACGATGACACCTGGTGGGCCGCCGGCTCGCTGGCCACGGCAGCTGATGCTTTGACCGCTATCCATACATTGCTGCGCTCAGCGCACGCGTGCTGGTTGGTCCCGAGCAGCGCGAGGACCCAACCAGCAGCCAGATGGCGGCCAGCCCGCTTCAGCCGCATCGTCCATTGCCCGGCCCGCCCATTCTGGGCTTGCTGGCCGGCGCCAGTGCCTTCCGTACCGCTGCATTTCTGTCGATGGGTGGGTATCGCCCGGGTTTTTTCTGGGCGCGGAAGAGACGGTACTGGCGCTCGACCTTGCCAGCGCCGGCTGGTCGCTGGTGTATTTGCCGCAATTGACCGGTATTCCACTATCCATCACCGATGCGCAACGCCGGACGGCGGCGACGCTTGCTGGCGCGCAACGAGGTCTGGGCGGCCTGGCTAAGGCTGCCTCTGCCGAGCGCCATTGCACTCACTTTCCGGTGCGCGCCGCAAATCTGGCAGGAAGCTGATGGCATGCGCGGGTGGTGGGAAACCCTGTGCGGGCTGCGCTGGACATGGCGCCAGAGACGGGTCGTGCCGCCGGCGGTCGAGGCGATGCGCCCGCCGGCTTGCGGCAATGGGAAGCGCGACACGCACAGGCGCAACCGCACAGCAAGACCGTCCATGCGCGCTAAGCCGCGTTCAGGAGGCAGTCGCGTCCACCACGGTCTGATGGTCGGCGATATTCTTTATGCGGTGACGGCACGCAGCAGGCGATCCCAGTCGCTTGCAAAACGTTCGATGCCGAAACGTTCCTGCGCGTCGCGTCGCGCCTGGATACCCAGTTCGCGTGCCAGCGCGGGATCTTTCAGCAGCCCGCGCATCGCGTCCAACAACACTGGAACGCGGGTGTCGGCATAGCCATTGCTCCCGCTGCGGATCAGCAGCGCCATTTCGGTGGTAGCCAATGCAACGATCGGCAGACCCGCCATCATCGCTTCTATGACGGCAAGGCCCAGGCTGGTATAGCGGATAGGATTGAAAAAGAACCGGTAGCGGGTCATGAAAGCCGGCAATTCCGGATTGGCGATTTCGCCTGGCCCATCCAGTTCACGCGCGCCCATGCCGACCAGGTCCAGCGGCACCTGGCGCCGTACCTGCTGGTCGGTATCGGCTCCGCAGCCGGCGGCCGCGGCGCGCCAGATTATTCACCACGCAAATGCCTTTTGGCAGCGTGCTGCGTCGATCCGTCTCCGCCGGCATCACCACGCCGTGCTCGATCACGCAGTATGGAGTAACGCCGTTATCCGACATCAGCGCGTTGAAAGGCGTGCATGCACCAGCATCGCGCCCGCATCCTGTACCGGATGCAGCGTATTGGTCGGATGCTGCTGCGGTGGATCATGCTCCAGGAAGATGGTCGGCAACGCCCGCTGCGCGGCCGTCAGCAGGCGTTCGCGGTCTTCGGCGTAATGGACATGATGCTGGTACAGCACGCAATCGAATTGCGCCTGCGGCACCTGGTCGTACGGAACTTCATGAACGTTCCCGCCCCATGGCAAGGCGCCGCCGCAGCCGGCATAGCCGGGCGGATTTCCAGCTTGGTGACGATATAATCGTGCGGCGCATGCGACAGGTAATACAGATAATTCCCGTGCACGTGCCAGGTCAGGATACGCAAGCGTTCACGCGGCAGAGTAGCCTCCTCCGTAATCAGACGCAAGGCGGTGCGCGCGACGTCGGCGGCCTCGATCGCAAGCGCGCAGGATGTCCGATCGGGCACGCTTGGTGCATGCATGGGCGGCACGGCGGATGATCGGCCACCACCGTATGCAGCGCCCGATCCAGCGGTGCCCAGCGCGCGACGTCGCTGCCGCAGGCGATGACCAGGCTGGGTGCGTGCACCGCGGCGGCAATGTGCGACACGCCGGTGTCATTGCACACCAGCAGGCGGCTGCGCGCGATCAGCGCCGCCAGTGTGCCGAGTGATGTTTGGCCGCAAAGATCGACGAAGGGCGTGCCGACCTCTCGGGAAAACGTCTCGGCCGAATCTCTTTCTGCCGATGCCCCGGTCAGGACGATGCGCCACCCGCGCGCGGCGAGCTGGTTCGCCACCGCCGCGAAGCGCGCGACCGGCCAACGCCTCGACGCCATGCGTGCGCCCGGATGCACGCATACATACCGGCCCGCGCGCAGCCCATGTTTGTCGTACAGGCTCCGCAATTCCGCTGCGTCGGCCGCGTCCAGCGGAAACTCCAGCTCGCTGCCGGCGCTGCGATATCCCAGGTGCGACATCAGGCTGACATAACGCTCGACTTCGGACAGATGCTGCGGCCAGCGCAGGAAATTTTTCCCGGACGGAACATCGCAGGCATCGCGGCAACAAAGCCGGCGACTTGCCTGGCCCCCAAGGCGGCGGCCACCGCATTTGACGCTCGCCGCTGCCGTGCAGCTGAATGGATGAATCGAAACGGCGCTGGCGCGCCGCCATGTAGAAAGCCACCAAGCGCGCCGGATCGATATGCTGCTCGGGAAATCCAGCGCCCCCGGAAAGGCATGAAGTCGTCGATATAGCGGTAAAAACGGCGCACGAAATCTCCGCCCACGGCAGCCCGATCAGTGTGATGCGCGCCGCCGGCTCTCCGATGCGCAATGCGCGCAACGCCGGTACCGCGCACAGCATATCGCCGAGCTGCAAAGCGCGAAAGACGGCAATGCGGGGAGCGGTCGAGCAAATCCTTCATAGAAGACAGACCGTGAAATCGAGGGCGCCACGCAGGCGCCAATAGAGCGAAACCGGCGGAATGACGTCGACTCACGATCATTTCCGCCACTGCGACGGTGCGGTGGAAGCGCCGCGCAGGCGCCGCCAGCAAAAGACCGCCGTGTAGCCAGCCGATATCGCGGCGCCAGTGTGGCAAGTGCCGGCCACCCGGCCAGCAGCGCCACCGGTATCGCCAGCAAGGCCAGCGCACGGCGATGTAGTAATGCCAGGGCGGCGCCGGCCGAATGCGGCGGCGGTACAGGCCCGGATGCTTCTTGTAGAGCAAGGCGTCGAACAGGCCCTTGCGCTGCTGGCACGAGGCTCACGCCCCAGGCGCCGGCCGGACCGGATGGACCACGACCGCCCGCGGTGCGCCGGTACCGGGCCGGCCTGCTGCAGCAGGGCGAACATGCAGGTCGCTGTCCTCGCGCCAGGCGGCGGCGAACCGCTCGTCGAAGCCGCCGACGCGCCTCCAGCGCGGCGCGGCGCACGAAGCAATTGGCCGTGACGAACTCGGCCCGGTCCAGGCCGGCCGCATCGCGCTCGTAGTCGGTCGGCTCGCGTCCGGCAGCGGCACGATCACGCCCGGCCGCGGTCGCCGCGGCGTGCGCCGCCGTCGAGGGCCGCCACGCCCGCCGACAGCCAGTGCGGGTCGGGAAGGCAATCGTCGTCGGTGAAGGCGATGATGTCGCCCCGGGCCGCCCGCCAGCCGACGTTGCGCGCGGCCGCCGGGCCGTGCCGTGCCGGTCACCGGGAGGTAGCGGACCGCCGAGCCGGCGCCGGCGGCAACTCGCTCGACCTGCGCCGCCCGTCTCCGTCGCTGCCGGCGTCGTCGGCGACGAGGATCTCGTAAGCGGCCGGCGTCGAGACTCCTGGGCGACCAGCGCGGCCAGGCAGCGCGCCGAGCAGGTCGGGCCGCCGGTAGGTGGGCACCACGACCGAGACGCGGGCCATCGGCTCAGGTGCCTCGCCGGTTTCTCGAGCAGGAACGGAGCCGATCACCAGCGCATCGAGCGGCGACGTCCAGAAGCATCTCGACCGCGTCGCGCGGCGTGCAGACGATCGGCTCGCCGCGCGTGTTGAACGAGGTGTTGACCAGCACCGGCACGCCGGTCCGGGCCTGGAACGCCTTGAGCAGGTCGTAGTAGAGCGGGTTCTGGTCCGCGGTTGATCGTCTGGATCCGGGCCGTGCCGTCGACGTGGCGGACGGCCGGGATGCGGTCGGCCTTGTCGGGCCGCACGTCGATAGACGAAGAGCATGAACGGCGAGAGCGTCCTGCGCGCCGACGAACCAGTCGCCGGCCTCCTCCTCCAGCACGACCGGCGCGACCGGCCGGAAGTCCTCGCGGTCCTTGATCTCGTTCAGCTGCGCCTGCATCTCGGCGTGGATCGGCGAGGCCAGGATCGAGCGCGCCCCGAGCGCCCGCGGGCCGAACTCCATCCGGCCCTGGAACCAGCCGATCACCTTGTCCTGCGCGAGGATCTCGGCGGTTTCTTCGGCGACGTTCGTCAGGCGGCGGTAGGGCAGCTTCGACCAGCGCAGGAACTGCTTCGATCTCGTCGTCGCGTAAAGGCGGGCCCGAGGAAGGCGTGGTCCATCTGCCAGCCGCGCGAGCTGCGGTCGCGCTTCGCGGGCATCGACCCAGAGCGCGGCGCCCAGGGCGGTGCCGGCGTCGCCCGCGGCCGGCTGCACCCAGATGTCGCGGAACGGGCCGCGGTCGCGGAGCCGCGCGTTCATCACGCAGTTGAGCGCCACGCCGCCGGCCATGCACAGGTTGCTTCGCGCCGGTCGCGGCCGTGCAGCCAGCGGCCAGCTCCAGCACGCGTTTCCTCCAGCACGACCTGCGAGCGAGTGGGCGATGTCGTAGTGGCGCTGCTCGAGCGGCCCGCCGCGCAGCGCGCGCCGGGCCGAAAGCGCTTCGCCAGGCGGGATCGGCTGACGGTATACTGCCCTCGTCGCCGATGGCGGATGATGTCGCGGAACTCCTGCGATGTAGCGCGGCTTGCCCAACGAGGCCAGGGCCATCACCTTGTACTCGTCGGACGAGTGCAGGAAGCCGAGGTAGCCGGTGACCTGCTCGTAGAGCAGGCCCGAGCGAGTGCGGCATGTGGACCTGGCCGAGCCGCTCGTAGTCGTGTTGCCGTCGCCCAGGCCGTAGCCGGTCGTGGCCTTTTCGCCGCGGCCGTCGAGCGTCAGCACGGCGCGCGCCGGAACGGCGACGCGTGGAAGCGCTGGCGGCGTGGGCCAGGTGGTGCTCGACGAAGTGCCAGCGATACGGGCCGTCGGCCGTGACGCCGCGAAAGCGCGCCGGCAGATGGTGCGGGGCGCCGCCGGCAAGCTGGCGCGGCGCGTTGACGATGGAGGACAGAAACAGCGGGTCCCAGGGCGAGCTGTCCCGTTCCGCGCGCCGGTGCCGACGGCTGCAGCGGCAGCGAAATGCTGGCGTGCTCGTCGCTCCTGTCAAGCAGCAGCTCCGGATCGAAGGAATAGGCGACGTGATCGACGTCGGTCAGCGTGATGCCGGCCTCGCGCAGGCAGTAGTCGATCGCGTGGAAGGGCAGCTCCCAGGTCGAGAACGGGACCGGCCGCTTGCCGTGCTTGACGTGCGTGAAGCGCTCCTCCTCGGCCGCGGCGAGGACTTCGCCGTCCCGCACGAGGCAGGCGGCGGGATCGTGATAGGCGGCATTGATGCCGAGAGTATACATCGGTTCAGATCCTCACTGGTTCAATCGAGGCCGCGCGTCCCTGCGAGGTCGCGGCCGCGCGGTTCCGGTTTCGTCCAGCAGCTCGACGCGGCGGCCACCACCTCTTGCGGCTGACCCGGCGCAGGCAATCGTGATGCCCCTCGGGACAGACGCTCTTGTAGCAATACTTGCACGGCACGTCGTGATTCAGCACCCGGTGCGGGACCTCCCAGGGCGTGTGCTGCGGATTGGTCAGGGCATACAGGTCCACGACCGGCGTCCCCACCGCGGCGGCGATGTGGGCCGGCCCGGTGTTGTTGGAGAGCAGCAGCGGCGCCCGCTCGATCAGCGCGGCGAGGTCCGCCAGGTCCAATTCCCCCGCGACCGAATGCGACGGCACGTCGGTCCGCCCGGATCCGCTCCATCACCGGCGGGCGTCTGCGAGGTGTCCCCGGTGAAGATAACACGCGGCACCCGATTCCAGCGCGAGCCTCCGCGAAGTCGACCGGGCATATCGACGCGAGGGGGCGGAGGCCGGGTGGATCACGATCCAGGGTTGGAGACCGCACGCCCCGACGACGCCGGTCACTTGCCGGCGCACCCGGTCGCCGGGATCGCGCCGAGACGTTCGAGTGCCGCGGCGTCCGCCGGGCGCCGACCGTCGGCTACCAGGTCGAGCTGGCGCCGGACCTCGTGGCGAACGAATGGCCCCGGCTCGGGATCGGGGCCCCGGTCGGTCAGTTGACGATACGGGTTCTCGCGGCAGTGCGCCAGCCGTAGCGGGATGTCGGCCAGGTAGAGGGCACCGCCGAAGGCAGCGGGCTCTGGCTGAAGACCGTGAAGATCGCCGCCGCGTCGAACCGGTCCGCCGGAGCCGCTCGATCCTGTCGAGATCGTCCCGCCGGGGGGAAGGCGTCGCGCCATTTCATCCAGGGCGACTTACAACCGCAGCAGGCGTCGAGCTCCGGCAGCTGGGCTGCCACCCCGCGCGCCGCCCGAGACGTGAGCAACGTGACCGTCCGCCGCCCGCCGTCTACCCTTCAGGCGGGAGCGCCGGCGTGGTCATCAGCACGTCGCCCATGGATCGAGGCGGACGCAGAGCACGTTTCGGCGCGCGCCGCGCCAGGAAGTCATTGGGGCATCGCCGCGTATGCAGCCGCGCCGGCAACATACCGCTTGCGCGAATTCTGAACGATGATGCGAGCCGCCGCATCGAAATCGGATACGGTGTAGTCGGGCCGGCGCTGCGGCGTCCGCACCCATTCGGTTTCATTGCCGCAATCCACCAGGATGGTGCGACACAGCGTCTGGCTGCCCGCCGCGACATCGTCGAGAATGTCGCCTACCATCCACGAATGCCGCAGCGAAAAACCGAGCTGCGTCGCGGCACGCCGCAGCAATCCGGACCGGGGTTTGCGACAGGCACAGGCGTGCGCATAACGGGCTACATTGCCGTCCGGATGGTGGGGACAAAAGAAAAACCCCGCCAGCACCGCCCCGTTCTGTGCGAACAGTTCCGCCAGCCGGCGGCGCACCGCACACAAGGCCGCTTCCGGAAAATAACCGAGCGCCACACCGGGCTGATTCGATATCACCACCAGCGGCAGCCTGGTGTACGCAAGCCGACGCAGTCCCTCGGCCGCCTTTGGCGCAAGCCGCATCTGCTCCGGGTCGACGTTGTACGGCACGTTTTCCAGCAGCGTGCCGTCCTTGTCGAGCAACACCGCGCCGTTGCGCGAGCCGGTAGTCAGACTCAGGGCCATGAAGATTCCTTCATCGGCAATACCATCACTTCGGGAATCACGGTGCCCGGCGGCAGGGTCAGCACGAAACGGATGGTCTGCGCCACGTTGCGCGGATCCTGCAGCACATTAGGGTCGATATCCGGGAAGCGGTCGAGCAGGAAGGGCGTGCGCATGCCGCCGCTGACCACGGCGGTGACCTTGATGTTCTCCGGCCGCAACTCTGCATGCAGGGCGTGGCTTAAGCCCCAGCAGCCCCCACTTGGTGGCGTGATACCCGCTGGCGTTCGGCCAGGCGCGCTTGGCAGCCGTTGGTGTCGATGTTAATGATGTGGCCGGATTTTTGCCGGCGCATGAGCGGCAGCACCGCGCGCGACAGCAGTGAATGGCGCGCTGAGATTGATATCGACGATCCGTCGCCAGTCCTCGATCGCCAACTCTTCGATCGGCACAGTAATATCGATCGCGGCATTATTGACCAGGATGCTCCAGGCGGCCGAAACGCGCATCGATCTGGCGAATCGTCTCTTCCACCTGCCGCCGGGTCGCTGATATCCGCCTTGATGGCCATCGCCTGGCCGCCCCCTTGCCCTGGATCTCCTCAGCGATCTGCCGGGCCAGTTGCTCCTGGATATCGGCCGCCACCACCTGTGATGCCGGCTTCGCTCAATGCCTGGCAAATGGCGGCGCCCAGCCCGCGGCCGCCGCCGGTAACCAGTACCGTCTTGCCAGCTAAAGTCGTTGTAACCTCTGCAGCCATGAAAGCTCCTTTTTGAAATATGCGCCGGTAGCGCGGACACTTGTCCTGACAAGTGATTTATTTCACAAGGAGCGAAATACGTGCCAACTGGACGGATCGGCGGAGAACCGCTTCTCATGCGCTTCGGGCGCTGGTGAAGCGAAACAGCAAGACTTGCGGCAGCGAATTTTTATAATGAAGCGGTAAAAATTGCGCATTGCCGGTCACAGGGACCGGCCTTAAAGAAATAATTTTTCCTGTGCCGCGCGCGCCCGATGTTGCGCAATCGCCTTCAGGCAATGCGCGACACAGCCGGCAAATGCTTCATCGAACCACGGGATTGGCGCCGCTGACACCCACGACGATTCCTTCATGCGCATGCTAACGACGCTGCCCCCACAGTGTCGTATTGCCAGAGCGCAAACGATGCGGCTGCGACGTCTGGACGAGCTGGCTGCTCATGCCGGTCAGCCACGAAAGACGCGCCTCTCTGGCGCGTGCGAAGCCGCCGTAATCGGCATCCCATTCCCGCGGGATCGGGCAGCGAAAATTCATACAGGATGGCTTCGTCGAAGCTGGCGTCGGCCGGCGTCAGCGCCGGGTCCATGATGACCACGTGCATGCAGCCGCTCCGGCCGACGGTGTCGTCATGCAGGGCCGAAGCAAACATCGGCATCAGCATTTCAACCGCCTGGATCGCTGCCTGGCGATCGGCCAGCACACTGCCGCCCATGACCGGGCGCGCTGCCAGCGGTATCCATGGTTCATTTTTCGGTGGTTCGCTCATCCGAGTCCTCCTCCGCCAGAAACCAGTCCATGGACCGCGCCGACCAGTTCTTCCGCCTTCACCGGCTTGGCCAGATGCAGTTGAAAGCCGGCCATCATCGCGCGGATGTGGTCGCGGGTCTGAGCGTATCCGGATATCGCAATCGCCGGGATGCGCTGCTGCAAGGGGACGCCCAATTCCCCCTCGAGTTCGGCGCACCTGGCGCATCACCGTGTAGCCATCCTCGTCGCCGAGTGCGGTATCGCACACAATCGCCTTCGGCCATTGCCCGGGCGGCGTATCGCGCAACCAGGCCAGCAATTCATGGCCGGATTCCATGCACCTGAGGCTGGCGCCGGCATCGCTCAATACGGTCGTCATCGCATCCCGCGCATCGTCGCTGTCGTCTACTGCCAGCACCGGCACCCCCTGCAAACGGTTGCGCCGCCGATCCACCGCGGGCGGAGTAGCGCCGGATTCGCCGCTGCGCATATCGGTGATGGTCCGCAGCGGCAACGCAAGGCGGAAGGTCGCGCCCCGTTCGTCGTTTTGCACGGTGAACCGGCCGTTCTGGCTTTCCAGCAGTGCCTGCAGGCCGGAGACATCAAGCCGGGTCAGATCGTAGGCGTGCCCTTCGCCGCCGGCAATCGACAGGTGCGCCTCGTCTCCCTTGCGCGTCAACTGCAGCGCGATACGGCCACCCTGTCCAACGGCTTCGATCGCCTGCTGGCATAAATCCCAAATCACTTTTTGCAAAACGGTAGGGTCGCCGGTCACGCGCAATTCGGCTTCGCCGACCTGCGTATATACGTTGGTTTGCCGTTGGAAATCGTTTCGCGCAGCCCGTCCACCACGCCGGCCACCAGTGTTTCAAGCCGGATCGGTTGCCGCGCCAGCCTTTCTTCGGTGCGCTCCAGTTCGCGCTGCTGCTGTTGCAGGGTCCACATTTGCGCGTAGATTCCCTTTTTTTCCAGCAAAGCCTGGTGCGTTCCGCGTTCGACGATACGGCCATGCTCCATGACCAGGATGCGGTCGGCGTCGACAATCGTCGACAGCCGATGGGCGACCACCAAGCTGGTCTTGCCCTCCGCCACCCGCGTCAACTCCGCCTGAATTGCGCGCTCGGAACGCGTGTCGAGCGCCGACGTGGCTTCGTCGAACACCATGATCGGCGGCCGTTTGAGCAAGGCACGCGCGATCGCGACACGCTGGCGCTCTCCCCCGACAGCCGTACGCCGCGCTCGCCCACGCGCGTGTCGTAACTGTCCGGCAGCCGGTCGATGAACTGCTCGAGCTGGGCGCCGCGCGCCGCTTCCACCACCTCGGCCCGGCTCGCGCCTTCACGGCCGTAGGCGATGTTGTACGCCAATGTTTCGTTGACAGGATCGTGTCCTGCGGAACGATGCCGATCGCTTCGCGCAGGCTCTGCTGGGTTACCAGCCGCAAGTCCTGGCCGTCGATGTAGATGCTTCCCGCGTCCGGCTGATACAGACGAAAACAGCAGGCGCGCAAGCGTGGACTTGCCCGAGCCGCTGCCGCCGACCACGGCCACCGTTTGCCCCGGCTCGACGCGGAAGCTGACATTCCATAATATCTGGCGCCCGGGCTCGTAACTGAAATTGACGTTGTCGAAACCGATCGTTCCGCTGCTCACGACCAGGGGCCGGGCGCCGCTCGCATCGGCGTCCTCGCCTTCCTTGCCGCGCGCATCCAGCAGGGCAAACAGGCGTTCGATATTGGTCATAGCATCGTTGGTTTCGCGAAAAACGAGCCCAGCGAGTTCAAGGGCGGGCTTACCTGGATGATGTACGCATTGAACGATATCGGTCGCCCACCTCATGCCGCCCTCCACCAGTTCGGCCGGCGAGCAGCATGACCGCGGCGACGCCGGCGCCGATGCAGGCGCTTTGTCCGATGTGGAGGGTCGACAGTGCATACTGATTGGCGGCACCGGCCTTGACCCACTGATCGACGACGCGTCCCAGACGCCCAGTTTCGAAGTCCTCACGCGCGAAATACTCGACCGTGTCGTAGTTCAGCAGGCTATCGACCACGCGGCCGTTGGATTGCGCCTCCAATGCATGCACATGGCGCTGATAGCGCATGCGCCGCCGCGTGAATACCACCGTATAGGAGGCGTAGGCGACAAAGGTCACAAGGATGACCACAGTAAAACCATAACTGTATTTACCCATGATGATGACCAGCACCGCGACGATTTCCAACAAGGTCGGCACGATGGTAAACACGGCGACGCCGAGTAAAAATCCGATGGCGCTGGTGCCCTTTTCCAGGTCGCGGATGACGGCGCCGGTTTCACGGCGGGAGTGGAAGCGCGCCCCCAGATGATGCAAATGGGAAAACGTGCGCTGCATGAAATCCGCCGAAGTGCGGCGCGTGACAAAAGAGAACACCATGTCGCGCAGTTCGTTGAAGACATTGCTGAAAAAACGCACGGCCGCATACGCCAGCAACAGAAATACCGGCAACAGCAGGACGCGTTCCGTGCCGCTGAAGGCATCGACGATTTGCTTGAGCAGGAGCGGTACGCTGATCGACGCGACCTTGGCCAGGATCAGCAATCCGAGCGCGGCCAGCACCCGTCCGCGAAAACGCCAGATCGCGCGCCATAAGTCCCGGGCGATGCGGCGACGCAATGTGCGCTGCCGGCCATTGCCGATGGAGCCGCTCAGCGCCATCGATCGAGGGGCGCGAGAACGAAGATTCGCGCCTCGTCTGAAACGTGATATTCCATGGGTTTTTCGCCGTTACGATTAACCTGGCTGTGGACTGGCGAACGCCAACCGAATAATGGAAACGCGCCGCAGAATACGCGCGTCGGCGTCATGTTGAAAAGGACGAGGCCTCCCTTTCTCTTAAAAATTGCGTTTGTCGAAATCCGGTTGAAATATATGCCAGGGAATTGAAAATTTTCCCTGCCCGCTAAGGCCGGCGCGGTGCTCTGGGCGGAGAATTTTCAGCTTCATCGTCGGGCTCGGCATCTATCTCGCGGTCTGCCCGAATGTCGGCATCCGGCACGAGATTGGAGTCGCCATCGGCCGACGCGCGATCCCCGGTTCCCGAGCGATCGGAATCGCTCTGCATTTCCTCCGGCCCCAACTCCAAGGCATGCTGGTCGAGCTCGCCTTCGATATCCTGCTGCTTGCGGCCCGCGCCCTGCACATCGCTACCGGAATCGGAGGAATCGCTGGGGCCGAGGGACGCGACATCATGGCCTTTGCCGATATCGGGAGCCGGTTCCACCGGCGAATCCAAGCTACTGTGTGCCATGTCATCCTCTCCTATCGGTGATGAGAAAATCTGCATTCGATTTATCGCCATCACGCAATGTCCGTGCCATTGCAGAAGTGCCGGAAATCCGTATTCCATGAAAGAAATCCTGGCGCCGTCAAGTTACTCCCGGCCAGGATTCGCAGCCCTTTCGAAATTTTCAGGCGGTTACAAAAAAGAAAGATGAATGGATCCTCGTGGGAGGAAGAAGGAGGCACGATACCCGGCCAGCCGTCCCGCATGAGGTGGGCATGTCCTATCCGCGGCCGATCAAACCGGGAAAAAGGGGGCGTTTTTGATATATATCAAAAGATATGGAACACCCGAAAAGCGCCGGGCTTCAGTCGCCATTTTGGAAGTAATCTGCTACGGCAGCTTGATTTCACATATTGAATGGAGAAAATCGGCGGGCCTTGCTGCCGCGCCGCTGAAGCCAGGAGCATGCCATGGGATACAAAACCATTCTTGTACATGTGGACGAAGCCAGGAATGTGGAAGCCCGCATCGCGACGGCAGCCGCCATCGCCATTGCCGAAAGCGCCCATCTGATCGGCGCGGCGATGACGGGAGTATCTCGATTTCTTTATGAGACCATGACGGTCAACTCCGGGGATGCAGCGATCACTCCCTTTCTCGAAAGCTTGCGGCAACGCGGTCGCCAGACCCTGGAAAAATTCGACAAGCTCGCCCAGCAGGCCGGCGTCCTGTCGTTCGAGCATCGGCTGATCGACGACGAGGCGGCCGATGGCATCAGCCTGCAAGCCCGCTATTGCGATCTGGTGGTTCTCGGTCAATACGATCCGTATCAGGCTTCCCAGTTTCTGAACTCCGATTTCCCCGAATACGTGGTGATGAATTCCGGCTGCCCGGTGCTCATCCTTCCTTATGCCGGCACGTTCAAAAATCCCGGTTCCCGGGTACTGATCGCCTGGAACGGCAGCATGGAGTCGAGGCATGCGGTCCACAACGCACTTCCCATGCTGAGGCGCGCGCAACTGGTGGAAGTCGTGGTATTCAATCCCTTGTCTCAAGTGGACCGGCACGGCGAGCAACCGGGAGCCGACATCGCGCTCTATCTGGCGCGGCATGGCGTGAAAGTGAATGTGCGCGAGGAAATCGTCGAGGGCAATGTCGGCAATGCGCTGCTGTCGCTGGCCGCCGACCTGTCAACGGATCTGATCGTGATGGGATGTTACGGCCATTCGCGTTTTCGCGAGGTCATGCTGGGCGGCGTGACACGCACCATGCTGGAATCCATGACGGTGCCGGTATTGATGTCCCATTGACCTCGTGACGCACCGGGCCGGCGGCGACCCCGGTTGGCCGCTCCACGCGCAGAAAGCGGGGAAGCGAGCGCATACGTTTCCGGCATTCGAGAAAGCGACGTAAAAATCAGCCATCCAGCGATAGCATCCTCATATCCTGGCCGCATCCGGCAAATGATGAGTGAATCATCCTGTCCCATGCGGAATCGGACATCGCCGATCCAGACCCGATGAATACCCAATCGGTCTTTGCAGACCGCGCCGAAGCCGCCGAAGCCTTGGCCTTGGAGCTGCATGACTATCACGGGCGCAAGCCTTTGATCCTGGCGATTCCGCGCGGTGCCGTGCCGATGGGAAAAATCATTGCGCAACGGCTCGACGGCGAACTGGATGTTGTCCTGGTACGCAAACTGGGCGCGCCTTTCGACCCCGAATATGCGCTTGGCGCAGTCGATGAAAACGGCTGGGTCTATCTTGATTCGCCGGCCGGACTCTCGGCAGCCATGCGCATTTTTATCGAACAGGAAAAAATCCGGCAGCTGAAGGTCCTTGCGCAGCGCCGGGCTCAATATACGCCGCTCAAGCGCCCGGCCGATCCGCATGGGCGCATAGCCATCATCGTGGATGACGGGCTGGCGACAGGGGCGACCATGATTGCTGCCTTGCATGCCATCCGCGCCAAACATCCCGCCGAGCTGGTATGCGCGGTTCCCGTTGCCCCGCCCCAAAGCCTCGCCGCGGTCATGCCGTTTGCCGATCGGGTGGTCTGCCTTCGTACGCCGGCCAGCTTTACTTCCGTCAGCGAGTTCTATCGGCATTTTCCCCAGGTCGACGACCGGGAAGTCGCAAGAATCCTCGGCATGCCGGTTCCGCCCTCTAGGTCCGGCAGGCGCCGGAAAGCGGTTGAGCCGCAGCGGAAAGCGTCCATGCGCGCTACTTGCGCAAACGCCCTTCCTGCACCGCCTGATTGAAAATCGCATCGGTCATCATCGACAATTCCGACGTCAGCAGATTGACGATGTCATCGGCGGTGACAATGCCGAACAGCGCGCCGCTGGCGGTAACCACCGGCATCCTGCGTATCTTGTGATTGCGCATCAGGCGCAAGGCCTCGACGAATCCGGCGTCCTCGGTAATCGTCACGATCGGCGTACTCATGAAATCACCCGCGGTGAACGCATCCGGGATCCAGCTGCAGCGCGATGGTTTCAATGACGATATCGCGGTCGGTAATGATTCCGATCGGCATCCGCTCGGCATCCTTCCTTTCGATCACGACCACGTCGCCGACATGATGCTTGCGCATCAAGGCGGCCACCGCTGGAATCGAGGCATCGGCCTCGCAGCAGACAACGCCAATATTGCAACATTCCTTGATCGGCATGGCGGTTCTCCTGAAATCCCTGCTCCGGCGTCGGCAGCGTGAACATGAATATTTATTCGCCGACCGATCTCGTCCTCCCCAACTCAAGCCACCTTTTGCTGAACTCGAGCAGGATCCGGCGGCAGGGGGACATGCAATATCCTGGCGGCATCACCGCACCTCGCTAGCCATGGTGGCGTCCGGTTCGGGACGCAACGCATCGTGGCTACTTGATTTCATTATAGGATCGATATTGAACCTGTCCACGCGATGGGAATCGAGTGCAGCAACGGCGATGCGCTCGGCCTGGGGACAGGAAAGACGGCAAGCCGGGCTACAAATCTTGTAATCGGACAGCCAAAAGAAAAACGGCCTCTATCTGATGATAGAGGCCGTTTGAAAACTGGAGGCGGGGGTCGGAATTGAACCGGCGTCTACGGCTTTGCAGGCCGCTGCATAACCACTTTGCTACCCCGCCTTGGGCCGCCATTGTAACCTGAAATCCAGGGCATGCAATCGCTGGCGAACTCTACCGGACAACGCCGTAAGCGTCGTGGGTAGAGCGAGAATATGCAAACAAAAAATCCGTTTGACTGAATTGGAGCGGGAGAAGAGTCTCGAACTCTCGACCTCAACCTTGGCAAGGTTGCGCTCTACCAACTGAGCTACTCCCGCATAGAACTTTTGGCGCCGCAATATCATTTTGCAGCGCTACCTGCAATAACAGGAAGCTGGATGCTTCCTTCGAATCTGGAGCGGGAGAAGAGTCTCGAACTCTCGACCTCAACCTTGGCAAGGTTGCGCTCTACCAACTGAGCTACTCCCGCATTCGACAACAGGTGCATATTATAAAGTACTGCCTGCATTTGGAGCGGGAGAAGAGTCTCGAACTCTCGACCTCAACCTTGGCAAGGTTGCGCTCTACCAACTGAGCTACTCCCGCTTCGTCAACCGGCATGCGCGCATCACAGCATCGACATGCTGTGTCAGCCGTGCTGCGGACATCTCAGATCAGGTGTCCGGCCTTTTCCTTGATCAGCGGCCAGGCCTGGCGCAGGTAGTAGAACATCGACCAGACCGTCAGCACCGCCGGCGATCCACAGCAGGCATCTGGCCCCAGAATGCGGTGTCGATGACGCCGAACAGATCGTCGTGGAACAGCAGCATCGGGATCGCGACCATCTGCGCGGCGGTCTTGATCTTGCCGAGCGAGCTGACGGCCACCGATTTGCGACGCGCCGATCTGCGCCATCCATTCGCGCAGCGCCGAGATGGTGATCTCGCGGCCGATGATGATGAAGGCGATGACGGCGTTGACGCGGTCCGAGCTGCACCAGCACCAGCAGCGCGCCGGCCACCATCAGCTTGTCGGCCACCGGATCGAGGAAGGCGCCGAAGGCCGAGGTCTGGTTCCAGCGCCGCGCCAGGAAGCCGTCGAACCAGTCGGTGACGGCGGCGACGATGAACACGAGCGGTGGCGGCCAGGTCCTGGTCGGACGGCGGCAGCCAGTGCGTCGGGCAGGTAGAACACGCCGACCACCAGCGGAATCAGGGCGACGCGCAACCAGGTCAGGAGAATCGGGATATTGAAAGGCATAAGTTGGATCTGTGTACATTAAGGCTGCAGGCCGTAGTCTGCATGGCAATTGATGTGCCAGCCTAGTATGGCCTAGCGGCGGCATCATGCGAATGCTGCAGCCCTGCAGCCGTGCGCGCGCAGTGTCGATGCCGGCGACAGGCAGCGCGCTAGTGCAGCTGCCGGTAAATTTCTTCCGCCAGCTGGCGTCGAGATGCCTTCGACCGACATCAGGTCCTCGACGCTGGCATCGACCACGCCGCGCAGGCCGCCGAAGCGCGCCAGCAGCTTCTGGCGGCGCTTGGCGCCGATGCCCTCGATCTCTTCCAGCCGCGAGGTCTGGCGCGCCTTGGCGCGCTTGGCGCGCATGCCGGTGATGGCGAAGCGGTGCGCCTCGTCGCGGATCTGCGCGACCAGCATCAGCGCGGCCGATTCCTTGCCCAGTTCCTGCGGCGCGCGGCCGTCGACGAAGATCAGCGTCTCCAGGCCGACCTTGCGCCCTTCGCCCTTGGCCACGCCGACGATCAGGCCGATGTCCAGGCCCAGTTCGGCGAACACCTGGCGCGCCATCTCGACCTGGCCCTTGCCGCCGTCGATCAGCACGACGTCCGGCATGACGCCGTCGCCGTTCGCGACCTTTTCGTAGCGGCGCATCAGCACCTGGCGCATCGCCGCGTAATCGTCGCCGGGCGTGATGTCGTTGATGTTGTAGCGCCGGTATTCGCCGTTCTGCATCGCGTGGTGGTGGAACACCACGCAGGAGGCCTGGGTCGCTTCGCCCTGCGTGTGGCTGATGTCGAAGCATTCGACGCGCAGGCTGTCGAGGTCGTCGACTTCGAGGCCAGCGCCTCGGCCAGCGCGCGCGTGCGCGACTGCTGCGAGCCCTGCTCCGACAGCAGGCGCGCCAGCGAGATCTCGGCGCCCTTCTGCGCCATCTCCAGCCACTGGCGGCGCTGCCCCTGCGGCTGGAACATCAGGTTGATGCGGTGGCCGCACTGCTCCATCAGCGCCAGCATCAGCGCCGGCTGGTCGAATTCGATGTTCAGGATCAGGGTGCCGGGAATGAACTTGTCGATGTAGTGCTGGGCCAGGAAGGCCGTCAGCACTTCGACCTCGATCGGCGCTCCTCGGCTCGCCACGGCCTCGGTCGACATGGGTCGGGAAATAGGCGCGGTCGCCCAGGTGGCGGCCGCCGCGCACCATCGCCAGGTTGACGCAGGCGCGCCCGCCCTGCACCACCACGGCGATGATGTCGATGTCGGCGTCGCCGCCGGTTTCCATGCTCTGCTGGTGCAGCACGCGCGACAGCGCACTGGATCTGGTTGCGCACCGCCGCCGCCTGCTCGAACTTGAGTTCGGCCGCAAAGCGCGTGCATCTTGGCTTCCAGGTCGTGCCATCACTTCGCTCTGGCGTCCGCGCAGGAACTTGCGCGGCATTGTCGACATCGGCCGCGTAGTCTTCGCGGCTCGATCAGGTTCACGCAGGGCGCGCTGCAGCGGTCGATCTGGTGCAGCAGGCAGGGCCGCGTGCGGTTGGCGAATACACGCTGTCCTCGCAGGTGCGCAGCAGGAACACCTTCTGCAGGATCTGCATCGATTCCTTGACCGCCCAGGCGCTCGGGAACGGGCCGAAATACTGGTTTTTCTTGTCCACCGCGCCGCGGTAGTAGGCCATGCGCGGGCATTCCTGGCCGGTGATCTTCAGGTAGGGATACGATTTGTCGTCGCGGAACAGGATGTTGTAGCGCGGCTGCAGCGTCTTGATCAGGTTGTTTTCCAGGATCAGCGCCTCGGCCTCGCTGCGCGTGACCGTGGTTTCCAGCCGCGCGATGCGCTCGACCATCATGGCGATGCGCGGGCTGGTCAGGTTCTTCTGGAAATAGCTGGAGACGCGCTTCTTCAGGTCGCGCGCCTTGCCGACGTACAGCACCTTGTCGTCGGCGTCGAAATAGCGGTAGACGCCGGGCAGATTGGGCAGCTTGGCCACGGTCGCCAGCACCTCGGCGCGCGGATCGGGAGCAAGCGCGTCAGACATCGTCGACGCCTCCGCGACACAATGAACTCGAAGATCGCGGCATATCTTCAATCACCTCCGTTTGCAGGTCGCTTCGCACTTGTGGCTGCAGCGGTCGTGGAAGCGCAGACAGGACAGATACTCCCTAACATGGCCGTCATTCTCGAGCGCAGATGTCATTTTTTCGACATACTCCCTCCATACCTATCTCGAGGCGGCGTCACGTAGCTTGCCAGCGACTGCAGCAGCTGCTTCGCCGCGCGATAACGGGCATCCGCCTGCAATGCTTCCCAGTCCGGCGCCGGCGCCGACGGCACCAGCGCCGCGATGCGGGCAGCCGATGCCGCCGTCTTCGCACCGCCGCGCCAGTGCTGCGGCAAGCCGTCCAGCAACTGATCGGCCTTGTCCGGCGAATTGCAGATCAGCACCATGTCGCAGCCGGCCGCCAGCGCCGCTGCAGCGCCATCGACCACGCCGCCGGCCACGCTGGCGCCTTCCATGCTCAGGTCGTCGCTGAAGATCACGCCCTCGAAACCGATATCCTTGCGCAGCATGCCGCAGCCATTTTTTCGAAAAACCGGCCGGATGCGGGTCCACCTCCGGATAGATCACGTGCGCCGGCATCACCGCCGCCAGGCTCATGCCGAGCCAGTCGTAGGGCGCGGCGTCGGCCGCCAGGATTTCCTTGCGGCCGCGCGGATCGACCGGAATCGCCACGTGCGAATCGGCCTGCGACGTAACCGTGGCCGGGGAAATGCTTGCCGCAATTGGCCATGCCGGCCAGCGCCAGTCCGTGGTTCAAGCTCTTGGCCAGCAGGCTGACGACGCGCGGGTCGCGGTGAAAGGCGCGGTCGCCGATGACGCTCGATTCGCCGTAATCCAGGTCCAGCACCGGCGTAAACGACAGGTCGACGCCGCAGGCACGCAGTTCCGCCGCCAGCACGAATCCGACCGCGGTCGCCATCCGCGTCGCCTTCAGCACGTCGCGCTCCCACAGTTCGCCGAGCGCGGCGCATCGCCGGCAGCCGGGTAAAGCCGTCGCTGCTTGAAACGCTGCACGCGGCCGCCTTCGTGGTCGACCGCGATCAGCACGCCGGGCCGGGCGGCATGGATGGCGCGCGGTCAATGCCGTCAGTTGCGCGCGGTTTTCGTAGTTGCGCGCGAACAGGATCACGCCGCCGGTCAAGGGATGCCGGATGCGGCGGATATCGTCCTCATTGAGGACGGTGCCGACCACGTCCAGCATCACCGGGCCGAGCGGCTGCTTGGAATCTTGATCAACTGTTTTTGTTATTCGCTTCATTTTTTCTCCACAATCACGAACGCCACCGCATAGTCGGCCTCATCGCTGATCGACACCTGCGCGCTCAAACCATTCCGTTCCATGAATTCTTGCAGTGCGCCGCTGAACAGCGCGACCGGTTTGCCGCTGGCGGCGTTCAGCGTCTGCATCGCGCGCCAGGTCATCGGCATGCGCATGCCCAGCCCGATCGCCTTCGAAAACGCTTCCTTGGCGGCGAAGCGGGTGGCCAGGAAACGAATGCCGCGCGCTTCGAATTTCGCCTTGCGGCGGCGGATATTTTTCCAGTTCCTCGGCGCCGAGGATCTTTTCGGCGAAGCGTTCGCCGTTGCGCGCCAGCGCCGCCTCGATGCGCGGGATCTGGACGATGTCGGTGCCGATGCCGTAGATCATCGGAATCCCCGCTTCAGCGGACGGCCTGCAGGCGCGCCGCCACCATGATCGCCTTCATTTCGCGCACGGCGTTTTCCCAGCCGACGAATACCGCATGCGCCACGATCGCATGGCCGATGTTCAGCTCGGCGATATCGGCGATCGCGGCGATCGCCTGCACGTTGGTGTAATGCAGTCCGTGGCCGGCATTGACCTTCAGGCCATGCCGCACGCCGGCCAGCACGCCCTGCCGCACGCGCTCCAGCTCCGCCTGCTGCTCGGCTGCGGCCTCGGCATCGGCATAGCGCCCGGTATGCAATTCGATCACCGGCGCGCCGCATTCGGCGGCGGCCTGGATCTGCGCGGCGTCGGGATCGATGAACAGGCTGACGCGGATGCCTTCGGCCTGCAATTGCCGCACCGCGGCCTGCACCTCGGCGAAATACCGCACCACGTCGAGGCCGCCTTCGGTCGTGACTTCCTCGCGCCGCTCCGGCACCAGGCAGACGTCCTGCGGCCGGATGCGGCAGGCGAAGTCGAGCATTTCGGCGGTCACCGCCGCTTCCAGGTTCATGCGCGTGCGCAGCTGCGGGCGGATCGCCTCGACGTCGGCGTCCGGATATGGCGCCGGTCTTCGCGCAGGTGCAGCGTGATGGCGTCGGCGCCGGCGTCTTCCGCCAGCAGCGCCGCCCGCAGCGGATCGGGATAGCTGGTGCCGCGCGCGTTGCGCAGGGTGGCGACGTGGTCGATGTTGACGCCAAGGTCGATGATCGGCGATGTGGGGTTGAGATAGCTCATCGGATGAATGGGTAGGATGGAATGATTGAATTCTGGATCAATTCTGCCGCGACGGCAAAACCTGCGGCGACGCCTCCGCCGCAGGCGCCGGATGCGAGCCCGGCTCGCGCCTACGTCCGGCTCGGCCCGCTTCCAGTTGAGCACGAAGAACGCCAAGGCACCGGCGACCAGTCCCCAGAACGCCGCGCCGACGCCGAACAAGGTGACACCGGACGCGGTCACCAGGAAAGTGATCAGCGCCGCCTCGCGCTGGTTGTCCTTGGCCATCGCCGCCGTCAGGCTGCTGCCGATGGTGCCGAACAGCGCCAGCCCGGCAATCGCCAGCACCAGCTCCTGCGGGAAAGCCGCGAACAGGGCGCCGACCGTGGCGCCGAGGACGCCGACCAATAAGTAGAATACGCCGGCGGCCACCGCCGCCCAATAGCGCTTGGCCGGATCTTCATGCGCTTCCTTGCCCATGCAGATGGCCGCGGTGATCGCCGCCAGATTGAGCGAGAAGCAGCCGAACGGCGCCAGCAGCAGCGTGGTCAATCCGGTCCAACTGATCAAGGGCGAAATCGGCGTGCGATAGCCGGAAGCCCGGATCACCGCCACTCCCGGCGCATTTTGCGACGCCATGGTCACCACGAACAAGGGGATGCCGACACCGATCAGGGTGGACCAGGAAAAACTCGGCATCGTGAATACCGGCACCGCCCATGCAAAATGGAAATTTTCGAAGTGCAGCAGGCCCCGCGCCGCCGCCAGCCCGGTGCCGATCAACAGCACGACGATGATGGCGTAACGCGGCAACCAGCGCTTGCACAGCAGATAGGCGATGAACATCGCAAACACCATCACGAATTGCGGCTTCATCGCGACAAACACGTTCATGCCGAAATTCGCCAGGATGCCGGCCAGCATGGCGGCCGCAATCGACAGCGGAATCCTGCCCATGGCGCGCTCGAACCAGCCGGTGACGCCGCATAAGGTGACCAGCACGGCGGCAAACATGAAGGCGCCGATCGCTTCGGCCATGGGAATGCCTGACAGGCTGGTGACCAGCAGTGCCGCCCCCGGCGTCGACCAGGCGGTGACCACCGGAGTGCGGTAACGCAGCGACAAGCCGATGCAGGTCAGCCCCATGCCCACTCCCAGCGACAGCATCCAGGAACTGATTTGCTCCTGGCTGGCGCCGACGGCCGATGCCGCTTGCAGGACAATCACGGCGGAACTGGTGATGCCGACCAGCACCGTCACAAAACCGGCTGCAATACTGGACCAGGGGATATTTTTCATCGGCTATTCATGAAAGCGTGCGGCGGCGGACATGATCGCCTCACAACTGCATCAGGTCGATCAGGATCTGTCGGGTGTTCAAGGGCGTTCCGCCCAGGTGATGCGCCAGCAAGAAGCGCATCAGTACCTTGCTCTGCGACTGCGTGGCGGCATCGCTGTAGTCTTCGCGCTCCATGTCGAGCAAGGTCTTGCCGCTGACGCGCGGCCAGGTGTCGGCCACCCGCGCCACGCGCGGGCCGCGATTCGGGATCGACGACATATTCGGCGCCCGGCTCCACCGGCTGCGCGCGTGCTGGTACAGCGCGTGAAGTCGCCGGCGACGCCGGTTTCCTTGAGCAGGCCCTTTCGAATTGTCGCAAGACGATCGGCGCCGGTTCCTGATGCGCCAGCTGGTTCAGCGTGGTGACGTAATGGTCGAACAAGGTCGGATGCGGATCGTCGCGCGCCACCAGCTTGACCAGCAGTTCGTTCAGGTAAAAGCCGCACAGCAATGCCGATTTCTCCAGCGGCAGCAGGCCGCCCACCCATTCGGCCGCGATCAGGGTGCGCATTTCCGACTTGCCGCTCCAGGTCAGCGACAAGGGCTGGAAGGTTTGCAGCACGCCGCGCAACTTCGACAAGGGGCGCTTGGCGCCCTTGGCCACCAGGGCGATGCGGCCGTAATCGCGCGTAAAGACGTCGACGATCAGGCTGGTTTCCTTGTACGGATAGCTGTGCAGGACGAAGGCCGGCTGGTGGTGGACGCGATGCACCCGGTCGCTCGATCTGGCCGGCTTGGGTGGGCTTTCCGCGATCGGCGCCGTGTGCGCCGCGTCCGTGGGCGGCAACGGCGCGACAGGGCTGGAACGCGGCTCGGCGGCGGGGACGTCCATTCGATGCCGCGTTTATTCGTAGCCGTAAGCGCGCAAGCCGGCTTCGTTGTCGGCCCAGCCGGATTTCACCTTGACCCAGATTTCCAGGTACACCGGGCCGCCGAACAGGCTTTTCCATGTCCAGCCGCGCCTGGGTCGAAATGTCCTTCAGGCGCGCGCCCTTGTGCCCGATCAGCATCGCCTTGTGGCTGTCGCGCTCGACCAGGATGGCGGCGAACATGCGCCGCAGATTGCCTTCCTGCTCGAACTTTTCGATCAGCACCGTGCTGGTATAGGGCAACTCGTCGCCGACGAAACGGAACACCTTTTCGCGCACGATTTCGGCCGCCAGGAATTTCTCGCTGCGATCGGTGATGTCGTCGGCGCCGAACACCGGCGGGTTGTCCGGCAGGCGCTTGCGGATTTCGTCCTGCAGGTTCTGCAGCTGGAAGCGCAGCTTGGCCGACACCGGCACCACGGCCGCGAAGTCATGCTTGGCGGCGACCTGCTGCGCGAACGGCAGCAGCACCGCCTTGTCCTTGATCCGGTCCGACTTGTTGATCACCAGGATCACCGGCACGTTGGCTTCGGCAGCAGGTCGATCACCTGCTGGTCGGCGGCGCCGAAGGTGCCGGCCTCGACCAGGAACAGCATCACGTCGACCGCGGTCAGCGTATTGGTGACGGTGCGGTTGAGCGTCTTGTTCAGCGCATTCGAGTGGCGCGTCTGGAAGCCCGGCGTATCGACGTAGATGAACTGGGCATCGTCGGTGGTCTGGATGCCGGTGATGCGGTGCCGCGTGGTTTGCGCCTTGCGCGAGGTGATGCTGACCTTGGCGCCGATCAGCGCGTTCATCAGCGTCGACTTGCCGACGTTGGGGCGGCCGATGATGGCGATATAGCCGCATCGGAAATCGGGAGTGGCGGCGTCCATCATGCGCTCTTGGGCTGGCTGGAGGCCAAGGGGTCGGCATCGTCCGCTGCCGGCTTTTTGACCTCGGCCGCGGCCTTGGCGGCGAGCTTGCGGGCCGGGCCGGATTCGCCATTGCCGACGCTTGCGGGCTGCAGCAGTTCGTCGGCCTTGGCGTTGGATTTCGATTCGGTTTTCAGTTCAGTCCCTTCGGTTTTGGGCGCCGACTTGGCGGCCGCCAGCGCGGTCTTGCGCGGCAGCGGTGCCGGCGCATCGGGCTGGATGGTGGCGATGCCGGCCAGTTTCAGCTGCGCCGCGCGCGGCTTGCTTTTGCGGCTGCCGCCGGGCGTCTTCAGCAGCGTTGCCTGGGCCACTTCGAGCGCCAGTTTGGCGGCCGCCTGTTCGCCGGCGCGGCGGCTGCCGCCGGTGCCGAAGACCTGGATATCCAGTTTCGGCACCAGGCATTCGATTTCGAATTCCTGGTTGTGGGCGGCGCCATGGGTGGCTACCACGTTGTATTGGGGCAATGCGATTTTTTTGCCCTGCAAAAATTCCTGCAGCAGGGTCTTGGCATCCTTGCCCAGGGTTTTCGGGTCGACGGTATCGAGAATCGGCACGTACAGCGCGCGGATCACGTCGCGCGCCGCATTGAAGCCGGCATCGAGGAAAATCGCGCCGAACAGCGCTTCCAGCGTATCGGCCAGGATCGATGGCCGGCGGAAGCCGCCCGATTTCAGCTCGCCTTCGCCGAGCCGCAGGAACTGCGACAATTCCAGCCGCTGGGCGATCTCGTACAGCGACTGCTGCTTGACCAGGTTGGCGCGCACGCGCGACAGGTCGCCTTCGTCGATCTGCGGGTAGCGCTCGAACAAGAGCGAGGCGACCACGCAATTCAGGACCGAGTCGCCGAGAAATTCAAGCCGCTCGTTATGCACGCTGCTGTGGCTGCGATGCGTCGAGCGCCTGCTGCAGTAATGCCGGCTCCTGGAATGTATGGCCTAGCCGCGTTTCCAATAACGTGAGATCCATTCAATCCGCCGCCTGTTTAGTTACTGCACGGCTTTCCTGGCCGCCGGTCTTGCGGTCGATCCCGCATACTCGATCAGCAGGCTGGCAGGGCCGAACAAGGGAATTTTCTTCGGATAGGCGAAGCTGACCTCGATCTCGTCGCCATTCTTGACGATCTCCAGGTCCTTGCCGGTAATCGAATCGATATAGCCGACGTCGGTTTGCCGGTCGAAGGCAGCCTGGATTTCGGCAATCGTGGTTCCCGACGTCTTGGCGCTGGCAACCGCCTTCTTGATGGAGTAATACTCGACCACGGTGGGTACGACTTTCAGGCCGAGGACGCCGATGGCTCCGAGTATCGCCAGCACAAAGATAAGGCCGACCAGGGTGATGCCGCGCTGCCTGCTGGAACCGTATGCCATTGATTGCCTCCCTCACGCGATTATTGGAAACTGCCGATACGCTTCAAGTTGCCCAGGTTCATCCAGACGAAAAACGCCTTGCCGACGATGTTCTGGTCGGGCACGAAGCCCCAGTAGCGGCTATCCAGGCTGTTGTCGCGATTATCGCCCATCATGAAGTAATTTCCGGGCGGCACGGTACAGGTAAATCCTTCAATGTCATAGCTGCACAACTCGTGCTGGGGAAATGCGTCCGGATTCGGCACATAGGACGGCGCCCGCTCATCGTTCAGGATCCGGTGCTCGACGCCGGACAGGTTTTCCAGCAACTGGTGCGAATAGCTTAAATGCTCCTCGTCCAGGTAATCCGGCAGAGGCTTGTAAGAAATTGCTTTACCATTAATTGTTAAACGCTTGTTTTTATACGTGATTTTATCACCGGGCACCCCGACCACCCGCTTGATGTAATCGAGCGACACGTCCTTCGGATACTTGAACACCATGACGTCGCCGCGCTGAGGCTGGTTCAGTTCAATGATTTTCTTGTTGATGATCGGCAGCCGGATACCGTAGGTGAATTTATTCACCAGGATCAGATCGCCGACCTGCAGGGTCGGCACCATCGAGCTGGAGGGAATCTTGAACGGCTCGTACAGAAACGAACGCAGGAAAAACACCAGCGCGATGACCGGGAAAAAGCTGCCCGAATACTCGATCCAGGTCGGCTGCTTCAGAATGGTGGCCTCGAGCGCCGCGCGGCCGCCGGTTTCCGGCTTGACGCCGTCGGCCACCAGTTTGGCGTGGCGCGCATCGAAGTCGGCCAGCGCCACATTCGCCCGCAGCCGCCGCTGCTTGGCCAGGTAGAACACGTCGAGGCACCAGATGATGCCGGTGCCGACCATCAGCACGAACAGGATCAGCGCGAAATTTCCCAACATCGATTGCAGATTCATTTATCGTCCACTTGTAAAATTGCCAGGAATGCTTCCTGCGGAATTTCCACCGATCCCACCTGCTTCATCCGCTTCTTGCCGGCCTTCTGCTTTTCCAGCAGCTTGCGCTTGCGGCTGATGTCGCCGCCGTAGCATTTCGCCAGCACGTTCTTGCGCAGCGCCTTGACGTTTTCGCGCGAAATGATGTTGGCGCCGATCGCCGCCTGGATGGCGACGTCGAACATCTGGCGCGGGATCAGCTCGCGCATCTTGGCCGCCACCGCGCGCCCGCGATACTGGCTGTTGGCGCGGTGCACGATGATCGCCAGCGCGTCGACCTTTTCGCTGTTGATCAGCATGTCGACCTTGACCACGTCGGACGACACGGTATTCCTTGAACTCGTAGTCCATCGAGGCGTAGCCGCGCGAGGTCGATTTCAGCTTGTCGAAGAAGTCCAGCACGATCTCGGCCATCGGCATTTCATAGGTCAGCTTGACCTGCTTGCCGTGGTAGCTCATGTCGATCTGGATGCCGCGCTTCTGGGTGCACAGCGTGATCACCGAGCCGACGTATTCCTGCGGCATGTACAGATTGACGGTGACGATCGGCTCGCGCACTTCCTCGATCTTCGACGGGTCCGGCATCTTCGACGGATTGTCGACCATCAGGACCGTGCCGTCGCGCAGCACCACTTCGTAGATCACGGTGGGCGCGGTGGTGATCAGGTCCATGTCGAATTCGCGCTCGAGCCGCTCCTGCACGATCTCCATGTGCAGCAGGCCGAGGAAGCCGCAGCGGAAGCCGAAGCCGAGCGCCTGCGACACTTCCGGCTCGTATTGCAGCGCAGCGTCGTTCAGCTTCAGCTTTTCCAGCGAATCGCGCAGCGCGTCGTACTGGTTGGCCTCGACCGGGAACAGGCCGGCAAACACCTGCGGCTGCACTTCCTTGAAGCCCGGCAGCGGCTCGGCCGCCGGCTTGGAGGCGAGCGTCACGGTATCGCCGACCTTGGCCGCCTTCAGTTCCTTGATGCCGGCGATGATGAAGCCCACCTGGCCGGCCGACAACGCTTCGCGCGCCACCGATTTCGGAGTGAAGACGCCGACGCTCTCGACCAGGTGCTGCGAGCCGCTCGCCATCAGCAGGATCTTTTCCTTGGGGCGCAGGGTGCCGTTCATGATGCGCACCAGCATCACCACGCCGACGTAGTTGTCGAACCAGGAATCGATGATCAGCGCCTGCAGCGGCGCGGTCGGATCGCCCTTGCGGCGGCGGCACCTTGGCGATCAGCGCTTCCAGCACGTCTTCCACGCCCAGGCCGGTCTTGGCCGAGCAGCGCACCGCATCGTCGGCGGCAATGCCGATCACTTCCTCGATTTCCGCAATCGCGTTGTCCGGGTCGGCCGACGGCAGGTCGATCTTGTTCAGCACCGGCACCACCTCGACGCCGAGATCGAGCGCGGTATAGCAGTTGGCGACCGTCTGCGCCTCGACGCCCTGCGAGGCATCGACCACCAGCAGCGCGCCTTCGCAGGCCGACAGCGAGCGGCTGACTTCATAGCTGAAATCGACGTGGCCCGGGGTGTCGATCAGGTTCAGGTTGTAGGCTGACGCCGTCCGCGCCTTGTAGGTCAGGGCCGCGGTCTGCGCCTTGATGGTGATGCCGCGCTCGCGCTCGAGCGTCCATCGAATCCAGCACCTGCGCTTCCATTTCGCGGTCGGACAGGCCGCCGCAAATCTGGATGATGCGATCCGCCAACGTCGACTTGCCGTGGTCGATATGCGCGATGATGGAAAAATTGCGAATGTTGTTCATAAAAATTCATTGGCGGCCCTATACCGCACCCCTTGCTTCCACGCTGCAATGTTCAAGACGCACTTGCAAAAAAGGCGCTCGGAGCCGGGCAAATTCCCCAGGCGAGCGCCTTGTTGCACAGGTATTCGATGGCGCCATTTTACCGGATTTCATAGACAGAAAGCCCAAACCCGGTAGTGGACTTTCGAGAAGCGACACGGCGCGGGGCGACTCGCTTGGGCCCAGGCGCCGGCGCCCGCTGAAATACGTCCCTCATGCAATCGCGAATGCGCCGCCACAAATCAAAATATGAGGGAGTATGGCAAAAAAACTGCAATTTCCGGCCTGATATAGGCCACTTTGGAAAATACTCCCTCATCTTATAAATCACGTAATTGTCCGCGCCCGACTCACGGCCGACGCAGGAAATCCTCGACCTTCCCTGCGTCCAGAAAATAATGACAAAGCTGCAGCGACGTCCCGCCGTTGCGACTGCCGACCAGCACCGGCACCAGCTCGTCATATAGCGCCACCAGCGCCGGATCGGCATCGACATCGACGACTTCGAGCGTGAATCGATAGCGCTCCCGCAGCGGCTGCAGCGCATCGCGCATCTGCTCGCACAGATGGCAATACGAACGGGAATACAGGGTCAGCTGGACTGCGGCCATCGAGGGAATCCATCTCGCAAAAAAAGGGTTGCCGGCCGGACGGCCTGCAACCCTTGAATCAGAACAGCGGCAATCAGTTCGGCCGCAACGGCACAAATTGCGAGGAATCGCCGCGGCGCACCAGGAGCACCGCCATCTTCTTCGACTCCAGCTTGGCCACCAGCGCATTGAACTGCTTGGCGTCCCGGACATCGGTATTGTTCAGGCGCTGGATGATGTCCCCGGGCCGCAGGCCGGCGCGGGCGGCGACACCCTCGGCACTCTCGATGACGACACCGGCGTCCACCTTGGCTTCCTTCTTCTGGGCATCGGTCAAATCGCTCACCACCAGTCCCAGCGGGTTGGCGGCCTGTTCCTGCTTCGGCTTCTTCGGCTCGCTCTTGGCGGTTTTCTCCGGCTCCAGCTCGGCGACGGTCACCGGGATATCCTTGTTCGCCCCCTTGCGCCAGACCGTCACGGTGGAGCGCGCACCCGGCTTGGTGGCGCCGACCAGGCGCGGCAGATCGCTGGATTTTTCAATGGCCGTACCATCGAATTTCAAGATGATGTCGCCCGCTTCCAGGCCGGCCTTCTCGGCCGGGCCGCCCGGCTCGACGCGCTGCACCAGGGCGCCCTGCGCTTTGCTCAGTCCCAGCGATTCGGCCACATCCTTGGTCACTTCGCCGATCTGGACGCCGATGCGGCCGCGGGTGACGCGACCGGTGGCCTTCAACTGATCGGCCACGCGCATGGCCTCGTCGATCGGCACCGCGAAGGAAATCCCCATGTAGCCGCCGGAGCGGCTGTAAATCTGCGAGTTGATGCCGATCACCTCGCCGCGCATGTTGATCAGCGGCCCGCCGGAATTGCCCGGGATTGACCGCGACGTCGGTCTGAATCAGCGGCAGGTAGTCGCCGGTATCGCGCGCCTTGGCGGAAACGATGCCGGCCGTGACGGTATTGTCCAGGCCGAACGGCGAACCGATCGCCATCACCCATTCGCCGGCCCGCACCTTGTCCGAATCGCCGATCGTCAGGCGCGGCAGGTTGTTGCCCTCGATCTTGACCAGCGCGACGTCGGTGCGCTTGTCGACGCCGATGATCTTGGCCTTGAACTCGCGCTTGTCGGTCAGCGTGACATACACTTCATTGGCGCCTTCCACCACGTGGGCATTGGTCATCACATAGCCATCGGCCGAGATGATGAAGCCGGAGCCGACGCCGCGCGGCACCACTTGCTCTTCCTGCTGCTGCGGCGCCGGCGTGCGGCCGCGCGGCGCCGGGTTCGGCTGGCGCGGCATCGGGACGCCGAAGAAGCGGCGGAAAAATTCCTGCATTTCCTCGTCTTCGCTGCCGGGGGCGCCCGGCTCCGACTTGACCTTCTCCGTCGTACGGATATTCACCACCGCCGGCCCGACCTTTTCCACCATATCGGAGAAATCCGGCAGCCCGGGCACGGCCGCCGCCAGGGCGGGCGGCGCGACGCCGATCAGGGTCGGTGCCAGGATGGCGCCCCCCGCGCCAAACAAGATTGCAAATAGCGTATTTCGAAAAGAATGCATGGTTTTCATAACATATTATTTAGTTTTGAATTCAATCGAATTGGCGATTTGCCGGATCGCCGCCGGTGGTACCTCGCCGACCACGGTCAGCCAATAGTCCCCCAGCCGTTTGCCGACAATATTGGTCGCCCCCTGCCGCATCGAACCTTCGGTCCGGCTTTGCGTACCCGGCTCGATGAAAATCGAAATCGTCGCCACGCCATCCGAGAAGACGATCTGCGACACTTCACGCTGGCTCGGCTGCTGCGCAGTCCCGTGCGCGGCAGTGGTGCTTTGCGCCGGCGTGTCGGAAACCATGCGGCGCAATTCGCGCACCCGGACAAAGCCGGGAGGCAGTGATTTGACGACCCAGTTCGACAGGTCGATCTGTTCCATCACCGCATTCTCGATACGCCAGCCGCTGGTATTGACGATGCTCGGCCGGGCCTGGCGCCGATCGATATTGCCGATGCCCAGCTGGGTAAACGCAATTTGCTCCACCACCTCGTTCTTTTCGTCGAGCGTCTGCGCCCGCAACAGAAGGCCGGTCGACTTTTCGGCCCACAGCTTGTACCCATAGCGCAGATCGTCTTTCGGCGTCAGAATCACCGCCTGGCAGTCGTACCCGGCGATGCGCCCGGTTTCACCTTTCTTGATCTCGTAGTGCTGGCTCAGGTCGGCCGGATTGGCTGCAACGATCGCCGGGAACACTTCCTTGGTGACGCGCTTCTCCACCAGCAAGGTCCTGGTTTCCGGGATGTAGCAGGTGATTTCCTCATTGGTGCGAATGTACTCGCGCGTCTTGCCGTCCAAGACCTCGAGCTTCTCGATCTCGTTGCGCCCTTCCAGCAAGTGCGTGATGCGCGAGGTGCGCATCAGGTTCCCCTGCTGGTAAACGAAGGTGCCGGTGTAGTTCAGCCGCTGCGCCGCAGATTGGATCTTCTTCAGCAGAAGCTGCGCCTCTTGCGCTTCCGCGGCCTTATCTGCCGGTGCGCTGCCGCCGTGCGCATAGGCGACCAGTCCCAATAAGGCGTACAGCGTAACGATAAACCTCAGCAATACCACTGTTTGCCCCATATCGATTATTTACCCGAATCGGAGGCAAACGTGGTGGAGCGAGCGAACTGCGCGGTGCGGGAGACGGAAGATGAGAAGCGCTGGTGCGCAAACAGATATTCGTCGATTCGGGGATCGCGCAGCATTACTTCTTCCTGCACGGCGGCTGCCGGATGCGGCGGCCGCCACCGGCACGGCAATCACCGGCGTCTCCAGGGCGGCGTTGGTCAATACCGGCTCGGCCGCCACCGACACGGCCTGCATGGTCGCCGGAGCGCGGCCGCCATTCGCCACCATCAGTTGCGGGGTGGTGATGAAAGCCACCGTCGCCACCGCCGCTGCGGCCACCATGCCCGGCACCGCAAAGCGCTTCAACGCCCGTTTATGGAAGAAGGACGCCGCTGCCGCAGACGCAGTCGGCACTGCCGCCGTTTCATGTGCGGCCGCAGGCGCCATAACCGGCGCGACGATCGTCGGCTCGGCATCGAGCCGGGCAAACAGGCGCTGCGAAAAGTCGGGACTCATCGTCAGCGCCGTTTCGTCCGAGCGCAAGGTGTCGCCGATCTGGTGATAGATTTCCCAGGCAGCCCGGCCGTCGGGATGGCGCAACGCCGCCAGCACCGTCTCCGTCTGAAAATCACCGAGCTCGCCGTCAGCCAGCGCGGAGATCTGTTCCTGAGTCAAATTCGTATTCATTCTTTACCTCGTTAAGCAGACCAGCCCCTATTCCAAAAACCACTTCATCGCTCTTTTTACCAGCGCTTGTCGATCGCCGTGTCGAGCAACGGCCTCAACTTTTCCGCGATAGCTTCCCGTGCCCGGAAGATGCGACTGCGGACAGTCCCGATCGGGCACCTCATTGCTTCGGCGATCTCGTCATAACTCAAGCCCTCGATTTCGCGCAAGGTGATAGCTGTGCGCAACTCGTCCGGCAAGGCATCCATGGCGAGATTAACGGTCTGGGCAATCTGCTTGGTGGCTAACATTGACTCAGGCGTGTTGATATCCCTTAGGTGCTCACCGTCATCAAAAGTTTCTGCCTCCTCGGCGTCCGCTTCGGTAGAGGTGGGCGCCCTGCGCGCCTGGGTGACCAAGTAGTTTTTTGCGGTATTGATGCCGATCCGGTACAGCCAGGTGTAAAACGCCGAATCGCCCCGGAACTGAGGCAATGCGCGATAGGCCTTAATAAACGATTCCTGCACCACATCTTCGGCTTCCGCCTGGTCGCGAACCAGCCTCGACACAAGCCGCATTAACTTTCGTTGGTACTTGATCACTAATAACTCGAACGCTTTTTTATCGCCACGCTGGACACGTTCGACAAGCAACTGATCAATATCGCGTTCTGTCGTCAATCGCTCTTCCCTTGTTTTATTGCAACAACCGCGCGACTCGAAACATTGACTGAATGAAATACAATAAGTTCACCGGAAAGAATCCACTTTCGCATACGGCCAGTACCTAGTATTCCAAGGAGTGATCGCGCGCGGCGAGCCATCGGCAAGCGACCGACAATGCGCGAAAGGTGTCGGCTGGCATACAATCCGGCAATACCGGTATCGTAACTACCGCTTGGTTATCAAGTTGCAAACGCAGCACCAAAAGCCATGGCCAGATGGTCGTCGCAGCGCTCAATCTGGCTTCCGTTTCAGTTTTTGTAAATAGCGGACCGTTACTTTTCCTGCCGGTCCTTGTTGATTTCAATTCGGCGAACCGGATCTGTCCCGCGCCGGATATATGGATATGAAACTCTGATCTCTTGCGCGCTTGCTGATAAAGAACAGAAAACGCAATAAAAATACAGCCCGAGCCGAGCAAGATTCGGCAAATGGCGCTCAATTCACCGACGACACCGAATGCGATGGCGCCGGCGACCCCGACCGTGCCGAGGCACGTTGCACAGATCAGGGCAAAAAGTGCCTTTGAAGGCTTCACCACAGCATAAATCGCAATCGACATCGGACAGTACGCCGAAGACGACAGGTCAGCCGCTAAACATCCGGCCTTCTTTAAACCCTGCCAAAAACCAATGTGCCATTGGTCCCGCCAAAGCCGAATGAATTCTTCACGGCAACATCAATCGGCATCTGACGCGCCACATTGGCACAATAGTCAAGATCGCACGCCGGATCCTGATTGAAGATGTTGATGGTCGGCGGCGACACCTGGTGATGTACCGCCAATGCCGTAAATACCGATTCCAGTCCGCCGGCGCCACCCAGCAGGTGGCCGGTCATCGACTTGGTCGAATTTACCACAATGCTTTTCGCATGATGATTCAAGGCGCGCTTGATCGCGACCGTTTCCGCGATATCGCCCAGCGGGGTTGAGGTGCCATGCGCGTTGACATAGCTGACCTGCTCCGCATTGACCCGGGCATTCTTCATCGCCGCAGCCATCGAACGGCATGCGCCATCGCCATTTTCCAGCGGCGCGGTCATGTGATAGGCATCGGCGCTCATGCCGAAACCGAGCACTTCGGCGTAAATTTTTGCCCCGCGCGCCTTGGCGTGCTCGTATTCTTCCAGCACCATGACGCCGGCACCCTCACCGAGAACGAAGCCGTCGCGGTCCTTATCCCAGGGCCGCGATGCCGTGGCCGGGTCATCATTGCGCGCGGATAGCGCACGGGCGGAGGCGAAACCGCCGAGCCCCAGGGGCGAGATGGTGGACTCCGACCCGCCGGCGATCATGACATCGGCATCGCCGTATTCGATCATGCGCGCCGCCATGCCGATGCAATGCAAGCCGGTGGTACATGCGGTGACGATCGCCAGATTTGGCCCCTTCATTCCATATTTGATGGACAGGTTGCCGGAAATCATATTGATGATCGAGGCGGGCACAAAAAACGGGCTGATTCTGCGCGGACCACGATTGGTCAGTTCGGTATGCGTTTCCTCGATCAGCGGCAAGCCGCCGATTCCGGAGCCGATCAGGACGCCGATGCGCTCGGCATTACTTTCGGTTACCGCCAGGCCACTATCCTGAATGGCCTGGATACCGGACGCCATGCCGTAATGAATGAAGGTATCCATGTGGCGTGCTTCCTTGCCCGGCATGTAATCTTCAACATTGAAATTTTTCACTTCGCCCGCGAAGCGGGTGGAAAAAGGCGTGGCGTCGAATTTTGTGATGGTCGCAATTCCCGATTTGCCGGCAACGATGGCTTCCCACGCTTCGGCAACGGTATTACCGACCGGGGATACGCAACCCAGGCCAGTGATGACGACACGACGTTCACGTGTACGGCTCAAGCAGTGCCTCCTGAAATCGTTCGAATAAAATTAAGCCTTGACGTGAGCCTTGGCGTATTCAATCGCCTGCTGCACCGTCGTGATTTTTTCGGCCTGCTCGTCCGGAATCTCCATCTCGAACTCGTCCTCGAGCGCCATGACCAGCTCAACCGTGTCCAGCGAATCGGCGCCAAGATCGTCGACGAAGGACGACTCGATCTTGATATCGGCTTCGGCGACGCCGAGCTGCTCGGCGACGATCTTCTTAACGCGTTGTTCGATGTCTGACATGCTATGCCTCCAAATTGTGGGTTACAGAAAGTGCGCGCATTTTATCAGGTTTGCGCAACCAGAATTTACTTTTAGCTTCTGCCTTCAACATTAACCAAACCTATATCAAAAGCATCCAACTTTATACTAACCCATGTACATGCCGCCATTGACATGCAGCGTCGTGCCGGTAATGTAACCGGCCTCCTTGGAGGCGAGAAAGGCGACTGCGGCTGCAATGTCTTCCGGCATTCCAAGGCGTCCCAGCGGAATTTGCTGCAATATCGCAGCGGTTTGCCCTTCGGTCAAAACTTTCGTCATGTCGGTATCGATAAACCCCGGAGCCACGCAGTTGACCGTGACATTGCGGCTGCCGATTTCGCGTGCCAGCGCGCGGCTCATTCCCGCCACGCCCGCCTTGGCGGCGGCGTAATTCATCTGTCCGGGATTGCCGGCCGAGCCCACCACAGACGTGATATTGATGATACGCCCCTGCCGAGCCTTCATCATTCCGCGCAGCACGGCGCGCGAAAGGCGCGCCACGGCGGTCAGATTGGTGGCGATCACCGCATCCCATTCCTCGTCCTTCATGCGCATCGCCAGCTGGTCCTGGGTGATGCCGGCATTGTTGACCAGGATAGACAAGCCGTTGAATTCTTTCTGAATGCTCTCTATGGCGGCCTCGCATTGCGCTGCATCATTCACGTTCAGCACGATGCCGCGGCTGCTGGAGGGCGCAATTTCCTGTAAATACTGGGAAATCGCCGCCGCGCCCGCTTCCGATGTCGCACTGCCGATCACGCGGGCTCCCCGCCGCGCCAACTCCTGCGCGATGGCGCGGCCGATGCCGCGCGAAGCGCCTGTCACCAATGCGACCTGATCCTGCAGATTTAAAGTTTGCGTATTCATTGCAGCTGTTCCAGTACTTTATCCAGCGATGCCTGGTCGATGATCGCTTCTCCGGTCAGATCACCGTTGATCCGCTTGGTCAAGCCAGCCAGGACCTTACCCGGCCCGCATTCGACAACCTGCTGCACGCCCTGTGCCGCCATTTTCTGCACCGTTTCGACCCAGCGCACCGGGCATGCGGCCTGGCGCATCAGCGCATCCTTGATGCGCTCGGCATCGTGCTCGACGGCGACGTCGACGTTGTTGATCAGCGGGATCCGGGGTGCGGAAAAAATCAACGGCGCCATGTATGCGCGCAAGCGATCCGAAGCCGGCTTCAGCAGCGACGAATGGAACGGCGCGGATACCGGTAGCACCAGCGCCCGTTTCGCGCCCCTGGCCTTGGCGGCATCGCAGGCGCGCTCGACCGCGGCCTTGTGCCCGGCGATCACGACCTGGGCCGGCGCATTGAAATTGACAGCCTCCACCACTTCTCCTTGCGCAGCCTCCTGGCATACGGCACGCACGTCGTCGTCCGACAGCCCGAGAATCGCCGCCATGCCGCCCTGCCCGACCGGCACCGCCTCCTGCATTGCCTGCGCGCGGAAGCGTACCAGCGGGACTGCGTCCTTGAACGCGATGACACCAGCCGCCACCAGCGCCGAATACTCGCCCAGGCTATGGCCGGCAATCACTGCCGGCATCCTGCCGCCACGGGCAGTCCAGGCGCGAAAGCATGCGACGGCGGCGGTCAACATGATCGGCTGGGTATTGGTGGTCAAATCGAGATCTTCTTTGGGGCCCTCGGCAATCAGCTTGCCAAGATCGAAGCCCAGGATTGCGGAAGCCTCCGCAACGGTCTCCCGCACCTCCGCATTGTCGGCGAAGCCGTTCAGCATGCCGATCGCTTGCGATCCCTGCCCCGGGAAAACAAATGCAAATTTAGTCATTCTTTTATCGTCAAAAATATTACATGCGCGTGAGCGCAGCTCCCCAGGTAAAGCCGCCGCCCACTCCTTCCATCATGACATTCTGGCCCGGCTTGATGCGTCCGTCGCGCACTGCCGTGTCCAGCGCCAGTGGAATCGAGGCGGCCGAGGTATTGCCATGCTGATCGACCGTTACGACCATTTTTTCAAGCGGCAGGCCGAGTTTTTTCGTGGTGCTTTGCATGATGCGGATATTGGCCTGATGCGGGATCAGCCAGTCGATTTCGGAGGCCTCCATGTTTGCCATCCGCAGTGCTTCGTGGGCGACCTTCTCCAGCACCGAAACCGCCAGCTTGAATACGGCCGGTCCATCCATGTGCAGGAAATGCGCTGCCTTCGACCGCGCCGCCGGCAACACTGCCCGGCACGCACAGGATATCGCTGTGCCGCCCATCGGCGTGCAGTTTGGTAGCCAGCATGCCCGGCTCGCTCGAAGCGCTCATGACCACGGCGCCGGCGCCGTCGCCGAACAGCACGCAGGTGGTGCGGTCGTTGAAATTCAGGATGCGCGAAAACACTTCGGCGCCGATCACCAGCACGTTCTTATGCGCGCCGGTCTTGATGAAGCTGTCGGCCACCGACATCGCGTAGACAAAGCCGCTGCAGACCGCCTGCACGTCGAGCGCCGCGCACTGGTTGGTGATCCCGAGTTTGCGCTGGACGACGCAAGCGGTGCTGGGAAAGCCGCCGAAATAATCCGGAGTGGAAGTGGCCAGGATGATCAGATCGATTTGGTTGGCCTCCAGATCGGCCATGGCCAAGCGCCTGCCGGGCGGCCAGGACCGCCAGATCGCTCGACAGCACATCGGGCTCCGCATAATGGCGCGCCGAAATCCCGCTGCGCGAAACAATCCATTCGTCGGAAGTCTCGATGCCTTTTTCGGCCAGTTGCGCCGCCAGCTCGTGGTTGGTCACGCGCTTGGGCGGCAGGTAACTGCCGGTGCCGATGATTTTGCTGTAGAGAGTCATGCGGTTTTCTCTTGGATCGGTTCAGTGCTCATGGCATCCTTTGGCGCCGCAAGATTTTCGGCTTGCGGAATCAGTTCGGCAATCGTCGCGGAAATGCGCGATAGCACGTCGTGAGTGGCGGCGTCGAAGGCGCGCTTGATCGCCCATTCATACTCATAGGCATCGGAACCGCCGTGGCTCTTGAACACCAGGCCGCGCAAGCCGAGCAGGCTGGCGCCATTGTAGCGGGAGGGATTCATGACGCCGGCTGAATGGACTTGATCGCGCCGCGCGCAATCAAGGCGCCGAGCAGATTCAGCGGATTGCTCTTGAATTCGGTGGTCAGCACGCTTTTGACAAAGCGCCCCAAGCCTTCCGAGGCCTTGAGCACCACATTGCCGACGAAGCCGTCGCAAACCACGATGTCGGTGGTGCCTTTGAAGATGTCGTTGCCTTCGACGTTGCCGTAGAAATTCAGCACGCCCTGCTCATGGTCGGCGCGCAGCAATTTGGCGGTCTGCTTGACCACGTCATTGCCCTTGATGTCTTCCTCGCCGACGTTGAGCAAGCCGACGGTCGGGTTTGGAATGTCTTCCATCACTGACACCAGGACCGAGCCCATCAACGCGAACTGGTGCAAGTGCTGCGGCTCGCAATCGACGTTGGCGCCCAGGTCGAGCATGTAGGTCGGGCCGTCCTTCTGATTCGGGATGAAGGTGCAGATCGCCGGGCGATCGACGCCCGGTATGGTCTTCAGCACATAGCGCGATATGGCCATCAGGGCGCCGGTATTGCCGGCCGACACGCAGGCCTGCGCTTGACCGTCCTTCACCAGATTGATCGCCACCCGCATCGAGGAATCTTTCTTGCGGCGCAGTGCGACTTCCACCGGATCGTCCATCGTAACGACTTCGGATGCGCGCGACCACCGATAGGCGGGGATGGGCTGATGCCTTGTGTTTTTTCAGCTCGAGCGCGAATCGCGTCTTCCAGACCAACCAGAATCAATTCGGCATTCGGTTCGCGGTTGACGAAGGAAATCGCGGCAGGAACGGTAACCGATGGGCCATGATCGCCTCCCATGCAGTCGATAGAAATTTTAATTGTCATGTTTTGATTCTGAGCCACGCTCCAACCCGCATTATGGGCCAGATTCGGCGCGATTCAAAATGACAAGCGACTTTGTTTCGAGCCATGAAAAGCGGCGCCGGAGGCAAGCCTTCCAGCGCCGCAATGCAACGAAACCGCAGCTTCAAATTTACTCGTCGTTCTTGGTTTTCAAGACCTTGCGACCACGATAAAAGCCGTTCGGGCTGATGTGGTGACGCAGATGGGTTTCGCCGGTGGTCGGCTCGACCGCGAGCGGCGGCGCGCTCAGGAAATCGTGCGAACGGTGCATGCCGCGCTTGGACGGCGATTTCTTGTTTTGCTGAACAGCCATGATAACTCCTAAACCATAAGTTCTAAAATTTTAACACATCAGATGCGGCAATTAACTGCCGCATCGAAATCTCTTGCCGCGCCGTCTTCCGGCGAAACCGCACAGCGCCCTCAGAAGGCTATTGCTTCAAGCCCTTCAAGACTGAAAACGGCGACGGTTTGACGGCCTCACCGACCTCATCCGGACCAGTCTGATCCGGGCAAGCCTCATGCCTCGGCGCAAATGGCATCGCCAGCAAGGCATCATCCTCGACCAGCGCCATGACATCCATGCGCCTGGAACCGACGATCACATCGATGGCGTCGTCCGCCAGCAATTCCTCGATTTCATCGGCATCCTCTTCGTCTCGCGCCAGCACCAGAACCGATTGCGCTGCAATCGTGTGCGAAAACGGCGTCAAACAACGCTGGCAAATCAATTGAACCGCTCCGGATACCGCCAGCTCGAGCCGCGGGTGCCCCAATTGGTCGGCGCCGCCCTGCAAGGACCAGCGCAGCGCTCCGGACGCATCGGCGCATTCCGCTGCCAGCCGTCCCAATTCCGCAACCGCGACTTCGCCCTCGCGCGCGCTCCTTGAGCCGACAAAAATCAAAAGCGTCGATCACAAATGCATTCACGAGGTAAGCCGAATCCGGAAAACCTGCGATAATAACAGGCTTTTTGCTTACTGGTCAAAGCGTTAGCGCACTTTTTATGGAGCGATTTTTCAATCGGACCAGCCCGCAATGCCTACCTCAACCCCTCCCCGCCTGATTCTCGCTTCCAGCTCCCGCTACCGCCAGGAATTGCTGTCCCGGCTGCGCCTGCAATTCGACGTCGTGGCACCCGACATAGATGAAACTCCGCAGGCCGGCGAAACGCCGCAAGCCACCGCACTACGACTGGCGCGCGAGAAGGCGGCGGCAGTAGCGCAACGGGCGCCGGATGCGCTGATCATCGGATCGGATCAAGTCGCCACACTGGACGGCGAGCAGATCGGCAAACCGGGCTCGCACGCCAACGCGCTACGGCAATTGCAACAGTTGCGCGGCCGGCGTGTGACCTTCCATACGGCGCTATGCCTTCTGGATCGGCGTGCCGAGGCGCCGGCAGGGGAAATGCAAATGGCCGACATCCAGAGCTTCGTGACATTTCGCGACCTGCCGGACCATGAACTGGATGCCTATCTGCGCATCGAACAGCCTTACGATTGCGCCGGCAGCGCCAAGAATGAAGGCCTCGGCATTGCCTTGATCGAAAAAATCGAGAGCGACGATCCGACCGCACTGACCGGCTTGCCGCTGATCGCCCTGACCGCGATGTTGCGGCGCGCCGGCCTGAGATTTTTTATCCGATAATAATAAGTGGGAGTATGTTGTTTTTTATGCCGCTCCCGCATATTATACGGACGAGAAAAATAATACAGGCCCCAGTATATTTATTCGTGTAGCTACTCTCATGGCTGGCATTCTTTATCTGATCCCGAATACGCTTGGCCAGCCCGATCCGCTGGCGTCCGACCCGCTGGGCATGCTGATTCCCGCCGAAGTCCAGACGATCACGCGTGGCATCGATTATTTCATCGCGGAAAATGCCAAGACGACGCGCGCTTTTCTCAAATTGCTCGCCCTGCAGCATCCGCTGCGCAGCCCCTTGCAGGAAATCGAAATTGCCGAACTGAATGTCAATACCGATGCCGGCCGCGCTGCCGGCATTGCTGGAGCCCCTGCTGGGGGGCCGCGATGCCGGCCTGATTTCGGAAGCCGGCGTCCCGGCGGTCGCCGATCCCGGCGCCAACCTGGTCCGGCTGGCGCATGCTCATGACGTCCAGGTCCGGCCGCTGGTCGGCCCGTCTTCCCTATTGCTGGCCGTGATGGCCAGCGGCCTGAACGGCCAGAGTTTTGCGTTCAATGGCTACCTGCCGACCGATCCGGCATTGCGCATCAAGCGCATCAGAGCGCTGGAAGAACATTCGCGACAGCACATGCAAACCCAGCTTTTCATAGAAACGCCCTATCGCAACAATGCCCTGCTCGAGGCATTCGCTGCAACTTGCCATCCCCAGACCCTGCTCTGCACCGCGACCGATCTGACGCTGGGATCGGAATCGGTCAGAACCCAAACCGCGGCAAAATGGAAAAGCGACCTCGCTTCGGGCCGCGGTCCCGACATTCACAAGAAACCCACGGTATTTCTCATGCTGGCCGCATAAGCGGACCGACCAAAACAAAACGACGGTATTGCGCCGTCGTTTTGTCTGTTGCAATTGCCAAAAGAGTGAAGGTACGGGATACCTTCGAATCCGCATTCACTATGCGGTAGATGCTTGCGTCCAAAGCCAGGTGGTTAGCCCGTAACGCACAATTGGACGCATTCGATGTCGGCAGGATGAGTAGTTATGTTTCCGATAATCTTTTCCCTCCGTGCGGCTCCCATGCTTTCACTATATGACAGGATCGGGAAGTTGCAAGGGCAAGTCGTCAATTGCCGATCAGCGCAACACCGGACTGTTGCTCATGGTCGCCAAGCTGCGCATGGCGGCGCCGCCAACGGCTGCGCCAAATTTCTTGAGCACCCGCTCCGGCAAGCCTTCGCGCTGCGTGTAATCAACGATGTCTTCGGCCTTGAGCACGTCGCGCGCCACCGAGTCGACGCTGCCGAAGCCGTCCGCCAGACCCAGATCAACCGCCTTGGCGCCGGTCCAGAACAGGCCTGAAAATATTTCCGGCGTTTCCTTCAGCCGTTTGCCGCGTCCTTTGCGCACCACCTCGATGAACTGCTGGTGGATTTCATTCAGCATCTGCAGCGCGTAATCCTTCTGCTGAGACGCTCATCGCGGCTGAACGGGTCGAGGAATCCCTTGTTTTCGCCCGCCGTCAGCAAGCGCCGTTCGACACCGAGCTTTTCCATCAGGCCGGTGAAGCCGAAGCCATCCATCAGCACGCCGATCGAGCCGACGATACTGGCCTTGTTGACATAGATCTTGTCGGCCGCAGCGGCGATATAGTAGCCGCCCGAGGCGCACATTTCGTCCACCACCACGTACAGCGGCTTTTGCGGATAACTCCTGGCGCAGACGTCCGATTTCGTCATTGATCATGCCGGCCTGCACCGGGCTGCCGCCCGGGCTGTTGATCCGCATCACGACGCCGACCGAGCCGCTATTCGAGTACGCCTTGTTGAGCGCAGGGATGATCGACTCGGCCGAGGTCTTGCCGTCCGCCTCGATCGTGCCGTCGATGTCGATCAGCGCCGTATGCCGTCCGACGTTTTCAACGTCGACGCTCCCCAGGCCGAACGCCAGCCAAAGCCCTAATACGATGACCGCCAGGGTCAGCAATTTCAAGAAAATGCCCCAGCGGCGGCGCGCACGCTGCTCCCGCAATGCGGCGAAGGCAAGCTTTTCCAGCACCTCACGCTCCCATCCGCTCGGGGAAGCCGCAGCCGGGCGCAACTCTTCGCGCGATCGGGGGGAAGTGTTTTCAAATTCGTTATTGCTCATCATCGTCGCCCGTCTTGTTCCGCCACGGCTTATGCCATCGCGGGTCGTACATATTCATCCGGCTGCCAGTAAATCTGGCTGTCCTGTTCCAGCACCGTAATCGGCACGCAGCCGTCCGCCGCGACAGGGACCGCCGACACAGGCGCCGGTGTCCGGAGAGTAGATGGCGCCATGCGTCGAGCACATCAGATAGATGCCGCTCGATTCGAAAAATTCGCCTTCGGCCCAGTCCAGTTCGATCGGCACATGGGCACAACGGTTCAGATAGGCGTGCACCTGGCCGTGGTAGCGCACCACGAATCCGGTGCGCGCCTCGCCGCCGGCGGTTACGGGAAAGCGCACGCCCTTGCCGCGCTCCGCTACCGCGTTCGACGCACAGATCGGGATCATCGTTTCAGTCATCGGCCTCAGGCGTTCTCGATCAGCCAGCCGTGCAGCTCGCGACCGAGTTGGCCGCATACAGCGGATTCAAGGCCGCCAGTTCGTGCGCGGGATGCGCGCCATAATGCACCGCGATGCCGGCGGCGCCGGCATTGACCGCCATTTGCAGGTCGTGCGTCGTGTCGCCGATCATCACGGTGCGCTTCATGTCCTGTCCCAGTTCGCGTGTCAGTTCCTGCAACATCGCCGGATGCGGCTTGGAAAACGTCTCGTCGGCGCAGCGCGTGGCATCGAACAGCGACAGCAACTTGGCCGCATTCAAGGCACGGTTCAGGCCGACCCGGCTCTTGCCGGTGGCGACGGCGAGAAAATAGCCCTCCTGCGACAGCTCCGCCAACATTTCGGCCGACGCCGGCGAACAGCGTCAGCTCCTGATCCTGCGTCAGATAATGGTAGCGGTAGCGCTCCACCATGCGCGGATAATGCTTCGGCTTCCAGTTCGGGCACCGCCACCTGCAGCGCTTCCTGCAAGCCCGAGGCCGATCACATGCGAGGCGGCGCGCTCGTCGGGCACTGGCAAGCCAAGATCCTTGCGCCGCGGCCTGAATACATTTGACGATCGTCGCGGTACTGTCCATCAAGGTACCATCCCAATCGAACACGATCAGATCAAATTGCTTTTTTGCCATGTTTTCGGCAGTTCAAGCTGCCTTCCCCTTCTTTTCGTTGCCCGTTATCGCTCCGTAATCGCCCGGCCAGCATCTTAATGGGCCGGCGCCGATACCTCTTTCAGGCTGCTTAAAAAACGCTCGCATTCTGCCGGCAGCGGAGCATTCAGTGTGACAGATTTTCCCGAGTCCGGATGCTGGAGCGTGATCTGATGCGCATGCAAGAACATCCGCTTGAAGGCGATGCGCGCCCCCGCCGCCTTCTGCAAAGAGCGATTCAGCGCGAAATCGCCGTATTTGTCGTCGCCGACGATCGCAAACCCGCTGGACGCCAGATGCACGCGGATCTGATGCGTGCGCCCGGTCTTCAACTCCGCTTCCAGCAAAGTGAAATCGCCATATTTATCGCAGCAGGTTAAAGACCGTGTGCGAATCCAAGCCATCCGCCTGCACGCGCACGCGCCGCTCGCCGTCCGGCGGTGGTGTACTTGAATAGCGGCAGCTGGACATGCTGCTTGGCGTTTTTCCAGTCGCCGTGGACCAGGGCCAGATAGCGCTTGTCGACTCCGCCGTCGCGCATCTGCTCATGCAGCTGCGTCAGCGCCGAACGTTTTTTGGCCAGCAGCAATATGCCCGAGGTGTCGCGGTCCAGGCGATGCACCAGTTCCAGGAATTTTGCCTCCGGCCGCGCCGCCCGCAATTGTTCGATCACGCCGTAGCTGACGCCGGAACCGCCATGCACCGCCACCCCGGCCGGCTTGTCGATCACCAGCAAATGTGCATCCTCGAGCAGGATCTCGAACTCGGCGCCTGGCACGTGCCGCTCCGGCTGCGCGGCAAAGCGCAGCGGCGGAATACGCACCACGTCGTCTTTTTGCAAGCGGTAAGTCTGGTCGATGCGGCCCTTGTTGACGCGCACCTCGCCGGAACGCAGGACGCGGTAAATATGGCTTTTCGGCACGCCTTTGCAAATGCGCAGCAGAAAATTATCGATGCGCTGACCGGCTTCTTCCTCGGAAATCAGGAGGTGCTGGACTTCAAGCGGGACGCCTGACGGCCGGGATGCAGGCAGCGTTTCAGCCTCTTTCCCAGAAAATCTCGCTAAGTCCTTCATTTTGAATATATAATTGTTTCAGCGCGGTTACAGAACTGCGGTTGGTGTAAGAATAAAAAGCACATTCTACACAGGGGCGTCTCCATCGGCCTCGCCAATTTGCAAATTCGATGGGAAAAGATGTGTATGCACCATCCCTGCGCGAATCAAGGTTGCACCGCTGTTGTCATCGGATACGCGCACGGATGTTGGACCGGAATGTTTGGATTTTAAGGATAAGTTCGGCAAGCTCGCCGTATGAGATTCGGGCTTGCCGGTTGATGTTGTCGACCTCTTTTGCCGATTCTGCTGAACCCTATGTCTTGTTTGGCTCAACCATGTTGCCCGCAACTTGCGACCGCTCTGCCCGCGCCCGAGATTTCCGGCGCGCACGGCGCGGCCGGGCGGGCACCCGGCATCTCGATCGACATCATCCGCGCCCCATTGTGACGTAGCGTATTCATGCTGCAACGCCACATGCCCAGGCACTTCTCTCCCAAACACTCCTTCCGCGCGTACATCCCCTGTACTTTTGCCGCCGCTTCCCATTAGGCGGCACTAAAGACGGCCTGCGGGTCACGGAGTGAAAAATGAAACGCATGTTGTTCAATGCGACGCAGCAAGAAGAATTGCGCGTTGCCATCGTCGATGGTCAAAAGCTGATCGACATCGATATCGAAACCACCGGACGCGAACAGCGCAAGTCCAATATCTACAAAGGCGTCATCACCCGCATCGAGCCGTCGCTGGAAGCCTGCTTCGTCAATTACGGCGAAGAGCGTCACGGTTTTCTGCCGTTCAAGGAAGTCGCACGCACCTACTTCAAGGAAGGCGTCGACGTGCGCAACGCTTCCATCAAGGAAGCGCTTGCGCGAAGGCCAGGAAATCATGGTCCAGGTCGAAAAGGAAGAGCGCGGCAACAAGGGCGCGGCCCTGACCTCCTTCATCTCGCTGGCCGGCCGCTACCTGGTCCTGATGCCGAACAATCCGCGCGGCGGCGGCGTATCGCGCCGGGTCGAAGGCGAAGATCGCCAGGAACTGCGCGAAACCATGGACAAGCTCGACCTGCCGCCGGCATGTCGGTGATCGCCCGCACCGCCGGCATCGGCCGCAACGTCGACGAGCTGCAGTGGGACTTGAACTACCTGATGCAACTGTGGCGCGCGATCGAAGGCGCCGGCCAGTCGGCGCCGGGCGCCTTCCTGATCTACCAGGAATCCTCGCTGGTGATCCGCGCCATCCGCGATTATTTCCAGCCGGACATCGGCGAAATCCTGATCGACACCGACGACATCTACGAGCAGGCCCAGCAGTTCATGAGCCACGTGATGCCCGACATGGTGCACCGCGTCAAGCGCTACCGCGACGACGTGCCGCTGTTCTCGCGCTTCCAGATCGAACACCAGATCGAAACCGCCTACTCGCGCACCGTGCCGCTGCCATCCGGCGGCGCGATCGTCATCGACCACACCGAGGCGCTGGTATCGGTCGACGTCAACTCGGCGCGCGCCACGCGCGGCAGCGACATCGAAACCACGGCCTTCAACACCAACCTGCGAAGCGGCCGAAGAAGTGGCGCGCCAGCTGCGCCTGCGCGACCTGGGCGGCCTGATCGTGATCGACTTCATCGACATGGAAAACTGCCAAGAACCAGCGCGAAGTCGAAACCCGCCTGAAGGATGCGCTGCACTACGACCGCGCCCGCGTGCAGATGGGCAAGATTTCGCGCTTCGGCCTGATGGAACTGTCGCGCCAGCGCCTGCGTCCCTCGCTGTCGGAAGGCAGCCACGTGACCTGCCCGCGCTGCAACGGCACCGGCCATATCCGCGACACCGAATCGTCGGCCCTGCAGGTCCTGCGCATCATCCAGGAAGAGGCGATGAAGGAAAACTCGGCCGCGATCCACGTGCAGGTGCCGGTCGACGTCGCCGCTTTCCTGCTGAACGAAAAGCGCGGCGAGATTCTGAAGATCGAAACCCGCCATCGGGTCGACCGTGATCCTGATCCCGAACAAGCACCTGGAAACCCCGCATTACAAGCTCGAACGCATCAAGCACGACGATCCGCGTCTCGAAGATACGCAAGCCAGCTACGCGATGGCCGAAAAAGCCGACACCGACATCAGCTACGACAAGCGCCAGAAGGAAGAAGCCCGGCCGCGCCAGGAAGCGGTGGTCAAGGGCATCACTCCCGACGCAGCCGGCGCCGGTCGTCGAGCGCAAACCGGCCGATGCACGGCCAACGCCGACGCCGGTACTGGTGACGCCGGTCGAAGAAGGATTTTTCAGCCGTCTCCTCAATCTGTTCCGCCCCAAACCGGTCGTCCCCGTGGTGGCTCCGGCGGCACCCGTTACCGAAACCAAGCCGGCAGCCGGCCGCGAGCGCAGCAATGGCCGCAATCCGCGCGGCCGCACCCGCGGCGGCCGCAACGGCAACCGTGAGCGTGGCGAGGAGCGCGATGCCGCACGTCTGGGCGAAATGCCGGCCGAGGCCGCAAAAGCGACGCCTGCTGTAGAAGCCGCGCCGGCCAAAGCCGCCCGTCCGCCACGCCCGCCGCGTGAACCGCGCGAGGCCCGTGAACCGCGCGAGGCCGGCGACGGCGCACGCGCACGCAGCGGCGAACGCCAGCAGCGCACGCGCGACGAACGCAAGGAAACCGAGGAAGCCAAGGTCGAGCAACCGCTGGTTGCCGCCACAGCGGCCGCCGCGATCGGCAGCGAGGCTGCAGCCGCGCCGCTGAGCGCGCCGGCATTGGCCGAAGGACAGGCGCTGCCGCTGGCCGAAGGCGCGCATGCCGAGAACGACGAGCATGGCGATGAGCCGCGCCGCCGCCGCCGCCGTGGCGGCCGCAACCGCAACCGGCGCGATCGCGAAAATGGCGAGAGCCTCGAAACCGGCAGCACGGAAGCCGCCTTCGTTCCGGTAGCGGACGCTGCGATGGCGCAAGCCGAACCGGAGGCCGTTGCCCCTGCCGTGCCGCAATTGGCACCCGAGGTAACGACCGACCAGGTGGTGCAAGATGCCGCCATCCCGGCCGGCGAGCCGGAACCGGCGACTGCCGTCGCCACCGACGCGATTGCCGAACCAGTAGCTGAACCAGCATCCGAGCCGGCAGTCGAATCCGCTGCGGAAAATACCGCCCTCAGCGCCGCCATCGCCGCACCGCAGGCCGCGCAGCAGATTTCGCTGCTGCCGGAAAGCGAACCGGCCAGCGAGATCGCCGCCGTCGCGGCCGCCACGGAAAGTGTTGCAGCGGAAGAACCGGCGGCCGCCATGGCGGAAGCTCCGGCTCCGGCTCCGGCTCCGGTTCCGGCTCCGTCAGCTCCTGCTCCTGCTCCTGCTCCTGCTCCTGCTCCCGTCGTAGCCGCCGCCACGGTTGCGCATCCGGCGCCGGCAACCGCCTCAAGCGACGATTTGCGCAGCATGCTGGCCGGTGCCGGCCTGACGCTGGCTGCTACCGACCCCGAGAAGCTGCGGGCCGCGCAGGAAGCGGCAAGCCGCGTCGTGGCCGCGCCGCGCGTCCCGCGCGAACGCAAGCCGTTGCCGCCGGTCTCGACCGAGCCGCTGGTCCAGGTGGAAACGCACCACTGATGCAACGGCCTGCCGCAACGCGATTCGCGGCAGGCACCTTGTCAACGCAGCAAAAAGGGGAGCCTTGGCTCCCTTTTTTGCCGCCTGTCGGGCACTGCGGAGGAGCCGGCCAAGCGCCGGCCCCTCGGTTCGGCCATGCCGGTGCCGGCTTGTATCCAGGGCCGGTACGCTGGCCGTCCTCGTGGTATCTTGTGAAGATGAAATCGACAGCGCACGATACGGCGAAAAGCGCCTGTTTGTACGGAGCCACAGAACAATCATGGTAGACAAAGTCATCCCTCTGGCGGACCAGCGTTACGCCAACGAGATCCCGCCCGTTCCCAGCCTGTTGGAAGCCCCGACCGGCCTCGTCACCGACGCCTTGCAGCGCCCGCTGCACGATTTGCGCATCTCGGTGACGGACCGCTGCAATTTCCGCTGCGTCTACTGCATGCCGAAAGAAGTGTTCGGCAGCGACTATGCGTTCCTGCCCCAGTCATCGCTGCTGTCGTTCGAGGAAATCACCCGCATCGCCGCCCTGTTCGTGGCGCACGGCGTCGAAAAGATTCGCCTGACCGGCGGCGAACCGCTGCTGCGCAAGCACGTCGAGACGCTGATCGCCCAGCTCGGCGCATTGCGGACGCCGGACGGCCGCGCGCTCGACCTGACGCTGACCACCAACGGCTCGCTGCTGGCGCAGAAGGCGCAGGCGCTGAAGGATGCCGGCCTGAAGCGCGTCACGGTATCGGTCGATTCGCTCGACGATGCCATGTTCAAGCGCATGAACGACGTCGATTTCCCGGTCTCCGAGGTATTGCACGGCCTCGAGGTCGCGCACGCGGTAGGACTGGGGCCGATCAAGATCAACATGGTGGTCAAGCGCGGCATGAACGACCACGAGATCGTGCCGATGGCGCGCCACTTCAAGGGCTCGCCGTTCATCCTGCGCTTCATCGAATACATGGACGTCGGCGCCTCCAACGGCTGGAAGATGGACGAGGTGGTGCCCTCGGCCGAGGTGGCGCGCCGCATCGACGCCGAGCTGCCGCTCGAACGCGTGCCCTCCAATTATCCCGGCGAGACCGCCGAGCGCTGGCGCTACCGCGACGGCGGCGGCGAAATCGGCCTGATCTCCAGCGTCACCAAGGCCTTTTGCCGCGACTGTTCGCGCGCCCGTTTGTCCACCGAAGGCAAGCTCTACACCTGCCTGTTCGCCACCAGCGGCCACGACCTGCGCGCCTTGCTGCGCGGCGGCCGCAGCGACGCCGAGATCTCCAGCGTGATCGGACAGCTGTGGCGCGCGCGCCGCGACCGCTATTCCGAGCTGCGCGCGGCGGGGCTGCCGACGGCGGAGTTGAAGAAAATCGAAATGTCGTATATCGGCGGCTGAGTGCATGCGGCTCATGTGAGCGCACGCACAAAGCGAGGAGTATGTTATAAAAATCGCCATTTCACGCCCGAGATAGGCGTACTCTGCGGGGAGTATATTGACTGGCCAGCGCTTGCACCTCCCTCCGGAGCGCTTTTGACCAATTCAGGCGCCGCTCGCGCATGCCTTGATTTTTAACCTGGAATTAGCTCATCGAATCATGGATACCACTCAAATCACCGGCCTGATCCTGGCCGGCGGGCGCGGCTCCCGCATGGGCAATGTCGACAAGGGCTTGCAGATGTTTCGCGGCGCGCCGATGGCGATGCACGTGATGCTGCGGCTGGCGCCGCAGGTCGGGCCGCTCCTGATCAATGCCAACCAGAATATCGGCCCCTACGAAGGTTTCGGCGTGCCGGTCTGGCCCGACCAGATCCCGGATTTCGCCGGGCCGCTGGCCGGCCTGCAAACCGGGCTGGCGCATTGCGAGACGCCATACCTGGTGACCGCGCCCTGCGATTCGCCGTTCCTGCCGACCGACCTGGTGGCGCGGCTCTATGCGGAGCTGAACGAATGGGAAGCCGATCTGGCGGTCGCCGTCACCGGCGAAGGCGCCGAGCGCCGCACGCAGCCGGTGTTCTGCCTGATGAAGAGCAGCCTGCTGCCGCACCTGACCGCGTTCCTGCAGGACGGCGGCCGCAAGATCGACGCCTGGTACGCCTCGCTCAACGTGGTCGAAGTGCACTTCCCGGACGAAGCGGCGTTCCGCAACATCAATACCGTGGAAGAATTGCGCCAGTTCGAAACCGACTAAATCGCCATGACCGATCAAGCCCGCATGCATGACCGCTCTCTTGCCGCCATCGCCGGCTGCCTGTCGCGTTACGACCCGAATGCGCTGCCGGTGGCCGACGCCCAGACGCATCATCCGCCAGTTCATCCAGCCGATACGCGCCGTCGAAAAAGTGGCCATCCGCAGCGCGCTGGACCGCGTGCTGGCCGACGACATCATCTCCCCCATCAACGTGCCGGCGCACGACAATTCGGCGATGGACGGCTATGCCCTGCGCGGCGCCGATCTGGCGGCGGACGCACCGACCACGCTGAAGGTAGTCGGCACCGCTTTCGCCGGGCGCGCCTTCGACGGCGCGGTGGGCCGCGGCGAAGCCTTGCGCATCATGACCGGCGCGCGTGATGCCGGCCGGCTGCGATACCGTGGTGCCGCAGGAATTCACCAGGGACGCCTCCGACAGCGCCGTCACCATCCCGCCCAATACCGTCAAAACCGGCGACAACCGCCGCTTCGCGGGCGAGGACCTGGCCGCCGGCAAGGCGGCGCTGGCAGCGGGGAAAATCCTGCGCCCGGCCGACCTTGGCCTGCTGGCGTCGCTCGGCTTTGCCGAAGTCCCGGTGCAGCGCCGCCTGCGCGTCGCCTTCTTTTCCACCGGCGACGAACTGCGCTCGGTCGGCGAGCCGCTCGACGCCGGCTGCGTCTACGACTCCAACCGCTACACGCTGTACGGCATGCTGACCCGGCTCGGCTGCGACATCGTCGACATGGGCGTGGTCAGGGACGAGCCGGCGGCGCTGGAAGCCGCATTCCGCAGCGCCTGCGAAAACGCCGACGCCATCATCACCTCGGGCGGCGTCTCGGTCGGCGCCGCCGACTACACCAAGCAGATGATGGCGCAGCTGGGCGACGTCGCCTTCTGGACCATCGGCATGCGCCCGGGGCGGCCGATGGCCTTCGGCAGGATCACGTCGAACGGCAAGAGCGCCTACCTGTTCGGCCTGCCCGGCAACCCGGTGGCGGTGATGGTCACCTTCTATTTCTTCGCGCGCGAGGCGCTGCTGCACATGATGGGCGCGCAAGCCGCGCCGCTGCCGCTGCTCAGCGTCAAATCCGCCGGTGCGATCAAGAAGCGCGCCGGCCGCACCGAATACCAGCGCGGCATCCTGTCGCGCGACGCCAACGGCGAGCAGCAGGTGCGCGTGACCGGCAGCCAGGGTTCCGGCGTGCTGCGCTCGATGTCGGAAGCCAACTGCATGATCGTACTCGGGCATGAGCAAGGCGATGTGGCGGCAGGCCAGATGGTGGAAGTGGCGATATTCGAGGGCCTTGCCTGAAACAGAAGGCACTGGACCGTGCATTCCGTCCGCCAAAACTTGAGCGGAATCAAGCGCCAATGGTGCTGTTCGATTCAAATTAAGCAACAATCCCGGCACGGATGCGCCCGTACCAGCCGTTGCCATGAGCGCCGTAGCGGTCAAGACGATTGCGCGTAATGAGCTCCCGAGCATACCTGTGGGAAACGATTGCTTTCGGCGGGAACAAACGTAATCCATAAACAACTCAAGCCTGGCCCCCCACTCACCTAGCGTGGCGCCGATGCGGCCGGGAGGAAGACGATCATGACTGCTGCGTCATCCAAGGTCCTGCCGCCCGATTCGGCAACGATCACCGGGCACGAAGCGCAGCAGGTCGAGCTTGCGAATGCGACCGGGCGGCATCCGGTCGTGTTCGTCCACGGCCTCTGGTTGCTGCCGAGCAGCTGGGACCGCTGGGCTACAGTATTCGAAGAGGCCGGCTATGCCGCGCTGACGCCAGGCTGGCCGGACGACCCCGAGACTGTCGTCGAGGCCAACGCCAAACCCGAGGTCTTCGCACACAAGACGGTCGGCCAGGTTGCGGATCACTTCGAGGAGATCATCCGCAAGCTGCAAAGAAAACCGATCCTCATCGGCCATTCGTTCGGCGGCCTGCTGGTGCAGATTCTTGCCGGACGCGGACTGGCCTCGGCCACGGTGGCGATCGACCCGGCACCCTTCCGCGGCGTGCTGCCGCTGCCGATTTCAGCGCTCAAATCGGCGTGGCCGGTGCTGGGCAATCCGGCCAACCGCAACCGCGCGATCCCGCTCACGTTCGAACAATTCCGCTTCGGTTTCGCCAACGCCGTCAGCGAAGAAGAGGCCAAGGAGCTTTACCAGAGCTTCGCCGTACCGGCCTCGGGCGCACCGCTGTTCCAGGCGGCGTCGGCCAACTTCAATCCATGGACCGAGGCCAAGGTCGACACCGAGAACCCGGAGCGCGGGCCGCTCCTGATCATTTCAGGAGAAAAGGACAACACGGTCCCCTGGGCAATCGCCAACGCCTCCTCCTTCAAGCGCCAGCAACGCAACGGCGGCGTGACGGAGATCATGGAGATTCCCAACCGGGGCCATGCGCTGACGATCGACAGCGGCTGGCGCGAAGTCGCCCACACCGCGCTGACCTTCGTCCAACGCTTCGTGCCGGCCCGACCCACAGGAGCAACGTAGCGGGAGCCGATTCGAGCTGCGCAGGCCAAGACACTCCTGCCTCGGGGCCTCATTCCACGAAGTCGATCAGAACAGGGATGACCTGCTCCGGCGCCTCTTCCAGCAGCCAGTGGCCGGCGCCCGGAATGACCTTGCCCTGCACATCGTCCGCGACCAGCTTCACCTGTTCAATGAGGAAGTCGCCGCCGGATTTTTCGCCGGAGATTACCCGCACCGGCATGGTCAATTTGGTCCGTGCCAGTTGCTGGAAATCCTCGGCATCGCGTTCAAAGTTGCGAAAATACTCGAAGCCGGCGCGCATGGCGCCTGGTTGCGCATAGGCTGCGGCGTAGATTTGACGGTCTGTCTCGGGAACAGAGTGATGGGGATCGGCCGCGAAATCATTCCAGAAATGCTCGAAGTAGATCCGTTCGCGGCCAGCGACCAGTGCCAGCGGCACCTCGCCGTAAAAATGGAAATGCCACAGGTCGCGCATCAGCCACATGTCTTTCCAGTTGCCGATACCCGGCAGGAAAGCGTCCATCAACACCACGCGCTCAGTCTCATCGGGATACTGGGCGGCATAGGCATACGCCACCATCAGGCCGATGTCGTGACCGACCACAGTGGCCTTGTCGAAACCCAGCGACTTGACCAGCGCATGCATGTCTTGCGCCAAGGTTTTTTTATCGTAGCCGGTCGCTGGCTTGTCGGAAGCCCCGGCGCCGCGCAGATCGGGAACAATGACGGTGTGGTTCTTCGCCAAATCGGCCTGCACCGGATGCCACATGTGACCGGTCTCGGCATAGCCGTGCAACAACACGACCGGACTTCCCTGGCCGCCGAGGCGGTAATGTAGGTTGACGTCATTGACGCGGACGGTATGGTCGGTAAAGTCCGCCGGGGCGGGCGCCGGAGTGCTGGATGCGTTCATGGGATCACCTTGGGGAATGAGGTCGGCTCGGACTTCCTGCAGCCAGACTCGCTCCGCGCATCCAGGCCGCCACCTCAGCCGCAGGTAGCAAATGCGTGGGACAAGCGCCCAAGGACGAAGATTGGGTCAGCCGTTGCAAACCCCGTCAGGCAGGGCTAAGCCCACTTCTTCCCAAGTGCATCGAGGCCGGCTCGCCCGAGGTCTTCCGGTGTCATGACCACGTGGAATTCCACGTCGGCGTCGAAAGACAGAAACCAGGGCTCCGCATAACGCGGAATTTCCGATGCATCGGCCAGGTCGACGATCATGACGGCTCCGCGCTCGCCGTTGTACTCTGTAAAGTAAACCGCCTCCGGCTTGGTATCTTCGAGGATGCGTTTGACCGTTTCCCCCACACTCCCATCCTTCACCGCTTCATTGAAGCCCGCATGGGGAATTCTCACCTGGACCAGCATTTTCATGTCGCTCACCTATCAAATCGGTGCCGACGGCTGCGCATGGTTTCTTCCATCGCCAGCGCAATAACATCCGGCAGTCCCACAGAATGAATGGATCGATATTGATTATCGTGGCGTTGCGATGGGAGGTATTGACAGGTATCAGGGAAATCACGAGGAGGATCCGGCGCCGGTATGCGGGATAGGAGCGCGTCCGGGCCGGCCCCAAAAAACAGTCGATGCCCATGGAGGTAGTGAGCCGAATCCGAGCCATTCCACCTCAGCATCACGGATCCGATTCGGCCAAGCGCCGGCAATTTTCATGGTGCCCTCTTGCCGTGGCGCCTGCCGCGCCCTAACGGCGGCGTTGCGCGCCGGTCGGTCGCGGCCCGCGATTTTCGATATGACGGAAGGTGATGCGGCCCTTGCTCAGATCGTAGGGAGACATTTCAAGCGTTACCTTATCGCCGGCCAGGATACGGATGTGGTGCTGGCGCATCTTGCCGGAGGTATAGGCAATCAGCTGATGCCCATTGTCGAGGTCGACGCGAAAGCGGGAATCCGGCAAGACTTCCGCCACCTTGCCGTCCATTTCAAGCAATTCTTCTTTAGCCATATTCATTTCCATGTAGCGGGCGCTGATTGCCGCAGCAATCGGCGGACGGCTGAAAGCGATGCCAACAGCTGACCGGTGCCCGGTTGAAGACAAGCTCGTCCGCAGCGAACGAGCGCGTGTCGCCGCCGTCGTGCGTGGCCCGCCAGATACGGTTAAGCAACCTGTAAAGGAAGTGAGCGCGCTCCTCATTGCATGAGGGCAAACTTCGGAGTTTGCCGGCCGGTATGAAACGCGAGCTGCGCACACCGGCACGGTGAAAAATCGGAGGATTGAGGAGCAGACGGAAGAAGGGCAAAGTGCCCGGCAACGGCACATCATACTGCATATGGCGATCCGGCGGCGGCCGGATGCGTTGCGGACTCAGGAATCGGAGTCACTGGCCATATCGGCATCGACCTCTGGCCCGGCCCCGAGCAATTTCTGCGCCGTCTCCGCCGGCAGCGCCTCCACCGATTTCAGCTTGCGCGACATCTGGCGGCTGCGCATTTCCGCATTCTCGATATTCTTGGCGGCGCGCTCCAGCGTCATCTTGGTCGCCGCCAGCACGTCGCCGAACTTGCCGAATTCGGTCTTGACCGCGCCCAGCACCTGCCACACTTCGGACGAACGCTTTTCCAGCGCCAGCGTGCGGAAGCCCATCTGCAGGCTGTTCAGCAGCGCCGACAGGGTCGACGGGCCGGCGATGCGAAACGCGGTGCAGGCGCTGCAGTTCGTCGGCCAGGCCGGGGCGGCGCATCACTTCGGCGTACAGGCCTTCGGTCGGCAGGAACAGGATGGCGAAATCGGTGGTCAGCGGCGGCGACAGGTATTTTTCGGCGATCGTCTTGGCCTCCACCCGCACCGCGCGTTCCAGTTCGCGCGCCGGCGACGGCGACGCCATCGGCGTCGGCGCGCTCGGCGGCTTCCGACCAGGCGCTCGTACTGCTCCTTCGGGAACTTGGCGTCGATCGGCATCCACACCGGCGTGCCGGCCATCGCCGTTGCCGGGCAGCTTGATGGCGAATTCGACGCGCTCGCCGCTGCCGGGCACGGTTTCGACGTTCTTGCGCGTACTGGTCGACCGTCAGCATCTGCTCCAGCAGCATTTCCAGCTGCACCTCGCCCCAGGTGCCGCGCGTCTTCACGTTGGTCAGCACCCGCTTCAGGTCGCCGACGCCGATCGCCAGCTGCTGCATCTCGCCCAGGCCCTGGTGCACCTTGTCGAGGCGGTCGGACACCAGCTTGAACGATTCGCCCAGGCGCTGTCTCCAGCGTCGCGTGCAGCTTTTCGTCGACGGTCTTGCGCATCTCTTCCAGGCGCAGGCCGTTGTCGCTGCTGCAGGTCGCGGATCTTCGCTTCCAGCGTGGCGCGCACTTCGGCCATGCGCTGCGCATTCGATTCGGTCAGCGCGCCCAGCGTCTGCTGCAAGCGTGTCGCCGAAGCGCTTGAGCGAGGCCGCCTGCTCTTCGCGCGCCGGCCTGCGCCTGCAGGTTGATCGCCTGCCGCATGCCGTCGAGCTGGCGGGTGTTGGTTTCGTTGAGCTTCACCAGCTGCTGGGCGAAGCCGTCGATCTGGCTGTTCTGCAGGGTGGCGACGCTGGTCAGCTGGGCCGCCAGCGTCTGCTGGAATTGCGCGAAGTTTCCATTCAGTTCCTGCCGCGTGCCCTGCGCCTGCGCGCGCAGCTCGCGCTCGACGCGCTCGCCGGCATCCTGCTGATGCCGCTGCAGATTCGCCTGCAACTGCTGCAAGTCGGGCGCCGCATTGGCGCCGCCGGCGCGCAGCAGGAGCAGGATTTGCAGCGCCAGGATGAGGACGGCGAGCAGGAGGACGATGGTTTCGATGGCGGGCATGGTGGTCGGTGGCGGCGAGCGCGATGGCAGGACGGCGATGGAGCGACGACGCGTCAGGCTAGCCGGCCTGGTTGCGCATCCAGTCGGCGGTCTTGATAAAAGGATTCCATCAGGCGCTGCTGCAAGGCCTCGTCGATGCCTGCATGTCCTGCATCGCCCACGCCATGCAGCGCAGCCACTGGTCGCGCTCCTCGATGCCGATGGCATACGGCAGATGGCGCGCGCGCAGGCGCGGATGGCCGAAGCGTTCGACGAACAGGTCCGGGCCGCCCATCCAGCCGGACAGGAACCAGAACAGCTTGTCGCGCGAGCCGTCGCAGCGTGGTCGGATGCAGGGCGTGGATGCGCGGCGAATTCCGGCTCCAGGTCCATCAGGTCGTAGAAGCGGTCGACCAGTTCGCGCAGGCGCGCTGGCGCCGCCGATCACGTCAAACAGGGTTTGGGTGGGGGAGTCTTGGATTTGCATGGCGCCAATGATAGCGCATCGGCACTCTTGCCCGCGCCCTGTCCGATAGTGCGGGCCATCCATATACTCCTGAAGATGGCTCCTGTCTCGGGCGTATATTGTCATAAATTTAACCATACTCCCTGCTCTTTATATTTGCCGACGTCAGGCTTCGCGCAAGCTTTGCAAGGGCGGCTGGTGCAGCACGTTGCGCAAGCCGAGCCAGCCGCCGATGAAGGTGCAGAGCACGCCGGCTGCGCCGCCGGCCAGCCACACCAGCGGGCTGAAGGTCCATTCGAAATTGAACACGTAATCCGCCAGCGCCCAGCCGATGCGCGGCGGCGCCGCTGGCGGCGAGCACCCCGGCCAGCGCGCCGATCAGCGCGAACTCGATCCACTGCGCCTGCGACAGCTGGCGGCGCGTGGCGCCGAGCGCGCGCAGCAGGCCGGCCTCGCGGATGCGTTCATCCTGCGAGCCGACCAGCGCCGCGTACAGCACCAGCACGCCGGACGCCAGCGTGAACAGGAACAGGAATTCGACCGCGCCGACGACCTGGTCCAGCACGCTCTGCAACTGCTTCAGGATGCTGCCGATATCGACCACCGTCAGGTTGGGGAAGTCGCGCGTCAGCACGTTGCCCAGATTGCTTTTGGCGGCCGGCAAATGGAAGGCGGTGATCGAGGTCTGCGGCATGTCGCGCATCGCCTTCGGATTGATGATCACGAAAAAATTGACGCGCATCGAGCCCCAGTCCAGCTTGCGCAGGCTGGTGATCGGCGCTTCCACCATCTGGCCGCCGATGTCGAAGCGCAGGCGGTCGCCCAGCTTCAGGTTCAGGGTCTTGGCCAGCCCCTGCTCGACCGAGGCTTCCGGCATCTGGTCGCGGTACCAGTGGCCGGCGACGATCGTGTTTTGCGGCGGCACCTCGGGCATCGTCGACAGATTGAATTCGCGATTGACCAGCCGCTGGGCGCGCTCGTCGCGGAAGGTGTCGCCGGTGACCGGCGCGTCGTTGATGCGCACCAGCCGGCCGCGGATCATCGGATACAGCTGCGGGTGGGCGATGCCGTTCTCGGTCAGGCGCTCGGTGATCGCGCGCGCGCTGCTCGGGCTGGATATTGATGACGAAGCGGTTCGGCGCATCGGCCGGCGTCGAAGCGCGCCAGGCGCCGATCAGGTCGCCGCGCACCACGGTCAACAGCAGCAGCGCCATCAGGCCCAGCGCCAGCGCGACGATCTGCACCACGGTGGCGCCGGGCCGCCGCTGCAGCGCGGTGAGCGCGAAGCGCCAGGCCGGGTGGAATCGAACAGCGCCGCGCAAGCGGCCGCAGCGACTTCAGCGCCAGCCCAGCCGATCAGCGCGAACAGCGCAAAGCCGCCGAGGAATCCGGCCACGGTCAGCAAGCCCAGCTTGGGATCGCCGGCCTGCCACAGCAGCAGCGCCGAGAAGGCGGCGGTGCCGAAACCGTAGGTGGCCAGCACCATCGGCTTGCGGCGCCTCCTGCTCGCGCCGGATCACGCGGTTGTGCGGCACGTTGCGCAACTGCAGGATCGGCGGCAGCGCGAAGCCGACTCAGCAGCAGCAAGCCGATCGCCACGCCCTGCAGCGCCGGCAGCCAGCGTCGCCGGCGGCAGGTCGGTGCGCGACCAGGTTGCCGAGCCAGTTCCAGCAGCACGAAATGGGCGCCGAAGCCGACCAGCACGCCGAGCACGCTGCCGACCAGGCCGACCATCAGGAATTCGATACAGATACATGCGCGTGACCTGGTTCTGGGTCAGGCCGAGGCAGCGCAGCATGGCGCAGGCGTCCAGGTGGCGCTGCACGAAGCGGCGCGCCGCCATCGCCACCGCCACCGCCGACAGCATCGCCGACAGCAGCCCGACCAGCGACAGGAATTGATCGCGCGCGGTCCAGCGTGGTGCGCATTTCCGGCCGGCCCGTTTTCCAGCGATTCGATGCGCACGCCGCGGACGTTGTCGCTCTCGATCCGCGCTTCCACCCAGTGCTGGAACGGTTTCACCTGCTCCGGCTGGCCGGCCAGCAGCAGCCGATAGGTCACGCGCGAGCCGTCCTGTACCAGGTCGGTCGCCGCCAGATCGGACAATGCCAGCATCACGCGCGGCGCGAAGTTGACGAAGGCGCTGCCGCGATCCGGCTCGTTGGCGATCACCCTGGCGATGCGAAAGCTCATATCGCCCAGCTGCAAGGATTGGCCCGGCTGCAGGTCGAGCGCCGCCAGGACGTCGGGGTCGACCCAGACCGTGCCGGGCGCCGGGACGTCGTGCGTGGTTTCTTCCTTGCCGCCGGCTTGCTCGGTCACCTTGAGCGCGCCGCGCAGCGGATAGCCGGGCGAAACCGCCTTGATCGAGGCCAGCCGCGAACGGGCGGCGTCGCCCTGGCCGCCGATCGCCATGCTCGGGAACACCACCGTTTCCGCCATCAGCAAGCCGCGCCGCTGGGCCTCGGCGCGCCAGCCGTCGTTGATCGGCTGGTCGGCGTTGATCACCAGATCGGCGCCCAGCAACTGGTGGGCGTCGCGATTCAGGCCGGCGCCCAGGCGGTCGATGAAAAAGCCGACCGAGGACAGCGCCGCCACCGCGACCATCAGTGCCACCAGCAGGAAACACAGTTCGCCGGCGCGCCAGTCGCGCCGCAGTCATGCGGAGAGCTTGCAGAAACATCAGGAACTCAGCTTTCGGAAAAACCAGCGCAGGCCGCGCCACAGTTTCGGCAGCAGCCACAGCGCCAGCAGGAAAAACAGCAGCAGCAGCGCAAACCACAGCCACGGATGGAAAAACGCCGCCCACAAGCCGCCCAGCACCGCCGCCTCTTCGGAAAACGAGGCGGTCCAGTTGCTGAGGGGTTCCGGCGAGGTGTTGATCAGCGCCCGGCTGCCGGTCTTGGTGGCATGCGCGCCGGCCGCCACCGTGCCGCCCAGCAGCGCCGCCACCGCGGTCCACTCGGGCGCCATCTGCCCCATCGCGGCGGCCGCCAGCACGGCGCCGGCGGGAATGCGGATGAAGGTATGGACCACGTCCCACACCGAATCGAGGCCGGGAACCTTGTCGGCCAGGAATTCGATCGTCGCCAGCGCGGCGGTGACGCCGATCACCCAAGGCGATTGCAGCACGTGCAAGGCCGGCGGCAAGTCGATCCAGCCCATGCGGCCGAACCAGCCGGCGACGAACAGTGCCATGTACAGGCGGATGCCGCTGGCCCACGACAGGCCGGCCGCCAGCGCCGATGCCGACAGCATGTCGGGCATCTCAGTTCTCCCCTTGCCGGCGACCCGTGCGCCCTTGCAGGCCGCGCGATGCCGGGATCGAAGGCGAACGCGCGATCAGCATCGTCACGCCCCAGCAAATCAGCATGATGGGAATGATGAAGCGCCAGCCCAGATTGTGGTACATGCGCAAAAACGCCATCAAGCCGGCCAGGATCAGCAGCGGCCCGCTCACCACCGAGGATTTGGTGAAGCCGTCCAGCAACAGAATCGCGAGGCCGGCGCCGGCAAGGCCGAAAATCCACAGCCACTGCACGTCCGGCAGCCAATGCAGGCTGTTCAGCAGCCAGCCGCCGCCGAGAACGATCAGCACGATCGGTAGTCCGGCACCTCTCATTGCGTTCCTTTCCGACTCCACAGGCAAATCGGGGAAATGTGAATTTTTTCCTCATTCCCCCACAACGTTTAGCATTTCTCTACGGAAACAATTTAAAATACAAGATCGAAACCGCAGCATACGGCTATTGCCCGAAAATGCCGCCGGTTCCTGCGGCTTCCGAGCGCAGCGCCCTGCCGAAGCCCGGTTGCCAGTCCATCAGACATCTCACGGCCTATGTTTAGCAGCACGCTCACCATTCTAGTCATCGGGGCCTTCCTGTGCATCATCATGTTGATGGTGCTCTGGTCGTTATTGCGCACCGGCATCGGCGGCGTCAGGGAATGGGTCGTCGCCAATGCGCTGGCGGTGGTGGCCTTCCTGCTGTATGCGTTCGGCAAAAGCCTGCCGCCCTTGATTGCCTACGAGTTGACGAATGCCTTCAACGCCGCCGTCGGCGCCGCCCTGCTGCTCGGATTCAGGCGCTTTTATTCGCTGAAGACCCCGCTTTCCTTGCTGGCGCTCGGCGTCGCTCTGGTGACGATCGCCATCGGCGTATTCCATTACATCATCGACTCGTTCGCCTTGCGTACCTTGACCGTGGCCGTCTATCAGGGAATCATTTTCCTGGGTGTGGCGCTGACGATTTTTACGGCGAACAACGGCACGCTCCTGAGCTATCCGTATCTGTTTACCGGGTTCATGGCCGCCCTGGTCGCCACCGGCCATCTGACGCGCGGCGTCATCTTCCTGATCGGCCCCGACATACCGAGCTCGCTGCTGCAGCCCTCCCCCTGGAACCTGTTCTTCCTTTCCGCCAGCACGCTGGTCCAGCCGGTGCTGACGCTGGGCGCAATCATGATGGTGCACGACGCCATGATGCGAAAGGCCGAGCACGCCGCCAATCGCGACTTGCTTACCGGCGCATGGTCGCGGCGCGCATTCTTCGAGCGAGCCCAGCAGGAACTGGCGCGCGCGCGGCGCACCGGTAAAAACCTGACGCTGCTGCGGCTTGACGTCAATCATTTCAGGGAAATCAACGACCGCTTCGGCCACGCCGCCGGCGACCAGGCGCTGGTGGATATCGTGCGCAAGGGCGAAGCGGCGCTGCGCGACACCGATTGTCTGGGCCGCATCGGCGACAACGAATTCGCGATCCTATTGCCGGAAGCCAATCATCAGGGAGGCAATATAGTGGCGCAGCGCCTGCAAAAGCAGCTCGCCTCCACTGTCACTGCCGGCGCGCCATATTCGGTGCGCATGGGATTGGCGACGCTGAAAGCATCCGAATCATTCGAGGAATTGTTATTGCGCGCCGGCACCGCCCTGTCCCAGGCCAAGGCCTCTGGTCGCGGCTTGGTGAGCGGCGAAGCCGATCCGGCGTTCGCCATGGCGTGAACAGCGCCTGCTGCTCCTGAACCGGAAAACTCAAGGGATATTCTGGCGGAGGCGGTGAGATTCGAACTCACGGAGGATTTGAACCCTCGCTGGTTTTCAAGACCAGTGCCTTAAACCACTCGGCCACACCTCCTTGCGGAGATCGATACGGATACTGCGGTTGGGGAATTTCTTGAATCGCTTCAGGATTTGCCGCAGGCGAAATTATACCCAACCGCCCGCCGCTTAAAGCCTCCTCTCGCCAATTATTTAAGCGCGCAGGAACATTTGCTGCAGGTCATTCAAGAATCGCCTGCCCCAGCTCGGTCGGTCGGATGATCTTATGGTCGCGCCACAGCAAGCCCTTGGCTTCCGCCTGATCGAGCGGCTTTTCGATCGCGCTGATGGCGATGCCGGTGCGCTCGGCAAACAGGTTGGCGTCGAAGCCGCCGTTCAAGCGCAATGCGTTCAGCATGAACTCGAAGCCGAGGTCGTCGCGGCCGATTTCGGCCTGCTCCTGGACCTGAGTGCCGGCGCGTACCTGCTCCAGATAGGATTTGGGCTGCTTGTAGCGCATCTGCCGCACCACCCGATGCGGGAACGAAATCTTGGAATGGGCGCCGGCGCCGATCCCGAGATAGTCGCCGAACTGCCAGTAATTCAGGTTGTGCCGCGCCTGCCGCCCGGCTTGCGCATACGCCGACACTTCGTAATGCAGATAGCCGGCGGCCGCGGTTTGCTCGTCGATCATGTCCTGCATGTCGGCGCTGGCATCGTCGTCGGGCACCGCCGGCGGATACTTGGCGAAATAGGTGTTCGGCTCCAGCGTCAGGTGGTACAGCGACAGGTGCGGCGGCGCGAAGCCGATCGCGGTCGCCACGTCCTGGCGCGCCTCCTCCAGTGTCTGCGACGGCAAGCGCATACATCAGGTCGAGATTGAAGTTGTCGAAATTCGCCTGCGCGATCTCGACCGCGCGGCGCGCTTCGTCGCCGTCATGGATCCGGCCCAGCGCCTGCAGATGGCGCGCATTGAAGCTCTGGATGCCGATCGACAGGCGGTTGATGCCGCTCGCGCGATACGCGCTTGAATTTCTCGGCCTCGAAGGTGCCGGGATTGGCCTCCATCGTGATCTCGGCCGCGCCGTCCAGCGGCAGCAGCGTGCGCACGTCGGACAGCAGGCGGTCCAGCCCGGCCGCCGACATCAGGCTGGGCGTGCCGCCGCCGATGAAGACCGTGTAGATCTTGCGGCCCCAGATCAGCGGCAGCGCGCTCTCCAGGTCGGTGCGCAACGCCGCCAGATATTCCTCTTCCGGGAAAACTGCCCTTCACTTCGTGCGAGTTGAAATCGCAGTACGGGCATTTGTTGCACGCACCACGGAAAATGGATGTACAACGACAGCGGCGGCAAGGCGCCGAGGTGGATCACGCCCGGCTTCAGAAATGCAGTCGCCGCCGCCGCGGCGCTTGCCACCGCGTCGGCGCCGGCGGCGTCGATGCGGTGCGGTTTGATCGGGATCATCGTAGCTTTTCAACCAGGATGCGCAAGGCCTGGGCGCGATGCGAGTACCGGTTTTTTTCCTCAGGGGTCAGTTCGGCGGCGGTCTTTTGCAGATCGGGCAGCCAGAAATAGGGATCGTAGCCGAAGCCGTTGCCGCCGCGCGGGGTGGCAATGATTTCGCCGTCCCAGCGTCCTTCGGCGATGATCGGCTGCGGATCGTCGGCGTGGCGCACCAGCACCAGCACCAATAATAATAAGCCGTCTTGTCGGTATGCGCCGCCAGGTCGGCGACCAGCTTGCGGTTGTTGGCGGCGTCCGATTTCGGCTCGCCCGCATAGCGCGCCGACAGCACGCCGGGCGCGCCGCGCAAGGCGCGCACGCACACGCCGGAATCGTCCGCCAATGCCGGCAGGCCGGTGCAGGCTGCGACGCATGGCGCGCCTTGGCCAGGGCGTTTTCGACGAAGGTGGGATACGGCTCTTCCGCCTCCGGCACGTCGAAATCGCCTTGCGGCCGCACCTCGAAACCGGCCGGCGCCAGCATCTGGGCAAATTCCTTCAGTTTGCCGGCGTTGTTCGAGGCGAGGACCAGCATGCCGTGCATCGATCGTTCGTTCATGCGCTCAGCCCCAAAGCGCGGCGCTGCAGCGACACCAGTTCGGCAATCCCCTGCCGCGCCAGATCCAGCAGGCCATCCATGGTCGCGCGGTCGAACGGCGCGCCTTCGGCGGTGCCCTGCACTTCGATGAAGCGGCCGTCATCGGTCATCACCACGTTCATGTCGGTGTCGCAGTCCGAATCCTCCATGGTAATCGAGATCGAGCACCGGCATGCCCCTGGTAGACGCCGACCGACACCGCGGCGACGAAATGCCGGAGCGGGATCGCGGCGATCGCGCTGGCGCTCGGCCAGCTTGTGCAAAGGCATCGTGCGCGGCCACCATGGCGCCGGTGATGGCCGCGGTGCGCGTGCCGCCGTCGGCCTGGATCACGTCGCAATCCAGATGCAGCGTGCGCTCGCCGAAGGCGTCGAGATCGAAGGCGGCGCGCAGCGAACGGCCGATCAGGCGCTGGATTTCCTGGGTGCGGCCGGACTGCTTGCCCTTCGCCGCCTCGCGGTCCATGCGGGTATGGGTCGAGCGCGGCAGCATGCCGTATTCCGCCGTCAGCCAGCCCTGGCCCTTGCCTTTCAGGAAGCCCGGCACCTTTTCTTCGATGCTGGCGGTGCAGAGGACGCGCGTGTCGCCGAATTCGACCAGCACCGATCCTTCCGCGTGCTTGGTGTAGTGGCGAGTGATGCGCACAGGACGCAAGGCGTCGGCGGCACGTCCGCTGGGACGAGTTGTATCAGACATGGGAACCCTAGTTTTTGGAGGTCAAGCGCGAGGATTTTTCGATGGCGCCGCGGATTTCCTCGATTGCTTTTTCAATTTCCGCCTCGTTGAATGCGTCCGCATCCTCGAGGTCGGCGTGGCGCGGCGCCTGGATGGTGGTGGTGACGGTGCCGATGGGCAAGGTGTGGGTCGTGATCGTGGTGGCATCGTTCAGGCTGGCGCCCGCCCCTTCCCACATCATCGCCAGTGCGGTGACATTGTCGCTCGTTTTGCCGGCGATGCCGACCGCGGTATTCAGCAGCTCCGGCACCGCGCGCACGATCGTGTTGTGCTGCAGGCGTTGCGCCAGAACGTGATCGGGCAGCACCGACCACAAGCCGTCCGAGCACAACAGAATGACGTCGCCGCCCTGCAGGCTGGCACGCCGCGAAATTTCGACGATCGGCAGGTTGGGCGCACCCAGGCAATTGAACAGCTTGTTGCGATCCGGATGCGTGGCGCGTTCCGACGGATCGACCTTGCCCTTGCGCGATCAGGGTTTCAATGCGCGAATGGTCGCGGGTGCGCGCAAGTATCTGGCCGTTGCGCATCCAGTACAGGCGCGAGTCGCCGCAATGCGCCCAGAAGGCGCTGTTATGCTGGATCAGGCAGGCGACGATGGTGGTGCGCGGCGTTTCCGGCAGCCGGTTGACGGCGCGGTAGCGGTGAATTTCGTGGTGGGCGGCAAAAAAACTGTCCTCGAGAAACCGCTCCGGCTTCTTGATGAACGGCGCCGCCTGCTGCTGGAACAGCGTGCCGATGGTCTGCATCGCAATCGTCGCCGCCATTTCGCCCTGAATGTGCCCTCCCATGCCATCCGCCAGCAACAGCAGCAAGGCATCGCGGGTAAAGCTGTAGCCCATCCGGTCCTGGTTGACCTTGCGGCCGCCGATCAGGCTTTCCTGGTAGACAGAAAATCGCATGGCATGAAGAAAAGGAAAGGAAGCGTGGATGACCCCGACATTCTATTACAGGGTGTTTTCCTGAATGGTATTGGTAGCGATGCGCTTCTTGCCGAAAGCGCTGAACAGGTCGCGAAACTTGCGCGAGATTTTTTCCATCGCATCGCCGGCATTGTTGGTCGGCATCGGCTGCATCAGCGCCTTTTGCACGGCAAACACGCTTTGCGGCCGCGCCAGCGGATCGATCTGCAGGCAGGAGCGCACCACCTGCATCAACTCCGGCGAATAGATGCCTTCCAGCTTGCGGAAGTGCCCTTCCATGCGATCGTTTTTCTTGCGCTGGTCCGCCGCTTGCGGCGGCGCGCCGACCATGCAGGCGAAGATCGAGGCGCCAATGCTGTAGATATCCGTCCAGGGTCCCAGGTTGCCGTTTTTGCCATACAGCTCGGGCGGCGCGAAACCCGGCGTGTACATCGGATACAGTTTCGGCAAGTCGGTGGTCAGGGTCTGGCGCGCCGCGCCGAAGTCGAGCAGGATCGGCGTGCCGTCGAGCCGCAGGTAAATGTTGGCGGGCTTCAAATCGAGGTGCAGCAGCTTGTTGGCATGCACTTCACGCAAGCCATGCAACACCTGGCTGAACATCTTGCGGATGAATTTTTCCGATACCAGCGGCCGCTCGCCCTTGTCGCGCCGGCGCAGGATGTGGTCCTGCAGCGAACGTCCGGATTCGTAGAGCATCACCATGTACACGGTTTCGTTGGCGCGGAAAAAATTGACGACGCTGACCACGTTCGGATGGGCGATGCGCGCCAGTGCCCGGCCCTCTTCGAAAAAGCATTTCAAGCCGATCCGGAAGGTGGGCAGATTGTCCGCCGAAATCGCCGGAATCAATTCTCCCGCCTGGCGCAGCGCCAGCGAACTGGGCAGATACTCCTTGATCGCCACCGCGTTGCCGTCTTCGTCGTAAGCCAGATAGACGATACTGAAACCGCCGGACGCGATCTTCTTTACAATGCGGTATCCGGCAATTTCAAGCCCGTCAGGCAAGGGAGCGTTGTTTTGCGTGGCCATGTTGTTCCAGGTAAATATACCCACGATTGTGTGTATAAATCACTGTTTTGTAAAGACAAAATCGAGGATTGAACTTTGACTATCTGCAGCATGACCGGCTACGCGGTCGATACCCGCGAGACCCCGACGGGAACCGTCACCATCGAACTCAAGAGCGTCAACTCGCGCTTCCTGGACCTGCAGTTCCGCATCAATGACGATCTGCGCGCGCTGGAACCGATGCTGCGCGAGGCGATCATCGCCCGCGTCGCGCGCGGCAAGGTCGAATGCCGGGTCAGTTTCGGCCGCAAGACTGCCGGCGAAACCGGCCTGGCGCTGAATGGCAAGTTGCTGGCGGCACCTGGCGGACATGCAGGAAACGGTGCGGCGCCAGTTTGCCCAAGCGGCGCCGCTGTCGGTGCACGAACTGTTGCGCTGGCCCGGCGTCATCGAAGAAGCCGAGATTGGCCAGGAGACGCTGCAAGCCGATGTCGCGACCACCTTGAAAGCAGCGCTGGATGCCTTCATCGATTCGCGTGCGCGCGAAGGCGCGGCGCTGCAGTCGACGCTGGAATCCCGCATCGACGCCATGGAAGCGATCGTGAAGCGGATCACGCCGCTGGTGCCCCAGGTCATTGCCCAGTTCCAGCAAAAGGCGATCGAACGGATGCAGGAAGCGCTTGGCCTGAGCTTGCAGGGCGACGCCGCTGCCGCGTCCAACTTGACGCGAGAAGAGGCGCTGGAACGCATCCGCCAGGAAGTCACCCTGTACGGCATCCGCATCGACATCGCGGAAGAACTGTCGCGCCTGGCGGCGCATCTGGCGGAAACCCGCCATATCCTGAAAAAAGGCGGCCAGGTCGGCAAGCGCCTGGATTTCATGATGCAGGAACTGAACCGCGAAGCCAATACGGTCGGCTCCAAGGCGGCCATCAAGGAGCTGGCGGACGCCTCGATGGAACTGAAGCTCTTGATCGATCAGATGCGGGAACAAGTCCAGAATCTGGAGTAGGGTTTCTTCAGCGCCGGCCTTGTTCGCCGGAGTTCCCTGCCATCGCGGCGGTCAGCGCCGTTGCGAGCGTGAAATCTGCGTATGCCGCGCCGGCTCATTCGGCGGCCAGGCCTCGTCGCCATCGCCCGATATGCCGCTGGCAACGAAGGCTCGCGGCACCCATAGCCCGAGAACGGCCAGCGCCCAACACATCATCGCTGCGCCGGCCGCCGCCTGTTCGTCGGCAAGCTAGACGCTGCACGGTTGTGTGGCGCCTCGCGAAAGATCCGGCTCGGCCTTCCCAGCCCGCTGCTGTTTCCGCTGCCGCGCCTCGGCACGCTCGATGGCCGTCGAGCGTCCAGAACACTCGACCCGTGGAGCACGGTCGACGACCTGACGCCGGGCAACGCGCGGCCTGCGCCGCCAGATCGCGCTGCGCTACCTGGCCGACGGCATGCATGTCCACACCGACGAGATCGTCATCACCAACGGCGCGCTCGAAGCGCTGAACCTGTGCCTGGCAAGCGGTGACCCGGCCGGGCGACTGCGGTGCTGATCGAGTCGCCGACCTTCTACGCCGCGCTGCAGGCGCTCGAGCGGCTCGGCCTGGAAGCGATCGAGGTGCCGACCCACCCGCGCGAAGGCATCGACACTGGCGCGCTGGAGCGCGCGATCGCAGCGCCATCGGCCCAAGGCCTGCTGGCTGATGACCAACTTCCAGAATCCGCTCGGCAGCCTGATGCCGGACGACGAAGAAAAAGGCGCTGGTCGAACTGCTGACGCGCCATCAGATGCCGCTGATCGAGGACGACGTCTACGGCGAGCTGTATTTCGGCGGCAAGCGCCCGCTGCCGGCCAAGGCCTTCGACACCGAAGGCCTGGTGATGCATTGCTCCTCGTTTTCGAAGTGCCTGGCGCCCGGCTACCGCATCGGCTGGGCGGCGCCGGGCCGGTTCGCGCGCGCGGTGGCGCGCGCTCAAGCTGACCACCACCCTGGCCGCCGCGGCGCCGACCCAGGCAGCGCTGGCCAGCTACCTGGAAAAGGGCGGCTTCGACAAGCACCTGCGCAAGCTGCGGCACGACGCTGGCCGCGCAGCAGGCGCTGCTCGCGCAGGCCGTCGGACGACCACTTCCCGGCCGGCACCCGCGCCACGCGCCCGGCCGGCGGCTATTTCCTGTGGGTCGAGCTGCCGCCGAGCGTCGAATGCACTGGAGATTGCAGCGCCACGCGCTGTCGCTCGGGCATCAGCGTCGCGCCCGGCCCGATCTTTTCCGCCCAGCGCGGCTTCACCAACTGCCTGCGGCTCAATTACGGCCCTCTTTAGGAGGCGCGCATCGAGCAGGCGACAGAAACCCTGGGCCGACTGATGCAAGCACAATCACTCCAGTAATTCTTGTCCTGGCCGGCTCGCGAAAAATACTCCAAATACATGCCATCAATTCCGGCACGTATATTGGTCGTTTTTACGACATACTCCCCGTCAGACACTTAAGAAATTTCAATATTCCATTTGGGTATAAACATACTAGATAAAAATTGTTGTTCGCCCAAGCTATTCAAATTACAGTCCCTCCCTGCCCGTAACTCTGCGCCGCAAGAAACGCGCAGATGCAATCACTGCGAGCGAAATACCGGAATTTCCGAATTTGTAACGAATAGCGCCAATGAAACTGTCCTTTGAAAATGTAGCGAAACGCTTTGCCAACCTCCAGGTGATCGACGATTTCAGTCGCGAAGTGGAAAAAGGCGAACTGGTCGCGCTGGTCGGCCCCTCGGGCTGCGGCAAGTCGACCCTGCTGCATATCGCCGCCGGCCTCGAAACGCCGAGCAGCGGCACGCATGCTGGTGAACGGCCAGCCGGTGCGCGGCCCCAGCCCGGAACGCATGCTGATGTTCCAGGAAAACGCCCTGTATCCATGGCAGACCCTGCTGCAAAACGTCGCCATGGCGCTGGAATTCCAAAAGGTCGACCGTGCCCAGGCGCAGCAGCAGGCGCGCGAGTGGCTGGCCAAGGTCAACCTGAAGGGCTTCGAAGACTATTATCCGCACCAGGTCTCGGGCGGCATGCGGCAGCGCGCGGCGCTGGCGCGGGCCTTCATCTCGAACCCCAAGGTCTTGCTGCTGGACGAACCGTTCGGCGCGCTCGATGCACTGACCCGCATGACCTTGCAGGATGCCCTGCGCGACCTGATCCGCGAATTGCGGCCGACCGTGCTGCTGGTCACGCACGACGTCGACGAAGCGCTGTTCCTGGCCGACCGCATCCTGGTGTTCAGCCCGCGTCCGGCCACCGTGCTGAAGGAATTCAACCTGCAGCATCACGAAAAAACCCACGACCTGTCGGAGTTCGCGGCGATGCGGCGCGAGATTTTAGGACTGCTTGGCATCCATGCAGAACACGAAGAATTTGAAAAAACGCTAGAAGGAGCAGAAGCATGAAATTGTCACCGAAGCTGTCACGACTGTTGATTCCGGCCATCGTGGCGTTCGCCCTCGCGGCCCAGGCCAGCGCCGCCGAGAAATTCAAGGTCGGCTACCTGCGCGTGATGGACGACGCGCAAGCGATCGCCGCCTACGAGGGCGGCTACTACAAGAAGCAGGGCCTGGACGTCGAACTGGTCGAGTTCAAGTCGGGCACCGACCTGATCAAGGCCATCGTCGGCGGCCAGCTCGATACCGGCGTGCTCGGCTTCACCAACGCCGTGGCCTGGGCCTCCAAGGGCGCCGACCTGAAGGTGGTGGGCGGCGCCCAGCATGGCTATCACGCCATCGTGGTGCGCGACGACACCGGCATCAAGGACGTCGCCGGCCTGAAGGGCCGCACCCTGGCGTCGCAGGCCGAAGGCAGCACCGCCGACACCGTGCTGAAAGGCGTGGTCCTGAAGAATGCCGGCCTGAAGCCGGACGACTTGAACATCATGGGCGTCAGCCCGCAGGTCGCGGTGCAGTCGCTGGTCGGCAAGCGCGTCGACGCCGCCTTCCTGTTCGAGCCGCAGGCGCGCATCGCCCAGCTGATCGCGCCGGTCAAGCAGATCTATGAGATCGGCGAAGTCTGGCCCTTCCCGTGCATGGTGGTCATCACCTCCGGCGACACGCTGAAAAAGCGCAAGGATGCGGTCTGGAAGTCGCTCGATGCGCAGCGCGAGGCGATCGACCTGCTGCAGAAGAAGCCGGAAGAAGCGTCGAAACTGATCGCCAGCTACTTCATCTCGGAGCCGACCCTGAAGACGCTGAAGCAAGGCGAGATGCCGCGCGAAGACGTGATTCGCGACGCCATCAAGAGCCAGACCTTCAGCGCCCTGCTGACCGCCAAGGAACAGGCGCGGATGCAGGAAATCGCCGACATCCTGCAAGCCCAGGGTTCGCTGAAAACCCGCGACGGCAGCCCGTTCGACGTCAAGAACATCATCGACCTGAGCTGGCAGAAAGAACGCAAGCTGTAATCGGGAGACTAGCGCGGCGCCACCGGTTGATGGCAGAATCCGCCCGCGACCGGCCGCTAGCAAAACGCCCTGTTTCCATTCCGTAGGATGATGGCCGGCACCCGCCGGCCATCTTATTTTGAAATTTTCATGAGTACACAGCTTCGCCTTTCCGGTTATCGCAAAAAACTCGCCATGGTGCTGGCGATCGTCTTCATCCTGCTGTTCTGGCAGGTGGCCGCCTGGACTCTGCCCGACTTCCTGATGCCGGGCGTGCCCACCGTGATGGCGCGCCTGTGGAATGAGATCGGCTCGGCCGAATTCCGCGTCACCTTGTGGAACAGTCTGGTGCGACTGGCCGGCGGCTACGGCGCGGCACTGCTGTTCGGCATCGGCTTCGGCCTGATCGGCGCAGTGCTGTTCTTCTTCCGCGAAGTACTGAAGTCGGCCATCATCATCCTGCAGTCGATTCCCTCGATCGCCTGGGTGCCGCTGTTCCTGATCCTGATGGGGTTCGGCAACCTGCCGATCATCGTCGTCGTCGCGCTGGCCGCCTTCTTCCCGGCCGCGCTGTCGGTGATGAACGCCACCGAAAGCGTGCAGCAGGTCCACGTGTCGGCCGCCCGCGTGATGGGCGCGTCGCGCTGGAACATGTTGAAGCGCGTGTATCTGCCGGCGGTCATGCCGGAACTGATCACCGGCGCCCAGCTGGCGTTCGGCAATGCCTGGCGCGCGCTGATTTCGGCCGAAATGCTGATCGGCTTCGGCAAGGGGCTGGGGCGCTCGCTGGCCTATGCCGGCGAAACCGCCGACATGATCGGCGTCATGGCCAACATCCTGACGATCGCGATCCTGGCGGTGCTGATCGATCAATTCATCCTGGAAAATCTGCGCCACCGCCTGCTGCGTTATCAATACGTCTGATGCCGAACCTGTCCTCCTCCACTGCCGTGAATGTCGGGGTGCGCGCGCTGCTGATGGCGGCACTGGCCGCCGCCTGCGCGTGCGTGGCGGCGAACGATGGCAGCCTGGCGCGTGCCAAGCAGCGCGGTCAACTGGTGGTCGGCGTCGACCATGTGGTTGCGCCCTACACGGCCGGCGCCAAATTCCGCACGCCGGAAGGACTCGGGCAGCCGCTCGCCGAGGACGTGGCGCGGCGCCTGCAGCTGACGCTGGCGACACGCCGCAGCGATGCGCCGGCGCATAAGGTGCCGCCGGCAGCCGGTGCTGCCGACCTGCTGCTGGTGGCAATTGCCGACAACGATCCGCTGTATCGCAGTGCGACGGTGGTTCCGACCGGTTATTCGGCCGGGCCGATGGCGATCATGCGCACCGACACCACCATCAAGACCTGGGCCCAATTGAAGGGGCGCACCGTGTGCGTCGCCGAAGGCGGCCTGTATGCCGGCACCCTGGCGGCCCGCTACGGCGCGCTCGAACGCGTGTACAGAGCGCCGGCGGATGCGCTGCTGGCCTTGCGCATCGGCGAATGCGACGCCGCCGTGCACGACAGCGCAATGCTCGAGGAACTGATCAAACTGCCTGAGTGGACGAAGTTCTCCGCGCGGCTTCCCACCGGCGCGCGCACCTCGCTGGTGCTGGCTGCGCCACGCGGCGATGCGGAATCGGCGCGCTTCCTGAAGCAAGTCGCCGGCGACTGGCGCTCCAGCAAACTTGTCCAGCAACTGCTCACGAAATCGGTACGCAACATCGCGTTCGAAGTCTATCTGGACCAGAACGTCCCCGACTGCCATTGAGCGGCGCCGGTGCCGGCGGCAGCCGGCCGAAAGGCACCGCCCTCATCCCGGCCGCCCGGCCACGGCACTGATAAAATGGGGTCGTACACGTATTTTTTGAATTCACCGGCATTCTCTGCCGGCTTTCGATACTGTCACCTGTATATTTAAACAGGCCCATTTCATGGGCGCGTATGGCGTTTTTTTTGCTATACTCCCGTAAATTTTATTTTGAAGGCGCCTTGCAAGCTCGCCGCGGCGCACCGACCGAATCACGCCCCGTTTCAGACAAGGACCCTGATGCCCAACGCGAATGCCTCTTCCGGCAGCCTGTTCATGGTCGTGGCGCCTTCCGGCGCCGGTAAATCCACGCTGGTGAACGCATTGCTGGCGCAGGACCTCTCCATCAAGCTGTCGATTTCGTACACCACTCGCGCGCCGCGCGCCGGTGAGCAGGACGGGCGCGAATACCACTTCACCTCGGTCGACGACTTTCTCGGCCGGCGCCAGCGCGGGGAATTCCTGGAATCGGCCGAAGTCCATGGCAATTACTACGGCACCTCGCGCCTGCAGATCGCCGATCAGATGGAAGCGGGAATCGACGTGCTGCTGGAAATCGACTGGCAAGGCGCACAGCAGGTGAAGAAGCAGTTCCCGGACGCGGTCGGCATTTTTATCCTACCGCCTTCCATCGCCGCGCTCGAAGAGCGCCTGAAAAAACGCGGGCAGGACGATTCGCAGGTCATCACGCGCCGCATCCTGGCCGCCGGCGGTGAAATCGCGCATGCGCCCGAGTTTGAATATGTTATTATTAATCAAGAGTTTGCCACCGCTTTATCAGAACTGACAGCAATCATTCAGGCGACCCGTTGCCGATTCTCGCAACAAGCGGCGCGGAATGCCTCCCTATTCGCCCAGTTGGGCATCCATGCAAAATTAAGCTAACCCGCTCAGGAGCACATATGGCTCGCATTACCATTGAAGACTGTCTCAAACAAATTCCCAATCGCTTCCAGCTGACGCTGGCCGCCACCTACCGCGCGCGCCAACTATTGCAGGGCCATACGCCCAAAGTGGAAGCCCGTGACAAGCCGACCGTCATCGCCCTGCGCGAAATCGCCGCCGGCAAGGTCGGAATTGAAATGCTGAAGAAAGTCCCTGCGTAGGCAGATACTGACCATCGTGCCGCCGATATCGCCCGAGTATGAACCTGACGCCTACGGATTCGTCGCTATCGGCTGCCGCAGATAATCCGGCAGTAGGCCGGCACTCACGCAAAAAAAAATCCCCCGACCCCGCTTCCGCAGTCACCCCGCCGCCGGATGCCAAGGTCGCCTCGGTCGCGCAACTGAGCGCGAAGCTCGCCGACTACCTGACGCCCGAGGAATTAAAGCAGGTCAAACGCGCCTATCGTTTCTCCGATGAAATGCATCTGGGCCAGATGCGCGTGTCGGGCGAACCGTATATATCGCATCCGATCGCAGTGGCGGAAATCTGCGCCGACTGGAAGCTGGATGCGCAAGCCATCATGGCCGCCCTGCTGCATGACGTGATGGAGGATCAGGACGTCCAGAAGGACGAATTGATCGAACGCTTCGGCGCCCAGGTGGCGACGCTGGTGGATGGCCTGTCGAAACTCGACAAGCTCGAATTCCAGAGCCAGATCGAAGTACAGGCCGAAAACTTCCGCAAGATGCTGCTGGCCATGGCGCGCGACGTGCGCGTGATCCTGGTCAAGCTGGCGGACCGGCTGCACAACATGCGCACTCTGGGCGCCATGTCGGCCGAAAAGAAGCGCCGCATTGCCCGCGAAACGATGGAAGTCTATGTGCCGATCGCGCATCGACTGGGGCTGAACAACATCTATCGGGAACTGCAGGACCTGGCGTTCTCGCACCTGTATCCGCTGCGCTACAAGACTCTGTACAAGGCGGTCAAGGCTGCACGCGGCAACCGGCGCGAAGTGGTCAGCAAGATCCTGGATGCAGTCAACAGCACGCTCGCCGCCGCCAGCATCCAGTCGCAGGTGTACGGCCGCGAAAAAACGCTGTACGGGATCTACCGCAAGATGCGCAACAAGCACCTGACGTTTTCGCAGGTGCTCGACGTCTATGGCTTCCGCGTGGTGGTCGATAGTTTCGCCAACTGCTATGTCGCCCTCGGCACCCTGCATGCGATGTACAAGCCGATGCCCGGCAAGTTCAAGGATTACATCGCGATCCCGAAGCTGAACGGCTACCAGTCGCTGCACACGACGCTGATCGGCCCCTACGGCACGCCGGTCGAATTCCAGATCCGCACCCAGGACATGCACCGGGTGGCCGAATCCGGCGTCGCCGCACACTGGCTATACAAGAACGAAGACGGCAGCTTGACCGACCTGCAGCAGCGCACCCATGCGTGGCTGCAGTCGCTGCTCGACATCCAGCGGCAGACCGGCGATTCGGCGGAATTCCTGGAGCACGTGAAAGTCGATCTATTCCCGGATTCGGTCTATGTGTTCACGCCGAAGTCGGAAATCGTCGCCCTGCCGCGCGGCGCCACCGTGCTCGACTTCGCCTACAGCATCCACACCGACATCGGCGATCAGACCATTGCCGCCAAGGTCAATCACGACCAGGCGGCACTGCGCACCGAGCTGCGCAACGGCGACATCGTCGAGATCATCACCTCGCCGACCTCGCGGCCGACGCCGACCTGGCTATCCTTCGTGCGCACCGGCAAGGCGCGCTCCGCGATCCGGCACCACCTGCGTACCGTGAGCCTGGGCGAGTCGCTCGATCTCGGCAGGCGGCTGCTGACTCAGGCGCTGACCGCGCTGAATCTGAACCCGGTACTGCCGCCGGAGCTGCTGGAGAAAGTGCTGAATGAGTCGAGCGCGAAATCGCTGGATGAGCTGTACATCGACATCGGCATCGGCAAGCGCATGGCGACCCTGGTGGCTCGGCATATCCATGGCCTGATCAACAACGAAGCGCTGCCGACGGCAAGCGGGAGCACAGAGGGTGAAACACCGGCCGCCGGACTCGACCCGGTCGTCATCGAAGGCAGCGAAGGCACTTCGGTGCAGCTGGCGCCGTGCTGCCAGCCGATACCCGGCGACAGGATCATCGGCCAGCTCAAGCGCGACCAGGGGCTGGTGGTGCACGCCGAGGATTGCTATGTGGCGAAACGCCAGCGCGCCAAGGAGCCGGAGCGCTGGATCCCGGTGGTCTGGGGCCAAAACCTGAACCGGCGCTTCGATTGCCGGCTCAAGATCCTGGTCAAGAACGAGAAAGGTATCCTGGCCCGGGTGGCGGTCGAGATCGGCGAATCCGACGCCGACATCACCTACGTCAGCATGGATGACGACAAGGATCCGATGATGACGCAGATCACCTTCACGATCCAGGTCGAAAACCGGATTCACCTGGCACGCCTGATCCGCAACGTGCGCGGCATCAGCGCCGTGGCCAGGATACTGCGCGAACGCGGCTAGCGCTTTCCCGCACCCTGCCCGTGCGCGCAACCGCTCGTGGCCGGCTCAGGCGATCTGTATGTGCTTGCGCATCCGCCGCAAGCCGAGCCAGACGCCGATCGCCAGCAGAGGCACCATGAAGCCGGTGGCGATGTCCGGGTTGATCGGCCATCCCCCAGCCTTCATGGCCTTGCCGGCGTAATTGCACAAGCCCGCCAGATAATAGGAAATCGCCACCACCGACAGCCCTTCGACCGCCTGCTGCAGGCGCAACTGCTGCGCCGCGCGCGTATTGAGCGATTGCAGGATGCGGCGGTTCTGCTGCTCCTGCACGATGCCGACCCGTGTGCGCAACAGATCGTTGGTATGCGCGATCCGTTCCGCCAGCGCTTTCTGCCGGCGCGCGATCGCCTCGCAGGTATTCATTGCCGGCGCCAGGCGCCGGTCCATGAATTCGCCGATGGTCGGCACGCCCTCGATACGGATTTCATACAGCTCTTCGATGCGCGCACGCACCAGCCGGAAATACGCCTGCGACGCCGAAAAGCGATAACTGCTGTCCAGCGACAGCTTCTCGATGCGCGCCGCCAGGCCGGTGATCATGCGCAGCAAGCCCTGCTCGTCGTCGGCGCTTTCGGGGGCGCCGGCGATGGACTGGTCGGCGTCGACCATGGTTGCGGTCAGCTGCGCCAGTTCACCTTCGATCGCATTCAGGATCGGCGCCGACTGCTGGGCCAGCGGCAAGCCCAGCAAGGCCATCATCCGATAGGTTTCGACCTCGAGAATGCGCTGCACCAGCCGTGCCGCCTGCTGCTCATACGGACCGACATCGCGCACCACGAACCGATTGAAACCGTCGGCGTGGATGCGGAAATCCGTCCATATCTGGCCACCCTGCGCCATCTTTCCCGCCACCAGCGCGTTGCCTTCGAATACTTTTAGCAGCTCGCGGTCCGGCACGTCGATCGGCGCCGCGTGCTGGTCCAGTACCAGATGGGCCGCCACCATGACCATGCCGTGCAGCGCCTGCAGCCATTGCTGCGGCAGGTGGGATAGCGGCACTTGCTCGAACGCGGCGCTGACGGACAATGGCTGCGCATGCGATTGCGCAAACGTATACGTCGCAAATTCGGTATGGCACTCCCACTTCATGCGGAAGCGGCCGAAATCATGAAAGAAATATTTGGCTTCCCGCCCCGGACCAGTGACGCCGAAATGCGCGCACAGCATGCATAGAAGCCGATGCTGGCTGTCGCCGTTGTCAGCCGCCGGCTGGGCGGCTCCGCGCGCATAGACGGCGAAATGGGTCAGGCTTTCCGAGGCGGTCAGCGGCAGCGGCGGACGGGAGTGCACTTCGGCCGCCAGCGGCACCCGCAGCGGGTGGTTCAGATTCGAGTAGATGATCGACATATGTGAGCTGTTGTTTTTATCGGGGGGCGCATCGCCGCCGCATTTCTAGTCGTTCAAAACCCGCTGAAAACAGGATGGATGTCTCCTGTCCGATTCCTGAAAGAAAGGCGGCATCGGCTTGGATTGCATCGATGCACTCGCGGAAAAATTAACTCAGGCGGCGATCGGCCAGTGTAGCAAACTAGTTCCCGAAGGGATATTCCACTTTGAGGATTTCCAGTTCTTCCAGCCCGGCCGGTGTCGTCAGTGCTACAACATCGCCTTCCCGCGCCTTGGTGAGCGTGCGCGCCACCGGCGAAATCCAGCTGATTTTCCCGTTCAGCGGGTCCAGTTCGTCGATGCCGACGATGGTGACGGTGCGCTGTTCGCCGGCTTGATTTTCATAGGTGACGGTGGCGCCGAAGAATATCTGGTCGTTGCCCCGATGCACGCTCGGATCGACCACTTCGGCGAGATCGAGACGCTTGGTGAGAAAGCGGATGCGCCGGTCGATCTCGCGCAACCGGCGCTTGCCGTAGATGTAATCGCCGTTTTCCGAGCGGTCGCCGTTGGACGCCGCCCAGTGCACGATCCGCACGACCTCGGGCCGCTCGACGTCAATCAAGTGCAACAACTCGTCCTTGATGCGCTGGTAACCGGCCGGCGTGATGTAATTTTTGGCGCCCGGCGGGATTTCCGGCAATGCCGCTTCGAGCTCGTCGTCGGCGTCATCGCTCTCTTTTACGAATGCCTTGTTCATGCATTCATTGTAGCCTCGAACACCGGGCAAGGCGCAGCTGCGCTGGCCCTGGCGAATCGGCTGCGCCGAGATTAGCGTCCGGCGTACGAAATGGAATCGCTCCATTCGAAGGCCGAGACTTCCAGCAGGTATAAGTCCTCGATCGACAAGCGCAGCTTGCGCAGCATCGGTAGCAGCAAGGGACCGGCCTCTTCGATGCGTTCGAGGTATTCCGCCAGCTTCAGCATGTCGCCATATAGGCCCTTGCGTTCCAGCAGCGCATCCCGGACCGCATCCGCCACCGCGATTTGGCCGAGGATTTTTTCCATCGAAGAGCCGAAGAGCGTATCCATCAGCGACATGATCCCGACCGTAAAGGCGATGTCGGCGACCTTGCGCTGCCCCGGGCAGATTTTTTCAGCCATCAACTCCAGCAGCTTGCCGCGCGTGGTTGCCAGCATCAGCAGTGGCGAGGCGAAGCCGCGAGCCTTGCCCGGCTCCGCATACAGCAGGATTTGCAGCCAACGCTGCAGCTGGCGCCGGCCGAGAAGGAGCAGGGCCTGCCCCAGCGAATCGATGCGTTGCATCAATCCGAACGCCGGCGTATTCACCAGGCGCAGCAAGGTCAAGCCAAGCGAGACATCCTGCTTGATGCAGCGTTCGATCTCGCGCGTATCGGCGTCGGTCACGATCATCGCCATCAACTGCATGATGGTCAGCTGCGACGGCGACAGTTTTGTGCCGGAAAGAATGCCTGGGCGCGCAAAATAATAGCCCTGGAAATAATCGAACCCTAGGCTCTGGCAGTTCTGGAACTGTTCGAGCGTCTCAACCTTTTCCGCCAGCAGGGTTTTCCCGGCGCGCTTGAAATCGTGCACCAGCCGCAACAAGGCCTCCTGCTCCAGGTCCATCACATCGATTTTGATGATATTGACCAGGGGTAGCAGTTTTTGCACATCTTCGGAATCGGCAATGACGTCGTCCAGCGCAAAGCCGAATCCCGCCTCCACCAACTCCTCCACTCGCTGAATCAGCTGCGGCGTCACCTTGACGGTTTCCAGGATTTCCAGGATCACCCGGTCTGGGGGGAGGAATCGCACGAAGTCGCTCATCAGCACCGATGCGTCGACGTTCACGAAACCGAGTGAATTGCCGATCACGTTTTCCAGCCCCAGTTCGGAGGCATGGGCGATCACGGCTGCGGTAGCCGCCAGATCATCGCTGACGTTGGCGGGACCGGTCGCTGCGCTGCGAAACAACAGTTCGTACGCAACCACGCTCTGTTGGCGATCCAGGATAGGTTGCCGCGCCAGGAAAAAATCCCGGGCGCGCTGAATCTGTTCAAGAGAATCGTGTATTGAATCGGTCATCATCGAATGTGTTGCAACGCCTGCCATCTACCTGATCAAAAGCCTTCCAGGCTTCCATGAGGGGTTGCGGCCAAATTTCGCCACTAGGGTTTAAAACGATGTACCGATTGTACGCTGTCTGTATTCTGTGTTTCCTATAAACAACTCCTGATGCCGATATTTCACATTTTCGTGCGTTGCAACCCTAGCGGGCCGTACTCCGATGGCCAGCCGCAGTCGCGGCAGACCCGGATTCCAGCGTAAAGCGGGCGCCGGCATCGATTCCCAGAGTCTTCACCAGATAAGGCATCAGCTCGGCCAGCATCGGTTCCAGCGTCCACGGCGGATTGAAGATGAACATACCGCTGCTATGTAGCCCAAAACCGTCCGGCAACGGCGTACTGATCGACAGCGTCACATTGAGCCAGTTGGCTGCATTCAAACGTTTGAGGCGATCCGGCAACTGGTGCGCTTCCATTCTCTGCAATATCGGATACCAGACGGCGTAAGTACCCGTGGCAAAACGCGTCAGCGCGTCGTGCAACGCGTCCTGCACGCGCCGATAGTCGCCCTTGTCCTCATAGGGCGGGTCGACCAGCACCATGCCGCGCCGCGATGGCGGCGGCAACAAGGCCTTCAACCCGGCAAAGCCGTCGCCCTTCTGAACCATCACCCGCGTGCCGCGAGCCGTCGGGCGTATCCCTTGGGCCGCCGCATGTGCCTCCAATTTGCGGAAATTGTCATTCAGTATCTTGTAGTCGCTCGGGTGTAATTCGAACAGGCGCAAGCGGTCCTGGGGACGCAGCACCTTGTCGGCGCAATACGGCGAACCGGGGTAGTAACGCATCTTCCCGCTCGGATTCAAGCTGCGGATCAGATCGACGTAGCGCGCCAGCAGCGCCGGCAAATCCTTGCGGCCCCATAGTTTGCCTATGCCGCTGTCGTATTCCGCGTTCTTTGTCGCGTAAGCGCTGTCCAGCGCATACAAACCGGCGCCAGCATGGGTGTCGATGTACATCACCGGCGTTTCTTTTTGGCTGAGATAGTCCAGCACTGCAATGGTGACCACGTGTTTGAGCACGTCGGCGTGATTGCCGGCATGAAAAGCGTGGCGATAACTCAGCATAAGGAAGTCTGTCGAGGAGAAAAATAAAAGAGGCGCCCATTCTAACAAGCTCCGGCACCTCGCCTGCCATTTCCTGTCCGCCGCCCGGGCGCAGGCAGGCGCTACGCCGGCGCATAAAAAAACCGCACCCTCGTGAGGTGCGGCCTTTTCCCTCTCCTGAGGGTGTCTCCTCCGCTCCTGTGGAGCGGGGTCTTTATTTATTCGCTCAGGCGACTTTCTTTTCGAAGAACTGTTCGTCTTCGGTCGAGCCGTGCAAGGCCGTGGTCGACGACTGGCCTTGCTGGATTGCCTGCGTCACGGCGTCGAAATAGCCGGTGCCGACTTCGCGCTGATGCTTGACCGCGGTGAAGCCCTTGTCGGCGGCGGCGAATTCGGCTTCCTGCAGTTCGACGAAAGCGGACATCTGGTTGCGGGCATAGCCGTGCGCCAGGTTGAACATCGAATAGTTCAGCGCATGGAAGCCGGCCAGCGTGATGAACTGGAACTTGTAGCCCATCGCGCCCAGCTCCTTCTGGAATTTGGCGATGGTGGCATCGTCCAGGTTCTTCTTCCAGTTGAACGACGGCGAGCAGTTGTACGCCAGCAGCTTGCCGGGGAATTTGGCGTGCACCGCTTCGGCAAATTTCTTTGCGAATGCCAGATCCGGCTTGCCGGTTTCGCACCATACCAGGTCGGCATACGGCGAATACGCCAGCGCGCGGGAAATCGCCTGGTCGATGCCGGGGCGGGTTTTGAAGAAGCCTTCCACGGTGCGTTCGCCGGTACAGAATTCCTTGTCATTGTCATCCACGTCCGAAGTCAGCAGATCGGCCGCTTCGGCGTCGGTCCGGGCGATCACCAGCGTCGACGTGCCGGAGACGTCGGCCGCCAGGCGCGCCGCGTTCAGCTTCTCGACCGCTTCGCGGGTCGGCACCAGCACCTTGCCGCCCATGTGGCCGCATTTCTTGACCGATGCCAGCTGGTCCTCGAAGTGCACGCCGGCGGCGCCGGCTTCGATCATCGACTTCATCAGTTCGTAGGCATTCAGCACGCCGCCGAAACCGGCTTCGGCGTCGGCCACGATCGGCGCGAAGAAATCGATGTCGTCCCTGCCTTCCGACCACTGGATCTGATCGGCGCGCTGGAAGGTGTTGTTGATGCGCTTGACCACCATCGGCACCGAATTGGCCGGATACAGCGATTGGTCGGGATACATTTCACCGGCCAAGTTGGCGTCGCCGGCCACCTGCCAGCCGGACAGGTAAATCGCCTTGAGGCCGGCCTTTACCTGCTGCATCGCCTGGTTGCCGGTCAGGGCGCCGAGCGCATTGACGAACGGTTCGTTGTTGACCAGATTCCACAACTTCTCGGCGCCGCGCTTGGCCAGCGTGTGCTCGATCTGAAGCGAGCCGCGCAGGCGCACCACGTCTTCGGCGGTGTAATTGCGGGTGACGTTCTTCCAACGGGGATTTTCAGCCCAATCCTTGGCCAGGGCTTGCACTTGCTGTTCGCGGGATGCCATGAGTCATTCTCCTTGGTGGTAAGTAATCCGGATGGTCCGATACGGCTAAATCGAAAACCAATGACTAAAGCATATGCGCTTTTTTGCGAGGCAACAATGTCTTATATAAGACATATAAGTAAAATTATTTCGTTATTTTTCAAATAGTTATATTGTATTTTTTGCGATGTGGGACAATATCTCTGAAAATGAAATGCTGAAATGATGCTACGCGTCGCCACTTCCCGCATTACGAAATTTAAATTTCGAATGATGAAAATTGTCCGGGATTTGGCCATGGCCGAAGGATGAGGCGGCATGCCGTAACGGAGACTTGGCTGAGCGCACTCCCCGGTTCGGAGCCTTTTGTTATCCGTGTCATGGCGGCAAGCGTCAGCGCGGCGCCACACGACCGCGCTGCCTTCTCGATCGCCAGGCCTTCAGGCGCGCGCCGCCAGCGTTTCCTGCATCAATTGCGCCACCAGTTCGGCCGCCGGCAGGCCAGGCGCGCGAGCGCGCGACAAACCAGCCGCCTGCCCCGCCCACAGCGACAGGTAGTCGGGCCGGTTGGCGCCGGCGGCGGCCTTGCGGATTTCGGCAGTCAGTGCGTTCTGCACCGGGTATGCCGGCAGGCTGGCTTCGTGCGGCGCCATGCGGCGCATGTATTCATTGACGATGCCGCGCGCGTAGCGCCCGGAAAAGGTGCGCGTGATGCGCGTCGAGGTGTCGCTGGCGCTGCGCAGGAGCTCCTTCCAGGCGGCGTGGCTGGCCGACTCCGCGCAGGGAAGGAAGGCGGTGCCCAGCTGCGCGGCCTGCGCGCCCAACGCCAGCGCGGCGGCGATGCCGCGCCCATCCATGATGCCGCCAGCCGCGATCACCGGCAGCCGCACGGCATCTACCACTTGCGGCACCAACGCCATGGTGCCGACCATGCTTTCTTCGGCGCGGCCGATGAAAGTGCCGCGATGGCCGCCCGCCTCGGCGCCCTGCGCGCAAACGAAGTCGGCGCCGTTTCGCTCCCAGGCCAGGGCTTCGGCGACATTGGTGGCGGTGCCCATCACCAGGCTGCCGGCGCCGTGCAGCCGTTCGATCGCCTTCGCATCCATCAAACCGAAGGTGGCGCTGACCAGGGGCACCTTGAGCTCGACCACCGTCGCCAGTTGCTCGTCGAAGTCCTCGCTGTATTGGGCCGGCGGTGTCGCCGGCGGCAATCCGAGTTCGGCGCGTATCGGATTCAGCAGCGCAAATGCGGCTTCGAGTTCGGCCGCGCTTGGCACCGTCGGTTCGAACACGAACATATTGACGTTGAACGGCTTGGCGGTCTGCTCGCGGATCGCCGCCACGCCGGCGCGGATCGCCTGCGGCGCCAGGGTACCGACCGCGAACGAGCCCAAGCCGCCGCTCTGCGCGACCGCGACCGCCAGCGCCACGGTGGAAGCGCCGGCCATCGGCGCCTGGATCAAGGGATATTCGACGCCGATCTGTCGTGTAAAGGTGGTGGCAAGTGGCTTGCTCATGCTGGGCTCCGGACGGGTTGCGATGTTTGCATTCTACAAACAAGTGGCTAAGCCGGCAGGTTCGGCATTGCCACGCCTCGTTGACAAGGTGTTACACAAGCAAGCACGACCGTTCGCTTTTAGAATGGCAACGATGCAGGGTCCAGCTTCGCTCGCCGGCCACCCTCTTCTTCCCTTACCTTCTGGAGAAATGAATGCCTACCAATGAAAATGTCCTGGCCGAATGGAAAGCACGTGAGGCCGTCGTGCGGGCGAGTCTCGCGGCACCTGGCGTCGCCACCGTCGAACAGATGAAAGCCTGCAACGGCATGGAATTCCTGCAGCGCATCTGGGAAGGTGAATTGCCGTCGGCGCCGATCGGCCACACGCTCGATTTCATTCCGGTCGAAGGCGAACCGGGACGCATCGTGTTCCAGGGCACGCCCGGACGCCAGCACTACAACCCGATCGGCAGCGTGCATGGCGGCTATTTCTGCACCCTGCTCGACTCGGCGGTCGGCTGCGCCGTGCAATCGATGCTCCCCAAGGGCATGGGCTATACCACGCTGGAACTGAAGGTCAACCTGATCCGCGCGCTGACCGACAAGACCGGCCCGGTGCGCGCCGAAGGCAAGGTGATCCAGGTCGGAAGCCGCGTCGGCACCGCCGAAGGCCGCATCATCGACGCCGATGGCAAGCTGTACGCGCATGCCACCACCACCTGCCTGATCTTTCCCTTGCCCTAGCCGGTAACGCTCAGTGCATATTCAGCAGCCAGAAACGAATCTTCCGGTCGCCATTGCGAAAACCCTCCCACACCACCCGGTTGGGAGAGTTGCGGACCAGTGCCGGGACGTCGCTGGCAAAGCCTTGCACCAGCAGCCATGAGCAGGCGTCGCCGGCGCCGTTCTCGACACGATGGGTGATGGTGCCGTTGACGTAGTGCAGCATGGCGCGCTCCGACTCGCCCAGATTCACGCTGGCCAGGCAGCCGGCGTCGGGCGCTACCGACTGGCGCAGGCTGACAAAGGCGGAACGGTAGCTCTTGCCTTCATTGATCCACGGCAGCCACAGGCTCATCACCAATCCCCACAACAGGCTGAAGCCGAGCGCCACGTGGGCCACCGCGCTGATCCGGCGACGAATCGCAACGGCCGCCAGCAGCAGCACGGCAATGCTCAGCACGGCCGCCATGGCCAGCTGCCAGAGTGAGAGCGGCGGCATGAAATGGCTGGGCAGATGCCGTTGGAACCATGCCAGCTGCGGCGTGACACCGCTGCTCCACATGCGCCACCAGCCGACCCAGATCGCCGCCCCCAGCAGCAGCGCCGGCAGCAGCACGACCCACAAGCTCACGCGATTCAGGGCGGCGGGCAGCCTGAGCGCTGCGGGCGTCGCCATGATGGCCAACGGCAACAGCAGCGGCAGACCGTACATGGCACGCGCGCTGGCGGCACTGAACAAGACGACGGAGATGACGGCCGTCATCACCAGGCATAGCTGCAATGCCGGCTGACGGAAAATCCCGCCCGGCTCGCGCCATTTCAGGTACAAGGTATAGACAGCCAGCGGCAACACCGGGAAGGTCAGCCACGGAATGTTGCGCAGCCAGAAGCCTTCCTTGTGCGGCGCTCCCAGCAAGGGCACCGCAAAGCCGAGATAGCGGCCGACGTTGTTGAGCCAGAACCAGTCCATGAACAATTGCGGCGAGCGCAGATACAGCACCACCGGCCACACCAGCAGCCACGGCAGCACCGCCGCCAGCGCGATGCCGCAATTGCGCCAGTAGGCCGGCGTGCGCCATTCGCGGAAGCACAGCGGCAGGATCGCGCAGGTCAGCCCCATGACCGTCGGTGCCAGCACGCCCTTGGACAAGAAGCCCATGCCGACGCCGCAGCCGAGCAGCAGCCCGGACTTCCAGGAACCGTCGCGGGCGCCGGACACGCCGAGCAAGGCCACGGCGAAACCGGCCAGCAGCGCGATGTCGGTTTCCATGATGTGGGCATGGAACAGCAGGCCGGCGCTGCTCATCAGGGCGATCGCCGCCATCCGGCCGCCGTGCTCGCCCCACCATAGGCGGCCGCAGCGCTCGATGCATATCAGTGCCGTCAGCGTAAAAAAGCCGCTGGCCAGGCGCGCCGCGTCATGCAGGGCAAGCGGCGGCGACAGCAGCTTGGCGAACAGCAGCGCGACCCAGTAGTACAGCGGCGGCTTTTCCATGAAGGGCTCGCCGGCCACCATCGGCACTGTCCAGTCCCCCGACTGCAACATGCTGTAAATGATGCCGAACACATAGGTTTCGTCCTGCTTCCACGGATCATGGCCTACCAAACCGGGAACCACATACAACACCATCAAAATGGCCAGATACGCCTTGGGTAACTGCATGATCGCAAACAAAAAGAAGAAATTAGCAAAAACCCAAATTGTAACAAGGAGTAACAGTGCCACGCTGAAATACTCCAGCGGAAAATATTTCGCCCTTGCTTCGCGCCCTCCATGAATAGAGACTTCCCCTCCCTTTCTGAAGAATTTCCGCCTTCTTTTTTCGTCAAATGCTTGAAATGTCCAGGATAAAGGCTGAAAACTTCCCAATCCGCCTTATTGGGCGAGGCCGCTGACCACACTTCCATAAGGCAGACCGGGAGTCGCTGCCCCTTATTGCGCCGTTTGCTGCCTTGGCAGAATTTATCGACGCAGGGATTTTTCCGGAGAGCGCTCGGCTCAAAATATGGATGCATTTCAATATATGCAAACTACTTTTTATAACTTAATCGCATATAAGGAAGCTGGTAAACTCTCGCTTGCCCTGGATTCTGTGATTTACCAAGCATCGGCGCGACAGAGAAACGGATGAATCCATATACTCCATGAGTAAGCAGCCGATTCCGAAGGCAAACAAACAGAAAAATACATATACCCCTAACAAACCTCTGAATTGAATACTTTTGACGGAGTTTTCCGTCCCACGCCGTGATCCGCATAGAACAAGTCCACAAAACCTACCAAGTCGACGGCCGCGCCATTCCCGCGCTGTCCGACATCAGCCTGAACATCGGCAAAGGCGAGATCTTCGGCATCATCGGACGCTCCGGCGCCGGCAAGAGCACGCTGATACGCACGCTGAACTTATTGGAACGGCCTTCAAAGGGCAGCATCTTCGTCGAAGACGAGGACATCACCCGCTTCGACAGCACCCAACTGCTACGCTTGCGGCAACGGATCGGCATGATCTTCCAGCACTTCAACCTGCTCAATGCCAAGACGGTGGCCGCCAATATCGAATGGCCGCTGAAGATCACCGGCAAATACTCGGCCGCCGAACGCGCCGCGCGCGTGACGGAACTGCTGGAACTGGTGGGCCTCGCCGAGCATCGCGACAAATATCCGGCCCAGCTGTCGGGCGGCCAGAAACAGCGCGTCGGCATCGCCCGCGCGCTGGCCAATACCCCGCATCTGCTGCTGTGCGACGAGGCGACCTCGGCGCTCGACCCGGAAACCACGCAGGCGATCCTGCGCCTGCTGCTCGACATCAACCGCAAGCTGGGCCTGACCATCGTCCTCATCACGCACGAGATGCAAGTCATCCGCAGCATCTGCGACCGCGTCGCGGTGATCGAAGCCGGCCGCATCGTCGAGTCGGGCGAGGTCGCCGAGGTATTCCTGCATCCGCAACACATGGTCACGCGCGGCATGGTGGCGGAAAGCGATCCCTTCGCCTCGGAAGCGCCGGGCTGCTGCCGCAGAATTTCGCCGGGCGGCTGCTGCGCCTGACCTATGTCGGCGACGTCACCTACCAGCCGATCCTGAGCGAGATCGCCGCCGCCACGCCGGTCCGCATCGCGATCCTGCAAGGCACCATCGCCCGCATCAAGGACACGCCCTACGGCCAGCTGCTGGTCGAACTGCAGGGCGAACCGGACGACATCGCACAGGTCTTGCGCGCGCTGGACCAGCACCACATCCGTCACGAGGCGCTGCAATGATCGACCTCTCCATGATCGAATGGGCCGACATCTGGCAGGCCACCTGGGAAACGTTGGCGATGACCGGCTTTTCGCTGCTGTTCACCATCCTCATCGGGCTGCCGCTGGGCATCCTGCTGTTCGTCACCGGCCGCCGGCAGATGCTGGCGCAAGGCGGCATTTACGCGATCCTGTCGTTCGTGGTCAACGTGCTGCGCTCGGTGCCGTTCCTGATCCTCTTGATCGTGATGATCCCGATCACCGTGCTGCTGGTCGGCACCTCGCTCGGGGTCGAAGGCGCGATTCCGCCGCTGGTGGTCGGCACCGCGCCGTTCTTCGCGCGCCTGGTGGAAAACGTCTTGCGCGACATCGACCGCGGCGTCATCGAAGCCTGCCAGGCGATGGGCGCCAAAAACCATCAGATCATCTTCGGTGCGCTGCTGCCGGAAGCCCTGCCCGGCCTGATCGCGGCCGCCACCGTGACCGCGATCGCGCTGATGTCGTATGCAGCGATGTCCGGCGTGATCGGCGGCGGCGGCCTCGGCGACCTGGCGATCCGCTTCGGCTACCAGCGCTTCCAGACCGAAGTGATGGTCGTCACCGTCGCCATCCTGGTGGTGCTGGTCCAACTTTTGCAGCTGTTTGGCGACCGCCTGGTAGCCAAATTCACCCGCAAATAACCCGTTACTTTCCCCGTTAATCAAAGGAGTTTTCATGTCTCGCAAACTATCGCTGCTGCTGGCAGCCTCGCTCAGCTATTTCGCCGCAACCGGCGCAGCCCACGCCGCCGACAAGCTGGTGATCGCCGCCACCCCGGTACCGCACGCCGAAATCCTGGAATTCGTCAAACCGATCCTGGCCAAGGAAGGCGTCGACCTGCAGGTCAAGGTATTCACCGACTACGTCCAGCCCGCCGTACAAACCAATGAAAAGCGGGTCGACGGCAACTTCTTCCTGCACAAGCCCTACCTCGACGAATTCAAGAAGAGCCACAAGAACGACATCGAAGTCGCGGTCGCCAAGGTCCACGTCGAGCCGCTCGCCGGCTATTCGACCAAGTACAAGAAACTGGCCGACGTCCCCAACGGCGCCACGGTGGCGATTCCCAACGATCCGTCCAACTCCGGACGCGCCTTGCTGCTGCTGGCGCAACAGGGCGTGATCAAGCTGAAGGACTCGAACAATATTTCGGCCACCCAGAAAGACATCGCCGAAAACCCGAAGAAGCTGAAGTTCAAGGAACTCGAAGCAGCGACCCTGCCGCGCGTGCTGAACCAGGTCGACCTGGCGCTGATCAACACCAACTACGCGATCGAAGCCAAGCTCAATCCGGTCAAGGATTCGCTGT
>CAVPMM010000013.1:0-125744 GCA_963706525.1 uncultured beta proteobacterium | reverse complement strand
AGCACCTTCAGGTGCGCCACCACGCTGCGCCCCAGCGCCGACAGGTTGTAGCCGCCTTCCAGGCAGCTGACGATGCGGCCCTGGCGCGTGCTCGCTGCGCCACCGCCATCACCTGCGCGCGTGATCCACGCGTAGTCGGCCTCGACCAGGCCATGCCGCCCATGTCGTCGTCGCGGTGGGCGTCGAAGCCGGCCGAGATGAAGATCATCTGCGGCCTGAAGCGCATGCAGCGCCGGCAGCCACTGCTCGCGTCACCAGCTGGCGCACCACGTCGCCGTCGCTGTAGGCCGGCACCGGCACGTTGACGCATTGGCGCGATGCTCGCCGGCACCGCTGTAGGGATAAAACGGATGCTGGAAAAAGCTCGCCATCAGCACGCGCGGATCGTCGCGGAAAGGCTTCGGCGGTGCCGTTGCCGTGATGGACGTCGAAGTCGACGATCGCCACCCGCTCCAGGCCATGCGCGTCGAGCGCATGGCGCGCGGCGATGGCGACGTTGTTGAACAGGCAGAAGCCCATCGGCTCGACGGCCGCGCATGGTGGCCGGGCGGGCGCACCGCGCAGAAGGCGTTGTCGATCTCGCCGGCGAGCACCGCGTCGGTGGCCGCCACCGCGGCGCCGGCCGCGCGCAAGGCCGCCTGCTAGCTGTGGGGATTGAGCGAGGTGTCGCCGTCGAGCGGGTAGTACGCCGCTTCCGCGCCGGGCGGCGGCAAATTGTCGCGCACCAGCGCCGATCGCGCCGCCGGTGTGGTTGCGCTGGATCTGCGGCCAGCGCCGGCCAGCGGCGCGTCGCGCCGCTCCAGGAGGCCGTCGATGCGGCTGGCGATCAACTGGTCTTCGATCGCCTGCAGGCGCGCCGGGCATTCCGGATGCCACGTCCCATTTCGTGGCGGCTGCAATCGGGGTGGCTGTAGATGGCTGTGGTCATGGCAGGAGAGCTAGGGTGTCGGACCGGGCGCCGTCAACGGCGCCAGGCCGGGATTTCTCGCATAGAATCCCTCTAGTTTAACCAAGAAACCGATGCCGGACTGTAATCCGGCCAACAGTTGGCCGCCCCGGTTGCGATTGCTCAAATCCGCCCGGCGCCGCCATTTTGCCGCCGCTTCACACCACGGAAAATTTCATGTTCAATCAAGTGCACGCAGTCGCCCGGCAGGTCGGCCAGATCGTCGTCGGCAAGGACGTGCAGATTCGCCAGGCGCTGATCTGCCTGCTGGCCGGCGGCCACCTGCTGATCGAGGACGTGCCGGGCGTCGGCAAGACCACGCTGGCGCACGCGCTGGCGATCGTCGCTCGGGCTGCGCTTCAACCGCGTGCAGTTCACCAGCGACCTGCTGCCGGCCGACGTGGTCGGCATCTCGATCTACGACCGCGAAAAAAACGGCTTCGTATTCCATCCCGGCCCGATCTTCACGCAGGTGCTGCTGGCCGATGAAATCAACCGCGCCACGCCGAAGACGCAGTCGGCGCTGCTGGAAGCGATGGAAGAGCGCCAGGTCACGGCCGACGGCGTCACGCGCGACCTGCCGGAACCGTTCTTCGTGATCGCCACGCAGAACCCGACGCACCAGGTCGGCACCTTCCCGCTGCCGGAATCGCAGCTGGACCGCTTCCTGATGTGCCTGTCGCTGGGCTACCCGGACGCCGCCGCCGAACGCGCGCTGCTGCTGGGCGAAGACCGCCGCACGCATGCTGAAAGCGCTGGGCACGGTGATGCAGCCGGCCGAACTGCTGGCGGCGCGCGCGGCGCTGCGCGCAGATCCATGCCTCGGCGGCGCTGATCGACTACGTGCAGGCGCTGACGCTGGCGTCGCGCCGCAGCGGCCTGTTCGCCGAGGGCTTGAGCCCGCGCGCGGCGATCGCGCTGCTGCAGGCGGCGCGCGCCTGGGCCGCGCTGGAAGGCCGCGACCACGTCATCCCGGAGGACGTGCAGGCGGTGCTGGTGCCGGTCGGCGCGCACCGGCTGCGGCCGCTGAAGGCGGCCGGCGGCAGCGCCCTCGGCCAGCCGCGACCTGGTGCTGCAGCTGATGAAGTCGGTCCCGGTCTGAACGGCGCTTCCATGTTCAAGGCCCTGGCTCGCCGCCTGCGCCGCTGGCTCGATCGCTGGCTGTTCCAGCTGCGCGATGCCGAGCCGGGCGAAGTGTTCCTGAACCACCGGCGCGTGTTCGTCCTGCCGAGCCGGGCCGGCCTGGGCTTCCTCATGCTGCTGGTGATCCTGTTCATCGGCGCCATCAACTATTCGCTCAGCCTCGGCTTCGGCCTGACCTTCCTGCTGGCGGCGTGCGGCGTGGTCGACATGGTCCTGGCTTTTCGCAACCTGGCGCACCTGCACCTGGTCGCGGGCCGCGCAGCGCCGGTGTTCGCCGGCGAAGAGGCGCGCTTCGAGCTGCAGCTGATCAACCGCCGCCGGCACGACCGCTTTGCGATCTGGCTGGCGTTCATCGGCGACGGCTGGCCGCCGCTGGCGCACGCGGCCGACGTGCCGGCGCAGGGCAGCCAAACGGTCACGCTGTCGGCGCCGGCCGCCGCGCGCGGCTGGCTGCGGGCGCCGCGCGTGCGCCTGCAGACGCGCTTTCCGCTGGGCCTGTTGCGGGCCTGGAGCTACTGGCGGCCGGATGCGGCGGCGCTGGTCTATCCGCGGCCGGAACAGGATGCGCCGCCGCTGCCGCTGGCCGGGCAGTCGCTGCAGGATGGCACGGGCAGCGCCGGCCACGACGACTTCGCCGGCGTGCGCAGCTACCGCGCCGGCGATCCGCTGCAAGCACCTGGCCTGGCGCCAGATCGCCAGGGTCGACGTCGCGCTCGGCGGCGCGCTGGTGACCAAGCAGTTCGACGGCGGCGCCGCCAGCGAGCTGTGCCTCGATTTCGAAGCCCTGCCGCCGGCGCTCGATCTCGAACTGCAAGCTGTCGCGCCTGGCGCGCTGGGTGCTGGAAGCCGACGCCCGCGGCCTGGCCTACGCCTTTCGCCTCGGCGCCACCGTCTATCCGGCGGCCAGCGGCGCCGCCCACCGCCAGGCCTGCCTGCGCGCGCTGGCCTTGTACGAGGGCCGGCAATGAGGGCGGCCGGCCTGCGCGCCGCGCTGCGGGACCGCCTATGGCGGCCGCGCCCGATGTCACGCGACAAGGCCGACACCCTGCTGCTGTTGCTGGCCTGCCTGCTGGTGCTGGCGCCGCACGCCGGCCACCTGCCGTGGTGGATCACGCCTGCTGTGCGCGCTGCTGCTGGCTGGCGCGGCTGGCTCACGCTGCGCGGCAACCGCATGCCGTCGTCCTGGACGCTGCTGCCGCTGGCGGCGCTGTCGATGGTCGGCGTGTATGCGCACTACAAGACGCTGCTCGGGCGCGACGCCGGCGTCGCCATGCTGGTGCTGCTGCTGGCCTTCAAGCTGCTGGAAATGCGCGCGCGGCGCGACCTGTTCGTGGTGCTGTTCCTGTCCTTCTTCCTGCTGCTGACCAATTTCTTCTATTCGCAGACGATCCCGACCGCGCTGCTGATGAGCGTCACCGTGATCGTCCTGCTGTGCGCGCAGATCTCTTTCCAATATACCGGCGCCGTGCCGCCGCTGCGGCGCCGTCTGCGCCTGGCGCTGACGGTGTTCGCGCTGGCGGCGCCGCTGGCGCTGGCGCTGTTCGTGCTGTTCCCGCGCATCCAGGGACCGCTGTGGGGCTTGCCCGGCGATGCCCAGGCCGGCCGCACCGGACTGTCGGACCGGATGGCGCCGGGCGCCATGTCGCGGCCTGGCGCTGTCGGACGACATCGCCTTCCGCGTGCGCTTCGCCGATCCGGCGCCGCCCATGGCGCAGCGCTACTGGCGCGGCCCGGTGCTGGGCCGCTACGACGGCCGCACCTGGACCGAACTGCAGCCGCCGCTGGCGGCCAGCCCGCCCTTGCTGTGGCGTGCGCACGGCGCGCCGCTGCGCTATCAGGTGACGCTGGAGCCGCACGGCCAGCGCTGGCTGTTCGCGCTGGAAATGCCGGCGGCGGCGCCGCAGCTGGACGGCAATCCGGCGCGCATCGGCGAATACCGCGAGCTGCTGGCGACGCGCGCCATCAGCCAGCGCGTGCGCTACGACGCCGTTTCCTATGTCGATTTCGAGCTGGAGCCGACCGAGCCGGTGCTCCTGCTGCAATCGTGGCTGCAGCTGCCGCCCGGCCGCAATCCGCGCACGCTCGAATTCGCCCAGCGACTGCGGCGCCAGACCAGCGACGATGCGCAACGGCTGCGGATGGTGCTGAACTATTTCCGCACCGAAGAATTCCGCTACACGCTGAACCCGCCGCCGCTGGGCGACGACGGCGTCGACGAGTTCCTGTTTTCCACCCGCGCCGGCTTTTGCGAGCACTACGCCGGCGCCTTCGTGGTGCTGATGCGCGCGACTGGATATCCCGGCGCGCGTGGTGACCGGCTACCAGGGCGGCGAAATCAATCCGGTCGACGGCTTCATGACGGTGCGGCAATCCGATGCGCACGCCTGGGCCGAGGTCTGGCTCGAAGGGCGCGGCTGGATGCGCGTCGATCCGACCGCCGCGGTGGCGCCGAACCGGATCGAGATGAATCTTGCCAGCGTGCTGCCGCAGCCCTTGCTGGGCGGCCTGCTCCGTTTCGACGGCGACCGCCAGTCCTGGCTGGCGTACTGGCAGAGGCTGCGCGCCAACTGGGATGCGGTGAACAATGCCTGGAACCAGTGGGTGCTGAACTACACGCCGACAGCCAGCGCAACCTGCTGCAATCGCTCGGCTTCCGGGAGCCCGACTGGCGCATGCTGACGGCTCTGCTGGCGCTGGTCATGGGTGTCCTGCTGGCCGTGATGATCGTGCCGCAGCTGCGCCAGCGCGGCCGGGTCGATGCGGCCGATGCGCTATACTCGGCGCTGTCCCGGCGCATGGCACGGCATGGCCTGGCGCGCGCCATCCACGAGGGTCCGCAGGCGTACTGCCTGCGCCTGACGGCGGCGCAATCGCCGCTGGCCGCCGGCACCAAGATCGCGGCAGCCCAATTTCTCCAGCTTTACCAAAGCTGGCGCTACGGCGCCCTGGATGACGCTGCGGGCGCCGCCGGCACACGTGCGGTGCGCGCGGCGATCCTGGCCCGACTCAAAACCCTGTACTCCGAATGCCGATGAAAATTCTTGACGCCTGGAAACGCCCGCTTGGCCTGTCGATGCTCTGCTTCAGTCTGGCCGCCTGCAGCGGCCTGAATGCCAACAACCTGTCGAAACCTGCGTCGGCGCAGAAGGCGCGCAAGGCGGCGCCTGCGCCGGCCGCCGGCGAATTCGCCGATGCCGCGCGCTGGCCGCAAGTGGCGGAATTCATCGATCGCATGGTCGAGCTGCACGGTTTCGATCGCGCCGAACTGCAGCGCGTGTTCGCCAAGGTGCAGCACCTCGACGCCGTCATCCAGCTGATGAAGCCGGCGCCGCCGAGCAAGCCGAAGAACTGGAGCGCCTACCGCGCCCGTTTCGTCGATCCGGTGCGCATCAACGCCGGCGTGCGCTTCTGGAACCAGTATTCGGACAAGCTGGCGCAGGCCGAAGCGCAATACGGCGTGCCGGCCGAAATCATCGTCGCCATCCTCGGCGTCGAAACCATCTACGGGCGCAATACCGGCAATTTCCGCGTGATGGACTCGGTGGCGACGCTGGCCTTCGACTATCCCGATACGCCGAACCGCAACGCGCGCATGGACTACTTCCGCGGCGAACTGGAAAACACCCTGCTGTACGCACGGCAGTCGCACATCGATCCGTTCTCGCTGATCGGCTCCTATGCCGGCGCCATCGGCTTGCCGCAATTCATGCCGGGCAGCATCCTGAAATACGCGGTCGATTTCGATTCCGACAATGTCATCGACCTGCGCAATTCGCCGGCCGACGCCATCGGCAGCATCGCCAACTTCCTGGTGCGGCACGGCTGGAAAGCCGGCGAGCCGATCGTCTTTCCGGCCAGCGTCGCCAACGACGGCCGGCGCGACTGGGAATCGTTCATCGGCCAGGGCTTGAGGGCCGGCTACCGGCCCGAACAGCTGAAGGCGGGCGGCGTCATCCCGGCCGTCGAGCCGCTGCCGGAAATGCCGTATGGCCTGGTCGACTTGCAGAATGGCGAAGAGCCGACCGAATACTGGCTCGGCGCCGACAATTTTTTCGCGATCACGCAATACAACCGCAGCTATTTCTATGCGATGTCGGTGGTCGACCTGAGCCGGGCGATTCGCGCCGCGCGCAATCATTGAGGGCGGAGCGGGCTCATGCACCCTATATACTCCCAAGATAGCATCGCCATCTCGGGCATGAAACTTACGCTTTTACCACATACTCCAGGAATATAGGAATCCGACCAGCTTAGCGTGGAAAGCCGGCGGCGCGCTGCAGCAGCGTCGGACCGACTTCCACCGCCGCCTCGTCGCTGCGCAGCCAGACCTGGCCATCCTCGATCGAGCATTGCAGCCGCATCGTGCGCTGCGCCAGCCGCGCCAGCGCTTGCGTGCTCGCTGCGGGCAGCGACAGCACCGTCAGGTTTTTTGCCCGTTCGACCTTGGCCGCCACCTGGCTCCACCACAACGCGCTGGTGGCGCCGTAGCAGTACACCACCACCTGCGCCGCGCGGCCGCAGGCTTTCAGCAGGCGTCGCTCGTCCGGCTGCCCGACCTCGATCCAGAGTTCGATGGCGCCGGTCAAATCCTTTTGCCAGAGATCGGGCTCGTCGACGTCGGACAAGCCCTTGCCGAAGGTCAGCGCCTCGCCCGCATGGCAGGCAAACGCCAGCAGCCGGACCATCATGCGCTCGTCGGTCTCCGACGGATGGCGCGCGAGGGTCAGCGCGTGCTCCTGGTAATAGTGCCGATCCATATCGGCGATCTGCACATCCGCCTTGAAAATGGTTGCCTTGAGAGCCATGGATGAAATATTCCAGCGTGATCTGGCGCACGGCGCCGGGGCCGGCAGCATAGCAAGAATCGGCGTACGCCGCTTTTGCCACGGCAACCCGGCTTCCGCTCTTGTTTTATCGACAGGGCGGCGCATATGCTGAGGATCACCATCGCCAACCGCATGCCACCGAGTCCGCCAGCCATGTCCATTACCAGCACCCCGACCCACGAGGAGGTCATCGCCGCCACCCGCCACTGGCTGGAAAAAGCCGTCATCGGCCTCAACCTCTGCCCGTTCGCCAAAGCGGTGCACGCCAAACGGCAAATCCGCTACGTGGTCAGCGATGCCGAGGCGGTGGAAGACCTGCTGCCGTTGCTGTTCGAAGAATTGCAGACGCTGGCCACAGCCGAACCGGCTGCGATTGAAACCACGCTGCTGATGCATCCGAAGGTGTTGACGGATTTTGCCGACTACAACGATTTCCTCGACATCGCCGATGCCGCGATCGACGAACTGGGCCTGACCGGAGAAATCCAGATCGCCAGCTTTCATCCGGACTACCAGTTCGCCGGCACCCAGCCGCAGGACATCGACAACTACACCAATCGTGCCCCGTATCCGACCCTTCACCTGTTGCGCGAGGATAGCGTGGCGCAAGCGGTCGAGGCTTTTCCGGATGCGGCGGATATCTTCGAAAAGAATATCGCCACGCTGCGTGCGATCGACCCGGAAAAACTCGGCGACTACGGTTTTCCCGTCGGCGGCAGGAGCGCGACATGACAAGAGCCGCCGGCAAGAGAAGGCCGCACTGTCAGAGGTGAAATAGAGGGGAAAACGCTGGCCTGCGCAGGGAAGCCATTCAGCGCTTTTTATCTCAAATTGAAGGTTTTAGAGAGAAATTTAGCGATTTTTGATGGCTTTAGGCGTTTTGAGCGCCTTATTGTATTCAAGCATTGCGAATGCTCAAATTCTTATCCATTCCTCTTACTAAAATCAAATTGGATATTTGCAACTTATTGCACGATAGTGCATCCAATTGTATGCATTACACAACATTGCTGGGGGAAAGGTTAAAAAGAAACACGTTAATTTGTTGCTAGAAATCAATATTTAAACCGATTTTTTTATATAATGTCATTATCGATTTGCATTTTTTAAATTCGCACTCTCATGCCATGAGACTGAAATATGAACTTTCATCATTCCTTTGAATCAAAATTTCCATGACGGAATTGGCAAATATCATGAATACGACTCCCAACGACAGCAGCAACACCAACACCAGCACCAAACTCGAAGACCAGCTTGCCTACGACCCGAACCACCTGTTGGATTCGCTGATTGAGAAACTGAGCCTGAAAAATGATGCGGCCCTGTCGCGCGCGCTGGAAGTCGCGCCGCCGGTCATCAGCAAGATCCGTCATCGTCGTTTGCCGGTAGGCGCTTCGCTGCTGATCCGGATGCATGAAGTCAGCGACCTGAGCATCCGTGAATTGCGTATTCTGATGGGCGACCGCCGGGAAAAATTCCGTATCAGCGACAAGCAGTTCAAACCGAAAGACACCGGCCCGAAGCCGGAATAACGGTCGCCGCGGCCCTGCCTCAGGCCGGGAAAATCCCGGTAGACAAATAACGGTCGCCGCGGTCGCACACGACAAATACGATCGTCGCGTTTTCAGTGGTTTGCGCCACCCGAAGCGCGACGGCAAACGCTCCCGCCGCCGACACCCCGCCGAAAATCCCCTCTTCCGCCGCCATCCTGCGCGCCATGTGCTCCGCTTCCGCCTGGCTCACGGTTTCCAGCTGGTCGACGCGACGCTTGTCGATAAATTTTCGGCAGATAGGCTTCCGGCCATTTGCGGATGCCGGGGATCTGCGAACCTTCCGCCGGTTCGGCGCCGATGATCTGGATCTCCGGGTTGCGTTCTTTCAGATAACGGGAGACGCCCATGATGGTGCCGGTGGTGCCCATGGCGCTGACGAAATGCGTGATGCGGCCTTCGGTGTCGCGCCAGATTTCCGGCCCGGTGGTTTCATAGTGCGCGCGCGAGTTGTCGGGATTGGCGAACTGGTCGAGAATCAGGCCGCGCCCGTCCTTCTGCATTTTCTCGGCGAGGTCGCGCGCGTATTCCATGCCGCCGGACTTCGGCGTCAGGATGATTTCCGCGCCATAGACGGCCATGCTCTGGCGCCGTTCCACGCTCAGGTTTTCCGGCATCACCAGGATCATCTTGTAGCCGCGAATCGCCGCCGCCATCGCCAGCGCGATGCCGGTGTTGCCGCTGGTGGCTTCGATCAGGGTGTCGCCCGGCTTGATTTCGCCGCGCTCTTCCGCGCCCTTCACCATCGCCAATGCCGGCCGGTCCTTGACCGAACCGGCCGGATTGTTCCCTTCCAGCTTGGCCAGGATGACGTTATTGCGTGGCGCACCGTATTCGCCGATGATCCGCTTGATCTGCACCAGCGGCGTATTGCCGATGGTGTCTTCGATAGTCAAATAAGCCATGGTGCCATTGCGTCCGATTGCAAAACATCATTTTAATCCGAGACGCCGGGCGACGTACGAAGCCTCATTGCCGCCGCTCCAATAAAAAACCCCGCGCCATCGGGCGCGGGGCGCATGCCGGAACCGATCCGACTACTTCTTGGTCTCGGTCTTGGGCGCCGTGGTGCCGGCCGCCTTCATGTCTTTGGCGGCTGCCGGCTTGGCGGCAATTCTTGGAATCGGCCGCAGCCGGGGCGTTCGCCTTCGGCTTGCCGTTGACGGTCAAGCCGGCTTGCGACAGCTTGGTGCTGTTCTTGTCGCCGATTCCCTTGACGCGTTTTTCGAAGTCGGCCCAGTCCTTGAAGTCGCCGCCTTTTTTACGTTCCTCGATGATGTTTTTCGACATGACGGGGCCTATGCCCTTGACGCCATCCAAGGCCGCCTGATCCGCCTTGTTGACGTCCACCTGGGCGAATGCGAAGCCCATCGTGACGACAAGTGCAACAACCGCTAGCAATAATTTCTTGAACATGGAGTTCTCCGGTAAGTTGACGGCATATACGAGGAAGGCGCGCCTGGGCGCGCTCTTTCCTTAACGCTGCGCTTACCTTGCGGTTGACCGGTCTCCCTCGAAACGAGTCAAATCGACAACTCTTCCCGGCTCACGGTGGAGGTGCCCAATTTACCCACCACGATGCCGCCGGCGCGGTTGGCGATCGCGACGGCATCGGCCAACGTCATGCCGGCGCCCAGCATGACGGCCAGCGTCGCAATGACCGTGTCGCCGGCGCCCGAGACGTCGTAGACTTCGCGCGCCATCGCCGGAATGTGCAGCACTTCGCTTTCCGAGTAGAGCGACATGCCCTCTTCCGAACGCGTCAGCAGCAAGGCTTCCAACCCCAGGGAGCGCCGCAGCTGCTGCGCCTTGGCAGTCAGCTCCGCCTCGGTTTTCCAGCTGCCGACGCAATGCTTCAGCTCCGCCTTGTTCGGCGTCAGGATCGAGGCCCCGGCGTAGAGCGAAAAATCCTCGCCCTTGGGGTCGACCAGCACCCGCTTGCCGGTTTTGCTGCGCGGCCGCAATCATTTCGGCCACGTTGACCAGGCTGCCCTTGGCGTAGTCGGACAGCACGATCACGTCGTATTGCGCCAGCAATGCATTGAACTGGGACAACTTGTCGCGCAATACCAGCTCGCCCGGCGGCTGCTCGAAATCGATGCGCAACAACTGCTGCTGGCGGCCGATGACGCGCAGCTTGATGATGGTGGAGATCGCTTGGTCGCGCTGCAGATAGCTGCCGATGTTCGCCTTGGCCAACAGTTCGTCCACCGCGTCGCCGGCCTCGTCCTGGCCGACGACGCCCAGCAGGCTGGCTTGCGCGCCCAGTGCCGCGATGTTGCGCGCCACGTTGGCGGCGCCGCCCAGCCGTTCCTCGCGCTTTTCAATGCGCACCACCGGCACCGGCGCTTCCGGCGAGATGCGGTTGACGTCGCCGAACCAGTAGCGGTCCAGCATCACGTCGCCGACCACCAGTATGCGTGCGCGTTCCAGCGCCCCGGGAATCAGCGGATTCATGTGCGGGTCAGCACCGAACGCCCGATGCCGTGATATTCGAAGCCGGCATGCGCCATCACTTCCGGATCGAACAGGTTGCGGCCGTCGAAAATGACCGGCGCCTTCAGGCGCGCCTTGCACCTGATCGAAATCCGGGCTGCGGAAAGCCTTCCATTCCGTCACGATCGCCAGCGCATCGGCCTCGCGCAAGGCATCCATCGGGCTGTCGGCAAAACGGATGCGCGCCAGCGCGCTGGCGGAGCCGGCAAAATCCAGGGCCAGCACGCGCCGCGCCTCGGCCATCGCCACCGGGTCGTAGACCGCCACCGTGGCGCCGCGCTCGATCAATTCGCGCAGCAATACGCGCGACGAAGCCTCGCGCATGTCGTCGGTATTCGGCTTGAAGGCCAGGCCCCACAGTGCGAAATGCCGGCCTGCCAGGTCTTCGCCGAAACGGGCCACGATCTTGTTGCCGAGCACGTGCTTTTGCCGGTCGTTGACGGCCTCGACCGCCTGCAGGATCAGCAGCTCCTGGCCGTGCTCGCGCGCGGTCCGCTCCAGCGCCTGCACGTCCTTCGGAAAGCACGAGCCGCCGTAGCCGCAGCCGGCGTACAGGAAGCTGTGGCCGATGCGCGGATCGGAACCGATGCCGTGGCGCACCGCCTCGATATCGACGCCGACCCGGTCCGCCAGATTGGCCAGCTCGTTCATGAACGAGATGCGCGTCGCCAGCATCGCATTGGCGGCGTACTTGGTGAATTCGGCCGAGCGCACGTCCATCCAGAAGGTGCGCTCGTGGTTGCGGTTGAACGGCGCGTACAGCAGCGTCATCAGTCGCGCGCGCCTGCTGGCCTTCGGCGGTATCGTCGCAGCCGATCACGATGCGGTCGGGGCGCATGAAGTCTTCGACCGCGGCGCCTTCCTTCAGGAACTCCGGATTCGAGACCACCGAAAACGGCGTCGCCGCATGACGTACGCCGCGGGCGCTGAGTTCCGCCTGGATCGCCGCCTGCACCTTGTCCGCGGTGCCGACCGGCACCGTCGATTTGTCGACGATCACCTTGAAGCCGTCATGTGGCGGCCGATGTTGCGCGCCGCCGCCAGCACGTACTGCAGGTCGGCCGAGCCGTCCTCGTCCGGCGGCGTGCCGACGGCGATGAACTGCATCTCGCCGTGCGCGACGCTGGCGGCGACGTCGGTGGAAAACTGCAGGCGGCCGGCGGCGCGGTTGCGCGCGACGATTTCCGCCAGCCCCGGCTCGTGGATCGGAATCGCCGCCGCTGTTGAGCAGGTCGATTTTCGCCTGATCGACGTCGAGGCAAAACACGTCGTTGCCGAGTTCGGCCAGGCAGGCGCCGGTGACCAGGCCGACGTAGCCGGTGCCGATGATGGTTATTTTCATAGTCTTGTGTCGTTGGCGGGAACGGCTTTACGCAACGCTGTCAACGCTTCGTATCGCGCATTCCTCAATTTAAAATCAGTTCATCACGTTCAGTTCTTCGGTGCGGCGCGGCGGATAGGTTTCCCAGTGGCTGCAGCCGGGGCATTGCCAATAGAACTGGCGCGCCTTGAAGCCGCAATGGCTGCACTGGTAGCGCGCCAGCTTCTGCGTGTAGCCATGCACCAGGTTTTTCACCAGCGACAGTTCCGGCCGCACCTCGGGCCGCGCCTCCATCAGGCGCGCTTCCAGCAATTTGTCCAGTCCGAGCAGGGTGGGCGTGCGGCGCAGTTCGTCGCTGACCAGCTGGTTGGCGGCATCGACGCCGTCCAGTTCCAGCACCGCCTTGAACACCACTTCCAGCAAATCGATCGAGGACGCCTCGGCCAGATAGGCCTTGAGCAGATTCACGCCCTCCTGGGGGCGCCCGACCGCGCGATAGCCGTCCATCAGGCGCTGCGCCACCAGCGCCACATGCGGCACGCTTTGCTGCTCGACCCGGCGCCAGGTCAGCAAGGCGGCTTCGATGTCGCCCCGCGCCAGCGAGGCGTCGCCCAGCAACATGCGTGGCGCGCACGTTCTTGCGGTCGGCCGCCAGCGCCTTTTCCAGCCAGGCGATGGCGGCATCCGGATGCGTGTGCACCAGCTCGTCCTGCGCCAGCTCGCAATAGAACTGGGCGATTTCCCTCTGCCGGCCGCCGGCACCCGACTCCTGCAGCGCCCGTGCCGCCTCGATCGCGCGCGGCCATTCCTTTTCGCGCTGATAGATTTCCAGCAGCGCGCGCCGTGCCTGGGCGCTGTACTGGCGTGTCGATCAGCAGGTTGAACGATTCCTCGGCGCGATCGAGCAAGCCGGCCTTCAGGTAGTCCTGGCCCAGCTCGTATTGCGCGTGCATCTGATGTTCCTGCGGTCAGGTCGGGGCGCGCCAACAGGTTCTGGTGCACCCGGATCGCGCGCTCGGTTTCGCCGCGGCGGCGAAACAGGTTGCCCAGCGCGAAGTGCAGCTCGACCGTTTCCGGATCCAGCTTGACGACTTCGATGAAGGCGTCGATCGCCTTGTCGGGCTGCTCGTTGAGCAGGAAATTCAGGCCCTTGAAGTAGCCGCGCGGCAAACTGCGCGATTCCGAGACCAGTTGATTGATATCGACGCGCGCCGCGATCCAGCCCAGTCCAAAAAATACCGGAATGCCCAGTAACCACCAGATTTCAAATTCCATACCGGCTCGATGAGGGAAGCGTGCGAATGTGGGAGGACGAAGCCGTTACGGGTTCATGACGCTGTCGGGTTGCGGCGGATAGGCGCGCGCCAGGTGCTGCGCGTCCGCCTCTTTTTGCAGTGCGGCGATCTGCTTCTTCTGGCGCGACACTTCGCGCCGATGGCGAAACAGGGTCGGCGTCATCGCCAATACCCCGAGCACCGCGCCGGAAGCGAAGAAGCCCAGCAGCACCAGCACCAGCGGCCCGTGCATCTCGTAATTGAAAAAGAAGCGCAAGGCCACTTCCTGCGTGTTTTTCAACGCGAAGCCGAAGAACATAATAAAGATCAGCAACGCCACAATCCTGGTGATGATTTTCATGGAGCAGCTTCCTTATTGATTGTTGGTCGGACAAACGAAATTGTACGTGAAACGAAACCAAAAAAAACGGCACCCGAAGATGCCGTTTCCCTTGCTCGCGCATGCAGGGGCGGGGTAAGCCAGGCCTACCCCGCCCCGCATTGCAACAGACAACTCAGTCTTCCTTGATCGGTTGCCCCACCATGGCATCGACCCGCTCGCGCAACTCCTTGCCCGGCTTGAAGTGCGGCACCCGTTTTTCCGGCACCATCACTTTGTCGCCCGACTTCGGATTGCGCCCGATGCGCGGCGGCCGGCTGTTCAGCGCGAAGCTGCCGAAGCCGCGAATTTCGATGCGCTGGCCGGTAGCCAGCGCATCCGACATCGCATCGAGGATGGTCTTGACCGCGTAATCCGCATCCTTGGTTACCAGTTGCGGATAGCGCTCGGCCAGGCGAGCAATCAGCTCCGACTTTGTCATTGAGCGGCTCGACCCTTAGTTCTTGTTGTCGAGCTTGGCCTTCAACAGCGCGCCGAGGCTGGTGGTGCCGGATGCGGCATTGGAGTCGGCAGCCATCTTGTTGCATGGCTTCCTGCGTTTCGACGTTGTCCTTGGCCTTGATCGACAGCTGGATGCCGCGCGCCTTGCGGTCGATGTTGATGACCATCGCTTCGACGGTATCGCCGACCTTCAGGTGCGTGCCGGCATCTTCCACGCGATCGCGCGAGATTTCGGAAGCGCGCAGATAGCCTTCGACTTCTTCGGACAGCTGGATCACGGCGCCCTTCGGCTCGACCGACTTGACGGTACCGGTGACGATCGCGCCCTTGTCGTTCATCGCAGCGAAGTTGTTGAACGGGTCGCCTTCGAGCTGCTTGACGCCCAGCGAAACGCGCTCGCGCTCGACATCGATGGCCAGCACGATGGCTTCCAGCTCGTCGCCCTTCTTGAACCTGCGCACGGCTTCTTCGCCGGCTTCGGTCCAGGACAGGTCGGACAGGTGCACCAGGCCGTCGATGTTGCCCGGCAGGCCGATGAACACGCCGAAGTCGGTGATCGACTTGATCGCGCCCTTGACCTTGTCGCCCTTCTTGTGGGTGACGGCGAAGTCGTCCCACGGATTCGGCCTTGCACTGCTTCATGCCGAGGCTGATGCGGCGACGCTCTTCGTCGATTTCCAGAACCATGACTTCGACTTCGTCGCCCAGCTGCACAACCTTGTTCGGCGCCACGTTCTTGTTGGTCCAGTCCATTTCGGACACGTGCACCAGGCCTTCGATGCCTTGCTCGACTTCGACGAACGCGCCGTAGTCGGTCAGGTTGGTGACCTTGCCGAACAGGCGGGTGCCTTGCGGGTAGCGGCGCGAGAGGCCGGTCCACGGATCGTCGCCCAGTTGCTTGACGCCCAGCGAAACGCGGTTCTTCTCTTGATCGTACTTGAGGACCTTGGCCGTGATTTCCTGGCCGACCGACAGCACTTCCGACGGGTGACGCACGCGACGCCATGCGAGGTCGGTGATGTGCAGCAGGCCGTCGATGCCGCCGAGGTCGACGAATGCGCCGTAGTCGGTGATGTTCTTGACGACGCCGTTGACGATGGTGCCTTCCTTCAGGGTTTCCATCAGCTTGGCGCGCTCTTCGCCCATCGACGCTTCGATCACCGCGCGGCGCGACAGCACCACGTTGTTGCGCTTGCGGTCGAGCTTGATGACCTTGAATTCGAGGGTCTTGCCTTCGTACGGCGTGGTGTCCTTGACCGGACGGGTATCGACCAGCGAACCCGGCAGGAACGCGCGGATGCCGTTGGTCAGCACGGTCAGGCCGCCCTTGACCTTGCCGTTGACGGTGCCGGTGACGATTTCGCCCGACTCCATCGCTTTTTCCAGCGACAGCCAGGAAGCGAGACGCTTGGCCTTGTCGCGCGACAGGATGGTGTCGCCGAAGCCGTTTTCCAGCGATTCGATCGCGACCGAGATGAAGTCGCCGACGTTGACTTCGAGTTCGCCATTGTCGTTCTTGAATTCCTCGATGGGGATGAAGGCTTCGGATTTCAGGCCGGCGTTGACGATCACGAAGTTGTGGTCGAGACGAACGACTTCAGCCGAAATCACTTCGCCGGAACGCATGTCCTGACGCGTCAGCGATTCTTCGAAAAGCGCGGCAAAACTTTCCATACCAACAGCAGATTCCTGGGAGGTGGCAACAGTAGACATAAGATTAAAAGTTTGGGGTTGGCCAATATCGGATGCGGCGGGAAAGCCGGGTGACCGCGACGAATATTGGGTTAGGTTTATCAACGTCCAGCCAGACCTTGCGTCCGACCAGACACCAATGGCACTGCAAAAACGGGCAATGGAAAATCAGCGCTGCCCACCGCTTTCGCGATACCAGCCGAGTATCCGCTCGACCGCCTGATCGGCAGTCATGTCGGAAGTATCAAGCTGGTACGCGCCTTGCGCCGGCTTCAGCGGCGCGCTCGCGCGGCTTGAATCGCGCGCATCCCGCTCTGCCAAATCCTTTGAAAGGTCTTGCATATTAGCAGAAAAACCCTTGTCAATCAATTGCTTATAGCGCCGGTTGGCGCGCGCCTCAACACTTGCCGTGAGGAATATTTTGAGCGCTGCATCGGGGAAGATCACGGTGCCCATATCGCGCCCGTCCGCCACCAGGCCGGGCGCGCTGCGAAACTGCAGCTGCAGGCCGACCAACGCCTGGCGCACCGCCGGCAGCGCGGCGATGCGCGAGGCGGCGTTGCCGACGGCTTCGGCGCGGATCGCATCCGTCACGTCTTCGCCGCCTAGCCAGATGCGATCGTCGGTAAAGCGGCACGGCAGGCTACCGGTCATCGCCGCCAGCGCCGGCTCGTCGTCCAGCGCCAACTCGCCGCGCACGGCCGACAAGGCCGCCAGCCGATACAGCGCGCCCGAATCCAGGTAATGAAAGCCCAGGTGGCGCGCCACTTTTTGCGCCACGGTGCCTTTGCCGGAGGCGGTGGGCCCATCGATGGTGATGACCGGAACGGGTGAGGACTGCATGGGAGAGCGCTTCCTATTTTGACTGTACCGAGGGAGTATAGGCAAAATATGCCGCTTCCCGCAGATGAAGGTTGATGATTTTAAAATACTGACGCCAGTATAGTTTTGGCCCAAAACGTGTGTGCGCTCTCCGCCGTATTGGCCCCGCCAATCGCGGCCCGGCCGCCGCGCTTGCGGCGGCCAGTCTCCGTAGCTAGAACAGCGTCGGCTTGCAGATTTGCGCAAACACCTTGAAATAATCGGGGAAGGTCTTGGCCACGCAACCCGGGTCGTTGATGCGCATCGTATTGCCCTTGCGCGCCGCGCCGTCCAGCGAAGCCAGCGAAAAGCACATCGCCATGCGGTGGTCGTCGTAGGTGTCGATGCTGGCCGCGCGGATCGCCTTGGGCGGCGTGATGCGCAGGTAATCCGGCCCGTCCTCGACCTCGGCGCCGAGCTTGCGCAGTTCGGTCGCCATCGCCGCGATGCGGTCGGTTTCCTTGACGCGCCAGCTGCCGATGTTGCGCAGCACGCTGGGGCCGTCGGCATACAGCGCCGCCATCGCGATGGTCATGGCGGCGTCCGGGATGTGATTGAAATCGGCATCGATCGCCTTCAGCGCGCCGTTCGACTCGGTCTCCATCCAGGTCTCGCCGAGCCGCACGGTGGCGCCCATTTGCCGCAGCGATTCGATGAAGTGCACATCGCCCTGGATGCTGTTGGCGCCCACGCCCTCCACCCGCACCGGGCCGCCGGCGATCGCCCCCGCCGCCAGGAAATACGAAGCCGACGAGGCGTCGCCTTCGACATGGATCACTCCCGGGCTACGGTACTGCTGGCCGGGCGGCACCGTGAACGCTTGCCAGCCGTCGCGCTCGACCGTCACGCCGAAACGCTGCATCAGTTTCAGCGTGATCTCGACGTAGGGCTTGGAAATCAGTTCGCCGATCACTTCCACCGTGGCCGGCTGCTCCTTTGCCAGCAAGGGCGCCGCCATCAGCAGCGCCGTCAGAAACTGGCTCGACACATTGCCGCGCACGCGCAGGTGCTGGGCATCGATGCGACCGCGCTGGATATGCAACGGCGGATAGCCGGCGACGCCGGTATAGTCGATGTGCGCGCCGCTGGCATTCAAGGCGTCGACCAGATCGCCGATCGGGCGCTCATGCATGCGCGCCACGCCGTGCAACGTATAGTCGCCGCCCAGCACCGCCAGCGCGGCCGTCAAGGGCCGGATCGCGGTGCCGGCGTTGCCCATGAACAGATCGGCCTGGTGCACCGGCAGCACGCCTTCGACGCCGTGCACCGTGTATTGCCGGGTTGCATCGACCTGCTGCCATTGGACGCCGAGCTTTTGCAGCGCCAGCAGCATGACCAAGGTATCGTCGGATGCCAGCAGATCCATGATCTGCGTGGTGCCGCGCGCCAGCGCGGCCAGCAGCAAGGTACGGTTGGAAATGCTTTTGGAGCCGGGCAGGCTCACCGTGCCGTGCGCCCGCAGCGACGGCTGTAGTTCGAGGTAGGGAGGATAGTGGCTTTTCATTAGTCACCGCCTTCAGTAGATTGTTGTTCCGCGGCTTCGATCGCGCGTCCCCAGTTTTGCCTGGCGCGCTGCGCATTGCCGTAGACCGCTTCGATACGGCCGCCGTCGGCCGCCGCCAGTAGTTCGCGCAAGCGCGCCAACTGCGCCATGTAGGCATCCAGTTCGCGCAACAGCGCCGGCTGGTTGGCCAGCGTGATGTCGCGCCACATTTCCGGCGACGATCCGGCAATCCGCGTGAAATCGCGAAATCCGCTGGCTGCATATTGAAACAGTGTATCGGCCTGCGGTCTTTGCGCCAGCTCATCGACCAGCGCATACGCCAGCACATGCGGCAGATGGCTGACTGCCGCAAACACCTGGTCGTGCTGTTCCGGACTCAACTGGTGGATGAGGGCGCCGCACTGGCGCCACGCCTCCGCCACCAGCGCGACGCTGGCTGGCGCGTTTTCCGGCAAGGGCGTCAACACCGCCTTCTTACCGACATAGAGATCGACAAGCGCCGCCTCCGGTCCGTTCAGTTCGCGCCCGGCGATCGGGTGGCCGGGCACGAATTGGCCGATCTTGCCGCCCAGCGCGCGCCGCGCCGCCGCCGCCACGTCGCTCTTGGTGCTGCCGGCATCGGTGACGACCGTATGCGGTTCCAGGTGCGGCTCGATCTGGCGCAGGATGGCTTCGGTCTGCGCCACCGGCGCCGCCAGCAATACCAGATCGGCATCCGCCAGCGCTTCCGCTACCGAAGTGCAGGCGGTATCGATGATGCCGAGTTCGCGCGCGCGCGCCAGCGAGGTCGCGCTGCGGCCGACGCCGACGATCGTTGCGGCCGCGCCGGCGCGCCGCATCGCCAGGGCGAATGAGCCGCCGATCAGGCCCACGCCGAAAATCGCGATTTTTTTCAACATGGATGGTCGCTCAAAAATAGGTTGCCGAGGGCCATCGCCTCTAGCGAAATCAGGACAGTGCCTTTTTCAGTGCTGCAATGCAGGCGTCGTTCTCTTGCGGCAAGCCGATCGAGATACGCAGCCATTGCGGCAGGCCGTAGTTGCCGACCGGACGCACGATCACGCCCTGCTTCAGCAAGGCCAGATTGACGCGGGCGCCGGCGCCGTCGTCGTCGCCCACCTTGACCAGCACGAAATTGCCGTAGGACGGCACGTATTGCAGGCCCAATTCGTCGAATGCCTGCGTCAGCTGGCGATAGCCGTCGCGATTGACGGCGGCGCTTTTCTGCAGGAAGTCGCGATCGTTGAGAGCGGCAATCGCCGCCGCCTGCGCCAGCGAATTGACGTTGAAGGGCTGGCGGATGCGGTTCAGCAAATCGGTCAGCGCCGGCTGCGCGATGCCGAAACCGACGCGCAGGCCGGCCAGGCCGTAAGCCTTGGACAGGGTGCGCGAGACCAGCAGATTCGGATATTCCCGGACCCAGGCGGTCGATTCGTATTGCAGCTCGGGCGCCAGATATTCGTTATAGGCTTCGTCCAGCACCACCACCACGTGGCGCGGCACGACTTTCAGGAAGGCTTCAATCTGCGCCGCCGGAATGAACGTGCCGGTCGGGTTGTTGGGGTTGGCGATGAAAACCAGCTTGGTGTCGGGCGCGATCGCTTGCGCCATCGCCGCCAGATCGTGGCCGTAGTCCTTTGCCGGCACCACGATCGCGCGGCCGCCGACCGCCTGTGTCGCCAGCGGATACACGGCGAACGAATATTCGGCGAACACCGTGGACTGGCCGGGCTGCACCAGCGCATGCGCCGCCAGTTCGAGGATGTCGTTGCTGCCGTTGCCCAGCGTGATCCAGTCCTGCGGCACGCCGTATTTCGCGGTCAGCGCGGCTTTCAGCTCGAAGCCGTTGGAATCCGGGTAGCGGCTGATATCGGCGACCGCCGCCAGCATGGCTTGCCTGGCGGATTCCGGCATGCCGAACGGGTTTTCGTTGGAGGCGAGCTTGACGATCACCGCTTCATCGAGACCGAATTCGCGGGCGACTTCGGAAATCGGCTTGCCGCCCTGATAGGGAGCGATCGCACGCACATATTCAGGTCCGAATTGAATCGACATAATGAAATTCCAGAAGAGATGTTAACAATCGGCGGCGCATTCGAAACGGGACGCGACGCCAGGACCGCAGTTACAGGCTGACCGGGTACGAGCCCAGGATCTTGAAAAACGCCGCGTTGTCCTTCAATTCGGCCAGCGCGCGCGCCACCTTGTCGTTTTGCGCGTGGCCCTCGATATCGACATAGAAATAATATTCCCACGCGCCCATGCGGGCCGGCCGCGATTCGAAGCGCGTCATCGATACGCCATGCGCGGCCAGCGGCGCCAGCAGCTTGTAGACCGCCCCCGCCTTGTTCGGCACCGACAGCACCAGCGAAGTCTGGTCGCGATCGCTCGGCGCGGTCTGCAAGCGTCCGATCACGGCGAAGCGGGTGCGGTTGTGCGGATCATCCTGCACATGCGCCTTGACCACCTGCAGGTTGTATTGCTGGCCGGCGATTTCGCCGGCAATGGCGGCGACCGTCGGATCTTCGCTGGCAAGGCGCGCCGCCTCGCCGTTGGAGGCGACCTCCTGCCGCCGCAGGTTCGGGTAATGCTGGTTCAGCCATGCCTGGCATTGCGCCAGCGCCTGGGCGTGCGCGCAGATGCGCTCGATCCCTTGCATCGAGCCGCTTTTGGTCATCAGGCTGTGGTGCACCGGAATCGACACTTCGCCGCTGATCGACAGCGTCGTCTGCAACAGCAAATCGAGAGTGCGGTTGACGGCGCCCTCGGCCGAATTTTCCACCGGGACCACGCCGAAATCGGCGGTGCCCGCCTCGGTCGCGCGGAACACCTCGTCGATCGATGTGCATGGCTGGCCTTCGACGCTGCGGCCGAACTGCTGGTACACGGCCTGTTCGCTGAAGGTGCCGGCCGGACCGAGAAACGCGACCACGGCGCGCTTTTCCAGGGCACGGCAGGCGGACATGATTTCCCGGAAAATCGACCTGCACGTCGGTGTCGCGCAATGGTCCCGGATTGCGCTCGGCGACGCCGCGCAAGACCTGGATTTCGCGCTCGGGCCGATAACACCGGAGCGTCGGTTTGCGCCTTGACGTGGCCGACTTCCTGCGCGATGCGCGCGCGGCGATTCAGCAAATCAAGAATTTGCGCGTCGACCGCGTCGATCTGTACGCGCAGGGGTTTGAGTTTGTCTTCGCTCATGGAAATTATGTGTTGAAAGCGGGAAAACACCAACGGTCGCCGAAGGCCGGCAGCGCGAGAAATACCGGGATCATCCGCCGCCGACAGCAAGGCAGGATCAGGCGCTGCTCTTTTCGAATTCCTGCATATAGCCGATCAGCGCGCGCACGCCCTCGAGCGGCATCGCATTGTAAATCGATGCGCGCATGCCGCCCACCGACTTGTGGCCCTTCAACTGCAGCAGGCCGTGTTCCTTGGCGCCGGCCAGGAACGCATCGTTCAGCCGCTCATCGTTCAGGAAGAACGGAATATTCATGCGCGAACGGCAATCGCGGGCCACATGCGTATTGTAGAAGTCGCTGGAATCCAGATACTCGTACAGCAGCGCCGCCTTTTCGATATTGCGCCGCTCCATTGCCGCCACCCCACCCTGCCGCTTGAGCCACTGGAACACCAGGCCGGCGATGTAGATCGCATAGGTCGGCGGCGTGTTGTACATCGAATGGTTGTCGGCCACCAGCTTCCAGTCGAATACCGACGGACAGATCGGCAGCGCATGACCGAGCAGATCCTCGCGCACGATGACCAGCGTCAGGCCGGCCGGACCGATATTCTTTTGCGCGCCGCCGTAGATCACGCCGTATTTCGATACATCGACCTGGCGCGACAGGATATGCGAAGACATGTCGGCCACCAGCGGCGCGTCATTGGTCTGCTCCGCGACTTCCGGCGTGAATTGATACTCGACGCCGTCGATCGTTTCGTTGGTGCACACATGCACATAGGCCGGATTGGGCGACAGCTGCCAGCTCGAACGCGGCGGAATCGTGGTGAAACCGCTCTCTTCCGCCGACGCCGCGACGTTCACGCTGCAGTATTTGCGCGCTTCCTTGATCGACTTGGACGACCACGAACCGGTATGGATGAAATCGACTACCGCAGGCTGCGCGGTGCGTCCCAGCAAATTGAGCGGCACGATGGCGTTTTCGCCGAGGCCGCCGCCCTGCAGGAACAGGATGCGGTAGTTGGCCGGCACCGCCAGCAGTTCGCGCAAATCCGCTTCGGCGGCTTCGATGATCGACAGGAATTCCTTGCCGCGATGGCTCATTTCCATCACCGACATGCCGCTGCCGTGCCAGTCCAGCATTTCGGCGGCGGCCTGCTGCAGCACCTCTTTCGGCAACACCGCCGGGCCGGCGGAAAAATTGTAGATGGGCGTCATGCTTCCTCCGCCCCCTTTTCCTCCTCGCGCTCGTCCTCGGCATCGGATTCCACCACCCGCTGCAATCCGGAGAGCGTGGTGCCGTCTTCCACCGCGATCAAGGTCACGCCCTGGGTGGCGCGGCCCATTTCGCGGATCTCGGCGACGCGCGTGCGGATCAGCACGCCGCCGGTGGTGATCAGCATGATTTCATCGCTCTCCTCCACCAGCGTGGCGGCCACCACCTTGCCGTTGCGCTCGCGAAGTCTGGATCGCGATCATGCCCTTGGTGCCGCGGCCGTGGCGCGTGTACTCGGCGATCGGGGTGCGCTTGCCGAAACCGTTTTCGGTGGCGGTCAGCACCGACTGCCGCTCGTCGCTGTTTTCCGCCACCAGCATGGCGATCACGCGCTGGCCTTCCTCCAGGTTCATGCCGCGCACGCCGCGCGCGGTGCGGCCCATCGGCCGCACATCGTTTTCGTCGAAGCGCACCGCCTTGCCGGCATCCGAAAACAGCATCACATCCTGCCGGGCGTCGGTCAGCGCGGCGCCAATCAGGAAATCGCCGTCGTCGAGGTCGACCGCGATGATGCCGGCCTTGCGCGGGTTGCTGAAATCGTTGAGCGAAGTCTTCTTGACGGTGCCGAGGGAAGTCGCCATGAAGACGTAGCGGTCTTCCGGGAAGCTGCGGTTTTCGCCGGACAAGGGCAGCATCACCGTGATTTTTTCGTCGTCCTGCAGCGGGAACATGTTGACGATCGGCCGGCCGCGCGAATTGCGCGAACCCTGCGGCACTTCCCAGACCTTGAGCCAGTACAGCCGGCCGCGGTTGGAGAAGCACAGGATGTAATCGTGGGTGTTGGCGATGAACAGCTGGTCGATCCAGTCGTCTTCCTTGGTGGCAGTGGCCTGCTTGCCGCGGCCGCCGCGCTTCTGCGCGCGATATTCGGAGACCGGCTGCGATTTCATGTAACCGGTATGCGACAGCGTCACCACCATGTCCTGCGGCGTGATCAGGTCTTCGGTCGCCAGGTCGGTCGGGTTGAGTTCGATCTGCGAACGGCGCACGTCCTTGTTGCCTTCGCCGTATTCGCCTTTGGCTGCCGTCAGTTCGTCGGTGATGATCGCGGTCACGCGCGCCGGCTTGGCCAGGATATCGAGCAGGTCGGCGATCTGCTCCATCACTTCCTTGTATTCGTTGACGATCTTGTCCTGCTCCAGCCCGGTCAGGCGCTGCAGGCGCATTTGCAGGATTTCCTGGGCCTGGTCGTCGGACAGCTTGTACAGACCGTCGTTCTGCATGCCGTAGTGCGGCGCCAGGCTTTCGGGGCGGAAAGCCTCGATCCCGCCGGCATTTTCGGTGGCGGCACGGGCCAGCATCTCGCGCACCAGCGCGGAATCCCAGGCGCGCGCCATCAATTCCGCCTTGGCCACCGGTGGCGTCGGCGCGGCCTTGATGATCGCGATGAAATCGTCGATATTGGCCAACGCCACCGCCAGGCCTTCCAGCACGTGGCCGCGTTCGCGCGCCTTGCGCAATTCGAACACGGTGCGGCGGGTGACCACTTCGCGCCGGTGCGCCAGGAAGCATTCCAGCATCTGCTTCAAGTTGAGCAAGCGCGGCTGGCCATCGACCAGCGCCACCATGTTCATGCCGAAGGTGTCCTGCAACTGGGTTTGCTTGTACAGGTTGTTCAGCACCACTTCCGGCACTTCACCGCGCTTGAGCTCGATCACCACGCGCATACCGGATTTGTCGGATTCGTCGCGGATGTCGGAAATGCCGTCGAGCTTCTTGTCGCGCACCAGTTCGGCAATCCGTTCCAGCAGCGATTTCTTATTCACCTGGTACGGCAACTCGTCGATGATGATGGCGCTGCGATGTTCCTTGCCGAATTCCTCGAAATGCGTCTTGGCCCGCATGACGACACGGCCGCGGCCGGTGCGGTAGCCGTCGCGCACGCCGGAAACGCCGTAGACGATGCCGCCGGTCGGAAAATCCGGGGCCGGAATGATTTCGATCAGCTCGTCGATCGTGCAGTCGGCATTGCGCAATACGTGCAAGGCGCCGTCGATCACTTCGGTAATGTTGTGCGGCGGAATATTGGTCGCCATGCCGACGGCAATACCCGAAGAACCATTGATCAGCAGGTTGGGAATCCGGGTCGGCAACACCGACGGCTCTTTTTCCTTGCCGTCATAGTTGGGAACGAAATCAACGGTTTCTTTTTCGATGTCGGCCAGCAGTTCAGCCGCGATCTTGTCGAGGCGGCACTCGGTGTAACGCATTGCCGCCGCACTGTCGCCATCAACCGAGCCGAAGTTGCCCTGGCCGTCCACCAAGGTGTAGCGCAGCGAAAAATCCTGCGCCATCCGCACCAACGTGTCGTAAATCGACGCATCGCCGTGCGGGTGGTATTTACCCATGGTTTCACCGACCACGCGCGCGCATTTGACGTAGGGCCGATTCCAGACATTGTTCATTTCGTGCATCGCGAACAATACCCGGCGATGCACCGGCTTCAGACCGTCCCGCACGTCCGGCAGCGCGCGCCCCACGATCACGCTCATCGCATAATCGAGATAGCTCTTGCGCATCTCCTCTTCGAGCGAAATCGGAATGGTTTCTTTAGCGAATTGATCCATGAGCGGGCCGGTCCATCAATTTGAGTGAGCGAATGATGCGCGGCTGACTAGCCAAACGTGCGCACTTTCAAAACCATTGATTTTAACATGCCGCTCTGCATGGCCCGCGTTCGCCGGCACCCGCACGGCCCCGTCCGCGCGAGGCGGACGAAGAGGTTTCTTTTGGAAAAATATGCTTAAATGCGCACTTGAAATTTCGAATACGCACGCAACGCACATTTAATTGTTTAGAGAACATCATGTTTGAAAAATTCGTCGTCGGTTTGGCGCTAGGCTGCGCTAGCGCAGCCGCTTTTGCACAAACCGCAAGCGCTATTCAGGCACCCGCCAAGGCCAGCGCCTACGCCGAAAATGGCAATGGCTCCGTCATGCGCAGCAGCGATGGCTTGTGCTGGCGCACCGGCTACTGGACGCCGGAAGATTCGCTGACCGGCTGCGATGGCGAACTTGTGCCGCCGGTAGCCAAACCGATTGCCCCGCCCATCGTGGCGACGACGCCTGCCGCCGTTGCACCAGCGCCGGCTACGCCGGTGGCGGCTGTGCCGGCACGCTGCGATTTCACGATGACGCTGGCCGGCGACCAGATTTTTGCGTTCGACCAAGCGGTGTTGACCAATCCCGCAAAAAGCCGGATCGATAGCGAATTCCTGCCCAAGCTGGGCCTGTGCGCAACTACCGAGGCCATTCTGGTCAGCGGCCATACCGACCCCCTGGGGAATGCGGGCTATAACCAGAAACTGTCGGCGAAACGTGCGGCGGCGATAGCGTCTTACCTGCAAAGCAAGGGCGTATCCGGCGCCATCGAAACCCGCGGCTTGGGCGACACCCAGGCAATCAAAACGTGCGACGGCAAACTCAGCCGCAAGGAGCTGGTGTCCTGCTTGGCACCCAACCGGCGCGTCGAGCTGGAAGTGAGCGGAACGGCTAAATAAGCAATTTATTGTTATTTGTCAAATCCTTGTCTTCATACGCTTCCACAGTCACTACAAGCCCACAAATATTCTGTTGTTGAATTACAACAAAGGACAAAAAACGTCGCTTAGCCGATTTGACAACCTTCGCCCCGGGAACGCGCCTGTGGCAAAATGATGTTTAAGTTCATTGCGTGTGAACAATTCTTCGCATGCAACGGTCTGAACCAGTGGTAACATCCGTTTCCAGAGTTTTATATTGTTGCGCAGTTAAAATCTGCGGATATCTCACCCGAGAGGAGAAACATGAATAAATTAGCAAAACTCGTCTTCGCTGCGTCCGCAGTTGTTGCATTCTCTGCATCTGCGCAGGAAAACATTCAGGCAAAAACCCCGAACAGCGCCTATCTGCAAGACGCTCGTGGTGTGATCGCCCGCGACCCGTTCGGCCTGTGCTGGCACAATGGCTACTGGACGCCCGCTGATTCGGTTCCTGGTTGCGATGGTGAAATCGTCAAGGCTGCTCCTCCGGTTGCTGCCGCTCCGGCTCCGGCTCCGGCCCCTGCTCCGGCTCCTGCACCCGCACCTGCTCCGACCTCGGAAAAAGTGACGTTTGCTGCTGACACCTTCTTTGATTTCGACAAATCGGTCCTGAAACCGGACGGCAAAGCCAAGCTGGATGACTTGACCTCCAAGCTGCAAGGCATGAATCTGGAAGTCATCATTGCCGTCGGCCACACCGACTCGATCGGCACCGATGCTTACAACCAGAAACTCTCGGTTCGTCGCGCTGAAGCCGTGAAAGCTTACCTGGTGTCGAAAGGCATCGAAGCCAACCGCGTCTATACCGAAGGCAAAGGCAAGAAGCAACCTGTCGCCAGCAACAAGACTGCTGACGGCCGTGCCAAAAACCGTCGCGTTGAAATCGAAGTTGTTGGTACGCGCACCAAGTAATTACTCTTGGTCAAAATTAAACCCCGCTTCGGCGGGGTTTTTTTATGTCTTGATACTCGCTAAATATATAAATGGATAGCTTGTCAGGGAATGCCCTCGCTCTCGCTTTCCCGCTATCATTGATGCCATGAATGCCGATCCTGTAGAACTGCAAAAATTCAGTGCGCTGGCGCATCGGTGGTGGGATCCCGCCTCCGAGTTTCGCCCTCTCCATGAAATCAATCCCTTGCGACTGAGCTGGATTAACGCCCATCAGCCCTTGGCCGGCAAAGCCGTGCTTGATATCGGTTGCGGCGGCGGTATCCTGGCGGAATCGATGGCAAGGCAAGGCGCTCAGGTCAAGGGCATCGATCTTTCCGAAAAGGCCCTCAAGGTTGCCGAATTGCATGGTCTGGAATCCGGCGTTCACGTCGACTACGAAATGGTCGCCGCCGAAGACATGGCTGCGCGCGCTCCGGGCGCCTACGACGTCGTGACCTGCATGGAAATGCTGGAGCATGTTCCGCAGCCGCAAGCCATCGTGAAAGCATGCGCCACCTTGGTGAAACCGGGTGGCCATGTATTCTTTTCCACTCTCAACCGCAACCCGAAGTCCTACCTTTTTGCCGTGCTCGGTGCCGAATACATGCTGCGGCTGTTGCCCAAGGGCACGCATGACTACGCCAAATTCCTTACCCCGGCCGAACTCGCCCAGTTTGCCCGTGCCGCCGGACTGACGGTCAAGGCCTTGAAAGGCATGACCTACAATCCGCTCACCCGTGCCTATTCGCTGCAACAAGATACCAGCGTCAACTACCTGATGGCTTGTACCCGTCCCGCATGACGTTGCTACATCGCGTGATGACGCAGCATTCGCTTACGCAACATTACTTTTCGAAAATCCGATGGCTCTAATTCCGCCGCGTGCCATTCTGTTTGATCTGGACGGTACGCTTGCCGATACCGCTCCCGATCTTGCCGCCGCCGTCAATCGGCTACGTATCGACCGCGGCTTGGCTCCGACCCCATATGAACTGTTGCGCCCGTTTGCCTCGGCCGGAGCGCGCGGCCTGATCGGCGCCGCATTCAAGCTGCAGCCAACCGATATCGGCTACGAAGAGTTGCGCATAGCCTTTTTGGGCAACTACGAAGCGGAATTGGTCAACCACAGCCGCCTGTTCGACGGCATCGACGAATTGCTCGACGACTTGAAGCGGGCGGAAATTTCCTGGGGGATCGTCACCAACAAAGCGGCGCGGTTTACCGAACCGCTGGTCCCGAAAATCGGCCTCCATCATGCAGGCTGCGTGATTTCCGGCGACACCACGCCGCACCCCAAGCCACACCCTGCCCCTCTGCTGGAAGCGGCCCGGCGCTTGGCGCTGGCACCCGGCGATTGCTGGTATGTCGGCGACGACCTGCGCGATATCCAGGCCGGACAAGCGGCCGGCATGCGGACGGTGGCAGCCGCCTGGGGCTACTGCGGCGCCATGGAGCCGGCGGCATGGGGCGCCGACGCGATCGCTTTGACGCCATCCGACTTGCTGGGACAAATTCGCCTGCACTATGGCATGTAGCAAGCCCTCCCTCACAAGCATCGAGCGGGCCGGTGCCATCCTCAGTTTAGCGGCGCCGGTTTGCCCCTTGAATCCTCCCGGTTTGCACCTATCTAATGCGTTACAATACAAGTCCTCATTGGGGGCGACCTGGTTTCGACAGGGGTTGCAAAGCAGCGCAGGGCATACCGAGGGCTGGTCACCTCGTAAATACAACCGGAAAAGTAATAACTGCAAACGATAACTCGTACGCACTAGCCGCTTAATAACCGGTTAGCTCCACAGCGTCTCGTCCCTGGGGCGTGCTGGCAACAGCGGTGGAGTCATTTACAGGGAATCGCGTTACTTCGGGTCACTTGGAGTAACGTTAAACAAAAGGTGACTCGCCTTAACGAAGCGTGCACGTCCGCGTCGTTCGGGTTAAATCAAATGGCAGTGCTAAGTATGTAGAACTGTCTGTCGAGTGCTTCTGGACGCGGGTTCGATTCCCGCCGCCTCCACCAATTCACCGTCTCACGACGTGTCAAATCGATTCAAAAGCCGCACTCCTTCTTGGATTGCGGCTTTTTTGTTGTAATGGAAGCACTTTGGGCGGCTGCACAGCGGCTCCATTAGCGAGGCGTTGCCGCGGGGTGGCGAAACACCTCCCCATCGCGCGCTCCTGAATGACCTCCGGTCCTGGCCGCCAACCGGACATTGTCGTTTCCCATATTTTTGCGTTACTTGTCTTGCTGTGGGAAATTCGGCGCCCCGCCCTCGTGCGCCGCGCCGATCAGAATTCGCCTTGAAGTAGAATGCTAGCCCACAAGATTCCATCGTCTCATGAAGTCATTTCACCCCGAACGTGCCCGCATGCGGCACGAGATCGGCGCCACCGTGCGCCTCGCACTACCGCTGATCCTGGCCCAGCTGGCGGCGATTGGCAGCAACGTGATCGACACGGTACTGGCCGGCCACGTCAGCGCACACGTGCTGGGCGCGGTGGCGGTCGGCACCAACATCTGGTCGCTGGCGCTGATCAGCGGCATCGGGGTGATGATGGCGGTGCCGCCCTCGGTGGCGCAGCTGGACGGCGCTGGCCGGCGTCCAGAAGTGGGCGCGGTGATACGGCAGGCGCTGTGGCTGGCGCTGGGCATGGGGATGCTGTTGTGGTTCGCAGTGCGCCATGCCGAGCCGTTGATCGACCTGATCGGCGTGACGCCCAGCCTGCGCCACGACGTCATGCGTTTCCTGCTGGCGATCAGTTGGGGGGCGCCGGCGATGACCTGCTACTTCGCCCTGCGCGGGTTATCCGAAGGCTTGTCGCTGACGCGGCCGTCGATGTACTTCGGTTTCGGCGGCCTGGCGCTGCTGATACCGTTGGGCTATGTGCTGATGTTCGGCAAGCTGGGCATTCCACCGCAGGGGGCGTACGGCTGCGGCGTCGCAACCGCCATCGTGTTGTGGCTGGAGATGCTGGGATTCGCCGTGTATGTACTGCGCCACCGCAACTATCGCGGGCTCGGCCTGCTGGATCGTTTCGAGTGGCCGCATTGGCACCGCATCGGCGTGCTGCTGCACATTGGCGGCCCGATGGCGGTGACCCTGCTGGCCGAAGCCGGCTTGTTCGTGGCCACCGCGCTGGTCATCAGCACGTTGGGCGAAGAGGTGATCGCCAGTCACCAGGTGGCGCTCAACATCGCCTCATTGTTCTTCATGATCCCGCTGGGCTTGGCGATGGCGATCACCGTGCGGGTCGGCAACGCGGTGGGACGTGGCGACGCGGCGGGCGTGCGCTATGCGGGTTTCTGCGGCATCGGACTGACCCTCTTCACGCAACTGGTATCGGCTGCGCTGATGTTGAGCCTGCCGCACATCATCGCCGCGATCTACACCAGCGACCCGGCGGTGATTGCGCTGGCGGTGCAACTGATCATGCTGGCCGGGCTGTTCCAACTCTCCGATGGCATCCAGGTGGCATCGAACGGTGCGCTGCGCGGCCTCAAGGACACCCGCGTGCCGATGGCGATCACGCTGTTCGCTTACTGGGGCGTAGGCATGCCCACCGGCTGGTGGCTGGCATTCGATCATGACTTGGGCGCACGCGGCATGTGGATGGGCCTGATTGCGGGCCTCTCGGTGGCGGCTCTGCTGTTGTTCGCCCGTTTCTGGCGCAGCGCACAGCGCCAGCACTGGCGGCGCATGGCGGTCGGTGTCACGCGGTAGGCATCGGCTATACGGCGCGATGCCATTCTCCCGAAAAAACACCTGCGCCGCCCCCATCGCTGCCAGTAAATTGCCTCAGTAGTGATCAGCCCGATTCGTCCCGCAACTCCGGCACTTGTAATACGGCCCCCAGCGGCCGCGCACGTGATAGGTGGTCGGCATTGCGCGCTGATCGCCGCCAAGCAGCGTCGCCGTGCGGGTGGCGCTTGATGGGTCGAACAGCAAGTCGATGAGCGGCACGGCAGTGCTAAACCTGGTCGTGAACGCCGCCATCCAGATCCAGCCTCATCACGCACCGCATGCCGAGTTGCGCATCATTGATGCAGCCGACCAACGGCAGCAGACACAGGACCATCGGCGGATAGAGTAATTTTGGGTAGCGCACTTCCCCCTAACCTGAGGCCGCCCGCCTAATTTACGGTCCGTGCATGGCTATAAAAAAAGCGCAACATTTCACGGCTCGCCGACGGCCCTTTCGGATCGGTGTAGGAACCCTTGCTGCTGCCGCCCGACCATGCATGGCCGGCGCCGTGCACCAACCATTGTTCGGCGATGACTTTGCCGTAGGCGTCGTGATGGAGCGTTTTGGTATATGCGCGGCCGCTCGGTACCTGGCCTTTCTCGAGTTTTTACTGCGATGCCATCCGGCTGATCCGCACTGCCCTCGCCGACGGCGGACACCGGCAAGCTTTGCGCCATTGCCTGCACCCCATTACGTGGGTGGACCGTGGTGTCGCGGTCGCCGTGGAACACGATCATCGGCACGCCATGTGCGGATGACGCCGGGGCTGAGTTGGCGGAGGTAAGTGCCCCCTTTTTGGCGCCGCCATGCTTCATCGCCGCGAACGCCGACGGCACGTCGTGGGCGGCCCCGTAGGGCAAGCCGGAATGGATACCGACCGCCGCATACAGGTCGGGATAGGTGGTGGCCATCACGGCGGCCATGGCGCCGCCGGCCGATAGCCCGGCGATATAGACGCGATCGGGATCGATGCGGTAGCGGCGCATGATTTCGCGCGTCATGTCGGCGATCAGCGACGGTTCGCCGCGATCGCGCCGCTGGTCTTCGGGCTTGAACCAGTTCCAGCAATTCGCTCCATTGGCCGATTTTTTCTGCGCCGGATACAGGACGAAGCACTTCATTTCTTCCGCCACCTCGTTCATCGCGGTGCCGGCGGCGAAATCGTCGGGGTTCTGCTTGCAGCCGTGCAGCATGACGACCAGCGGCAGCGGCTCGCCGGCATAGCCGCTTGGCACGTAGAGCTTGTAGGCGCGGGTTCCTGCGGCGTTGCTGCACGAACCGGACAGGAATTTTCCTGCGCCGGCAACATTGGGTTCAGGCTCCGGCGTCGGTTGCGATACTGCTACGTCCGTCCATTGCGCGCGATTCAACTTGTCGAAGCGCCCGCGCAGTCCTGGTTTCGCCGCAGTTTCCGCTTCAGCAGGCGCACGCTGCGGCGGCGGGTTGAGGTCGACCATGGTCGCCGGCGCTTGCTCGTCGCCGCCGCCATCCTGGGCTGGGCAGGTCGGCGCCGGCCAGCGCGCGCTGGATCGCGGCGGTCGCGGCCAGCGGGCCGGAAGTTTGCAAGATGTGCGTGGTTTCGCGCATCTGCGCGAGAAAGCTTTCATTGATTTTCATGGAGTTCTTTCCAAAGTAAGCACGTTTAACGGATGCGCCCCGCCAGCGCGGACTTGACGGCGGCGCTGGCATGCAAGGCGCCCAGCACCGTGATCGACTGGATGGCGGCCAAGGCCAGTTCCGGCGTCACGTCCATGCCGATGCTGGCCAGGCCGAGTACCTGTATCTGCAATTGCTGCCCGGCGTCGCGCACCGCCTCCAGATCCGCGCGCGAGTAATGCTGCAAGCCGAGCACCAGGCTCTTGCGCGCCACGGTTTGCTTGATGACCTCGCCATGCAATTGCAACTGGTTGCGGATGGCGGTCCGGATCAGGTCGGTGCGGTTGGAATAAAAACCTTCCTGCACCAGCAAATCGATCTGTCCGAGATCGATCAAGCCGAGATTGATGGTGACTTTTTCGGTTTCCGCCGCGCGCGCTCTCGGCTCTGGCACGAGCATTTCTTTTCCCGTTTGCATGTATTTCATCCTCCCATAACCATCTATATACCATCCATTTGGAGTATAGATCGTGAAATTCAAGTTTCAAGGATTTTTGAGAAAAGTGCTCCAGACGAACGCGGGAACGCTGGCCGGCACAATGACGGCCGGCAAGTCGCTCATGCCTGGACGAAAACAGCGAAGCCAGATGGGGAGCGCCAGATCCGCGAGGAGGCGGACCAAGTGCTGAGGAGGGAGGAAGCCGGTAACGGACGCGAGCAAGCGGAGGACGCGCGAGCAGAAGGCCGAGCAACTTCACCGGCTCGTCAGGCGTTCCCGTCCCGTACGCCGTTTTCAGACAAAGACTGGGGTTTTACGGCATGCCGGCCTTTTTACAGCAGCCGATTCTGAGCCAGCTGACCACCGGCGTAGATGCGCATTTCGATGAACATGAATCGACAAGGAGTATGCTTAAAAATCGACCGTTTCACCGGCGGCATTGAGCACGATAGAAAGGAGTATATGAACCGAAACATGACTTCCCGCGGATGGACGGCGACCCCGTAGGGCGCAACGCTAGCGCGTTTGCCTGTGCCGGGATGCGGTGCGCGCAAGCGCCTCGGTGTACTTTTCCCGGAAGGACGCATTGGGGCCGCCGCTCTCAGGCTGTTCGCGGCACCGGCGCTGCCGAGGCGGACATCGCCGCCGCGTAGCCTTCCGGCGCCAGCCGCAGCATGAGGCCGGACACCAGCGTCACGCACGCCAGATGCGCCAGCCAGCCGGCGGCGAAACCGCCGCTCGCGTCGTGCAGGATGGCGGTCATCCACGGCGCCATGGCGGCGATGAGAAAGCCGCCGCCTTGCATGAGAGCGCCCAGCGCCCCGGCCTGCTGCGGGTCGGGCAGATGGTCGAGCGCGACCAGCAGACACAGGGCGAAGCAGCCGCCGAGGCCGACGCCGCTGATCATGGCCCAGGCGCGCGGCGCCAGATCGGGCCACAGCGCGAAGGCGGCAAAGCCCGCCGCTTGCAGCGCCAGCGTCAGCCACAGCCAGGGCCGGCGATCGCGCCGGCGCGCCGCCAGCGCCGGCAGCAACAGCGCGGCGGCCGCCTGCGCCACGGCCATCAAGGCCAGCAGGCTGCCGCTGTGCGCGCCGTCCCAGCCGCGCGCCTGGTAGAACGGCGCCAGCCAGGCCACCAGCGACGCATAGCCGCCATTCATCAGGCCGAAGCAACTCATCAGCAGCCAGGTGCGCGGACGGCGCAGCAGCGCCAGCGACGGCTGCGCAGCGCTGCCCTGCGGCTGGCGGCCGGGCAGCACGCGCCAAGCCAGCAGCAGCGCCAGCCAGGCCGGCACGGCCCACCATGCCAGCGCCTCGCGCCAGTTGCCGGACCAGTCCGCCATCAGCGGTGTGAGTTGCGCACCCAGCGCGCCGCCGCCCATCAGGGCGGCCGAATACAGCCCGGTCACCAGCGCCACCCGGCTCGGGAAGCGCTGCTTGATGACGCCCGGAAACACCGCCTGGATAATCGCCACGCCGAGGCCGCACAAGGCCGCCGTGGCGATCAATGCGGCACCGGCCGGCAGCGCCATGCGCAGCGCCGAGCCGATTCCCAATACCAGCAGCGCGCCCAGGATGGCGCGCCGGATGCCGAGCCGGCGCTGCAATGCCGGCGCCAAGAAAGCACAGAGGCCCATCAACAGCATCGGCAACAATGTCAGCCACGCCATGCCGCGATAATCGAGCCCGGTGCCGGCGCGGATCGCCTCCGCCAAAGGACCGGTGGCGGTCAGGAACGGCCGCAGATTGAGGGCGATCAACACCACCGCCGCCAGCCACAGGCCCTGGCCGGCGCGCTGCACTGCCGGCGCGCCGCGCTCAGGCATCGCCGGGCTGTGGGCCGTAGAGCTGGGCGGCGCTGACGCCGGTGTCGAGCCGCGTCAGCGGCAAGGGCGGCGGCAGCAGCGGCAGGCGCAACGTCTGGTAAGCGGCTGCGCTCGACAACCCATACGGCGCCGCATCGTCGTTGTCGAAGGCGTAGTAGACGGCATCGACGCCGGTGATCACCAGCGCCGCCAGGCACATCGGACACGGATGGCCGCTGGCGTACACCACGCTGCCTTTCAGGTCGGGCCGCCCGAGGCGCCGGCTGGCGGCGCGCAGCGCCTCCATCTCGGCATGAGTGGTCGGGTCGTGGCTGTGCACGATGTCGTTGACGCCGGTGGCGACGACGGTGCCGTCGATGGCCAATACCGCGCCGAACGGACGGCCGCCGCGTGCGCGATTGGTCTCGGCGAGGCGCACGGCCTCGCGCAGCAGTTGTTGATGATTGGACATGGCAATTTCTCCGGTAACTTGGGTGCGCCTTTCGACGCTCGATCTGGCGCCGCTTCAGCGCGCGCCGGCGGCGCGCAGCATGGCGGCGATCGGCGCATAGCCGCGCCGTTCGGCGTGCTGCAGCGGCGTCACGCCTTCGCGGTCGGGCAGGTTGGGGTCGGCGCCGGCGGCCAGCAGCAGGCGCACGATTTCCTGATGCGCCGGCCCGCCGTCGGCCAGCAGGATCGCCTCCAGCAAGGCGGTCCAGCCCAGACGGTTGACGTGGTCGACCTTGACGCCGGCGGCAATCAGGACGCGCACCGTTTCCACGTGGCCGCGTTCGGCGGCGGGAATCAAGGCGGTGCCGCCGTAGCGGTTGGTGCTGGCGAGATCGGCGCCATGAGCCAGTGTCAGCTTGAGGATCGCCAGCCGACCTTGCGCCCCGGCCAGCAGATAGGGGCTGTCCTGCTTGGCGTCCTTGGCATTGACGTTGGCGCCGGCCTCGATCAGGGCTTGCGCCAGCGCCACCCGGTCCAGTTCGGTCGCCAACAGCAGCGGCGTGCGCCCGGCCTCGTCGCGCGCTTCGCGCAGCGAGGCGCCGGCGGCGCTGCCCAGCAAGCGCTGCGCCGCCGCCAGATCGCCGGCGCGCACCGCATCATGCAGCGGCGTGGCTTGGGCGGGCGAAGCGGCCAGGACGCAGGCCAGGACGAGGAGCTTGCAGAGGCGTTCCAACATGGCAGCGGCACCGACGAATGGCAGATGCAAGCACTGTAGCGGACGGTTTGTAGATTGGGAAATTAAATGTTGTAATAGACAGCAGTGGCTTTACAAATACCTGAAGCGCCATGCTCGATCCCGTACTCTTGCGCAGTTTCGTCACCGTGGTGGATACCGGCAGCTTCACGCGCGCCGCCGCCGGCGTGCACCTGACGCAATCGACGGTCAGCCAGCAGATGCGCCGGCTGGAGACGCAGCTCGGCTGCGAACTGCTGGACCGCAGCGGGCGCTACGTGGTCGCCACGCCGGAAGGCGAGCGCTTGCTGGGCTACGCGCGCCGCATCACGCAACTGATGGACGAGGCGCTGGCGCAGCTCGCCGGCAGCGCCGGCCAGGGCGAGATCCGGCTCGGCGTGCCGGAAGATTTCGCCGCGCACGCCTTGACGCCGGCCCTCGCCGCTTTCGCCGAAGCCTATCCCGCGGTGCGGCTGGAAGTCACCAGCGGCCTCAGCCATGAACTGTGGCAGAGCTTCCGCCATGGCGAGCTGGACCTGGCGCTGGTCAAGCAGCGCGTCGGCAGCGCGCCGGGCCTGGCGAGCTGGCCGGAACCGCTGTGCTGGCTCGATAGCCGCAAGCGCCCCGCGGTCGCGCGCGATCCGCTGCCGCTGGTGGCGTTTCCGATCGGCGGCCTGTACCGCAATGAGATGACGCACGCGCTCGACGCCGCCGGCAGGCGCTGGCGGATCGCCTTCGTCAGCGCCAGCCTGGCCAGCATCAGCGCGGCGGTGCAGGACGGCCTCGGCGTCACCCTGCTGCCGCGCCGGCTGGCGGCTGCCGACCATCGCGTGCTGGGCCCGCGCCACGGCTTTGGCCCGGTGCCCGAGCTGGAACTGACGCTGCACGCGCAAGCGGACGCGCCGGCGCATGCCAAGGACCTCGCCGCCCGGCTGCTTGCGGCATGCGAGCGCAGCATGCGGCAATAACCCCCACCAAAAGCGGCGCATGGGCGCCACCGAAACCTCCGGTAAAAATCCGGTTTCAAAAACGCCAAAATCCCCCCACTCGCTCGGCGCCAGCGCCGGCCTGCAACCGCCGGCACGGCTCAGGCTCAAAGATCGAAACGGATGCCCTGCGCCAGCGGCAAGGCGCCGCTGTAGTTGACGGTATTGGTCGCGCGCCGCATATAGGCTTTCCATGCATCCGAGCCGGATTCGCGGCCGCCGCCGGTTTCCTTTTCGCCGCCGAAGGCGCCGCCGATTTCGGCACCGCTCGGTCCGATGTTGACATTGGCGATGCCGCAATCGCTGCCGCCGCTGGCCATGAACAATTCGGCCTCGCACAGGTCGGCGGTGAAGATGCTGGAAGACAGCCCCTGCGGCACCGCATTGTTCCACGCGATCGCCTGCTCCAGCGTTTGATAGGCGACGACGTAGAGGATAGGCGCAAAGGTTTCCCGATGCAGGAGGGCGGTGTGCGCCGGCATCTCGACCAAGGCCGGCCGCACATAGATGCCGTTGCCGCCGCCGGCGACCTGCACCCGCTCGCCGCCGTGCACCGTGGCGCCGTCCGCTTGTGCCTGCGCCAGGGCCGCCCGCATCGCGTCGTCGGCGCGGCCGTCGATCAGCGGCCCGACCAGGGTGCCCGGTTCCAGCGGATTGCCGATCGGCAGCGAAGCATAGATTGTTTGCAGGCGCGGCAGCAGGCTGCCATACACGCTGTCGTGGACGAACAAGCGGCGCAGCGAGGTGCAGCGCTGGCCGGCGGTGCCGACCGCGGCAAACACGATGGCGCGCGCCGCCATTTCCAGATCGGCGCTGGGGGCGACGATCATGGCGTTATTGCCGCCCAATTCGAGAATCGTGCGCGCCAAGCGCCGGGCGCAGCGCTCGGCCACGGCGCGCCCCATCTGCGTGCTGCCGGTGGCGCTGAGCAGCGCCACGTGCGCGTCGTCCGCCAGCGCGCCGGCGCATTCGCGCTCGCCGATCAGCAGTTGCGCCAGGCCTGGCGGCGCATCGCCGCCGAAGCGCGCGGCCGCCTTGTCGAACAGCGCCTGCACCGCGATGGCGCACAGCGGCGTCTTTTCCGACGGCTTCCACACCACGCTATCGCCGCACACGAAGGCCAGCGCCGCATTCCAGGACCAGACGGCCACCGGAAAATTGAAGGCGGAAATCACGCCGACCACGCCCAGCGGATGCCAGGTTTCCATCATCCGGTGGCCGGGACGTTCGGAGGCAATCGTCAGGCCGTACAGCTGGCGCGACAGGCCGACCGCGAAATCGCAAATGTCGATCATTTCCTGCACTTCGCCCAGCCCCTCTTGCAGGATCTTGCCGGTTTCGAACGTCACCAGCCGGCCGAGGACGGCCTTGTGCGTGCGCAACTCCTCGCCGAACAGCCGCACCAGTTCGCCGCGCCGCGGTGGCGGCACTTGGCGCCATTGCTCGAAAGCGGCGTGCGCCTGCGCGACCTTGTGCGCCACCTGCGCCGGCCGATCGATGCCTAGCCGCGCCATCACTTCCCCGGTGATCGGGGTGACGCAGCTCAAGTCCTGGCCCTGATAGCGGTCCAGGTCCGCGCCCAGCGCGGCGAGCAGTTCCGTGATCTCTTCCATCTCCGGCTCCTCCATGCCCCTATCATCCGCACCGCAGATTCGACCGCGTTTCAGCGCTGCATCCACCAGAGGACGAGCGACACCACGGCACTCACCAGCAGCGAGCTGGCAATCGGAAGATACAGATCAAAGTGTTGGCGATGGATGACGATGTCGCCCGGCAAGTGACCGAGGCCGAGCCGGGCGACCCAGGGCCAGAGCAAGCCCAAGACCACCAGGATCAGGCCGAAGACGATGAGCATGCGCGACATGGGCGGCCCTCCAGATATTCGCTTCTCCGCGCCATGGGCATTGCGCGAAAGTGGCGTAAAGTCATTGTAGCGCCGACCATCGAGCGGATGAAGCGAGGTTCCCCATGAGCGATGCACTTGCCAGCAAGACCTGCACACCTTGTCAGGGCGGCAGCCCTCCCCTGAGCCGAGCCGAGGCCGAGCACTATCTGGCGCAGGCACCTGGCTGGATCCTGGTCGACGACGGCCGCCGCCTCGAACGCCGCTTCGGCTTCAGGAATTTCAAGGAGGCCCTGAGCTTCGTGCTCGCAGTCGGCGCGGCGGCCGAGGCCGAGGGCCATCATCCCGAGATCAGCTTCGGCTGGGGGCACGCCACCGTTTCCTGGCAAACCAAGAAGGTCAAGGGCTTGCACGAGAACGACTTCATCATGGCGGCCAAGACCAGCCAGTTGGCCGGTGCGCCGCCGCCGGCTTAGGCCCGGCACGCGCCGATAGCCGCACCCTCACGAATAGGCTATTCCCGAGCGGCGGCCGCCGCGGCGGGCGCGACGCTGTTGCCGGCGCCGTCGAGATGTGTAATCGTTGCCGGCAAATATTGCACAGCAAAGGCGCAGGCATGTTCTCCAGAGAAGTCGTCGGCGGAAAAATCAGCGATGCCAGCCCGTGGGCGGTGTTCCGCGTTTTCCTGCGCCTGGGCCTGAGCTCGTTCGGCGGTCCGATCGCGCATCTCGGCTATTTCCGCGACGAGTTCGTCACGCGCCGCCGCTGGCTCAGCGACCGCAGTTATGCGGAGCTGGTGGCGCTGTGCCAATTCCTGCCGGGACCGGCCAGCAGCCAGGTCGGCATGGCCCTGGGGCTGTCGCGCGCCGGTTACGCCGGCGCGCTGGCGGCCTGGCTCGGCTTCACCTTGCCGTCGGCGCTGGCGCTGATGCTGTTCGCGCTGGCGCTCTCGAACTATGGCCAGGCGCTGGCGCCGGGCGCGCTGCACGGCCTCAAGGTGGTGGCCGTGGCGGTGGTGGCGCAAGCGGTCTGGGGCATGGCGCGCACGCTGTGCACCGACCTGCCGCGCCTCCTCATCATGGCCGCCGCCTGCGGCCTGGTGCTGCTGTTCCCGGCGGCCTGGGGCCAGGCCGGCGTCATCGCGCTGGCGGCCGGCGCCGGCCTGCTGCTGTTCCGGCCGGCGCCGGGGGCCGTGCACGATCCGCTGCCGGTGGCGCTCGGCGGCCGCGCCGGCGCCCTATGGCTGGCCCTGTTCGGTGCGCTGCTGATCGGCCTGCCGCTGCTGGCGCAAGCCTTTCCCAACCGGACGCTGGCCATGCTCGACGCCTTCTACCGCGCCGGCGCGCTGGTGTTCGGCGGCGGCCACGTGGTGCTGCCGCTGCTGCAGGCCGCCGTGGTGCCGCCCGGCTGGGTGAGCAATGAAACCTTCCTGGCCGGCTATGGCGCGGCGCAGGCGGTACCGGGTCCGCTGTTCAGCTTTGCCGCCTTCCTCGGCGCCGCCGCCGACCATGCGTCCCCCTGGCTCACCGGCTTGCTGTGCCTGGCGGCCATCTTCGCGCCGGCGTTCTTGCTGGTGGCCGGGGCGCTGCCGTTCTGGCAGCGGCTGCGGCGCAGCCGGCATGCGCAGGCCGCGCTGGCGGGCGTCAATGCGGCGGTGGTCGGCCTGCTGCTGGCGGCCTTGTATCGGCCGGTCTGGATCAGCGCCATACAGCGGCCGCAGGATCTCGCACTGGCACTGCTGGCGCTGGCCGCCCTGATGATCTGGAAACTGCCGCCGTGGCTGGTGGTACTCGGTTGCGGCATCGGCGGCTGGCTGCTGCAGCGGGCGGCACCCTAGCCGGCATGCGGCGGAGGTCGGCGGCGTTGCCCGCGCTACGGCGACCGTTACGGCTGCGGCAGGAACATCGAGCGGCGATGCGGTCGCGCTGCCCTATCCGGTGGACGAATCTTGACGCATTCACATACTCCCTATTAGCACCCGCTTATCCGCCCATAAAAAGAGAGAAATCGATGCATACTCCCAAGCACATGCGAATGATCATGGACCACCTCAGCTGCCGCACGGCGCTGCACCGCCTGCAGCGGGCACTGGCCATCGTGCTGCTGATCGCCGGCGCCGCCTTCGGTGCGCTGCCGTCCATGGTCGGCGCCCAGCCGGCGCCGGTAATGCTGGCCAACGTCTATCGTCCCGGCATTCCGCTGGCGCAATACTGGGTCAGCGAAAAGATGGATGGCGTGCGCGGCTACTGGGACGGCGCCAGGCTGTGGACGCGCGGCGGCGAACCGATCGCGGCACCCGCCTGGTTCACCGCCGGCTGGCCGCCGGTGCCGCTCGATGGCGAGCTATGGGCCGGGCGCGGCCAGTTCTCCCACGCGGTCTCGACCGTGCGCCAGCAGCAGCCGGATGATGCCGCCTGGCGCCGGCTGCGCTTCATGGTGTTCGACCTGCCGGCGCATGGCGGCAGCTTCGACCAGCGCATCCCGGCGCTGCAGGAATTGCTGGCCGGGCCGGCGTTGCCGTGGCTGGTGCCGGTGCCGCAATTCCGTGTGCGCGACCATGCGGCACTGCAGGCACGGCTGCGCGACATCGTGCGGCAAGGCGGCGAAGGCTTGATGCTGCATCGCGGCGACTCATTGTATCGGGCAGTGCGCAGCGACGACCTGCTGAAAGTGAAAACCCACGACGACGCCGAGGCGCGCGTGATCGCCCATCTGCCCGGCAGCGGCAAATATCGCGGCATGCTGGGCGCGCTGCTGGTGGAAACGGCGGACGGCCGCCGCTTCCGGCTCGGCAGCGGCTTGTCCGACGCCGAGCGGCGCGCACCGCCGCCGCTCGGCGCCTGGGTCACCTACCGGTTTCGCGGCCTGCACCCGGGCGGCCTGCCGCGCTTCGCCAGCTTCATGCGGGTGCGCGAAGACCTGCCGCAGGCGCCATGAAGCGCCCTGCGCCAGCGCCGGCGGGCTTGCCGTCGCCGTCGCCCCAACTAAGGTAATATTCCCCCTTCCGTCCACCGCAACGTCCGCAGCCGCCGGCCTGGCGCCGCTCGCGGTGTGGGGCGCGTCCGACGAACCGATATACTCGGCGTAGCATATTGAATATCCCTTGATTTATGCGCAATAGATTCGGTTTTATATCCATACTTCCCGTATCCAAGCGCTTTTAACGACCGGCGCCGAGCCCGGCGCGGCAGTGTTCACCTCGTGGCCATCGCCACATCTTTCGCAGGAAAATCCATCATGCATATCGAAGAATCCGTCAAACTCGACTTCAAGGACGTCCTGATCCGGCCCAAGCGCTCCACGCTGACGTCGCGCTCGCAGGTGGACATCCATCGCGAATTCGTGTTCCACAATTCGCGCCGCAAGTACCAGGGGATTCCGATCATCGCCGCCAACATGGACACCACCGGCACCACGGAAATGGCGCTGGCGCTGGGCGAGCACGGCCTGTCGGCGGCCCTGCACAAGCACTACACGGAAGAACAGCTGGTGAGCTTTTTCCAGGCGCTGCAAAAAAGCCCGCTGCGCTCGTCCAGCGCGTTCTATTCGATGGGCATCAGCAATGCCGACTACGACAAGTTCGCGGCGGTGATGGCGCGCGCCGACGGCGCCATCGAATACGTCTGCATCGACGTCGCCAACGGCTATACCGAAGGCTTCATCAACTTCGTCAAGAAAGTGCGCGCCGCCTACCCTGAGCTGACCATCATGGCCGGCAACGTCGTCACCGGCGACATCACCGAGGAACTGATCCTGGCCGGCGCCGACATCGTCAAGGTCGGCATCGGCCCGGGCTCGGTCTGCACCACGCGCAAGATGACCGGCATCGGCTATCCGCAACTGTCGGCCGTGATCGAATGCGCCGACGCCGCGCACGGCCTCGGTGGCCAGATCTGCGCCGACGGCGGCTGCGTGGTGCCGGGCGACCTGGCCAAGGCCTTCGGTGCCGGCGCCGACTTCATCATGCTGGGCGGCATGCTGGCCGGCCATGACGAATGCGCGGGCGAGCTGGTCGAACGCGACGGCCGCCAGTTCAAGACCTTCTACGGCATGAGCAGCCGCGCCGCGATGGAAAAATATTCGGGCGGCGTGGCCCACTATCGCGCCTCCGAAGGCAAGGAAGTGCTGGTCGAATACCGCGGCCCGGTGGCCGACACCCTGCAGGACATCCTGGGCGGCGTGCGCTCGGCCTGCACCTACGTCGGCGCCCACAAGCTGAAGGAGCTGACCAAGCGCACCACCTTCGTGCGCGTGACGCAGCAGCTGAACGAAGTGTTCGGCAAGTCGTAGAGCCTGCCGAACCAGGCTGCGGATGAGCGCCGATCAAACCACCGTCCTACGGCTTTTTTTTGCGCTGTGGCCCGACCAGGCCACGCGCAAGGAGGTGGCCGCGCGCCAGCAAGGAGTGGTGGGGCGGCCGACACGGCCGGACAACCTGCATCTGACGCTGGCCTTCCTCGGACAACAGCCGGCGACCGCGCTGCCGCTGCTGGAGGCGGCGCTGGCAGCGCTGCCCGCCACGCCGCTGCCGCTGCTCTTGAACCACAGCGGCTATTTTCCGCGCCATCGAATCGCCTGGATCGGCCCCGAGCCGGCGCCCGCCGCGCTGCTGGCCCTGCAGCAGAACCTGACGCAGGCGCTGGCGCAGCTGCCGCTGCGCTACGAGGCGCCGGCGCACTTCATGCCGCACGTGACGCTGGCGCGCAATGCCCCGGCCGCGCCCGACCCGGCGATGGCGCCGGTCGCATGGCGCAGCAGCCAGATCGTGCTGGTGCAATCGGACACGTTGGCGCAGGGCGCGCACTACCGGGTCCTCGCTGCGCGCCGGCTGGAAGAGGCGTCTTGACCGCCGCCAGGCCGGTGTGATCGGCAGTCGACCCGAGGCTCTTGGTCGCGCATTGAGACGGCAGCTTTCCTTGTCCGCGCCCGGCCACCCTTCCCCGCTGCGCGCATTCCCCAATAAAAAAGCGGCCGCAGCCGCTTTTTACATATCCTTCGATCGAAGCCGGAAAATCAAGCGGGGACGAGGCTGGCCGCGGCCTGCGATTCCACCGCTGCAGCCACCGATCCGGACGGGACAGCCGCAGCCTGCGTCGCTTGCGCCTGCGCGGCCAGCCGGCGCAGCACATGCGATGCCGCCACCAGGCCAAAGGTCGCGGTGACCGCCACGCTGGAGCCGAAGCCGGCGCAATTGAGTCCGGTGACGCCTTCCGCCGCGCCATCCGGCAGCGCGCATTCGTCTCCCGTTTGCGGCGCGCGCAAGGGCTCGGTCGAGAATACCGCGTCGATGCCGAAACTGTTGCGGCTACCGCGCGGAAAACCATGCAGCGCGCGCAAGCGCTTGCGCACCTTGGCCAGCAGCGGGTCCTGCTCGGTTTTCGACATGTCGCGCACGCCGATGCCGGTCGGATCCGTCTGGCCGCCGGCGCCGCCGATGGTGACCAGCGGGATGCGGTGCGCGCGGCAATGGGCGATCAGCGCGGTCTTGGCGCCGACGCTGTCGATGGCGTCGATCACATAGTCGTAGCGCTGGGCGCCGATCATCTGTGCCACATTGTCCGGCGTCACGAAATCCTCGATCTCGGTCACTTCGCAAGCGGGATTGATCTGCGCGATGCGCTGCGCCAGCGCCGTCACCTTGGCCTGGCCCAGCGTGGCCGACAGCGCGTGGATCTGGCGATTGACATTCGATTCCGCCAGGTTGTCGAGGTCGATCATGGTGATGCGCCCGATCGCGCTGCGCGCCAGCGCCTCGACCGCCCACGAGCCGACGCCGCCGACGCCGATCACGCAGACATGCGCCGCCTGGAAACGCGCCAGCGCCGGCGCGCCATACAGGCGGCCGACGCCGGCGAAGCGGCGCTGCAGGTCGGCCTCCGGCGCCTCCGGTATAAGTGGTTTCATACCGGCATTTTACCGGAGCGCAAGGGCGGCCTCCGCCGCCCAATGAATTCTTGTTAAAATCAACACTCTCATGTGATGCTGAGGGCGATGTCAGCGCGGCCGGCCATGCCGGCTTTCCGCATGCATGAGCCGGACAAGAGGAAACCATGAGCAGCGCATTTTTTGAACCGGCACCCGGATTCGATCAGCCGATTGCGGTATTGAAGCATTGCCACGACCGCATCCGGCGCCAGATCGGCACCCTGCAACGCCTGGTTGCGCATCTGCAAAAGCATGGCGCCAACGAAGAGGCGCAACAAGCGGCCAGCGCGGTGGTGCGCTACTTTAGCCAAGCCGCACCCAACCACCACGCCGACGAAGAAATCGATCTGCTGCCGGTCCTGCAGGCTGCCGCGAGCGGCGCCGACGCCAGTGCGCTGCAGCAGCTGTTGCCGCAACTCCTGCACGAGCATCAGCGCATGGAAACGCTGTGGCATACGCTGGAACCGGCGCTGCAGGCGGTCGCCGCCGGCGATTGCGTGCCGCTGCCCGAGGCCGCGCTCAGCGAGTTCGCCGACATGTATCTCTCCCACATGGTCAAGGAAGAAACGGTGATCGCCCCGATGGCCTTGCGCCTCCTGGATCGGACACAAATCGCCCGCCTCGGCGAAGCCATGCGGGTACGGCGCGGGATCGCATCATGAGTCAGCTACAACCCCCATCGATCGCCGATTTGCGACTGGACTACAGCCGCGCCAGCCTGTCCGAAAGCGAGGTGGCGGCCGATCCGATGACGCAGTTCACGCTCTGGTTCGATCAGGCGTGCAAGGCCGGGCTTCCGGAGCCGAACGCGATGAGCCTGGCCACGGCGGGGACCGATGGCCGTCCGTCCGCGCGCATCGTCCTGATCAAGCAGTTCGACCGTGAAGGCTTTGTCTGGTTTACCAATTACGCCAGCCGCAAGGGCCGCGAGCTCGAGGAAAACCCGCAGGCGGCGCTGCTGTTTCACTGGATCGAACTGGAGCGCCAGGTAAGGATCGAAGGACGAGTGGAAAAGATCGCCGGCGCCGCCAGCGACGCCTACTTCGACAGCCGGCCGCTGCCGAGCCGGCTGGGCGCGATCGCCTCCGAGCAGAGTGCCGCGGTAGCCAGCCGCGAATTGCTGGAACGGCGCTTCGCCGAAGTGGAAGAGCAATACGGCCAGAATCCGCTGCGCCCGGCGCACTGGGGCGGCTACCTGCTGCGGCCGGACCGCGTCGAATTCTGGCAGGGACGGCCATCGCGCCTGCACGACCGCATTCTGTATACGCTTGGCCCGAATGGAGGATGGCAGCGCACACGCCTGCAGCCTTGAGGGGCGCGTTCATCGATTCATGCCGTGGCCGACGGCGGCATTCATTCACATTCACGGGAGGACATCGTGTTTTGGGAAAAGAAGCTGAATCACTGGGTGGAGCAAATCCGCCAGAACGCCGCCCTGCCGTTGCGCCTGCAACTCTGGAACGGCCAGGAGTTCGATTTCGGCGGCCATGCGCCGCAGGTGACGGTGCACGTGCCGGAAGCGTCGGCGCTGAGTTACCTGCTGACGCCTTCGCTGTCCAATCTCGGCACCGCCTATGTCGAAGGCAAGATCGAGGTCGAGGGCCGCATCAGTGAAATCATCGCGGTCGGCAATGCGCTGGCGGCGCACATGCTGAAACCCGAGGGCCGCTTCGCGCGCCTGACGCGCCGCGCGGTCCACAGCAAGGAAAAGGACGCCGAAGCGATCCGCTACCACTACGACGTATCGAACGACTTTTACAAGCTGTGGCTGGACCCGAACATGGTGTATTCGTGCGCCTACTTCGAAGACGGCAACGAGGACCTGGCAACCGCGCAGCTGAAGAAGATCGACCATATCCTGACCAAGATCCAGCTGCGCCCGGACCACACCCTGCTCGACATCGGCTGCGGCTGGGGCGCGCTGGTGCTGCGCGCCGCGCAAAAGTACGGCGCCCGCTGCGTCGGCATCACGCTTTCGGAAAACCAGTACCGGCTGGCGCAGGAAAGAGTCGAGCGCGCCGGGCTCGGCGACCGCGTCGAAATCCGGCTGCAGGACTACCGCGATATCAGCGGCAGCTTCGACCGCATCACCAGCGTCGGCATGTTCGAGCACGTCGGCCTGCGCAACCTGCCGATGTATTTTTCCCGGATACGCGCGATGCTGGCCGATGACGGGCTGGCCATGAACCACGGCATCACGACCACCGATGTCGGCAATGGCGAGTCGCCGTTCGGCGGCGGCGAATTCATCGAGAGATACGTCTTTCCGCATGGCGAGCTGCCGCATGTCAGCCTGGTGCTGAAAACCATGCAGGAGAGCGGACTGGAAGCCTTCGACGTCGAAAACCTGCGGCGCCATTACGCCCGCACCTGCGGCATCTGGGCCGACAACTTCGAGCGCCAGGCCGACGCCATCCGCCAGACCGTCGACGATCGCCGCTTCCGCATCTGGCGCGTGTATCTGGGCGGCTGCTCGTATGCGTTCGAGCAGGACTGGGTGGCGCTGCACCAGGTGGTCTGCGTCAAGGCCGGACGCCGCGCCTCGACGCTGCCCTGGTCGCGCCGCTACATGTACGAGCGGCCGGCAGCGGATGCCGGCGCCGTCAATCCTGGATGATTTGCGCCGCGTTTATTTGCGCTGCATATTCGCGCAGGCGCTCGAGGCCGGGCTCCTTGCGCGGCCATCCCAATTCGACGCCGTCGTCGCGATAGCGCGGCAGGATGTGCAGGTGCAGATGCGGCACGGTCTGCCAGCCGGCCGGCTTGTTCGCCTGCAGGATGGTCATGCCGTCCGGCGCAAACGCGGCCTGCACCGCCCGCGCGATGCGATGCGCGGCGCGCATCATCGCCGCCGCCGATTCCTCGTCCGCATCCATCAGGGTTTCGTACGGCATTTTCGTCACCACCAGCACATGACCGGGATTGACCTGGCCGGCATCCATGAAGGCGAACACGTGCTGGTCCTCGTACACCTTGGCGCATGGAATCTCGCCGCGGATGATCTTGGCAAATACGGTCGTCATCGAATTCTCTCCACTGCAAAAGCTGTCCGGGTGCTGGCTCAGGGGTTCAGGCGATCGGCGAACCTCTTGCGGAATTTGGCCACCTTCGGCGCCACCACGAAGGCGCAATAGCCTTGCAGCGGATGCTGCTTGTAATAGTTCTGGTGATAGCTTTCGGCCGGATAGTAGGGCCCCAGGGGCTTTAGCTCCGTCACGATCGGCGCATCCCATACATTGGCCATTTCGGCGATCACGTGGCGCGCGGTTTCTTCCTGCTGCGCATCGTGGGTGAAAATCACCGAGCGGTATTGGGTGCCGACATCGTTGCCCTGGCGGTTCAAGGTGGTGGGGTCGTGGATCGTAAAGAAGATTTCCAGCAGTTCGCGATAGCTGACCTGCTCCGGGTCGAACGTGATGCGCACCACCTCGGCATGGCCGGTATTGCCTTCGCACACCTGCTCGTAGCTCGGGTTGGGCAGCTTGCCGCCGCTATAGCCGGACTCGACGTGCTGCACGCCTCGCAATTCCTGGTACACCGCTTCCAGGCACCAGAAGCAGCCGCCGCCCAGAGTTGCCGATTCGCTTGTCATGAGTGCCTCCGTCCTTGTACTGATTGCCACTGTAACGCAAACTGTTGCCTCCTGCGCGCGGTCCGACGGCGCCCGGCACGGCCCGCGGTTCGCCAGCCCTGGCGTTTTTCGGCATAATGATTCAATTTCCCGGATTCACCGATGTATATACGTTCGCCGCGCGCGCCATCGCGCGCATTTGACCGGCGCCAGTTCCGCAATGCCTTGTCCCAGTTTGCCACGGGAGTGACCATCATTACCACGCGCCTGGGCGACGGCAGCTTTCTTGGCCTGACCGCCAGTTCCTTCAATTCCGTTTCGCTCGATCCGCCGCTGGTGCTGTGGAGCCTGGCCAGCGGCGCCAGCAGCCTGCCGGTGTTTACCGGCAATTCCCATTACGTGATCAATGTTCTGGCCGGCAACCAGCAGGCGCTGGCGGAGCGTTTTTCGCAGCGCATCGACAACCGCTTCGACGGCGTCGAATTCGAACTGTCGCGCACCGGCCTGCCGATCCTGAAAGGCGCCGCCGCCTGGTTCGAATGCCATAACCGCAGCCGCTATCCGGAAGGCGATCATGTGATCTTCGTCGGCGAAGTCGAACACTGCGAATCCAACCCGCAATCGGCGCTGGTGTTTCACGGCGGCCGCTTCGTTGCCACCGTAGAGCCCTGAAGCGGCCACCCCGGCGAAGACAGACACGCGATCCCTGCGCTGATCCTGGGGCGGCTCCAGGCCAGGAGTACGGAGCCCCAGTGCTGGCATATACTCCCCGATATGTATCTATATCCCGGGCATGAAATGGTTTAATTTTTAACATACTCCCGGCTATAGAGAAGAAGTCGAAAAAAAGCCGGCCGTTTCGGGCCGGCTTTTGCCATCGGCCGCCGCCTAGAAGCTATAGCCGATCGCCAGCGTGTACGCCACTGGGCGGAAATCGATGGTGGTGGTGCGCTGGATGCTGCCGGTGGTGGCGGTCAAGTCCGATTTGACCCGCGCCACCGCGATCGTCCCCACCACCGACCAGCGCTCGTCGATCTTGTAGCTGGCGCCGAGCTGCGCCGCCGGCCCCCACGAATCGCTCAATTCGATCTTGGTCGGGCCGCCGGCGGCGAGACTGCCGGAAGCGGTCGACTCGGCATCGTAGAAACGCGTGTAATTGATGCCGAGACCGACGAACGGCCGGAACCTGCTTTCCGGCGCGCCGAATTTGTAATTGACGAACAGGGTCGGCCCGGCGTGCTTGACCTTCGAGACCACGCCGAACGGCGCCAGCGTGCCGACACCGAAGGTATTGTGGGTCGGCGGGATACCGAATTCAAAATCCAGGTCCCAGTGGTCGTCCAGCTTGCGGATATAGGAAACCAGCAAGGTGGTGGCGTCGCCGACTGAAAGGCCGGCCGGTTGCGGCGTCAGGAATGCCGGCCCGTTGCTGGAGAGATTATCGGCCCGTGAGTGGATGCTCAGATGCGCGACCCCGATCTTGATCGTGTTTTCCTGGGCCTGTGCGGCCAGCGCAGCGAGGCCGAGCGCGGCACCAAGGGTGATGTGCGAGAGTTTCATCGGAGTCCCCTTTCAGCTGGCAGCCAGCACGGATTGGAGGAAGGCGCGGGAGGCGGCGCCGCAGAACGGCGGCACCAGCGAGCCGTGATAGGCGACCGTGACCGCGGTGGTCGGGTCGGTGCCGGCGGCGATCGCGGCCTGCACCGTTTTGGCTACCGCTTGCGCGAAGCCGAGCTTGGCGGCCGCGAACGGATCGGCGGGCCCGGTGACCGGGGAATCGACATCCAACACTTGCAGCGCGGCGGCGGGCAGGCCCTTGGCCATGAAAAAGCCGGCCGTGGCCTGAGTGCTGGCCCAGAATACGGTCGGGTCGCTGTGGCCGCCGCACAGCAGCACCGGCACATTCGGCACGTAATTACGCAGGTCATTCTTCACGCCCGCCTTACGGAAACCATTGGCCGGCGCGCAATTGAGCGGGTCGGCCGGATTCACGTTGCAGGGGTTTTGCTGCGCATCCGCCAGGTAGAGATTGCGGAAGCTGGTCTTGATCAGGTTGTTGGGGCCGAAGCTGCCCGGAATGATCGGCGCTTGCGGCAGGGAGTCAGCCGCGAACAGCGCCAGCTGGGGCAGCTTGCCGGAGGAGAAGATGGTGTCCGGCGTATTGCTCGGCAACAGCGTTTCGATGCCGGTGGCGTACTGCGCCTCGTAGACGTCGCTTGGGCTTTGGTACAAGTTGCCGTAGGCTTTTTGCCAGCTGGTGGTGATCAGCGGCAGGAAGATCGTGCTGCCCAGATTCGGCGTGCCGCCGACCACGATATCGCCCAGCAAAGCCATGGCATAGGGACCGGATTGGCCGGCCAGCGCGGTCACCTTGAATTCGGAGGCATAGGTGGTCTGCATCGCGCGCTGGGTCGCCATCGCCACGTGGCCGCCCTGCGAATAGCCGGTGATCACCAGCTTGCCGGAATCCTGCGCCTTGATGCCGGGGAAGGCCTTGCGCGCCGCGCGCAGCGCATCGACCATGTCGTTCGCCGATTGCTCGGCGTTCATGTAAGGGGTGTACGGCAGCTTCGAAGTCGCATAGCCGGCGTAGTTGGGCGCCACCACGATGAAGCCTTGCGCTGCATACAGCGCGGCCAGCAGCGAGGCTTCCTGGTTCTTGTCCAACTGCGCCATGTTGAAGTTCTTGTCGTAGGAGGTGCCGTGCGCATACAGCACCACCGGACGCGGGCCGGCGCAGGCCGGATCGGAACCGGACGGCACCATGATGGCGCCGGTGGCGTCGGTCGCTTCGCCGGCGCCGCCGACGGTGCCGTATTTCATGTAGTAGGTGGTGATCGCGCATTTCGGCACGCCGGTGATCTGGGTGATGCCCGGTTGCCCTGCTTCCAGCTTTTTCGCGAAGGCCGCCGGGTCCAGAGACGGCAGCGCGCTGCCATCCGGCTGCGGCACTGGCACCAGATTGGGGGGATTCGCCACCAGCGAGCCGCGCGCCAAGCTGTTGTCGATGGTGGGGCCGTCGCTGCCGCCGCCGCACGCCGCCAGAGCGGCGCCAGCCAGGACTGTCAGGGCAAGTTGGTATGAACGCATCAAGGTCTCCTCTAGAGTTTTTAGCGCAACAAAACGAACGAACGTTCTATCTGCTAGACAACAGTATGGAGCCGTTCCACGTCATTGCCAAGCAGGCAACAACTGAGCGGAAGCAAGTTTTAGAGGAGTTTTTCCAATATGCCGACGGAATCGTGGGCGGCGCGGCGCAGGCGGTCATTGATGGCGCGCCATTCGTCGGCCTCCGGCGGCGCCTGGATCAGGATCAGGTCGGCGCCGGCGGCGTCCATGCGGCGCAATGCCGCATACAGCGCCTGGGCGTAGGCAGCCGGCGTTGCCGGCAAGGCCACCTGCGCCACGCACGAGCCGGCCGCCCCGCCGCCGGCGCCGCACTCGATCAGCACTACGCGGCGGCCGGCACGGGCCAGCCGCTGCAGCACGGCCGGCAGTTCGGCAGCGGCCACTTTCGCCACCGGCGTGCGCGGCGCATAGTGCGCCTCCAGCGTGCCCGAGGCGCGCGGCGCACCGGCATCCGGCAGGCGCGGCCATTCGCCCAGCACCTCGGCCAATTGCCGCGCACCGATGTGCCCCGGACGCAGCAGCACCGGACCATGTGAAGCCAGGCGCGACAGGTCGAGGATCGTCGATTCGATGCCGACCTCGCTGGCGCCGCCGTCCAGTATGCAATTCAGCACGCCGTGGCCGATGGCCGCTTGCGGCGCCCCGAATTCGTCGCGCACGTGCTGGGCGGTGGTGGGGCTGACGCGCCCGAACTTGTTGGCCGAGGGCGCCGCAATGCCAGCCTCGCCGCCGCGGCCATCCTTGAAGGCGCGCAGCAAGGCCTGCGCCACCGGATGCGAAGGACAGCGCAAGCCGACCGAATCCTGACCGCCGGACACGGCGTCGGGAATATGCGCGGCGCGTTTCAGGATCAGGGACAGCGGACCGGGCCAGAAGGCGTCGATCAGTGCGCGCGCCGCCGCCGGCATTGCCTCGACCCAGTACTCGAGGTCCGCGGCCGGCGCCAGATGGACGATCACCGGATGGTTCGAGGGCCGCCCCTTGGCGGCATAAATGCTGGCCACCGCCGCCGGGCTTTCGGCGTCGGCGCCAAGTCCGTACACGGTCTCGGTGGGGAAAGCCACCAGGCCGCCGTGCTCCAGTACCTGCGCGGCGGCGCGGATGGCCGGCTGGGCGAGGTCCGAGTCAGGCATGCCGCAGCTTTCCGAGGGCATCAAGGGGCGATGCCAAGAATGCCGCAGGCCTGCGCCAGGCAATCCTGCGCTTGCGCCAGCGTCGGCGCGACGAAAGTGATGTGTCCCATCTTGCGGCCGCGCCGCGGCTCGTTCTTGCCGTACAGATGCAGATTCGCGCCCGGCAGCGCCAGCACCTCGTTCCAGGCCGGTTCGCGCGCCTCGTCGCTGGCGCCGGCGAACCAGATGTCGCCCAGGATGTTGAGCATCACCGCCGGCGAATGCTGGCGCACGTCGCCCAGCGGCAGGCGCGCCATGGCCCGCACCTGCTGCGCGAACTGGCTGGTGACGCAGGCGTCGATGGTGTAATGGCCGCTGTTGTGCGGGCGCGGCGCCATCTCGTTGACCACCAGCGAACCGTCCTCCAGCACGAAGAATTCGATGCACAGCACGCCGACGTAGCCGAGTTCGGCGATGATCGCCAGCGCCGCCGCCTGCGCCTTGGCGGCGCATTCGGCGCCGACGTTCGGCCCCGGGACCGTGGTGGTGAACAGGATGCCGCCGCGATGCACGTTTTCCGCGATCGGATACACCGCCGACTCGCCGTCCGCGCCGCGCGCCGTCAGCACCGAAATCTCATAAGCCAGCGGCAGCATCTTTTCCAGCACGCAGGCAACACCGTCCATGCCGGCGAACGCGGCGCGCACCTCCTCGCGCGTCTTCACCCGCACCTGGCCTTTGCCGTCATAGCCCAGACGCGCGGTTTTCAAAATGCCCGGCAACAAGGTATCGGGAATGGCGTCGATATCCGCCTGCGACGCGATCAGCAGATGCGGCGCCGGCAATACGCCCGAGATGCGGGCGCAATCGGTGAAGAAACGCTTTTCCTCGATCCGGTCCTGCGCGATCGACACGCATGCCGCCGACGGCGCGACAAAGCTGCGCTCGGCCAGGAAGGCGAGGCTTGGCGCCGGCACGTTCTCGAATTCCGTCGTTACCGCCACGCACTGCTGCGCGAGTTCGGCCAGCGCGGCCTCGTCCGCATAGTCGGCGCTCAGCAGGTGATCGGCGGCATGGCCGGCGGGGCAATCTTGCGCCGGTTCCAGCACGGCGACCTTGTAGCCCATCGCCTGCGCGGCATGCACGAACATGCGGCCCAGCTGGCCGCCGCCCATCATGCCGAGCCAGGTGGGCGAGGTTGCGCAGGGAATGAACGGCTTGCTGCTCATGCTGGCAAGGTCATGGCCTGGGCGGCCTGGGTCTGTTTCGCGCGGAACTCCTGCAGACGCGCCGCCAGGCCGTCGTCGCTCGCCGCCAGCATCGCGATCGCGGTCAGCGCCGCATTGGCGGCGCCGGCCTCGCCGATGGCGAAGGTGGCCACCGGTATGCCCTTGGGCATCTGCACGATGGACAGCAAAGAGTCTTCGCCACGCAGGTATTTCGACGGCACCGGCACGCCCAGCACCGGCACGATGGTCTTGGCCGCCAGCATGCCCGGCAAGTGGGCGGCGCCGCCGGCGCCGGCGATGATCGCGCGCAGGCCGCGCTGGCGCGCCGCTTCCGCATAGGCGAACATCTGGTCCGGCATGCGGTGCGCGGAAATCACCTGCGCCTCATGCGCGACGCCGAATTCCTTCAGCATCGCCACCGCGTGCTGCATCACCTCCCAGTCGGAGGACGATCCCATCACCACGCCCACCAGGGGCGAATCCGTCTGCGCCGTCGCCGCCATGTCAGTCCTTCAGGGTTTTGCCGGTGAGGCGCTCGAGCGCCTCGCGGTATTTGGCGCCGGTCTTTTCGATCACGTCGGCCGGCAGTGCGGGCGCCGGCGCGGTCTTGTTCCAGTCGCTCAGGGTTTCCAGGTAGTCGCGCACGAACTGCTTGTCGAACGACGGCGGCGACATGCCCGGCGCGTAGGAATCGGCCGGCCAGAAGCGCGAGGAATCGGCGGTCAGCACCTCGTCCATCAGGTGCAGCACGCCGTTCTCGTCGAGGCCGAACTCGAACTTGGTGTCGGCGATGATGATGCCGCGCGTCGCCGCATAGTCGGCGGCGGTCTGGTACAGCTGGATGCTGATCTCGCGCATCTTGGCCGCCAGCTCCTTGCCGATGCGCTTTTCCATTTCGGCGAAGCTGATGTTCTCGTCGTGCTCGCCGAGGTCGGCCTTGGCCGCCGGCGTGAAGATCGGCTCGGGCCAGCTTGTCGGCCTGGCGCAGGCCCGGCGGCAAGGCGATGCCGCAGATGGCGCCGCTCGCCTGATAATCCTTCCAGCCGGAGCCGATGATATAGCCGCGCACCACCGCTTCCACCAGGATCGGCTGCAGGCGCTTGGCGACCACCGCCCGGCCCTCGACCTGCTCCGCTTCCTCGGCGCGCACCACGCTTTCCGGCGCGATGCCGGTCAGGTGGTTCGGCACGATGCCGGCCAGTTTGTCGAACCAGAAATCCGACATCTGGTTCAAGACCTTGCCCTTGCCGGGGATCGGTTCGTTCATCACGACGTCGAAGGCGGACAGGCGGTCGGTGGTGACGATCAGGATCTTGTCGTCGCCGACCGCATAGTTGTCGCGCACCTTGCCGCGGCCGAGCAGCGGCAATGAGCTGATGGAGGATTGGTAGAGGCTGTTCATACGATATTTGGCTGCTGCGTTATGGGCTTTGTAGCCCTTCCGGGACAAGAGGTCGGGGCACGGAGCGGAGCGGTCCTGCAGATTGGCAGATTACACCCATCCCGCCTGCGCCAGGCGGATCGGCCGGAGGCAGATACCGCCACGCAAGCTGGCGGCATCTGCCGCCATGGTCCTTCCCTGATTTCCCTCGTGCGGGAGAATTGACGATGGAAAGCTTACTGCACGATCTGCGCCAGCGCGCCCTGCTTGTAGCGTTCCGCCATCTTTTCCAGCGGTCACCGGCTTGATCTTGGCGGCCTGGCCTTCGCAGCCGAATGCCAGGTAGCGCGCCTTGCAGATCTTCATCGCCGCTTCGCGCGCCGGCTTCAGGTAGTCGCGCGGATCGAACTTGGACGGGTTTTCGGCCAGGTAGCGGCGGATCGCGCCGGTCATCGCCAGCCGGATGTCGGTGTCGATGTTGATCTTGCGCACGCCGTGCTTGATGCCTTCCTGGATTTCCTCGACCGGCACGCCGTAGGTTTCCTTCATGTCGCCGCCGAATTCGCGGATCTCGGCCAGCAGCTCCTGCGGCACCGACGACGAACCGTGCATCACCAGGTGCGTGTTCGGGATGCGCGCGTGGATTTCCTTGATGCGGTCGATCGCCAGGATGTCGCCGGTCGGCTTGCGCGAGAACTTGTAGGCGCCGTGCGAGGTGCCGATCGCGATCGCCAGCGCGTCGCACTGGGTCAGCTTGACGAAGTCGGCGGCCTGCGTCGACGTCGGTCAGCAGCTGCTCGCGCGTCATCGTGCCTTCGGCGCCGTGGCCGTCTTCCTTGTCGCCCTTCATGGTCTCGAGCGAGCCGAGCACGCCCAGTTCGGCTTCGACCGTGACGCCGATCGCGTGCGAGAACTTGACCACTTCGCGCGAGACGGCGACGTTGTATTCATAGTCGGCCACGGTCTTGCCGTCTTCCATCAGCGAGCCGTCCATCATCACCGAGGTGAAGCCGGAGCGGATCGCGGTCATGCACACCGCCGGCGACTGGCCGTGGTCCTGGTGCATCACGACCGGAATATGCGGATAGGCTTCCAGCGCCGCTTCGATCAGATGGCGCAGGAAGGCTTCGCCGGCATATTTGCGGGCGCCGGCCGAGGCCTGCATGATGACCGGCGCGCCGACCGCATCGGCGGCGGCCATGATCGCCTGCACCTGCTCCAGGTTATTGACGTTGAATGCCGGCAAGCCGTAGCCGTTTTCGGCGGCGTGGTCGAGCAATTGGCGCATGGATACGAGTGGCATGGTGGTTCTCCAAATCAAGAAATGTCAAAAAACAGAAAGCCGAAAATTTCGGGACCGGCCACACAGTGCCGGCCTGCGCTCAATCGTTGATCTTCATGATCTTCAGCGCATTGGTGCCGCCGATCTGTCCCATCGGCTCGCCCCAGGTCAGCACGATCATGTCACCGCGCTGCACCACGCCTTTGGCCAACAGCAAATCTTGTGCGGCTTTCAACACCGCGTCGCGGTCGCTTGATGCCGCCAGCTTGAAAGTGCTGCACGTTGCGGTACAAGGCCGCCTTGCGCTGCGTGGCCACGTTCGGCGTCATCGCATAAATCGGCGTGTTGGTATTGTGGCGGCTCATCCACAGCGCCGTCGAGCCGGAATCGGTCAGCGCCACGATGGCCTTCACCTTCAGGTGGTGCGCCGTGAACAGCGCGCCATAGGCGATCGACTGGTCGATGCGGGTGAACGCGATGTTCAGGAAATCCGCATCCAGCTTGTAGTTCTCCGATTTTTCCGCCTCCAGGCAGATCGCCGCCATCGCTTCCACGGTCTCGACCGGATACTTGCCGGCGGCGGTTTCGGCCGAAGTCATCACGGCGTCGGTGCCGTCCAGCACGGCATTGGCGACGTCCGACACTTCGGCGCGGGTCGGCACGGCGTTGACGATCATCGATTCCATCATCTGCGTGGCGGTGATCGCCAGCTTGTTGGAGGCGCGCGCCATGCGGATCATGCGCTTCTGCAGCGCCGGCACCGCGGCGTTGCCGACTTCCACCGCCAGGTCGCCGCGCGCCACCATGATGCCGTCGGAGGCGTCGAGGATTTCCTGCAGCGCCGGAATCGCCTCGGCGCGCTCGATCTTGGCGATCATCATCGGCTTGTGCTTGTACGGCTCGCCGGCGATGTTGGCCAGCTGGCGCGCCATCTCCATGTCGGTCGCGGTCTTCGGGAACGAGATCGCCAGGTAGTCGGCCTGGAAGCTCATCGCGGTCTTGATGTCTTCCATGTCCTTGGCGGTCAGCGCCGGCGCCGACAGGCCGCCGCCCTGGCGGTTGATGCCCTTGTTGTTGGACAGCTCGCCGCCGACGCGCACCGTGGTATGGATTTCGTTGCCGATGACCCGATCCACGACCAATACGATCAGGCCGTCGTTCAACAGCAGCACATCGCCGCGATTGACGTCGCGCGGCAAGCCTTTGTAATCGAGACCGACGCGCTCCTGGTTGCCCAGTCTCGCAGTCGGCATCCAGGATGAATGGGGCGCCCTTGGCCAGCTGGACCTTGCCGTCCTCGAACTTGCCGACGCGGATCTTGGGGCCCTGCATGTCGGCCATGATCGCCACTTCGCGCCCGCACGCCGCCGCCGCCTCGCCGCACCAGCTGCGCGCGATCGATATGGTCCTGCGCGCGGCCGTGCGAGAAATTCAGCCGCACCACGTCGACGCCGGCATCGATCATTTGCGTCAGCGTTTCCAGATCGCTGGAGGCGGGTCCGATGGTGGCGACGATTTTGGTGGATCTTTGCATGTCCGGCCTTTTAAGCATGTGCAGCGCGTTGCAGGAGGATGTCGACCGCAGGCAGCGTTTTCCCTTCGAGGAATTCGAGGAAGGCGCCGCCGCCGGTGGAGATGTAGCCGATCTTGTCGGCAATGCCGTACTTGGCGATCGCCGCCAGCGTATCGCCGCCGCCGGCGATCGAGAACGCCTTGGAATCGGCAATCGCCAGCGCCAGCGTCGTGGTGCCGTCGGCGAACTGGTCGAATTCGAACACGCCGACCGGGCCGTTCCAGACGATGGTGCCGGCACCGGCGATCTGCGCCGCCAGCCGGGCGGCGGTGTCGGGGCCGATGTCGAGGATCAGGTCGTCGTCCTCCACCGTCGGCAACCGGCTTGACGGTCGCCGCCGCATCGGCGGCAAACGCCTTGGCGCACACCACGTCGGTCGGGATCGGCACCGAGGCGCCGCGCGCCGCCATCAGCTCGATGATCGCGCGCGCTTCGGCCACCAGGTCGGGTTCGGCCAGCGACTTGCCGATCTTCAGGCCGAAGCCAGCATGAAGGTATTGGCGATGCCGCCGCCGACGATCAGGTGGTCGACCTTGTCGGCCAGCGATTTCAGGATGGTCAGCTTGGTCGACACCTTGGAGCCGGCGACGATCGCCAACAGCGGACGCGCCGGCTGATGCAGCGCCTTGCCCAGCGCATCGAGCTCGGCCGCCAGCAGCGGCCCGGCGCAGGCGATCGGCGCGAACTTGCGCGATGCCGTAGGTGGTGGCTTCGGCGCGGTGCGCGGTGCCGAAGGCGTCGTTGACGTAGATGTCGCACAGCGCCGCCATCTTGCGCGCCAGCTGCTCGTCGTTCTTTTTCTCGCCGCGGTTGACGCGGCAGTTTTCCAGCAGCACGACCTGGCCCGGCGCGACGTCGCACGCCATCGACCCAGTCCTGCTTCAGCGGCACCGGCTGGCCCAGCAATTCGGACAGGCGCTGCGGCCACCGGCGCCAGCGTATCCTGCGGCTTCAGTTCGCCCTCGGTCGGACGGCCCAGGTGCGAGGTCACCATCACGGCGGCGCCGGCGTCGAGCGCCTGGCGGATCGCCGGCACCGAGGCGCGGATGCGGGTATCTTCGGTGATTTTGCCGGCATCGTCTTGCGGCACATTCAGGTCGGCGCGGATGAACACGCGCTTGCCCTGCAACTGGCGGGCGGCGATCAGGTCGGAGAGTCGGTTGAATTTCATTGCGGGCAGAAATGGGATGGCGAACAATCCGCCATTTTACCCTACCGCCCGGGCAAAAACCGCCCCCGCGGCCGGGCACGGCCGGCCTTGCAGGCCGCCGCAAGCGCTGCGCTAGAGCGTCAGGCGCAGCACGGAAAACAGCCCCATGCCGACGATCAGGGTGCCCAGCATGTGGCGCGTGCCGAGGAAGAACAAGGTGGCGACTATGCCGGCCCACAGCTTCGGATTGGCCCAGCTGAAGCCGGCCGCTCCGTCCACCAGCCACAGATCCGGGATCACGATCGCCGCCAGCGCCGCCGCCGGCGCATAGCGCAGCGCGTGCTGCACCCTGGGCGGCAGCTTGACCGCATGGCCGAGCAGGAACAGCGAGCTTCTGGTCAGCAGCGTGGCCACCGTCAACAGGCCGATGGTGAGCCAGACGTCGAGCGCGTTCATGCATCTTCCTTGTAGAGCAGTCCATCCACCAGCATCGCCGCCACCATGCCGAGGATCACCGCCAGCAGCAGGCCGAGCCGGAACGGCAGGCCTGCCGCCAGCACCGCGACCGCACCGGCCACGGCGACGCCGACCAGCGCCGCCAGGTTGACCGTCAGCGGGATCAGCACCGCCAGCAAGGCCAGGGTGCCGGCAAAGCCGATGTTCCAGCTTTCCGGGATCTGGCTGCCGAGCAGGATGCCGGCAATCGATCCGCTCTGCCAGGCGACCCAGTTGGGATAGCCGATGCCATTGAAGAAACTCACCTTGCCGGCGGTCTGGTGCACGGTCGAGGCTGGAAAGCGCTGCGGGAACAGGCCCATCATGATGTCGGCCGTGAAATAGCCGCACCAGATACGGCGGTACCAGGGCAGATGCCCGAAATGCGGCCCGATCGCCGCCGAAAAAATCACGAAGCGCAGGTTGACCACCATCGCCGTCGCGAACACGATCCAGATCGGCGCGTTGGCCACGATCAGCGGCAGCGACGCCAGTTGCGCCGAGCCGGCGAATACCGCCAGCGTCATGCCCAGCGCCTGCCACACCGTCAGGCCCGACTTCACCATCGCCATGCCGGTCACCATGCCCCAGGCGCAGATGCCGGGCATGGTGGCGGCACAGGCCTTGAAGCCGGCGCGAAAGGCGCTTCTTTCCACCGTATCGATGGATTCCGAAGGCGTGTTTGGCGCCGGCCGCGTGCCGCTGAATTCGCTGTTCATGTAGTGTGCCGGCCGCTTCCGGCCAAGGGTGGGATGAGCGTTGTTTGCCGATGTTGCAAGATTGTTCAAACCCGACCTGAAAGGCGGAACGCCGTGCCGATCTGGCGCCCCCATCCGGGAAGCGCGTATTCTACAGACGAATTTTTGCGGCCGCCCGAATCCGTTAAAATTGAGTTTTTGCATCACTTATCGGAGATTTCGACATGTCCATGGCCGACCGTGACGGGAAGATTTGGAAAGACGGCAAGCTGATCGAGTGGCGCGACGCCACCATCCATGTATTGACCCACAGCCTGCACTACGGCATGGGCGTGTTCGAAGGCGTGCGCGCCTATCACACGCAAAACGGCACGGCGATCTTCCGCCTGAAGGAACATACGCAGCGGCTGTTCAATTCGGCCAAGATATTCCAGCTGAAGATTCCGTTCGACATGGAAACCGTCATGGAAGCGCAAAAGCAGGTAGTGCGCGAAAACCAGCTGGAATCCTGCTACATCCGGCCGCTGGTCTGGATCGGCGATGAAAAGCTCGGCATTTCGGCCAAGGGCAACACCATCCACCTCGCCATCGCCGCCTGGCCATGGGGCGCCTACCTCGGCGAAGACGGCATGGCCAAAGGCATCCGCGTCAAGACCTCGTCCTTCACCCGGCATCACGTCAACATCTCGCTGGTGCGCGCCAAGGCTTCCGGCTATTACATCAACTCGATCCTGGCCAACCAGGAAGCGCTGGCCGACGGCTACGACGAAGCGCTGCTGCTGGACACCGAAGGCTTCGTCTCCGAAGGCTCCGGCGAAAACGTCTTCATCGTCAAGAACGGCAAACTGTACACGCCCGACCTCGCCTCCTGCCTGGACGGCATCACACGCGATTCGGTGATCACCATGGCGCGCGACCTCGGCATCGAAGTGATCGAAAAGCGCATCACGCGCGACGAGATGTACTGCTGCGACGAAGCCTTCTTCACCGGCACCGCGGCCGAAGTGACGCCGATCCGCGAGCTCGACAACCGCCAGATCGGACCCGGCCATCGCGGCCCGGTCACCGAAAAGCTGCAGACGCTGTTTTTCGATGTCGTCGCCGGCCGCGCTCCGGAATACCAGCACTGGCTGACGCTGGTCTAATGCAATTCGTATCCGCCATGGAAAATCCGATGAATCAAAACGTTGTTGAATACACGCCGGTGGAGCTGGACGACGCCGGCTACCTGTCGGCCTACTGCCCGAACCCCAAGATGCCGTTGTGGTCGTCGCATCCGCGCGTCTACCTGAACTTCGATGCCCAGGGGCGCACCAAATGCCCGTACTGCGGCACCGTCTACCAGCTGAAGCCCGGCGTCGCCCACGGCGGCCACTGAAGGCCGCCGGCGCCCCGCTCCCAGGAAAACCCATGCCGCGCGCTCCATTGATGCAGCAATCGGCGCAGGAAATCGAAAACGCGTTTTACGACGCGCTGGCGCGCGCCGATCTCGACGCCTTGATGGCGCTGTGGGCGGACGAGGAAGACATCGTCTGCATCCATCCGAACGCGCCGCGCCTGACCGGGCATGCGGCGATCCGCGCCTCGTGGGAAGCGATCTTCGCGCACGGCGGCGTCCACATCCGGCCGCGCCAGCTGCACGCGGTCCGCACCCCGATGAGCGCGGTCCATAGCGTGCTGGAAGAAATCGCGGAGACGGCGGCAGGAAGCCGGGACGCGCATGTGCTGGCCACCAATGTCTATATCAAGACCATGCTCGGCTGGCGCCTCGTCGCCCACCATGCGTCGCTTGCCCCGGGCGCCGCGCCGGCGGAGCGATCCGGCGCCGCCCTGCTGCATTGAGGCAAGGTCGTCAGGCGTCGCTTCCGGTGCAAGCCGCGCCGCTTGGCGGCCTAAGCAGCCGACGCCCGCAGTTGGCGCGCCGCGCGGCCGCCCGACGAACCCGACCACCGCTACCGTTGCCCGCTTCCACGCGGCCTTGAGCTCGCGCAAAGGATGCTGACGCCTCGGCCCACAACATTGAACATCATGGATTTTCCCGCCCCACGCTGGTTGCCCGGCGGCCATCTGCAAACGATCTACCCGGCCACCTGCATCGCCAAACCCGCAGTCGCCTATCGCCGCGAGCGCTGGGATGCGCCGGACGGCGACTTCGTCGACGTCGATTTCGTCGACGGCCGTCCGGATCAGCCGATGGTGGTGCTGTTTCACGGGCTGGAAGGTTCGTCGGGCAGCCACTATGCGCGCGCGCTGATGGCAGCCATCGCCGCGCGCGGCTGGTCGGGCGCGGTGCCGCATTTTCGCGGCTGCTCGGGCCAGATCAATCGCGCGCCGCGCTTCTACCATTCGGGCGACGCCGCAGAAGTGGACTGGCTGCTGCGCCGGCTGGAGGCGCAGGCGCGCGCGGCAGGCGGCCGTCGCTTCTACGCGACCGGCGTCTCGCTGGGCGGCAATGCCCTGTTGCGCTGGCTCGGCGAAGCGCAGCATGAGGCCGAGTTCGTCGATGCCGCCTGCGCGGTGTCGGCGCCGCTCGACCTGGCGGGCGGCGGCGCGGCGCTGGCGCGCGGCTTCAACCGGCTCTATACCCGGGTGTTCCTGCAGACCATGAAGTCGAAAAGCCTGAAAAAGTTGCAGCAGTTCCCGCAACTGTTCGACCGCGAACGCATGCTGCGCGCACGCGACCTGTACGCCTTCGACAACATCGTCACGGCGCCGCTGCACGGCTTTCGCGACACCGACGATTACTGGAACCGCGCCAGCGCCAAGCACGTGCTGGACGACATCACCGTGCCGACGCTGGTACTGAACGCGCAGAACGACCCGTTCCTGCCGCCGAATTTCCTGCCGCGCCGCGCCTCCCCGCAGGTGACGCTGGAATACCCGCGCGCAGGCGGCCACGTCGGCTTCGCCACCGGCGCGCCGCCGGGGCGGCTGGATTGGCTGCCGCAGCGGATGCTCCAGTTTCTGGAGGGGAATGGTCCCGCTGTGGGGTGATGTGGCACCATCGTTCAGCGCCGAAGCAGTCAAACCGGGGTCAGAGTTTTTTTTCGCAGCGGGTCATCGCGAAAATTACTCTGACCCCGCTTTGACGGTCTACCGGGCACAAACCTGAATGACCGAAAATTATCGGCAATAATTCGTGAAAGCAGGGTCAGTGTGTTTCGCCAACAGCCGCGACAAAAGCACTGACCCTGGTTTCACTGGCGCCAGTGGTGGGCAACATTCTGCAAGCAATCTTCCAAAGGACCTTCCATCATGGACCCCATCGTGCAACAAGCAATGGCCAAGTGGCCCAACGTGCCGCATTGCTACGGCTGGCTGGCGCTGGATGCGCGCGGCGGCTGGCGCATGCGCGACGAGCGGGCGCAGGCGCAGCGGCTGCCGGGCGATCGCATCAACAATGCGGCGCTGCTCGGCTTCATCCACCGCAATTACACCCACGACGAACAGGGCCGCTGGTATTTCCAGAACGGGCCGCAGCGCGTCTACGTGAACCTGGAAATCACGCCCTACATCGCGCACACCGATCCGGCGCAGGGCTTCGTGCTGCAGCACGGCGAGGCGCTGGCGCTGATCGATACGGCGTGGATGACCGAAGGCGGACAGTTGATCCTGCAGTCGGCCGACAAGGTGGCGGCGCTCGACGACCGCGACCTGGCGCAATGCCTGGCCGGCCTGCGCATCGACGGCGCGCCGGTGGACGATGAACGCCTGCTCGGCTGGCTGGCGAGCGCCAGCAACGAGCGGCTGATGCTGGAATATGCCGGCCAGCGCCTGCCGGTGCAGCGCATTGCGCGCGCGGCGCTGGCCGCGCACTTCGGCTTTGTGACGGCGCCGCAGCCGGACGCTGCATAAGCGTTCGCCCCGTTCGCCGCGACTGCCGCCCGCGTACAAGGGGAAGCGGGAAATTCAGGCCGGCTGCCGGCGCAACGGTTTGGCTTGCCGGCGCAAGCGTGCGCTGCAAGGAAAGCCCGCTGCCGGGAATTGTTGCATGCCGAACCGCAGGATCAAGGCGCGCGATAGCGGTCGGCGCGACTCCAGGCATTCACTGCGACATAGCCATGATATGAGGGGTATGTTGAAAAATCGTCCATTACCTGCCCGGTACAGACGATTTATCAAGGGAGTATATGAGGAAAATGGGATCCTGCTCGGCGCCGGCAAGCTCGCGTCACGGCGGCCGGCAGGGGCGAGATTCCGGCACGGCCGCCGCTAGGGTTTTTTCTTGCTCTGCTCCAGCTGCTCGCGCCACTGCGCCTGCAGTTCGCGCTCGCGGGCGTCGACCACCGCCTGCTCGTAGAACGTGCCGTCGGGCGCGCTGCGGGCGATCTTCAGCTGTTCCAGCGCGCTCGGCACGCTGCCCGACAGCGCATACGCTTCCGCCAGCGCCAGATGCTGCAGCGCCCGTTTGCCCTGCGCCGCATAGGACTGGGCCAGCAGGTTTTGCAGCTCCGGCTCCTGCCGGTACAGCTGCGCCTGGTCGCGCAGATAGCGCGTCGCCTCGTCGGCGCGGCCGGCGTCGATCAAGGCCTGGCCGTACTGGCGGGCGATGCCGCGCGACAAGGGGAATTGCTGGCGGGCGGCGTCGGCCAGGGTCAGCGCCTGCTCCGGCTGGCGCGCGGCCAGCTTGATGTCGATCGCGAAGCTGGCCAGGATCGGGCTCTGGCTATTTGCCGGCAAGGCCTTGCGCGCCTGCTGCAGCAGGTTTTGCGCCTGCTCGTGCTTGCCCTGTTTCAGCGCGACCACGGCCAGGCCGTAGTTGGCGGCGGCGACATCCATCGGCGTTTTTTGCAGCAGCTGGTTGTCGAACGTCGACGTGGCATCGCGCAGTCCCTGCACCGAGCCGTCCTGCAGCACCCGCACGCGGGCCCGGATCAGGTAAAAATCCAGGCTGTCGGCGCGCTGCTTGTAGCGCTGGCCGCGGATGCGCGCCTCGATGTCGGCGATGCGCTCGCTGGTCAGCGGGTGCGACAGCAGGTACGGCGGCACCCGGTCCGAATAGTTGCGCGTCGCGTTCTGCATGCGCGCGAAGAAGGCGACCATGCCGGTGGTGTCGTAGCCGCCGTCGCGCAGGATCTGCAAGCCGACGCGATCCGCCTCGCGCTCGGCGTCGCGGCTGAAATTGAGCTGGCGCTGCAGCGCCAGGCCGGTGCCGCCCATCATGATCCCGGCCGCCGCGTCGGGACTCGAGCGCGCCGCCAGCGCCGCCGCCAGCACCGAGGCCAGCGGCAACAGCGCATCCTGCTTCTGGTTGCCGATCATGCGCGCGATGTGGCGCTGCGCCACGTGGCCGATCTCGTGCGCCAGCACCGACGCCAGCTGCGACTCGGTCTGCGCCGCCAGGATCAAGCCCGAATGGACGCCGATGAAGCCGCCCGGCAGCGCGAACGCATTGATCATCGGATCGCGCACGCCGAAAAAGAAGTAATCGTAGGCCGCCTCGCCGCGCACGTCGGGGCGCGCCGCCACCAGCGAGCCGCCGAAATTGTTCAGGTATTCGAGCAGCGGCGCGTCGTTCAGGTAATCCGGATCGCGCCGGATGTCGTGCATGATTTCCTCGCCCAGCTTGCGCTCCATCACCGGCGACAATTCGCCGCCGGCGGCGTCGCCCAGCAGCGGCAGGCCGTGCTCGGCGCCGACCGCGGGCCGGAGCGGCACGCCGACGGCGCAAACGATGAACAAGGCGGCAAGCGCCTGGCGGCGCACGGTGCGGGAAATCCGGGAGAAGTTCATGGACATTGGCATGCGGCGCCGGCGGCGCCGCGGCAAAACGGAACTGAAAGGGAGCTTGATTTCACGATGCTATGATACTAGCAGAGTCGAATCGTTCGAACGCAAGGCCGCCGTAACGACATGTAACCATGCAAAGACGGTCCCGACCATGAAGCAGCCTCCCCTTTGTTTCCCCTCTGAAATGCCGCGATGAAATCCGATCACAAGCTCGAAAAAAACCTTCCTCCCGCCGCCAGCGGCCTCACCCATTTCGACGCGACCGGCCAGGCCCACATGGTCGACGTCGGCGCCAAACAGGACACGCACCGCATCGCCCGCGCCGCCGGCCGCATCCGCATGCGGCCGGAGACGCTGGCGCTCATCCAGTCGGGCAATGCCAAGAAAGGCGACGTGCTCGGCATCGCCCGTACCGCCGCCATCATGGCCGCCAAACGCACCAGCGACCTGATCCCGCTGTGCCACCCGCTGGCGATCACGCGCGTCGCGGTCGAGTTCGAAATCCAGGCCGAAGCCTCGGCGGTGGATTGCACCGCGCAGGTCGAAACCGTCGGCAAGACCGGGGTCGAGATGGAAGCGCTGACGGCGGTACAGATCGGCCTCCTGACCATCTACGACATGTGCAAGGCGGTCGATCGCGGCATGGTGATGACCGACGTGCGCGTGCTGGAAAAGCATGGCGGCAAGTCGGGGGATTGGGTGGCGCAACTGCCCGCCGACACGGCCAAAGACTAAGGATTTGCCGCCTTGAGCCGCAAAAGCCGCACCTCGATCCAAGAATGCAGGGGTATATGAAAAATTTCACCTCCTCATGAGCGAAATTCGATCACATAGGAAGGAGTATCCGACCGGACCCGTCGGCCACGGTTAAATCGAGAATATTTGAGCAATGTCCGGGTCCATGACCGCGAGCCATCTTATTGTTTTCGTGATGTCCCATCACGAAAGAGATGTCTTCAGTCATGAGCCAAGGCAAAACGATCCTCGTCACCGGCGCCTGCGGTTACATCGGAACACATACCTGCGTCGCCCTGGCCGAGGCGGGATATGCGCTGGTCGCCCTGGACAACCTCAGCAACAGTTCACGCGCTGCGCTGCGGCGCGTCGAAACCCTCATCGACCACAGCATCCCGTTTTACGCAAACCGATGTGCGCGACCGCAGCGCGCTGGATGCGATCCTGACATCGCACCCGATCGCCGCCGTGATCCATTTTGCCGGCCTCAAGGCGGTGGGCGAATCGGTCGAACAACCGCTGGCGTATTTCGACAACAACGTTTCGGGCACAATCGCCTTGCTAGAAGCCATGCGCGACGCCGGCATCAAACGCTTCGTCTTCAGTTCGTCCGCCACCGTGTACGGCGATCCGCAATCGGTGCCGATCGCGGAATCCGCGCCCCTGTCGACCACCAATCCCTACGGCCGCTCCAAGCTGATGGCGGAGCAGGTGCTGAACGACCTGGCGCAATCCGATCCCTCCTGGGCCATCGCCATCCTGCGCTACTTCAATCCGGCCGGCGCGCATGCCTCCGGCCTGATCGGCGAAGATTCCGCACGGACCTACCCCACAACCTGATGCCGTTTGTCGCCCAGGTCGCCGTCGGCCGCCGGCCGCGCCTGTCGATCTTCGGCAACGACTACCCGACGCCCGACGGCACCGGCGTGCGCGACTACGTGCACGTGATGGATCTGGCGCGCGGCCACGTCGCCGCGCTGGATCACCTGTTCGAGTCGGGCCATGGCTTTACCGTCAACCTCGGCACCGGCCAAGGCTACAGCGTGCTCGACATCGTGCGCGCCTTCGAAGCCGCCAGCGGCCGCGCCATCCCATATCAGTTCGTGGCGCGGCGGCGCGGCGATATCGCGGCGTGCTATGCCGATCCGACAGCGGCGAAGACGCTGCTGAAGTGGCAGGCGCGGATGGGATTGGCCGAGATGTGCGCCGATCATTGGCGCTGGCAGAGGTTGAATCCGCAAGGATTCCGGGATTGCGACAAAGATTAGTGTCTTGCGGCTGCAAGCTTCGTCGCCCCCTTCCGCACTGATTATTTCTGCGTTCAGCCACTGTCGTGCGCTGGTCGGTTTCTGTTGATTCCATTCCTGCTTGAAGATGTACGTACCTCAAGGCAGATTCATCTGACGTAGTTCGGAATATTGTTCGGCAGCATTTTCAATTTGCTTCTTGAATCCGGTATACGCTTTTTCTCCCCACAAATGCCGCATTACCTGAAATTGCCTCGCCGCTTCCACCTGATTGCCATTCAAGGCTAGCGCTAAAGCATAACGGTATTGAGTTGCTGACCACGGATAATGGAGCGCGGCGTCTTTAACGGTCTGCATCGCCTCAGGCGACATGTTAGGCGTAGGTCTGATACGCGCATCGTCGAGCAGCACGGCAAGCTGGTCGAACAAAATCACCTTCGGCGGCTGATGTTTAGGGGGTGGTGAGCCGATGCGTAACGCCTCAAAGCGGGCGACACGAAAATCCTCTTCAATTTCCAGATACTCGACCACTGACCAAGCCAGCACTGCGGTAGTCAACAACAGAAAAATGCTTACCGGCTTGATACTCATTCGAACCAGCGGCTTGACTCCCAGCGAAGCTTCCGTTGCACCAAGGGCAAACATCACCGGCACCAAAAAATAAGCATAGGCAAATGGGTATTCCAGCATGGAATGCACTGCCAAAGGCAACGCCACGGCCAATCCATACCAAGGCAGTAGATCATTTACTAGCTTGATACGGCGCCAAAGCCAGATACCCGTCATCAGTGCCGCAAGAGCCATCAGCGGCACTCCTACCCATAAAGCCAAATCCAACAGCAGGTTATGGCTATAGGAAAAAGGCGAGCTCACCGCGTAGCTGTGAGCCACGGCGTTATGCGCCTGCGCCACTTCATGGATGCCCCATCCCAGCCACGGCTTGAGTGCTATGGCTTCCAGCAATTGACGCCATACTTCCAGACGCAAACTCGAAGTGGTGTTCACGGCGGCCTGATCGCTCAATAGCATCGAATTCAGCAGCAGGGGCCAACTCAAGAACATGGCCACAAAAACGAATCCGCAACCCACGCCCACCCACGCGGGCGGAGAGTCAGCGCAGACCCGGCGCTTGAACAGCCACCAGCCTAACAGTATCAGCAGGCTCAGCGCGCCGGTACGTGACTCGGTAGCCGCGATCCCAGCGCAAAGAACGAACACCAATAAGCCGGAAGCAATGGCCCCGAACTTTCTCGATTGGTACAAGAACACCAGGCTCGCCATTCCCATTACTAGTAGGGTAGCCAGATGGTTGGGCTGCGCCAGATTGCCGCCGGGACGACGCAGATCGGGCATCCGTTCAATCCAGCCAGAATGCTCCCACAAACTGAAGACTTGAGCTAAGGCAATGGCGGTGGATGCCAGCGCTCCGAACAGAAGGACAAATGCCAATAGCGTAAAGGGTACGTCAATGGCTACGCAAGAGCGGGCTTGAGAGAATGGCGACGCGGCCGCAAAACCGATTATCAGACAAGCGATGCATAACACCATGTAAAACCATAGAGTCCAAACATCACCCCAAAAAAATATAAGCCCGGTCGCATGTTGCAATGTACCTACCCCGGCCAATCCGATGAAGGGCATTGCTGCCCACGGCAAAGCCACGGTGCGTGGGCCATCGAAACGATACAGCTGTACCAGACTACTCCAAGCCAAAATGGAAGCCGCCAAAAACGCCACCGCCTCCGAATGCCAGCTGGCCCATGGAAGAGAATGATTAGGCATCAGCCAGCTCATGGCCAATGTCCCGGCAGCGAGTAAAAAGAAGAAGTTGTTAATCATAAAAAAACGCTCCTTACGGAGCGTTTTGAGATTCTTAATTCAATTAGCCGCGGCAAGAACCGGGGAGGAATTTCGCCGGCATCGGGTTATTTGCACCGGGTCCACATTTCCATGCGAACACCGCTTTGCCCAAATCAGAAGCAACAGTCATTGCAGTGGTACCGTCGGTCGTCACCGGCGTCAAATCAATCGTGGTGCCGTCAATGCCACTCGCGATGCCTTGTGCTGTTACTGTCACGACTCCATCCGCAGTCGTTGTTACGGATGTCACATATTTTGAGGCTCCGTTGGCACCGCTTGCTTCACATCCCCAACCGTTTGCACCAATACTGGCACCGCTGGAGGCGCTCTGGTAAACCTCGGTAATGGTGGTCCGGCAAGCCGAAGCCGCCAAAATAATTTCGGACACCTTCGCACGCTTGGTGTAATCCTGATACGCCGGCAACGCCACCGCCGCCAAAATACCGATAATCGCCACGACGATCATCAATTCGATCAGGGTAAAGCCGCGTTGCGCAGTTTGCATCATTTTCATCGATTTCATTTCCTAGTCCTCCGTTAATGGGTTAGGCAGTCGCCAATTTCTATTGAGCAATTGACGTGCCAGCAATAATACGCGTGCAATGTGACATTCCATCTTTAAATGTGTGAAATAAACGTCAGTTTTTCCATTTGGAATGACAATTTTGGTCACATGATTAAAAATTGTCAGATTATTTAATGCAAAAAACGAAAGACAGGGAACATGCCGCCCTATTCCAGCTTGAACAGCATCTGCGTGCCTGAAAGCTCGATGAGGTCGCCGCTGGCGAGCGGTGCGGCGCTGGCGCCGATTGGCTTGCCGTTCAGCAGTGGATAGCTTTGGCCTTCGACATGGCTCAGGCAATAGCCTTGCGGACGCTCGAGAATGACGGCGACCTGCACGCCGGGGCGGCCCAGGCTGGTCAGCGGCTTGCTCAGCACCAGCTCGCGGCCGGCGCCGGGGCCGCTCAGCACCCTGATCCGGGCGCTGCGGCGCGCGGCAGCGATGGACGGCGCTGCGGCACTCACACCAGGTCGGCAGCCTGGTAGCGGATGGTGTACTTGGCGAGCTCGATGACGTCGCCGTTTTGCAGAAAATGCTTTTTGACCGGCTGGCCGTTGATCAGCGTGCCGTTGGTGCTGTTCAGGTCTTCCAGGAAGGAATCGTTGAAGAGGGTGACGACGACCGCATGGTCGGCGCTCACGGTGGGGTGATCGACCACCATGTCGTTGTGCGGGCGGCGGCCGATGGTGATGCGCTCCTTCGTCAGCGGCAGGTGCTGCAAACGGGTATCGCCCAGGCACAGCGTGAGGCTGGCGCTCTTGTTTTCCGTGTCCATTTTCATTTGATCCAGTTGGCGATGCGGCCGAACAGTCCGGACGGCGCCGCGTCAGCGGACTTGACCCGGGCCAGGATGACGGAAATGTTATCGAGGCCGCCATTGTCGTTGGCGCGCCGTACCAGCGCTTCGGCCGCCTGCCCAAGGTCGCCGCCGTCCGCCAGCGCGAGCTCGGCGATTTCCCGCTCCGACAGCAGGTCGGACAGGCCGTCCGAGCACAACAGGTAGAGGTCGCCAACGGCGACGCGATGCTCGTGGATTTCCACCTCGAGCGGCTGCTCGATGCCGACTGCGCGCGTGACCAGGTTTTTGTGGTCGGAAAAGCGCGCCTCGTCGGCGCTGATCAGTCCCGCGTCGACCTGTTCCTGCAACAGCGAATGATCGTGCGTCAACTGTTCGATGCCGCCCTGCCGGAGGCGGTATGCGCGCGAATCGCCGACATGGGCGATGGTGACGCGGTCATGATCAAACAACGCGGCCACCAGCGTCGTGCCCATGCCGGCATATTCGGGCTGGCGCTGGGCAGTAGCCAGAATGGCGCTGTTGGCCAGCTTGACGGCGGCGCCGAGCATCTGTTGCATGGCGCCGGCGCGCAACGGGCGGCGCCAGCCGCGCTTGCCGAGACGGCTTTCGATGGTTTCGCGGATCACCGTGGTGGCGATGCCGCTGGCCACCTCGCCGGCCGAATAGCCGCCCATGCCGTCGGCCAAGACCGCCAAGCCATGCTCGGCGCTGACGACGACGCTATCCTCGTTGTGGGAACGGATACGGCCGGTATCGGTGCAGGCGGCGAATTCCAGTGCGGGAGGGCGGGACATGAAAACTTTAATCAGATATCGGCGCAACCAGCAGCGCCGGCAGCTTGCTGGATGCCAATTGTAGCGGCAAGCATTCCCCCGTTGCGCTAGGCGCGCGCGCGCTCTGCGCGCCGGGCCAGCCAGGAGCCGATCACCACCACGGCGATGGCGCCGACCAGCGCTGGCACGCTGAACAGAAATTCGGTGCCGGGCACCGCCAATCGATGCGGCGGCAAGTTCGCTTGCAGCCAGGGGCCGAAACCGGCGTCGGTGAAAATCATGTCGCCGGCCAGGTAGCCGAGCAGTGCCGCGCCCAGGGTGACGATGATCGGAAAGCGCGTCATCAGCTTCAGGACCAGGGTGCTGCCCCAGACGATGATCGGGATGCTGACCAGGATGCCGAACACCACCAGCAGCATCTGGTGCTCACTGGCCGCATGCCCCGCGGCGCTGGCAACGGCGATGACGTTGTCGATGCTCATCGCCAGGTCGGCGATGACGATGGTCTTGATGGCGATCAGCAGGCGGTCGCTGGCGTTGATCTCGCCATGCTCGTCCTGGTTGTCGGCCAGCAGCTTGATGCCGATCCAGAGCAGCAGCAGGCCGCCGGCCAGCTTGATGTAGGCCATTTCCAGCAGCGTGACCGCGAACGCGATCAAGGCGATGCGGATCACGATGGCGCCGGCGGTACCCCACAGGATGCCCTTGAAGCGCAAATGCGGCGGCAGGTTGCGGCAGGCGAGTGCGATCACGATGGCATTGTCGCCGCCCAGCAGTATGTCGATCAGGATGATCTGGCCGACCGCGACCCAGTTCAGCGTCAATAAAAAATCCATCGGACTCTCGCACTCAAGGGACGAAAAAAATATGGAGAGCCGAAGCTCTCCATACATTATGCAGCGGATGCCTGCTCCGGCCGCCTATTCTAGCGCGGATGGCGCAGCCGGACGGCGCCGGTTACAGCATAGCCTTCAGCAAACGCGCCATTTCCGACGGGTTCTTGGTGACCGTGATGCCGCAGGCTTCCATGATTTCGAGCTTGGCTTCGCGCCGTGTCGGCGCCGCCCGAGATCAGCGCGCCGGCGTGGCCCATGCGCTTGCCCGGAGGCGCGGTGACGCCGGCGATGAAGCCGACCACCGGCTTCTTCATGTTGTCCTTGATCCAGTAGGCGGCATTGGCTTCGTCCGGACCGCCGATCTCGCCGATCATGATGACGGCGTCGGTATCCGGATCGTCGTTGAACATCTTCATGATGTCGATGTGCTTCAGACCGTTGATCGGGTCGCCGCCGATGCCGACTGCCGACGACTGGCCGAGGCCGAGCGCGGTCAGCTGGCCGACTGCTTCATAGGTCAGCGTGCCCGAACGCGACACGACGCCGATGCGGCCCTTCTTGTGGATGTGGCCCGGCATGATGCCGATCTTGATTTCGTCCGGGCGTGATCAGGCCCGGGCAGTTCGGTCCGAGCAGCAGGGTCTTGCTGCCGGCCTTGGCCATGCGGTCCTTCGACTGCCATCATGTCGCGCACCGGGATGCCTTCGGTGATGCAGATCGCCAGGTCCAGGTCGGCTTCGACCGCTTCCCAGATCGCGGCGGCGGCGCCGGCCGGCGGCACGTAGATCACGGAAACGGTGGCGCCGGTTTCGCTTCTTGGCTTCGGCGACGATGCGCGAAGATCGGGATGCCTTCGAAATCTTCGCCGGCCTTCTTCGGGTTCACGCCGGCCACGAAGCGCTTCTTGCCGTTCGCGTAGTCGCGGCACATGCGCGTGTGGAACTGGCCGGTCTTGCCGGTGATGCCCTGGGTGATGACCTTGGTGTCTTTGTTGATCAGAATCGACATTTAATCTTTCCTTTTACTTGCCGTTCGCGCCTTGCGCGGGATCGGCAGCTGTATTGTTACTTGCCGTCAGCCGCGGCAACGACCTGCTTCGCCGCATCTTCCATGGTGTCGGCCGAGATGATCGGCAGGCCGGAGTCGGCCAGCATCTTCTTGCCGATGTCTTCGTTGGTGCCCTTCATGCGCACCACCAGCGGCACCTTCAGCGACACCGCCTTCGATGCGGTGATCACGCCTTCGGCGATCACGTCGCAGCGCATGATGCCGCCGAAGATGTTGACCAGGATCGCCTTCAGGCCCGGGTTCTTCAGCATGATCTTGAAGGCTTCGGTGACTTTCTCGGCCGTGGCGCCGCCGCCGACGTCGAGGAAGTTGGCCGGCTCGCCGCCGAACAGCTTGATGGTGTCCATGGTCGCCATCGCCAGGCCGGCGCCGTTCACCAGGCAGCCGATGTTGCCGTCGAGCGAGATGTAGGCGAGGTCGAACTTCGACGCTTCGACTTCGGCCGGATCTTCTTCGTCCAGATCGCGGATAGGCGACGATTTCCGGATGACGGAACAGGCGTTCGAATCGAAGTTGAACTTGGCGTCGAGCGCGATCACCTTGCCGTCGACCGGTCAGGATCAGCGGGTTGATTTCGGCCAGCGAGGCGTCGGTTTCCCAGTACGCCTTGTACAGGCCTTGCAGCTGGACGCGGGCGTCGGCGATCGAGGCGGCCGGAATGCCGATCTTGGCGGCGATCGTCGTCGGCATCGGCGTCGGTCAGGCCGGTCGCCGGATCGATGGCGACCTTGTGGATCAGTTCCGGGTGCTTGTCGGCGACTTCTTCGATGTCCATGCCGCCTTCGCTCGATGCCATCAGCACGACGCGCTGGCTGACGCGGTCGGTGACCATGGACAACGTACAGTTCCTTCTTGATGTCGGCGCCTTCCTCGATCAGCAGGCGGCGCACTTTCTGGCCTTCCGGGCCGGTCTGGTGCGTGATCAGCTGCATGCCGAGGATCTGGTTCGCGTATTCGCGCACCTGATCCAGCGACTTGGCAACCTTGACGCCGCCGCCCTTGCCGCGGCCGCCGGCGTGGATCTGCGCCTTGACGACCCAGACCGGGCCGCCCAGCGTCTTCCGCTGCCTTGACGGCGTCATCCACCGACATGCACGGGATGCCGCGCGGCACCGTCACTCCGAATTTGCGGAGGATTTCCTTGCCCTGATACTCATGGATTTTCATGCGAGCTTCCCTTCTGACGCTTAATGAATGAAAAAAATTGCCTGGTAAGAATGAATGCGGATGGGCTGGGCTGGTATCCGCTCAACCGGACCCGGGGCCGGCCGGCGCCTTGCTGGCCCAGCGCGGGTAGTAGCGGGCGACGGCCGCGCCGTCGGTGCGCAGCGCCTGACAGCGGTCGAGCTGGAACGGCTGGGTGTCCTGGCCATCGCCGCCGGCGCCGTCGCGGGTATTGAACACGTCGCCGGCAAAGGCCTGGATCGCCGCGGTCGGCAGCACTTGCGCGAGTTCGGTCAGATGGGTGCAGCCCTGGATGCCGCCCAGCCGCTCCTTGAGCTGCTGGCGAAAGCCCTGCAGCAGGTTGAGGCCGACCAGTTTCTTATACGCCGGTCCGATCGTGTCGCAAAAGCCGGGATAGGGGACGGCGTCGGAAACCGCTTCGGCATCGACGATGGTCAGCTCGCGTGTCGATCGTCAAGCGCAGCCACAGGTCGTGCACGGGCGTGTTCGCCGGCCGCAGGCCGGTGGCCAACTGTATGTCGCGGGTCTTGATGTCGGTGATATGCGCTTCGATATCCCATAGCCCGTCGTCGCGGGCGAAGGCGGCGACCTGAATGGCACGGGTATGCCTCAGGGCGCGGCGGGACACGGAAGGTGATAAGGGCATAAAGACCAATGCCGGAGGGCGGCAATAAAATAGTTGCCGCATTTGCGTGTTGCCGCCGCAGCTTCTGCGGCAGCAGCCGCTCATGCGGCGCTGCAAAAAAACCGTAAAAGTGTAGCACAGCTGGCGCCCTACCCGCCATGCTGCTTTCCGGACAAGCGGCGGCGGCACCTGAATGACGGCGGCCACGTGCTGTGAAATCAAGCCGGCACGGCCCTTTGCAGGACGAGGGAGATGCCTCTTCGCAGGGCTGGAGAAGCGCAGCGAAACGCGCGCCGGCGCACGCATGTCGCCGCTGCCAGAACAGCGCTCCCGCGCTGCGGCAGGCCGGGCATGGCCTCAGTGGCGATCGAGGCGAAAATCCCTTTGCATGCAATGGCTCTCCTGCGCGCTTCCTTGCCGCCACAGGCCTTGGTTTTATTCAACTTAGGAGTATGTGGAAATATTCGCCATTTCATGGGCGGAATAAGGCGTCATAACAGGGAGTATATGATCGCCTTACGCCTAGCGCGCGCTTGCGTCGAGCGGCATAAAGAGAGCCCGGCGGGCTGCGCCGGCGACTAGCGCCAACAGCCGCCCGGCCGCCTCGTCATTCTCCGCCACCTTCTTTGCGCCAGCTGGCGCACCCCACCTCAGTCGTCGTTGTCGTCGCCGCCGCGCATGGCGGCGCGGATTGCCTGCTGCGAGAAACCGCGCTGCAGCAGGAAGCGCATCTGCTTGGCGCGTTGCGCCGCGTCGGCCGCCGGTTCGGGAAATTTCCTGCGCCACACCGCGCGCGCGCGCGCCGCTTCGTCCTGCACCAATTCCGCCTTGAGCGCGCCCAGCGCTTCGCCGGCAATGCCGTGGCTTTGCAGTTCGGAGAGGATGCGGTTATTGCCGAAGCGGGCGGCGCGGCGATGGATCAGCGATTCGGAAAAACGCGCCTGGGACAGCAGCTTGGCCGCCTCCAGCGCGTCGAGCAGGGCATCGATATCGTCGCCTTCCTGCGCATAGCGGGACAGCTTGCGCGCCAGTTCGAGCCGGCTATGCTCGCGCGCCGAAAGATAGCGCAGCGCGCGCGCCTTCAAACTGAGCTTGGGTGCGGCCATGAGCGTGCTTCAGGACGACAGAGGGAGCGGCGGCCCGGTCCCGGCGAGTCCGGGCCGCCTGCAGTCCGCCCTATTCCGCTTCCTTGGCGGCCGCCTTGCGGGCCGCCGCAACCGGTGCGGCGGCGGCCGGCACTGCCGCCGGCTCCGCGCCCTTGACGGCGCCGAGTTCCGGCACGCCGAGTGCCACCCGCACCTTGTTTTCGATCTCGCGCGCCAGTTCCGGGCGTTCCTTCAGGTAGTTGCGCGCATTGTCCTTGCCCTGGCCGATGCGCTCGCCGTTGTAGCTGTACCAGGCGCCCGACTTCTCGACGATCTTGTTGTCGGAACCGAGGTCGAGGATTTCGCCTTCGCGCGAGGTGCCTTCGCCATACAGGATGTCGAAATGCGCTTCCCTGAACGGCGGCGCGATCTTGTTCTTGACGACCTTGACGCGGGTTTCGTTGCCGATCACTTCGTCGCCCGACTTGATCGAACCGGTGCGGCGGATGTCGAGACGCACCGAGGCGTAGAACTTCAGCGCGTTGCCGCCGGTGGTGGTTTCCGGATTGCCGAACATGACGCCGATCTTCATGCGGATCTGGTTGATGAAGATCACCAGCGTATTGGTGCGGTTGATCGTGCCGGTGAGCTTGCGCAGCGCCTGCGACATCAGGCGCGCCTGCAGGCCGGGCAGCGAATCGCCCATGTCGCCTTCGATCTCGGCGCGCGGCGTCAGTGCCGCCACCGAGTCGATGACGACCAGGTCGACGCCGCCCGAGCGCACCAGCGCATCGGTGATTTCGAGCGCCTGCTCGCCGGTGTCCGGCTGCGAAATCAGCAGGTCGGACAGGTTGATGCCGAGCTTTTGCGCATAGGTGACGTCCAGCGCGTGTTCGGCGTCGATGAAGGCGCAGGTGCCGCCCAGCTTTTGCATCTCGGCAATGGTTTGCAGGGTCAGCGTGGTCTTGCCGGACGATTCCGGGCCGTAGATTTCGACCACGCGGCCGCGCGGCAGGCCGCCGACGCCGAGCGCGATATCCAGGCCCAGCGAGCCGGTCGAAACGACCTGGACTTCTTCGACCACGGCGCCTGTCGTCCATGCGCATGACCGAGCCTTTGCCGAACTGCTTTTCGATCTGCGCCAGCGCGGCGGCCAGCGCCTTGCCCTTTTCAGCAGCGTTCAGTGCGGATTTCTTGTCGTCCATAAATAGTCTTTCAGCGAAAGGGGGTTGAACAAAAACTGTCGGAGTTTTCGCGCTCAAAACAGTACTGTATAAAAAAACAGTGCTTGATGCAAGTAGACATTCGCTCCGCTTTAAAAATTCACCATACAACGGGCGATATTTGCGGCACAAGCCTTATCTTGTCGGCATTGCCGAAACACAATAGACTAGCCGCACCGCAATCCGCACTTCCCACCTGGCCCTGCTCATCATGCGAATTCTGCTTGCCGAAGACGACAGCGTACTGGCCGACGGCCTGACCCGTTCGCTGCGCCAATCGGGCTATGCGGTCGACTGCGTCAAGAACGGCGCCGAAGCCGATACCGCGCTGTCGACCCAGGATTTCGACCTGCTGATCCTCGACCTCGGCCTGCCCAAGATGTCCGGGCTGGAAGTGCTGCGCCGCCTGCGCGCGCGCAATTCGCAGCTGCCGGTGCTGATCCTGACCGCCGCCGATTCGATCGAGCAGCGCGTCAACGGCCTCGACCTGGGCGCCGACGACTACATGGCCAAGCCGTTCGCGCTGTCCGAACTGGAAGCGCGCGTGCGCGCGCTGACCCGGCGCGGCGCCGGCGGCGGCCCGACGCGTGATCCGCCACGGCCCGCTGTCGCTACGACCAGGTCGGCCGCATCGCCTATATCAACGAACAGATGCTCGACCTGTCGGCGCGCGAACTCGGCCTGCTGGAAGTCCTGCTGCTGCGCACCGGCCGCCTGGTGTCGAAGGAGCAGCTGGTCGACCACCTGTGCGAATGGGGCGAGGAAGTCAGCAACAACGCGATCGAAGTCTACGTGCACCGGCTGCGCAAGAAGATCGAAGTCGGCGGCGTGCGCATCGCCACGGTGCGCGGCCTCGGCTACTGCCTGGAGAAGTTTTCCGATGCCGCCGCCAGAAACGGCGCCGCCCTCCCGCGCTGACGGTCGGCATGCAGCCTCCGCAATCCCGACCGCTTGCGGATGACCCGGCCGCGGCCGACACGCTGGCCGGCCACGCCTTCAGCACCGAGCCGGAAGAACGCATCCAGCGTTCGCTGTTCGGCGAAATCCTCGACTGGATGCTGGCGCCGCTGCTGCTGCTGTGGCCGATGAGCATCGCGATCACCTACCTGGTGGCGAAGTCGATCGCCAACCAGCCGTTCGACCGTGCGCTCGAAGACCGCGTGACCGTGCTGGCGCAGCAGGTCAAGGAGGTCAACGGCAAGCCGCTGGCTGCGCGCTGCCCGGCGGCGGCGCGCGACATCCTGCGCGCCGACGACGTCGACAACGTCTACTTCCAGGTGCTGCGGCCCGGCGCGGCGAACTCGTCGACGGCGACCGCGACCTGCCGCTCGCCGCCCGAGGAAGAGCCGGCCGCAGCCGTGGTCGGTGCAGTTCCGCTACGACGTACATGCGCGGCAGCGAGGTGCGCGTCGCCTACCTCGTACGTGAACCTGCGCCGCGCCGGCCGCCAGGCCCGACGCCGAGCCGCGGCTGGCGCTGGTGCAGGTCGGCGAAACGCTGGACAAGCGCGCGCAGCTGGCCAACGAGATCATCAAGGGCGTGATCCTGCCCGCAGTTCGTGATCCTGCCGATCGCGCTGGCGCTGGTGTGGTTCGCGCTGTCGCGCGGCCTGTCGCCGCTGGCCGAGCTGCAGGAGCGCATCCGCGCGCGCCGCCCGGACGACCTGTCGCCGATCGAATCGGGCCAGGTGCCGGAAGAAATCTCGCCGCTGGTCGCGCTCGCTCAACGACATGCTGGAGCGCCTGTCGCAAACGATCGAGATGCAGAAGCGCTTCATCGCCGACGCCGCGCACCAGATGAAAACGCCGCTGGCCGGCATGCGCATGCAGTCCGAACTGGCGCTGCGCCAGAGCAGCCAGGACGAAATCCACCGCTCGCTGGAACAGCTGGCGAAGAGTTCGGAGTCGCGCCACCCGCCTGGTCAACCAGTTGCTGGCGCTGGCGCGCGCCGAAAACCAGGCGCCGCAGGCGCAGCCTTTCGTGCCGATCGAATTGTCGGACCTGGCGCGCAGCGCGGTGCAGGACTGGGTGCAGGCCTCGTTCGCGCAGCAGATCGATCTCGGCTTCGAGCAGCCCGGGCACGCGGTGATGGTGTCCGGCAACCCGACCATGCTGCGCGAGCTGCTGTACAACCTGATCGACAACGCGCTTGCGCTACACGCCGGCGCAGCGGCAGCGTGACCGTGCGCGTGCGCAGCCATGAAGACGAGCAGCGGGCGATGCTGGAAGTCGAGGACACCGGCGTCGGCATTCCGCCGCTGGAACGCACGCATGTGTTCGAACGCTTCTACCGCATCCTCGGCAGCAACGTCGAAGGCAGCGGCCTGGGGCTGGCGATCGTGCGCGAAATCGCCCAGCAGCACGACGCCGACGTCGATATCTTCAACAATCCGCACTGCCACGATCCCAAGTTGCCGGGCAGCCTGTTCCGCGTGACGCTGCGCCTGAGGCAGCCGCCCGCCTTCATGGAAGACCTGGGCTGACATGGATCGCGCCGCGCCTCCGCCGCCGCCCGCCAGCGCCGCCGAACGCCAGGCGGAATACTGGCGCCGCACGCGGCGCTTCACCGTGCGCTGCTGGGCCTGGCCTGGTTCGCGCTGACCTTCGGCACCATCTTCTTCGCGCGCGAACTGGCGCAGCATCAGCGTGTTCGGCTGGCCGCTGTCGTTCTACATGGCGGCGCAGGGCGCGACCGCTGTCTATCTGGCGATCGTCGGCTGGCTACGCCTGGCGCATGCGGCGCCTGGACCGGCTGCTGCGAGGAAGGCGGCGATGGCGAATAGGGCTTTCTTCCGCAACCTGAAGCGCTACTACCGCTGGTACACGCTCGGCTTCTTCGGGTTCCTGCTGGTGCTGGCGATTCTCGAACGGGAAGGCTTTCCGCGCGTCTGGATCGGCTACCTGTTCATGTTCGCCACCATCGCTGCTGTACGCCGGCATCGGCGTCATCAGCCGCACCTCGAACGTCGCCGAATACTACGTCGCCGGGCGCCGCGTGCCGGCCTTCTTCAACGGCATGGCGACCGCCGCCGACTGGATCTCGGCGGCCAGCTTCATCAGCCTGGCCGGCGGCCTGTACCTGCAGGGCTTCGACGGCCTGGCCTTCATCATGGGCTGGACCGGCGGCTTCTGCCTGGTGGCGCTGCTGATCGCGCCGTACCTGCGCAAGTTCGGCCAGTACACGATTCCCGACTTCCTGGCGGCGCGCTACAGCGGCCGCTACGGCGGCCATTGGGTGCGGGTGCTGGCGGTGCTGGCCACCATCATCGTCTCCTTCACCTACGTCGTGGCGCAGATCTACGGCGTCGGCCTGATCACCTCGCGCTTCACCGGCGTCGATTTTTCGGTCGGCATCTTCCTCGGCCTGGCCAGCATCCTGGTGTGCTCGTTCCTGGGCGGCATGCGCGCGATCACCTGGACCCAGGTCGCGCAATACATCGTGCTCCTGATCGCCTACCTGATCCCGGTGATCTGGCTGTCGGTCAAGCACACCGGCATCCCGGTGCCGCAGGTCGCCTACGGCGCGGTGCTGCCCAAGCTGGCCGAGCGCGAACGCCAACTGAGCGCCGATCCCGGCGAACAGCAGGTGCGCGCCGTGTTCCGCCAGCGTGCCGACGAATACGAGATCAAGCTGAAGAACCTGCCGCAATCCTGGCAGGACGGGCTGGCCCAGGAGCAGCGCGAAATCGAACGGCTGCGCACCGGCAATGCCTCGCTGATCGAGATCAGGCCGCCGACCGCGCGCTGGCCGCCTATCCGAAGACCGCGGCCGAGGCCGAGCAGGCCTGGACCGCGGCGCGCGCCGCCAACCTGGCGCGCGCCGAGCCGCCGCTGCCGCAGGCGACGCCGTTCCCGGGCAAGGACAAGGAGGCCTCCGACATCAAGCGCAACAACTTCCTGGCGCTGGTGTTCTGCCTGATGCTGGGCACCGCCGCGCTGCCGCACATCCTGAGCCGCTACTACACCACGCCGTCGGTGCCGGAAGCGCGCAGCTCGGTGTTCTGGACGCTGTTCTTCATCATGCTGCTGTACCTGACGATCCCGGCGCTGGCGGTGCTGGTCAAGTACGACATCTACACCTCGCTGGTCGGCACCGACTTCTCGAAGCTGCCGCCGTGGGTCTCGTACTGGGCCGGGATCGACAAGCTCAACCCGCTGGTGAGCATCACCGACATCAACCGCGACGGCATCGTGCAGCTGGCGGAGATCGTGATCGATGGCGACATCGTGGTGCTGGCGACGCCGGAGATCGCCGGCCTGCCCTACGTGATTTCCGGGCTGATCGCGGCCGGCGGCCTGGCGGCCGCGCTGTCCACCGCCGACGGCCTGCTGCTGACGATTTCCAACACGCTGTCGCACGACATCTATTACAAGATCCTCGACGCCGGCCACCTCGACCCAGAAGCGGGTGACGATTTCCAAGCTGCTGCTGCTGGTGGTGGCGCTGATCGCCGCCTACGTCGCCTCGCATGAAGCCGGCCGACATCCTGTCGCTGGTCGGCGCCGCCTTTTCGCTGGCGCGCCTCGTCGCTGTTCCCGGCGCTGGTGCTGCGGCGTCTTCTGGAAGCGCGCCAACCAGCAGGGCGCGCTGGCCGGCATCGTCACCGGTTTCTGCGTCTGCGCCTGGTACATGCTGCACACCCATCCGGCGCTCGGCGGCGCGGCGCAAAACCAGTGGTTCCACATCGCGCCGATCTCGGCCGGCATTTTCGGCGTCCCGGCCGGCATGCTGGCGATCGTCGTGGTCAGCCTGCTGACGCCGCCGCCGGACGCGCAGACGCTGGCGCTGGTCGACCACATCCGCACGCCGTGACGGCGGCGCGACCGGCACCCAGGTGCGCCGGCGCGGATTCCACCGGACGCAAGCACAGGACTATTTCGGGATATTCCCCATCCACAGCGCCATGCGCTCGTTGACCATCTCGCCGCACACGCCGCGCTGCACGATCGGCTCCTCCAGATGCATCAAGCTGCGCGTGACATGGCCGACCCATTCGTCGCTGCCAGTGAGCTCGTTGAGCTTGGCATCGTCGGCGCGGATCAGGAAAAAACCGTTCATGCCGGCGCCGCTCGGATCAAGCAGCACCGGCTCGAAGGACTGTATCCGGCCGGCTTTCTGCAAGCCGCCCAGGTACTGGACGAAAGTCCTGGAAATGGGCCGCGCTCAGGCTTTCCCGACCCGGGCTGGAACGCTTCCAGCCAAACAGCAAGGTATTCGTGCTCATCATGTTCTCCCGGCTGACGCCGCATGCGCCTGCGATGGACGTACGCCTGAAAAAGGCGGCGCAAGGCAAGGTGCGATGCGCTCGATTGAAGTCATTGTCAAATTTCCGGCCACCATCCGCTTGAGCCATCGCAAGCCGCATGACGACGACGCCGCCAGCGGGTCAGCATCGATTTACGTATCAGCAATGTGTGATATGGAAATCGGCTTGAAGTTGGAGCAATAGGTAGCGCCAGCCGACGACAAATGCTGCGGGGTTCTCGGCTGAAGCCGCAGGAACGACAGGGAAACGAGGTCACAGTTTTTGCTGTTGAAGTTGAGCTGCTGTTCGTTGTCGTTACTGTTGACGTGCCCCGCTTGGGACGCTGCCGTTTGTGCGGAAAACCGCAGGTCAATGTACTTGCGGTCGCCTTCTTTAGCTTGCTTCTTACTTTTCTTGGCGAGAGAAGAAAAGTAAATGACCACCGGGCTCTCCACGGCTACCTACGCGTACTGTGCCAACCGTTCGCCGCATTCGGCATTAATGGTCGCCAGCAGCAATTCCGACTCCTTCCCACGCAATAGCGCCGACAATAAACCGGTTGGTGCGCTTTGACTTTGAAGCAAAATAACTTTCTCGTCGCCCATGGTGGCGGATTCCTTTTTGCTGAAATTTTTTAGTCAAGACAAGCTTATTTCAGAAGCGTCCGCCGCCTTCTTCAACTGTCTCTTATTCCACAAGATTGCGTTATACCTTCACCTTGCAATCCGGGTGCGCGATGAAGCGATCAGGGTTGGTGTGAGTGTGAATCAGCTCACCGCCACAGCGATATTTTGGTATATCAATGCAAATGATTCTCTTTTTTGCAGCGGTCATTCAACATGGACTTCTATGAGGCACTGCAGTGGATGCCGGAAATCTACAGTGCGATCTTGAGCGAAGAAGCCGAGCAAAAAACAAGGCCGGCAGCCACGCCAAAGAAAAGCGAGGCGTGAAGCCACCGGCCTGCTCCCGCAAACTGGATTGGTCACTACGGGAAAGCCGTTTTGTCGTGAAAAAATCCCATTTACTCATTCCCGGCTCAATAAATAGCCGCTTTTAATCCAATCATTCTTATTCAAATTATCTCAACCAAAATGATTTGACATGCATTATTGTGGTGCGTAGAATAAAAATGTCTTTACCAAAGGGAATCCGGAAAATCAAAAACGGGAATACAAGCCTGCGACTGGTAGACGACAAGATAGGGTGCGTGGATGTTGCTAAACTTGAGCACATGAATGACGTCACGAAGCTTGTCGCCGTAAATGATTCCATCCGCATCTTGCAGAGTGTGCGTCGTATTGCACAGTGCGTAGAACATCACTCCAAGCGACTCAGCGCAGCACATAAAATCACTTCGCCGCAACTCGTTGCACTAATGGCAATCGCGCAACTAGGGCCAAGCACGCTCAAGTCCATCGGGCGCGCCATTCATCTGAGTCCCAGCACCGTGGTCGGCATCGTCGATCGGCTTGAAGTAAAAGAGTTGGTGCGTCGCGAACGGGATACAGCGCGACCGCCGCAATGTCTACGTCACGATAACGACGAAAGGCCAGGCATTGGTGGACGATGCTCCCTCCGCGTTGCCGCAGGGATTCACCAGCGCGCTCAGCGCGTTGCCGGAAGATGACCAACACACGTTGGTAGTCGCACTGGAACAGTTCGCCACGCTGCTTGAGGTCAAGGTTCCGAATAGCACGCTGTGATCGCGCCCTGTAATGCCATTGTGTAGTTGGCCTCTGTAGCTGCCCTTTTTCATGAGCCGGTAGCTTTTCCCAGATTTTCCCTTCCGAATCGACAGATGCGTCAATCGGCCCGAGAGGCTGAATGGGGACGCTTTTGTCCGAAAAAGGAGGATGCATGAATGTACCAATGGCCCACCGCGCAGCGCATGACCGCGTGATATTGAGACGACCCCGGCGACGCGAAGGCGCGGCGCTTCATGACTTGGTGGCGGCCTGCCCGCCGCTGGATCTGAACTCGCGCTATGCCTACCTGCTGATGTGCGAGCACCATGCACCAACCAGCGTCGTTGCGGAACTGGATGGCAAAGTGGTCGGTGCGATCACCGCCTACGTGCCGCCGGCACAGCCGGACACGCTGTTCGTCTGGCAAGTCGCTGTGGCCGTGCAAGTGCGCGGCCAAAAATTGGGAACGCGCATGCTGGAGTATCTGCTGCAGCATTGCATGGCGCTGCGCTGGATGGAAACCACCATCAGCCCCGGCAACCAAGCTTCCGAAAACCTGTTTATCCGATTCGCCGCGCGCCATGGCGCCGGCTGCACCACCTGCACTCTGTTTACCGCCGAAGACTTCGGCGAGAGTGCCCACGAAGAAGAGCTCCTATACAAAATCGGTCCCTTGAACCGGGCAGCCTGACTGCACGGCGCTCTTCGTCATCCATCCATGCAAAAGGAGAAGCATGATACGAACATTTGACCGCCTCGAATCCGAGGTACGCGGTTACATCCGTTCCTTCCCCACCGTTTTCACCAAGGCGCAGAACGCCGTTCTGACCGATGAGGGAGGCAATCAATACATCGACTTCCTAGCCGGCGCCGGCAGCCTGAACTACGGCCATAACAACCCGGTGCTGAAAAAAGCCATCATCGATTACCTTTCCGAGGATGGCATCATTCACGGCTTGGACATGGCCACTTCCGCAAAAGAACGCTTCATGCGCACCTTCGAGGAGCGCATCATGAAGCCGCGCCAGCTGCAGTACAAGATGCAGTTTACCGGCCCCACCGGAACGAACGCAGTGGAAGCCGCCATCAAGCTGGCACGCAATATCACCGGCCGGCAGAACGTGATCTCCTTCACCAACGGCTTCCATGGCGTGACCCTCGGCTCGCTGTCGCTGACCGGCAACCGCAAATTCCGCGATGCCGCCGGCGTGCCGCTGACCAATGTCCACCATGCGCCTTACTCCGGCTACTTCGGCATGGATATCGATACCATCGCGATGCTCGACAAGCTGATTGCCGACCCGAGCAGCGGTGTCGATGACCCGGCGGCGGTGATCGTCGAATGCGTGCAGGGCGAAGGCGGGCTGAACGTAGCCGGGCTGAACTGGCTGAAGCGGCTGGAGCAATTGTGCCGCCGCCACGACATCCTGCTGATCGTCGATGACATCCAGGCCGGCTGCGGCCGCACCGGCACCTTCTTCAGCTTCGAGCCGACCGGCATCAATCCCGACATGGTAACCATGTCGAAATCCCTGTCCGGTTTCGGCCTGCCGCTGTCGGTCCTGCTGATCAAGCCCGAGCACGATGCCTGGAAGCCGGGTCAGCACAACGGCACCTTCCGCGGCAACAACATGGCATTCGTCACCGCCGCCGCGGCGCTCGACCATTACTGGAGCGACGGCAAGTTCCAGGCGTCGATCGAAAAGAAGGCGCAGACCGTGGCCCAATACCTCGACAAACTGGTCAAGAACTATCCGGTTGCGCAAATGACACGGCGCGGCCGCGGCCTGATGCAGGGTCTGGCCTTTCAGGACCCCGATCTGGCCGATCGCGTCACCTCGCTGGCGTTCCAGAACGGCTTGATCATCGAGACTTCCGGCGGCCGCGACGAAGTAGTCAAGCTGCTCATGCCGCTGACGATCGAGCCCGAAAAACTGCTGGCCGGCCTGGACATCCTGGAGCAGGCGGTGGCTGACGCCGCCAGCCAGCTGCATCGCACTTCCACAATGAACAAAGAGGTAGCCGCATGATCGTACGACGCCTGAAAGACATTCTGAATACCGAACGCGACATCAAGACCGATACCTGGGCCAGCCGCCGCCTGCTGCTGCGCGAGGACGGCATGGGTTTCTCGATGCACGAAACCACGATCTTCGCCGGCACCCAAACCCATATCTGGTACAAGCACCACCTGGAAGCGGTCTATTGCGTCGAAGGCAGGGGCGAAGTGGAACTGATCCCATCCGGCGAAGTGTTCCGCATCGAACCAGGCACCATGTATGCGCTCAACAAGAATGACCGCCACTGGCTGCGCGCCGACCCGGACTGCGACATGCGGGTGGTATGCGCTTTCAATCCGCCACTGGTGGGCAACGAAGTCCACGATGCCGACGGTGTTTACGCCACCGCGCCGGAAACCACGTAATAGAGAAGGAGGACACCCAATGCTATCCCGTGATCCCTACATCACCCGCACCCAAAGCAACCCTGCGATCCTGGCCAGAAAGGAGCCGGTGATATACGAAGCCGCCGCGGGCGCCGAGCCGGGCGCGCTGAGCATCGCGCAACGCGAAGCCTATCGCGAGAACGGTTTCCTGTTCCTGCCCGAACTGTTTTCGGCGGCGGAAGTGCAGCGCCTGCATGCTGAAATGCAGGCACTACGCGAAAGCTATGCGGGCGAAGGCCGCGAAGAAGTGATCGCGGAGCCGGGCAGCGGCGAAGTGCGCTCGGTTTTCGACGTGCATCGCAGCAATGCCCTGTTTTCCAGCCTGGTGCGCGACCCGCGCGTGCTGAACGCCGCACGCAGCATCCTCGGCAGCGAGGTGTACATCCACCAGTCGCGCATCAATTACAAGCCTGGGTTCCAGGGCAAGGAGTTCTACTGGCACTCGGATTTCGAGACCTGGCACAGCGAGGATGGCATGCCGGCGATGCGCGCGCTGAGCTGCTCGATCCTGCTGACCGACAACAATGAGCAGAACGGACCGCTGATGCTGATCCCCGGTTCGCACCGCCATTTCATTTCCTGTGTCGGCGAAACGCCGGAAGACCACTACAAGCAGTCACTGCGCAAGCAGGAGAACGGTGTGCCTGACGAGAGTTTGCTGCGCTACCTGTCCGACCTGGGCGGTATCGCCTCGTGCACCGGCAAGGCCGGCTCGGTGATCTTCTTCGACTGCAACACGATGCATGGCTCGAACAGCAACATCTCCCCCTACCCGCGCAGCAATGCCTTCTTCGTCTATAACAGCGTCGAGAACCAGCTTGCGGCGCCCAAGGACGGCCTGAAGCCGCGGCCGGAATTCATCGCGGCCCGCACGGATGTGCGTCCGCTGGAGCCGGAAACACTGTCCGTCGCGTGAGGGCGCATTGCTGACTGCGTCAGGGAAGCCGGCGATGCCGCCTTCCCTGCTTCTTTCTTGTTTGTCATCCTCACAGGAGCCCGATGAACTCCCTGGCACTGGAACCTTATCTGCGTTCCTTTTTCCTGTTCTTTGCGCTGTTCAATCCGTTCCTGATGAGCATTTACCTGCTCGAGCTGATCCGGCGTCTGCCGACTGCCACCTTCAGCTATGTATTGGTGCGCGGCAGCATCATCAGCGCCGGCGTTTTCAGCGTGTTTGCCTGGGGCGGCGAGAGCTTCTTCCGCGACTATCTGCAAGTCAGGTTCGCCTCCTTCCAGATCTTCGGCGGCATCGTCTTCCTGCTGATCGGCCTGCGCTATGTGTTTTCCGGGGCGAGCGCGATCGGCGACCTGATGAAAGGCAGTCCGGAGACCATCGCCGGCAGCATCGCCATGCCGATCATGATCGGCCCCGGCACCGTCAGCGCATCCGTGGTGATCGGCAACCGCCTACCCTTCCCCGGCGCGGTCGCCGTGATCGTCGGCACGCTCGCGCTGTGCGTCGTGTTGCTGATCATCATCAAGTACCTGCACGACCGGCTGCAGCACAGCAATGCCGAACTCACCGACAGGTACATCGACCTCGTCGGACGCATGTCGGCGCTCCTGATCGGCACGATTGCGATCGACATGATTGTCACCGGCGCGCAGAGCAGCGGTTTTGCCAAGCTTTAGCTGGACCATGACCCATCAAATAAAGAGGAGGAACACCCATGAAAAATCTTTTCCGATCTTTTCGGACCTTGCTTGCGGCTTCGACGCTGATGGCGTCATCCGTACTCATCCCATCCGCTGAAGCGCATGCCGAAACCACCCTGGAGCGGGTGCAGCGAACCGGCGAAATCCGCATCGGCTATGCCAATGAGACGCCGTTTGCCTATACCTTGCCGGACGGCCAAGTCACCGGCGAATCACCGGAAATCGCCAGAAAAGTGTTCGGCAAGATGGGGGTCACGAAAATCGACACCGTCCTCACCGAATGGGGCGGCCTGATCCCGGGACTGATGGCAGGCCGATTCGACGTGATCGCGGCCGGCATGTACGTTACCCCGGAGCGGGCGCGACAGGTGCTGTTCACAGACCCGCATTATCAATTGCCCGATACGCTGCTGGTAGCGAAGGGCAATCCGAAGAAGCTGAACAGTTACGCCGACATCGCCGCCGACGGCACGGCGAAGCTGGCAGTCATGTCCGGCACCGCCCAGTATGCCTACGCGCGCGACGCCGGCATCCCGGACAACAGGATCATGCAGGTGCCGTCCACCACTGCCCAGCTGCAGGCAGTGCGCACGCGGCGCGCAGATGCGGCCGTCGGCACCGAGTTGACGATGAAGGCGCTGGCCGCCAAGGGCGGCGGCCGCATCGAGGTGCTTGCCGAATTCGAGGACGATCCGGCGCATACCGGTTATGGCGCATTCGCCTTCCGCAAGTCCGACCAGGACTTGCGCGATGCGGTCAATGCCGCGCTCAAGGAATGGCTGGGTAGCGAAGAACACCTGCAGACGGTAGCGCCCTTCGGCTTCGACCGTTCCAACCTGACCACGAAAACCGCGGCGGACCTCGCGGGCGGGGAATGAACGAACTCCTTCCGCTGCTCCTGCAAGGGACGGTTGTCACCATCAAGATCACGGCGCTGGCCGCCCTGCTGGCAACCGCCCTGGCGCTGCTCGCGGCGCTGGGGAAACTCTCTCCATGGTGGCCACTGCGCTGGATGGCCAACATCTACATCGAGGTATTCCGCGGCAGTTCGCTGCTGGTGCAGTTGTTCTGGCTGTATTTCGTGCTGCCGCTTCCCCCGTTCAATGCCAAGCTTGCGCCCTATACCGTCGCGGTCCTCGGCCTCGGCCTGAACATCGGCGCCTACGGCGCCGAGGTGATGCGCGGCGCATTTTCCGCGGTGCCGCGTGGCCAGATCGAGGCGGCCATCGCACTTAACATCCCGCCGGTCAAGCGCTTCGTCGGCATCGTCCTGCCCCAGGCGCTGCTCGTGGCGCTTCCCCCCTTTACCAATCTGTTGATTGAGCTGCTGAAGGGCACGGCACTGGTCTCGCTGATTACGCTCGCGGACCTCGCTTTCCGCGCTGACCAGCTGGTGCAGGCGACCTTCCGCACCGAAGAAATTTTCCTGATGACGCTGTTCATCTACTTCCTGCTGGCACAAGCCATCAACCTGTCGATGCGCATGCTGGAGCGCCGCCTGAATCGCGGACTGCCGCAGGGAAAAGCCTGATGGAAACCGGTTTCTTCGACTGGCAATTCGCATGGCGCATCCTGCCGGACCTGCTGGATGCAGTGCGCTATACCATCGGCATCACGTTTGCCGGGTTCGGCATCGCCCTGGTGTTCGGCCTGCTGCTTGCGCTGCTGCGGCGCAGCCGCCTCCAGTGGCTGTCATGGCCGGCGGCTTTCTTCATCGAGTTCATTCGCAGCACGCCGCTTCTGATCCAGCTGTACTTTCTTTTCTATGTGCTGCCGGATTACGGCCTGACGCTGTCGGCGCTGGCAACCGGCACCATCGGCATCGGCCTGCACTACTCCTGCTATGTCGCGGAAGTGTACCGGGCCGGACTCAACAGCGTGCCTCGCGGCCAGTGGGAAGCGGCCCGGGCGCTCAGCCTCGGCCCATGGACCGTTTATCGCGACATCATCCTGCCGCAGGCGATCCGGCCGATCCTGCCGACGCTTGGCAATTACCTGATCGCGATGTTCAAGGATACGCCGGTGCTGTCCGCGATCACGGTTGCAGAACTCATGCTGCGAGCCAAGAACATCGGATCGGAAAGCTTCCGCTATATCGAACCGATCACCATGGCGGGCATGTTTTTCCTCATCATCAGCATCACGGTTGCCATGCTGGTGCGCAGGCTGGAAGCCCATCTGCGCATGCCCTGAGCCGACCGCAAATGCCAATACTCAAAGCAAGCAACCAAGGAGACGGTGCATGACAACCCCCATGGTCAGATTTCGCAACGTCACGAAGCGTTATGGCGCGCTTACCGTGCTCGACGGACTCGACCTCGATATAACGCGCAATGAAAAGGTCGCCATCATCGGTCCCAGTGGTTCCGGAAAATCGACGCTGCTGCGGGTGCTGATGATGCTCGAAGACATCGACGACGGCGTGATAGAAGTGGATGGCGTCCCGATTACGCACATGCCGCGCGGCGGCAAGCTCATCCCGGCCAGCGAACAATACAAGCGCGAAGGGCGCAACAAGATCGGCATGGTATTCCAGAACTTCAATCTGTTTCCCCACATGACCGCGCTGCGAAACACGATAGAAGCGCCGATCAAGGCGCTGGGACTGAGCCGGGACCAGGCGATCGAGCGCGGCAGCAAACTGCTCGACATGGTCGGCTTGTCCAACAAGCGCGGCCACTACCCGTCCCAGCTATCGGGCGGCCAGCAGCAACGGGTGGCGATTGCACGCGCGCTCGCAATGCGCCCACAGGTCATGCTGTTCGATGAAGTTACGTCGGCGCTCGACCCGGAGCTGTGCGGCGAAGTGCTCGGCGTGATCCGCCGGCTCGGCGAGGAACACGACCTGACGATGCTGATGGTGACGCACCAGATGGGCTTCGCGAAGGAATTCGCGGACCGAGTCTGCTTTTTCTCGGAAGGGAAGATCCTTGAGCAAGGACGACCTGAAGAGATCTTCGGAGCGCCACGCAACGAACGCACCCAGACGTTCCTGCGGGCGGTCATGGAAGCGCTTTGATTGTTGCACCGGCCTGCGCCGGTGCGACCACAATGCGCAACCCAGGATGCTTGGCGCTAGTTTGTTGAGTCAGCCTGTAGGCCGCCTATATTGAAAGCAGGAGATGTCCTGCCATGCCTGCCCGTCGCCCTCGTCCGGCGACACCCGGCTTGCTTGAGACCTATGCCGCTCAGTTTGATCCCGTGTTCAATCGCCTTGCCCAACGGCATAGCTTCCGCAGCTACTTGACGGGACTGCTGCTGCCGAGTGACTCAAACATTTCCTGGTAATGTCGGTGATGCTCAGGTTAGGTTCCCATGGCGGCTTCGTAGACTGGCACGCCGGCTTGGTCGGTGCGACGGCATGACAGGCCGTCCATCGCCCGGTCCTCGCGCGCGCAAGGATGACGCCCAGGTTTGGCACGGGCCCGGGCACGGTCGGCTTTCGCTTAGTCCACTTCAGCGGGCTCGTCCTTGGGGCTGGCCCAGGCGAGCCAGTTCGCTTCCGTGTCCGTACCCCGCTGCAATCCGCTCGTGACATCATGGCCGGTCGGCTTCTGATAAAGGCGCAGGCCGAATTCGGGCAGGATGGCAAGCAGGTGGTCGAAGATGTCGCTCTGCGTCCCTTCGTAGTTTACCCAGGCCGTGGTTGCCGTGAAGCAGTACAGTTCCATCGGCACGCCGTCGGACGAGGGCTCCATCGCCCGCACCATCAGCGTCATGTCTTGATGAATGCCCGGGTGCTGCCTCAGGTACGCATCGATGTACGCACGAAATGTCCCCAGGTTGGTCAGGCGCCGCTGGTTGGCCGGGGCTTGCGCCAGTTCTCCCAGTGTGCGCTTGAGCTCCAGGTTCGTCCCTTCGACATCCTGCAGTTTCTTTTCCAGATAAGGCTGAAGGATCGCGATGTGCCGCAGCCGATCGACGTCATCCGGCTTCAGGAAGCGCACCGATGCGGCATCCAGCCGCAGGGTGCGCTTGATGCGCCGTCCGCCCGACTGCTGCATCCCGCGCCAGTTCTTGAAGCTTTCCGACATCAGACGCCAGGTGGGGATCGTCACAATGGTCTTGTCCCAGTTCTGGACTTTCACCGTGTGCAGCGCGATATCGACCACATCCCCATCCGCGCCCAGCTGCGGCATCTCAATCCAGTCGCCGACGCGCAGCATGTCGTTCGATGCCAGTTGCACGCCCGCGGTAAACGACAGCAGGGTATCCTTGAAGACCAGCATCAACACGGCCGACATCGCGCCCAGGCCCGACAGCAGGATGAACGGGGAGCGGTCGATCAATGTCGCGACGATGACAATCGTGCCGATGAACGCCAGCGCCAGCTTGCCCAGCTGGATGTAGCTCTTGACCGAGCGCGTGCGCACCGCGGAGGGACCGCCGGACGTTTCATGGTATTGCTGGAGTGTGTCGAGAATCGCCATCAGCACGCGAACGATATGCAGGACCGTCACCGCGATGGCGAGGTTGCGGATAACCGTCGCGACGTCGGCGCCCAAGTGGGGAACCGCGCCGACCGTCATCTGGATGACCAGGGAGGGCACCACCTTTTCCAGACGGGACAGGACATCGTGGTTAAGGAGCACGCCGGGCAGGCGCCCCTGCACGGAGGCGATCGCGCGGCTGGCGCCAACCAGCACCATCCAGTGGGCCACCAGCCGGGCGACATAGGCGAGCAGGCACATCAGCGCCAGGCCGGCGACGGCTTGCATCCATTCGGGCTGCCCGGCGAAAAAGGGGAGTTCAAAATTCAAGTGCGTCAAACCAGTTGATCCTTTCTAGGTGGGTAAGTCTGTGAATGATCCCGAAATGAACTTTCTTTTCCAGGAAGGAGCGGCCGTGCGTGGCGAACTTCAGTATGGTCGCCACATCGATTGATGCTGGCCGGGCAAGCGCAGGCCACTTTCCCTCGACCATCTTCGACGACGCGTACCAGACCGCGCAGGACCGCTTTTCAGGTAGTCTTTTCACTTGCCGCCAGGCGCGCGCACCGACGACCTGTCGGCGATCACGCGCAAGAAGTCGAGTCGGTCTGCGTCGCGCAGTTTGGCCAACAGCACGCGATGCCACCGGCCTAAGACGCCGGTCTTCTGCCAACCGCGCGCCCTGCGCCCACATGTGATGCCAAAGCCGCATTGCCTTTCCTTGGGCAGCATCTCCCAAGGCAAACCGGATGGCAGGATGGACAAAATGCCAGGGAACACGCGTCGCTCGACCAGGCACTTGTGGCCGGCGTCTTGTGCGGCGGGGGTGGCGGCAGCAAGGGACGAACGATTTCCCATAATTCATCATCCACCAGTGCGCGGGCCATGATGTGCCTCCACGAAACAATCTGGAAAGAGACTGGGACAGCGATTATTCGCTTTTGTTACATGCTCTTGGATATAAACGCCACTGGCTTCCCGCCTGAATCCGCGGGAACGACAAACGGAGGAGTATAGGAAAATTTATCAACATTAACACCCGAGACATGGCATGACCTACGGGAGTATATAAATACCTCAAACCACAATCGTCTGCGCCTCACCCTCACCCCGCGCCCGAATGACGCCGATGCGGCTAACCTGTTCGCCCGCCGCCGTCAGCTGCGCCATCGCCGCGTCCGCATTCTGCTCGGACACGATCACCGCCATGCCAATGCCGCAATTGAAGACGCGGTGCATCTCGGCATCCGCGACGCCGCCGTGCTGCTGCAGCCAGCCGAACAGCGGCGGCATGCGTCCAGCCATCGCGCCGCAGTTCGGCGGTCAGATGGTCCTGCAGCACGCGCGGGATGTTTTCCAGCAGGCCGCCGCCGGTGATGTGCACCATGCCCTTGACTTCCATCGCCGCCATCAGCGCCAGCAACGGCTTGACGTAAATGCGGGTCGGCTCCATCAGCACGTCGGCCAGCGGCCGGCCGTGGAAATCGGCGTTCAGGTCGGGCTTGCGCCACCGAGAGGATCTTGCGCACCAGCGAATAGCCGTTCGAATGCACGCCGGACGACGCCAGGCCCAGCACGACGTCGCCGGGCACGATCTTCTTGCCGTCGATGATCTTGGCCTTTTCCACCGCGCCGACCGCGAAGCCGGCCAGGTCGTATTCGCCGTCCGGATACATGCCCGGCATCTCGGCGGTCTCGCCGCCGATCAGCGCGCAGCCGGCCTGTTCGCAGCCTTGCGCGATGCCCTTGATGACGTCGGTGGCGGTCGCCACGTCGAGCTTGCCGCAGGCGAAATAGTCGAGGAAGAACAGCGGCTCGGCGCCCTGCACCAGGATGTCGTTGACGCTCATCGCCACCAGGTCGATGCCGACCGTGTCGTGGCGCTTCAGGTCGAACGCCAGCTTCAGCTTGGTGCCGACGCCGTCGGTGCCGGACACCAGCACCGGCTCCTTGAACTTCTTGCCGATCTCGAACAGCGCGCCGAAACCGCCGATGCCGCCCATGACGCCTTCGCGCATGGTGCGCTTGGCAAACGGCTTGATCGCTTCGACCAGCGCGTCGCCGGCGTCGATATCCACACCGGCGTCGCGGTAGGAGAGGGAAACTTGGGAAGGGGCGGTCATGATGAAATTGGCGGCAGAGGCGGTAAAATACGCAGTTGATGCAAGCCGCAGCGCACGCCGCGGCGAATCCGCCATTTTATCAAACCGACTCGCATCCGCCTCCCTCCTACCATGCCATTTTCTTTCGCTACGGATCAAAAACTAGGCTGGTTCTGGTTTGCCGTCGGGGTGGCGCTGGTGGCGCTGCTGGTATTGCTGTCGCCGATCCTGACGCCGTTCATCGCGGCCGCCATCCTGGCCTATGCGCTCAATCCCGGCGTCGACTGGATCGAGCGGCGGCGCATCGGCAAAATTCCACGTGCCGCGCGCGATCGCGGCGCTGCTGATGATCCTGCTGCTGTTCGCGGCGATGCTGGCCCTGCTGCTGATCGTGGTGCCGATCGTGCAAAAGGAAATCCCGGCGCTGCAGCAGCAAATCCCGCTGCTGCTGGAAAAACTGAATGCGGCGGTGTCGCCGCGGCTGCAGGCGCTCGGCCTGGACATCAACGTGGATATCGACGGCATCAAGAAACTGCTGTCGGAGCACATGGCCGACCAGCGGCGAAGCGCTGGCCGGCACCTTGTGGGCGTCGGCCAAGACCGGCGGCAGCGCGGTGATCGGCTGGCTCGGCACGCTGTTCCTGATTCCGGTGGTGCTGTTCTACCTGCTGCTCGACTGGCACCGGCTGCTGCGCTACGCTCGACGATGCGGTGCCGCGCAGCTGGGCCGCGCGCGTCGGCGGCCTGGCCCGGGAAACCGATAGCCTGCTGGCGCAATACCTGCGCGGGCAATTGCTGGTGATGCTGATCCTGGCCGTGTATTACTCGTCGGCGCTGGCGATCGCCGGCTTCGAGATCGCGCTGCCGGTCGGCATCATCACCGGCTTCCTGGCGTTCATTCCGTATCTCGGCTTCGGCCTTGGGCTGACGCTGGCGCTGCTGTCGGCGCTGCTGCAGTTCGGCGGCCTGTACGGCCTGATCGCGGTGGCGATCGTGTATTCGATTGGCCAGGTGCTGGAAAGCTTCATCCTGACGCCCTACCTGGTCGGCGAGCGCATCGGCCTGCATCCGATCATCGTCATCTTCGCGCTGCTGGCATTCGGCCAGCTGTTCGGCTTCGTCGGCGTGCTGCTGGCCTTGCCGGCATCCGCCATCCTGTCGGTCGCGGTGCGGCACATGCACGTGCTGTACCGCAACAGCACTTTCTATAGCCGGCCATGAGACAACTGCTCCTCGGCCTCGAACCGGACAAGCCGCAAACGCTGGACAACTTCGTCGTCGGCCAGAATCGCGAACTGGCGCAGCTGCTGGCACAGTTCGCCGCGCACGCCGAGGCCATCCCGCACGAGCGCTTCGTCTACCTGTGGGGCGAGGCCGGCGCCGGCAAGACCCATCTGCTGCAGGCGCTGGCGGCGACGGACGCGGCGCGCTATATCGCGGCCGATGCCGAGCCAGCGGCGTTTCTGTTTGCTCCCGCCACCCGCCTGTACCTGCTGGACGATTGCGACGCATTGCCGGCGGAATCGCAAATCGCCGCCTTCGCGCTGTTCAACCAGATTCGCGAACATGGCGCGCTGCTGGTCTCGGCCGGTGCGCTGCCGCCGGCGCGGCTGGCGCTGCGCGAGGACTTGCGCACGCGGCTCGGCTGGGGCCTGATTTACCAGCTGCAGGCCTTGAGCGACGAGGAAAAGGTCGAGGCGCTGAACCAGGCCGCCGTCAGCCGCGGCTTGTCGTTGTCGCCGGGCGTGCTACCGTACCTGATCACGCATTTCCGGCGCGACATGCGCTCGCTGTCGGCCATGCTGGATGCGCTCGACCGCTATTCGCTGGAGACCCGGCGCCCGATTACCCTGCCCTTGCTGCGCCATCTGCTGCAACTGGAAAACGAAAACTCGACTGCATGAATCTCGCCCTGTTCGATCTCGACCACACGCTACTGCCGCTCGACTCCGATTACGAGTGGGGCCAGTTCTTAACCCGCATCGGCGCCGTCGATGCCGACGAATTCGAGCGCAAGAATGCCGGTTTCTACCAGCAGTACCAGGCCGGCACGCTGGACCCGGTGCAATACCTGGAATTCGTATTCGGCACGCTGGCTCGTTTTCAGCGCCGCCAGCTGGACGACTGGCATCGCCAGTTCATGCACGAAGTCATCACGCCGGCGCTGTTGCCGGCGCCGCGCGACCTGGTGCGGCGGCATCAGGACGCCGGCGATCTGGTGGCGATCGTGACCGCCACCAACAGCTTTATCACGGCGCCGATCGCGGCCGCCTTTGGCGTGACCAACCTGATTGCGGCGGAACCAGAAGTGAGCGCGGCCGGCGAATTCAGCGGCCGCCTGCGCGGCATCCCTCCCTACGGCGCCGGCAAGCTCATCAATACCCGCGCCTGGCTGGCGACGCTGGACCGCTCGCTGGACAGTTTCCAGCACAGCTATTTCTACAGCGATTCGCAAAACGACATTCCGCTACTCTCGGCAGTCACCCATCCGGTTGCCACCAACCCCAACCCGCTGTTGCGCGCCCACGCCATCCAGCATGACTGGCCGTTGCTGCATTTGTTCGACGAACCAAACTAAAGCCTGCACACATCTCGATGATTAAACAACTGATCCGGCGCATTCTGGGTAAAAACAAAAACGACACCGAGCGCGACCCGACCCAGCCGGTGGTGCTGGCGCCGAAGCAGCATGGGATCGACCCGGCCCTGGTATCGCCGAACGCGATCCGCGTCACGCAAACGCCTGCAGGAAGCCGGATTTACCGCTTTCATCGTCGGCGGCGCAGTGCGCGACCTGCTGCTGCACGTCAAGCCGAAAGATTTCGACGTCGCCACCAACGCCACGCCGGAGCAGGTCAAGCGGCTGTTCCGGCGCGCCTTCATCATCGGCAAGCGCTTTCGCATCGTGCACGTGATGTTCGGCCCCGAACTGATCGAAGTCACCACCTATCGCGGCGCCTCGGCCGAGGAAGCGCCCAAGGACGAGTTCGGCCGCGTGCTGCGCGACAACACCTTCGGCCTGCAGCATGAAGACGCGATACGGCGTGATTTCACCATCAACGCCATGTACTACGACCCGGCGACCCAGACCGTGCTCGACTACCACGGCGGCATGGACGATATCCGTAGCGGCACCCTGCGCATGATCGGCGTGCCGGAAGTGCGCTATCGCGAAGACCCGGTGCGCATGCTGCGCGTGGTGCGCTTTGCGGCCAAGCTGAACTTCACGATCGACCCGGCCACGGCGGCGCCGATTGCGGTCATGGCGCCGCTGATCAATAACGTGCCGACCCCGCGCGTGTTCGATGAAATGCTGAAGCTGTTGATGAGCGGCCAGGCGCTGGCTTGCCTGCAGCAACTGCGCAAGGAAGGCTTGCATCACGGCTTGCTGCCGCTGCTGGACGTGGTGCTGGAGCAGCCGATGGGCGAAAAATTCGTGACGCTGGCGCTGGCCAATACCGACGCCCGCGTGCGCGCCGGCAAGCCGGTGTCGCCGGGATTTCTGTTTGCGTCGCTGCTGTGGTACCAGGTCCTGGGCAAATGGAAGGCCTACCAGGCCGCCGGCGAACATCCGATCCCGGCGCTGCATCTGGCGGCCGACGACGTGCTGCATGCGCAAACCGACAAGCTGGCGCTGCAGCGCCGCATCGCCTCCGACATGCGCGATATCTGGGCCATGCAGCCGCGCTTCGAGCGCCGCACCGGCAAGGCGCCCTACCGTCTGCTGGAAAGCGAACGCCTGCGCGCCGGTTACGACTTTTTGCTGCTGCGTTGCGCCTCCGGTGAAATGGATGCCGAACTGGGCGAATGGTGGACCGCGTTCATGGCTGCCGATGGCGCCGGCCGCGAAGAACTGCTGGCGCAAAAGCCGAAGGGCGGTATCGCTCCCGCCAAAAAACGCCGGCGGCGCAGCCCGCGCAAGACGGACAAGCCGGTAGCGGACGGCGCGCCGGCGCCTCATCCGGAGCAGGACGCGACTTGAAAACGGTTTCGCCGGCGACGGTGGCCGCCTACATCGGGCTCGGCGCCAACCTGGGCGACGCCGCGGCTAACGTCCGCCAAGCCTTGCTGCGGCTGGCCGACCTGCCGCACAGCCGGCTGACGGCCCAGTCCAGCTTGTTTTGCAGCGCACCGATCGATGCCGATGGCGATGACTATGTGAATGCCGTGGCCCGGCTGCACACCGAGCTGCCCGCGATGCAGTTGCTGACGCAACTGCAGGCACTGGAGGACGAATTCGGCCGCGTGCGCCACTACCGCAACGCGCCGCGCACGCTGGACCTGGACCTGCTGCTGTATGGCGACGCCCAGATCCACGACCCGCTACTGACGGTGCCGCATCCGCGCCTGACCGAACGTGCGTTCGTGCTGATTCCGCTGCTGCAGATCGAGCCGCTGATCATGATTCCGGGCGCCGGGCCGGCACATGCGTTTGCGCCGGGAGTGGCGGCGCAGGCGATCCGCAAGATGTGAGCCGGCCCCGCACCATGCCAGCAACGACACCGGCTTGCCGCCGGCAGCCGCGGCCACGACCGACCATCCTGATTTTTTGCTCACGCCAATAGCACGCCATGCAAATCCCCGTCATCGTTCAGACCGTCGGGCTGTTGAGCCTGTCCAACATCTTCATGACAGTGGCCTGGTATGGCCATCTGAAGAATTTATCCGGCAAGGTTTGGTGGATAGCGGCCCTGATCAGCTGGAGCATCGCGCTGTTTGAATACCTGCTGCAGGTGCCGGCCAACCGGATCGGCTATACCGAGTACAGCCTGGCGCAGCTCAAGATCATGCAGGAAGCGATTACACTCACGGTGTTTGTGCCGTTTGCGATGCTGTACATGAACCAGCCATTCAAGCTCGATTATGTCTGGGCCGGGCTGTGCCTGATGGGCGCGGTTTACTTCATTTTCCGCACATGAACCTGGAAAAATATCGATACATCGTGGTCGAAGGCCCGATCGGCGCTGGCAAGACCACGCTGGCGCGCCAGATCGCCGCACACCTGGGCGCGCAGACGCTGCTGGAACAGCCGCAGGAAAATCCATTCCTGGAAAAATTCTATCGCGACGCCGCGCGCTACGCGCTGCCGACGCAACTGTTCTTCCTGTTTCAGCGCATCGGCTGGCTACGTGACCTGGCACAAGGCGATTTATTCGAGGCCCGCATCGTCTCCGATTTCCTGCTCGACAAGGACAGTATCTTCGCGCAACTGACGCTCTCCGACGACGAGCTGAACCTGTACCGGCAACTGTACAATCAGTTGCGTCCGCAAGCGCCGACACCGGACTTGGTGATTTACCTGCAGGCCGACCCGGCGATACTGCAAACGCGCATCGAGCAGCGCGGGCTTGCGATGGAAGCGGCAATTTCCGAAACGTATTTATACCGCCTGTGCGAAGGTTATAGCCGCTTCTTTCATCATTACGAGGCAGCCCCGCTCTTGATCATCAATAATGAGCATTTGAACCCGCTGCAACAGTCGCAGGATTTTGAATTGCTGCTGGCGCGCATCGAACAGATGCGCGGCCGGCGCGAATTTTTCAATCGTGGAGAATAGGCATGGCCAAGTATTTGCAGGATTCGGATGGCGCGCAGCGCAAGCCGGTCACCATTCCATCGTTGTCGAGCATGCGCGCAGCAGGGCCAGAAGATCGCCATGCTGACCTGTTATGACGCCAGCTTCGCGGCGCTGATGGATCGCTGCGGCGTCGATGTGCTGCTGGTCGGCGATTCGCTCGGCATGGTATGCCAGGGCCATGCCTCGACGCTGCCGGTGTCGGTGGCCGACATCGCCTACCACACCGCCAGCGTGGCGCGCGGCAACCAGAGCGCGCTGCTGGTGGCCGACATGCCGTTCGGCAGCTACGCGACGCCGCAAGCGGCCTTCGAACACGCGGTGCAACTGATGCAGGCCGGCGCCCAGATGGTCAAGCTGGAAGGCGGCCACTGGCTGGCCGACACCATCCGCTTCCTGACCGAGCGCGCGGTGCCGGTCTGCGCCCATCTCGGCTTGACGCCGCAATCGGTGCATCAGATGGGCGGCTACAAGGTGCAGGGCAAGAGCGCGACCGCCGCCGGCAAACTCAAGGCCGACGCCCTGACGCTGCAGGAGGCGGGCGCATCGCTGCTGGTGCTGGAAGCCATTCCGGCCGGGCTGGCGAAGGAAACCACCGAGTTGCTGGCGATGCCGACGATCGGCATCGGCGCCGGCCCGGACTGTTCCGGCCAGGTACTGGTGATGCACGACCTGCTCGGCGTGTTCCCGGGGCGCAAGGCGCGCTTCGTGAAGGACTTCATGCAAGGCCAGAGCAGTATCGAGGGCGCGCTGCGCGCCTACATCGCAGCGGTGCGGGACGGCTCGTTCCCGGCGCCGGAACACTGCTTCTAGCGTACTCGCCGTTTGCCGATGCAGCTGACCGAAGCCATCCGCGATGCCTTCATCCTGTTGTTTTCGGGCGACCACGTACTATGGCAAATCATCTGGGTCTCGCTGAAAACCTCGATAGTCGGCCTGCTGGCGGCGACGCCGCTGGCGGTGGCAGCCGGCTATGCGATCGGCAGCCAACGCTTTCGGGGGCGGCGCATCCTGATCTGGCTGGCGCAGGCGGCGCTGTCGCTGCCGACCGTGCTGATCGGCCTCCTGTTATATCTGCTGCTGTCGCGCCAGGGGCTTTTGGGCGGCTTGCAATGGCTGTTTTCGCAACCTGGCCTGATCGCCGGCCAGGCGCTGATCGCACTGCCGGTCTTGATCGCGTTCACGCTGGCGGCGGTGCAAGCCGCCGATCCGCGCCTGGCGGAAACCGCGATCGCGCTCGGCGCGTCGCGCTTGCGGGTGATGTTGACCGTGCTGCATGAAGTCCGCTTCGGCGTCATGGCGGCGCTGATCACCGGCTTTGGCCGCGTGATTTCGGAAGTCGGCTCGGCGCTGATGATCGGCGGCAATATCGCCGGCGAAACCCGCACCATCACCACCGCCATCGCGCTGGAAACCAGCAAGGGCGAGTTCGCGCAAGGGATTGCACTGGGCATCGTGCTGATTGCGATCGCGCTAGTGATCAATGCGGTGCTGGTGCTGCTGCAAGGCGACGCGCGCAGCGCGGGAGTCGTTTCATGAGCGTGCTGTTGTCGGTGCGCGGGCTGCAAAAGCAATTCGGTGCGCGGCCGCTGTTCGAGATCGACCTGCTGGAAATCGAAGCGGCCAGCGCCTATGTGCTGACCGGCATCAACGGCATCGGCAAGAGCACCCTGTTGCGCGTGCTATGCGGACTGGAACAAGCGCAGTGCGCGCAGCTGGAGTTTGACGGCCAGCCGTTCTCGCTGCAGCCGTATCCGCGCGTGCTGCGCGACGCCATTGTCTATGTCCATCAGCATCCGGTGATGTTCGCCAGCAGCGTACCGGCCAATATCGGCTACGGGCTGGCCGCGCGCGGCGTGGCTGGCGCCGAAATTGACCGGCGGGTGGAGGCGGCGATGGCATGGGCCGGTGTCACGCACTTGCGCCATAGCCGGCCGGCAACGCTGTCGGGCGGAGAAAAGCAGCGCGTCGCGCTGGCGCGCGCGCGGGTGCTGGCGCCGAAATTGCTGCTGCTGGATGAGCCGACCGCGAATCTGGACGGCGCCGCACGCGAACAGGTGATCGCGCTGATTCCAGCCTTGATCCGCGAAGGCAGCAGTATCGTGATCGCCTGCCATGACCGCGACCTGATCGGATTGCCCGGCATGCACCGCCTGAAGCTGCGCGACGGCCGCCTGCACTCGCGCTAGGCCGTTTCCTTGTAGCGTGCCAGGCTCTGCGCCATTCCGGTCTCCAGCTCGTCCGGATTGCTGACCGTCACCCCGAGGTTGCGCAACAGGCCATCCTGCAAGCCATACACCCAGCTATGCAAGGTCAGCGGCTGGCCGCGCTCCCAGGCATCGCGCACGATCGAGGTATGGCACAAATTGGCCACCTGCTCCATCACGTTCAACTCGCACAGGCGATCCAGACGCACCTGGGTTGGCAATACTTCGCCCAGGTAACGCGCATGCTTGTGCTGCACGTCTTCGACATGGTGCAGCCAGTTGTCGACCAGCCCCAGCCGGCGGCGCGTTAGCACCGCATGCACCCCGCCGCAACCGTAATGGCCGCAGACGATCACGTGCTTGACGCGCAGCACATCGACCGCGAACTGCAATACCGTCAGGCAGTTCAAGTCGCTATGCGCGACGACGTTGGCGATATTGCGATGCACGAACATGTCGCCCGGCAGCAAGCCCATCAATTCGTTCGGCGGAATGCGGCTGTCGGAACAGCCGATCCATAAATATTCGGGCGACTGCTGCGCCGCCAGTTTTTCGAAAAAGCCCGGGTGCGAGGAAGAAATCGCACCAGCCCACTCCCGATTGGCGCGGAACAATTGCTCCTGCATCGACTCTGTTTGCTGCTTTTCTGTCATGGAATCCTCTGAAAAAAACGGCCGCGCATGAGGCGCCACCTGCTGCCATGGAGTCGCCACGGCCCCTTATTTTATCGGAAGCCGAAATAGCAGGAAATTTTCCCCGCCAGTTTACGCTGGCACGTCGGCCTCGAACGGCGCCGAAAAGCGCTGCATGAAGCGGCGGTCGATGCGATCTTTCCAGCGCCAGACCCAATCGCCCTGCCACGCCAGACCATGCCATGAGGCGACTGCATGGCGCGCACCCGTGGACACCAGCGACAGATAGTCGTGCTGCGGCCGATATGACAACAGCGGCCGCAGCGGCTGCAATGCGTGGCGCAGCAGGTTTTCGGCCAGGAACGGACCCTGGCGCACGGCGAACACGCCCGCTTTCGGCCGCGGGTCTTGCGCGCAGCTGGCGATATCGCCGGCCGCAAACACATCCGGATGGCTGGCTGACTGCAACTGGCGGTTGATGGCAACGAACCCGCCTGCATCGCAGGCCAGCCCGGACGCCGCCAGCCATGCTTGCGGCGCCGCGCCGGTCGCCCACAGCAAGCGGTCGAAGGCGGCGGCGCTGCCGTCGGCGAACAACAGCCGGCCATCCTCGACCGCCACCACCCTGGCGTGCTGGCGCAGCGCGACATCAGCCTTGGCCAGATGGCGCGCCAGCAGGCGCGCAGTGTGGCGAGGGTAGCCCGGCAGCAGCGTGCCGGCGGTCACCAGTGAACACTTCACCTGCGCGCGCCACGGCGCCAGCCGGGCGGCGATCGCCAACGCCGCTTCGACCCCGCCGGCGCCGCCGCCGACCACCACCAGATGCTGCGCCGGCACGGGCTCACCGGATTGGCGCGCGCGCTGCAGCTGCGCCTGGAATTGCTGCCATTGCTCGAGAAACAGCGGGATCGGCTTGATCGCGCAGGCATGCTCGAGCGCGCCCGGCACCGCCGCCAGCGCCGGTGCCGCACCGATGTCGAGCGAGACCAGATCGAACGGCCAGGCACCCGTATCGGCATGGGCAATGCGCGCTGCGAAATCGATCTGCCGCACGCTCGCCTGCGTCAGTTCGATGCCGGCCGCGCTCGCCAGCGGCTGCAGATCGACATGGCATTCGCGCGGCCGGTAGTGGCCGGCAATCAGTCCCGGCAGCATGCCGGAATACGGCGTGTGCAAGTCGCGCGAGACCAGCGTGACGTCGAGCCGGCCGTGCCACTCGGCGCGGCGCCGGCGCAGCGCCTCCAGCACGAACAGGTGGGCATGGCCGCCACCGATCAGCAACAGGCGTTTACGTTGACTCACTGGCAGCCATTTCTAATGGTCGGAAAAAAAGATGTCGCCATACCAGGCGCGGGCGGCCGAGCCGCTGTTGTCGCCATCGGTCATGATCGCCACCGCGTCGATCTGCTCGATGGCGTCGCCAAATGCCGCCTGCCAGTCGTCGCGCACGTTGCGCTTGTGCGCCACCCACTGGCCGGCACCGGCGCTGCCGCTGTCCTGCGCGATCATGCGCGCATTGGCGGTAAACGGATTGGGCCAGCTCTGGCCGACCGGCTTGCTGCTGGCCCAGACATAATTCAGCGCCCGCGTCGCCAGGCCGAACACGCCGCGCTGCGCGACCACATACACGCGCACCGGGAAATCGTCGCCGCCCTTGGTACTCTCGTCCAGCCCGACATACGGCTGCTCGATCTTCCAGGACCAGTTGAGGTAAGGCGTCTTGCGCAGGTCGACCTGGATTTTTTTGATCCGTCCCGACGCCGCACCTTGCGTGGTGGCGCCGAGCACGCTCTTGCCAAGCTGCGGAGTCGTACGTGAGTTGATAGGAAGTCTTGCCCTTGAAACTCTTTTCCTCCCAGCCGCTGACGTCGCCGGCGGCAAAGCTGCCAACCACCAGGCGCTCGGCGCTGGCGGCCAACGGACTCAGGCAGGCCAGGATCAAGGCCAGACGCCAGATCGCCTTGGCGTTCGCCGTCCGGGCTGCTTGCGGCACCGGTGCGGATCGCATCGGGATCACATACTCCCTATTAGAAGCATCATTTTCGGACATGAAATGGCGATTTATACAACATACTCCATTGATTCATGAGACTTCCGCCAGGGAGGTCGGTTAATTGTTTTAGATATACGAGGATCTCTTATCGGTCATTCCGGCGGGGTAACGCGCGAACCCGGTGGCGTTTTTGGCGCCTGAGCGAGCGAACAGGATGTCCAGACGCGCCAAACAGAGCCGACTGGACCCAACAGCCGCAGCCGACTCGCCGGCCACCTGCCAGCGCACTCTACCAAATCAAAGCCTTTTCGGAACCAGCGGCGACCGGGCTAGTTTCCTCCGCGCAGTGGTTTTGTTTTTGCCGGCCGCCTGCCGCTGCTCCCAGGCACGCAATTGCTCGCGATAGCGCTCCAGCGTCATCCTGATACAGGTCGAACACACAAGGATCGCAACCGCTGCGGCAACAGTCGTCGCTGGCCGGACGCTCCGGCGCGACCGGACGCGGATCACTGGTGGTAGCTGTGGCCATGGCGGGACATGAAAATGGCGAGGCTGCGTCGACAGCATTGACCCAAAAACCTATTTTATGTCGGTCGACGGCGCCGCGTGCTGGCGCAGCCCGGCGAGGCGATGCGCCAGCGCGACGAACTGCTCGACCGGCACCGTTTCCGGCCGTGCCTGCGGGTCGACGCCGGCATCGATCAAATCATTTTCGGCAAACATCCCGGCCAGACCGTTGCGAATCACCTTGCGCCGCTGCGAAAACGCCTTTTGCACCACCTGCTCCAGCATGCCCTGGTCGCAAGCCAGCGGCTGCGCGATCGGCATCATGCGCACGATTGCCGAATCGACTCGCGGCGGCGGGTCGAAGGCGGTGGGCGGCACGATGAACAGCAATTCCATGTGATAGCGCCATTGCAGCATCACCGACAGCCGGCCGAATTCCTTGCCGCCCGGTGCGGCCACCATGCGTTCCACCACTTCCTTTTGCAGCATGAAATGCTGGTCGTGCACCTGCGGCGCGAGGCTGGCCAGATGAAACAGCAAGGGGCTGGAAATGTTGTACGGCAGATTGCCGACCACGCGCAGCTTTTGTCCCGGAGGCACCGGGATCGCCGCGAAATCGAATTGCAGCGCGTCGCCGGCATGCACCGTCAGCTTGCGCCGGATGAAGCTCTTTTGCAGGCGCGCCACCAGGTCGCGGTCGAGTTCGACCACGTGCAAGTGCCGCAGCGATTCCAGCAGCAGGCGCGTCATCGCGCCCAGGCCGGGGCCGATCTCGACCATCACGTCATCCGGCTGCGGATCGATGGCGCGGATGATGTCGTGCAGCACCGCCTGGTCGGTCAGGAAATTCTGGCCGAAGCGCTTGCGGGGAATGTGTTTCATCCGGCCGCCGCCGCACTGCGGCCATTCCAGCTGCCAGCTCGATCGCCTCCAGCATGCTGCCGTGGTCGGCAGCGCCGACGCCGGCCGCTGCCAGGTCGAGTGCGGTGCCATGATCGACCGAGGTGCGGATGATCGGCAAGCCGAGCGTGATGTTGACGCCGCGGCCGAAGCTGGCGTACTTCAGCACCGGCAAGCCCTGGTCGTGGTACATCGCCAGCACGCAATCGGCCTGCTCCAGGTATTTCGGCTGGAACAGCGTATCGGCCGGATACGGGCCGCGGGCATCGATGCCCTGCGCGCTGCGCCGCCTCCAGCGCCGGCGCGATCACGTCGATTTCCTCGCGTCCCAGGTAGCCGCCCTCGCCGGCATGCGGATTCAGGCCGGTCACCAGGATGCGCGGGCTGCGCCAGGCCGAACTTGCGCTGCAGGTCGCGCATGCAGGATGTCGCAGCGTGCGCAGCAGGCTGTCGAAAGTGATCGCCGCCGGTACCTCCTTCAGCGCCAGATGGGTGGTGGCCAGCGCCACCCGCAAGGTGCGGCGCCGGACCGCTGGCGCCGGCCAGCATCATCACCACCTGCGGCGTGCCGGTTTGCTCGGCCAGATATTCGGTATGGCCGGTGAACGGCACGCCGGCATCGTTGATCGTGCTCTTCTGCAGCGGCGCGGTGACGATCGCCTCGAACCGGCCGCGCTGCGCACCGTCGATCGCCAGATCCAGCGTCTGCAACACGGCGCGGCCATTGCGCGCATCCAGCTGGCCCGGCACCACGTGCGCCGCCAGCGGACAGTCGATGACCGCGATGCGGTCGGCGGCAAGTCCGGCAAGCCATCGTTGCGCCAGTGCTGTGGACGACATGGCCGCCAGCCGGATCGCCGGATCGATGGCGGCCGCGGTCAGTGCCAGGAAGGCGGCGTCGCCGATCAGCACGCAGGCAGTGCTGCGCGCGCACTTGCCAGGCCGCGCTTAACGAAATTTCCGGGCCGATGCCGGCCGGTTCGCCGCAGGTGATGGCCAGTACCGGCCGCCGCACCTTAGCCGGCAGCGTCATCGAAGCGGTATTCGACATAGGCGCGGTCGCGCAACTGGCGCAGCCACTCCTCGGTCGCTTCTTCCAGCTTGCGCTCGCGGATCGCCTGCCGCGCCGCCAGCCGCTGGCGTTCTTCGCGAGACGTCGTCGGTCTTGCGTTCCAGCACCTGGATCAGGTGATAGCCGAATGGCGACTGGACCGGGTCGCTGATCTGGCCCGGCTGCAGCGCATTCATCGCGCGCTCGAACTCCGGCACGGTGTCGCCCGGATAAACCCAGCCGAGGTCGCCGCCCTTGGACGCGGAGAGATCATTCGAATACAGCTTGGCCAGTTCTTCGAAGGTAGCCGCCTTGTTGTCCAGCCGCTGTTTCAGTTCGGACAGCTTGCGCCGGGCATCGGCCTCGGACACCAGCTGGTTGACCTTGATCAGGATGTGGCGTGCATGGGTCTGCTGTCACCGACGGCACGTTGGCGGCGGCCGCGCTGGCGCTGCGCTGGTCCACCAGCTTCAGGATATGGAAGCCGTTGGCGCTTTTGACGATCGGCGAAATCTCGCCCGGCTTCAACTTGGCCACCGCATCCAGGAACAGTTGCGGCAGACGGTCCTCGGCGCGCCAGCCGAGCTCGCCGCCCTTCAAGGCTTCGCTCGGAATCGGAATAAGTGGCCGCCACCTTGGCAAAATCGGCGCCGGATTTGCAGTTGCCGCACGCCTCTTCGGCACGCTTGCGGCGCTGCGGCGATCTGTTCCGGCGAGGCATTCTCCGGCATGCGCACCAGGATATGCGCCAGCTTCAATTCCTGGCGGCGTGCCGGCCGCGCCGGCTTCCGCTGCCAGATAATTGTCGATCTCGGTATCGGAAACCTGGATCTTGTTGTCCACTTCCCGCTCGCGCAGGCGCTGCATGATGATTTCGTCGCCGCACTTCTTCGCGGAATTGGGCGAACGGCGTGCCTTCGCGCTCCAGCTGATTGCGGAAATCCTGCAACGACAGCTTGTTTTGCTCGGCGATGCGGGCCACCGCGCGGTCCAGCGAGGCGTCGTCGACCTTGATGCCCTGTTCCTTCGGCCAGTTGCAATTGCGCGCGCTCGACGATCATGCGCTCGAGGATCTGGCGCTGCAATTCGGCGCGCGGCGGCGTCCCGCCCTGGCTGGCCAGACGGCGTTCGATGATGGCGGAACGATCGATCAGCTCGCGCCGGGTAATCACTTCATTGTTGACCACCGCCACAATCGCATCCACCAGTTGCGGCTGTCCAGCGGCAGGGGCGACGCTCGCCACGCGCGCCGGCGCCGTCGGTTGCGCGACGCTGGAGCCGGCATTGGGCAGCTTCAACTGAGCGCTGGCTTCGGATGCCATGCCGGCCAGCGTAAATAACAACACGAGCGCCATGCCGGCACTCTTGATCGGATTGTGCAGGATGCGCATGGAATGAAGAGTGTTCATGGGAGGGGTCAGTGGCAAGTGAATAAAATGGACAAATCGATTACTTACTGGTTGATCATCTGGTAACCAGGAACGTTGGCACGAATGGCTTCCAGCGGATTCGATCCGATTCTCGACAAACCATTCAACTCCAGCTGGATAAAAAATGCCGACGTGGCGGTTTGGATCGCGGTTGGAATGCGCTGCGCCACGACCCGGAAAATCCAGCAATCGGCCTTGTATTCGAGACCGACCAAGCCTTCCGCTACTCGCTTATCCGCCAACGAATAATTGATCCGCCCGACACCGTACCATCGCTGAGCGATTGGCCACTGGCCGGAAACGTCGACCTGCCTCAATTCGCTCAATGGATTGATCGGGTCTTGCCGGTTGTAGCGGTATTGCAGGTTCAGCACTTTTTTCGGCGCCGGCTCCCAGCGCATCGCGTAGTTGCTGCGCGTGCTCTGGCGCAAGGTTTGGCTGTACTGCAGATTGCCGTCCACGCTCAACGTCGACGACAGCCTGCCGTTCGCCGACAGCAACAGGTCGGAGCGGCTCGAGGTGACTTCCCCCGGCAGCAGCACCTGTTGCTCGGAAAACGAAAAACGCTGGCCGATTGCCAGCCGCATGCGTTCCGCGCCGGACGGTTCAATGTAGCGCGTCACCAGCGCCGCGGTCAGCTGGTTGGCGTCGCCGATCCGGTCATGGCCGGCGTAGCGGTTTTCACTGAATATCTGGGCGAAATTCAAATCCGCCAGAGCGGTATCAAATACCGGGAACCGGCTCTGGTCGCGGAACGGCGTGTTCACGTAAAACAGACGCGGCTCCAGCGTTTGCGTGGCTGGGTTACCGAAGAAGGTCGTGTCGCGCTCGAACACCAGGCCGCTGTCCAGCGAAACGGTGGGAACCATGCGCGACAAGCTGGACGGATTGCCAGGCCCAGAATTCACAAGACTATAGGTCGTGGCGTCGAACGACACCTTCGGCGTCAGGAAATATCCCGGACGCATGATCGGATACGAAATGTGCGGATTGATGTAGGTGCGATCGCCGCGCACCAGGTCCGGGTGCCAGAAACGTGTGAAATCGGACTCGATCGACCAGTCGAAGCCGTTCACGTCGAGGCGGGCGGCGTTGAGCGTCAGTTGCGGCAAACGGTCGTACGGCCGTGGAATGGTGGCGACGCCATTCACATAGTCCTGCAGCACCTGGTAGTTCGAGACGCGCGCCATCGCGTTCCAGAAAGCGCCGCCATAGGTCAGGTTGACGTCGCGCAACAGCAGGCGCTGGGTGCTGGCGGTCAGCGTGCTGGCGAAGTCGCGCGGGTAATTGTCATCCGACGCAGTGTTGATGTTCCAGTTAAGGCCCAGGCCCGCTGCCAGCACTTGGGTATGGGTCGATGAAATCGAATAGCGAGTGGTATTCGTCACCCGGTCATTGGGCAGGACTTCGGCGGTGGTCGTGCCGGAGTAGTCGCTGCCCAGGTAGCGCGCGTTGGCGCCCAGCTGCAGGCCCCGGCGCGCAATGATTTTAGGATACAGCGTCAAGTCGCGGTTCGGGGCGATATTGAAGTAGTACGGCACCATCAGTTCAAAGCCGCCGGTGCTGGTGGTGCCGAAGGTCGGCGGCAGCACGCCCGACTTGCGTGCATCCGACAGCGGAAACGACATCGCCGGCGTACCCAGGATCGGCACGCCCTTGAAATAGACGATCGTCTTGCGCGACGTGCCCAGATCGCGCCCCTGATCCAGGCGCATGGTGTTGGATTTCAGATACCAGTCGGGGTCCGGCCCTTCGCAGGTGCTGTAGGTGCCGTCGCTGATATCGGCCACTTCTTTCGAGGCGAAATCGATGCGCTCGGCGCTGCCATGCGCATTGTTTTTCTGCAAGCGGTAAGTCGGATGCAGCACATAGCCCTGGCCCGACTCCAGGTTCAGCTTCACCTCGTCGCCGGTATAGCGGTCGCCATTGCGCCGCATGCGCACATTGCCGCTGCCATCGACTTCGTCTTCGACAATATGGTACGTGCCTTCGTCGGCATTGATGGTGGTGGCGCCGCGCACGATTTCGACGTCGTGACGGGCGTTCACTTCACGGTCCGGGCGCCCGGTCAATTCCTCGGCCCGCACCGTGGTCGGCGCATCCTGGTCGCCGCCACTGGCCGTCTGGGCGCTGGCTGCGCCCGGCCACGCGGCCGCAGCCGCCAGTGCGGCGCTTGCGCAAAGCAGGTGCTGCAAGGCGGAAATGGGACGGAACCGTGTCATGAAAACGGGCGATTGACAACCATGGCAGGCGATTTTTTGGAATGAATCCCTTATTATATGGGAACTCCCCGCCGCCACCGGCTTCCCCGAACGATCGTTGTCATTCCCTGGCCTTCCATGTCTTTTGCCTCTTCGCCCGCTTCCCCGCCTGCTGCTGCCGACCTCCGCCTGCTGCAACTGCAGCAATGGCTGGCCACACTGACCGCCACCCCGGTACGGCCGGATTCGTTGCGGCCAGCGTCGGCCGATGCCAGTTTCCGCCGTTATTTCCGGGTCGACAGCGCGGCCGGCGGCACCCTGATCGCGATGGATGCGCCGCCGCCGCAAGAAGACGTGCAACCCTTCATTCACGTCGCACAACTGTTCGCCGCCACCGGCGTATCGGTACCACAGGTGCTGGCGCAGGATGCAGCGCAAGGCTTCCTGCTGCTATCCGATCTCGGCGCCACCACTTACCTGCATCAGCTGAATGCCGATAGCGCGCATCGGCTATACCTGGATGCAATCGACGCGCTGGTGCAGTTGCAGTTGCACAGCCGGCCCGGCGACCTGCCCGAATACGATCGGGCGCTGCTGCAACGCGAGTTGACGCTGTTTCCGGAATGGTATCTCGGCGCGCCATCTGGGCAAGGCGCTGGACGAGAAACAGGCGGCGCAGCTGCAGCAGGTGTTCGACGCACTGCTGGCCAACAACCTGGCGCAGCCGCAGGTATATGTGCATCGCGACTATCATTCGCGCAACCTGATGGTATTGGCAATCGGCAATCCCGGCATCCTCGATTTCCAGGATGCAGTGTACGGACCGATCACCTACGACCTGGTGTCGCTGCTGCGCGATGCCTATATCCGCTGGGACGAGGAAATGGTGCTGGACTGGGCGATCCGCTACTGGGAGCGGGCGCGCCGCGCCGGCCTGCCGGTCAATCCCGACATCGATGCTTTCTATCGCGATTTCGAATTCATGGGCCTGCAGCGTCATCTGAAAGTACTGGGCATTTTTGCACGCCTGTATCACCGTGACGGCAAGGACGCGTATTTGCAGGATTTGCCGCTGGTCATGGAATACACGCGCAACACCGCGCAGCGCTACACCGTGCTGAAGCCGCTGCTGCGACTGCTCGATACGCTGCAAGAGCAGTCACCACAGGTCGGCTATACATTTTAGTCATCCTGGGAGTATGGCAAAAAACATGGCATCTTCGGCAACATATCTGGTAGATTTGAAAAATACTCCTGTATTGTTAAAAATATCCGGCATTGCTGCGAGCGGCTTGCCGTTGCACGCACGTGGCGACAACCGGCCGGCACTTACCCGCCTTGGCATTTCATGAAAGCAATGATCTTTGCCGCCGGCCGTGGTGAACGGCTGCGGCCGCTGACCGACTCCTGCCCCAAACCGCTGCTGACAGTGCGCGGCCGGCCGCTGATCGTCTGGCATATCCTCAACCTGGTGCGCGCCGGCATCACCGAGATCGTCATCAATCACGCCCATCTGGGGCAGATGATCGAAGATGCGCTGGGCGACGGCGCGCAATTCGGCGCCCGCATCGCCTATTCGGCCGAAGGCACCGCACTGGAAACGGCTGGCGGTGTCGCCCAGGCGCGCCAGCTGCTGGGCGAGGCGCCGTTCGTGGCGCTGGCGGCCGACATCTACTGCCCGCATTTCGATTTCGAACAAGTCAAGGATGTACTGCAGGAAAGCGATCCCTGGGGCAATCCGTATCCGCTCGATCGACGTGACGTGGCCTGGCTGTATCTGGTGAAAAATCCGGCGCATCACCCGCAGGGCGACTTTGCGCTGCACAGCTTTGCGGTCGCCAACGAAGGCGAGCCCCGCTTCACCTTTTCCGGCATCGGCGTCTACCGGCCGCAGCTGTTCGATGCCATCGCCGCCGGCGAGAGTGCCAAGCTGGCGCCGCTACTGCGCGAATATGCGGCGCGCGGGCAAGTCGGCGGCGAGGTGTATCGTGGCGACTGGACCGATGTCGGCACCGCCGAGCGGCTGGCGCAACTGAACGCACCCTTATCGAGGAACTTCACATGAATTCGTATGCAAGCCGGCGCGCCGCACTGATCGCGCAGATGCAAGCGCGCGGCGGCGGCGTTGCCATCATCCCGACCGCGCCGGAAGTGATGCGCAATCGGGATGCCGATTACCCGTATCGGCACGACAGCTATTTCTATTACCTGTCCGGCTTCACCGAGCCGGAAGCGGTGCTGGTGCTGGTGGCCAGTGCCGGCACGGCCGGCCGCAGCATCCTGTTCTGCCGCGACAAAGATCCGGAACGCGAAATCTGGGATGGCTATCGCCATGGCCCGCAAGCCGCGCGCGAACAGTTCGGTTTCGATGCGCTTTTCCGATCGAGTCGCTGGCCGCCGAAATGCCGAAACTGCTGGCCAACGCGCCGGCACTGTTTTACGCGCTCGGCGGCGATGCTCGCCTGGACAGCCAGGTGCAAGCATGGCTGCGCGCAGTGCGGCTGCAAGCCCGCGCCGGCGTCACCGCACCCTCGGTACTGAACGACGTGCACGTGCTGCTGGACGAGATGCGGCTGTTCAAGGACGCCAGCGAAATTGCGCTGATGCAGCGCGCCGGCACGATTTCCGCTGCTGCCCATTGCCGCGCCATGCGCACCGCGCGGCCCGGCCTGCACGAATACCAGCTGGAAGCGGAATTGCTGCACGAATTCCGCACCAGCGGCGCGCAGGCGCCGGCCTACGGCTCGATCGTCGCCACCGGCGCCAACAGCTGCGTGCTGCACTATCGCGCCGGCGACACCCAACTGCAGGACGGCGACCTGGTGTTGATCGACGCCGCCTGCGAGCTCGACAGCTACGCCGCCGACATCACCCGCACCTTCCCGGCCAACGGCCGCTTCACCACGCCGCAAAGAACGCTGTATGAAATCGTGCTGGCCGCGCAGGCGGCGGCGATCGCCCATACCCGCCCCGGCTACAGCTTCATGGCCGGCCACGACGCCGCCGTGCGGGTGCTGGCGCAAGGCATGCTCGACACCGGCCTGCTGGACAGCGCCAAGGTCGGCACACTGGACGACGTCATCGAAAAAGGCGCGTATCGCCAGTTCTACATGCACCGCACCGGCCACTGGCTGGGAATGGATGTGCACGATGTCGGCGAATACCGCGAACCGGGCAGCAGCGGCGACAACCGCCCGTGGCGCGCGCTGCAGCCCGGCATGGTGCTGACGGTAGAACCGGGAATTTACGTGCGGCCGGCCGAGGGCGTGCCGGAGCAATACTGGAACATCGGCATCCGCATCGAAGACGACGCACTGGTGACGCCGGACGGTTGCCAGATCCTGACCGGCGGCGTGCCGCGCGGCGTCGCCGAGATCGAAGCGCTGATGCAAAAATGAACGCCGCCTGCCTCCCGTGCGGCGCTTGAGCGCAGGTCATGGACACCGACTTCGATATCGCCATCTGTGGCGCCGGCCCGATTGGCCTGTGTCTGGCGGCACTGTTGGCACGCCATGGCATGGCGCCGGCGCGCATCGCCCTGATCGATGCGCGCACGCTGGAGCAGGCGGTGCGCGACCCGCGTTCGATTGCGCTCTCCTACGGCAGCCGGCAGATTCTGGAAACGGTCGGCGCCTGGCCGCTGGCGGCGACACCGATTCATCAGATCCACGTTTCGCGCCGCGGCCATTTCGGCCGCGCGCTGATCGACCGTGCCGACTACGGCTTGCCGGCGCTCGGCTACGTCAGCCGTTACGGCACGCTGGTGGCGGCGCTGGCAGCCGCGGTGGAACGCGCCGGCGTGGCGCCGATCCGGCCGGCCCGCATCACCAGCCAGCCATGAACGAGACGACGCGGTGCAGCTCGAGCTGGCGGACCGGGACAGTATCAGCGCACCGATCATGGTGCAAGCCGAAGGCGGCGTGTTTTCCGACCAGGGCGCACGCGCCCGGCATCGCGATTACCGGCAAATCGCGATCGTGGCCGAAGTCAGCGTCAGTGCAGCGCTGCCGGAACGGGCCTTCGAACGCTTCACCGACGAAGGGCCGCTGGCGCTGCTGCCGCAGCACGGCGCGCAAGGACCGGACAACAGCTATGCGCTGGTCTGGTGCATGCGGCCGGAAAGCGCCGAACGGCTGTTACGGCTGCCGAAAACCGCTTTCCTGGAGCAGCTGGGAACCGCGTTCGGCACGCGCCTGGGCCGTTTCACCGGCGTCACCGAGCGCAATGCCTTTCCGCTCGGCCTGAATGCGCAGCCGATCGCCAGGCGCGCACGGTGGCGATCGGCAATGCCGCGCAAACGCTGCACCCGGTCGCCGGCCAGGGACTGAATCTGGGCCTGCGCGACGCCGCGGTGCTGGCGCGGCTGCTGGCGCCGCCGGCCACGCCAGGTGTACTGCACGATTTCCTGCAAGCGCGCCAGGCCGATCGCAACCTGACGATCCGGATCACCGACACTGATGGCGCGCCTGTTTGCCAGCGCACCGGATGGCGCGCTGTCGCAAACGCTGCTGGGCGTGGGGCTGGGCGTGATCGACCTCGTCGATCCGGCGCGCCGCCTGCTGGCCGAACAGATGATGTTCGGCCGCCGCTGAGACAGGGCGCTAGCGGAAGACGGCGTCCACCTCGTCCAGGTAGGCCTGTTTGGCGGCGGGTGCCAGAAAGGCGGCGGCAAAGCTGTTGCGCGCCAGTTGCTGCGCATGCTGCCGCTGCAGCGGCAAGGCTTCGAACGCGGCAATGAAGTTGTCGTTGATGTAGCCGCCAAAATAGGCCGGATCGTCGGAATTGACGGTCACGCACAGGCCGGCGTCGAGCAGTTGCGGCAGGTTGTGCTGGCCCATGCGGTCGAAGACGCGCAGCTTGACGTTCGACAGCGGACAGACCGTCAGCGCAACTTGGCTCGCGCGCCAGCCGGGCGGTCAGTTCCGCGTCCTCCAGGCAGCGCACGCCGTGGTCGATGCGCTCCACCTGCAGCACGTCGAGCGCCGACTGGATATAGGCCGGCGGCCCCTCCTCGCCGGCATGCGCGACCAGATGCAGGCCCAGCTCCGCGGCAGCGCGCAAAGACCCGCGCGAATTGTTCCGGCGGATGGCCGCTTTCGGATGAATCGAGGCCGACGCCGATGAATTTGTCCCGATGCGGCAAGGCCTGCTCCAGCGTGTCGAAGGCATCCGCTTCCGGCAGATGGCGCAGGAAGCACAGGATCAAGCCGCCGCTCATGCCCCATTGCGCATGGGCCTCGCGCAAGGCGCGATGGATGCCGTCGATCACGGTCGCGAACGCCACGCCGCGCGCGGTATGGGTTTGCGGATCGAAGAACATTTCCGCATGCCGCACATTGTCGCGATGGGCGCGCTGCAGATAGGCCCAGGTCATGTCGTAGAAATCCTGCTCGGTCAGCAGCACACTGGCGCCGGCATAGTAGATATCGAGAAACGACTGCAGGTCCTTGAACGCATAAGCGGCGCGCAAGGCGTCGACCGTCGGATAGGCGAGCGCGATCCTGTTGCGCTTCGGCCAGCGCGAAAATCAGTTCCGGCTCGAGCGAGCCCTCGATGTGGATATGCAGCTCGGCCTTCGGCATCTGCTGCAGCAGGTGGCGTAGTTTGTCGTCCATGATGCGACTCCTTTTTGCGTCCTCTATGCAGCCGTACCGGGAAGCCGCCCGCTCAGTCGCTGCCGAGATAGATGAATTTGAACAGGAACAGGGCGGCGATCAGCCAGATGATCCAGGGCACCTGGCGCGCGCGGCCGGTCAACAGCTTCAGTACAGCATAGCTGATGAAGCCGAAGGCCAGGCCGTTCGCGATCGAGTAGGTGAACGGCATCATCAGCACCGTCACCACGGCCGGCACGCTTTCGGTCGAGTCGTCCCAATCGATATCCACCACTTCGCGCAGCATCAGGCAGGCCACATACAGCAGCGCCGGCGCGGTCGCGTACGCCGGCACCACGCCCGCCAGCGGCGCGATGAACAGACAGGCCAGGAACAGCAGCGCCACCATCACCGCGGTCAGGCCGGTGCGCCCGCCCGCCTGCACGCCGGCCGCGCTTTCGATATACGCGGTGGCGCTCGAGGTGCCGAGCATCGAGCCGGCCACGATCGCCGTGCTGTCGGCCATCAAAGCCTTGTTCAGGCGATCCATCTTGCCCTCTTTCAACAGGCCGGCGCGGTTCGCCACGCCCATCAGGGTGCCGGTGGCGTCGAACAGCTCGACCAGGAAGAACACCAGCACCACGTTGAGCAGGCCGGTCGACAGCGCGCCCATGATGTCGAGCTTGAACAGGGTCGGATCGAGCGACGGCGGCGCCGACACGATGCCGGCGAATTGATTGCCGCCGAACACGAAGCTGAGCACGGTGACCAGCAGGATGCCGATCAGGATCGCGCCGCGCACGCGCAGCCGGTCGAGCGCGACGATGGCGAAAAAGCCGATGCCGGCCAGCACCGCCGGCGCCTTGTGCAAGTCGCCCAGGGTGATGAAGGTGGCCGGATTGGCGGCGACGATGCCGGCGTTTTTGAGGGCGATCAAGCCGAGGAACAGCCCGATGCCGGCGGTGATCGCGTTGCGGATCGAACGCGGAATGCCCTTGATGATCACTTCCCGGATCCTGAAGATCGTCACCAGCAGGAACAGGCAGCCGGAGATGAACACCGCGCCCAGCGCCGCCTGCCAGGTAAACCCCATGCCCAGCACCACGACATAGGCGAAATAGGCATTCAGGCCCATGCCGGGCGCCAGCGCGATCGGATAGTTGGCGTACAGGCCCATGACCAGCGAGCCGAGCGCGCAGATCAGGCAGGTGGCGACGAACACCGCATCCTTCGGCATGCCGGCGTCGCCCAGGATCGACGGATTGACGAAGATGATGTAGGCCATCGTCAGGAAGGTGGTCAAGCCGGCCAGCAGCTCGGTGCGCACATCGGTACGATGCTCGCTCAGCTTGAAGAATTTCTCCAGAAATTGCATTTTCCTGTCTCCCTCATCCGTTGTTTTGCACTGCGACGTGATGACCCAATTTTTGTGAGAAATCCGATGGCTTGTAAATTCTCACAAGCAAGCTATCACATACCTGGATGGATGTGCAATTTCCGGTTTTTCCCTCCACTAGTGGACTGTCCGCTCCCTTTTTGACTTGAAATCCCTGCTCATTTAAAAGCTCGGGACAAGGTATTCACAATGATCCAGCCCTCCCCTGAAGGGGAAGAAGCTTGAGCGTTACTTGACCATCGGCAACTGCGAGCCATGCTGCTGGGCGCAGGCGGCCACGCCGGCCATGCTGGAGCGCTTCGCAGCGGAGCAGAAGACCGAGCGCAACCTGACGCTCCGTCTGACCGATGTGATGGCGCGCCTCTTCGCCAGCGCGCCCTCGGGCTCGGCCTGTTCGACGTGGTGGGCCCGGCGAAGAAGCCTCCCGCCGAGCAGATGATGTTTGGCCGCCGCTGATCCGTTCCGTTGCGCATAAAAAAACCGCGTGGATCGCACGCGGTTTTTCTTTTCGGCAGACCAGAAATCAGGACTTGGCCAGCGCCGCCAGCACTTCGTCCAGCATCTTCTTGGCGTCGCCGAACAGCATGCGGTTGTTGTCCTTGTAGAACAGCGGATTGTCGACGCCCGCGTAGCCCGAGGCCATGCTGCGCTTCATCACGATCGAGGTCTTCGCCTTCCACACTTCCAGCACCGGCATGCCGGCGATCGGGCTCGTCGGATCTTCCTGCGCGCCGGGTTCACGATGTCGTTGGCGCCGATCACCATCGCGACGTCGGTGTCCGGGAAGTCCTCGTTGATCTCGTCCATCTCCATCACGATGTCGTAGGGCACCTTCGCCTCGGCGAGCAGCACGTTCATGTGGCCCGGCATGCGGCCCGCCACCGGGTGGATGCCGAAGCGCACGTTGACGCCCTTGCTCGCGCAGCATGCTTGGTGATCTCGTAGACGGTGTGCTGCGCCTGCGCCACCGCCATGCCGTAGCCGGGCACGATGATGACGTTCTTCGCGTCGCGCAGCAGCTCGGCGGTCTCCTGCGCGCTGATCGGCGACCACTTCGCCCGCCGGCTGCGCGCGCCTCGCCCTTGGCCGTCGGCTTGGCGCTCGCCGCCGCCGAAGCCGCCGGCGATGACGCTGATGAAGTTGCGGTTCATCGCGCGGCACATGATGTACGACAGGATCGCGCCGCTCGAGCCGACCAGCGCGCCGGTGACGATCAGCAGGTCGTTCGACAGCATGAAGCCGGTCGCCGCCGCCGCCCAGCCCGAGTAGCTGTTCAGCATCGACACCACCACCGGCATGTCGGCGCCGCCGATCGCCATCACCATGTGCACGCCGAACAGCAGCGCGATGACCGTCATCACGATCAGCGGCATCATGCCGGCCTCGATCGACTCGCGCGTGCAGGAACTGCGCAGCCGAACCAGATCACGACCAGCAGGCCGACCAGGTTGAGCCAGTGGCGCGCCGGCAGCAGCAGCGGCTTGCCGCCGATGCGCGCCGACAGCTTGCCGAAGGCGATCAGCGAGCCGGAGAAGGTCACCGCGCCGATCAGCATGCCGACGTAGATCTCGATCTCGTGGATGGTCTTCTCGGCGCCGCGTAATGCCCGCCGACGCCGCCGGATCGATGTAGCTGGCGAAGCCGACCAGCACCGCGGCCAGGCCGACCAGGCTGTGCATCAGCGCGACCAGCTCCGGCATCTGCGTCATCTTGCACGATGCGCGCCGCGTACAGGCCGATCGCGCCGCCGACGACCATGCGCGCCGACGATCCAGGGGATGCCGGCGGCCGTCACGCGCGGGCCGAAGCACGGTGGCCAGCACGGCGATCGCCATGCCGATCATGCCGTACAGGTTGCCGCGGCGCGACGGTCTCCGGGTTGGAGAGGCCGCCCAGGCTCAGGATGAAGAGGATGGTCGCGCCGAGGTAGGAGACGGTGGCGAGGCTCGCGGACATGGTCGTGCGTCTCCTTATTTGCGGAACATCGCCAGCATGCGCCGCGTCACGGCGAAGCCGCCGAACATGTTGATCGCGGTGAGCGCGATGCCGACCACCGCCAGCCAGCGGATCAGCTGCGTCGGCCGGTCGGCGCCGGCGCCGGTGAGCGGCGGCGCGATCTGCACCAGCGCGCCGATGGCGATGATGCTGCGAATCGCGTTGGTCACGCTCATCGAGCGGCGTGTGCAGCGCGGGCGTCACGTTCCAGACCACCATGTAGCCGACGAAGCAGGCCAGCACGAAGACCGTGAAGTGCGCCGAGGAAGGCCGCCGGCGCGTACAGCGCCGATCAGCAGGAACAGCGCGGCGCCGACGCCGAACAGCACGGCGATGCGGCGTGGCCGACATCGGTGCGCTCGGCGCGCCGTGGCCGTGCCGGCTTCGGCGCGCGGCGCGGCGGCGGGCTTGGCGCGGCGGGCGCGGCCGGCAGCTTGGGCGGCGGCGGCGGCCAGGTGACTTCGCCATCCTTGATGACGGTCAGGCCGCGGATCGCGTCGTCGTCCATGTTGACGTTGATGACTGCCGTCCTTGGTCTTGCACAGCTCCTCGGTCAGGCGCAACAGGTTGGTCGCGTACAGCGTGCTCGACTGCTTGGCCAGGCGGCTCGCCAGGTCGGTGTAGCCGATGATGGTCACGCCGTGCTTGACCACGACCTTGCCGGGCTCGGTCAGCTCGCAGTTGCCGCCCTGCTCGGCGGCCATGTCGACGATCACGCTGCCCGGCTTCATCGATTGCACCATCTCGGCGGTGATCAGCTTCGGCGCCGGCTTGCCGGGGATCAGCGCGGTGGTGATGATGATGTCGACTTCCTTCGCCTGCTTCGCGAACATCTCGCGCTGCGCCTGCTGGAAGCCTTCGCTCATCACCTTGGCGTAGCCGCCGCCGCCGGAGCCTTCTTCCTCGTAGTCGACCTTGCACGAACTCGCCGCCCAGCGACTTGACCTGGTCGGCCACCTCGGCGCGCGTGTCGTTGGCGCGCACGATCGCGCCCAGGTTGGCGGCGGTGCCGATGGCGGCCAGGCCGGCCACGCCGGCGCCGATGATGAAGACCTTGGCCGGCGGCACCTTGCCGGCGGCGGTGATCTGGCCGTTGAAGAAGCGGCCGAAGGCGTTGGCGGCCTCGATGACGGCGCGGTAGCCGCTGATGCTGGCCATGGAGGTCAGCGCGTCCATCTTCTGCGCGCGCGAGAGCTGGCGCGGCAGCGCGTCGATGGCCAGCACGGTCGCCTTCTTCGCGGCGAGCTGCTGCATCAGCTCCGGGTTCTGCGCCGGCCAGATGAAGGAGATCAGCGTCGTGCCTTCGCGCATCGAGTCCGACTTCTTCGGCGTCCGGCGCGCGCACCTTGAAGACGATGTCCGCGCCGGCCCACAAGTTCGCGGCGCCGTCGGCACGACGCTCGGCGCCGGCGGCGCGATAGGCGTCGTCGCCGAAGTTCGCCGCGTCGCCCGCGCCGGTTTCGACCGCGACGGCAAAGCCCAGCTTGATGAGCTTTTCCACCACGTCCGGCACCGTTGCCACGCGCTTTTCGCCGGGATAGGTTTCCCGGGGAATGCCAATCACTAAAGCCATAGGTGTTCCCCCTTCGGTTGATTTAATTTTTTCCGCATATCCGGCATGGCATGGGGCTTATCCGTAAAGGCAGCGATCCCGCTGCGCCCTCGCGGACGCAGCGGGATCGGGTTTCCGCGTTCGGTATGCGTCGCGGCCTTGTGCAAGGCCGCGGATTCCTTATTTCTTCAGACCCGTCATCCTGTTCTTGTCATCGACGAAAACGATCTTTGGCTGATAGCTTTCCACCTCTTCGCCGCTCATCGGTGCGTAGGTGCAGATGATCAGCAGATCGCCCAAGTGCGCCAGGCGTGCCGCCGCGCCGTTGAGCGAAATCTCGCCGCTGCCGCGCTTGCCCTTGATTGCATATGTCGAGAAGCGCTCGCCATTGTTCACATTGTATAACTCGATTTTTTCGAAAGGCCGGATATCGGCCGCTTCCAGCAAATCTTCGTCAATCCCGCAAGAACCTTCGTAATTCAAGTCGCATTGAGTAACGGACGCGCGATGGATCTTGGCGCGCAGCATGATGCGTTGCATGTACTTCTCCAAAAAACAGTGCCAGCGGAATCTTACAGCAAACTTACCCCGTCACAGGCCGGAATCGAACCGAAAAAGCCCCAAAAGACGGTAACGCATCATCTTCCTGAACCGAATTTCGAGAAAATCCCGCGAAATTGGCAGCGTTTCCTTTAAATTTTTCCCCAATTGTTCGCTGGCGATTGCTATTGATCAATCGCATCGGCCGATTCGCTGAAACAATCACGGGATGCCGTTCGCTTTGCAGCATAAGGCCGCTTGCCGCGCCAATGCGGCTGCCACGGTAAAATGGCGCTCTTTCAAAAAACCCCGCCGACACATCGCCCGCCTAGGCGCCGTGATGGATCGCACAGCACGAAAGCCATGAGCTCTCCAGTTTGGACACCTTCGGTCACGGTCGCTGCCATCATCGAACGCGATGGCCGCTTCCTGCTGGTCGAAGAAGAAACCAGCGACGGCATACGCTTCAATCAGCCGGCCGGCCATCTCGATCCCCAGGAATCGCTGGAACAGGCGGTGACGCGCGAAACCATGGAAGAAGCAGCGTACGACTTCACGCCGACCGCGCTGGTGGGCATGTACATGTCGCGCTACCTGTCTTCGCGCACCGGCCAGGAAGTGACTTATCTGCGCTTCGCCTTCGCCGGCGAGCTGGGCGCCGCCCATGACCGGCCGCTCGATGAGGGCATCCTGCGCACGGTATGGATGACACGCGAGGAATTGCTTGCCTGCGAAGAGAAGCACCGCAGCTCGCTGGTCCTGCGCTGCGTGGACGACTACCTGGCCGGCAAGCGGGCCCCGCTGTCCTTGCTGTACACCCATCCGGATGTCATCGGCCCCCTGCCCGCGGCCAGCGCTGTTCCCAATCTTCTTGCGATGTTCAAATGAGTTCCAGGAAAAAGGTGGTCATCGGCATGTCGGGCGGCGTCGATTCCTCGGTATCGGCCTGGCTGCTGAAGCAGCAGGGCTACGAAGTGGTCGGCCTGTTCATGAAGAACTGGGAAGACGACGACGACGACGAATACTGCTCGACGCGCCAGGACTGGATCGACGCGGTCAGCGTGGCCGACGTGCTCGGCATCGACATCGAAGCGGTCAACTTCGCGGCCGAATACAAGGACCGCGTGTTCGCCGAATTCCTGCGCGAATACCAGGCCGGCCGCACGCCGAATCCCGGACGTGCTGTGCAATGCCGAAATCAAGTTCAAGGCCTTCCTCGACCACGCGATGCAGCTCGGCGCCGACCACATCGCCACCGGCCATTACGCGCGCGTGCGCGAGGTCGACGGCGCTTTCCAGCTGTTGAAGGCGGTCGACGCCAGCAAGGACCAAAGCTATTTCCTGCACCGGCTGAATCAGGCGCAACTGTCGAAGACCCTGTTCCCGCTCGGCGAAATCCACAAGACCGAAGTGCGCCAGATCGCCGAGCGTCTGCAGCTGCCGAACGCCCGCAAGAAGGATTCGACCGGCATCTGCTTCATCGGCGAACGGCCGTTCCGCGAATTCCTGAACCGCTACCTGTCGTATCAGGCCGGTGCCGATGAAGACCGCGGACGGCGCGACGGTCGGCCAGCACGTCGGCCTGAGTTTCTATACGCTCGGCCAGCGCAAGGGCATCGGCCTGGGCGGCATGAAGGCGCATCGCAACAGCGCCGGCGACAGCGACCCCTGGTATGTCGCCGGCAAAGACATGGCCACCAACACGCTGTACGTGGTGCAGGGACACGACCATCCATGGCTGCTGTCGGACGCATTGGACGCCAGCCAGGTCAGCTGGGTCGCCGGCCGGCCGCCGCCAGCCGGGCCGCTGTCGGCCAAGACGCGCTATCGCCAGAGCGATGTCGCCTGCACGCTTCGGCGCCGCCGGCGCCGGCTCGTTCCGGCTGGAATTCGCCGTACCCGCAATGGGCGGTGACGCCGGGACAGTCGGCAGTGCTGTACGACGGCGAGGTATGCCTGGGCGGCGGCGTGATCGAATCCGCCGCGGCAGCCTGCCATCCGGGCTGAACCCCGCCTCCTGAATTGCAGCGCGGCAAGCAAAGACTGCCGCCCTGCTCGATGATCTCCTTCTCGTAGCCCGCTGTACAACAGCCGCCTGGCCAAATGCTGGCCCGGCTATCTTTTGACGCGCCGAAAAATCTTGCCAACCCGATCCGGATAAGGAATAATGTAAATAAGAATTGTTCTCATTTATAAAACGACACGTCATGCATCGAGTGATTCCGCACGAAACCGCGACCGGACCAGCGGCCGCCGCATCCGCCGAAAAGCCGGCGGCCACGCCGGCACGCATCAAGAGCCAGGA